>NZ_PVTS01000003.1 GCF_003003035.1 Marinilabilia salmonicolor | reverse complement strand
TTATTTGTTATGCATTCAGAACAACGGTTTAAAATTAAACATATTCATCAATTTGCAAAAGACTATTTGCATTCATGGTTCCCAAAGCTACCTTCCTATGTGGCTTTCAATACACGGCTAAATCGTATGTCGGAAGCTTTAAAGTGTTTATCTGATATACTCATGACGACCCAGCGTCCCTATGATTGTAGTAGCAATACAAATGTGTTAGATTCAATGCCTATTATCACATGTTCTGGAAAAAGGCATGGTAAAGTTGCTAGAGAAATCACTGATAAAACCTTCTGTTCAACTAAAGGAATCTGGTACTTTGGTCTTAAACTGCATGTGCTGGGGATGCATCGTCCAAGCAAATTACCTTTTCCTGAGTCAGTTATTATCACGCAAGCGTCCGAAAATGATTTAAATGCATTTAAACAGAACTGGGCTGATTTGTCGAACAGACAATTTTATGGTGACAAAATATATCATGACACTGAATTCTTTGTCAATATGACTAAGGAATACAACTCAGCAATGCTTACTCCTGTCAAAGGGGTAAAGGGGCAGCCTGATTGTCTGAAATTTTTCGACAAGGCTGCAAACGAACTCTACTCTAAGGCTGTATCTTCAATACGGCAACCAATAGAGGCTTTCTTTAACTGGATTAATGAAAAAACAAATATTCAAAGAGCGTCAAATGTCAGATCTACTAATGGGTTGCTGGTTCATGTGTTTGGAAAACTGGCAGCAGCTTTTATTGGATTGATAATTTAACCCTTAATTCGCATTCATAGCTCTTTACTTTGAGCTTGTCCAACGCTTCCTTACCATTATTGGCCACATCAATCTTAAACCCGTATTTCGATAAAGTAAGAAATATAAGTTTTTGATTCAAAACATTATCCTCAACTAATAATAATGAAATCCCATCCATGGATAATCCCTTTAAACGATTTTTTAAAGAAATAATATCAAATCACAAATTATTTAAAGACCTGTAAATCAGTATATTTTTGATTAAAGCCGAAAAGTGATTGAAAATTCCTAATCGATAAAGGTAAAAAATTAAATAGGAAATTAAACAAACAAAAATCACAAAAACAACGTGTTCAAATTGCCTTAAAACATAAAGTCCTATTTTTTAAGTAAGTCCCCAGATAATTCAAACATTTTTTCAATGGGTTTAATGGCTTTTACCCGAACACCCTCTTCCACATTAACCTCCGGATATTCATATTTCAATGTTAAATAGATCTTTTCCAGTGTATTAAGGCGCATAAATTCACAATCGTTACAACCACAGGTGGAGTCGGAGGGGGGTGCTGGAATAAAAGTTTTACCTTTTGAAGCCAACTGCATTTGATGCAAAACGCCGGACTCTGTAGCCACTATAAATTCATTGGAAGCAGAGGTTTGGGTATATTTCAATAAACTGGCAGTACTGCCAATGAAATCAGAAATGGTAAGAACAGGTTTTTTACATTCCGGATGGGCAATAACCTCCGCATTGGGATGTTCCTTCTTCAAATCAACAATTTTCTTTACAGAAAATTTTTCATGAACATGACAAGCTCCGTCCCAGATAACCATTTCGCGACCTGAAACACTTTGCAGATAGTTACCCAAGTTACGATCAGGACCAAAAATAATATTCTTATCCTTAGGAATACTATTAATTATCTTTACAGCATTGGTAGAGGTTACAACGATGTCGGATAAAGCCTTAACATCGGCAGTGGTATTAACATAAGTAACCACGATGTGTCCGGGGTGCTTTTTAATAAAATCTTCAAAAGCATCAGCAGGGCAGCTGTCAGCGAGCGAGCACCCTGCATTAAAATCAGGAATCAGCACCTTCTTTTCAGGAGATAAAATTTTGGCTGTTTCTCCCATAAACAAAACCCCGGAAAGTAAAATTATATCCGCATTTGTTTGAGAAGCCTCCCAGGCAAGGGCCAGGCTGTCACCTACAAAATCAGCGGTATCCTGTATTTCATTTTTCTGATAATAATGAGCCATCAGCAGTGCATTCTTCTCCTTTTTAAGCTTGTTCACAGCTTCAACCAAGTCCACACCGGCAGGAATTGTTTCGTCAACAAATCCTTTTTTCAACCATTCACTCTTAATATTCATTATTATAAAGATTTATAAATATAATATGGTGATGTTATAAGGCTGTTGATAATGTTTAAAAAAATATTTCAATACCATTGTTTTGTATTGAAATGACTATTTAAGCTTGCTTTATCAACGACTTATAAGACCACTTAAAAAATTAAACTTCAATTATATAGTTGATGTTATCAACAACGGTTAAGTAAATGCAAATTTAATAATTAATCATTGGCAATTGTTTAATACGGGTGTGAAAACTGTTAAAAAGAAAATCAGAAAGAACAGTTAACTTATTTGACATGGCTATATTTGGTGATGTATGAAAATTTTTCCGATATTTCCTATAAAATGTTTTCATAAGTTGTTGGTAAATATTAACCAATTGTCAACAGGTTGTTAAACGAATATGAAAGCCGCAGAATTTATTATCTTTGAAAATAAAAATATATGCTTTTCAAAAAAATAGCCATAGGTTCAGATCATGCAGGTTTCACTCTGAAAACGTTTTTGAAGGAGGAAATGTTGAAGAAAGGAATTGAAGTATTGGATTTAGGAACCAATTCTGATGACAGTACCGATTATCCCGATTATGCTCATCCATTGGCAAATGCTGTTGAAAATGGTGATTGTGAAGTTGCCATTGCCATTTGCGGAAGTGGAAACGGGATCAATATGACTGTTAATAAGCACCAGGGTATCAGGTCTGCAGTATGTTGGAACACTGAAATAGCTTATTTGGCGCGATTACACAATAATGCTAATATTTGTGCATTGCCCGGACGATTTCTTAAGCAGCAGGAAGCATTGAAAATTGTTAATGCTTTTTTCACTACCGGTTTTGAAGGTGGAAGACATAAACGAAGGGTGGAGAAAATTCCGGTAAAATAATTTTAAAGAGTAGAAATAATTTTTTCATTATTATGCTGTCAACAACTTGTAAGTACGCTGTTAGAGCAATCATTTTTATTGGTTTAAAAGGGAGTGAAGATAACCGCGCCAACGCCCGGGTTATCGCCTCAGAATTGGGAATTCCCATGCAATTTTTAAGTAAAATACTGCAGATATTTGTTCGAAAGGGACTGTTGAATAGTTTTAAAGGCCCTACAGGAGGATTTTTTCTTGCCAAAAAAGCTGAAGAAATAACTTTACTGGACATAGTGGAGATTATAGATGGTCCTTCTGTTTTTGAATCGTGCCTGATAGGGACCGGATTGTGTCACAGTTCGTCGGGAAAAGCGGAACGTTGTCCTGTTCATGACAGATACAGTAAAGTACGTAAGGAAGTAGTAGATTATTTCAGCAGTGAGACGATTGGAGGAATTATTGAGCGAATGGGTCATGACGAAAATGTATTATTAAAACTGTAGTACTTTTTAATCAGAAAGAATACTATATAAGCCATCACAATTCCTGAGGTGTTGGCAATAAAATCAAAAAACTCTTTTTCACGTCCGGCCATCAATGGTTGGATAAATTCCAGAATAGCTCCGATAAGTACAATCCACCAGACAAAATACCAACGTGTTTTTCGGGTTGCCTGATAGCGTCTGAGAAAAGCTGTTCGTTCCATTAGGTAAACCAGGGTGAGGAATCCGTACATACCCATGTGAGCTATTTTGTCGGAATGTGGAAAATCCAGAAACCATACTTTGTTGATACTTTCCGATGTTGATAAGCTAAGAAAGAAGATAATTCCTACAATTATTAATGTAAATTTGTAATTAATAAGTAGTTGTGTTGTTTTATTTATGTTCATAAAGTTATTGATAAGTGGTTGATTGTTGTTGATAAACCTCTGGTTTAAAATGTTTCACGTGGAACATTTTCAGTAATGGCGCGGCTTAGAGATGATTTTGGTGTTGATTTAATTTTTTATTTTATGGCGGGAATTTATATACATGTTCCATTTTGTAAAACCAGGTGTCATTATTGTGATTTTTTTAAAAGTACAAAGGTTCAATATAGAAATCAATTTTTGGGCCAGCTTTTGAAAGAGTTGGAAGAGCGATCAGATTTTTTTTCGAAATCAGAAAAAGTAATACACTCCGTTTATTTTGGAGGAGGTACACCCAGTCTTTTGGCTGTTGAACAATTGGAGGAGGTTTTAAATGTTATCCGAAAAGAATATTCTTTGGCAGATGATACCGAATTTACAATTGAAGTCAATCCGGACGATCTGGATGCTGAATATTTGTCAGGTTTAAGAAGTTTAGGTTTTAACAGAATTAGTCTGGGTATTCAAAGTTTCTTTGATGAAGATTTGAAGAAAATGGGTCGCAGACATAATTCCATTCAAAGTAGAAATGTTATTGAACAGACGTTTGCTGCCGGTTTTGAAAATGTGGGTATTGATTTGATTTATGGTTTGCCCTGGTCTGATCAGGAAAAGTTTCTGCAAAATCTGATTGTTATGAATCAATATCCGTTGAAACATTTGTCCGCCTATCACTTAACCATCGAACCCAATACACAGTTTGGACGTGATAAAAAACGGAAAAAACTCTCTGAAATTGAAGAGGAACAAAGCGAACAACTTTTTTGGATGCTTCATGATGAAGCTGAAAAACTGGGTTTTGAACATTATGAAATTTCAAATTTTTGCAGAGATGGACTATATTCCAGACACAATACCTCCTACTGGACAGGTAAATCTTACCTGGGTGCAGGGCCCGGAGCTCATTCATTTGACGGAATCCGGCGTTTTTGGAACAAATCTGATCTGCATCAATACCTTGAATCGGGATATCAAAGTGGTGTTTCAAATGAAATATTGACAGAAAATGATCGTTTTAATGAGTGCCTGATGTTGGGATTACGTACCCGAAAAGGAATTGATCTTGAGGATTTGAAAGCCAATCATTTCGGTTTGATGTCCCAGTTTGAGAATAATATCCAAAAATGGACAGAACGGGGATTATTGCAACAAGAGTGTGGAAGGATATTTGGAACAAGGAAAGGATGGTTCTTAATTGATGGAATTATTGAAGATCTGTTTGAAGTATGATGGTTAACCCTTTTCTTTGTGCTGGTAAATAGTCTTTGCAACAAACCCCAACTACTGCGTTATTCTCGTTTTTGAAACAGTCATTTTCGAAAAGTAAACTCCTTGATTTCAAAAACTTCGAAAGCCTTGCATTTGGCGCTATTTTGTCAAAGACTGAAAATTCTTAGTTTTCTTTCAGGCATTAAATAAATGGTTTTTATGCGTAAGCAAATTCTTTTGCTATTTTTATTGACAGGTTCAGTTGCTTTTTCTCAGAAGAATTTAGCAGCTGAGGATTTTTTTGCTTTTAAGGACAGTGCTGAACAGGTGGTTGTTTTGGATGTACGAATATATGAAGAGTTTTCCAGTGAGCGTATTCCAGGTGCTTTATATGCAGGGGAAAAGGAAGTTTTACTAAAGCTTATTTCCGGTTACCCTAAAGAACTACTTGTTTTGGTTTACTGTACTTATGGAAATCGTTCCAAAAAAGTTCTTACAATATTGGAGAAGGAGGGTTTTTTGAATGTGTATCATTTAAAACGAGGGTTCAAAGATTGGAAAGATAAAGGATTTCCCGTTGATGATAGCGACATATATTAATAAATTATGGAAAAATCAAAATCCGGAGTGGTGGCCACCTGGCTTTCTATATTTTTGAATATCGGATTATTCGGCATTAAATATTGGGCTGGAATTGTTTCTAATTCTGTGGCACTTTTAGCGGATTCCTGGCATACTTTGTCAGATTCAGTTTCTTCACTGGCCGTTTTATTTGGGCTTAAAGTTTCAAATATTCCTGCCGATAAAAAACATCCTTTCGGTCATGGTCGTGCCGAATTAATTGCATCTCTGGTGGTAGGTATTTTACTGGCTATTGTGGGGTTTAATTTTTTGGGCGAATCTATCCTGAAATTTAAAGAACGTGCTGATTTTAATTATGGTCCTGTAGCCATCTGGGTTACCGTTGCTTCTGTAGTGATAAAGGAAATTATGGCCCGCTATTCCATTATCATCGGGAAAAAAATTAAATCCAATTCCCTCAAGGCTGACGGTTGGCATCACCGGTCTGATGCCATTTCAAGTATTGTAATTTTAGTGGGTATTTTTGCAGGAGGCCGGTTTTGGTGGGCCGATAGTGTTTTGGGAATTTTGGTTTCCCTAATGATTTTCTATACCACTTACACCATCATGCGCGAAACCATAAGCATTTTGCTTGGAGAAAATATTGAACCGGAAATGGAGCAGAGAATAGTGGAGTTGGGGGAGACTATTAACGGAAATGTCTTTCTGGATCCGCATAGTTTCAAAATGCATCATTACGGACATCATTCTGAGTTGGTTTTTCACATCAGTTTGCCGGGAATATACAGCCTCTCTAAAGCTCATGAAATAGCCAGTGAATATGAACTACGGATAGAGAAGGAATATGCGATAGAAGTCACCATTCATGTGGATTCTATTGATGGAATAAAACCGTTGAAAAATTAGACAAGTAATCAGTTAAACCTCCATCGCCTTTCTTATTTGTGGAACAACTTTTTCTCCGAACATTTCGATGGTTTTCATCAGCTGTTTATGCGTGGGGCCTCCTACATCCACATGAGCAATGTATCTGGTGAGACCAAACATTTCAATGGTTTCAAGTATTTTGTCGGTCACTTCTGAGGGGTCTCCCATATATAGTGCGCCATCCGGACTTAATCCATGCAAAAATTGTTGTTTGGAATAAGGCAGCCAACCTCTTGTTGCCCCAATTCGGTCCATTTGAGCAGCATATCCGGGATAATAATTATCAAGCAACTCTTCCAGTGAATTACATACAAAAGTATGGGAGTGCACGCCTATTTGCATTTTATTGATGTCGTGACCATGTTCCAGATATTGTTCTTTGTAAAATTCCACCAGCGGCTTAAATTGACGGGGCATTCCGCCTATGATTGCAAACATAATGGGTAAACCCAGTCGGGCTGCGCGTTCAACAGATTGGGGAGTTCCACCTACGGCAATCCAGATCGGGAGTTTTCTTTCGGGTCGGGGATAAACGGTTTGCTCATTTAGTGAAGGTCTGAATTTTCCCTGCCAGGTGATGGTATCTTCATTGTTAAGTTTAAGCAATAAATTCAGTTTTTCTTCATAGAGTTCGTTGTAATCTTTCAGATCATATCCGAAAAGCGGAAATGATTCTGTAAAACTGCCTCGTCCGGCAATTATTTCGGCCCGATTGTTCGAAATCAAATCAAGTGTCACGTAGTCCTGATAGACTTTGACGGGATCGGCAGAACTTAGCACGGTAACCCCACTGGCCAGTTTAATATTATTTGTAACTGATGCCAAAGCAGCTAAAACAATTTCGGTTGAGGATACCGCATAATCGGGTCGGTGGTGTTCACCCAGAACGAAACTGTCCAAACCGACCTCCTCGGCCAGTTTTACCTGTTCCTGCATTTCACTTAAACGCTCTTTGGGTGACTGAAATTTATTGTTTTCCCCATCCAATGTGAGGTCTCCAAACATGCCTATACCTAGTTCCATACTTATTTTATAACAATTAATTATGTACTATAAACAGGTTGAAGACCGAATCTGTTTAAAAACTCTTTGGGTTTTCTGATACTGGTTATTTTCCCTTTCTTTTTGTTCCTCTTATTGCTTCTTCTTTCCAAGGGTCTTCCGGCCATACATGTTTGGGATAACGGTTTTTCAATTCCTTTTTTACTTCATAATAGGTATTGTTCCAGAAACTACGAAGGTCAGAGGTAACCTGAACCGGTTTAAATCCGGGCGAGAGTAAATGCAGAAGTACAGGTGTTTTACCGT
This sequence comes from Marinilabilia salmonicolor, assembly GCF_003003035.1. Lineage (GTDB taxonomy): Bacteria > Bacteroidota > Bacteroidia > Bacteroidales > Marinilabiliaceae > Marinilabilia > Marinilabilia salmonicolor_A. The sequence goes on along the minus strand of NZ_PVTS01000003.1, from coordinate 330,765 downwards.
CGTTAACAGCAGGGGTATCGGCCATTCCAAACATTTCCTGTAATCGTACTGCTAAAATGGGAGCCGAACCATCAGGTTGATAACTTATTTTTATAAACGAACCGCTGGGAACCTTTATTCGTTGAGGAACCAGACGGTCAAGAGCCGATTGTTTTTCAGGGGAGAGATGATAATGCAGGGCATTAAGTAAATCTATTTTTTTGAGGTCTTCGTTGCGTCGGATGTTGTTTAAGTAAGGGGATAGCCATTCTTTGCAGGTTCGAAGGAGGGCAGATGTGGTTACATCCGGCCAGTTTTCTTCGGGGCGCCACTTACTTAGACTGATTATTCGGTTTTGCCAGTGGGCCACGTCATCGTTAAAATTCAATAAGTTTTGACCCTCTTTTGCGATGGCTTCGCAAATGGCATTCATTACTTCTTCGGGGTCAGGATTGTTAAGTGGTTTTGATTGTAGCACCAGACTGCCAATTCGTAAATCGCGGGTGGCTAGCAGGCCTCCTTTACGAGTGTCCCAGGTGATGGTTTCAGAGGTTTTAATTAATGTTTTCAGATCAGCCGGATTAAGAGGGGCAGCCAGAAAGATTTTACCCATTCCCTGGCGTGCATCCATGTGGGCTACTGAAAGCCAGGGTTCGTGAGCCAAATCATCTTTATGTGAAGCGAGAGCATAGCTTCCATTAGAAAGTTGAAAACGAGCTTCGTTTCCGGGTCGTGCCGATGCAATGCGTTCGGGATAGGCATGAACCAGTAAAAGGCCGGTATCAAACGGGTCAAACGGGTCGTTCTCAGGTTGGCGGTCGAACATCCGGAGATAGGATTCTGCCACTTTTATGATTTGGTTCCACCTTTTGTTGTTTCGTTTCTCTCGTCGTTGACGGCGTAGTTCTTCTACCCTGAGATTGATATCAATTCCTGTTTCCCGGGACATGGGGTCGCGTTCTTCCAGTATGGCTGCCAGGTCCGCTGCTAATGAAAGATGCCCTGAAGTGTTGGCCATAAGGAGCATGTGGGCGATTCGTGGATGGCAGGGGAGGGTGGCCATCTCTTTTCCGTGTGAGGTTATTTTATGGTTTTCGAGCGCTTCCAGCTGATGAAGTGTTTCCAAAGCTTCATCCACATGAGATTTGGGAGGGGGAGTGGGCCAATTGAGAGAATAGACATCGGTTATTCCCCATACTGCCAGGTCGAGCACCATTGAAGCCAAATCGGAAGTTTCAATTTCCGGAACCCGGTGTTCCTCCATTCGGTGTTCATCGGCCAGGGTCCAAAGTCGGTAACATTTTCCAGGGCCAAGCCGTCCTGCCCGTCCTGCTCTCTGATTGGCTGCATCAAGCGTAATTTCTATGGTGGTCAGTCGCGATAGTCCCGTTCCGGGGTCGAATTGCAGGGTACGTCCATAGCCGGAATCCACCACAATGGATACCCCTTCGATGGTCAGGCTGGTTTCTGCAATAGAAGTAGTCAATACAACTTTTCGTTTGCCCTGAGCATTTGGAAGAATGGCTGCCAGCTGTGCTTTGGGAGGTAACTGTCCGTAAAGCGGGTGAATGGAAATATTGTCGAGGCTCTTTTTGAGTATCTCTTCACATTTTCGTATTTCTCCTTCGCCGGGAAGGAAAGCCAGGATGTCTCCTTTATCATTTTTTGCAGCCTGGGAAACAATCGCTGCCACATTCTCAGCAATAACCATCATATCCCGGTTTCCTGTGTGGGTTATCTCAACCGGATATTGCCGTCCCCGGCTTTCCACAACAGGGGCTCCGAGCATTTCTGAAAGATGGGGTAAATTTAGCGTGGCCGACATAACCATCAACCGTAAATCAGGACGCAGTACCTCCTGGCTTTGGCGTGTGAGAACCAGGGCTATATCAGCAAAAATGCTGCGTTCGTGAAATTCATCGAAAATGACCATTCCGGTATTTTCGAGTGCATTATCAGTCTGAAGCATTCTTGTCAGAATCCCCTCTGTAACCACCTCAATACGGGTGGATTTACTGATTTTATTGTCGAAACGAATTCTGTAACCAACTGTTTGTCCTACCTCTTCCCCTAACATCGAGGCCATTCGCATGGCAATAGTTCGAGCGGCCAATCTTCGGGGCTCCAGCATAATGATTTTTTTCTCCTGAAGCCAGCTTTCATGCATCAAAACGAGCGGTAAAAGTGTACTTTTTCCCGCTCCCGGAGGGGCACTTACGATTAAAGAATTTCTTTTTTGCAGTAGTTTCTGAATTTCCGGAACAACTTCTTTAACCGGAAGATTTATGTTTGAAAGGTTTAACTTCACGCTTTTCTTTCCATTTATCGGTTTTTTGCAAAGATATTGGATTCAGCGATTATAAAAGGTTTAATGTGGGTTAGATTACAAAAAAAGAGAGGTTTTGTTACCCCTCTTCATATTTGATGACTTCTACCGGACAACTCTCGGCTGCCTCTATAATTTCTTCGGTATAATCATCATAATTTACGCCTTCTTTGACAACAGCCACATCATCTGGCATATCGAAAACTTCCGGGCAAATGTCAACGCAAAGGTTGCAGGAGGTGCAACCCTCTTCCATCCAAACTTTTTTAATAGCCATAGTTCAAGTTTTTAAATGTTTGAATTCAAAGCTTTTAATTTACAAAGAGTTAAAGGGAAGGTCAAGGACTGATAAAAAATTTGTTTCAAAATCGACCCGAATTCTGAACAGGCAGTTTTTATAAATTCTGATGAGGTCAACAAAAAAGGCTGCCATCGTTTTGGCAGCCTTCGAAAATCCCGGTTGACGGGTATCTCTTTAAAGCAAAGATGCATCCAGTGAAATGGCTACGCCTTGCTTGAGTGCTTTTGAAACAGGACAATTTTCCTTGGCCTCTTCTGCAATTTTTAAGAATTCATCCTTTTCTATTCCTGGTACTTTTCCTTCGGTAGTAAGATGTATTTTAGTAATACTGAAACCCTCTGCTCCTTTTTCGATGGTTGCTTCTGCTTTTGTCTCCACACTTTCGGGTTCGTGACCAGCTTCTGAAAGTGCATGAGAAAAGGCCATTGAAAAACATCCGGCATGCGCGGCAGCAATCAATTCTTCGGGGCTTGTTCCGTCCTTACTTCCTTCGAAACGTGATTTTGCTGAGAAATTTCCTTGCCAGGCTCCTTCGCCCACATTCATGGTTCCTTTACCTTTGGCAAGATTTCCTTTCCATATAGCTGATGATTTGTGTGTACTCATAATAAAAACGTTTTTATGATTCAACATTCAACTATAAAGTCAACAAATTAATGCTGAAATGGTTGCCCGAAATTTTATTTTTCTAGTCGGTAAATATTCTTCAAATCCTTTTCAAAAAGAGTATATGGATGATTGTAGAATTCCATAAAATTGGGGACACTTTTATGCCCGGGGAATGGGGCATAATAATGTGTTTGGCTGTGAATGTCATTTCGCCATACCAACACATAAGCAAGTTTGGCATCATGCATTTGCATGGTTTTTAACAAGGTTTCTGTCCACCAGGTAGTGTCGGGTATTGATTCTAGCCCTGTTTCGGTGAATGCTGCCAGTTTTCCGGCTTTTTCTGCGTAATCCGAAACGATTTTTAGCTTTTTTGCTGCGGTTTCAATGTCATACCGGTCGCGCCCAAGGTCAGCATAGTTGTCCATTCCAACCATATCTACCCATTCATCGCCGGGGTATCGCTCCAGAAATTCTTCCTCATTGTTGAAACGATTGTCGGGTGAAAATGCATAGATGAAGTTGTGTACATCCAGTGAGTCTCTCAAATAAGAAACTGTAAATTTCCACAAATCCGTGAATTCTTCTTTGGTACAATGCGAAGCACCCCACCAAAACCAATCTCCGTCGAATTCATGAAACGGTCGAAAAATAACCGGAATCAAGGTCCCGTCTTTTGCTTTCAGGCTATTTGCCCAAGCTCCGACGGTGGTCAGTATTTCTTTATACTTTTCATGTTCCCCGCCTCCGGCAATAATATACTTAACAGCGGGTAAAGAAACAGAATCAACCCAATAAAAACGACCTTCTGATACCGGATTGGAAAAATGCCAGGCTACGGTGGTTATTCCTCCTCTTTCGTAGGTGTCAATGACGTTTTTCCGCAGGGATTCCATATTTTTATTGATTTCTTCTTCCGAAACCCCTGAAAAGCCCATGATATCTACTCCAATCACAGCCGGGTGTGAACCGGTCACAGATTTAACATCCGAACGGTTTTCATCGCCCTGCCAGCCATGACCATATTCGGTGGCGTGTTGATGACCGAAAAGAGTCTGGTTTGGTGAAAGTTCTTTTAAGTTGTGAAACAAGGCTTTTGTTTCAGGGGAAGCATTTTCATCAACCAGTGAATGGTCATTTTCAGAGGTGCAGGAAAATGTCAGGGCTGATATTGAAACCCAGAATAATAGCGTTTTAATAGTCATTGTGTGGTTGTAAAAAATTTTTTTAAATGTAGCTAAACCGCTTAATTCACGGACTTAGCAGGTTAAGGTCCGTTAAACAAGCGAATTTGAATATTCCCTATCGGATGAAATAGAAAAGGCACGATTTTTCCTGAGAGAAGCCTACAAATAAAAGGTTTTAAGTATTTTTTTGATAATAATGATTACTTTTTTATCACTTTAATCAGTTTCCTATTAAGGTTTTTAATTGATTAAAAAGGGAAATCTTCTTCGTGATCGATTTCCTGTTTTTTACCAAAATCGGGTTTGTCAGCCAGCTGTTGTTCTGCATTTCCATTTACATAGATGGCTTTGTAAGGTTGAGGAACCGGACAAGGATATTCACAAGCACCACATCCGATACAAATGGACTGGTCAACTTCCGGAATGCGCAAACCATCTTTGTAGGGAACCATTGTAACTGCTTTGGTCGGACAATGTTCCGAGCAGGCTCCGCAGACGGTCTCATCAGTGTAAACCACACAGTTTTGTTTTACAAAAACGGCTTTTCCCATTTGTGTGATTTGTTTTTCTTCCAGGGGAAGGGGTAAAATGGCCCCTGTAGGGCAAACTTCTCCACATTTGTTACAATCGAAATTGCAGAAATAGGTAGCATAATCCATGTGAGGCTGCATGAAACCTTCCAATCCGTAATGTGTCAGAGAAGGTTGTAAAACACCGGTAGGACAAGCTGCCACACAAAGTGAGCATCCTGTGCAAATATCGTTGAATCGTTTTATGTTACCTGCACCCGGAGGAGTTACCGGATATTCTTTATTATTGAGCAGGAGATCCTTCTGGCTTTCCGGCATTTTGTTTTTCTTCAGGGCATAAATGCGGCTTCCTGTAAGTAAAGCCAGTCCTGTAACCAATAGTTTTCTGCGGTTTTCGTCAGTGGTGTTTGATTTTTCTTTTTTTGGCATGGTAACCTCTTTAAAATCTACAGGTTTTTTTGTGGAGCTTTTTGCCGGTCTGAGTGAAAGTGCTGTTTCCGGGCACACATCAAGGCAATTGAAACAAGTAACACAGCGGCTGTTATCCACAGAATAATTGCGGATGTCGATACATTCGCTTTTGCAAACAGCTGCACATTTTCCACATCGGGTACAGGTGGATTCATCGAATTGTACTTTCAGAAAACTGAACCTGGAGGCAACTCCCAACAAGGTACCAACCGGACAAATGGTATTACAGAATAAACGCCCCCGCTTCCAGGCGAAATAGCCAATGGCAGCAATGGTGCCAAATGATAACAGAACCGGAAGCAGGTAAGGCATCATTAAATTTACGTGATAAACCGAATAGATTTCAAAGTTCTGCAATACCGGGGCTATCACTCCATTGTTGAGCCATACTGTCAGGGGTTTAAACAGGTAGGTGAAAGTTCTTCCAGCGATGCTGTATGGGTCGAGCCAGGTTACGATCCATCCGGCTCCGAAAATGATGGCAAGGGTTACAATTCCCAGAAAGGTATATCTCAGGACCGGATGAGGTTTTTTATATTTGAAAAACCTTTTCTTTTTGGATTTCCAGCGTGCTATCTTGTTGATCACATCCTGCAATATCCCTAACGGACAGATTACTGAGCAATATAGACGACCAGTTAGAACTGTAAGTATCAGAACTATTAAAAATCCACCCGCGGTAGCAAGTGAGAAGACGGCCAAAAAGTGCAATACGGAGGGCACAAATTGCAGGAAGAGAATGGTGTCGAAGAGATGGTTCGGGATCCACTCATACAAATCAATGAAAAGGATGAATGTAAGTATTAGTACCACTGAAGCAAGAATAATTCTGCTTTTCCGTAAAAGGGAGTAAATGTTCATCGGTATAATGTTAACTTTTTTAAGTCGGATATGACGGGCATTCGTTTATTCACATACTTCCGGCAATGGGGTCAGGTATGTGCAATAAATCTATGTACCCGATTCAGCACGGAACAATAAACCGGTTTCCGGAAAGTACCGGAAACCGGAAAATAGGGTAGAGGCTATGAAAGATTTGAACCTGACAAATTAAGTATATCAGACTAAGCCATTTTCACACGTTTAATTGATAAATTTTGAAGATCCATGGAACCAAGGCCCATTTCATTTGCCAGGCGGATGTGCTTAATATTTTCGGGCTTTTCGCCGAACATCATGGTCGCTGCAGCATCTACAGCCACAATATCTTTTCCGGCGATCAGGGCTTTTAAATTGGCCACATCCGAAACTGATACGCCACGCGGACCATTGCGGGTCATCATCCGGTAACCGTCAATAATATTAAGATCCGGCTTGCGATAAGTCAGAAAATCTGCGATACATTGACTCAGATCGTTTCCGTGATAGAATCCGCGATCCCATACCACGCCCATAAGGTTTTTCATGGCCAGAGAAACGGTTGTTGATCCGTGATGTTTTAGAATTGGGACGTTGATAAATACATCGGCGTCCATCAAATCACGGTGAACTTTTGTTTTCTTGAGTTTTACTCCGCCAGGAACAGATACCTCCTTGTAGAAAGATTCGTTGTTTCCGGGCACAACTTTGGCGCCGGCATTTCGTGCTGCATCCTCCAGTCCGCTGTTGCGATAACAACGATCCCACTGGTCGCAGGTATGGTCGAAAACCACAACCTCGGAAGCGCCTGCATTCAGACAACTCTTTACAATCCTGTTAATCAGGTCGGGATTTGTGTTTCCGGCCCGCTCCGGAGGTACGTCCCATCCAATATTAGGCTTAACAAGTACTTTTTGTCCGCTTTTTACAAATTTGCCCATGCCACCCAGAGCTTCCATTGCTTTTTCAAACATATCAACGGCTTCACCTCCACGTACGGCAACCAAATCATAATTTCCTTCTTCTGCAGGCAAACCCACTGCATTCAGTCCGCCAAAACCCGGGATTAAAGCTCCCGCCAGACCCAGGCCGGCTCCTTTTATCAGAAAATCTCTTCTTTTCATACTATACTCCTTATTTTTGACCGTTTTTTTCAACTATGTGGGCAACAGGGTTGATTAAAATATGCGATAATTCTCATATTTTAAACCATAAATATATAAAATTGGACAGGTTTTGTGCTACTCAATTGCTTAATTTATAGTTGGTTTAAATAAGCTGTTGTAGATTGTGACCTCTCCTATATTCCGGTTTGTGAGAAATTGAATTTGGGCTGTAAAAGCATATGCCATCCGGAAAATGTAATATTCCTGATTAGAGGATGATCCGATTGTAATATGTTTTCTGTGAACCCAATCTATTCTTTTTCACTATGTATTGACCAACGATATTGAAGAGGGTTTATGCTTATGCAATAGTTTGTAATTAAACCAAATAAGGAAAGTTTGTTGTACCCAAAATCTGAAGGGAATAATTGAAAAATAGGGATTGATTTTCAGCTTTGCCGAAAATCAATCCCTACCAACCCTGCTCAACCCTTAGAACGGAGTCATTGTGAGTGAGCACATCAATTAAATTTTGAGGCATAATGGGAATATGACAAATCTGGGAGGTCCCTGGAAGGGGCCAATTTGAATCGAAGATCGACGACAGTCAATAACCCCGGGTGGGTAACCCGGGGTTGGGATAACAAAAGATTCAGATCCCCGAGAGGGGGCCGACTATTAATCATCTGAATTTGTGTTTATTACAAAAATCTGTCATTGGTAGCAGAGCGAAGCAATCTCAATTTGATAATAATAGTTTTTTCCGGACAACAGGGAAAAGAAATGCAAAACGTTTGTGAAAATTAGGATGGGAAAAAACCCGAATCATAAGACCGGGTTTTTTAAATTTTTGAAGAAATATCAGAATTCTTTCTCACTGATTAATTTGCCTTCTTCATCGTGGATGGACCAAATGCCTGTTTTTGCACCCGAATTGTACTCCATTTCGTATCGGAGTGTTCCATTTTCATCCCAGATGAACCATTTTCCGTGTTTTTTGCCATTGTTGTAACGGGCTTCAGCTACCTTGGTTCCATTTTCATCCCAGGTAATCCAGGTACCGTCCATTTTGTTGTCTTTGAAATTCCGGACCTCTTTTTTACTACCATTTTCGAAATAATAGGTTGTGGTTCCGTTTTTCTTTCCTTCTTTTACCTGCATTTCAACACGGACACTTCCATCAGGAAAGTATTCAATATAGGTACCGGTATAAGGATTGTTGTTAAAATCGTAGAAAATTCCTTCTTTTTCCACAAGTTGAGCGTGCAACAGAGAACCTGTTACTACCATCATGAGTAATAATATCAGCTTTTTCATGGCCTTTGCTTTAAAATGTTATCAAAAGCCTCCCAACTTGTTCCTGTAATTGTGTTAACGCAAAATTAACATTAAAGTTACATTTGGGCAACATTTGAACATTTTTTCAGAAAAAAAGGGAAGAGCTGCCATCAGTCTTCCCTGAGAATCAATTTTTTCCGGATACCTTTTATTCTTCTCCTACGTTGTTCAGTTGCAGGTTGAGTGCGTGTAACTCATTGGGGTTAACACTTACAGATCTTACAATCGGTTGGTAAGAAATAATGTTGGCTTCCACTGAGTATTTACCGGGTTTTACCTGATTGAAAACAAATTTACCGTCAAAGTCGGTATAGGTTTTGGTCTCTGAGCCATTGAGTTTAACTTCCACTCCGGTTAAAGCCTCTCCTGTATTCTGATCAATTATGATTCCTGATATACAGGTGTTTACTGCTGCAGGTTCTCCCGGGTTTTCGGTACCTGCAAAGGTGTTGATAAATGAAAATGTCACCAATGCAATGCTTAATACGAATGTTTTCATAACACTTATGTTTTTGTTTGTACTTTCTTTCTTTATTATTGATGGTACAAATCTAAGGGTGTTATGTTATGACAATATTAAGCCTGAATTATCAGACATTTAAGAATTTGTTTGGGACGATATTTTACATACCAACCTCTTCCAAAGCTTCGGAAACATTTATGACATAATCGGCAAGTTTCTCACATTCCGAGAAAAGGTCATTAAAAATGATTCCGGCTTCATAGGAATATACATTGTTGGCCAGATTGTCCAAATGCTCGCTTTTAAGCTGATTTCTGTAATTGTTAATCTGATCTTCGAGCAACCTGGCTTTTGTTAATGAAACGACCAGTTCATCCTGTTGAAGATTCTCGCGCATTACAGAGAGTGCTTCTTCCGCCAGGTTAAACATGAGTTCCAGTTTTTCCATGGCTGATTTTTTCAGCTTTACATTTTTCTCTCTCATACGGTTTACCGAACGGGCCAGGTTGAAATTACAATCGGCCACACTCTCCAGGTCACCTGCCAGTTTCAGCATGGCACGCAGGCGTTTGCGTCCCAACTCACTGAGTTTGTATTGCGAAACCTGCGTAAGGTAGTTGGTTATTTCCACCTCAACATTGTCACTTATTCCTTCGTATTTCTGGACTTTTGAGAAGAGTTTGTTGAATTTCTTGTCTTTTTCCTCCTGCATCATTTTCCGCACAAAACCAAACATTTTAGTGGTGTGTTTGGCATAAAACTGCACTTCTTTCTTGGCTTGAAGAATAGATAATTCAGAGGTGGAGAGCATTCCGGTCGTAATGTACTTCAGCCTGAACTCTTCATCCGAATCTTTGGTTCGGTTGGGTACCATATATTCCACCACCTTTTGTATCAGAGGGGTAAACCACACAAAAATGAGAACATTTATGATGTTGAACGAAGTATGGAAAATGGAGAGTGCTACCGGAATAGCAGCAGGATTTTCATTTGGAGATGCTCCCCCGTTACGGGTAATAATGGTATCAATCAATCCGGTGTAGCTGTTGAAAAGTGAAAGCATCCATACCACACCCAGCATATTGAAAATAAGATGAACACGTGCCGCTCGTTTGGCACTGATGTTACCCACCGATGAGGCTATATTGGCAGTAATGGTTGTTCCTATATTTTCTCCCAGCACCATGGCAGCAGCCTGACTGAATTCGATCCACCCTTCGTTGCACATGACGAAGGTTAGAGCCATGGTTGCCGATGAGGATTGAACAATGACTGTTAACAGGGTTCCTATACCAAGGAATAAAAGGGTGGTAAAGAAGCCACTGTCGGTGTATTTGTGGAGGAAACTCAGTATTTCAGGGTTCTCCTGAATGTTTGGAACAGATTCTTTTAAATATTCCAAACCCATGAAAATCAGGGCAAATCCGATTAGTAACTCTCCATAGGAGCGGCGCGTTCCGGATTTGGAAAAGATAAATGGTAGTCCCAGTCCGATGAGAGGAAGAGAGTAAGCACTGATCTTTACTTTGAAACCAAACAGGGTTATAATCCAGCCGGTAACTGTAGTTCCGATATTGGCCCCCATTATAACACCGATGGATTCTTTCAATGTAATCAATCCTGCGTTTACAAAACTCACAATCATTACTGTGGTGGCCGAGGAAGACTGCACCATGGCGGTAACCAGAAATCCTGTAAGAATACCCAGTACCCGGTTGGACGTCATGGCCGACAGAATGGCCCTCATTTTGTTTCCGGCAACTTTTTGAAGGGCTTCACTCATCATTTTCATTCCATATAGGAACATTCCGAGGGAGCCGACCAGTGAGAGAAAATCAAAAAAAGAATACTGCATTATCTTTATTTGTAATAGATTTCATTTTTGGCTTTGTACTCATTTTCGGGTACATGGGTAGGGCAAAAATATATAAAAATCTGAAGGATACGATTATTCTACCCTGTAATTGTAAATGTAATTGTTCTCACCTCCGGTAATTAAATTAAACCGGTAAGCTGACGATTTGAGGAATCCGATGGAAAACCTCGATGTTCCTTTTAACGGGAAACCTTTGTACAGGGTTCCGTCGCTGTTGAATAAATATATTTGGGAAGCATCTTTACTTATCAGGCCTATTTTATGATCAGATGCCGAAAATTTATATACATCTCCGGTTATTTGAATTTCTTTGTCGGTTTTTGATTCTGCACTTACTTTCATTGCAGCGTTGTAAATGGTTAACTGGGCTGGTCTAATGAATACATACTTTGGGTTGTTTTGGTGCAGTAAGACCAGTGAATGATTGGTGACATCTGTTTGGGTTGCTTTGTTGATCACTGTTTTTCCTGATGGTAAAAATATTTTTGCCAGACTACCATCAGAAGTGGTGGTGACAAGCGCTGTATTTTCAGAGTCGGGATATTCCAGATAAAAAGGACTTTGATGGTTCCGGACAAAACTTTTTTGAGGGGTTACGCGGTGGTTCCCTCTTCGATCCATGATGTAATTGCGGTAATTGTCGCTGAAAATGATGTAATCCTTACCACTGCTTCGGTAAAATTGTACCGGCTGATTTACGACTCCTTCTGTTTGTGGGATGTTCCATCCCGAAACACGGGCTCCTGTTTTGTCAAATAGATAAACTTTTCGGTCATTTAAAGGTAAAAACACCCGGTAATCGCGGTTGTTGTCGTAATCAAAAACCGACAGGCCACAAGAAGCTTCGGCCGGAAGTGTAAATGGATATTTGGCCACATGATTTCCATTGCGATCAAGCAAATAGAGCTTGTCGGGTGTGTTAAAAAGGTATTGCAGCTTATTGTTCCGATAATAATCAATTTGGTAAATCTCGCTGAGAATTGGGCCATCCAGTGGTTTTTTCCAGAGAACACGGCCCATATTGTTGATAAGATACAGGTTGTTGGAGGCATCCTGTACCATAATTTCTTTTTCCTGTGTGTAATGATTGTCCACCAAAGCCGGTTTAATGGAGACCATTGAGTCGATGCGGCTTTGCCATATGGTTCGGGGCTCCTTATCTCTGTGGGGAGCATGTTTGGCAAACATCGTGGTATAACTCAGGCCACTATTGTTGGAAAGCTGGATGCCTGAGGCGTAAAAATTGAAAAGAACCTTTTGTTGTTCATTTGTTGGATGAAATCTGGATGGGTTCAGATTTTTGCCGATAAACGAGTATAAATGCGGAATTTCTGCAAAGAGCAGGAAGTTTTCCTCATATGAAAAGTTCTCTGCAAAAGAGGAGTAGTATGGATGACTTTCCAGAGTCCGGTGGAGGACGTTATTGTAAAGAAACGACTCCAGTGTCTTTTCACTTTCCGCAAAAACCAGGTAATTGCGATAAAAGGAAAAATACTTCATGGGCAAATCCGGAAATAGTTCAGACCAGACAAGGGTATTGAGTTCTCCTTCGAAACCACGGTAAATGGGGAACGAGGTTGACTCATCCACATAGTACTTTCTTACCGGTTGTGATGACATATTATGGAAATCCTGAAATGTTTTAAGAACCGGCAGTGTTGCTGATTGTCCTCTGGTACGAAAAACAATAAAACGTCCTTCATCCGGATTACTGGCGTTGTAATTTGAACAGGCAAAAGCCATTTCACCATCTATAATTTCAAAAAATGATTCCAGATATGATTTGCCGGTTTTGTTTTCAAATGATTTATCCAATGATTGAAATTTACTGGAGTTATCGGATGTTGACAGGCGTTTTTTGAAGTTCAGGAGAAATTGTTGCTTGTCTGAAAAATTGTATCCCGTAAAAATTTTGGTGTCTGATGGGAGGATCTGATCAAGGGTTGAACGACGAGGTTCTACTCCTGAAAATAAAGATATAAAATCACGATCGGCCCCCGGACTCAAAAAGCCGTTGACCATTACCCCATCCTTTTTTATATGAAAATCAAGCGCACTCCACCGGGCAATTTTTGTTAAAAATGAGGCAATATCACCATTCCCCGGTGCAAAAAAAGGCTCTGAAAAATCCTCAATGTTGTCAAAATTGATAAAAACAGATCCGTCGGCATTGTTGCTGATGGTTTTTTGAAGGGAGGTGAACGATTTGTCCTCTGCGAGTGAAATCCCTGATTGTTGTTGACGGATAGATGCCTCAATTAATAAAGACGATTGGCTGACAGAAAGTATTCCATTTTGAAATGTGACAAATAGATTATGTTTAGAATCTCTGGTAGGCTTAACTTCATAGATGGTAAAACCGGTATAGTTTCTTTTTCCTTCAAGGCGTTGATCCATCCAGTTTTTTAACTGGCTTTGGTGGCTTTTGTGCACTACAGAAAAGTGAAAAACCGGGGAGATGGTTTCTTTTCCTATTTTACTAAAAGAAATATAAACCGGGGAGTTTAACAACTCTTTCCCGGACTTCTCAGAAAAAAAGGCTGCCGAATCGGTGTAGTTCAGAATTCTATATAGTTTGGTAAGGCTTTCAAAAGCCAGAAGTTCCTCTTTGTATTCTACTTTATTGATTAAATAGCTGGTAAAAGATTCAACATCATTAATTTTTATCAGAATAGCAGCATCTGCGGGCACTGCATCAATAGTGTTACCCTCGTTGTAAGATTGATGTCTGTATAAATTCCAAAATACCGCAACAATAATTGCTGCAAAAACTAAAATTCCACTAAAAATCCCCAGTTTTCGTTTCGACATCATTTAGTTTTTTGTGTTTTACAATTATCTGACAAAAGCAATTTTAGTGAACTCACTCATAGAACCATTGGGTGTACTCAGAAATACGATATAAATCCCCGGTTTAACTTTTTCGCCATGAAGGTTTTGACCGTTCCAGAGGGCTTGTCCACCGAGCGAGAGGGTTTCATAAACCAGATTTCCGGCTGTATCCGTTATTTTAACGGTAGTACGGTCCATCAATCCAGCGATTGTGATGTTACCCTGATGGTGCGGGCGTACCGGATTGGGATAAACATATACGTTACTGAAATTATTTTCTCCCTGTGTGGCCTCTCCCAATAAGCTGATAAGTCCTTCGTTGGTGGCAATAAAAACTTCACCACTTTCCTCATCAATATAGATATTTGAAATATTGTCTGAAGGCAGAGGACTGTTGGTTTTTGTATAATGCTCTACGGTCTTTAGGCCATCTTCAGAAATGATGTATAGACCAGTGCCTTCGGTTCCGATGTATTTGCGGTTAGCCCCGTCCACAGCGATGGCGGTTACCCGCTGCCCTTCAAGCAGGTAGTCTGCCAGTCCGGTACCGTCATTTCGGGGAACTTTAATTCTTGAAAAGACGGGTTTTTCTTTATTAAAGATGTTTCCCGGATCATATTGAACCAGCACCCCGAGGTCTGTTCCAATCCAGATGTAACCGTTTTTATCTTTGGCAAAGCAGTAAACATAGTTGGTAAGTGACTCTCCGTTTTCGTCCCACAACTCCATCAATCCTGCATTCCGGGGATCGGGATCGGCGGATGGGTCAATGACTCCCCGATATCGGTCATCCGATTCATTCATTGGCGTTCCGTTATCGTCAAAGACAAATAGTCCCCTTGCCGGTCCGTGTACAACGTAAACCCATTTCTGATTGTAATCGTCGATTAAAATGTCTGCAGTTTTGTTCCAGTCAGTGGCCAGTGTGCCATAGTTGTAATAAATCCACTTATTATCTTCAGGGTTGTAAACAACAATCTGTTCGTCCACCTCGGAGTTGGTAATAAACATATTGCCGTTTCTATCAAACTCCATAGCCCACACGCGGGTATATCTGTCCATGGGTGTGCTTGGAAAATTGTGCAGTCCGCTGTTGTCTTCCACAAAATGATTTTTCAGATAATAGGTGCCATCTGCATTTTTGTCGAATTCATAAAAACCATTTCCCCAGGATGCGATAAAAACGTTGTTGTGGTTTTCAGGATTTACGGATATGTTAATCAAATCTCTGGAGTTTGAGGATTTAAAAACCTCAGTGTTGCTCCGGTTGAATATGGTCCATTGATCGTTGTTTAGTACCGAAACCTCCGGCGCCCGCCAGATATTTTCGAATAAGGCTCCAAAACCTCCCGGAACGGTCCAGAGTGCGTCTTTTGTTTTTACAACATCATAAATATTATTACTTGCGGGTCCTGCCGGCAATAACTGTTCGTACAGGGTTCCCGTTTTTTGAAAGTAGAGCCCACCTTCCCAATCAGCAAACCAAATTTGATTATTACTTCCTTTCAGTGCTTTTTTAAAGGAGGGGTGGTGATATTCTCCCGGAGAAATTTCAATTGAGTCAATGCGGGTGGTAACCTCAAGAGATTCATTAAAAACAGTGACTCTGTCGCGGGATGCAAGAAAAGTCTCTTCTTCGGTAGCAAATAAGTTGTAAAATCGTGCAAAACTTCCAATTGTGGTTTGTCCTGCTGAAGAAAACGAAATCAGATTGCAGGTAGCACCTTTTTCACCACGAATTCCCAGTATTGCATCTGTGGTAGATGCCACGTCACAGAAAGAATTTTCCGATTGAGAGATCCGTTTCCAATTCTGGTAAAAAGCCAATTGATCCGAGTTAATATTTGCAGCAAGCAATCCTTTTTCTGTGGCAGCAATGATGGAGTCTTCTTTGATAGCGGTTTTTGATACTTTGAGGAATGAGGCATCGCTTCCTATTATGAGCGTCGTGGCTATTTCTTTCTTCTCTATGTCGAGTTCCAGAATTCCAAAGTCGGTGCTAACAAAAACTCTGTTGTTGTAGGAGAGAAAATGATTAATTTGCTTACTTGTTGAAAGATTTTCAATCTTCAGGTCCGGGATGTTGAAGACTTTTCCGTCCATGATGATGTCCATATTCCCGTTTTCATAACCCAGTAGAACGGTGTTGTTCCCGGGGTTTGCCATTATAGCGGATATGCCTGAATCGGAAAGTCCGTTGTTTTTATTTTTTATACTTACAGAAGAGGTTTCCTTGTGAAAATAAATGAGACCCAATCGCGTGGCACCGATGAAAAACTCAGAGGATTCAACCACATCAAAACAGTTCCTGTAAGAGTAGTAGGTTTTCCATTGTTCAGCACCCCCCGCCTTTGTTGGCAATCCCAACAAGAAACTCAGAATCAAAAAATAAAAAATTTGCTTCATCTTCTTTCGATTAAAGGTCTTTGGCGTATTTCTTCAGAAAATCCGTAAGTTTATTCATGGCTCTTGCCCGGTGGCTGATGAGGTTTTTTTCAATCAGAGGCATCTGAGCGAAAGACAGATTGGCTTCATCTGGTTTAAAAACTGGATCGTAACCAAATCCGTCGCTTCCTTCGGGGGTTTTAAGAATCTGACCTTCCACAATACCTTCGAAAAGCATCTCGCGGTCATCTATAATGAGGGCGATAACGGTTCTGAATCTTGCTTTACGATTGTCCTGGTCCTGTAATTCTTCCAATAATTTCCGGATGTTGGCGGCACTGTCTTTTTCCTCACCGGCATAACGTGCTGAAAATACCCCGGGAGCTCCGTTCAATGCATCAACTTCCAGACCGGTATCATCCGCAAAGCAGTTTTTACCCCAACGCCGGTGTACAAACCGGGCTTTTTGCAGAGCGTTTTCTTCAAGGGTTTCTCCGGTTTCAGGAATTTCGTCGGTATAATCAAGATCAGCCAAAGACTTGATTGCCAGGCTTCCACCCAATATGCTGCTTATCTCCAGTGCTTTGTGTTGATTATTTGTGGCAAAAATAAGTTCCATGATCCGGATTTATAGATTCAATACTCTCTTGTGCGAAAATACAAAAAAAAGCAGAGGTTGGGGTGGTCTTTAAAATCTGTTTATTGATTTGTGAATAAATGAAACGAGCATGGCAAGGGGTGTCACAAAAGACAATGTATAAATTCCTTACATGCGAGTTCCATTCGACCTTGAAAAATTAATTTTATACGGATGAATGAAACGAGCATGGAACTTTGAATCCTCAAACTTGCCACAAATGTCCATTTAAGAAAGGATTGCGAGGTCCATTAGACCTTTGTAAGCAAATATAACCCTAATGAAAAAGGCTGTCCTTTTGATGCGAGACAGCCTTGTTGTGGTACTAATATTTTATGAGCATTAAAATCCGCCACCATATCCATACTTCATCAGGTCGGTACGTGGATTAATTACCATAACGGGTACCTTTGCACTGTTGGCAATGATGTATTGCTCCTGTGCACCGAGAACATAGTCGTGAAATGCAATATCCCTGGTTGTCATTATGATGATAAGATCGGCCTGATTGTTTTTGGCAAACTCAACAGTTTCCTGAGAAAAGGAAGTTTTGTGTTTGGACAAAACCAGTTCATAGTCAATGTTTTTTTCTTCCAGAAAATTCTTACAAAACACCACATTGGCTTTTGTGCGTCCATCTACAGCACCATCTTTGGCGGTAGAGGAGAACAGAAATACTTTGGTCTTGAAAAACCGTGACATATACTCTGCCCACCGAAGTTTTTCTTTATTTTCTGACTTGAAATCAACCGGAAAGACAATTTTTGTATAATCATTCTTTTGAGGAGGTTCCTGAACCACCAAAAATGGAACTCTGGAACCGACAATGACTTTGAGGGCCCAACTTCCGGTCAGCTTCTGCATCCCTTTCATTCCATGGGTTCCCATTACAACAAGAGCATTCTCCAGCTCTTCGGAGACTTCGTTGATGGTTTTGAAGATTGTTCCTTCTTTTACAAGAATTTCAGGTTTTACACCCAATTCTTTTTCGACTTTGGAAGCATCCGCCTTTAACTTTTTTTCAGCTTCCTGTATTTCAGTGTCCTTTTTTACAATATGCAACAAGGTGATATTGGTATTCAGGACTTTTGAAAGATTTACAGCATGAGCCGCAGCATTAAAGGTTACTTCGGTGAAGTCGTAAGGGACCAGAA
Organism: Marinilabilia salmonicolor; assembly: GCF_003003035.1. Taxonomy (GTDB): domain Bacteria; phylum Bacteroidota; class Bacteroidia; order Bacteroidales; family Marinilabiliaceae; genus Marinilabilia; species Marinilabilia salmonicolor_A. The sequence continues at coordinate 312,713 of NZ_PVTS01000003.1, read as the reverse complement.
TACTGTGCATTAAACTTTCCATGTGTCGGTTTGATTCAAATTCAACGGTTAAAGATAATGTTTTTGTTTTTGGAAACATTAAAGATTTTCAAGCTTTTTTTTGAATAGCATGAAAGTGTAGATTAATGGTCCTTTTTGGAAGACTTTTTATATTCTGAATCAATCCGAACAATTCACTATTCCCTGTTTTTGGAAAAAATATGGTATTTTGTATCTTTTGACGACAGGATTTTTTATGGAGGAGTATAAGTATAGTCTGTTTAAAAACTTAAAAGCAAAGATCATTGTTGGAATACCAATTTATGTAAATTGTTAAAGTATATTTGTCCCGAATCCGTCGTTGACTGCATTAGTCCTCCCTTAGAAGAGGGGAGTGGGAGATAACTCTAACCCCGTGGCGTTGTTTTTGCCAGGCTTTCCCTTATCTTTTTTGTTTTGAAATGAAGGTTAATACACGTATTTGAATAAAATATTAAATGGTATTATTTTTAATGACATATACCTGGTTTGCCGTTGGGCTTGGGGCTTTGCTGCTTATATTTTTAGTTTTCCGGATTCGCCGGTATATTCAGGCCAGAGTCGAGATTCTGACAGCAGAGCGTGTAGCTCTGGCAATGAAGGTCAAAGAGAAAGCACATCGGATTCAGGGGCAATATGATTCCGATTCTATCGTTTATACACATCAGGGGCCAAAGAAGAAATCAAGAAAGTATCAGAAGGTGACGGTTTTATTTGCCGATATTCAGGGATTTACGAGGATTGTGGAGCAATTGAATCCTGAGATGCTTATTGATGAGCTTGATCAGTTTTTTCTTCATTTTGATGCCATTGTTGAGAAATATGGTATTGAAAAAATTAAAACCATTGGGGATGCCTACATGTGTGCAGGAGGTTTGCCTGTAAAAAACAGTACCAATCCCATTGAGGTTGTTTTGGCAGCCATTGAGATGCAGAATTATATGAATGAAATGCGGCGTGTAAAAATGCTGGAGCACAAGGAATATTGGGAACTGAGGATTGGAGTACATACCGGACCGGTAATTTCAGGCATGGTTGGACGAAAGAAAATTTCGTTTGATATTTGGGGTGACACAGTGAATATTGCCAGCCGGATGGAGTCTTCCGGAATCGCAGGAGAAATTAATATTTCGGGGACAACCTGGCAGTTGGTAAATGAATTTTTTGTGGGAGAGTATCGGGGCAAAATGCCCGTGAAGTATAAAGGGGAGACAGATATGTATTTTGTGAAAGGGATACTTCCTGAGTTGTCGCTCGATGGAGAAGGAAAACAGCCCAATGAATTGTTCCGAATACGATTACAGCACATTCGGTTTGCAGATATGGAACAGGCGGTATTGAATCGTTTGGAGAATGAATTACCATCGGAACTCACCTATCACAATATGAAGCATACCGTGGATGTTGTGACCCAGGTGGAAATAATCGGGAGGGGTGAAGGTATTGGAGAAGAAGAGATGTTGTTGCTTAAAACTGCAGCTCTTTTTCACGACACCGGATTTCTGATTGAGAAAGACCATCACGAAGATTACAGTATAGATCTGGCACGTGAAGTTATGCAACTGTATGACTTTCCGGATGAGCAAATTGAAGAGGTTTGTCAACTGATAAATGTTACCAGACCGGAAGCTGAACCTCGAAATCATTTGGAAGCCATTTTGAAAGATGCAGACCTTGATTATTTGGGAAGATCAGATTTTCTACCCGTATCCAACAATCTTTACAATGAGGTTCAGCAGTTGAACGGGAGCCTTTCGCAGGGAGACTGGAATAAAAAGCAGATCAATTTTATTGCCGGACATAAATATTATACCAATACCGCCAAAAAACTCCGACAGGTAAAAAAGGAAAAACAATTAAAGGGGTTAAGGGATTTGGACGGTGAAAAACCTTAATTTTCAATAATCTTGTTAATTTTGTTCTAAAGAAACAGTATTTTGTTTCAAAAAGAGGGTGGAAGTTTATAGATTACAGGCAGAAGACAATTAAGCAGAAGGCAGAAGAAGACAATGATTATGGCACCGGTTGCCTTGCAATAGACAGATTCTGACCGCAAGGAAAACATTAATTTTAGTGATTTGAGTTGATGAAATTTTTTTGGGTTAGTAAGTGTTGATGTGAAATAATCAATGTCCGAAATTCCGGGATTTGAGAACAACGAATAAACCAATTATTAATCATTAATATAAAAGATCATGGCAAAGAGTTTTGAGCCCGAAAATAAACTACCAAACATCATTGGTCAGGGGACGAAAATTACCGGAGACATTGAGACCAATGGTGACATCCGGATTGATGGAAATATTGAGGGCAATATCAATTCCAAAGGAAAAGTGGTAATTGGATCCAACGGCCTGATAAAGGGTGAGGTATTCTGCAGCAATGCTGAAGTGGCCGGTTCTCTTAACGGAAAAATAACCGTTAGTGAATTGTTGTCGCTTAAAGCCAGTTCCAAGGTTAATGGCGATATAAAAACAGGCAAACTGAATATTGAGCCGGGTGCAATTTTCTCCGGAACCTGTAATATGGGGAATCAGACAACTGCAGGAGGCGCCGTTCAGACACCTCCCAAAGAGGTAAAAAAATAGGTTTTTATGGGTGCCATTCTCTATAAAGCATTAATTTTTAAGGAGATTTTCTATGGCCTGCTGATTAAAGGAGCAGCAGGCCTTATTGTTTTTATTGAGACCAATCATGTGCCAGGATCATGGGTTTATCTGGCCCTGGCTATTGTTGCTTCTTTCCCGGTTGGCACCTATATCCTTAAAGAGGTTCGTAAACACTGGTTTAATTCAACCGGTTTTATATATGTGGGAATTTCCTTTCTTAAAATGCTTCTCATTCCATTGTTAATCATTCTCTTCTTTGAAAAGGATCACCAACACATTGAGGCTTTTGTTATTCCATTAATTGTAGCCTACTTAATTCTTTTGGCAATGGATACCAAATGGAAAATCAAATGGCTTTTTTCCCGGAAATGACGATAACTTCTTGATTTTTCGCTCTGCAATCATCAGCTTGCTTAAGTTGGATAGTTGGCTCCATCGGCCTTCAATTCATGAATTGTTCAAATATCAGGAAATACAACCAACCGGGTTCATATTATTTTCTTAAATTTGGTCTAACCATTTGATGATGAACGAATATTTTTTTGTTTGAAACTTCCGGCCGGAACTCTTCGTATAGTGATAGGAAAAATTATCCGGTTGCCGGATAAACTCAAAGAATGCGGTTTTTCATACGCTATGGTATGTAAAACTTCATTTAATTATTTTCTCAAAATGTCTTAGGTCTTGAAGAAAATTATACTGATATTTTTTCTTTTACTGGGTAGTTTCAGTACTCAGGCGTCAGGAGAGCCTCAGTCACCGGATGAACCGGTGGATGCTTTTGGTCTGATTATGGATCACATCAGCGATGCTCATCAATGGCATGTAGTTGATTATACCAATAGTCGTGGGCATGAAGTTCATATCAATGTTCCATTGCCCGTTATCTTGTGGCACAACAATTCCTTATGGTTTTTTTCTTCCGGACATTTTTATCATGAACAGGAACCACAGCAACTGGGGAATGATTATGTGATTTTACATGAAGAGCAGTTTTACATTACCGGGGATGAGGGAGAATTGGAAATGGATGCGGAGGGTAACATTCGGAATGCTTCACCACTGGATTTTTCCATTACCAAGAATGTTGCCAGCATGATATTGTCAATGGCGCTCTTGCTTTTGATGTTTCTTTCGGCAGGGAAGGCTTACGCCCGGCACGGAATTGCTCCGGCGCGTGGATTCAGAGCGGTTTTAGAACCACTAATTTTGTTTGTCCGGGACGACATTGCCCGCAGTCAGATTGCAAAGGATAAAGCCGATAAGTTCGTTCCGTTTCTGCTTACCATGTTCTTTTTTATCTGGATAAACAATTTGATCGGTATTATCCCCTTTTTCCCTGGAGGCAGTAACTTGTCAGGCAACATCAGCTTCACCGCAACACTGGCCGTTTTTTCTTTTCTGGTGATTAATGTTTTTGCCGTTAAGGATTACTGGAAGCATATTTTTCTTGCTCCGGGAATGCCTTTCCCCATAAAAATATTGCTTGTACCTCTTGAGTTTATAGGCATCTTTACGAAGCCTTTTGCCTTGATGATTCGTTTGTTTGCCAACATCACAGCCGGACACATTATTATTTTGAGTTTGATATCCATTATATTTATTATCAAATCCATATACATTGCACCGGTATCAATTTTATTATCTTTAGTGATGTTTTTGCTTGAATTGCTGGTCGCTGTTTTGCAAGCGTATATTTTCACATTGCTTACAGCACTGTTTATTGGAATGAGTACAACGAAATCAGAACATTAACATATAAAAATAAATAATATGGAAGCTATGTCTTTTACTGCAGTAGGATTGGGAATTATTGTTTTAGGCGCAGGCCTTGGTATCGGGAAAATTGGACAATCGGCTATTGAATCGATGAGCCGTCAGCCCGAAATGAGTTCTAAGATTCAGACTGCAATGATTGTGGCAGCCGCACTTATTGAAGGTGTTTCCCTTTTTGCTATTGTAGTTGCCTGGTTGGTTGACTAAATGTTTTTTATCAATAGTGTAAAGAATTTTAATATTCCGAACTAATTTTTGCGATGTTTCTCTTTTTTATTGGTTAATCTTTTTCAGCCTAGCTTTGGCTATGTGTATAGAGATTTCTTGAAATAGAAAGAATTCAATAAAAATCTTAGTTTGTTCTATTGAAACTTTTATCACTTGGGTTTAATCCAAAGATGTATTTATGGAACTATTGACCCCCAGTCCCGGATTGGTTTTCTGGACATCCCTGACGTTTGTAATTCTTTTGGTTATATTGCGTAAGTATGCATGGCCATCTATTCTGCGGGCCCTTAAGGTTCGTGAGGAAACCATCCATTTTGCTCTTGAAGATGCCAAAAAGGCAAAGGAAGAGGCAGAACAGATGGAGCACCAACGAAAAAAGGTTATTGATGAAGCCCGAAAAGAGAGGGATTTAATTTTGAAAGAAGCTCGTCAGGTGAAGAGTGAAATAATCGAGGAGGCCCGGAATGAAGCCCGGGAAGAGGTACAGCGGATGCTTGAAAAAGCAAGTCGTGATATTGAGATGCAACGAAAAGATGCCATGCTCGAAATCAGGAAAACCATCGGAAATCTCTCTGTTGAGATAGCAGAGAAAATATTGAAGGAAGAGTTATCAGGGGAGGAAAAGCAGAAGAAGGTTATTAATGCTTATCTCAACGAGATGAATTTTAATTAGTTTCTGTCCATAAAGTACCATTTACTGCGTTACGCTTGTCCGAAAAGTACTCATTTACGATAAGTAAACTCCGTATTTTCGGACTTCGCAAGCCTTTTAACTGGCACCTTCTGAACAGACACAGCCTAAAAAACAAATTTTGCTGAGTTTATGTACAGGCACTAATTAGGGCTTGCAAGAAAACGCCAATTACGGCGTTGGTTTTATCTTGAAAACAGTCATTGACGAAAAGGAATTAAAACGGAATGAACAGAGGTCCCATAACAGTAAGATATGCAACCGCACTTTTTGAACTCGGAAAAGAGAAGAATGATCTTGACCGTTTTGAAAAGGACGTGGCTGTTTTACAAGAGCAATGTCTTAGTGTCAGGGATTTTTGTGCTTTTATGAATAACCCGGTTATTAAGGCATCCCGTAAAAAAGAAACCCTTAGAAATGTTTTGGCAAAGGAATTACATCCTTTGGTAATGCGTTTTGTGGAGATGGTTGTAGATAAAAACAGGGAGTCGTTATTGCCTGATATACTTAGGTTTTTTAAAGAGCTTTATAAGCGGCACAAAGGCATACATAGCGTGAAGATTATTACTGCCGTTGCTTTTGAGGAAGATTATTTGAAAGAGCTGCAAAGCTTTCTTGAGAGGGAATTCAATGGTCCGATAGAGATGGTTGTTCAAGTTAAACCCGAAATTATCGGGGGAATTATCATGCTGGTTGATGATAAGATTGTTGACAATAGCATTGCTCATCAGATAAAAATGTTGAAAAAGAAAATAGTGAGTTAAAAATATCCGGTATGGAACAAATTCGTCCTTCGGAAGTATCCGAACTATTAAAAAAAGAAATTGAAGGATTTCAATCTGCCACAGAACTTGAAGAGGTAGGTACGGTGTTGCAGGTGGGTGACGGCATTGCCCGGGTATATGGTTTATCCAATGCCCAATCCAATGAGTTGGTGGAGTTTGATAATTGTATGGGGGTGGTGCTGAACCTGGAAGCTGACAGTGTGGGAGTCGTTTTATTTGGTGATTCTCATCTGGTAAGTGAAGGCGATGTGGTGCGGCGTACCGGACGTATTGCTTCCATCAAGGTTGGTGACAGTATGGTGGGAAGAGTGCTGAACACGCTTGGTGAACCCATCGACGGGAAAGGTTCTCTGGGGGGTGACTTGTTTGAAATGCCCATTGAACGAAAAGCACCCCAGGTAATCTATCGTCAGCCGGTAAAAGAACCATTGCAAACCGGACTGAAAGCCATTGATGCCATGACCCCCATCGGTCGTGGGCAACGTGAGTTGATTATTGGCGACCGCCAAACAGGAAAGACAGCAATTGCCATTGATACCATCATCAATCAGAAACCATTTTATGAAGCAGGAAATCCTGTCTATTGTATTTACGTAGCTATTGGGCAAAAAGGCTCTACCGTGGCACAGATTGTGAATACTTTGCAGAAACATGGTGCCATGGATTACACCATTGTGGTTTCTGCTTCTGCTTCCGAGCCTGCAGCTATGCAATTTTATGCACCTTTTGCCGGCACAGCTATTGGTGAGTTTTTCCGCGACACTGGAAGGCATTCCCTGATTATTTATGATGACTTGTCCAAGCAGTCGGTTTCATACCGCGAGGTTTCGCTTCTTCTTCGTCGTCCACCCGGACGTGAAGCTTTTCCTGGTGATATCTTTTATTTGCATTCAAGATTGCTGGAGCGTGCTGCCAAGATTATTGAGTCTGATAAAGTAGCGGCTCAAATGAACGACATACCTGAAGCCATAAAGCACCTGGTAAAAGGGGGCGGGACACTTACTGCTTTGCCAATTATTGAAACCCAGGCAGGAGATGTGTCTGCTTATATACCCACAAACGTAATTTCTATTACAGACGGGCAGATATTCCTGGAAAACAATTTGTTTAATGCGGGGGTGCGTCCGGCAATTAATGTGGGAATTTCAGTTTCCAGAGTTGGAGGAAATGCCCAGATTAAACCGATGAAGAAAGTAGCCGGTACATTGAAGCTTGATCAGGCTCAGTATCGGGAACTGGAAGCCTTTTCAAAATTTGGTTCCGATTTGGATCCTGCTACCATGGCTGTCCTGGACAAAGGGCGCAAAAACGTGGAGTTGCTCAAGCAGGCTCAGTACAAACCGGTTAAAGTGGAGCAGCAAGTAGCCATTATCTACTGCGGAACCAAGGGGTTATTGAAAGATGTGCCCATGGATAAGGTGAAAGATTTTGAGCGTGAGTTTATTGAAACTCTGGAAGTACGACACAATGAGGTTCTGAAGGGTATCCTCAAAGGAAATCTGGATGAGGAGATTACTAAGAAACTTGAGAAAGTAGCACTTGATGTGGCAGCTCATTTTAGTGAAGATAAGGAAGACTAATTTATAGATGGCAAATTTAAAAGACATACGCACACGTATTGGGGCCATTAAAACCACCCGGCAGGTTACCAGTGCCATGAAAATGGTTTCTGCAGCCCGTTTGAAGAAGGCACAGGATGATGTGGATCATATCAGACCATATACTTCGCACCTTCTGGGGATTATTAATGATATGGTTTCGGCCCGTGAGGATGTGAAAATTAACTACACCATGCCTGGCAAAGGGGATAAAGTGGTGTTGTGGGTTATCGCGTCCAACAGAGGATTGTGCGGTGCTTTTAACAGCAATGTGGTAAAGGCAGTACAGAACCTGCTGAAGACTGATCTTCGCGAAGAATACAAGAATGGAGATGTGGAGATTCGGGTGCTTGGAAAGCAGGCCTGGAAAATGTTGCGGGCCAGAAATATTATTCCCCACATTAGAGAGGAAGGTCAATTGGTGGACCCATCGTTTGAAAAGATTTCTATGCTTGCCGAAGAGTTACTGGATGAATACGACTTGGGTATATTGAAAAGATCCATTGTGGTGTATAATGAGTTTATTAATGCGGCTGTTCAGCAGGTACAGGTACAGCAATTTTTACCCATTGCCATTCCCGAAGTTAAACGAGATAAGCCTATTTCGAAATATATTCTGGAACCCGATCGGCAAACGATTGTCAATGATTTGATGCCAAAAACGTTGCGATCCTTGTTTTATCAGGTGGTTTTGGACTCTATTGCCTCGGAGCACGGAGCACGTATGACTTCTATGCATAAGGCCACCGATAATGCTACGGATTTGATTAAAGACCTGCAATTATCGTATAATAAAGCACGCCAGACGGCCATTACCAATGAGCTTATCGAAATAACTTCCGGGGCCGAAGCGTTGAAGAAATAGGGGTGGCTTTTTCCGTTGAAATTACAAGAACAGAAAAACTAAGCCAGCGATTTTAACCGGTCTTTCAGGATTTCCATTCCTTTGGTGGCTTTCTCTTTTATAACTTCAATATTTGTTGATGATATATAGGCCGGGGAACCTGGGTCAATAATGAAAACCGGAACTTCCGGGGGGACAAAATCGATGAGTCCTGCTGCAGGATAGACCGAAAGAGAGGTTCCTATAACCAGGAAAATGTCTGCTGTTGAGGCAATTTCAGCAGCTTCCTTGATGGCTTCCACCGGTTCGCCAAACCAAACAATGTGAGGTCTTAATTGGGAACCTTTTTCGCAGATATCTCCTTCTTTCAGTTCCCAGTGATCCAATTCGTAAACAAGTGATGGATCGATGGTGCTGCGTACCTTTTTTAACTCTCCGTGTAGATGCAGAACATTGGTGCTGCCGGCTCTCTCATGCAGGTCATCAACGTTCTGGGTTATGATGTTGATTTTGAAGTGGTTTTCAAGTTCAGCAAGTGCATAATGCGCAGAATTGGGGATGCATTGAAAGAGTTGCCTGCGGCGCTGATTGTAGAAATCAAGAACCAATTGGCGGTTGCCTTCCCAGGCCTGTGGAGAGGCTACCTCTGTAATGTCGTATTGCTCCCACAATCCGCCCATGTCACGAAATGTTTGGATTCCGCTCTCTGCGCTGATTCCGGAACCGGATAGGACTACTAATTTTTTTGTCATGGCTGATGTGATAATTTGTGCACACATTAAAAATAAAATTTATCCGCTTGAAAAGAAAATGAAGGACGACCGATTTTTTTTAACTTTGACGAACTACAAAATATATTGTGGACAAAATAATCTCATAGTGGAGAATGATAGATAAGGGTACCATAGACAAGGTAATGGAGACAGCTCAGGGCCAGATTACAGAAGTAGTCTCCGAGTTTATTAACCTCAAAAGACGCGGGATTAATTACATTGGATTGTGCCCTTTTCATAATGAAAAAACGCCTTCATTTATTGTTTCTCCGCACAAAGGGATTTATAAGTGTTTCGGATGTGGAAAGGGTGGCAATGCAGTGAATTTTCTGATGGATCATGAGCAGATTTCATTTATTGAAGCCATAAAAATCCTCGGGAAGAAATTTCACATTCACATCGAGGAGAAGGAGCTCACTCCCGAAGAGATGGCCCATCAGAATGACCGTGAAAGCATGCTTGTGGTTACCACTTTTGCTGCTGGTTATTTTATGGACAGGTTGCATAAATCAGACGAAGGAAAATCTGTCGGTCTTGGATATTTCAGAGAACGAAATTTCCGCGACGACATCATACAGAAATTTCAATTAGGCTATTCGCCCGAATCCAGAGATGCCTTTACCAAAGAAGCTTTGAGGCAGGGGTACAAGCTTGATTTTCTCGAAAAAACCGGACTCACCATAGTTCGAGATGATTACAAGGCGGACCGGTTTCGGGGGCGGGTCATTTTTCCGATTCACAGTCTGGCAGGAAAGGTTATTGGCTTTGGAGGTCGCGTGTTGCGTACCGATGCCAAGACGGCCAAATATCTAAACTCTCCTGAATCAGAGATTTACCACAAAAGTAAGGTTCTTTACGGGATGTATCAGGCCCGTCAGGAGATAGCCCGTCAGGATCGTTGTATTTTGGTTGAAGGATATACCGATGTTTTATCTTTTCATCAGGCAGGCATTAGTAATGTGGTTGCTTCTTCGGGGACAGCTCTTACTCCTGACCAGATCCGCCTCATTGCGCGGTTTTCTAAAAATCTTACCATTATTTTTGATGGGGATGCCGCCGGTATTAAAGCCTCACTCAGGGGAATAGATCTGGTACTCGAAGAAGGGCTGAATGTGAAAGTTTTGTTGTTGCCCGACGGTGAAGACCCTGACTCTTATGCGAAAAAACTCGGAGGAGAGGCTCTCCGTGCATATATTCAAAAGCACGAAACTGATTTTATTCGGTTTAAGACAGGCTTGCTGTTAGAAGAGGCCAAAGACGATCCCATCGCCAGGGCCCGTCTGGTGCAGGATATTGTGCGTACAATCTCTGTTATTCCGGATTCCATTACCCGTACCGAGTATGTGAAAGATTGCAGCAATCTCATGAAAGTTGAGGAACAAGTGCTCTATATGGAGATTGGGAAGCTTCGCAAAAAAAGACAGGAAGATGCTTCCAAACGGACTCACTATAATGAAAATCAATCACCCGGAAATTCGGGTATGAGTGCTTCGGCACCTGTTTCAGATCCAATGTTGAAGCAGGCAGCATCTTCAAGCAATCCCTTTGAAGCCGAGGAGCGGGAAGTTTTGCGGTTTTTATTGAAATATGGCGATGCCATGCTGGGCGAATTTGAATTTGACGATGGCAAGCGGGAAGTATCTGTTGGTGAGTATATTGTTGCAGAATTACGGCAGGATGAGCTGGAAAGTGTGAATCCGCTTTACAATAGAATGATGGAGTTGTACGAAGAGAACTTTCGGAATGAGAATTTCTCCTCCTCCCGGTTTTTTGTCTCCAGTTCCGACAATCGCATCAGCAGCCTGGCAACCGATTTGATAGCTCATGAGTATTCATTGAGCCGTATTCACGATAAACTCGGAGTGGTTTCAACCGAAGAAGATCTTTTAGATGAATTGGTTCCCAAGGTGGTGACGGAGTTGAAATGGAAAAAAGTAAAAATACTCCTGGATGAAAAACGGCAACTTTTGAAAAAGGCGGAAGAAGAGAAAGATGAAGCCGGGTTTATGGAGTTGCTTCAGGATTTTAATAATCTGCAACAGGCCTTTATCTTTATTTCTAAGGCTCTGGGTGGCAGAACTGTGGTTTAGTTTTAAAATATAATAATAAGCTTAATAAAAAGTTCTTTACATGAAAACATTTACCCATAACGATGCAGCATTTATAGAAGAAGTAATATCGCAGTGTGATATTTGTTTTGCCGCAGTGGTGGATGAGAATGGATTGCCCTACAGTGTTCCTATGAATTTTGGTTATCAGGAGGGGGTTTTTTATTTGCACAGTGCCCCGGAAGGACGGATTGTTCGTGCGCTGGAAAATAATAACCACATCTGTTTGACTTTTAACGTCGGACAGGACCTGGCCTTCCAGCACCCTAAGGTGGCCTGCAGCTACAGGATGAAGGCAAAAAGCGTGGTCGCCGAGGGTAAAGTAACGTTTGTGGAAGAAATGGATGCCAAACGCCTGGCACTGGATTACATCATGAAGCAGTACAGTGACAAACATTTTGAATACAGCGATCCTGCAGTGAAGAATGTAAAAATATGGCAGATTGATGTGGACAATATTGCCTGTAAAGAATTTGGCGCCCCTCATGATGCCTATAAAAAATAATTTCTGATACCGGTCAATGGGGAGAATTTTTGCTGAAGCATTCTTCTCCTCGGTATTAAACCGATTGTTCTATGGTGCTGAACTATATCTGGATAGCTTTTTTTCTGATAGCATTTGTTGTGGCTTTAATCAAGTTGATTTTCTTTCAGGATCTGGAAGTATTTTCAAACCTGATGAATGCCACTTTTGATTATGCCAAAACAGGGTTTGAGATTTCTTTGGGACTGACCGGAGTGCTGACGCTTTGGCTGGGGTTGATGCGTATTGGAGAGAAGGGAGGAATGGTGCAGGCTATGTCCAGAGTCATAGGACCGTTCTTTCGTCGAATTTTTCCTACTTTGCCGCCGGATCATCCTGCTTATGGCTCCATGATGATGAATATTGCAGCCAATATGCTGGGACTTGACAATGCTGCCACTCCTATGGGACTCAAAGCCATGAAAGAGCTTCAGACCGCCAACGAGAAGAAGGATACTGCATCCAATGCTCAGATAATGTTTCTGGTACTGAATACCTCGGGGCTTACTATTATTCCCGTTTCCATAATGGTTTACAGAGCAGAAATGGGAGCTGCCAATCCGGCCGATATTTTCCTTCCTATTTTATTGGCCACATTTTTTAGTACCATTGTCGGGTTAATTGCGGTCGCCGTGGCGCAGAAAATTAACCTGTTTAATAAGGTGGTTTTGGGATATCTTGGAGGACTTGGGATGTTTATCGGTGCCGTTATTTACGGTTTATCGTTGCTCGATCGGGAGCAAATCAGGGTTGTTTCCCTGCTGACAGCTAACATTATTCTGTTTTCCATCATTGTTACGTTCATTCTAATGGCCGTTATCCGAAAAGTAAATGTTTACGAGTCATTTATAGAAGGGGCTAAAGACGGCTTTTTCATTGCCGTTAAAATTATCCCTTACCTGATTGCTATTTTAGTGGGAATTGGTGTTTTTAGAGCAGCAGGAGCCATGGAAGTATTGATTGACGGGATTGCATGGGTTATAAGTGCTGTTGGTTTGAATACCGACTTTGTAGGTGCTTTACCCACCGCATTGATGAAACCTTTGAGCGGTAGTGGAGCCCGCGGTATGATGGTGGATGCCATGAATCTCCACGGTGCTGATTCTTTCGTAGGCCGCATTGCAAGCACTGTCCAGGGAGCCACAGATACCACCTTTTATGTGATTGCCGTATATTTTGGATCAGTAGGAATTCGAAAAACCCGGCATGCAGTGGCCTGTGGTCTTATCGCTGATTTTGCAGGAATTATTGCGGCTATTTTATTGGGATATCTTTTCTTTGGTTGAAAGTTTTCACAGTGGTTTTTAGAAAAGACCAAACGCAAAGACGCATGGCCTTTTTATAGAAGAGTTATGTGGGATTATCTCACAATTTGGTCCCTACAACTCCCAGATGATCCGTAAACTCCTCGGTTGCTTTAATATTGGAAAAGTCTGCATCCACCATTAACGATGTGATGGTTGCTTCATCAACCCTGTGCTCAAGTGGAGGTCCGGACTCACAGGCATCTTCTCTTTTTGCCCAGTCAATAATTAAAAGTTTCCCGTTGGGCTTGAGCACGCGCTTGATCTCTTTCAGCAAGAGGTGGGGTTTTCTCAATTCATGAAAGAGGTTGATTAACCAAACCACATCAGCATACTCATCCTCTACAGGAAGTTCGTTGTCGGCCATCAGATGCGGAGTGATGCGACTGTATTCAGGGAGGTTACTTCTCATCTCCTCTACCATTACCGGCTCTATATCGTAAGCATCGATAAGCGCCTTGGGCATAAGGTCTCCAAGAGCAGCAGTGATAAATGCAGTGCCTGCTCCGATATCGATGATTCTTTCCGGTTTTTTATAATCGATGAATGCCCAGATCTTTCCGGGTTCAAGTTTTTCCAGTCTTTCCGGATCATTCAGTTTTTTCCGGTGCTCAGGATTAAATTTTTTGTCTTCCATAGGGGTTTTTTTTATTCTGTCAAAAGTAAACAATCAGGAGGGTATCATGTTTGGAAACTCTCGAAATTAAATTCTTTACCTTCTCCGTTAAAATCCTTATATTTATTGTATTGTCTCATTTTCAAAAATGATAAGTTATGGAAGAAGCAAAAAAAGATAAATCCAAAAAGACAAAACGAGGTGCCTGGACCATTGGTTGGGGCTGGATGTTGGTAGTTCCTGCCATGGCTTTTTTGTCGTGGGCAACCAAGAAAGGAATTAAAGATGCATTGGAAGAAGAACACCCTGCACCACTTACCATCCTTAAAGAAAGATATGCCAAAGGGGAAATAGACCGGAATGAATATGAAGAAAAGTTGCGTGATCTTTTGGCATCTTGAGAATATGTTTTTAGAAATTGTCTGATACCGGCTCTTATTGATTAGAGCCGGTTTTTTTGTGTCCTATGTTAATCTACCATTAAGTCCGCTCGTGTTTTATTAACGGTTACTTAAACGCGGCTTAAAATACACGAAACGATAACAATGTTCTTTTGCAGTGTCTAATTTGAATGACAAACCAAAAAAACATGATGACAATGAAAAATCGTTTTATGCTTTTAAGCCTTCTCTTCGGATTTGGAATGGCTGTTTCTTTCACTTCGTGTGATGATGATGACAACAATGATGACAACAACAATACAATAGACACAGGAAATGTTGTTGTGACTGAAAACATTACTGAAAACACTACCTGGACCAGTGACAAGGTTTACCAGCTGGGTGGGCGTATTTCGGTTGAGGCCGGAGCCACACTTACAATTGAGCCTGGTACCATTATTAAAGGTGAGGCGGGAACGGGTGCGAATGCTACTGCACTTGTTGTGGCGCGTGATGCTAAACTTATGGCTGAAGGAACCGCTGATGCTCCTATTATTTTTACCTCTGTGGCCGACGAAATCTCTCCAGCCGATGTGGCTGCCGGTGATTTTGCCAGTCCTAATCTGGAACCCAATGTGAATGGTCTTTGGGGTGGTCTTATTGTGCTTGGAAATGCCCGTATATCAGCTTCCAATGATGCCGGGGATCTTACAGAAGTGCAAATTGAAGGTATTCCCACTTCTGATCCCAACGGTCTTTATGGTGGCAGTGATGATGAAGACAATTCAGGGGTGCTCAAATACATCTCTATTCGTCATGGTGGTAGTAATATTGGATCAGGAAACGAAATAAACGGGTTGACACTTGGTGGCGTCGGATCCGGTACTGTTGTGGAGAATATCGAGGTGGTTTCCAATCAGGATGATGGCATCGAATGGTTTGGTGGTACCGTAAATGTTACCAATGCGCTTATCTGGAATGTTGGTGACGACGGAATGGATGCTGACCAATCATGGACCGGTACACTCGATAACTTTATGGTGATTACTGTAGCCGGGCACAGTTTTGAGTTGGACGGACCGGAAGGGTCGTCAGACTTTGGACCTTATATCATGAAGAATGGTATTGTAATTGCCAATAGCGAGGATCGTTCTTCTGAGGACCTTATCAATACTGACGATAACACAAGTGTCAGCTTCGACAACATATTTATCACTGCAATTGCTGAAGGTCAGCAAATAAATCGTGTAACCCATGATGTTGGAGTTGTTTCATTCGAGAATATCGTTTTGGATGTAAATGAGGCTGATCTTGCTTCACATGTAAACGGGGAGATTCCTGCAGGTATTACCGCCGGCACTGCTCCTGCAACAGCAATTAATACATCTGTTTTTGGATGGACATGGGCTGCTAATGCGGGTGCAACTTCTTTCTAATCTTACCGCAACAGTTAAATATAAGAATAATTGAAAAGAATTAACAGAACGGGCTTGCAGAGCAATCGCAAGCCTGTTCTTCTGCATTAAGCAAAACAAACGGACGAACAAACGGATGAATAAAATGAGAAACTTGGTAATTGTTATCCTATCCCTGATATCAACGATTGCTTATTCACAGAAAGGGACCATAAGAGGTACGGTATATGACGGAACCACCGGTGAAACACTCGTTGGAGTGAGCGTGGTAATCAAAGATACCTATACCGGAACAGCCACCGACCTTGATGGTAAATTTGCCCTGCAAACGAATCCCGGAATATATGACCTTCAACTATCCTTTATCTCTTTTCAGTCGCTTATTGTGGAGGGTGTTGAAGTAAAAGCTGATGAGGTAACGGTGCTCAACAATCTTGAATTGGGAGAAAGTACCGTTGAACTTGAAGATGTGGTGGTCACAGCCCGTGCTATCAGAAATACCGAGGCGGCCTTGCAAACCATGAAGGCAAAATCGTCAGTGATGCTCGATGGAATTTCGGCTGCCAAAATGGAGCTTATTGGTGACGGTACCGCAGTGGAAGCCGCAAAAAGAGTTACAGGGGTAACCATTGAAGATGGCAAATATGTGTATGTCAGGGGTTTGGGCGACCGATACTCAAAGACGACCCTAAATGGTGTAGATATTCCCGGACTTGATCCGGATCGAAACAGCCTTCAGATGGATATTTTTCCCTCCAATCTGATTGACAATATGATGGTGAGTAAAAACTTCACCGCAGAGATGCCAGCCGATTTTACCGGTGGATTGCTTAATGTAAGTACCAGAGACTTCCCGGACAGGAAAGTTTTTAGTGTTTCTGCGGGTACCGCCTTTAATCCGGATGTGCACCTGAATGAGGATTTTCTGTCTTATGATGGTGGCGGCACCGATTTTCTAGGTTTTGATGATGGCACCCGTGCCCTTCCCGACCGTGCAAGGCAGTCTAATATTCCCACCCCGATTAGTGGTGCCCCTCAGAATGAAGTTGTTGACTTTATCCGGAGTTTTAATCCACAGTTGGGAGCAAAGGAACAAACAAGCCTGATGGATTACAGTCTCGGCTTTTCGTTTGGCAACCAGATAGATCTGGATTCAGAATCTGCGAAAGCCCCAAAACTGGGGTATATATTCTCTCTTTCGTATAAGAATGAATACGATTTTGACAGCGATGTGCAGTATGGCGAATATCAGAAACAGATTGACCCTGACTCGTATGAGATGAGGTACGCCACGCTTCAGAACGGAGCCGTGGGAGAACGAAATGTGTTGGTGGGAATGCTCGGCGGAATTGCTTACAAAACCAATTTTAATAAATACAGATTTACTGCAATGCACCTTCAGAACGGTGTAAGCAGAGCCGGAAAATTCAGCATTGATAATGATGCTTCTGCAGTGGGGCAGTCCGGGTATTATGCTGAGTCGGACAACCTGGAATACAACCAACGATCTCTGACCAATTTTTTGCTGAGTGGAACTCATGTTTTTCAGGAATCGGGTTGGGAAGTGGACTGGAGATTGTCGCCCACTTTTTCTTCCTCTCAGGATCCGGACATCCGGAAAACGGCGTTTACGTTTCGTTCCGATGACGATGTCATGTTTAATGCAGGAGCCGGAGGTAATCCCACTCGCATCTGGAGGGAGCTGAGCGAAATAAATGCCACCGCAAAGATGGATATTACAAAAGAATATCAGTTTGGGGAAGAGGATGCAACATTGAAATTCGGAGTCAGTCACAATTACAAACAAAGGGATTATGAGATTCTCTTTTTTGATGTTCAGTTTTTTGGCGGCCAGTCCTGGGAGGAGCCTGATGCATCGCAAGTGCTGAATCCGGAAAACCTTTACCCAAATCAACCCAATGCTATTTATTATCAATCGGGCAATAATAATCCGAACCCCAATGCTTATGAATCGAATGTGCATAACACTGCTGCATACCTGTCCAATGAAATATCGCTTTTCAGCAATTTTAAAACCATACTCGGTGTTCGGATGGAGAACTATGTACAGCGACATACCGGTCGTGACCAGAGTTATGCAAGTGGTGATACCCGAAACGGACGAAATTTGGACAATGACAAGGTCCTAGAATCGTTGGATTTCTTTCCATCTGTCAACCTGATTTATGCACTTTCGGAACAACAAAACCTGCGGGCTGCATATTCCCGAACCATTGCCCGTCCGTCGTTTAAGGAACTTTCGTTTGCTCAGATTCTGGATCCCATCAGCAACCGGATATTTAATGGCAGCCTGTTTCCTTATTCTGATTGGGATGGCAATCTGGTAGAGACACGCATCAATAATCTTGATCTTCGATGGGAACTCTTTGGCGACAGGGCCCAGAATGTTTCTGCCAGTGTTTTCTATAAGCAGTTTGATAAGCCCATCGAATTGGTTCGGATTCCTGAGCAGCAGACAAGTACCGAATATCAGCCCCGGAATGTTGGAGATGGTCAGTTGTACGGATTTGAGTTTGAATTCAGTAAGAACCTCGACTTTGTATCACCCTTGTTGAAGTATTTCAGCATCAATAGTAATGTTACTTTGGTGAAGTCTGAAATAGAAATGACAGATGCGGAATACAGCGCCCGAAAAACTTATGAGAAAACCGGAGAGTCTATTGATGACACCCGTGAAATGGCTGGCCAGTCGCCATACGTCATCAATGCCGGATTAACTTACAATAATTATGAGTCTGGTCTGGCTGCCGGGTTGTTTTACAATGTGAAAGGAGAAACCCTTTCGATAGTAGGTGGCGGTCTTTTCCCTGATATCTATGTATCACCCTTTCACAGTTTGAACTTAAGTGTCAATAAAAAATTCGGGGAGGATCAAAACACAAAAGTTGACTTTAAGGTTTCGAACCTCCTTAATCAGAAACAGGAAAGTTATTATCATTCTTATGAAGCCGAGAATCAGGTGTATAATATTTTTAACCCCGGGCGTACTTTCAGCGTGGGGTTGAGTTACCAGTTTTAATGGTCTGACAGGGCATTCACATCCGTTTGTTGAAGTCGGGAGAGGCCTGCCGGAGATGTCCGGGGGTCTCTCCTTTTTTCAGGCTTTTTAGGCTGACTTTTCAGACCTTCAGGCTGATTTTCCCAGGCTTTCCAGCCAGGCCTTCCAGCCTGATTTCCCCAGGCCTTCCAGCCTGATTTCCCCAGGCCTTCCAGCCTGATTTCCCCAGGCCTTTCAGCCTGATTTCCCCAGGCCTTTCAGCCTGATTTCCCCAGGCCTTTCAGCCAGGGTTAAATAAATATGACGCCCCTTTGGGGCTATTAGGTAAAGCCGCTAAGGGGCATTATGTTTAGCCATGGTTGTAAACCATTGTTTTCGTGATGCGTTAGGTGCGCTAGTGAGGTTAAGATGCATCACATTGTTAATTTAATCCCAGACGTAGCGTTCATCGTAATCGATGTGGTGCTCTTTTAGAAGGTGGCGGTACTCCTCCTTGAAAGTTCTTTTTTTATGGTGTTCCTCCTGATTAAGGATGTATCGTTTGACAATTTCCACTCCGTACTGGTTTACTGAGAAAGCGCCGTACCCATTCTGCCAGTAGAAATTCCGATATTTTAAACCTTTCTTTTTAATCCAACCAGAGGAATGACTTTTGAGCTCTTCCAGCAGTTTCATGAGAGGGATTTTTCGTGATAGCATGCACAGTATGTGGATATGGTCTGTATATCCACCAATCTGAATGGGCCAGGATTCGAGATCTGTACAAATGCCCGCCAAATAAGGGTATAGTTCCTTAGAAATATTTTTGTCGATGAGGTGAACTCTTTTTTTTGTACTAAAGGTAATGTGAATGTAGTTTTTAACTAATGATTGTGGCATGATATCAGGATTTTAGACCCTGAATGGGTTAGTGGTTAGTTTCCCGGAACCGGAGTCCCGGGAAATATTTAATTGTTAGAAGGTTTTATTGCTGTTGTTTCTCGCTTTAAAAGTAACAATGCTCTTACCGGAAAATGGTCAGAGATGAATAGACTGTCTTGTTTTATTTCATCCACAGTATGCTCCTTTACTTTCAATGACTCACTTACAAAAATGAAATCGATGCGTGTTCCTTCGTATCCGGGATCAAAAGCATTGTAGGTGATGTTGCCATGGCTTTTTGTTTCTGCAATTTCTTCAGCATTTAAAAGACGGAAATTTTCATCGGCTGAATTAATGATGGTGTTGTAAGGCCCACTTTCGGCAGGAGTGTTAAAATCGCCGGTAAGGATCACCGGTTCCACCCCGGCAATGCGTTTTATCTCCTGAAGCAGCATTTCTGCACTTTTAATGCGCGCCTCTTCGCTGATGTGACTGAAGTGGGTATTGAAGAAAAAGAGGGTTTTACCGTTTTCTTTAATTTTCAGTTTTGTCCAGGTAACAATTCTTGGGTAGTGAGTTCCCCAGCTCATGCTTCCGGGATCTTCAGGTGTCTCGGAGAGCCAGAAATGACCAGAGTCCTTAAGAGAGAGAAGTTCTTTATCGAAAAAAACGGGACATGCTTCTCCTTTGTTTATCCCGTCTTCTCTGCCAGCAGCCACAAAATTGTATCCTTCCATGATGTTTTTCAAATCATCCAATTGGTTGGGCAGCACCTCCTGCATCCCGATAATTGCCGGTTTCTTTTCTTCCAGGTAGCTTTGAACCAGAGGAATGCGGTGCTTCCATTGGTTGATGCCGTCGCCTTCATGATCAAGACGGATGTTGAAGGAGATAACCTCCAAGGAGGCTTTGTGGTTAGTGCAGGATGTTAGAAGAAGCAGTGCCATAACCATCGATAAGAAAAGTGTTTTCATGATTCGTTTTTTTAAGCATTCTTTACTCAGGCCTTTCGGTCTGATTTCCCCAGCCTTTCGGTCTGATTTCCCCAGCCTTTCAGCCTGACTTCCCCAGTCTTTCAGCCTGACTTCCCCAGCCCTACCGGCTGGGTTTTTGTTATTTCGCCCCGTTGGGGCTATAGAGTGAAGTTCCAAAGTAGCGTGAAAATAAGCAATGGTTGCAAGGCCATTGCTATTAATATTTCATTTTTTAAATTTTCACCCATTCATTCGTTTCCCCGGATTTTTGTACCGCATCAATTACCTTCATGTTGTTGATGGCATCTAGGTGTGACACCGGCAGAGGTTTATTGTTGATAACTGCATCTGCGAATGCATCGAACATCAGGCCATAAGCATTGGCCGGGGGAAACTCAATGTCGCGGGTTCCCATGCCATCGGTGACAGTCATTTTTGCCGCAACATCCACGTAGGTATTGAAAGGTATGTGAATGGTAATGCTTCCTCCGCTGGTAACGATATCCACTTTTTGAAAGGCCTGAGCAGCTGTGGAAACCGAAAAGGTGGCGCGGGCTCCACCAAAATCCATGATGGAGGATGAGTGCATGTCGGTACCAAAATCGGGATGTGTGGACTGAAGAGCCATAACCTGCGCGGGTTCTTTTCCCATTATAAACCTTGGAACCGAAATGGCATAACATCCGATGTCCATCAGTGCTCCACCCCCATATTCCGGAATGTTTCGAATATTTGTGGGGGAAGGATTGTTGTATGAAAAGGCCGTGTGAATGTACTGAACGTCTCCTATTTGACCGGTTTTTATGATGTTCCGGGCATGTTGCCACATGGGATGAAACATATACATAAAGCCTTCCATGAGCGGAATGCCTGCTTCCTGTGCTTTGGCAACCATCTGGTTTGCTTCAGCTGCAGTCATTCCCAATGGTTTTTCACATAAGACAGGCTTGCCGGCATCAATGCTTTTCTCCACCCACTCTTTGTGCATGTGATTGGGCAGGGGAATGTAAATCATATCCACATCCGGGTCGTCCAGCACCGCCTGATAGGAACCGTACCACATGGGAATGTTGAATTCCTGTGCCATTGCCTCTGCTTTCTCTATATTTCGGGATCCAATAGCGAATGCTTCGCAGTTATTGGTCTGCTGCAGAGGCAATACAATACGTTTGAGGAAGTGGTTAGAGGTTCCGAGTATTCCTATTTTTAGTTTTTTCATCAGTATAAAATTTGATTATTAAGGTCTAATGGAACTCGCATGCAGGAATTTATACATATTCTCTTGTTGCAATCGTTGCCATGCTCGTTTCATCAGTATAAAATTTTATTTAAGTTATTGATCTGATGGAACTCATTCCGAGTGATCCAGACTCGTTTTATCATTCTGAAATTTGATTATTATGACCTTGTTAAATGTTTTTTAGAGCCGTGAGTTTTTATAACAAACAAGGTTTGATCAGGTTTTGGACCAGGGCAGGAAGTTTTAGTAAAACTATTCATTCTAATGAAATATTCCAATTTTGTTGAGAGGTGAAGAGGTGCCATTCCATACAAATCGGCTAATCTTGAAATGATGCTCGAAAGTTCCCGGGTTTTCCGAAATTATGCTGTGATGCAGTGATTTCCCCTAATAAGTCCTAAATTTGAAAAATATGATGCTATATATTGAAGCAATCCATAAAATCTTGATTTATGGGTAATAAGAATCTCAGTGGACCAAAGAACGGTAATCGTTTCTGGCATACGTTGGATAATGCGGCCAAAATTTTTCCGGCCATAATTACCCGGGAGGTAACTTCTGTGATTCGTGTTTCAGCAAAACTGACGGAACCGGTAAAGATTGATGCTTTCAGAAAGGCTGTGTTGATGGCAGAAGGGAGATTCCCCTACTATCTGATGCAGCTTCGCAAGGGTTTTTTCTGGTACTATCTGGAGCATTTACCGTACCATATTCCCATAGAATCGGACGAGGGAGAGTGCTGCAGAAAGTTTGAAAAGGGCGGTTTACTGCTTCGTTTTTTGATACGTGAAAATAGCATCAGTCTGGAAGTATCACATATTCTTACCGATGGTGGGGGAGCCTTTGATTTTCTTCGGACCGTATTGATTGGTTATTTTCAGGAGTGTGGTATCGATGTTCCTGAAGATTTTTCTTACAAGAAACCAAATGAGAAATGGTCGGAAGAAGAGTTCGAAGATGCCTACAAACGTTACTTTAGAGAGGATATTCCTCCAATGGTGCGAAGGTCCAAAGCATTCCATTTGCCATTCTCAATTAATTCTTCTCCACGTTTCCATCGGACCATTGTTGATGTCTCTATGGAGGATATTAAGCGGGTGACCAAAGAGAATAAGGTCAGTATTACTGTTTATTTGGCATCGGTCTATCTTTACATTCTTCAGGATGTTTTTGAACGCCTGAACCCTCTAACTAAAATGAAGATGTCAAAGATGTTACGTGTCCAGGTTCCTGTCAATCTGAGAAACGTTTTTTCCTCACAGACCATGCGGAATTTTTCATTATTTGTGATGCCTGAAATAGATTTGCGCCTGGGCCATTATTCATTTGAGGAAATACTACGCTCGGTGTATCATCAGATGGAGTTGGAGACCGAGGCCAAATTGATTAATAAAAACATTGCCCGCAACGTGGGAAGTGAGAAGAAATTATATGTTCGCAGTATTCCTCTTTTTATCAAGAGTTTAATTCTTAAGGCAAAATTTAATTCTCTGGGGACCAGCCAGTACAGTGGTGTGGTAACCAATCTGGGTAAAGTAGATCTTCCCCGAAGTGTTTCCGAAAAAATAAACCATTTTGTATTAACTGCTCCGCCACCAAACAAAATGTTAAAAGTGAGTTGTGCTGTGGTCGGGTTCAACGACCGTCTAACGCTTTGTTTTGGGAGTGTTGCCCGATCAAAGCAATTTGAAGAACGTTTTGTTGAATTTCTGAATGAGAGCAGAATCTCTGCAAAGTCAGACTTAAAAGAAGATTAATGAAGAATTGTCCAAACTGCGGGGTAACCCTTGATGAAAACGCCAATTTCTGTTCCTTATGTGGGGAGCCGTTGCTGGAGCGTAATGAAACCAATCTGGCTTTTATAGAAACACGTCAAAAGGAGCGGAAGGATAAGATTCTGACTGAGTACCGTAAACTGTCGGGATTCCAGAAAAGAAAGCTCTTTTTGAAGATCTCCGGCATGATATTGTTGTCCGGTATTTTTATCACGCTTGTGATTGATTTCGTGCTTAACGGAACACTTTCCTGGTCCCGCTATCCGGTTACAGTTGGTCTTGTTCTGCTGCTGAATATTACAATGGGCACTTTTTGGGCCCAAAGAGAGTTGCTTTGGGGTGGTTTAAGTTTTATTTCATCATCAGTACTGCTTGTCCTGCTTGATATATATTCAGGTAACTCCGGTTGGGGGATGCAACTGGGTATTCCGTTGCTCTTTGCGGCTTATGTTACGGTTCTCCTTCTTTTCAGGCTCATTCGGAGAGCAAGTCAAAAGGGACTCAATGTTGTTGCTTATTCTCTGGTTACTTCAGGAATACTTTGTATCTGTACAGAGGGGATTATCAATTTATACTGGTTCGATTCTTTAGATTTCAGGTGGAGCCTTATTGTAATGGCATCATCAGTTGTTACTGCGTCGTTAATGCTTTATGTTCACTATCGGCTAAAAAAGGTGACGGATCTGAAAAGATTTTTCCATATCTAGTGCCTTTTCATGAGGCTAGAAAATGGACCAAAGTTCATTCCACAGGTTCCGGTTCTGAACAAAATATAGAAAAAGTGCGCCCAGCCAACCGTGTAAAAGACCCAGTGCCCACAGATTGTTCCATCTGAACCAGGCTATGATAAAGACCACTTCCATGATAAAGGTGAAAACCATCAGTGGGAATGATGGATAGTGGGCCATTGCAAAGAGAAATGAGACAAGAATTATTACCTGATTTTGGCCAAGTTTCAGTGTGGTGATTGATCCCAGGTTTCCCGCGATTATTGCTATCATTACAAATTGTTGAATCAGACCCCAAAAGGGATAGAGAGCCAATACCGGAATGAGGTTCCACGACAGAGAAGATTCGCTTTCGGAAATGAGTATTCCGGGAATAATAAGGAGTGCCACCGGGATACCGAAAAGGAATGTTCTCTTAAAACCGGATCTCTGAAAGCCCCAGTTGTACAGAATTTGTTTGTTTGTCCGATATCTTCGCAGGATATAAACAATCCAAAACAGACAGGCACTGACAATATAAAAAACCCGCAATTCCAGCCAGTCCATCATAATATACTTCAATGCTCCTGTTGCGACAACCGCGTATATCTCGAACCATTTTCTTTTATCAGGCCCGGAGACCTTTTTGTCTTTGGTTGATGGAGAAGAAATGGATGAATCAGGCATAGAACGAGTGATATTTAATTTTGACCATGAAAGAGAAATGGAGATGGGACCCTTGATAAACAAAGATAATCAGATTTTTGGAGTAAGGCTGCTTGAAATGAATGTTTTGGAGGTGTTGTACTTACGGTTAAGACAAGTCCAACAGAAGTCCGGAATTGTGTAGCAAACAAAAAAGCCACTCACAGAAAATCCTCTGTAAGTGGCTTTTTATCAATGTGGGCCCAGTAGGGCTTGAACCTACGACTCCCTGATTATGAGTCAGGTGCTCTAACCAGCTGAGCTATGGGCCCGGCTACAGGGTTTTTCGCCTGAGCGGATGCAAAAATACAAAACCGGAACGAATATTCAAACATTAAAACCACAAATAAATCGTGTGAAGTTCCTTTTTGAAAATGTTTGGGACATTATAGGGTGGAGAGAGATAAGAATCTTAATTTTGACATTTCAAAATCAAGATTTATGTCTGTAAGAAACATCATATTCGATTTGGGAAATGTGCTCATTCCGCTAAAAAGGGAGGCTGCAAAGGATGCTTTTAGTAAATTACTAGCCGGGGAGATGAAGGGAACGGATGTGTTTTCTTTCAAAACCCTGGACTCTTTTATTGAATTTGAGACCGGGAAAATTTCATCCGCGCAGTTCCTGAAGAGCATCGGTCACTTTTTCCGACCGGATGTTACCAACGAGGATATTGTTGATGCATGGAACAAAATACTGGGCGATTTCCCGGAAGAGCATGTTGAGATGCTCAGGGATTTGGGAAAAGAATACCGTTTATTTGTGTTAAGTAATACCAACGAGATACATGCTCAGAAATATGAAAAAGAGGTTCCCGGAGTGGAGCACCTCGGAGACCTCTTTGAAAAGCTTTATTATTCCCATACTATGCGACTTCGTAAACCTCAGCCTGAAATATATGAACAGGTTCTGAGGGAGAATAACTTGAATGCTGCAGAAACCTTATTCGCCGATGATCTTGCAGAGAATCTTGAAACTGCCGGACGGCTGGGGATTCAGACGCTTCACATCACACCCGGCTTTGATCTGCCAGAATGGTTTCGAGGCTTTAGCAGGAGGTAGTGTTTATCTTTTTACCAGTACCCAAACTTCTTCTTTTCCTGGCTGAGAGCGTTCCTGCTGCATCTTGCTGATGGCTTCTTTCTTGTCGGAAAAACCCATATAGGAAACTTTGTAGAAGTCGCTGTTTTCGCCCCAGCTGCGCATAATCACTTCAGACTGATATCCCTGGTCGGTCAGTTCTTTTTTGAAAGACTCTGCATTGTCCTGACTTGAAAAACTGCCGGCAATAAGGAAGTATTTGTTGGGTTCTTTGGGAACCGGTTTGGGTTCCGGCTTAGGCTCTTCAACCTTTTTCGCAAGAGTATCGGGTTTGGGCGCCGGAGCTACCTTTTTAACAGGTTCTTTTTTGGGAGGTTCTTTCTTGTCCTTACAGGCCACTCCCAGTACCAGAAGTGCTGTAGCCAATAAAAAAATCTTCTTCATAATTGTGAAATTAGTTTGCTTAAAAGGCTCAAATAAGGCTTTAATAGTGCAATTTAAAAAATAAAGTTACAAATAAAGCTATTATTTGACCAACTTTGCAAAAAAATCAATCCACAAACTTGTAGCCAACCCCTTTAATGGTGCGGATGTGGTCTTGTCCGATCTTTTCCCGTAATTTTCTTATGTGAACATCAATGGTACGGTCGCCAACGATAATGTTGTCTCCCCAAACAGATGCATATATTTCGTCGCGGGTAAATACCCGGTCAGGCTTGGCAGCCAACAGCAGCAAAAGTTCGAATTCCTTTTTGGGGAGCGAAAGCTCTTTACTTCCGGAGGTAACCAGATATTTTTCCCGATCAATAATGAGGTCGCCCACGGTTATTTTATTGTCTTCTTCAGGCTCTTTGGAGGAGGTGCCGTGTGCGTAACGTTTCAGAAGCGCTTTTACGCGCGATATTAATACTTTGGGTTTAATTGGCTTGGTGATGTAATCGTCCGCGCCTGCATCAAAACCGGCAATCTGTGAGTAATCTTCGCCTCTTGCAGTGAGAAAAACAACCAGTGTATCCTTGAGGGCGGGTACTTTTCGTATCTCTTCGCAGGTTTCTATGCCATCCATTCCGGGCATCATCACATCCAGTACAATCAGGTGGGGGTTTTCTTCTTTGGCAATTTTTAATCCATCCTGTCCGTTGTTGGCTGTTCGTACCGAAAAACCTTCTTTTTTCAGATTGTATCCGATGAATTCCAGAATATCGGGCTCATCATCCACCAACAGTATTTTGTAATCTGATGTTTCGTTCATGATTTTTGGTTTGTTAGGTATGTCTTCTATTCTCTGATATCTAATAACTATTTTCAAGCTTTCTCCAGTGTAAAAGTAAACGATGTTCCCTTCCCTGGCGTACTGTTTACATTGATGGTTTGCTTATGTGCTTCAATGATGTGTTTCACGATTGCCAGTCCCAGACCAGTCCCTCCCTGTTCACGTGACCGGCTTTTGTCGGCACGGTAAAACCGTTCAAACACTCTGGGCAGATCACGTTCCGATATGCCCACTCCGTTGTCGCGTACTTCCACCAAAACCAGATTGTCCATATCGTAAAAGCTGATGGTTGTCTGGCCGCCATCTATACCATAATTGATGGAGTTGACAATAAGGTTGCTGATGACCTGAAAGATACGGGGTTTATCTCCTTTAACAAATATGTTTTTATCGGCACTCTTGCCGAATTTTAATTTAATTTTCCTCTTATCTGCGCGTACCTCTTGCAGATCAAAAGCTTCTTCTACCATTTGGTAAATATTGAATTTGGTGATATTCAGCTCCAGTTCGCCCGACTCCAGCTTGGAGATGGCTTCCAGATCCTCAATAATGGATATCATCCGGTCGATGCTTCTTTCTGTACGTTCCAGATAGAGCATATTGATTGCAGGATCATCGATGCCTCCCTCCAGTAAGGTAAGGATATAGCCCTGAATGTTAAAAACCGGGGTCTTTAATTCATGTGACACATTTCCCAGAAACTCTCTCCGGTATTTTTCAAGCTGACGAAGCTGTTGAATCTCCATGGTTTTCCCCTTCATCCACTCTGCAACTTCCCGGTTTACCTGAGAAAAAATATCGTCATGATTATCCTGAGACTCTTTTATGCCCGGTTTAAAATTATGAATCGACTTGTAGATGGGTTTGATCTTGGCATAAATGAACAGGCTGATGAGGTGATTGACTGCCGAAAAGGCGATTCCGGTAAACAGGGGAATGGTAATAAGCAGGGAGATGGGCAGGTTCGGGCTGAAATAATTGATTAAAAAGAACAGCAATGCAAGAACCAGAAATGTAATGGTAATATATCCAACAATTCTTTGTGGTGCAATAGACTTCATTCGTTTAAAAATTTACTTTTTGCTACACCTGTGTGCATGACAAATTTATATGAAAAAGAGCGTCTGCCTGCAATTAAAAAGAGGTATTCGGTATGTTAATTTTCTGTTAAGGCTCCGGAAGTGCCGAAAACATTAAAAATTACCCTAAATTTGAGAAAAATAGAGGCCGAAACCTAACAAAAATTTAATATTCGGGTTTGAAAAGAACCATTTTGGCCAATTATTTTTGCAGCTTAAACATACAGGAATATGACACTTGTCTGGACAATCGCTATTGTACTTTCACTGCTGGCCGTTATCGACCTGATTGTGGGAGTATCCAATGATGCTGTAAATTTCTTAAATTCTGCCATCGGAAGCAGGGTGGCCACGCGCCGTGCTATTTTCTGGATTGCCGGTGCAGGAGTGTTGCTGGGTACATTTTTTTCTGCAGGCATGATGGAGGTTGCCCGTAAAGGGGTTATTTATCCGCAAAGTTTCTTTCTCACGGAGCTGATGATTATTTTTCTGGCTGTAATGATTGTGGATATATTGCTGATTGACACCTATAATACGCTTGGTTTCCCGACATCCACCACCATTGCAGTTGTATTCGAACTTACCGGAGCTGCCCTGGCCATTGCTTTTATAAAGACGAGTGGTCCTCTTTCCGGAGAATCGGTTCTCTCGGATTACATAAATACAGGTCGGGTATTTCTTTTATTTTCAGGGATTTTGGTGTCTATTCTTTTTGCATTTCTGGCAGGTGCTTTGGTTCAGTTTATTTCCCGTTTGGTTTTTTCTTTCAGATATCAGGGACGTTTTCGACTGTTGCTTTCCATCTTCGGTGCTTTATCTGTTTCCGGTATTTTGTTTCTGATTTTCATGAAGGGAATTGATGCATCTTCTTTGTTGGATAATCCGATGGTTCACTGGACAGGAGAGCATCCGTTTTATACCTTCCTGATGATTTTTGTCGGAACCTTTTTTCTGCTCTATTTATTGGCCCTGTTGTTTCAGGTAGATATACCGAAAATGGTTGTTTTGTTTGGTACTTTTGCACTGGCCCTCTCTTTTGCAGCCAACGATTTGGTCAATTTCATCGGAGTTCCCCTTGCTGGCATTGAGAGTTTTCGTGCTTTTCTGACTTCGGGAGGTGGTATGTCTCCTGATTCTTTTGGCCTCTCTTTTCTGACTGATGCCTGGCTGAGAGATCATGGATTAGGAGATTGGGTTTATGGAGCATTTTTCCTGGGTTCCGGAATTGTTATGATTCTGACACTTTTTTATTCCCGTAAGGCACGATCTGTCACAGAGACAGAAGTATATCTCGGACGGCAACATTCCGGGCAGGAGCATTTCGAGCCATCACAGCTTTCACGGATACTTGTTCGCCAGTTTTTGCGGTTTTATGGCAGAGCTGATGGCCTTTTACCGACTAATTTGCGCAGGTTTATTTCTGCAAAGTATCAAAAAAGTGATGATGAAGCCGAGGGAAAGAAAGTGGACGGGGTTATTTATTTTGATACTTTGCGTGCTTCGGTAAACCTGGTCGTTGCCAGCATTTTAATAAGTCTGGGTACCTGGTGGGGATTTCCGTTGTCCACCACGTTTGTCGTTTTCATGGTTGCCATGGGGACTTCACTGGCCGACCAGGCATGGGGAAGAGAAAGTGCCGTATATCGCATTTCAGGTGTTCTGTCCATTCTCGGAGGCTGGTTTATCACTGCCTGCCTGGGTTTTCTGGGTGCTTTCATTCTTACTCTTCTGCTATGGTGGGGAACATGGATTACAATGGTAGCTGCTTTAGGGTTTATGGTTTTTTATTTGGTGAAAAGTACCAGATACCATCGGAGGCGTCAGGAAGAAAAGGAAAAATTTAAGAAAGAATTCAGCAACGAGATTGCTCAGAATATTGGCTGGATGAGAAATGCCGGAAGCGAGACCATCAGAAAAATGTTGCTTGAGTCCTCCAAAATTTATCTTTTGTTGGTTCAGGGATTGCTGGAGGAAGATGCTGTCAAATTGCTTGAAGTTAAAGAAAAAACGGAAGGGCTTCGGGGGCGCGTAAAAGGAGCAAAAACAGAATTCTTCAGGGCTATGAGCAATATGCCTGAAGAGTCACAGGATCCCGGTCAGTTTTTTATTCAGGCACTGGATTACCTTACAGAGTTGTCCAATACTTTGATGGCAATGGTAAATCCCGTTTGTGATCATGTGAAAAATCAGCACAAAGGGCTGGTGGAGTATCAGCGTGAAGATTTAACGGGTATTTTGGAAGAGACCACTTCCTTTTTTAATTTTATGGTTCATCTGGAGAAAGATAAAAAGTTTGCCATGTTACCTGAGTTGGTTCAGCGACAACAGGCTCTTTTTTCGTTAATTGAAGGATTCAGACTTAATCATATCAGAAAAATCAGATCGGGTCACGGAAAAACGAGGATTAATATTATTTATATGGAGTTATTGGGTGAAACCCGAAATCTGGTAACTTATTCCGTTAACCTGGTAAAATCGTTGAAGAGTTTTTTCGAATAAGATAAGGACTGTTGATAGCGCCCATTAAAATTCTTTTATTTAGAATAATAGTTGTAACTTTCTCTATTCAAACCGGAAAGGAGGTTTTTTTTCAGACACTTGCTGTCCGTTTGAAAGAATTATTCTATTTCTAACTAAATTATTTTACCATGGGACTTATCTTATCCATTGTTATCGGTATTCTTGCCGGGTATCTTGGCAGTATTATTTTCAAAGGTTCAGGTTTGGGCCTTATTTGGAACCTGATTGTTGGGCTGATTGGAGGTGTGATAGGAGGTGCTTTATTTGAATTTCTAGGATTTCATGGTCAGGGTATCATCTGGCAGCTAATTGCTGCTACCGTTGGTGCCATCATTCTTTTATGGATTGTTTCTCTGTTAAGGAGAAAGTAATCACGGTAAGGCATTAATGTTTTGATGTCCGGATATTTGCCATTTTGAGATTTTTTCTTTTCCAACTTTCGAAGAGAAAATTAAGGGCCTTTAACCGGACATCATTATTTTTGTCTCAAAACACTTCTTATGATTATTGACGGTATTCTTCTTTTGCTTCTTTTGGTATGCATTATTCTTCTTGCTGTTTTGCTGGTTCGTTCGCCACGACACAAGAATGATGATTTGCAAAACGTCATACGCAATTTGATAAAGGAAGAGCTGCGAGATAATCGGACTGAACTGGGAAATTCACTTCAACAAAACCGTCAGGAGTTGTCTCACAATCTTGACAGGCTTACCGGAGTTCTGCAGGAACAGTTGTTTAAAATGCAGGAAGGAATGGACCGCAATGCTCATTCCAATCGTCAGGAATTGTCTCATTCTTTGAAAAATTTCGGTGAATCATTTTCCAATAATGTTGCTGATTTTAAGAATCTTCAGAAGCAGCGCTTTGATGACATGGCCCGAAAGCAGGATGATTTGGTGAAATCGACTGAAGAGCGGCTGGAGAAAATGCGCCAGACAGTAGATGAAAAATTGCACAAAACCCTGGAGGAAAGGCTGGGAAATTCATTCCGATTGGTTACAGAACGTCTGGAAGCCGTACGTGAAGGTCTGGGAGAGATGAAAAGCATGGCGGGTGAAGTAGGCGATCTCAAGAGAGTGCTCAGTAATGTCAAAACACGTGGTGTGCTCGGAGAGATTCAGCTGGGTAACATTCTTGAACAGATTATGGCACCTGAACAATATGAAAAA
Organism: Marinilabilia salmonicolor; assembly: GCF_003003035.1. Lineage (GTDB taxonomy): Bacteria > Bacteroidota > Bacteroidia > Bacteroidales > Marinilabiliaceae > Marinilabilia > Marinilabilia salmonicolor_A. The sequence goes on along the minus strand of NZ_PVTS01000003.1, from coordinate 280,682 downwards.
AATGTAAAAACCAGACGTGATTCATCAGGGCATGTGGAGTATGCCATTAAACTCCCCGGAAGCAGCGATAACGGAGAAGCTGTGTATATGCCTGTTGATGCCAAGTTTCCGCAGGAGGATTATGCACGGTTGCAGGTGGCCTTTGATAAGGGTGATGCAGACGGTATGGCATTGGCCACCAGACAACTGGTGACTGCCGTTAAGAAATCGGCCGCCGAGATTCGTGATAAATATCTGGATCCACCCCATACGACCGATTTTGGCGTTTTGTTTTTGCCTGTAGAGGGACTCTATGCGGAGGTGGTGCGTCAGCCCGATCTGGTTGCTGTGCTGCAACGCGACTTTAAAGTAATTGTGACCGGTCCCACCACATTGGCTGCTATGCTGAACAGTTTGCAAATGGGATTTCGTACGCTGGCCATTCAAAAACGGAGCAGTGAAGTGTGGGAAATTCTTGGTGCCGTAAAAACACAGTTTGGGGAGTTTGGCAAAGTGTTGCGCAAGGCTCAGGAGCGACTCAATCAGGCCAATAATGAAATAGAAACGCTGGTAACTACCCGTACCAATGTGATGATGCGAAAACTCCGCCAGGTGCAGGAGTTACCTGCAGATAAGAGCAAAGAGCTGATGGAAACCCTGGAAGAAAATGATGGTGATTAGCAAATAAAACCTAAGCCTAATGCCTGACCTTTTTAAAAAATACCTCTCCGGTATCGCTGCTCTCGTTTTTCCGGAAATATGCCGGGGCTGTGGCGAATGGCCGGGAGTGGAGCGCACTGCTTTATGCAGGAGCTGTGAGTCGAAAATGCCCCGTACCTGGTTCGAGAAAGTGCCCGGCAATCCGACGGAACAAATCTTTTGGGGAAGAGCGAAAATTGAATTTGCCTCTTCCTTGTATTTTTATAGGAAAGGGGAATTACTTCAACAAATTATCCATCAGCTCAAATATAAAGGCGATAAAAAGGCGGGAGTTTACCTGGGGCGTTTAGCGGGTCGTTTTCTGGTAAAAGAAGCCCTGGCCGGTGAAATTGACTGCATCGTGCCGGTTCCACTCCATCCGAAAAAGCAGAGACTTAGGGGATATAACCAAAGTCAAATTATTGCCCGGGGCATTGGTGAAATTACACGGTTACCGGTAAATACGGAATCTGTCATCCGGACAGTACATTCTGCAAGTCAAACCCGCAGAGGGCGCTACGAAAGGTGGCAAAATGTGGAAGGTATTTTTAAAGTGCTTCATCCACATCTTTTCCAAAACAAGCATGTGTTGGTTTTAGATGATGTGATTACCACAGGTGCCACCATTGAGGCGCTTTGCACTGCATTTGAACAAGTAACCGATGTCCGGATTTCGGTGCTGACCATTGGCATTGCAGCCGGTTGAAACGCGTTCCGAATGTTCGGGGCCCGTTTCTTCCGACCTTGAAAAGTGAATTTTAAACGGATGAGCGATCCATTTTTAATAATTCAGGGCTTTGCCCGTGGCAGCCAGAAAAATATCCAGAGATCGCAATTTATCTTTGATGGCTATGAGTTTGTCGAGCCTCATAAAGCCGATCTTGTAGTGATATTTGGGGCCATGGTATTCTTCGGAAATCGATTTGAACTCGAAGTTCTCCAGTACTTCCGGGTTGCTGTATCTGAGGTAAACTTCTATGGTTCCCTCTTTAAAATACTTGAAGCCCCCAAAATAATTGGCCTTTTTGTACTCGTATCGGTAATGATGTGCCAGAGCTGTAATGTCAGATAAAACCGCTGCTCCGGTTGGATGCCCGCCTGCTCCTTTTCCAAACATAAACTGCTTGTCGTAAGCAACCCCCTTGATTACCACACCGTTGAATTCATCTTCAACGCTGTAAATGTATTTGTCGCGGGTAACAAAGCGGGGTAGCACAAAAAGTGCGATTTTCTTGTCACGCAGACGCTCCACCTGCCCTACCAATTTAATTTTATATCCCTTTTCGCGGGCGTAATTGATGTCAAACTCTGAGATGTTGGAAATGCCATAGTTGAGCACCTCATCGGGTGATACCACGACTCCGAAGCTGTGCATGGTAAGAATAATCAACTTGAACAGAGAATCGAAACCATCCACATCAAAAGATGGGTTGGATTCAGCAAACCCCAGTTCCTGTGCTTTTTTCAGAGCATCGGAATAGCTTTCGTTGTTGTCAAAAACTTTTGAAAGTATGTAATTGGAGGAACCGTTGAGGATGCCTGTAACCGATAGCAATAAGTCGTTGTCGTAATATTCTTCCAGGTTCCGTATGACAGGAATACTACCACATGCCGAGGCTTCATAAAGCAAAGAGACATTGTTTTCTTTGGCGAGAGCCATCATCTCGGTGAGATTTTCGGCCAGCATTTTTTTGTTGGCGGAAACCACATTTTTTCCTTTCTGAAGTGCTTTTTTTACAATGAAATAGGCATCATCCGCATTGTCGATTAGTTCCACAATGGTGTTGATGCCTGTGTCATTCAGAATTTCATCCGGCTCATAACAAAACATTTCATCGGGAAGCGACCGTTTTACCTGTCGTTTCACACAAATTTTCTTGACTTCGGCTTCCAGCGCCGGACTCTTCTCAAGAACATCGTATAGGCCTTTGCCTACAACGCCGAATCCGAAAAGACCAATATTTAATTTTTGACGTGACATTTTTTTAAGTTTTTGCGGAAGTGAGTTTTTTGCTTGTTTATTTAACCGGGTTATTTGTGAACCAATCAGGTCTCAGAAAAGCGAGGCATTCAGTTTGGTTACACCATATGTCTGTCTTATGATTAAGGTCGGTTGAAAACTCTTTACAAAAGAGAAAATGGTTCTGATATCAGAAATTACATCTGAATATCAGAACCAAAATAGTTATGACCAAAGGTACGAACATTTTTGTCTTTGCAACAAAGCAATCAGAACAGGTTTTCCTGTTTTGATAGAAACCATTAACCCGGATATTGGTTATTCCTGGTTTCAATTCACATCTCCGGGGATAAAAGTCTCATACCTTTATCAAAGACGTTGTTTCAGACAGCCTTTATTTTCCAACCTTCTCAAAAGCGGCAGACAGATCAGCTTTGATATCATCAATATGCTCGATGCCCGTGGAAAGTCTCAAAAGTCCGGGTTCAATACCAGCAGCTTTTTGTTCTTCTGCCGAAAGCTGTTCGTGGGTTGTGGAACTCGGATGAATGATAAGGGTTTTTGCATCACCCACGTTGGCCAAATGACTAACCAGTGATAAGTTGTTGATGAACTGGTCGGCCGTTTCTGGGCCACCCTTAATTTTGAAACTCAGTACTCCTCCAAAACCGCGTTTCAGGTACTTTTGAGCAAGTTCATGATAAGGACTTGATTTCAGTCCGGGATAGTTGACATATTCTACCTGCGGATGATTTTCCAGCCATTGAGCCAGTTTCAGGGCATTTTCCACAGTACGCTCAACCCTTAGCGAGAGTGTTTCCAGCCCTTGCAGAAGAAGGAAAGCATTAAAAGGACTCAGGGCGGGTCCAAAATCGCGAAGTCCCTCCACTCTGGCACGAATGGCGAAAGCAATATTGCCAAACGGTCCGTCAGCACCGAATACTTCCCAGAACTTCAGTCCGTGGTAGCCTTCCGAGGGCTCTGTGAAAGCAGGAAATTTTCCGTTGCCCCAGTTGAAGTTTCCGCCATCCACGATTACACCCCCAATGGAGGTTCCGTGTCCACCAATCCACTTGGTGGCTGACTCTACTACCACATTGGCACCATGCTCCAGTGGTCGGAAAAGGTACCCACCGGCACCAAATGTGTTATCCACAATAAGAGGGATGCCGTGTCTGGCAGCAATTTCACCCAGTTTTTCAAAATCCGGAATGTTAAATCTGGGATTTCCAATGGTTTCCACATAAAGAGCTTTGGTGTTTTCATCTATTTTTGATTCATACTCAGCAGGGTCATCGCTTTCCACAAATTTAACCTGGATGCCCAGTCGTTTAAACTGTACCTTGAACTGATTGTAGGTTCCCCCGTAAAGGTTTGGTGTAGCTACGAAATTATCGCCTGCTTCCAGAAAGTTGGTAATGGCGATGAATTGAGCGGCCTGGCCGGAACCTACTGCCACCGCTGCAACTCCACCTTCGAGTGCGGCAATTCGCTTCTCAAAAACATCGGTAGTGGGGTTCATTATTCGGGTGTAGATGTTTCCGAATTCTTTCAGACCAAAGAGGTTGGCTGCGTGTTCCGAGTCGTTAAAAACGTACGAGGTGGTTTGGTAAATGGGCACTGCCCGCGAGTTGGTGGTTGGATCCACTTCCTGTCCTGCATGTAATTGCAGTGTTTCAAATTTAAAATCAGACATAGTTTTAAGAATTTATAGGTTAATTAAAATAAAAAATTCCTGACCGGTTGCTGTGACGCACCGGTATCTGATTTAATTTGAACTCAAATTTTGTCGGAAAATTCTGGAAAGATACAGATATGATGCGTCACAAGACTTATGCCATGAACATAGACATTCGTCCCATCATCATACCTGTTGTGGTAGTGAAGGAGATTCCGCAGTTATTTGTTGCGGCAACCGAAATGATATTTTCGATGTTTTGCTTCATTCAATAAATTATCTCTGTGCAAATATGGACAACTTTATCCAAAATACAAACAGTTGCAATAATTTTTTTGAAAAAAGTTGCAATCTGATGCCCAAAACCCTCCCTGGCTTCTATAATGCAAGCTTGATTTTCTGCTGAACTCCAATGATTTTTTTTTCAAATAGTGAAAAAAAACGAATGATTTGCTTTTCTCTGATGTCAAAAGGATGAAAACAAATTAAAAAGATAGTATTATGAAAAAGGTAGTTTTAACTTTAGCATTGGTAGCAGGTTTTGCTTTTGCAGCCAATAACGTGAATGCACAAACCAAATCTGATAATGATCAGAAAAAAGAAACAACAGAAAATGTACGCACCGGATTTGTGGATAACAACAATGATGGTGTTTGTGACAATTATGATGGTAAACGACCCGGTAAAGGGTTAGGCCCCGGAAATGGTAACGGTGAGGGGCGCGGACAAGGAAAAGGCCTTGGTCGTCGTGGAAACGGACAGGGACGTGGAGGTAATGGAAATTTTGTTGACTCCAACAAAAACGGAACCTGTGATAACCAGGAAAACGGAACCGGACGTTTGCGTGATGGAAGTGGCAGAGGTCAGGGAAATGCCCCCGTTAAGTAGTTTCGGGCTATAAACTAAGTAAAATTTGTTTATAGTAATGTGTTTGTCAAGAAAGTGCCAGTTACAAGCGTAACGCAGTAAATGGTACTTTATGGACAAACATTAAATGATGCGGCATACAAAATATGTTTAACTTCGTAACAGGACTGGGAGAGATGCAGTGTATTTGCATCTCTTCATTTCTATAAATGTAATTGCAGTTTTCCGGAAGAATAAATGCAGACAACCCCGACAGACATTGATTTGGTGCAACAGGCACAGGAAGGTAAAACCGAAGCCTTTTCCGTGCTGGTGGACAGATATCGTCAGAAAGTGTTTCAAACATGCATGGGGTTTCTGCACAATACGGATGATGCAGAGGATCTGACTCAGGAAATTTTTGTAAAAGCATGGAATGCACTGGAATCTTTTGACAGGCGTGCTGCATTTTCCACCTGGTTATACCGGATATCCGTAAACAAAGCCATCAATCAGACACGAAGGAATAAATTAAGAACTTTTACCGGCATTAATGATGAGGTGACAGAATCGGGATATGCCGACGAAGATGCTGAGAACAATCTGATGCGTAGTGAACAGCGTGAACAGATAAAAAATGCGGTCAGTAAGTTAAAGACCAGGCAAAAAAAGGCATTTGTATTGTTTTATTATCAGGAATTGAGTCTGACAGAGGTTGCAGATGTTTTGGAAATGTCACCCAAAGCTACTGAGAGCCTTATATTTAGGGCAAGGAAAAAATTACAGGGATTGCTGTCCCGTTAAAAGCATAGAAGAATGACATGTAAAGAATTTAATAATCAGTTGGCCCTGCTTCAGCAGCCCGGTGAAGTTCCCCGGGAAATGGAGGTGCACATGAGCAATTGTGTGTCATGTATGGAAGCGTTTGAAAAAACGAAGTTGCTTTTTGATTTTGTGGCAGAAGAAAAGGCGAAAAAGATTTCTCCTTTTGTAACGACCAGAATCATGGCCCAAATAGAAAGTGCTGAGAAACCCGGGAAGGTGATGGTTCGTCCTGTTCTTGCATCTGTCTTTTCGTTGGTCGTTTTACTGATGGGTTTTTTCTCTGCCAGTCTCTTTACCAGTTCCGAACCGTCGTCGCTGGCTGACACCTCTGAGGTAATTGCCACCGATTATTTTTTCTCTGACAATCCGGGGTCGCAATTGGAGGACATCTGGCTTAATACTTATTCTTATGAATAAAAGACAAATCATATTTTTTATCCTTATTTCGGTAATTGCTTTTGTTGTCGGATGGGGGCTATTTCAGTGGTGGTATTCACCCCCTGTTTCTTCTACTGATGAGGAGCAAACCGAAACGGTGTATCGAAACATACCGGGATCCACCAACCCCGGAGTTGGGGCCGGGTTTAATCAGATGGTCAGTGTTCTGGAGTTTTCGGAAGAGCAAATTGCAGATTTTTCCCAAATTGAACGTCAGTACCGCCAACAAGCTGCTTTGTATCTGGAACAACTCGACAGCATTGACCTGAATATCCTGGATGAGATAAAGAAAGAGCATCCCGATGAAAATCGATTGGATGAGCTGGCTGAGAAATCCGGAGATATTCAATTTGCCTTGAAGAAAGCCACCTCAGATCATTTTCTTCAGATTAAAGAACTTTGTACCCCCGATCAAAGGGAACGTTTTAATGAGGTCATTTCCGGAATAGACCGGTACCGGCGTGGCCGCGGCCCCGGAAGAGGGCCGGGCAACCGGCAAAACGGGCAGAGAAGGGGATGGAGAAACAGGTAACTGTTGGTTAATTGTTTATTCTGTTACGGATCCTGACCGCCAAATTGTACATCACAGGAACCATTACCAATGTCAGGAAGGTGGCTGTAGTAAGTCCGAATATGACGGTCCAGGCCATAGGACCCCAGAAGTCTGCATTGTCTCCTCCGAAATAGATGTTTGGATCCAGATGGTTTAAAAGGCCTGTAAAATCAAAGTTCATTCCCGTGGCCAGTGGCAACAGTCCCAAAACCGTTGTAATTGCGGTCAGCAAAACAGGGCGCAACCTGGTTTTTCCGGCCTTTATCACAGATTTTATCTCATCCGACCTGGATAATCTCTCCTTTTCGGATAGATTTAATTCCAGCTTTTTTTCTTTTCGCACAATGTCGATGTAATCGATTAACACAATTCCATTGTTCACAACAACTCCTGCAAGCGAAACGATTCCGACACCTGTCATCAGGATAACAAAATCCATCTGAAAGGTTCCCAGCCCCATGAAAACACCAATGGTACTCAAAAATACGGTCGCCAGAATTATCACCGGTTTTGCCACTGAGTTGAACTGCGTAATCAGAATCATGGCAATCAGCGCTACCGCAATAAGCAGGGCCTTAAAAAGAAAGTCCGAGGTTTCTTTCTGGTCTTCCTGCTCTCCTGTCATTTTCCATCTGTAGCCCGCCGGTATTTCTTCATTATTCAGGATTTTTTTGATGTCCGCATTAATCTGATTGGCATTATAGCCCTCTATGACGTTGGATGAAAGGGTTACCACCCGTGTGTTGTCTATTCTCTTGATGTCTTCATAAGTAGATCCATAAGTGTAATCGGCCACTGCTGAAATCGGAATGTGATAACTTTGGCCGTCTTTTTCAATTTTTATTTTAAAGTTCATCAATGATGTTACGTCATGACGGAAGCGATCATCCAGTCGTATCATAATATCGTATTCATCTTCTCCGTCTTTGTAGGTGTCGGCTTTTACTCCGTAAAGTGCTGTTCTCAACGCACCGGCAACCATTTGGGTCGAGAGCCCCATTCGACGTACCTTATCCCGGTCTATATGAATTTCCATCTGAGGCTTATTCATATTGATGTCCATCTCCAGGTTCTCAATTCCTTCGATATGACTGTTGTCGATGGTTTTTTTGATTCTGGTGGCCAGATTTACCAGAGGCTCAAAATCGTTTCCTGAAATCTCTATGTTTACAGGCTTTCCAACCGGAGGTCCGTTCTCCTCTTTTTCCACAAAGAATTTGGCACCGGTATAGGTTCTGAGGGTGTCCGACAGCTCCTTCATAATGCGTGAGGTACTGATGCCATCCCGGTATTGATAATCCAGGAAGGTAATGGTCGTGAGCGCTTTGTTGGGGCTTCGGCTGGCCTCGAAAAAGTCTCCCTTTCCGTTTCCTACATTTACTCCCACTGATTGCACAATATGATTGTACGGCTGCAAAGTTGCCTCAATGATTGCCTCTGCCTCGTAAGAGATCTCGTTGGTTTTTTCGATGTCTGTACCCAAAGGCAGTTCCATGGTAATGAATACGGTTTTTGGCTCATTGTCAGGGAAGAAAATGACAAACGGATTTGTTAAACCGTAAAAAATCATTGAAAAGAATAGTAACACAATCATCCCGAAGAATAACCATTTGGAAGTGTTGCGACCCATCGCTTTTATTAGTGTTGCTTCGTACATTTGCTCCAGACGCGGCAAAACTTTATGTTGAAAATTATAGGCACCCGGCTTAAGAATATAAATGTTAAGCAAGGAAATCAAAAGGGGTAATACCATCAGGTTACCCCAAAGGATGCTTCCAAAGAGGTAGCTGATAATGCCAATAAATGCCAGACTTCCCGTAATAATAAAGAGTTTTCGATGATTTTCTTTTCCTTTAGCCGCTTTCTCATGAATCATAAATTGCAAAGCAAAAACCGGATTCAAGACCAATGCCACAAACAGGGAGGAAGCTAACACAATAATCAGGGTAATGGGAAGATACTTCATAAACTCACCCATTATGCCCGGCCAGAAAAGCAGCGGAAAAAAAGCTGCGAGGGTTGTTGCCGTCGAACTGATGATGGGCATGGCAATTTCGCTTACCCCTTTCTGAACTGCTTTAAATCTCGGGTAACCTTCCTCAAAGTGGCGATAGGTGTTTTCCACAGCAACAATGGCGTTGTCCACCAGCATTCCCAATGCCATCAGTAAAGCAAACAGAATCATGGTGTTGATGGTATATCCGGTCTCTCCCAATATCAGAAAAGATATAAACATCGACATGGGGATTGCAAGACCTGTAAAGATGGCATTCCGCAGTCCCATGAACAGGTAAAGTACCACCATGACAAACAGCATCCCCATAATGATGGAGTTCTCCAGATTGCTTATCTGGTCACGGATATAGACGGATTGGTCGTCGGTAATGGTAATGTTCAGGTCCTGAGGCAGTGTGTTGTCAACTTGTTTTTTGTTGATGATGGAAAAGATTTTATCTGTGGCATCCAACAGATTTTCGCCCCCCTTTTTTACTATTGACAGCGTCACAACCGGTTGCTTGTTTAGCCTTGAAATGGAGGAGCGCTCCTCAAACCCGTCTATGATTCGGGCGATATCTCTGAGATATACAACCTTACCCGCTTCACTTTTTACGATGGTATTGCGGATGTCGTCCATATTCTTGTAATCCGCTTCTGTTCGTACTGCACGACGGGTGCCGTCAACAATGATTTCACCGGCTCCAATGGTTACATTTTCAGTCATCAGAGCAAATTCAATATCGCTGAATTGAAGATTCGTGTTTTCCAGTTTCCGGGGATCTACATGAACCTTTATTTCCCGCTCATCCACTCCTTTTATGTCAGCTTCACGAATTTCACGAAGCGATTCAAATTCCTCCTGGAGGTCCTCGGCGAATTTTTTCAGTTCATAAATGCTGTAATCTCCCGAAAGATTGATGTTAAGAACCGGAAATTCCGAGAAATCCAGGTCTTCCGTAATGGGATCGGTTTCCAGATCATCCGGCAGTTCACTTTTTGCTTTGTCAACCTGATCTTTGGTGTCCTGAAGTGCTTTCTGAACCTCCACATCAGTTTCAAATTCCAACAGAATAAGACTCATATCCTGATAAGATGCGGAGGACATCTCTTTGACTCCTGTGAGATTCTTGAGCTCTTTTTCGATTGGGCGGGTTACTAAATTTTCTATGTCAAGGGGGCTGTTTCCCGGGTAAGGGGTTGAGACCATTATGTATGGGACAACAATCTCGGGAAACAGTTCCCGTTGCATGCTGTTATACGACATCAGTCCTGCGACGAACAAAAAGACTGTAAGTATGAAAATGGTGTTTTTGTTTTTCAGCGCGGCAACGGTAGGACCAAATTTTCTTTCCACCTTTTTATCGCTGTCGCTGTCGGTATATTGATTCATCCGTATAAAATTTATTAATTAAGGTCGTATGGAGCTCGCATGTAAGAACTTATACATGTTCTTTTGAGGCAATCAATGCCATGCTCGTTTCGTTAGTGTAAAATTTGATTATAAAAGTTTAATGGAACTCGTGTTTTCTTTATACTACCCTTTCCCCGACTTATCGGGACAGGTAGTGACAACCATGAGAAACAAAAGCTGCATACTTGTTTCATCGGGACTGTGACTTATACAAAGCCTAATTGATATTAAGAGCAGAACCATTGGTAACCTGTGCAAATCCTTTTGTGATTATTTTTGTTCCTTCCATCAGACCATTGGTAACCACCGTATTATTGTTGTCTTTAATGCCGGTGGTAATGTATCTTTTTTCGGCTCTGGAAATGTCGTTTTCATCCGTCGAAACAACGAATAAGAATTCTCCATTGAAGTCTTTCTTCACCAGAATAGATGGAACTACCAATGCATCCGGGATGTGTGAGATTCGCATGCGCATTTCACCCATCAGGTTTGGTTGAAGGCTCAGATCATTGTTTTTAAGGTCTGCCCTTATGGAAAAAGTTCTGCTATCGGGGTCAATTACAGCTGAGGTTCTGAAAATAGTTGCTTTTTTGAGAATTCCCGGGACCGGGAAAAATACATCTACAGAATCGCCCTGATTGATTTTGTTCAAATATTCCTCGGAGACATCAGCTGTAATGTAGATCTCTTCCAGATTTACGATTCGGGCGAATGGAATTGCTGGTCCCGCCATTTCGCCTTGCTTCTGCAACAAATCATCGACTACTCCTGAAATGGGAGCTTTCACAAGCGCCATATCCATCTGAGCTTCCAGTCCCTGGAGTTTTTTCTGAAGCGCCATCATGTTTGATTCAGCCTGGAGCAGCTCCACTTCACTGCCGATATTTTGTTCCCAAAGTTTCTCTCTTCTTTGAAACAGAGTTGTGGCCAGTTGAAGGTTTACTTTTATCTCCTCTATGGATTGCCGGATCGATTCGGTATTAAGTTTGGCGAGTATCTGCCCTTTTTTTACATCATCCCCCTCTTTTATCAGAATGGACTGAATGATGCCCGCAGTTTCGGGGCTTACAATAATATTCTGGTCGGTGGATACAATACCTGATGCCTCAATAAATTGTTCGAAATTGACAGGTTGAAGGGCTGAAATCTCTACGTTTACTGCATTTGCAGGCGTTCCGGAATTCAGTTCGGCCTCCAGATCAACAATTTTCGCCTTTAGGTCGTTTAGTTCTCTTCGATAATTTTCGAGTTGTTCTTTTTTCATTTCCTGTTCATCGGCGGGAGCATTTGCACTGCATCCTTCCGCGAGGATGGCTGAAATCAAAAGGGATAAAAGAATGAATAATCGTATCATGGTGTCTTTTTTTGAATGGTGTATTAATCATCAGAGTTTTCCGGTTGCTTTCAGATAAGCATTTCGGAAGTTAAGTACTGCCAGGGCTGCCCTGACGTGGTTTATCTGTGCCTGAATGTACTGACCTTGTTGTTGGGTCAGTTCAAAGCTTCCTGTCATTCCGTTAGAGAATCTGGTTTTTGTTTTTTCATAAATGTCAAGGGCCAGCACCTTACTTTCCGACGCAATTTCATATTGATCGATGGCACTGTTGTAATCTGTTAAGGCCGTTAATCCACTGGTTTTTATCTGTTGCATGGTTTGAGTTCTGATGTTTTTGCTTTTTTCCCATGCCAGTTTTTGTTGCATTGCCTGTGCATTGCGCATTCCGGAGGAGAAGATGGGGACTGAAACGGATAAGCCCACAAACTGAGCCTTGTACCATTCGTCGCCAAAGATGTTCCATTCATCTCCGTAACCTGTTTTCTGATAGGTATAGAATGCGTTGATTTTGGGTAAATACTGAACTCTTAGGTTTTTAAGTTGCAGCTTTTCGCTCTTTACGTTGGTGGAGGCCAGCTTGAAATCAATATGTTCCTCCGGCGACCACCCTGATTTCTTAACCTCCCCACTGATGGCCTCCTGTGAAAGAGCCGCAAAATCTTCGGTTAGTTTTATTGGCTGGTTTTCATTCAGCCCCATGGAGAAACGCAACACAGCCATGGCCACCTCCTGGTTTCGTTTGATTTCCAAAATCTGTTTTTCAGATTCGCGAACCATCAACTTCAGCTGGGATACATCCATGGATTCCCGGAAGCCACTTTCGTAAAGAGCCTCTGTTTCCTGAAGTAAAGCTTTGTTGACCTCCAGATTTTCATTAAACGCCTTTATGTTTTCTTCAGCCGACAGCACCAGATAACATGCTTTGGCCACTGCATCACGGACCTCAATCTCTGTTTTGGTGGCCTGATGGCGGGTTAAATCCAGAAATACCTGAGTGGCTTGCAGCCCAACGAAGTAGGATCCGTTGAAAATCATCTGAGACACCGAGAGGGAATAGCTTCCGTCGTAGGCTGTTCCAAATGAAACAGGAATTTTATCTCCGGATCCAATTCCGGGTGGGCGCATATCTTCGGGGATAATTTCTGCAGGAAGTAAACTTACAGGTACATCAATGGAATGATTGTACTGCGCTGAAAAATCAACTTGAGGCAGACCTGAAGCGATGGTTTCCCAGATTTTTTTCTTTGCCGACGCTACATCATATTCCGAATTTATCTTTTCATAGGCATGGACTGATGCATATTCTATAGCCTGTTCTAAAGTAAATGACAGAGTATCCCCGGTTTGAGCCTCAATGGTTGTTGTTGAGGCCCAGAGGCAAAAAGCATACAGCAGCCCTCTCAATTTTATGTTTCCTGGCTTCATTTGTTAATAGTTTATCTAAGTTTTGATAGGATGGAACTCGTTTCATCCGTTGTATGGTAACCTGCTTTATATATAAGGCAGGTAAGATGTAAACAGGCTGAAGGCCTGATAGCAATAGCCCGGGGCTATTGCTTAAAGACCTTCGGCTTCTAAAAACGCGATAACATTATGTATTTCTGGCCTTGATTTTCGGAATTTCTTAATTCCTGTTTTGGCCGAGAATAGTTTCCGGTTCTGAAATAATTATCAAAGATAATCAGGCAACGTATGTGTAAACCGGGAAAACCAGGTAAGTCCTTTGAGTTTCCGGTAAAGGCACGAAAATGATCGGTAAGCGGAGGCTGTCAGTCACAACTATTCGTTCATTCATAAAGAAAACTTGATAATTCATTGAATTTGGGGCACTTTAACAGTGTTTTTCCCGTTAGAAGAGACTGTAGGTCCTCATTTCTGGTTTGTTATGATAAGAAAGCTTCTTTTTCTGTTGTTTTTCGGGCTGTTTCTGTTTGGCGGATACAGTCAGGCACAGATATGGCCTTTCCGAAAGCGCAGTCAGGCAGAGAAAGCCACAGAGGATTACCAGAAGCGAAAAAGAGAAGCCGGAGAGGGCAATCTTTTCAACCGGTTGCAAACTACCGATCCCAATCGGACTGACCTTAGGGATGATCATATCTGGAGTGGGGGAACTGCAGCCACATCTTATTCTAACGCAGGAAATGTAAGTTTGGCATCAGCCTCCCGTTACGGAGTCAGTCAGGGGCTGGAGTTGCAAACTTGGCTGGGACTGGATTACTGGATTCCCAATCTCTTTTTAAAACATGAAATATCCAGAGGTGATATCTGGGTTTCTTCTCTTCATGGGGCTTATTCATCCTGGCCCGGCTTGAAACAGGTTTATGAGAAAGGTGGATCTTTCCCGGCCGATTCGCTCACCGGCGTACCTTTAACCATTTCTGTCAAAAACCAATTGATGGTAAGTAAACCCTTCTACGATGTGATGGATTGTAATCCACATCAGCCTTTTTTGGTTGTGACAGGCTTTCTTGCCCTCGATTATGGATTTGCTTTTACTGATGAAGAGATATATATTGAAGAAAAACATTTGATTACTCCAAGGAGCATCGCTTATGCCGGAAAAGGACTTTACGGAACTTTGGGGGTAAGGGGTGATTGGCGAATCAACCCGGTTTTGTATGCCCGTGGTGAGCTAAGAGGACTGGCAGGTAACTTTGCTTCAGGAGTGGCGATTGAGCAACAATCGTCGGTGGAATATTTTCCTTTCCGGAATTTATCGCTTTCTGGAGGGTATGTTGTTGGTATGGGGCGGTTTGGAGAAAGGTTTTTTTCTTTGTGGCCATTTTTTGATTTTTCCCTTTATTTTGGAAAAAAGCAGGGCCGAAAGCGGGGTTTATTTGAGCAAACCATGTTTTAACAGATTGTATTAACAAAGCTTAAAGCGGCATTTGACAAAGCAAAAATCCCTGTTTTTTCCTAAATTCGCATCATTTTTGGGTATAAACTTCAGGTAATTTGTTGATATATGTGGATTCGTATCGCCAGTTTTATTCTACGAAACCGGCTCCCTATTCTAATTGTTTTGGGTCTTATAACGGCGTTTATGGGCTTCCAGTCGCGAAAGATAGAGATGTCTTATCAGTATGCACCCCTGTTGCCGGAAGATGATCCGGTTTACGAAGAATATGAGGCCTTTGCAAAACAGTTTGGGAATGAGGGGAACCTGATTGTACTGGGTGTTCAGGATACCTCTTTTTTCGAATCCGGGCATTTTCATAACTGGCAGCAACTTTCTCAAAATATTGAAAACATCGAAGGCGTTACCTCTGTGCTTTCAGCTTCTGATTCTTACCGGTTGATTCGCGATCAAATAAACAGAAAATTTACTGTGCAATCTGTATTTCAGGAATCACCGGAACAGGAGACACTTGATTCGCTAAAAAATATTTTTGACCGTTTACCCTTTTATGAAGGGCTGCTCTATAATCCTGAAACGGATGCTTATCTGTTGGGAATTACTCTGGATAAGGAAGTGCTGGAAAGTCCCGCCCGGGTGGCTTTGATTGATTCCATAAAAGAGCAGGGCCACGTTTATGAGCAGATTACCAATAACCAACTGCACTATTCCGGTTTGCCTTTTATTCGTGTCGAAACCGCCGAGATGATCAAGAAAGAGTTGAATATGTTTATCTGGCTGGCTCTTGGCATCACCGCAATCATCATCTTTCTGTTTTTCCGTTCTTTCAAAGTCACCATTTTTTCAATGCTGGTGGTGGGTGTTGCAGTTATCTGGGCCCTCGGTTGGCAGGGGATTATGGGATTCAAAGTAACAATCCTGACGGGGATGATTCCACCGTTGATTATTGTCATTGGCATCCCCAATTCGGTATTTCTTCTTAATAAGTTCCATCATGAATTCCGAAATCACGGAAATAAAATAAAATCCCTGCAGCGGGTTATCCGAAAAATAGGAAACGCAACTTTTTTAACGAACCTGACTACTGCCAGTGGGTTTGCTACCTTTATTTTTACCAGTAGTGACCTGTTAATAGAGTTTGGAATCATGGCTGCCATTAATATTATGATGGTTTTTGTGCTGTCATTATTGATGATTCCTATTATTTTTAGTTTTCTGGATGATCCCAAGGAGCGTCATGTTCAGCATCTTGATCGGCCGTTTTTTGAGAAAATCATTAATAAGCTGGTTCATATTTCTTTGAGACATAAGAAAATTGTTTTTCTGGGGACAATCGGATTGTTGATTTTTGGCGGGTTCGGTATTTCAAATATGAAAACAACCGGCTTTATGCTTGATGATGTGCCTCATGATCACCAGTTGTACCGTGATCTCAAATTCTTTGAAACACATTTTAGCGGATTGATGCCTTTGGAGATTATGATTGACACAAAAAAACCCAAGGCAGTAATTGCGCAGAGTACGCTTCAGAAAATGGATCGGCTCCAGGAGAAATTGCAGGAGTTTCCGGAACTTTCTCAGGGGCTGTCTTTGCTGAATGTTGTGAAGTTTTCCCGTCAGGCCTATTATAATGAGAATCCGGCTTATTACAGTATCCCCGGAGCCATGGACCGGAACTTTATTCTCTCTTATCTGCCCCGGGGTGGAAGTACCGGTGCCGGAATCGTGAGCTCTTTTGTTGACTCCACTCAGCAGAAGGCCAGAATCAGCTTTAGAATGGCAGACGTGGGAACCACAAGGATGTTGGAACTCGATCAGGAAATCAGGGCTGTTGTGGATTCTGTCTTTCCGCCTGCCGCCTATGACACATCTGTAACCGGTTCCAGCGTGGTGTTTTTTAAAGGGACAGATTATCTGATCCGAAATCTCTTTATCAGTCTTGGCCTGGCCGTTTTACTCATCGCTACTTTTATGGCCTGGATGTTTCGGTCGAAAAGGATGGTTGTGGTTTCGTTGTTTCCCAACCTGGTGCCTTTGATCACAACTGCGGCTTTAATGGGGTTTTTTGAGATTCCTATCAAGCCCTCTACAATACTGGTATTTAGTATTGCATTTGGTATATCAGTGGATGACACGATTCACTTTCTGGCCAAATACCGGCAGGAGCTGGGACAAACAAACTGGAGTATCCGGGCCGCTACTGTCCTGGCTTTGAAAGAAACCGGGTGAAGTATGATTTACACTTCTATCATTCTTTTCTTCGGATTTGGTATATTTACAGTGTCAGGATTCGGAGGAACTGTTGCTTTGGGAGCCCTGGTGGCTTTTACCCTTTTGGTGGCGCTTTTCTCCAATCTTATTTTGCTTCCTTCATTGTTGTTGGGACTGGAGCGATTGATCACCAATGAATCGTTTAAGGAACCAATGTTGACCATTTACAATGAGGAAGAGGACATTGATTACGATGAACTGAAAATAGATCAGAATTCCGGGAAATCCCATAAATCAGAGGATTCGGAGCCTACTCAAAATTAGGATACTATGCCCAAAATTGAAGAATTCCGCCAGATCATTGAAGATCAGATAAGAATGCTGGATCGTCCCGTCAGGCCCGAAGGGCTTTATGATCCGGTCAAATATGTACTTTCTTTGGGAGGGAAAAGGTTAAGACCTGCTCTCTGTCTTACATCAGCTGCTCTTTTCGGAGACTATTCGGCTGCTGTGCTTCCGGCAATCGGTCTTGAGGTGTTTCATAATTTTACGCTTCTTCATGACGACATCATGGATCAGTCTTCAGTGCGCCGGAATCAACCAACGGTGCATGAAAAATGGGACAACAACACGGCTATTCTGTCGGGTGATGTAATGTTGATAAAAGCTTACGAACTGATGGCAAAGAGCCCTGTTGGTGTGCTTCCCCAGGTTCTTGAGGTTTTCAATAAAACGGCCACCGAGGTGTGTGAGGGACAGCAATTCGACATGGATTTTGAGAAGACCACCGATGTTACCGAGGAGGGATATTTGGATATGATCCGTTTAAAAACCGCGGTGCTGATTGGTGCGAGCCTTAAGATAGGAGGCATTCTGGGTGGCGGAAGCCTGCGTGATTGCAGTCTGCTCTATAAATTCGGACAGGATATCGGTATGGCTTTTCAGCTGCAGGACGACTGGCTGGATGTTTATGGAAACCAGGAAGCCTTCGGAAAACGAATTGGAAATGATATCCTTACCAATAAAAAAACCTTTTTGCTGATTACCGCTCTCAACAGATTAGAAAATGATTCAAAAAAGGAACTTTTGAGTTGGTTGGAACGTAAGGAGTATTTAGCGGAAGATAAAATTGCCGCTGTGACTCATCTTTTCGATGAAGCCGAAGTTTCTGATTTAACCCGCAAAAAACGTGATGAATTCTTCTTCAGGGCGCTTGAAAACCTTGAAAAATTGGGGGGAAATAAGGATATCAAAAACGAACTTCAGACTTTTGCTCATGATTTGATGGCCAGAGCACGGTAATATCTCCGTTTTTTTGATTAAATTCGGTTGAAAATAAATGTGTTTACCATGTCGCAAATCAAAGGTAAAATAGCACAGGTAATCGGACCTGTGGTGGATGTGAACTTTGAACAACAAATAGAGCATCTTCCAAAAATTAACGAAGCACTTGAAATTGAAAGGGACAATGGAGATGTGTTGATTCTGGAATGTCAACAGCACATTGGAGAACATGCAGTGCGTTGTATTGCGATGGATTCAACCGACGGACTCAAGCGCGGGATGGATGTGATCTCCAAAGGAGAAGCAATTTCCATGCCTTCCGGAGACAATGTGAAAGGCCGCCTTATGAATGTGGTGGGAAATGCCATCGACGGGCTTCCGGAGATTAAAACTGCCGACCGCAGTCCTATTCACAAGCCTGCGCCTGAATACGCGACGCTCTCTACCGAAACAGAAATTCTTTTTACCGGAATCAAAGTAATCGATTTGATTGAACCTTATGCCAAAGGAGGTAAAATTGGTCTTTTTGGAGGTGCCGGTGTTGGGAAAACTGTTTTGATTCAGGAACTTATTAATAATATTGCCAAAGGTTATAGCGGCTACTCTGTTTTTGGTGGTGTCGGGGAACGTACACGTGAAGGAAATGACCTGCTCCGGGAGATGGTTGAAGCAGGAATTGTTGATTATGGTGATGGATTTAAAAAGAGTCTCGAAAAAGGGGACTGGGACATCGATAAAGTGGACCAGGAAGCGCTGAAGAATTCACAGGTTTCGATGGTGTTCGGGCAGATGAATGAGCCTCCCGGGGCAAGGGCCAGAGTTGCTCTGTCGGCCCTTACCATTGCAGAAACTTTTAGAGACCGTGGCAAGACCGATGGCGGTGGCAGTGACGTGTTGCTTTTTATCGATAATATTTTCAGATTTACTCAGGCAGGATCCGAAGTATCTGCCCTTTTGGGGAGGATGCCTTCAGCTGTAGGTTATCAGCCCACCCTTTCATCCGAGATGGGCGCCCTGCAGGAGCGAATTACTTCTACCAATACAGGTTCCATCACCTCTGTGCAAGCGGTTTATGTGCCTGCGGATGACCTGACTGACCCCGCACCTGCAACCACTTTTACGCACCTGGATGCTACTACCGTGCTCAGTCGTAAAATTGCTGAGTTGGGTATCTATCCCGCGGTGGATCCGCTCGACTCCACCTCACGTATTTTATCTCCTGAGATTGTGGGAGAGAAACACTATCAGACGGCTCAAAGAGTTAAAGAGATTCTTCAACGATACAAGGAACTTCAGGATATTATTGCCATTCTTGGAATGGAAGAACTTTCGGAAGAAGACAAGCTTGTGGTGGCCAGGGCCCGAAGGGTTCAGCGATTCTTGTCGCAACCTTTCCACGTGGCCGAGCAATTTACCGGTATTAAAGGACAGCTGGTTTCCATCGAAGATACCATCAAAGGATTTAATATGATTTTGGACGGAGAGACTGATAAGTATCCCGAAGCTGCCTTCAACCTCGTAGGAACCATTGAACAAGCCATCGAAAAAGGAGAAAAACTGCTCAAAGAAGCCAAACAGAAGTAATGGAAGATCTCTATCTTGAAATAATAACCCCGGAGAAAATTCTCTACGATGGGCACGTCGGAATGGTTGAAGTTCCGGGGGCCTCAGGCCGTTTTGTGCTGTTGCGCGATCATGCCCCCATTATTTCAACCCTTGTTCGGGGATTCGTTCGGGTAATCGGAAAAGACGGGTATGACCACTCTTTTAAATGTAAGCAGGGCGTGGTGGAGTGTCACGATAACCACGCAGTTGTGCTTATGGATGAAATGCCTGATGAGAACAAGGCTGATCTGTAATATCTTGTCATAAAATAGTTTTAGTTGCCATAACCAGAATTCCCCCATATCATAAGAATATTTCTTTCCTTGGGAGAGATTAAGGGAGGCTTTTTATTTTTTCATGACTGATTTCCTGTTTTTTGTCCGCGGTTTCCCTATTTTTGTCAAATATTATTCAGAAAGTATTAACAGAAAGTATTTTCCCGAGCTGATTGTTCCTGGGAAATAGATTTCAAAAACGAAGCAAAGATGACTTTTAGCGAAACCTGCAACAAGATTTTTATTCAGACCACAGAGCACTATCATAAGTTCGACAATGTGGATGCTACCCCTGAAAATCCTTATGAAGAGGGAACTATTGAGGACTTGCTTTTTAGAAAAAACTGGATTGATGCTGTTCAGTGGCACCTGGAAGATATTATCCGCGATCCGGAAATTCAGCCCGATGAAGCTTTGAAAATTAAGCGTCGTATCGATAGCTCCAACCAGGACAGGACTGATTTGGTTGAGTCTATTGATGACTTCTTCATGGATAAATATAAAGATGTAAAGATTGCTTCGGATGCAACGATCAATACGGAAAGTCCTGCATGGGCCATTGACCGTCTTTCTATTCTCGCACTCAAAATTTACCATATGGAACAGGAGGTTACCCGTACTGACGCCTCTCCTGAACATTTGGAAAAATGTAACCTCAAACTTTCTGTACTTCTTCAGCAGCGTGAGGATTTGAGCACTGCCATCGATCAATTGATTGCTGATATTGAAGCAGGGAAAAAATACATGAAGACTTACAAGCAGATG
This sequence comes from Marinilabilia salmonicolor, assembly GCF_003003035.1. GTDB lineage: Bacteria > Bacteroidota > Bacteroidia > Bacteroidales > Marinilabiliaceae > Marinilabilia > Marinilabilia salmonicolor_A. Next base: position 259,962 of record NZ_PVTS01000003.1, on the reverse strand, counting down.
AAGATGTACAACGATCCTGCATTGAACCCCATTTTGTACAAAAACAAGAAATAGGTTTTGAAAAAAAGAATTCTTGTTTTTCGTTTCAGCGCGCTGGGCGATGTGGCTATGACCGTTCCTGTTTTGTGGTCGTTTCTGGAGAAATATCCCGAACATGAGATTTGGTTTGCGTCCCGACCTTTTGCTAAGGATTTGGTAGCTCCTTTGCCCCGCGTTCATTTTTTTCCTGTTGATTTAAAGAAGAAGCATAAAGGATTGCCCGGACTTTTTCGTCTGTTCAGGGAATTAAAGAAGAGTGGTCCGTGGGATGCAGTGGTCGATTTGCATAGCGTCTTGCGCACCCATGTGCTGACATCTTTGTTTGTAATCACAGGAACGAAAGTTGCCAAAATCGATAAAGGTCGTGATGAAAAAAAGAAGCTGACCAGGAAAGAGAATAAGGTTTTTAAACCTCTGCCATCTACAGTGGAACGTTATCAGCAGACCTTTGACAGGGCTGGATTTCCTTTTGAATTGCAAAAATTCCCCGGAAAAACATTATACGGAAAAGACCGGGTGAACTCAGAAAGTCCCCCCTGGGGGGATTTAGGGGGCCCTCCTCTTCTTGTCGGCATAGCCCCTTTTGCCAAACATCAATGGAAAATGTGGCCCGAAGAGAAAATGCTGGAGTTGCTGAAGCTTCTGGATGCCAAAGGCATTTCTGTAATTCTTTTTGGTGGTCCCGGAGCGGAGCAGAAAAAGCTGGAGGGATGGGTCGCAGACCTCAAGACAGCTCAAACCTTTGCGGGAAAGTTAACAATGTCAGAAGAGCTGGAGTTGATGTATAAACTGGACGTTATGGTATCCATGGATTCGGCCAATATGCATTTGGCAAGTCTGTCAGGAACCAGGGTGATTAGCATTTGGGGGGCAACACACCCTTATGCCGGATTTATGGGGTACGGACAATCACAGAAGGATGCTGTACAGGTTAATCTGGATTGTCGTCCTTGTTCCGTTTTTGGTAACATACCCTGTCACAGAGGCGATTTTGCCTGCATGGAGCGCATTACAGCTGAACTGGTGTTGGAACGAATTTTAGAAATATAAACGACTGTTGGCCGGGAAATGAAGATTGTATTAATAAATTCCATAGGAAAAAATAAGTGGGGCGGCGGAGAAAAATGGATGGTTATGGCTGCCACCGGACTTATGTCGTTGGGACATAACGTTGTGGTGGTTTGTCGAAAGAATTCGGTTCTTAGCAAAAGAGCAAAAGCAGAAAATCTTACTGTTGAGGAAATTGCTGCCAATTCCGACTTTGACATGGTAGCCTGTTGGAAATTTTGCCGTTTTTTTAAGGAATTTCAGCCTGAGGCGGTTATCGGCTGTCAAAACAAAGACTGGCGGGTGGCATCGGTTGCTTTGAAGGCAATTGGATCAGCTGCTAAGGTCTATAGTCGCCAGGGACTGCAGTTGCTTAAGAACCATTGGTGGTACAAGTGGACTGTAAGGCTTTTTTGTGACGGCATTATCACCAATACACATACCATTAAAAAAGAATACGAATCATTTCTGCCTGTTGAGAAAGACTTTATTAAAGTCATCTTTAACGGAGTGGAGGAGTTAAAAGAGGATGGCGATTCTTTTGATTTTTCTCCCTGGATTTCGTCCAATGTCGATGATCCGGTAATTGTTTTATCTACCGGGCGACTGGCAAAACAAAAAGGGTTTAAATATTTGGTAGAGGCGGCCGGCAAAATTGTTGAAAAGAACAGTAATGTGTATTTTTTCCTGGCGGGTAAAGGAAGGTTGGAGAAGGAGTTAAACAGGCTGATTCGAAAAAACCATCTTGAAGACCACTTCTTCCTGATAGGATTTCAGGAGGACATCTCAGGTTTGCTTCGTGCAGCCGACGTTTTTGTGATTCCATCCTTATATGAGGGAATGCCAAACTCCGTGCTGGAGGCGATGAGTTATAAATTGCCTGTTGTTGCTAGTAATGTGAATGGGGTCAGTGAACTGATTAAAAACGGGAAGAACGGGTTTTCAATAGATAGTGGAGATGTTTCGCAATTGGTTGAAAAGCTTACCTTACTGATTTCTGATGAAAGCAAAAGGAAGGAATTGGGAGAAAAAGGCCATTCTTTTGTTAGGGAGAATTTTTCCATTGACAGAATGGTTAGAGAGTTTGATGGTTTTCTAACAGGTCAGATAAATGAAAATAAAAAGATTGGTCGGATTCCCAATAAAAGCGGATTGTCTTTTGATATGAGGATAGCATACGATGCCAAGCGGGTATATCACAACTTTACCGGTTTGGGAAATTACAGCAGGGATTTGATTCGAATTTTGAAACAGTTTTATCCCGGGAATCAATACCTGCTTTACAATCCCAAAGCTCCCAAGAGGCATGTTTTTGATGCTGATAACAAGCATGTTGTGGAGGTAAGGCCTGAAGGGACTTTTTTTAAACTATTACCTTCTGTATGGCGTCAGTTTAAAATTGTCAATGACCTGAAACGTGATGGGGTTAAGCTTTTTCACGGCCTTTCAGGGGAAATTCCAACCGGGCTTAAGCAACATGGTATAAAAAGCATGGTTACTGTTCATGACCTTATCTTTTTGCGTTTTCCAAAGTTTTATTCCTTTTTTGACAGGAAAATTCACACGGTAAAAGCCAGACACTCTACGAGAAACGCTGATGTAGTGGTGGCCGTTAGTGAGCAAACAAAAAATGATGTGGTAGAATTTTTTGGTGTTGATCCTTCCAAAATCAAGGTCATTTATCAAGGTTGTCAGGACGTTTACAAGCGGGAATTCCCCGCTCATGAAGTTGAAAGGGTTCGAAAGAAATTCAATCTTCCCGAGCAATACCTGCTGAATGTTGGAACTATTGAAGAAAGGAAAAATATTCTTCTGGGTGTGAAAGCCATCAGAGATCTGGACACTCATTTGGCCATAGTTGGTTCTGAAACAGAATATACAAACAGAGTCAAAGAGTATATTCAGCAAAATGGGATGGAAAAGAAGGTGTCTTTTCTCAAAGGAGTGCCCAACGACGAATTGGCAATGCTTTACCAGGGAGCATCAGTGTTTATCTATCCCTCCCTTTTTGAAGGGTTCGGAATTCCCATCATCGAAGCATTGTTTTCAGATATTCCGGTTATTACCTCTAAGGGCGGATGTTTTGGAGAAGCCGGAGGTTCGGGAAGTATATACATTGATCCCTTAAGTGTGGAGGAACTAAAAGATGCGATTGTTCGGCTTCTTACGGATCAGGAACTCAGGGAGAAGATGGTTTTGACGGGGAGAGAGCATGTTAAGAAATTCTCGGATGAGTTTATTGCAGATCAGTATATGTCTTTGTATCGATCATTGTTGTCAGAGAGTTAAAAAAAATTGCTATGAAGGTTTGTGGGTTTACAATTGTCAGAAATGCCATAAAATATGGATACCCTGTAGTTGAGTCCATTGGTTCGGTGCTCCCGGTGTGTGATCAGTTTATTGTAGCTGTTGGGAAATCAGAGGATAATACCTTAGAGTTGATCAGTAGCATTGACTCTCCAAAGATTAAGATTGTTGAAACCGAATGGGATGAATCTTTAGGGGGTGGAGGCCGTGTTTTAGCTGCTGAGACCAATAAGGCAATGGATGCTATCGGAAGTGAGTTTGACTGGTGTTTTTATATTCAGGCGGATGAAGTAATTCACGAAAAGTTCTATCCTGAAATAAAGAATCAGATGAATTTATGGAAGGATGCCCCCGAAGTTGAAGGGCTGTTATTTAAGTATCTACATTTTTGGGGAACCTACGACTATGTTGGTACGAACCGGATGTGGTACCGTAATGAGATAAGAATTGTGAGAAATGATAAATCCATTCGATCATATAAGGATGCACAGGGCTTCAGGAAAAACGACCGGAAGCTGAATGTGAAGCCGATAGATGCTTATGTATATCATTACGGGTGGGTCAGGTCACCTGATACCATCAGAGAGAAGATGAGCAGTTTTCATGCACTTTATCATTCAGGGGAGACACTGAAAGAGAAACAAAAACAATCCGAAGAGTTCGATTACTCTCAGGTTGGCTCTGTACGAAGATTTACCGGGTCTCATCCCCGGGTAATGAAACCGATGATTGAGAAACTGGACTGGCACGTGGATATTGATGTTTCCCGGAAAAATCTGGATTTTAAAGATTACTTATTGTATCTCTTTGAGAAGGCTTTTGGATACAGATTGTTTGAATACAAGAATTATAAAATTCTCAAATAGTGGTAAATAGATCACTGCACTTACCCGATGTTCGGAAAACTCTTTGAAAAGTTTGGGCTGACCGGGATATTACCCGATCATTCGCATTCTCAGGTAAAAGCCGAATGGAGGAATTCTCAATTGAGAAATATTAAACCAGGATTGAACGGGAAGAGCTTGAAACTCTTTTCCTCAATGGAAAGCAGGCTGGATAAAAATGGTCGTTCCGTTATCTCAGAACAGTAAAAGTTTTTCCAAAAGAATGTTTTCCTGAAGGTGGACTAAACATTTAAAAACTCCCGGAGACTTTTTGTAGCGTTATTTATAGAAAAGTTCTGACTGGCATATTCATACCCGTACTCCCCGAAGTCTGATCTTTTCTGTGGGTTTCTGATGAGGTCTATAATGTAATTGGAAAAATCTTTTATATCATAGGGTTCGGTCAGGAAACCGTTTTTCCCATGTTTAACCAATTCCGGATTGGAACTGAGGTTCCATGCTACAATAGGTTTTTTTCTTAACATGGCTTCGGCCAGGACAAATCCAAATCCTTCCCATTTTGAGGTCAGAACAAAAATATCGATGGAATCCATGAAATTATAGATGTTACTTTTAAAACCGAGTAGTACGACGTTCTCCTGAAGGTTATTCTGGCGGATAAGTTTTTCAGTCTGCTCCCTTAAAGGCCCGTCGCCGGCTAAAAGAATTTTAAATGCTGAGGTTGTCTTTTTTAATTCAACGGCTATCTCAATAAGGAGTTCATGCCCTTTCTGAGGTGCAAGTCTCGCTGCATTTCCAATGATAATTTCATTACTGCTGGTTCTAACTTTGTCCGGCAATGGAGGAAGCAAATCTGTATGTAATCCATTATAGATAACTTTGATTTGCGCATGGGGAAACAGGAATGGGTTATTTTGATTTATTGTTTTTTTTGTTGCTTCTGAGTTGGCAATTACATCAGTCAGGATGTGTTTAAATATGAACCGGTTCAGAAAAGTGTTTCTGATCGGTATTGCACTTCCTCTGCGGTAAATTATTCTTCTGACGCCAGCCATTTTTGCTGCAATGCCTGCCGCTTTTATATCTGCAGAGGCATTCATTATGAGGGTGTCCGTCTTCTCTTTTTTGAAGATGCGAAAAAGACGGTACAGTTTAAAAATATTGAGAAAACTAAGATTCCCAATTAATACTTTGTAAAATGGGATGGATGCACTTTTCAGCTTTTCAGCCAGTGCACTTTTTTTGTTTGCAATAAAAAAGAGATTTACTTCTTCAGAAAAGAGCATGGAGGCCATGTCGAAATGCCATTTTTCGCCTCCACCCCAGGATTTTACGGAATTGAAAAAGCATATTTTGGTATCGTTGTTCATAGCTGTTTTTTTACGATAACAGGGAATACCTGTTAAATGGTTATGAGTTGGCTAGTTCTCTTAATCCTAAGGGCGTAAAGGATTCCTGCTTCTCCTTTGTGCTTCTCAATATTTCTAGGTTTTCAGTTTCTGAAACCCGGTCCTGCCGTTCATGTATGAAATGGTACTGAACTACTCGGAATCTTGGACTGAATACTTTCTTTCCTGATAGTCGTAGCCGGTATTCAAGGTCGGTGTCTTCACCGACAAATGGTTTTTCATAGCGCATATCAAAACCATTCACGTCCCAAAGGGCCTTCTTATACAACGAAAAATTAGCGCCCAGTATTCCCCGGTTAAATTTCCCCAGTTTTATATTAAGAGGTTTCATCGGAATGCGAATTCCTTTTTCTACGTCTCTGGTTTTTCCAATGAGGCTGTCCCATAAAAGTCTTAGGAAAAATACAAAAGGTGCCCTTCCCTTAACTTGCTCTTTTAGAAATCTGGGTTTTAATGTTTTGCAAAGATTGACTCTTCTTCCGGCAATTATTGTGTTGGGGGCCTGGAAACACAAATGGTCTTTAACAAAATGGCGATGTGGAATACAATCTCCATCAATAAAAATCAGATATTCTGAAGAGGAGGCTAATATAGCTTTATTTAATATTCTGGTTTTTCGGAATCCTTTATCTTCCTGCCATACGTGCAGCAGAGGAAACGAATGTCTGGTTTTTTCCAGTTGAATTTGACTGACAGCTGTCTTCCCAGAGCCGTCATCGGCAATTATGACTTCAAAGTCAGGCTCTGATTGTTTGTCCAGTGCTTCGAGAACAACGCCTAGGGTTGAAAAATCGTTGTAAAATGAGATAATTATTGATGTTTTGGTCATTACTGCCGGATATTTAATTTTTCTTAAACAGTGTGCAGGGACAAAAATATGAATTGTATTTCGCATTTATAGTAAAATAGAATTCTCTGTGTGAAATTCTCTGATTCAAATCGATTTATGAGTTGAAAGCCAGGGAGGTTTATTTAACGTCGAACGTTTTGTATTTGTTAAGGATTTCCTTCTTTTTCCTTACTTTTGCAGATTCCATACAAAGAATCAATTAAAACGATGAAGAGGTTTTTATATACATTTCTAAAGGTGTGGCTTTTCTGGCTGCTCTTCTTTGCTTTTTTCAGGGCGGTTTTTATTGTGGTCAATTACGGTTATGCCGACAATACGTCCTTACTTACCATATTGGCATCTTTTGGACCCGGGCTTCGAATGGATCTCTCTTTTTCAGGATATTTGATGCTGCTCACGGCCGTAATTCAGGTGGCGTCATTGCTTATTCAACGGAAGTTCTGCAGTAACTGTATTTTGTGGATGCATTACATTCTTATTCCTCTCTTTGCAGGTCTCTTGCTTGGTGATATCAACCTTTTCCGATATTGGGGCGGACATCTAAACAGTGAAGCGGTGTCGTTTTTGGGGACTCCGGGAATTATTCTGAATTCCATTCATTGGTCCGAGGTGTTGGTTTTCTTTGTTGTTCTGGCAGGCGTTTGCTGGGGCTTGATTGTTTTGTTTCGGAAGTTTGTAGTTCAAAAACCATTTGTAGCCGTATTTGAATGGCGGCTTACGGCCATCAATGCCGGAGTTACCCTGTTTCTTGCAGCACTGATGATTGTCCCCATTCGTGGAAGCTTCGGAGTGGCTCCGATCAATACGGGTGCTGCCTATTTTTCCAATTCTTTATTTGCCAACAATGCGGCGGTTAATCCGCTGTGGAACCTGGCCTATTCGATGAAACGAAGTGGCATCGAAGAAGGACAGTACAGGTTTGTCAGTGAGGATGTCGCAGAGGAGCAGTTTGCTGATTTGATGCAACAGTCCGGTGAATTTGAGCCTTTACTCAATACACGACAGCCCGATATTGTGGTTGTTTTATTAGAAGGGTTTTCTGCTCAGGCTATTGAATCACTGGGAGGAGCACCTATTACCAAAAATCTGGAGAAGCTGAAGAAAGAAGGAGTTTTCTTTGATAATATTTTTGCCACCAGCTTCAGATCCGACTATGGTATGGTTGGGGTAATGGCCGGTTATCCCGGCATTCCCGGGTACTCCATCATGCAGTATCCCGATAAGTCCCGGAAACTGAGTTTTATCCCTCAAAAACTGAAGAATGCAGGCTACAACGATTTGAATTTTATTTATGGCGGGGATATGGCTTTTAAAAACCTGAAGTCATTGATTACGCTTGCCGGGTTTGATGATGTGGTGGACATTGATGACTTCCCTGTAGAAAACAGGGGCCAGAAATGGGGAGTGCATGATGAGTTTACTTTCAGGAAATTTGCATCCATGATTGAAGAGTCAGAATCTCCTGCCTTTAATTTCATGTTTACCCTGAGCAGTCATGAACCATTTGATGTGCCTATGGAGCGTGTTTATGAGAATGATTATTTCAATTCGGTACATTACACCGACAGTTGTCTGGGGGAGTTTGTTGACGAAATGAAAGAAAAAAATTTGTGGGACAACTCTCTGATTGTATTGATTGCCGATCATGGTGTTACCGGTCCCGAAAAGTTGGGTTATACGGATGCACGCCGATACCGGATTCCAATGTTGTGGACCGGTGGTGCTTTGGCTGTGCGGGATACGGTAATCAATACGTATGGTTCACAGGCCGATTTGGCTGCCACATTACTTTCGCAGTTGGGCATTGAGACCGGTGATTTTGAATTCAGTAAAAATATTTTGGATAAGGACACCCGGGGGTTTGCTTTTATGCACTATCCCGATGGGTTTGGTTTGGTCAGCCCAAATCAGTTTCAGGTGTTCGATAAGAGTAATTTTACGCCTTTGGTGCTGGATGGTGCAAGAAATGAAGTGGATAGTCTGAAAGCTAAAATTTTTATGCAAAGGGTGGCGACCGATTTTAAAGAAAGAATTAATAATGGGAAGAAATAATCTGAAAAGGAGTGATTTTGAGGTAATGGCACCTGTGGGCTCTTATGAGTCACTGATGGCGGCCATCCAGGGTGGAGCGGATTCTGTATATTTTGGTGCGGAACAATTGAATATGCGTTCCCGGTCATCGAGTAATTTCACAACAGATGATTTGCGGGAGATTGTACGAATTGCTTCAGAATATGATGTAAAGACGTATCTCACTGTCAATACCGTTCTTTATGATAAGGATTTACCGGTGATGCGAAAGCTGATAGATGCTGCAAAAGAGAGCGGAATATCTGCTGTTATTGCGTCCGATCAGGCAGCAATCAATTATGCCAACAGCATAGGTGTTGAGGTTCATATCTCTACGCAGGTCAATATCTCCAATGTGGAAGCCCTGAAGTTTTACAGTCATTTTGCTGATGTGGTGGTGCTGGCCCGTGAGTTGAATATGGATCAGGTCAAAGCTATTTATGAAGCCATAGAAAAAGAACAGATTAAAGGACCTTCAGGTGAGTTGATTCGTATTGAGATGTTTTCGCATGGTGCTTTGTGTATGGCTGTATCAGGGAAGTGTTACCTGAGTCTTCACCAACTCAATTCGTCTGCTAACAGGGGAGGTTGTCTTCAGCCATGCCGACGCAGTTATATCGTTACCGAAAAAGATACCGGTCAGGAACTGGAGGTGGATAATGAATACATCATGTCGCCCAAAGATTTGAAAACCATTCATTTTCTTAATAAAATGATTGATGCCGGCGTGCGGGTGTTTAAAATTGAAGGAAGAGCCCGGGGACCGGAATATGTGAAGACAGTTGTGTCAAGTTATAGCGAAGCTATTAGCTCTGTTCTCGATGGCAGCTATTCGCAGGAGAAAATTGATCAGTGGGATCAGCGGCTGGCGTCTGTCTTTAACCGGGGTTTCTGGGATGGTTATTACCTTGGACAGAAATTGGGGGAATGGAGTGCCAATTACGGATCTTTGGCTACCAGAAAAAAGGTCTATCTCGGAAAAGGAACCAACTATTTTCCTAAAATTGGCGTTGCCGAATTTGTGCTGGAAACCAAAAGCCTTAAAGTGGGTGATGAAATTCTGATTACCGGTCCCACCACCGGTGTGGTGGAGATGACAGTTCCTGAGATTCGTGTGGATTTACAACCTGTGGAAGAGGCCCAAAAAGGTGATCGGCTATCAATCCCGATAAAAGAGAAAATCAGACGATCGGATAAATTATATAAGTGGGTAAGTCCCAAGCATAAATAGTTTCTGTCCATAATGTACCACTTGCGTCCCCGAAGGATCGGGGCAGGCTTTTACGCTTGCCGTCAAAATACTCATTTACGATTAGTAAACTCCGTTTTTGGCGGCTTCTCAAGCCTGGCAATTGGCAATTTCTGACCAGAAACAGCTCTAAGAACAAAATTTGCTTAGTTTATGGACAGAAACTAAATAAACTCAACCCTCAACCCTCAACCCTCAACCCTCAACCTCTAAAAAAATGTCACATGCAATACCAGGGAAACTTAATAAAAATGTCCAGTAAACTTGATGGGGATAATGTCTCCTATTCCCTCCGGCTGGATGAAGATGAAGTAGATATGACCCAAATGTTGGGTAAATCTTTGACCTTAACCTATCAGAATAAGATAAATTGTATTAAGTGCGGGAAGGAAACCAAAAAGTCTTTCGGACAGGGGTTTTGTTATCCCTGTTTTACCACAGCTCCCGAGGCCTCTGAATGTGTGCTTCGCCCCGACCGGTGTAAGGCACATTTGGGAATTTCACGCGATATGGCCTGGTCGGAAGATCATTGTCTTAAACCTCACATTGTTTATCTCGCAGTGAGTGGAGGTCTGAAAGTGGGGATCACCCGTCTTTCTCAAGTGCCAACACGATGGATTGATCAGGGGGCAGAACGGGCTATACGTCTATGTCAGGTGCCAAACCGGCATATTGCCGGTGTAGTTGAAAAATTTCTGATGAAGCTGTTTGGCGATAAAACAAATTGGAAGAAGATGGTAACCAACGAGGATCTTCCCGGGATTGACCTGCCTGCAGAAAAAGAAAAAGCGCTTGACTCTTTGCCTCCTGAACTTCGACAGTATGCGCTTTTTGATGATCAAGAGGTGTTTGATTTTTCATACCCGGTCAATCAATGGCCTGTGAATCCCTCACAACATAATTTCGATAAGGAAATGGTTATCCAGGGGAAACTTCAGGGTATTCGTGGCCAATACCTCTTTTTTGAAGGAGAAAAAGTTTTGAATGTACGGAGGTTTTCGGGGTATAAAATTCAATTGTCAGTGGACTAAACAAAATAAAAATTCTTTCTATAGGAAGCCTTGTTTCAGGCAGTTTTGGTTATGTAGCTTTATCTTTTTTAATGTTCGTTGTAAAAAATTGAGTTTTAAAAAGAAACCAAACTCAAGCAATTACGTAGCAATGTGATATATAATCAGAAAACGATTGTGTTGAAACAGAGTTCTTCTGTCTTTCAGGTTTTAAGGCAGTAGTACAGGGTTTTAGAAAATAATTTCCGGAAATCCCGGTGATAGGGTTACTTTGAATTAAAATTTATTAAAACAAAATGAAAAAGTTTTACTTGATGTTGGCATTGTTGATGATAATGCCAGTTTTGATGCAGGGCCAGGTGGCGAAGTATAAAGCAGTTTTTACTCTCAACTTTATTCGCTATATTGGTTGGCCTGAAGCTGCGCGTCAGGGAGATTTTGTAATCGGAGTTTTACAAGACTCTGATATTGCAAGACGAATTGATCAGCAGACCGGTGGAAAGAAATTTGGTTTTCAAACCGTAGTGGTTAAAGAGTTTAACTCTTTGGCTGACCTTACCGATTGCCAGGTTTTGTTTGTTTCCGACAGATCCGGATTTTCACGCAATGCAGCACAGATAAAACAAAAACTGGGCAATAACTCTCTTATTGTTACCGAAAGTGAAGGGGCTACCGATCACGGCTCTATGATTAATTTTGTGGTGCGGAATGAAGTTCTTAAGTTTGAGATTCATAAAGGGAATGCTTCAAGTAACGGACTTCAGATCAGTTCCAGATTGGAAAACATGTCTTCTGCCATCGTTTTGTAAGGAAGCAGGCAAGGAGCGTGGGGGACTCAAATGCTGTTGTAAGAGGGTGTTTTTTTGAGTGCCATCAAGCATATGAGGCCCGCGTGAGCAAATGAATTTATAAAATAATACTATAAGCCCCGGACTGGTAAGTCCATATCAGTCCAGGGATTTTTGTTGATTCAGTCACCAACAATCCCGGGTATATGAAAAAATCTGGTTCATGAAACTAAAATACAATTTAAACATTGCCCAAAAACTGATTTTTGGTTTCGGGCTTATACTTGTAGTTATTCTGATAAACTCTGTTCTTACCCTGGGAACACTTACCAGAAGTAAAAATCTTACCAACGGAGTTACCAGTGTTTATTCTCCCACTACAGAAATGCTGGGCGACCTGGAGATGATGGTTACTCAGACCAAGATGCTGATAAAAAACTGGGTGTATATCGATCGCCAGGCAGATACTCCGGATAAAGTTCGGCTGGAAACCATTCACAATAAGGACTTTCCTCAATTAAAGGAGCGGCTGCTTACCATCTCAAAAGAGTGGGATAATGAGCAGGATCAGGAGATTTTGAACAATGCCCTTCATGAAATTGACTCTCTTTTTATCATGCATCAGTCCATTATGGGGCTTTTGAGTTCTTTCGAATCTTACGATGACCCTATGGTTATGTTTGAGGTGGAGCCAATGGTTGTGGAAGGTGGAGATGTCATTACCCTGAGTGACCAGATTATTGAAGACGTTTCCGGACTGGGAACAACTTATCTGGCAAAATATGAGGCATCATTGCAGGACATGAACGATAACTTTACCTGGTTTACCTGGTTTACAGCGTTAATGAGCATCATCCTGATTGCCGCTTCTCTGATTATTGGATTTGTTCTTTATACTACAATTGTCAAACCACTTTCAAAAGGTGTTTCTTTTGCCCAGGCTTTTGGTAAGGGTGACCTTACAGCCCGGGTGGATGTTAACCAGAATGACGAAATTGGAATCCTGGCCCGTGAGCTCGGATCAATGGCCATGAGCCTTAAAAACACGGTAGTTACTATCAAGCAAAATGCGCTGGATCTGGTTCATTCCAGTAAAAATCTTCGCGACAGCTCACAGCAGTTGTCCCGCGGTTCTGCAGATCAGGCTGCTTCAGCAGAGGAGGTATCTACTTCCATTGAAGAGATGGTTGCCAATATCGATCAGAATACCGATAATGCCATTCAGACAGAAAAGATTACCGTTGAAACTGCCAAAGAGGTAAATGTAGCAAATGAATTGTCTGCTGAAGCTGTTAAAGCAATGCAGGATATTTCAGAGCGAATTTCTGTGATTAGCGACATTGCCTTCCAGACAAACATCCTTGCACTGAATGCTGCAGTAGAGGCCGCCCGCGCCGGAGAGCACGGACGTGGATTTTCTGTGGTTGCTGCTGAAGTACGTAAGCTTGCAGAGAAAAGTAAGGTTGCAGCTGATGATATTGTAACATTGGTTTCCAAAGGTCTCAAGGTTTCGAAGGAAGCAGGAGAGAAATCCAAAATGCTCGTTCCTGACATAGAAAAGACTACTCAGTTGATTAAGGAGATTGCTGCTGCAAGTATGGAACAGAAGACAGGAGCCGATCAGATAAATCAGGCCATGCAGCAGCTCAATATGATTACCCAGGAAAATGCGTCATCATCTGATATGCTGACAACCAGTTCCGAGCAATTGAGTGATCTTGCGGCTAACCTTCAGAAAGCTGTCGAAATCTTTAAAATCGGGGAAGAGGTGAATGTTAAAGCACCAAAAATTGAAGTCCCTAAAGAGTCTTCCAAAGAAAAAGAGACCCGAAAGAAAGCTTCATCAGAGGCTAAGGACGAGGCTGCTCCTAAGAAGAGCGAAGGTAGGTCAGGCAACACTCAAAAACCAAATCTTGGTAATTTGGGCCGTGAGTTTGACCTGGATAATTATGAGAAATTTTAAGAGGACCATATGGGCTTGTGCCGATGATGCCCGTTAAAAAGTAGCTAATGAAGCTCTGAGTGCATCATCCAACTTGCTTAATACAAATAATAAACAAATGAAGGACGATAATTTCCAAGTTCAGGTGAAAACCGGCGATGATTCCATCGAAGTGATATTCAATGGACAGCTTACCATTAATTATATCCAGAAAATTAAGGATTCGGTTGGTCAGCAAGTTGACTTCTCCAAAGATATGGTTGTAGTTGTGGATAATCCTGACAATCTGGATATTACTTTCCTGCAGTTGTTGCAATCATTGAAAAAAACCGCCGGTTTAAATAAACGTCAGTTTTCCGTGAACAGCAAACTGCCCAGTGAATTGGAGAGTCTTGTTTCCAATTCCGGATTTTCCGATTTGTTAAATAGTAACCCTGTAAATAATTAATAAAATGGCAAAAACAGTTCTTATCGTTGATGACTCCGAAAGTATCCGCGAAGTAGTGAATTTTACACTTCAGAATGAAGGATATGATGTCCTGGTGGGTGTTGATGGCGAAGATGCACTGCAGTATCTGGATGGCCGTCCCATCGATATTATTATTACCGACTTGCATATGCCTAACCTGGATGGTCTGGGACTTATTCGTAAAGTCAGGGAAATGGATGATTATAAACACATTCCGATCTTGTTTCTCACCACAGAGTCGCAGGCAGCCAAGAAAATGGAAGCAAAGCAGGCAGGAGCTACCGGATGGATCATTAAGCCATTTGTGCCCGCTAAACTTTTGAGTGCTATTTCCCGGGTTTTAAGATAGTTTGCGTGTTCTCCGAAACTTTTTTTGGAGAATTTATGTATAGCACCCTACTTTTCTTAACTAAATCCAACCCTTATGACAAATCAACTTGAAGAAATCAGGAGGACGTTTATTCAAAACAGCATGGACGATCTTGTAGAATTGAAAGCAATGTTTGTCAATGCTGATTTTGCCAACTCAAACCCCAAAACCGAAGAGGTGGCCAATAATGTTTTTATGGTCATGCATGGTATTGCTGGCACTGCCCCAATGGTCGGACTGGATAGTCTTGCCCCCGTCTCCAGGAAACTGGAGCAGGTTTTTGATAGAATCCGCAAGGGGGAAAAGGAACTTTCTGAACAAATTAAGACACAGACCATCAGAGGAATCGATGCCATTGTTGATGAATTGAAATCTGAAAAAATCGCTCTTTGAGATGTTCCATCACTCTGATGAAATCTGAATAAGGCGAAATGGCAAAAGGAAATTATGATAGATAAATTTAAAGCCAAGTTTGTTGAAGAGTCTCTGGATAATGTAAATGATCTGGAAGAAGCGCTCTTTGCCCTCGAAAATGATATGCAGAGCAAGGATCTGATCGAGCGCATTTTCAGAGCAATGCACTCTCTTAAAGGTGGTGGCGCTATGTTTGGCTTCAATCACCTGAGTGACTTTACACATCATCTGGAGAATATTTTTGATAAGGTCAGAAATGACAAACTTGAGGTCACTCCCGATTTGATTTCTTTGACTTTTTCAGCAGTGGATGAGATTAAATCTCTTCTTGATAAAGGAGATCTTACCGAGAAGGATGATCTGGATGCATACCATGCTTTTATGGGACGTATTCAGTCTTTTTCCGAAACCGGAAGTGCTGCTCCTGTTGCTGAGGTGTCTGCATCATCTGCTCCCGTTGTCGATGATGGAGAGAAGACTTATCTAATTTCTTTTGTCCCTAAGGAAGAGCTTTTGCAGAATGGTACCAATCCGCTGTTTTTGCTTGACGACCTTCATGCTCTCGGCGAAGGTTATAGTATTGTCTATACCCATAAAGTTCCTTCTTTTGAACCGCTGGAGCCGGAGAATAACTACTGTCTATGGCAGATTTTGCTAACGACCACCGAATCTCTCAACGAAATTAAGGATGTCTTCATTTTTGTAGAAGATGAGTGTGACCTTACTGTGGAAGAAGTTTGTTCAGGTGGATTTGAGGTAAATCAGGGAATAAAAAAATTAATCAGTAATGCCCGAAATGCCAACTCTCTGATAAAGGTCAGCGATCTGAAGATTCTGCTCAAGAAAGATGAGCCTGCAGCTCCGGAAAATGTGCAAAAGGATGCGGAGGATAAAGAACAGAAAAAAAAGAAGGCCTTTAAGGAACACAAGATCTCAAGTATCAGAGTATCCTCTATGAAGATTGATGAACTGGTCAATCTTGTAAGTGAATTGGTTACCGTTCAGGCACAGTTGAGCGTTTATGCGGAGAAAAAAGGTGAGAACGATATTCTGGGTCTTGCCGAAAACGTTCAGAAATTGTCACGTCAGTTGCGTGATAATGCCTTTGAGATCAGTCTTATCCCGATGCAAAGTGAATTGATGCGCTTTCAGCGCCTGGTTCGTGATTTGTCCAAAGAGCTGGGTAAAGAGATTGATTTTGTAATTGAGGGTGGAGATATCGAACTGGATAAAAACATTATCGAACACCTTACAGATCCATTGTTACATATTCTGAGAAACTCGGTGGATCATGGTATTGAAATGCCTGACGAGCGGGTTGCCGCAGGAAAATCCCCTAAAGGAAACATCTACTTCAAAGCCTATCATGCCGGTGCCAATGTATTGATTGAAGTTACCGATGATGGTAAGGGAATCAATGTTGAGGATATTCGGAAAAAGGCCATTGCCAAAGGGATTATTGATGAAGCTGCCGAGCTTTCGGACAAGGAAGTTCTCAACCTTATTTTTACCAGTGGTTTCTCAACCCGGGAGACTGTGTCTGATGTTTCCGGACGTGGGGTAGGAATGGATGTGGTTCGCAAAAAGATTTCAGAAATACGTGGTGAAGTGTCCATTGATTCCGATGCGGGTCAGGGTACAACCATTACTTTACGATTGCCCCTCACGCTGTCAATCATTGACGGACTTCTTGTGAAAGTGGTTGATAACCAGTATGTGATACCTATTTCTTCTATCGAGAAAATTTTTGCCCTCAATCAAAACCAGCTGAAAAACTCCTTCAACAAGGTCGTGGTGATTGAAAATGAGCAAATCCCTTATGTGGATATGCGCGATGTGTTTAAAGAAGAGAAGGCTGAGATGGAGGTGCCCCAGATGATTCTGGTAAAACATGACGATAAGCGTCTCGGGCTTTTGGTTGACGAAGTTCTTGGGGAGTATCAAACGGTGGTGAAACCATTGGGCCGTTATCTCAAAACACATGAGGTGGTTTCCGGAGCTTCCATTCTCGGAGACGGCACCATTTCTCTGGTAATTGATACCAACCGGGTTTTGCAAATGAATTCTTCCGGAAAGTTTAAGGGAAAGAAAAAGGAAGAGGGAAAGAAAAAGGAAGAATTTTAATTTTTGGTGATTATGTCGGAAAACAGCTATAGTACACTTTTATCTTTTAAGCTTCAGGATGAGTTTTTTGCCATTGACGCAATGAGAGTCAATCATATTCTTGAAGTACCCGAGATAACAAAAGTTCCTAATACACCTGATTTTATGGTGGGAGTGCTCAATCTTCACGGAAATATCATTCCGGTGGTCGATTTAAGGTTAATGATGGGGTTTACAAACACCGAACTGACCAATGACTCCGCTGTGGTGGTTATTAACCCCGAAGAACAGCAGGACAGTAGTCTTGGCCTTATTGTGGATATGGTTAAGGAGGTGGTTGAAACAGACGGTCTGGAAATAAAACCGACTGTTGCAGACAAGGAAGAAAGTATGCTTCGGAATTTTCACGGAACTTTTTCTATGGACAATCAGTTTGTTCATATCATCGATATTGAAGAACTGGTTGTAGCCGCCGAAGTTTAAACATGGTCAACGGATACCGGTATTGTAATTATAAAAAGATTTAAATGAATTCATATCTGACATTTAAAGTAGTTGATGAGGTCTTTGCTGTTCATGTTTCTCATGTGATGGAAATCAGAGAATATGAAAAGCCAAAGCCAGTGCCCCAAAAGGTGGATTTTATTGCCGGCCTTATTGAATTCCGCGATGAAGTGATTCCCTTGATTAACACCGGACTGAAATTTAATCTTGGATCGGTGGAGGCATCACAAAATTCGGTAATTGTGATACTGAATCTGCAAAAAGAGGGTGAAGAGGATGATTACCGGGTGGCCGTTATGGCTGATGCAGTATCCGATGTGCTGGAGCTGGAAGAGGGAGAGTTAAAATCTATTCATCAGGAGTATAAGCCGGGATATGTGTCCGGAACATATAGTAAAGACGGAGCGTTTGTCTTTGTACTGGATCCGGATCAGGTCTTTACCCGGAACGATGTTATTGAAATGGATAAAATATTGGCAGCAGCCAAAGAGCAATAGTTTTTAAAACAGGGAGTGGAGAGTAATTCAGGAAATAAGGGATTTGATTGCTTTAAAGCAGAATTGTCTGAGAAGGATTTTCAGGCTTTCAGCAAGTACATCTTTACCGAATATGGCATAAAAATGCCTCCTGTAAAACGGATTATGCTGCAGGGGCGTCTGCTCAAGAGAATCCGGGAACTCAAAATGAACTCCTATACAGAATATAAAGAGTATTTTTTTAGTAAAGAGGGTCAGGAACGGGAGCTTTTGAACTTTTTGAATGTGGTTACTACCAATAAAACTGATTTCTACAGGGAACCGGTTCATTTCGCTTTCCTCAGAGATCATGTGCTTCCCGGATTTGCCGAATCTACCGGTTTCAGCCGGCCTTTTAAGGTTTGGAGTGCCGGTTCATCCAGTGGAGAAGAGGGTTACACCATCGCCATTGCGCTGAATGAATTCAAATTGGCGAATCCGCGTTTCAGATATGAAATTCTGGGTACCGATATTTCCAGCCAAATGCTGCAGACAGCTGCGCGTGGGGTTTATAAAGAGTCTAAGATAGACATGGTTCCCATCGATCTGAAACGGAGATACTTTTTAAGGAGTAAAGACAGAGTGAATCCGACGGTAAGGGTGGTTCCCGAACTTCAAGCCAATTTGAAGCTGAGATACCTAAATCTTATGGACTCTGTTTATGACATTAGTGAAACTTTTGATGTGATTTTCTGTAGAAATGTACTAATCTATTTTGACAGGATAACTCAGGAGAAGGTTATTAACCGTTTGTGCAGGCATCTCAGTTCAGACGGCTATTTTTTTATTGGCCATTCAGAATCGTTATCCGGCATGGATGTGCAGCTTGAACATGTTAAACCAACCATTTTTAAGCGGGTGTAGCGCAAACGACAACGATGGAGATTATGGAATTTGATGATTTTCAATATATTTGTGCCCGATTTTCAATCTTTTTAACACTTTAGGTTGAATTTCATTCAGAATAGGAAAAAATAAAATACGATGACGCTATAATTAATGCATTATGACAAACATTACTGACAGACAATTATTAAAGGAAATCCGTGAAAAAATGAACGAGCGTAAGAAGTTCGAACAGGAAGTTCAGCTGCTGACTCGTGAATTACAGGAGGTTACCAATAAACTACGGGAGTCGGAGGCCCTTAAAAGCCACTTTATATCAAATATTTCCAATGAGATAGTGAACCCGTTTACATCCATCCTGGGGTTGTCCAAATCCATTCTTTCGGTGGAGAAAAACGATTGGAAAAAGGTTGTTTCCATGGTTGCACTTATTCATAGTGAGGCTTTTAACCTTGACTTTCAGTTGAGAAATATTTTTGTTGCTGCAAAAATTGAAGCAGGAGAAGTGGTTCCCAATATTTCGAAGGTTAATGTTCGCGGAATTATTCAGAGCATCATCGAAGCCTTCAACCTGGTGGCCCGTAAGATGGGTATTCAGATTGAATTTGAATGGAACATTGAGTATGGTTTTGGAAAGAACTTCTATTTCAAAACCGATAGCGAGAAAA
The DNA here is from genome assembly GCF_003003035.1 of Marinilabilia salmonicolor. Taxonomy (GTDB): domain Bacteria; phylum Bacteroidota; class Bacteroidia; order Bacteroidales; family Marinilabiliaceae; genus Marinilabilia; species Marinilabilia salmonicolor_A. The sequence continues at coordinate 240,517 of NZ_PVTS01000003.1, read as the reverse complement.
TCAAGTTGATACTCAGCAACCTTTTGAACAACGCGCTTAAGTATAGTTTTAAAGATAGCAAAGTAATTATCAAAGTCTGGGCGGACGAAGAAAAATTAAGCTTCTCAGTTCAGGATTTTGGAACAGGAATTTCTGATAAAAACCAAAAAATCATTTTCGAGCGTTTCAAGCGACTCGATACCGGCATCAACTCTATCAACCGGGGGCATGGACTGGGATTGTCCATAACAAAAGCACTGCTTGATGTGTTGGGAGGAGAGATTGATATTAAGAGCCAAAAAGGTGAAGGGTCCACTTTCATCATTCATGTGCCTGAAGCAAAGAATGTTGTTGACGGTTTTAGTGGCGAAGGTAATGACATCTTTTTTGATGATGGTGATGAGATTTTTTAAGGTTTTTATTAATGGAGCAATATTCACAACATTTTTTATATCCATCCACCTTATTTGCCAGTAAAGAGCCGTATGTGGTAAAGACCATTCTTGGCTCCTGTGTGGCGATATGTTTGTGGGATCCGGTTACCCGGATAGGGGGCATTAACCATTATATGCTGCCCAACTGGAACGGTAACGACCTGGCATCTCCCAAATACGGAAATATCGCCATTGATAAATTATTGGAGAAGATGGGCCAGTTGGGTGCACGCAGAGAGAACCTTAAAGCCAAGATTTTTGGCGGTGGGGAGCTTATTGAAAGCGGGGCCAACGGAACGCTTATTGGTGAAAGGAATATCAGGGTGGCCAGGCTGATTTTAGAAGAGAAGAAAATTCCTGTCGTGGCATCCAGTACCGGAGGCCGGAAAGGACGCAAAATACTCTTCTTCACTGACAGCGGTGAAGTACGACATAAGTTTTTGGATAAAAAGGCACAATAATATTTTCTTTGATTTGGTCCTATGAGTAAGAATATCAGGGTACTTATTGTGGATGACTCGGCGGTAGTCCGTCAGAGTCTTTCTGCTATTCTGGAGTCTGATCCGCATATAGAGGTCATGGGCACTGCTGCCGATCCTCTCATCGCGGTTAAGAAAATAATGAAGGAGGTCCCGGATGTAATTACCCTGGATATTGAAATGCCGCGAATGGACGGACTTACGTTCCTGCGCAAAATTATGTCGCAGCATCCTATTCCTGTAGTGGTTATTTCATCTCTTACCACCGAGGGGACTGAAACAGCAATGAAAGCTCTGGAATACGGAGCTTCTGAAATCATCGGAAAACCTGCCATGAATGCGGCTCAGTTTATCAATGAGTCCAAAATATTGCTGTGTGATGCTGTGAAAGCAGCGTCACAGGCCAAACTTACACGGCTTAAGATAAGCCATACGCCCCAGGTTGACTGGGTGGCACCAAAATTCTCTGCTGATGTCATTTTGCAAAAAAGCACATCGTATAAGAAAATTATCAGCACAGAAAAAATTATAGCGTTGGGTGCCTCTACCGGCGGAACCGAGGCGATTAGAGCGTTTCTTAAAAATTTGCCGGCCAAAATGCCCGGAATTGCGATTGTTCAGCACATGCCTGAAGGGTTCACCCGCTCTTTTGCCAACAGCCTGAATAACTTGTGTGAGTTGGAAGTGAAGGAGGCGGAAAACGGAGACCGTCTCTATCAGGGACGCGTTCTGATTGCTCCCGGAAACAAGCACATGTTGTTGAAAAGAACGGGGAAAGAATACACCGTAGAGGTACGGGAAGGACCCCTGGTAAACAGGCACAGACCTTCGGTAGATGTTTTGTTCCGCTCAGCCGCACGCTATGCAGGACAAAATGCCATGGGTATTCTGCTTACCGGTATGGGGAACGACGGAGCTAAAGGTCTTTTGGAAATGAAGGAGGCCGGAGCTTCTACTATAGCTCAGGACGAAGCCTCTTCGGTCGTTTTTGGTATGCCGCGCGAAGCCATTAAGCTGGGGGCAGCAAAAGAGGTATTGCCCATTGATCAAATGGCACCCTATCTTTTGAAGAATTTTATTTGACCTGCCTTAACCGCTTTAGAATAGAGAAACATTGGTTGTACTATAACCTTTTTACTTATGGTTCGTTAATATCTCTACTAACTGAGGTTGCCTGAAAATAATTTTTATCAGATGAAGAAGACCGACTATAAACGTATATTATCAAATTATTCGCTTCGGGGCTTTGCGCTGGGGCTTATTTTGGCTGCTATTGTTATTCTGTTAAGCTTTGATGCTGAAGTTGTGCGGCAATACGGTGGGGGATTACAGACTCTTCTGGCACTCATGCCCGGTCTTTGGGTGGTGTTGTTGTTTCCCTTCATTTTTGCCATTGTTGGTTATCAGGTGGCCAATGTTTTTGTTCGTTCCATCCGTAAACAAAACAAACGTATTAAGCGGGAAGCCGGGAAAACAAAAATGGTTCTGGGCTTTATCGATAATCTGAGGCAGGGAAACCTGGAAGAATCCTTGCCCGATAATCAGAAAAGAGATGCGCTGACCAAAGCCCTCATTAAGTTGAGGGAGTTTATGGTTCAGAACAAACGGGACCAGGAACAACGCCGCCTCGAAGAGGAGCAGCGTACCTGGGTAACACAGGGGTTGGCACAATTTGCCGAGTTGCTGCGTAAGAACAACGACAATCTGGAGGAACTGTCATACAATATTATTCACTATCTGGTCAATTACATGAAGATTAATCAGGGTGGTGTCTTTTTGTTGAATCAACCTTCCAATGGCGACGAGAAATATTTTGAAATGACTGCTTGTGTTGCTTACGAGCGGAAAAAATTCGCCGATAAAATTATTGGTTGGGGTGAAGGTCTTGTGGGACGGTGCGCCCTTGAAAAGAGCACCATTTACATGACTGATGTTCCTGAAGATTATGTGAATATAACTTCCGGTCTCGGTGAAGCTACCCCCAAAGCTGTTATGTTGGTGCCTCTGAAAGCCAATGAAGAGATTTACGGGGTCATCGAGCTTGCATCCTTCCATGCTTTTGAGCAGTTCGAAATTGAATTTGTGGAGAAACTTGGGGAGAGTATTGCGCTGACCATCTCGACGGTCAAGACCAATATGAAAACCAACAAACTGCTCAAAGAGACGCAGATTCAGGCAGAGAAAATGGCCCAGCAGGAAGAGGAACTTCGTCAGAACCTCGAAGAGATGAAAGCAACCCAGGAGGAGAGCGAACGTCAGGCTCTGGAAATGCAGGGTATTCTGGATGCCATAGATCATGCCGCCATCAGTTGTGAATTTGAAACCGATGGAACATTGATTTCTGTAAACCATAACTTCCTGAGTACTTTCAAATATCGTCCTGAAGAAATTGAGGATCAGAATCTGAGAATTTTCTTCTTTAAGGAGGATGTGGGTGAACTTGATAAAATACTGGCTCAGCTTCAGGAAGGACAAAACTTCCGTGGAAGAGTACGGCGGCGTACCAAACTTGGAGAGGAGATCTATCTGCTGACCACCTACTCCCCTGTGGTGGATAACGACGGTGAGATTATGAAAATTCTGAGTCTTGAGAATGATGTTACCGAACAGGTGCAGATGGAAGAAGCACTCAAACGGTCGAAAGATGAGTTGGGTGTAATGCTCGAAGAGGCGCGAAATGAAGTGAAAGGGCACTTTAAAGAGATTGAGGCAGTAAAGATCAGGAATGAAAAGACCCTTGAGGGGGCACTGGATGCCATTATTACCACCAATAAGGAGGGTATGCTGGAGTTTTTCAATGCTGCTGCCGAGAAACTTTGGGGATACAACCGGGAGGAAGTTCTGGGAGAGCATGTTTCCAAACTGTTTTCCAAGGATGCCACCAAAAATGACCCATTCGTATCGGCCTTTGTTAACTCCAATGGAAGTAAAGTAATCGGTGAACGAAAAGAGGTGCCGATTCTGAATAAATACGGGGAAGAGGTTCCGGTATTATTCCTTCTGTCGGACGCAGAAGTGGGTGATGATCATTCTTATACTGCGTTTATTCAGAATGTGGAGGTAGAACTCTTTTAAAAAATGTAGGGTTGAACAGTTGTGGTGTAATGACATATAAAGAATATCTCCGGGTGCTTAAGGAGCACTCTCCTTACGACTTTTCGGATTACTCAGACAACTCCATTTACAGAAGAATTGATAAAGTGATGCGGGATCAGGAGTTGACTCTGGAGCAACTTAGTGAAAGGACCCGTAGGGATAAGGAGTTTGTGGAGCAGGTTGTAGAGGCCATAACTGTGAACACCACCGAGTTATTCAGAGATCCGGCTGTCTGGAAGTATCTTTATGAAAAGCATTTGCCTTCCCTTGCCGCAAATAATTTTATCAATATCTGGCATGCCGGCTGTTCCACAGGGCAGGAGGTTTATTCTCTTCTTATTTTGTTTAATGAGCTGAAATTGTTGGACAAAGTACGTGTTTTTGCCACAGATATCAGCCGAAATGCGCTGGAGGTTGCAAAAAAGGGAGTTTATCAGAACCAGATTGACCGGGGGTGTATTGAGAATTTTAATAGTGTTTTTGACGATAAAACGGGAGATAATACCAGGTTTCTGAAATATTTCGATGTTGATGAGCAACAAGACAGGATTGGTGTAAAACCTTTTTTGAAGGAGAAGATTAAGTTTATCAGGCACGATCTGGTAAAGAATGATGTGCCTTTTTACAATAAAGTGGATGTGGTTTTTTGCCGCAATGTGTTGATATATTTTAATGTAAAACTTCAGAATCGCATTGTTCAGCGATTCCACGAGGGATTATACAATAACGGAATACTTATACTGGGGGCCCATGAGGGATTGAGTGGGTTTTTTAAAACCAAGTTTGACCGGCAGGGGCCTGTTTACAAGAAGAGCAATGTGTTTCATTTGCGATATTGAACAAAACATGTTTTTACATGGGGGTTACATTAGGGATTAATGATTTAAAAATGGTCACCGCGGAGATGGCACAATATCCGGATATGGATTATTCCGGATTGTCCTTCTCATTCCTGAAAAGGAGACTTACCTATGTTTTTGAGAAACTGAAGGTAAGGAAGCTGGTCACTTTTAAGGAACGTTTGAGTGAAAGCGAATTCCGTGAGGAAGTGAAGTACCACATGGCAGTAAAGGTCACTGAGATGTTTCGCGATCCGGGATTCTGGAGATCCGTTCGTCACAATATTTTTCCTGCCCTGGGAGAGCGCTTTTCCGTTTGGTTTCCTGATACTCCTTCGGGTGAAGAACTGTTTTCGTTTTTGGTTTTGCTTAAAGAGAGCAATCTTCTTGATTCGGTGGACATTGTCTGTCAGCATCCATCGGAGAAATTGTGTAGCGAAATATCCCTGGGAGTATTTGATTCACGCAATGGTGAGTTGAATCACAGTAATTATAAACGTTTGGAGGAGAGTGATCGGTTTGAAGATTATTTTACCAACGAAAACGGAGAACTAACTTTTAAAAGGTCCTTGCTGAAGAATTGCCGGTTTCGGACAAAAGCTGCAGGGATAGCAGAAGAGGGAGAGTTGTTTGATTTTATTGTTTTCCGGAATTCGGGGATCAATTATTCTTATGGCAGGCACGAAGAGTTATTTAAAGAAATTGTGGAACATATCAGGCCCGGTGGTTTTTTAGCCATTGGAGTGAAGGAGAGTATTTCCGGCAGCCTTAAAGATTACCTGGCGGTTGTGGATGACAAAGAGAGTCTTTACAGAAAACCGGGCGTAAAAAATGAATAACAGCATGGAGTTATCCGATCGGAAATTTAAAGTTGTGGTTATAGGAGGTTCGGCCGGCAGTTTTTCTGTGGTATCGAAAATTCTGTCGCAACTGGATCCGGGGTTTCCCGTGCCGTTGGTTTTGTGTCTGCACCGGTTGAAACATGTGAGGTCCGGATTGGTGGAAGGCTTAAATCTTAAATCCAGAATTCCGGTGGTTGAACCTTTTGATAAGGAGAAACTGAAACCCGGAGTGGCCATGTTGGCTCCATCTAATTATCACCTGTTTGTGGAGTTTGACAGTACCATCTCGTTGTCCACCGAAGAGGTTTATAATCATAGCAGGCCGGCGATTGATTTTGCTTATTCTTCCGCAGCTTATTCTTTCAGGGAGAAAACGCTCGGAATTATTCTTACTGGAGCAAATAAGGATGGCGCCAAAGGGTTGAAAAGTATTAAAGATAAGAAAGGTTATACCATTGTTCAGGATCCGACAACCTGTGATGTAGAGACGATGCCACAGTCAGCCCTGAAGCTGTTTGAACCGGATCAGGTATTAACACCCGATGAGATTGTAAAGGTTTTAAACAGTCTTGTCGATTAAAAGTTTGTTTATGAGCAGAATAAAGTTTAGTCATCATTCTTTTCAGAAGTATCTCTTCCTACTGGGTGGAATTGCTTTTGGGTTGTCGCTGCTCAAAAATATTTTTTTGGATCAGAACCCGGGTACTCTTTTTTACCTGGTTGAGTTTTTGTCTTTTGTCTTTTTCCTGGCTGCATTTTATGTCAGTGATAAAAATAATCAACAGTTAAGGACTTTGAATGAGGTTCAGAAAGATCAATTTGAAGAAGACAGGAGACAGATGAGCCGGAAGATTGACAATCTTCAGGAAATTGTTTCTGCTTTTGAGGAGAAAGAAAATGAGGCTGCACGCTTTGCCACCTATCAGGAAAAGATTCTGCAAAAGCTTTCCCGCATAGGAGATGAGGCTGGTGATAGACATCGATTGTTATATACTTTGGGTGAGTTGTTTCACGGAATGGCAGTAATTCTCTATAAAAAAGAGGAACCGAAGGGGATATTTAACGTAGAAGCAACTTACGGACTGTCGGAAGAGGTTACGGTTGATGGATTTATTGCCGGGGACGGGCTTCATGGACAGGCCGTTGCAGACGGTGTGCCAACAATGGTTGAGGAGATACCGGAGAGCTATTTCGAAGTGGAGACAGCCCTCGGGAAGAGTGAAAGTTATTTCCTGTATCTGCTACCCGTGATGCAGGAAGAAAAATGCATTGGCCTGGTTGAATTGCTCACCTTCAGAAAAAGTGAAGTAAAAGAGTTGTGGCCACAGGTAATGAAAAAGTTGGTTGAACAGGAAGTTCTATGATTCATAAAACGATAACCGGTTTATAAATCGCGTTGCGCAGAAACAAAGAGAATGGGAGTTTACAAACAAATACAGAAAACAGTCAGAAAGTGGTTTTTTACGGGAGTTTTATCCGTCAGAGATCAGTTGTATCTGCTTGTTTTTATTTTTCTGTTTTTACTTCTGGCCTGGGGCGGCTTTTTATCGATCCAGAATCGGCCTTTCAGCTTTAGCAATATACTCTACCTCCACACGTGGTGGCTTGTGTGGATTGTTGATTTGTTAATTGTTGCTGTGCCGCTTGCCGTGTTGTTTGTGCGTAACTATATCAACATTCATACGGCTTCTTACCGAAATGAAATACATAATCTTAAAAAACAAATAGATCATAATACGGAACTTGCCGGGAAGCTGAGAGACAGCGGGGAGGTTTCTGAAGAAGATAACCGTGAGGATCAACTTTCATCGGTGCTTCTGGAGTTGGGGAAAAATCTTCGCACCGCGCGCTTGCGCGAAGATGAGGAGAATTATATTTCCAAGGGAAAGGAGCAAATGTCGGATTTGTTGCGTACGCATCATGCGCTTACCGAACTTACTCCTGACGTGTTGAAGGCATTGATCGATTATATGGGAGGCATTCAGGGAGCATTTTATCTGAAGGAGGGTGATTTGTTGAAGAGAAGTGCCATGCATGCCTACAATCGCCGCCGTTACGAATATGATGAGTTTAAGATTGGGAAAGGACTTGTAGGTGCTGCTGCTTATGAGAAGCAGATCATTTATCGTACCGAGATTCCTGATGATTTCTGGTCAGTTACCTCGGGTATCATCGGAGAACAAAAGCCCAGAGCACTGCTGATTCTTCCACTTTTGCAGGAGGAAGAGCTGCAAGGTGTGGTGGAAATTGCCTTCATGAAGGATCATCTGGGAAAAAAGCATCTTTCTTATGCCGAGGAGGTTGCAGCCACTATTGGTCAAACCATCTATAACCTGAAGATTACCTCCCGCACTGAAAAATTACTTGAGGAGTCACAAAGTCTTACCAAAACACTTCAGGAAAATGAAGAGCAGTTGAGGGAGAATGCCCGGGAGATGCTTGAGACTCAGGAAGAACTTGAGAAGTCTAATCAGATGCTGGAAACTCAGGTTCAGGAGGTGGCGCATGCCCAAAAACGATTGGAAGCTTTGTTGACCAATGCCTCTGAATTTATTTCCATTTACAACGAAAATCAGGAGCTGGTTTTTGAAAGCCCTTCTGTGAAACGCATCCTTGGATATGACGATGATGATGAGGTAAATGGTATGGATCCCGATCTCCTGACACCACGTGGTTACCGTACTATAAATAATTTGTTCCAGTATCTGCTGGAAACTCCCGGTGGAGAACAAACAGCTCAATATACTTATCTGAGAAAGAACGGTGAGAAACTGTTCCTGGAAACCAAAGGGAAGAACCTGTTGCACGATCCTGCCATTAAAGGAATTATTTTTAATACCCAGGACATCACCGAGCGGAAGCGTGCTGAGAAGGAAGAGCAGATGAAATCACGTATGCAGAGTTTGTCGGAAAATAGTCCCGATATGATTATGCGCGTGAATATGATGGGTAAACTGGTTTATGTGAACCCTGCGGTTGCCGAATTTGTGCAGATTTCTGCCAACGATATTGTTAAGAAACGTGTTAGTGAGCTGGAACTGGATACCCGGTTTGTTGAGTATGTGGAGGAGACCCTGGAAGCCATTAAGTCTGAGCAGGATACTATTATATCCGAAGTAAAGATTGAGGTGGCTGGTAATGAACGAATTATGGAGATAAAGGGTATTCCAGAGCTCAATGATGAAGGAGACCTGGAGTCCGTTTTGTTTGTGTCGCATGATATGACAGAGTTCAAGAAAATTGAAGCTGACATCAAAGACAAAAACAAAAAGATTTCGGACAGTATCAATTACGCGCAAAGGATACAGAGCTCGCTACTTCCCGATACCAATTATTTGCAGAATTATTTCCCCCGGTCATTTATTTTTTACCGGCCCAAGGATGTGGTTAGTGGCGACTTCCCATGGTTCCTCGAAAAAGACGGTATCCTTTACGTGGCCGCGGTTGACTGTACCGGACACGGAGTGCCGGGAGCCTTGCTTTCGTTTATCGGTTATTTCCTTCTGAATAATATTGTAAGTGCCGATCCGCATCTGTCATCGGCCGAAATAATGGAACAACTTCATCAGGAAGTACGTAAAGCATTGAAACAGGATCAGGAAGGGTCTAACGGGCGTGACGGAATGGATATTGCATTCTGTAAGGTTGAAAAGGATAAGAATATCCTGGATTATTGCGGAGCGCACCGACCTCTATTTCTGGTTAGAGAAGGAGAATTGCTTGAGTACCAGGGAACACGCAAGGGGATTGGCGGAGCACCGTTGCCCCGTAAGAAAGAAAAAGAATTTGAGAATCATGTGATAGATTATCAGGAAGGAGACAAGATATTTATCTTTTCTGATGGTCTGCCTGATCAGCTTGGAGGTCCCGACCGGAAGAAGTTTCAGCCACGCAGGATGAGGGAAGCCCTGACCATGGATGCCAGTTATACAATGGCGCACTATGGGCGTTATTTCCCCAAAGTGTTTTATGAATGGATGGGCGAGGAGAAACAAGTTGACGATGTTTTATTGATAGGAATTGAATTGTAATTATCTTTACACTTTTAAAGACTTCATACGCTATGAGCAGAGAAATTGAAAGCCATCGTTTTCTGGATTTTGCATACCAGTTGTACAAAACGATGAAAACAAATGAGATTAACCTGGTTTATGAAGGAGAAGTAACACAGGACATAACCAAAACCTTTACTTCTCTTACCGAAAGGAATATGGCCAAATCGGAGGAATCGAACCAGGTTCAAAGAAAGGTGTTCAATGTAATGGTTGAATGTTTACAAAACATCAGCAAACATGCCGACACACTTTCTGAGGACGATGAGGATGAGCGCCGTGGTATTGTGATGGTCAGCCGGGGAGAAGAGAGCTATAAAATCATCACAGGAAATGTGATCAGGAATGCTAAAATTCCCGGACTTAAAGAGAGTCTTGAACACATCAACAGCCTGGACAAAGCAGGTTTGTCATCTCTCTACAAACAACAGATTGTGGAGAGTAAAATTTCCGAAAAGGGTGGTGCCGGCCTGGGACTGATTGATATTGCCAAGAAAACAGGCAGTAAATTATCCTATCAGTTTAAGGAGCTCAACGAAGAGGTCTCTTTCTTCATCCTTACTTCTACCATTAACAGAAACAGATAAAAAGATATAATATGGACGTGATAAACATTCAGGGAACCGACGATACCCCTAACGTTATTTTGGACAAAGCAAGTGGTCAATTTGAAATTTCAGGCCGATCATTGCCCGAGGACGTAAACATGTTTTACGAGCCTATCCTTGACTGGATTGACCAATACTCTGAAGATCCCAACGATCATACCGAGTTTAACTTCAAGCTGGAGTACTTTAATACCGCTTCTTCAAAAGTGATTCTGGATATTCTTTTGAAATTTGAAGAGATTGTGGAGAACGGGAAAGAGGTAGTTATTAAATGGCATTACCACGAAGACGAAGAAGATATGCTGGAGGCCGGTGAGGAGTATTCAGACATCGTGGAAATCCCATTCGATTACGTGCTTTACACCGATTAATTGACAGTTTGCCAACCCACCTTTTAATACTGATCGATGAGTGAAGAAATTCTAAAAGCCCTAATGCAACTGTTTGGATTGATTGCCAAACAGGATGGAGGAGCTGAATCTAATGAAACAGAGTATGTAAGAGTGTTTCTGGAGCAACAGCTGAATGCTGAAGCTGTGGAAGAGTATTATGCGCTTTTTCTGAAACATTCCACCGATCAAAAAGGGGGTAAAGACGAGGAGGAGGGAAAGGTTCGCCTTACCTCAATGAAAGACTCGGTCAGGATTCTGGGAATCTGTAAGAAGATCAATAAACAGCTTAACCGGGAACAAAAGGTCGTTGTGTTGGTTCGTCTGTACGAGCTGGTTAATGCTGATCATAAGTTTACCGAGCAACGCATGGCTATCATCAATACGGTGGCCGATGTATTTAAACTGCCGAGAAACGAGATTTCGCACATCGAGAATTTCGTGATTAAAAATGAGCCCGGGAGTCTCGATTTTGAAGAGCTGATGATGGTCAGGGATGAAAATCCTGGTCTTGAAAAAGGCGGATTTATTCATGCTCCGGGTCTTGACGGTTCCATCATTATTCTTCGGGTTAAGAGTGCCGATCTCTATTTTATGCGTTACACAGGTGATCAGGAGATTTTCCTGAACGGCCTGGTGATCAACACACGTCGTATATATCTTTTCCCCAATGGTAGCTTTATTCGCGTGCCAAAGGGAAAACCCATCTACTTTACTGATGTTGTGGGGCATTTTCTTACCGATGCCGACTCTCCGCGTATTACGTATGAAGTCAAAGATGTGGAGTTTCAGTTTAAATCGGGAGATATCGGTCTTCGCAACATCCAGATTGCTGAAGAGCAGGGGAAACTCATTGGTGTGATGGGGGCCAGTGGTGCGGGTAAGACCACATTGCTCAACGTGCTTTCAGGCATCGAAACGCCTACCAAAGGGCAGGTGCTCATTAACGGACACGACCTTCACCACGACAAGGAGGCATTGGAAGGAGTTATAGGTGTTATTCCACAGGATGACCTTCTGATTGAAGAGCTAACTGTTTTTGAGAATCTCTATTACAACGCCAAACTCTGCTTCAAGGATAAGAATGAGGAGGAAATCAATCAGCTGGTTAACGATACGCTTAAAAGTCTGGGGCTTTATGAACGTCGTTTGCTGAAAGTGGGCTCACCGCTCAATAAGATGATCAGTGGTGGGCAGCGAAAACGACTGAATATTGCGTTGGAGCTCATCCGCGAACCGGGTGTGCTCTTTGTTGATGAGCCTACGTCCGGTTTGTCTTCGCGCGACTCGGAAAATGTGATGAATCTTCTGCGGGAGTTGTCACTCAAAGGGAAGTTGATCTTTGTGGTGATTCACCAGCCGTCATCCGACATCTACAAGATGTTCGATAAGATGTATATTCTTGATACAGGCGGATACCCTGTTTATTACGGAAACCCGAGTGAATCACTGATATATTTTAAGCGACTCGATGCTCAGATCAACAGTGATGTGGGAGAGTGCCCTACCTGTGGTAACCTCAACCCTGAACTTATTTTCAACATCATTGATTCCAATGTGATCGATGAGTATGGAAATTATACCGATAAGCGGAAAGTGTCGCCCGAAGAATGGCATGGTCATTTTCAGGAGAAAATTCCCATTCCGTCTGTCAGTCAGGTGAATGACACCCCGCCTAAGAGTCTTAATATTCCGTCGTGGTTCAATCAGTTTAAGATTTATACACTTCGCGACTTTTTCTCTAAAATCAGTAATACCCAATACATCTCGTTAAACCTGCTGGAGGCCCCCTTATTGGGCTTTATCCTGGCTTACCTGGTGAGGTATATTGCTGATCCCACCTCCAGCCTGTATATTTTCAGGGAAAATGAGAACATCCCGCCCTATATCTTTATGGGGATTGTGGTGGCATTGTTCTTTGGTTTAATTATCAGTGCCGAGGAGATCTTTAAGGATGCAAAGATTTTGAAACGGGAAGCCTTTCTGAATCTTAGCCGGTCCAGTTACCTTGTATCCAAGATTCTGATTCTTTTTACCATCTCTGCTATTCAGATGGTATTGTTTGTAGGTGTTGCCAATACGGTTCTGGGGATTAAAGATATGTACTTTGAATTTTGGCTGGCATTGTTCTCTGTCTCTGCTTTTGCCAATATTCTGGGGTTGATTATTTCTGCCTCATTTAACTCCATCATCACCATTTATATTCTAATCCCCTTGTTGATGATTCCTCAAATGGTGCTGGGCGGTGCCATGTTTACTTTTGATAAACTGAATAAAGATTTTACCAGCCCCGATGTGGTGCCTGCCATTGCTGAATTTATGCCCTCCCGCTGGGTTTATGAAGGTCTGATGGTGCATCAGTACAAGAATAATAATTTTAAGAAGAATATTTTTGAGGTTGAGCGGAAAGAGAGTGCTGCCGACTTTAAACAGGTTTATTACATTCCTGAATTGAGAGATATCATTTCCGAATCGGTTCGTTATGCCGAAGGAGATTCAAATATCACCCGTAAGGAATATGTCAGCAACGTGGAGTTGATTGCCAATGAAATTTCCCTTGAGGTGGAGCGTGTTGCCGGTATATCTTTTGATGAGTTTGAACCCATAACGCCCGAGAATTTTTCTGCGGAAATGGCTGCCGACATCAATAAGTTTCTGGATCAGTTGCTGGCCTATTACCAGAATGAGTTTTACAAGGCAAACACCATTAAGGAAGAATTTCTCACTGCCAACATATCAGCCAATCGTGAGAAATTTGAGCGGATTAAGAATGATTACTTTAACGAAAGTATCAACGACATTGTGAGAAAGGTTTTCGATAAAAATAAGATTTTGAGAGAGGACAATCATTTGATTCAGATGGTTGATCCCATTTATCAGAAGCCGGAACCGAGCGGGGCGTTGGATTTCAGAACACATTTTTTTGCTCCTTCCAAGCATTTTATGGGCCATTATTATGAGACACTTTGGTTCAATATTGCAGTTGTGTGGATCATTACCGCCTTTTTATATGTGGTGCTTTATTTTGATTTGTTAAAAAAAGGACTGAATTTTGCAGGCAATATAAAATGGAAAAGAAAGAAATCTTAGTAACTTTTTTATTATCATTGCAGTATAAGAACCATAATTAAGAAATTAGGAAAAATAAATCTATAAGTTATGATTAGGAATCTGATTTTTGCTCTGTTAATATTGACCGGTGGCAGCTTTTTGTACTCATGTGCCGGAAATTCAGAAAAGAAAAGTGCTCAACAGGATGATGAGCTTGCATTACCCGATTCAATTACCGGGGAGGCGCCATTGAAGCTTTCTGAGGAAATTATTGGAGATGTAATTCAGAACATTTCCTCACCTGTGGAGATGGCCAACCTCATTAAGTCCACCGGGGTGGATTTCTCGCAACAAATACTTAACAATCCTGAGAATATATCGGATTACAGCACCAGCTTTAAAAGAGCATTGAACCTTGGTGTTTTTAGTGCCGATTTGGGATACATCAACTCATATGACAAAAGTAACATTGTTGTCTCGTATCTCCTGGCAGTTAAAAATCTGGCCGATGGAATCAGGGTTGGACAGTTTTTCGATTTTGAATCTTTGAAAAGGATGGCTACCAACTCCAGCAATCTGGATTCACTGATGCAGATGTCTGTCTCAAGTTTTAACCAGATGGACTCATATTTGCGTCAGCAGAACCGGAGCAATGTCAGCGCCCTGGTAATTGCAGGAGCCTGGGTTGAAGGTTTATATATTGCCGCCAATGTCATTGAGAATACCAATGATGAAGAGCTGATCAATCGTCTGGGTGAGCAGAAGGAGATTGTGGACATTCTTTACATCATTCTTCAGAATTATGAGCAAAACAGCAGCTTCAAAATGCTGATTGATCATTTGTCTGAACTTAAAGCGCTGTACAAACAGGTGAAAATAACCAAGGAAGTTGGTGAACCTAAGACCATTGAACAAGATGGAATGCTTATTATCGTTCAGGACGAGGTAAGTCATGTGGAAATTTCACCCGAAACGCTTGGCACAATAATTGATAAAATTAAGGAAATTCGTACTGATATTGTTAAATAAGGCTGTATCAGCATCTTTGTATCATTCCTTTTTACAGTACGATTAAAATTTTGAACGATGAGAAAATTAATATTTACACTTCTTCTTTTGGTGGGCGTTGGGTTTTCCGGTGCTAATGCTCAGTGCAATCATGAGGCGCTTTTGAAGGATGCCCTGGCTCAAATGGGAGACGGACAATATATCAAAGACTTTATTGTTGATTTGAAAAATGACAAAGGCGGTGAAAGCGGAACCGTAAAATATTCTGTTATCCTGAACAGTCGCAGCCAGTACAAATTTAATGTGGTGAATGGCGGAGCCAATTCTGAGAAGGTTCACATGCAGCTGTACGACGGCGATAAATTGCTTGTAAGTAACAAAGCCCAGGGTAAGATGTATAGTGCTTTTGGATTTGTGTGCCGATCTACCAAAGTTTACAGCCTTGTTTTTTCTTTCCCCGAGGGTAATGAAGGATGTGCAAGAGCTGTCCTTTCCCTGCAAAAGCAGTTTGCTGCAGGAGAGGGAGGATTCTGATACTAACGCAAGAAACTCTTATAAAAAAACACCATCAGAATTTTTGATGGTGTTTTTTTATACATGAGAATGCAACCTTTTCCGGTTTTTTTCGTCTTCAGTATAGTGTTATGGTAACCCTATGTTATTAAACCCATTAAAAAACCATTCATTATGTCTTTAAAAAAGAGTTATTCATTCGATTTGCCTCAGCGTATTCTGCTAGCACAGGCTATTATTGTTTTTGGCCTTCTTTTTCTGATTGTGTTTTAATTCGAAATTGTGCACTACTAACCCGAAAGTCCGGGTTAAAAAACATTCTTCACCCCGTTGAAATTGGTTCTGAATTCTGATGGGGTGCAATTTTGTTTTTTCTTAAAGGTTCGGTTGAAGTTTGAAATGTTGTTGAATCCGCATTCGTAACAGATTTCTGATACGCTTTTGTTGGTTTCAATGAGCATTCTTGTTGCATAACCCAGCCTTATTTCATTTACAAAATCGACAAAAGACTTTCCTGTTCGTTGTTTGATAAGGCGGCTGAAAGAGACGATGGACATATTCAGAAGTCCTGCTGCGTCTTCCAGCATTATCCTTTTGTTGTAATTCTCGCGTACGTAATTGTATATTTTCTCAATTCGGTCGCTGTTGAAAAAATCGCTTGTTTTCTGGAATGAGATATTTGTCAGCAATCGCTGATCTCTGGAGATGGCAAGGTCGTATAGCAGTGATTGAAATTCCATGTAAGAGTCAAAGCCTCTTTTTTTGCTGATCTCCATTAACCTTTCCGAGGCCATTTCCGTGGTTTGTTCCGAAAATAGAATTCCACGGTTGGCATTTTGCATCATCTCTCTTATTGGTTTCAGGATGTTCTTCTGCAGCAGATGTTCCTGAAACAGGTCTCTCGGAAATTGAATGGTGATCTCATGATGCATATGATCACTGATGTTTTTGTAATTCTCCCAGCCATGATACAGGTTCGGTCCCACCATTACCAGTTCCATATCAGTAATTTCTCCTATGTGGTCGCCAACTACTCTTCTGGCTCCTTTTGCTTTGGCGATGAAGTTAATCTCATATTCCGGGTGAAAATGAATGGGGAAAGTGAAAAGGTCGCGCTCCCTGTCGAAAACCAGAAAACAATCATCTTCCTGTAAAGGGGTAATTTCTCTGTGTATCTGATTTCTCATGGCTGTAAGTTGAAATTTTGTAATGCAAAAGTAGCGAAAGAGATAATATAGTACAAGGGTGTTGTGTGGAATTATTAAAAATTGAATTCATTAATTCCTGATAACCAGTGAGTGACTTTAGCATGACATTCCTGCAAAGTAAGATTGAGTTGATATTTCCTCTTAAAAAGTTTAAAATAGTATATAAAAATGAGTGGAAAGTATTAGTAAGGGGGTGTTTTAAGAAAATTTTTTTGAAGAATTCGATCTCTTAAATCACAGAAAATCAAGCTTGTAGTTAGGAGCACACTCTCATAAATTAAAAAAACTTAAAAAAGGTTTCATTTTTCCGGGACTATACCTTATATTTGTCGAACCACATAGAACAGAACAGTTGAGATTTTGTAGAGCGGGAGATGATTGTCTGGTAAAGAATATATGTGGCTTCCAACTTTACAAGCAGTTGGTTTAACCTGGTTTTAGTGATAATTAATAAAACGAGTAGTGTGAATAAAAGTGAATTGTAATCTCTAATTTTTAATTTTAACTCTATGGCTATGAAAAAAAGAGTTTTGTTTTTAATCTTTGGCTTATGTCTTAGCATTGCCTCCTTTGCACAAGTGCAGGTGAGTGGTAGTGTTAGTGACTCACAGGGCGAACCTATTCCGGGCGTGACAGTGCTGGAAAAAGGTACGCAAAATGGAGTGATTACCGATATTGATGGTAATTACAATTTAAGTGTTGCCGGACAGGAGTCTGTTCTGGTATTTTCGTTTGTGGGTATGCAAACCCAGGAGGTAACGGTAGGTGGTCAGACAACCATTGATGTTGTTTTGTCTGAGACTTTCACTGACCTCGACGAAGTTGTGGTTGTTGGTTATGGTGTTCAGAAGAAAAAACTGACTACCGGTGCTAACCTGAATGTTAGCAGTGATGATCTTCAGGCCCAGAATACTAGTGAGCCTTTGGAGGCTATTCAAAGTATGTCGCCTGGTGTTAATATTACTCAAAGCTCGGGGATGCCTGGGTCTGGTTATAAAGTAAATATTCGTGGCTTGGGTACTATTGGTAATTCACAGCCACTGTATGTAATTGATGGTGTTGCAGGTGGTGATATTAATAACTTGAATCCTGCTGATATTGAATCTATTGATGTTCTGAAAGATGCTGCATCTGCCGCAATTTATGGAGCAAGGGCTGCAAATGGTGTTATCCTCGTGACAACCAAGCAGGGACGTCAGGGGAATATTGAGGTTACCTATGATGGGTATTATGGGGTTCAGGATATTGAGAATATTGCAGAACCGCTTAATGCCCAACAGTGGATGGATATTTACAATAAAGAAGCCGGTTTGGTTGGCGGAAATGTACTGGATTGGGCTGCTGTTGTTCCCGAATTATATCAACGTGTTCAAAACGGTTGGGAAGGAACAGACTGGATGCAGGAAACCTATAATAAAAATGCCCCTGTTCAGAATCATGCTATAAATATTTCTGGTGGTTCCGAGCAATCGATTTTCTCTATGGGGTTTTCTTATTCTTCTCAGGAAGGTGTCTTGGGGAAACCTGTTGAACCTAAACATGATAAATATACTTTTCGTTTGAATAGTGATCATGTTATTTATGAAAATAATGGTCTGGAAATAATTAAGGTTGGTCAAACGCTTAATTATAGCCATCGAAAGAGATCCGGGGTTGCTATTGGTGGAATGTATTATAATGATATACGAAACATGTTGCAGGGAAATCCTTTAGTTCCTGTTTATGATGAAGAGGGTAATTACACTGATCGAGATTTTATGCTTGAATCTGGCCTTGAAAAGGAAGTAAACTCTCGAATTTATAACCCTATCGCGTTGATGGATGTTAACCGGGGAATGAATGAAACCAAAAATTATAATATTAATGGTAGTGCTTATTTCCAGGTGCAACCGATACAAGGTCTTACGTTTAAGAGTAATTTGGGATATCGTTATGGTGGAAACAGTTACCGGAGTTACCAACCGGAATATAGCCTGGCTTCTGATGTGTCAATGAGCCCTGGACGTATCACTCAGTCTTCTGGCAATGGACATCATTGGACATTTGAAAATACTCTCAATTATAGTTTTGATCTGGGGCTCAATTCTTTTGATGTACTTGTTGGTCAGTCTGTTGAAAAATGGGGTATTGGAGAGGGTATGAACACTACTAATGCAAATCCGACCTTTATTGGATATGATTATGCTTATATTGACAATACCGATGGGCACACTCCAGGTGTTTCAACAATGGAAGGCAGTCCGTGGGATAAAGGCTCTCTGTCCTCCCTTTTTGGTCGATTAACTTATGATTTTGATGAAAAATATTTGTTAACGCTGGTTATGAGGGCAGATGGATCCTCTAATTTTGCTGAGGGTAATCGTTGGGGTTATTTCCCCTCTGTTTCTGCAGGATGGGTTGTTTCTGAAGAGAGTTTTATGGAAAATAGTGATGTTTTTGATTTCTTAAAGCTTCGTGCTAGTTGGGGTCAAAATGGTAATTCAGATATAGATCGTTTTCAATATTTGAGTTTAATTGGCTTCGATACTGAAAATAATTATTCTTTTGGAAACAACAGAAGTCAGCAGCAACTAGGTGGATACCCTGCAATTCTACCTAATCCAGACGTTACATGGGAAACCTCAGAGCAGTTGGATATCGGTTTGGATGCTTATTTTCTTAATTCACGTTTACAAGTTGCTTTTGATTACTATAATAAAGAAACCAAAGACTGGTTGGTTCAGGCCCCTCTTCCAGATATTTTCGGCCCAGAAGCACCTTTTGTTAATGCTGGTGATGTTGAAAATAAAGGTTTTGAATTGGCCCTTCGATGGAATGATTCCCTGGGAGATTTAGACTATGGTCTTCAATTTAACGTATCCAAGAATGAAAATGAAGTAACAAAACTTGGTAATGCAACAGGGTTTATTCAAAGCGAGGATGGTATCATAGCTGAGCAAACAGGACCTGTATGGAGAGTGCAAACAGGTTATCCGGTAGGATATTTTTATGGATATAAAACAGAAGGTGTTTTTCAAAACCAACAGCAAATAGACGATTGGTCTTTCGGCTTTTTACAAGAAAACCCTGAGCCTGGAGACTTGATTTTTTCTGATACAAATTTAGATGGGGATGTTACTGAGGAAGATAAAACTATGATTGGTAATCCTCACCCAGACGTTAGAATCGGTTTTGGAATAAACCTAGCTTACAAAGGATTCGATTTTTCCGTAAGTGGGAAGGGAGCTTTTGGACATCAAATAATGAAGTCGTATCGATCGTTTGTGGATAACTATTGGCACAATTATACTACAGATATTATTGGCAAATACTGGGATGGAGAAGGTACCTCCAATTCATACCCTTCTCTTAAGCTGGGTACAAGTAGAAATAGTATTTCCGATATTTATGTAGAGGATGGCGATTTTATTAAGATTCAAAATGTTACTCTTGGATATGATTTTAAAGAGTTATTTCCCGAAATGCCTTTTGGCCAAGCTCGTCTTTATGTAGCTGGTCGTAATCTTCTTACCATCACAGATTATTCAGGTATGGATCCTGAAGTGGGTTTTGGAGATGAGCAGCCTTATGTGTCAGGTATTGATCTTGGTTTTTATCCTGCCCCACGTACTTATCTGGTAGGAATTAATTTGAAATTTTAAAAACCTAAATTAGTGATTGTTATGAAACGAATAATATATTTTGTTGCTGCGGCCTTAATGGTTGCAGGATCTGGGTGCGAGGACTTTTTACTTCAAGAGCCTCTAACTCAAAAGACTTCTGACAACTACCCGCAAACAGCAGCTGATGCTGCCCAGATGATGGCTGGTATCTATACAACCATGAATAATGAACAAAGATTTGTTGATAAAAGTTACTTCTTTGCAGTAGAAGTGGCTAGTGATGAGAAGCTTGGGGGCGGAGGCGCCGGAGATACCAAGGCTCAGGCTTATGAATGTTTTCAATATACAGGGCCTGATATGCTGGACCATATGTGGGAACAGCATTATGAAGGTATTCACAGAGCAAATTATGCTATTGAGAATATTGGTTTAATTTCTGATGAAGTTCTTAGCCCCGGTGTAAAAGATCAGTATAAAGGTGAAGCTTTATTTCTAAGAGCTTGGTTCTTTTATCGATTAGCCACTGTTTTTGGTGAAGTACCGCTTAAAATTTCAACAGAGGCTATTAATTTGCCTGCTGCTTCTGCATCTGACATTTATGGACAAATAGCAGCTGACCTTAAAAATGCTATTGATTTATTGCCTGATGTTTCATATGATCAAACACAGGATGGTAGAGCAACTAAATGGGCAGCTGAAGCTTTGATGGCCAGAGTTTACCTTTTTTATACCGGGTTCTACGGAGCAGCAGACATTGCTTTGCCTGAAGGAGGAACGGTAACTAAAGCAAATATTGAAACTTGGTTGCAAGATTGCATTACAAATAGTGGTCACACCCTTGTTAATGACTTTCATGAACTATGGCCCTATACCAATTCTGAGACAATAGATGAATATCAGTATATTCAGGATTATATGGCGGAGACAGGTAAAAACTTGACTTATGCTAGTGACAATGGTGCCAGAAATCCCGAAAGTATGTTTGCTTTGAAGTTTTCTACTTTTTCGGATTGGGGAGTGAAAAGAGGGTATTCCAACCAATATCAGTTGTATTATGCATTACGTGGATTGCAGAATCTGGAAAACACTTATCCCTTTGCCGGTGGTTGGGGTCAAGGAAATTCAGTTCCGGAATCTTTGGTTGACCAGTGGCTTGCAGATGAGCCTGATGATCCTAGGTTGTGGGCTTCAATTATTGATATTTCCAGTGAAGTTCCTGAATATAATATTAATCATTGGGGAGATCATGTTCTGGAATCTAACTGGTGGGGAAAGAAATATAATGGTGTTACAGCCAGAAATGAGAGTGGGGCTCTTATGAACGATTACAGTGTTGTCATGTATGATAATAATGATAATAATCAGCTTTCTCATTGTGATGATTTGATTTTTATTCGCTATGCAGATGTGCTACTGATGATGTCTGAAATAACGGAAGATGCGTCTTACATGAATCAGGTTAGAGATCGGGCTGATTTGCCCCCGGTTACTTATTCTTTAGAAAATATTCAGAAAGAGCGGCAGTATGAACTCGCATTTGAAGGCCTTCGATGGAATGATATGCGCCGGTGGGGGGATCAATATGCTAAAACAGCATTGGAGAGCCAAGTTGGTGTTCCCGTATATAATAAAGGAGTTCTTGAACCGAATGAAGCCTTACATTCCACTGGATATTCTGGCAGGTATGATGCAACCAAAGGTTTTTTCCCAATACCACAGTCACAGATTGACATGTCTGAGGGATTATTAGAACAAGTTGATGGGTATCAGAATGGAGAGGGATTGTATTCCGGATGGACAGACTAAATCCCGGGTAAAACCAATATTCTTTTTTCCAAGCCACCTCGTTTCGGGGTGGCTTTTTTTGTTATAAGACGACTTCCAGTCTAAAATTCAAGGAACATAAATAATGATCGGGTAAAATTGAAACTAAAATCAAAACGCAAAAAAATGTAAAAAAACAGCAAAAAAGTGAGTGAATTGTATTAGGAGAAGATTGTAAGCCAATATAACTTTGCAGCCATAATGTTATACATACACATCCTTAGAATACATATAAATAAGGCTATGTGTGTGTTTTTCTGCTGCAAAGCGTATTACATACAATTAAATAAGCTGTTTTGCTTGGCTGAAAACGACTGTTAAAAAAGTAAAACATACGCGTTTTTTTAGTTTTAATTTTAACTCTATTATTATGGAAAAAAGAGTGTTATTTTTTTTGATCGGCTTGTGTTTCAGCATTGCCACATTTGCCCAGACTCAGGTGAATGGCCATGTTACCGATTCGCAAGGTGATCCGGTTCCCGGTGTGACTGTCTTGGAACAGGGGACTCAAAATGGTGTGATTACCGATGTGGATGGTAATTACAATTTGAATGTGGCCGGACAGGAGTCTGTGCTGGTTTTTTCTTTTGTGGGAATGGAAACCCAGCAGGTCCCTGTGGGTAACCAGACTCAGGTTAATGTGGTAATGCGTGATGTCTTTACCGATCTGGATGAGGTAGTCGTAGTCGGTTATGGAGTGCAAAAGAAGGCGCTTACTACCGGTGCCAATTTGAATGTTTCAGGAGAGGATATTCAAAAAATGAACACTGTGAGTCCTTTGCAGGCCATGCAAAGTCAGAGTCCCGGTGTGAACATTACCCAATCTTCAGGGATGCCCGGTGAAGGATATAAAGTAAACGTTCGGGGACTTGGAACTGTAGGTAACTCCGATCCGCTTTATGTTATTGATGGTGTCACAGGCGGGGATATCAATGCCCTTAACCCTGCAGATATTGAATCAATTGATGTTCTTAAGGATGCTGCATCGGCAGCGATTTATGGTTCTCGAGCTGCCAACGGTGTGATTTTGGTGACCACCAAAAAAGGGAAGGCCGGGAAAGTTCAGGTAAGTTATGATGGTTATTATGGCGTTCAGAATGTATATAAAATGCCTGCACTTTTGGATGCCAGAGAGTATATGACCATGATGGACGAAACCCGTTTTAATGACGGGAAAGAAGGTTATGACTGGGCTAGTTTTGTTCCCAATTATGAGGCTATTATGGCTGGTGATTCTAATGGAACCAACTGGCTTGAGGAGATTCGGGAGGAGAATGCTCCTACCCAAAATCATGCACTTAATATTGCCGGGGGTAACGACAAATCTACCTATTCATTTGGGTTCTCTCATACTTCCCAGGATGGTATTCTGGGTAAACCGGTTAATCCCAGTTATGAAAGAACTACGGCGCGGGTTAATTCCGATCATGTTCTTTATCGTGTGAATGATTTGGATGTTGTACGCTTTGGTGAAAATCTGAACTACAGCTACAGTACCCGAAATGGTATTCAGATTGGAAACATCTATGCCAACGATATTCACTCTATGTTGGTTGCTTCTCCTCTGATGCCCGTTTACAATGAAGAAGGCGAATATTTCGATGCTGATGATAAAAGTTCTACCGGTTTGGTCAACTACGATTCACAAACCAGTAATCCCATTGCTTTGATGGAATACCGGAGCGGGCGTAATTTATCTAAAAATCATAATCTTCAGGGAAACGTATTTTTCGAATTACAGCCTCTGGCCGATCTGAAATTTAAAACCAGCTTCGGATATAAACTCTCTGCCAGTAGCTACCGACGCTATGTACCAACTTATGAATTGAGTACCGCAGGAGACGGGTATAATCCGGAGAATGATCAGACCCAGCAATCTATGAATCTTGGATTTCAGTGGCAGTGGGAAAACACTTTGAATTATTCTTTCCGTACCAATGGACATTTTATTGATGCGCTTGTTGGTCAGTCTGTTGAGAAGTTTGGACTTGGAGAAAATGTGGATGTAACCAATAGTCGTTCCATCTTTTCTGATTTTGACCATGCATGGCTGAGCAATACCAAGGGTTATACTGCCGGTGTGACCAGCATTAAAGGAGAGCCCTGGGGAGAAGGGGGAATTGCTTCTTTCTTCGGACGTGTTAACTACAACTTTAATGAAACTTATATGGCTTCTGTGGTCATGCGTGCTGATGGCTCTTCCAATTTTGCACAAGGGAATCGCTGGGGATATTTCCCTTCGGTTTCTGCCGGATGGGTAATGTCTAATGAAACTTTCATGGACGGAGTCAGTGGCATCCTTAATTTCTTTAAACTTCGGGGTAGCTGGGGCCAAAATGGAAACTGTAACATCGATAACTTCCAGTATATTGCTACAGTAGGGTTTCCCGAAACAGCAAAATACTCCTTTGGGAATACCAAAACAGAACAAAGTCAGGGAGGATATCAAAATATTCTGCCCAATGAGGATATTACCTGGGAAACATCTGAGCAGATTGACCTTGGATTTGATGCCCGATTGTTGAATTCCAAACTCGGGGTAGCTTTTGACTGGTATGTGAAAACAACAAAAGACTGGTTGGTTGTTGCTCCCGCGTTGGCCTCATACGGTACAGAGCCCCCCTTTATTAATGGTGGTGATGTGGAGAATAGTGGTATTGAACTGGCGTTGAACTGGAATGATCGCGCAGGTGATTTGGCTTACACCGTAGCTCTCAACGGGGCATATAATAAAAACGAAGTGACCCGGATTGCCAACAGTGAAGGAATTATACATGGTGAGCCGCACGTGTTGAGTCAGGGAACTACAGAGATGTATCGTGCCGAAGTTGGCAAACCCATTGGTTATTTCTGGGGTTACAAAACTGAAGGAATTTACCAGAATCAGACGCAAATTGATGCAAGACGTGCCGAAGGCCTGGGTGTGATGGAAGGTGCCCAGCCGGGTGATGTTATCTTCGCCGACACAGATAAAAACGGAGTCATTGATGACAATGATAAAACTGAAATTGGCAATCCTCATCCCGATTTCACTGCAGGGCTGAACCTCAGCTTGTCCTACAAAGGTCTTGACTTTGGTCTGACAGCCAATGGTGCTTTTGGACAGCAAATTGCAAAATCTTACCGGTCATTTGCTGATAGCGAACGTCAAAATTATACAACCGAAATTTTTGGTCGTTGGCACGGTGAAGGAACTTCCAATAAATTGCCGCGCCTTACCCCCGGTACAAATACCAACTGGCAGAATATTTCTGACATCTATATTGAAGATGGTGATTACGTAAAAATCAGCAATGTCACCCTTGGGTATGACTTCAAGAAACTCTTTACTAATTTGCCCTTACAGCAAGTGAGATTTTATGTTTCTGCTCAAAACCTGTACACTTTCACCAATTATTCGGGGATGGATCCGGAGGTAGGATATGGATATGACGGTGGATCCGGGAATCAGGGAAACTGGTCTTCCGGTATTGATCTTGGGTTCTATCCTGCCCCAAGAACTTATTTGGTTGGATTAAATCTCAAATTTTAATTAGGAGAAGAATATGAAAAGATTAATATATTTCGCAATAGCCATTCTGGTATTTACCAGTTGTGAAGATTTTCTTGACACAGAAAACCTCACCGAGAAAAATACCACTAATTTTCCCGCCAATGTGGAAGATGTGGAACAGGCAGTCATAGGGATTTACAATACTCTCAATACGGCCGTCGCCGATCCTCAGTGTACCTATTTTTATGCGGCCGAACTTGCCTCTGATGACCGCTTTGGCGGTGGAGGTGACAACGATAAGCTGATGCAGGCCTGGGATAAAATTATGAATCATGGAACTGATGCTTCCCGCCCTTTTTGGAAGGCCCGCTACCAGGGAATTTTTAGAGCCAATAGCGTTATTCTCTCCATTGAAAAGATGGGCTTGGAAGGCGATGAGGTTAACCAGTTGAAAGGCGAAGCTCATTTCTTGCGTGGTTTCTTTTATCATGAATTGGCTGAAATGTATGGAGAGGTTCCCATGCCTTTAAATTCGGATGAAGCAGAGAATCTGCCTAATGCACCTGCAGATTCACTTTATGCACAGATTGGGTATGATCTGGTGTCTGCCATTTCTTTGATGAAGGATGTGCCATACAATGAAACGGTTGCCGGGCATGCCACCAAATGGGCTGCAGAAGCTTTGCTGGCGCGTGTTTACCTGTTTTATACCGGATATTATAATAAAGATGCGATGCCTTTGGCTGATGGAAGTTCTCTCGGCAAAACGGATGTTGTAAGTTATCTGGAAGACTGTATTGCCAATAGTGGACATGGTCTGGTTGGAGATTTCAGGAATCTTTGGGCTTATACCAATGAATACACGCTTCCTGATTTTGATAAAATGACCGGTGAAACAGGGGTCAATGGAAATGATCTGAATTGGTCCGGAGATGGAAATCAGGAGTCCGTTTTTGCCATTAAGTTTTCCAATTTTGCCGATTGGAATACTACTATTGGATACTCTAATCAGTATTTACTTCATTTTGGTATTCGCGGAGGTCAGCCTTATGGTAATACTTTCCCTCTTGGTCAGGGATGGGGTGCCGGACCTGTCAACCCAACTCTTTGGGAGACCTGGGAAGATGCCGAACCCAGTGACCTGAGGAGAGAAGCCTCAATTATGCCTGTTGCCGATCTGCCGGATTATTCTTTTGGCGGCTGGACAATGATGGAAGAAACAGATTACTGGCAAATGAAGAGTGTTCATATTAGTGCCAAAACAGGCGAGGTGGACGGTGAAGGTAATCCGACATACTACTCATCTTTTTCAGTGCCAATGTTTGGAGCTTCTGATAACTTTCAGTTGGATGGTGTAAATGACCTGATGTTGATCCGATTTGCGGATGTCTTGTTAATGCACTCAGAATTGACAGAAACAGCTGATAAATTGAATGAGGTGCGTGCCCGGGCCGGACTGAATCCTGTGAGTTATTCATTGGAGGCCTTGAAGCGTGAACGTCGTTTTGAGCTTGCATTTGAAGGAAGGCGATATGCTGATATCCGGCGTTGGGGAGATGCTCCTGAATTGCTTGAAGGACAGTTGGGCGTGAAAGTATATGAAAGTGGAACCCCAACGGTTATGAAATCCTTTGGAGGAGGCTACAGAGCACGATACGAAGCGACAGGAGGATTTTTCCCAATTCCTGAGTCTGAAATTGCCTTGTCGGAAGGTGTATTGTCGCAAACTCCGGGTTATGGAACTGCTTCCAGTAATTTTACGGGTTGGTAAAACTTAAAAACAGAATCTTATGAAACGAGCATGGCAACGATTTCCACAACAGAATATGTATAAGTTTCTGCATGCGAGTTCCATTAGACTTTTATTATTAAATTTTATACTAATGAAAAGAATAATATTATATATTGCCCTTATTGCTGCTGTTTTTGCAGCTTGCGATCCCATCGAAGATCGTGATTCATTATCGGGTGTTGTTAGCCAGGAGAACCTTCAGGTATCAGCTGATCCGATAGTGGTCGATGGCAGGAATTCAAATGAAGTTATTGTAGAGAATAATTCTCCTCTTCTTTCGAGATGGATCTCGGATCGTTCTCAGGTTGAATCTTCTTATGCAACAGTTGTATTCGATAATGTCGGGACTAAAGAGGTTCAATTTGTTGGATTGAATGGAAACGGGTCAAAAGTGGAAGATAATCTTTCAGTTCAGATCGATACGATGACCAATCTTCCTGCAAATGTCAAGACACGTCTGGGTATAAAATACAAGGCAGATGGCTCAGTCGATAAAACTTCCAAACCCTATTTTTGGGGAAATGCCAATTATGTGGAGGGGGTTGATTACAATGTGAGTGTGGTACAGGAAGTTGCTGTTAACGGAAGACTTGGTAATAAACTGACGTTGAGTTGTGATGCACCTTATCTTTGTGATTGGACCTTTGGTGATGCTAAAGGAAATAAAAATCGTGTAGAGCTCTTTATCACAGCTCGTGGTACTTTTACGCTCTCGCTGGATCTGACCAAGGCTGATGGATCCGTTATTGAAAATGCTTATTCACAAGAGATTAATGTAGAAGAATTGACTACGGTTCCTGATGAATACGTAAATCTTTTTGGTGATTTCCTTTCTAACCCGGATGTATCTAAGTCCTGGCAATGGTCACGCAACGGGAAGGTTTGGGCCAATGGTCCTTATCATGGTTTTACCGATCCTGGTGCCGGATGGTGGCAGAATAGCTATGAGGATATGATTGGCCGTCAGGATGGAATCATGACCTTGAAGTATTCAGATATGACACTGACCAAAGAGGTTTTCGAGGGAGGTGATACCAGTATTGACGCTGTTGGGACTCATACCGGATCTATAGAATTGGATCTTGGGTCGAAGGTTGATGGTTATTCAGTGGGAACCATTAAGTTGGATGGTGTCAGTATCCTGTATGGTGTGAATGTAAATGGTGGAAATGCCGTCTTTACCGAATTGGCACTTGTGTCTGTAACCGAGAATACGCTTATCCTCGGGGGTGACAATGGGACAGGCGAGACCTGGCTCTATAAATTTGAGGCTGTCAATGAATAGTGTTTATCAATAATAATGGCTTAAGGGCGGGCAGTTTCTGCTCGCCCTTATTTGCTTAACAGAATACTATTTTTTTCGGAAGCCGCAGTATCTGTAATTACTACTGGTAAATGTTTTATTGACTGATTAGCTTTTATGTTGAAGAAGATATCTCTTTCCGGTTTAAGTTCCCTTTTCTTTGGGTTAGTTATCTTTTTGTTTTTTGGATTGTTTTATGCTTTCCACCTTCACTATCAGGAGCAGTACCAGTTATTTCTTTTTACTGCCCATTATTTTTTTGAAAGGGTAATGCAGCCAGGTGGTCTGAGTAATTATTTGGGGGCATTTTTTACTCAGTTCTATTTTTACCCATGGATCGGAAGTTTCATTCTGGCCACATTGTTAATTTTTTTTCAGAGGATTCTGCTTGGAACGGCCCGAAATCTTGGAGCTGCAAAGAACTTTTTTGTGCTTTCCTTCTTTCCTGTTTTGATGTACTGGGGACTCTTATGCGATGAGAATTACCTGACAGGCGGACTTGTTGCCATTCTTTTCGTAAGCTTGTCCAATTACTTATATACTTTTAGCAGATCGGGCACAGTGAAAATACTGTTTATCCTATTAGGAATCCCGCTACTATATTTAATTGCCGGAGGAAGCGTCCTCTTCTTCTTTTTGTTCCTCTTAATCTATGAATTGAATGAAAAAACACGTTCGTGGAAATTCCTGCTTTTATTTAATTTATTAGGTGTTTTACTTATTCTGACGATACCTTTTTTCCTGAAAAACAGGTTAGGAATGTTTCCTCCTGTTTCTTCTTTTTTAGGTGTTAATTACTTTCGTTTTCCCATAAATTTCCCGGTAATTGTAGTGGTTATCGGATTTCTGCTTGTGGCTTTGCCATTTGTGTCGAAATATCTTTCCAGCAGACAATTCCCATTAAAGAAGAGTATTCTTATTGTTCAGGTGATTGTTTTCTTACTTTTTGGAAGCTGGTTTATACATCGGTCGGTGGATTTTGAAAGAGAGGAAATAATGGAATATGATTTTTATGTAAGAATGCGTAAATGGGAAGAGATTATCCATAAGGCTGAAGTAAAAACTCCTCAAAGTCCGCTTTCTGTTACTTGTCTGAATCTGGCTTTAGGTAAAAAGGGACAACTGGGAGACAGAATGTTCGAATTCTTTCAAAAGGGGGACGAAGGATTGATCCCTGACTTTGTAAAAGATTTTACAATCCCTATGGTTGCTGGTGAAGTCTATTACCATTTGGGTTTGATTAATACAGCGCAGCGATTTTCTTTTGAAGCAATGGAGGCTTTACCTGATTATCAGAAGAGCGTGAGGACAATAAAACGGTTGGCCGAGACAAGTTTGATTAACGGCAATTATGTGCTTTCAAAGAAGTATTTGAAAATTCTTCAAAACACATTTTACTACCGTAAGTGGGCTACTTATCTTGATAGAGCCATGAAAAATGAGGATTTAATCAATCAACACCCTGAATATGGAGTCTTAAGAAGGATGAAGCTGGACAGAGATTTCTTCTTTAGTGATCAGGAAAAAGATATGATGCTTGGAATTATTTTTTCCGAAAAGAAGAGTAAGCTGGTTTTTGAGTACCTGATGGCTTACTGTTTGTTGAATAAAGATATTCAGCATTTTGTGCAGTATTTCCCTCTTGGTGAGACTTTGCCTTATTTTACAATTCCCCGGCATTTTCAGGAGGCTCTGGTTTATGCATGGGATGTGTCAAAGAGTGAGGTTATTAAGGATATACCGTATCCCATCAACCGGGAGATCCAGTCTTCATTGAATAAATACAGGAAGGTTTATACGTCCCAATCCAATCCGCAATCATTGTTGCGCAAAGATTTTGGCGATACTTATTGGTATTATTTTCATTTTAGGAATTAAAAGGTTTGTCATGAAGGGTTTTCATTTCTCAATACTCCTCAGTATTCTTTTTCTGGGAATTAGTTCTTGTGCCCGGGAGAAATCAGGCGTTCAGAAAACAGGGACACATCCTGATATTTTCCCGGATTATGTGGGAGTGACCATCCCGGAAGGGATTGCACCGCTCAATTTTCGAATTGAATGGGATTCTGTTCGTCACTCAGAATTGTTGATAGAGAACAGTAAAGGTAAGAGCTTGAGGGTGAGGGCAGGCCAGGCAATGAAGATTCCGTTGGATGAATGGAAGCATCTTCTTGAGACGTCGAAAGGAGATAGCCTTATGTTTCACCTTGAGGTAAATCGCAATGGAGCATGGTATCGGTTTTCGCCTTTCCCGGTTTATATCAGCAGTGACCCGATAGATTATGGACTTTCCTATCGACTGATCGCACCAGGATATGAGATTTACAGTAAAATGGGGATTTATCAGAGGTCTCTGAATAGTTTTGATCAGGATGCGATTGTTGAGAATACGCTTTTCCAGGGGAGTTGCATGAACTGTCATTCCTTCAGACAAACGGATGCTGAAAATATGAGTTTGCATATTCGCGGATCTCAGGGAGGCACAGTTTTGCTCAATGATGGAAACTTAAAAGTGCTGGATACCAAAACTAAAGAAACACTTTCAAATTGTGTGTATCCTTATTGGCATCCCGGTGGCAACTATATTGCTTATTCGGTAAACAAAACTCAGCAAACGTTTCATAGTGCCAATCCCAAAAGGATCGAAGTCTTTGACCATGCATCAGATATTGTAATCTTTGATGTTAAAAGGAATAAACTTTTTTCGTGTGATCCCCTGAGAAGTGGGAAGAATATGGAAACGTTTCCAGCTTTCTCGCCCGATGGTAAATCTTTATTCTTTTGTTCTTCAAAGGTTGACACTCTTCCTCTTCAAGTCAAAAATATTAAATACAATTTGTTGAGAATTGACTTCAATCCGGAATCCGGAAAGTTTGGAAGTTCTGTAGATACTATTGTCAATGCTTCTGCGTCAGATTACACTATATCCTTCCCACGGCCTTCTTATGATGGTCGGTTTATTGCTTATACCAGGTTTAACTATGGGAATTTTTCAATCTGGCACCCGGAGGCGGATTTGTGGTTGTATGACACGGAAACAGGAATTAATAAACCGCTTGAAGCACTTAACAGCGACCAGACAGAGAGTTACCATTCATGGTCTTCTAATTCCCGGTGGATTGTGTTTAGCAGTCGCAGAGTTAACGGTCTCTACACCATGCCTTTTATAGCACACATCGACGCTGATGGAAATGCAGCCAAACCATTTTTGTTGCCTCAGGAAGACCCTGATTTTTACGATATGACCTTCTACTCATTTAATGTGCCTGAGTTTATTAATCAACCTGTTAATATGAATCCTGATCGATTGGAAGAAGCTGTAAACAATGAGCATGTTCAGTTGAGGTTTGAAGAGAGGAACGATTGATAAAGGTATTAAAATATTAGTTGAGGTGAATTTTTCGAAAGATGATTCTATGGGGATAGAAAAGAGTTACAAGGTTTTAGGGCTTGAAAAAGACAATAATTCTATTGGAGGGATAATGAGGTTGCTGCACAAAGTTAAGAAATACGGGGCAGCAATAAATGGACAGGTTTTTAAATTAACTGTCTTTACGAGTTGTGAGGATGAAGATAGCTACAGAAGCAAAGCTGCTGATTTTTCCAGGGCCATTTTTGAGTATTTTCGTGATGAAGTTCCTGCCTTCAATATCGTTTCTCAAAAACCTTTTCCTGATTCTTTGTTTGCTGTGGAGGCGGGATTTGTAACCGGACAAAATTTGCAGATTCATTATAAAATGCATCGGGATACTCCGTACATTCTGATTGAGGATGCTATGGTTAAGGAATTATGGATGAGTGGAGCCGGAGAACCTGATCATTTTAGAGACATCGAGCAGGATGCCATTTGTGCCTTTGAACAGGTGGTCGAAATTCTGGAAAAAGAAAGCATGACGATGGATCATATCATTCGTCAATGGAACTATGTGGGAGAGATTTTGAAAATGAATGATGCCGATGGCCGGTATTTGCAGAATTATCAGGTTTTTAATGAAGTGCGTGGCCATTTTTATAAGCAGTATCGCACCCGGAAGGATTTTCCGGCAGCTACCGGAATCGGGGTTAAAATACCCGGAGTAACCATCGATTTTTGTGCAATAAAGTCATTGGAGAATCGTGTTGCATCAGTTCCTGTAAATAATCCAAACCAACAGAATGCTTATGTGTATGGACAGGAGGTGCTGGTTGGCTCAGCTCCGGCAACCAATGCTGTGAAGCAGCCCCCGCAGTTCGAAAGGGGCAGGTTGCTGAAGATGCAGGGGTATTCAACGTTGTTTTTGTCCGGAACGGCCTCCATTATTGGTCAGGAAACGATTGGAATTGACGATGTGAAGAAGCAAACTCGTGTTACCATTGACAATCTGGAAAGATTAAGCAGATCGCCGGAAGGATTTCCAAATCGGGAAACCTGGAGCTATAATTTGCTTCGGGTGTATGTGAAAAAGGAGGACGATTTTCCGGTTGTGCAACAAATTTGCAAGCGGCATTTCCCGGAGGTTCCGATGGTCTTTGTGCAGGCGGATGTTTGCCGGGATAACCTCCTCGTTGAGATTGAAGGGGAAATGGTTGCGAAGAATTGATCGCTGCGTTGAACTTTGGTTTTTCCACGATTGATTAGTATAGACCTACTTGTTTTGTGATGAAGCTGTCTGATTTTCAGGCGGCTTTTCTTTTTATAATACAATTTACCCCTCAATCAAATACAAATGAGCCCTGTTGTGAGTTGTTGATTTGTTTTTATTTGTTAAAAAAAGATTATTCAGTTCAATCGTTTCTTCAGGTATATTATGAAAATATCAGGATGAAACCTGTCTTGGTTGTTGAAAAGGTGAACAAACTGGGTAATAAATGATCAATTTTTGGAACTCATATTTCATTAATAATGGATGATGCTCATGAAGGTGATTAAAAATGCCATTTCGATCTCAGTGGCTCTGTTTTATTGATTATAGTGAGTTGTAGAAGTTATTTCCGGTTTCATATTACTTAAAATTAATTTTTTGATAGGGTTTGGGAATGATAAAGGGAATGTAAAAGTGTAAAAAAAGCAAAAGGAAATGATAGAAAAGTATTAGAATGAGATTGTGTCAAGCAATACATTTGTAATGTAAAAAAATGTAAAAAGACTTTCTGGCAATAATTGGATTTTACAGTGTAATTTTAATTTGTTTCTTATGAGAAAAAATCTGCGGTTTTTTTTAGCTATGTTTTTTCTGGCCTTTCAGGTAATGGCCTTTGGGCAGGGGAAAACAGTAACCGGAAACGTTACCGATGAAACCGGGGCACCGCTTCCCGGGGTGTCCGTTGTTATACAGGGTACCACACAGGGTACTATTACGGATATGGACGGTAACTACAGCGTAACTTTAGAGGAAGGACAAAACGTTCTTCAGTTTTCTTTCATTGGGTTTGAGAATCAGACCATCGATGTGAGCAACCAATCTGTTGTGGATGTTCAGATGGAGCCCGAAACCCGTTCCATAGATGAGGTTGTGGTAGTGGGGTATGGTAGTATGAAGAAAAGCGATGTTTCTACCGCGAGTGTCTCGGTAAAGGGTGAAGATTTGCAACAAACTGTTTCAGCCAACCTTGATCAGGCTTTACAAGGACGTGCAGCAGGTGTCACAGCTATTTCAACCTCCGGTCAACCGGGGGCATCTGTTTCTATACGCATCCGGGGCCAGAGTACTTTGAGTGCCGGTTCGGCAGAGCCGCTTTATGTGGTTGATGGTGTGCCCATTCAGAATGTTAGTCAGGGTGGCCATGGTGTTGGTCTTGGTGATAAATTGGGAAATGCTCCTGTAAGTACCTTTGGTGGTGGTTTGTCAAACATCAACCCCGCTGATATTGAATCGATGGAAATTCTGAAGGATGCTTCTGCGACTGCCATTTATGGTTCGCGCGGAGCTAACGGTGTTGTGCTTATTACTACAAAAAGAGGAAAGAGTGGTGAAGCAAAATTCAACTATAACTTTCAGTATGGTATTCAGGAGCAGGCCAAAAGAATTGATGTGATGGACCTGCGTCAATATGCCTCTTACAGTAACAATATTGCTGCTGAGACAGAAGGTCGTGAATCACGGGAAGAGTTGCTGGATCCTTCTCTTTTGGGTGCCGGAACTGACTGGCAGGATGCTGTGTTTCAAACAGCTCCCATGCAAAACCATCAGATTAGTGCTTCAGGAGGAACTGAAAAGAGCAAGTATTTCATCTCCGGTAGTTATTTCGATCAGGAAGGTACCGTAGTTGGTAGCGGCTATGAGCGTTTTACCGGTCGTGTGAATCTTGATTCTGAGTTAAAGGATTGGTGGACCATCGGTACCAACATTACGTTTGCTCAAAGTGAAGATCAATTGGGGTTGAACAACAGTGATAATGGTATTATCAATGTGGCACTGAAAACCTCACCGGATGTACCTGTTTACAATGTGGATGGTAGCTGGTCCGGTGATGAGCGTGAAGGTTCCCCTGGTAAAATTAACCCTATTGCAAAAGCCTTGGATGAAGAAATCCGTCTTGAACGAACCAATTTTACAGCCAATGTTTACAGTGATATTACCTTTATTGAGGGGCTGACACTCAGGACAGAGGCTTCCATGGATGTTGGTAATACCAATGCCTATACGTTTACTCCTACTTATCAGTATGGAAATGTTGCCAATACTCAGAACAGCTCTCGTTGGCAATACAATAAGAACCGTTTCTGGGAGTTAAAGAACTACCTGACTTATTCCAGAAGTTTTGGACGACACAGTGCAAGTCTGATGGCAGGTCAGGAAGTATCCGAGTCCACCTGGGAATACCTGAGCGGCTCCAGTAGCGCTTTGCCCAGTAACCTGATTCACTCCCCCAGTTTGGGAGACAACAATACAATGGTTGTTGGTTCCGGGTTTGGCAGTGGTTCAATGGCCTCTTTCTTTTCAAGAGCCAACTATAATTACAGTAGTAAATACTATCTGACCTATACCTACCGTTATGACGGATCTTCAAACTTTGGTCCCGAAAACCGCTGGGCCCCTTTTCATGCATTTTCCGGAATGTGGCGTGTGTCGGATGAACCTTTCTGGGATGGTTTGAGCGGAATAGTGAATAGCTTTAAAATTCGCGCAGGATGGGGGCAAACAGGTAATGCCAGTATCGGTGGTTATCAGTGGGGTGCCTCTATTACCAAAATGCCAACAGGATTGGGTGATGGTTATCGTCAGACCAATATTGCCAACCCCTATATTCAGTGGGAGAAACAGGAGCAGTACAACTTAGGTATTGATCTCGGGTTCTTCGATAACCGCATTGATGTTGTTGTGGATCTGTATCACAAAACATCGTCTGATATGTTGATGGCCATGCAGTTGCCCTCTTATATGGGGACACGCGGAAATGAATCATCCAGACTCAACCCTCCTTCAGGAAACTTTGGAGAAATAGAGAATAAAGGTGTGGAAATAACGCTAAATGCAAGACCTGTTCTGACACCGATGTTTCGCTGGGAAAGTGGAATTACATTCACTATGAATGACAATACTCTGCTTGGTCTTACCGGAACTCCTTCCGCTCATATCGAAGGTTACGGGCAATGGAGTGATGTGGTGACCATGACCGAACTGGGTCAATCGCTTTATGGCTTTTATGGCTATGAGGTGGACAGAGTATTTACCAGTAAAGAGGATATCATAAACAGTCCCCGTCAGGAGGCCTTCCCCAACGCAGATCCTGAAACAGGTGATCTAAACTGGGACAGAGCTACCACCACCTGGGTGGGTGACCTGAAATTCAAGGATCTTTCAGGTCCTAATGGAAAACCCGATGGTGTAATAGATGAGCATGACAAGACATTTCTGGGATCTCCATGGCCTACTTTTTCATTTGGATGGAACAACACATTCAGATATAAGAATGTGGAGTTAACCGTTTTCATGAACGGTAATTATGGCAATAAAGTCCTCAATTATATCGGACGCAGCCTTTCGGGAATGGATAATATGTGGGACAATCAGTTGGCGGAAGTAACAGACCGCACGATTCTTGGCCCCATTAATGACGTTGAAGGATGGTACAACGATATCGATAACGTGCAAATTGTTCAAACGGGGAAAGACAATATGCCCAGAGCTATTGCCGGTGACCCCAATGATAACATGCGCATATCAGATCGTTATATCGAGGATGGATCTTACCTGAGGTTTAAGAATATTTCTCTGGCATATTATGTTCCCAACCGTCTGACCTCTCGCTGGGGTATTGATAATCTGAAACTTTCTGCCGGAGTTCAGAACCTTTATACCATTACCAAATACTCGGGTTTTGATCCTGAGATTGGTGCCAGTCAGACCAGTCAGAATGTTTACGGACTTGATAACGGACGTTATCCGGCACCGCGTATCTATACCGTGGGTCTGAATGTGTCATTTTAGTAAATGATGAACGTGATTATGAGGCAAATCCTTTGGTATAAAAGGTGTTGCATGTTGCATAATTTTGAAAATTGGTATCACATGAAAAGAATAATGAAATATAAAGTGTTATGGATCCTGGCGGTGTTATTGATTACTGCTACTTCCTGTGAAGATTTTCTTGACAGGCCTACGGAGGATTCATTTACCATTGATAATTTTTATCAGACAGATGATCAATGCTTCCAGGCGGCGAACATCTTGTACAACTCCCCCTGGTATGACTTTCAGCGCGGATTCCTGTGGATTGGTGATCAGCTGGCAGGAAATGTTTACACCGGAACTGAAACGATTTACCAGAATTTCAACCTGAACTCAACCAATGAGGATCTGGTGAATGCATCTAACTCGCTTTGGCTGGTAAATGGTCACTGTAATGCAGTAATCGAAAATGTCAGAAGTAAGGCAGGTCCGGACGTGAGCCAGGAGGTGAAAAATACGGTTATTGGTGAAGCCATGACCATGAAAGCGCTGGCCTATTTTTATCTTGCCCGTATCTGGGGCGCTGTTCCGATTATTCACAGCAATACGGAGATTATTGGTGCAGGAACTGCCAATCAGCTTCAGAAGAACAGGCTGGAAGATGTTTACGAGTATATTCAGCGAACCCTCCTGAGAGCCATTGAGTTGCTTCCTGAGGAGAATAAAGCCGGACGTATCCATAAATATTCTGCTATGGGTCTGTTGTCAAAGGTTTATCTGACTCGTTCAGGACTTGGACAATCCGGGACCCGCGATCAGCAATACCTTGATCTGGCCAAACAATATGCAAAGCAGGTGATTGATAACTATCCCGGGCAGTTGGAACCGGTTTACAGCAATCTTTTCCGCATCAGTACCGGAAACTATAATTCTGAAAATCTGATTTCCTGGAGATGGACCATTTCCAATACCTGGACTTCACAGAACTCTCTTCAGTCGGATGTGGCCCTGAACAACTTTACAGGAATTGCCGGAGACACCTGGGGATCCTGGAGAGGTGTTACCATTGATCTTCAGAACCTTTTTGGAGAGGATGCGCTTAGTGCCACCCGCCAGAGTGATGATACCCGCCGGAAGGCTACCATGATGATGTGGGGCGACCATTACGAGTATTTCTGGCGCCACGAGGGAGGTTTTACCGCCACCATGGACAATGACAACAATGTTGCAGGTGCCACATTTGGAGTTCCCACAGGTGCCAATATTGTGAAGCACATTGTCGGGCATTACGAGGGAGACCATGCTGCAGAGAACGGAAATCTCGGGCAGCGTATGGCGTCGGATCTTGCAACTCATATTCTGAGGTTGGCTGATGTTTACCTTATTTATGCAGAAGCTATTCTGGGAAATAGTGATAACACTACTGATGCCGAGGCTTTGAAATATTTCAATGCTGTTCGTCAGCGGGCTATTCCCGGCGCTGAACCGATTAAGAAACTCGATTTTGAGATGATTTTTAATGAGCGCAGGAAGGAACTGGCCCTGGAAGGTGATAACTGGTACGATTATGTCAGACTTTCTTACTACGATCCCGACAAAGCTATAGCCATGATTAATGCTCAGGAACGTGGAAGCTATGAGGGTGACTTGTATGGATATTACAAAGGAGAAGTGGATGAATCAAATATATCCATCAATTCATTTAAAGTGAATATTTTCCGAGGGGATTTCACACTTCCATTCCCGGAAATTGATCTGTCTATGAACCCATGGTTGAGCGAAGGCGCAGTGCCTTTTGACTTTGAGACCATTGAGTATTAAAAGGTAGTCTAATTTTAAGAATGAAGAAACGAGTCCCGATTGGTCGGGACGAGTTCCATTAGATCTTAATAATTAAATTTTATACTAATGAAACGAGCATGGCAAGGGATGTCACAAAAGACAATGTATAAATTCCTTACATGCGAGTTCCATCAGACCAAAAACTTAGATAAATTATATACTGATGAATATGAAAATATATATAAAGAAAGGCAGACCATTTTCTTTGATGCTGCTTTTGTTAATCGGATTTCTTGCAGGATCTGTGATGAGTTCCTGTGAAGATGACTCGGATTCAACGGGTGATTCTCCGAAAATTGAGTATGTCCGGGTTACAGATCCCCTGGCCTCTGATTCCCTGGTTGTACGAGCCTTCCTGGGAAATACCATCGCTATGGTAGGAGAAGGTTTGGGTGATGTGGTGGAAGTATGGTTCAATGACCAGTCTGCCAAACTGAATAAAAACTACATTACTGATGAGACCATTATTGTAACCATTCCCAATGTTATTCCTGAAGAAGTTACCAATCAAATTCGGTTGGTAACTGCCGGAGGAACTGAATATACTTATGGGTTTGAAGTGCAGGTGCCGGAGCCTCTGCTTTCATCTATGAAATGCGAATATGTTCCAGCCGGAGGAGTGGCCATTATAGAAGGAAATTACTTTCTGGGTGATGAAAACAAACCCCTGGAAGTTATTTTTCCGGGTAATGTTGCTGCAGAGGTGGAAAGTTACGACGTGGATGAGATTCGGGTGATTGTTCCGGAAGGTGTGGGCGTAGGGCCCATCACTGTTAAGTCGATGTACGGATCTACAAGATCATCCTTTTATTTTCGTGATGATAGAAATGTTTTTCTTGACTTCGATCAGACTTTCGGTGCTGGTTGGAGAAACGGAGTGACACAGGGAACAAGCCCCGATGGTGTTTCGGGAGATTATCTTGCACTCACCGGTACGATTGGCGACTGGGGATGGGTGGAAGACAACCTGGCAATGAACCTCTGGGCTCCCTATATTAGCAACCCGCTGCAGCAGGATCCCTTGTTTGATTTAGGGGACAACGCACTTGCCGATATGGCTCTTAAATTCGAAGTAAATGTTGTCAATCCATGGGCCGTTGGATACCTCCAGTGTATTTTTACCGGTTCAGATGTGGCCGATGGTAATAGTTATTATAATGATATGGAGTTGGGCCGTGCCTTGTGGCGCCCCTGGCATGAGAACGGAGAAGAATTCCAGACGGATGGCTGGATTACTGTGAGCATTCCGATGAAGGAATTCAGGTTTTCACATGATGCCTCCATAAACAGTCTTTCCCTCGAATATCCTGGAGATTTTGGTGGCTTTACCTTTTTTGTTTTTGGGCCGGCTATGGATCCCGATCTTGAGCAGGACATTTTTATTGCCATTGACAATGTGCGTGTAGTTCCCAGATAGTTGATCAAACGTAAACTTTACAATTATGCAAAAAAAATATAAGCAATATATCCGGTACTCATTCAGTATGTTGATGCTGTTTGTGCTTGGTGCCGGTATGCTTTTCACATCGTGTGAAGATGACGATGATGAAAATGGAAGCAAAGTGGAACTTCTGAGCTATGGGCCCATGCCGGTAGCCAGAGGGGGAGAACTGAGATTTATTGGTAATAATCTGGATAAAGTTACCTCAGTTGTTATTCCTGATGGTATTGAAATCGCCTCGGCTGACTTTACCAGCAGATCTACAGATTTAATTACCGTAACTGTACCTCAGACAGCTGTTGAGGGTTTGGTGGTGCTTAAAACCTCTGAGGGGGATATTACCACCAAGACTCCCATTGGTTTTTCAGAGCCTATCTCTATTGATGAATTCGGCCCTGCATCCATTAAGCCGGGAGATATTCTTACCATCAAAGGAGATTATCTGAATCTGGTAAAAGAGGTGATTTTTACGGATCGGGTGGTTGCTGTTGATTCTGTTAGTTTTGAGTCTCAAAGCCGCAAAGAATTGCAGGTGGTTGTGCCTGATGGAGCACAAACCGGTATTATCGGAGTCTCTGATGGTGCTGAAGATCCGATTATTATTTATACGGAAGAAACCCTGGATGTGGTTTTGCCTTCATTTGCTGAAGAGAATGCATTTACCACCGATCCTGTTAAAGCAGGGGAAGAGCTTACGATCTCGGGTTCAAACCTTGATGTTGTGCGAAAGGTTGAGTTTTCCGGGGAGCAGGTAGTGGAAAGTGATGATTTCGTAAGTCAGACAGAAGGCGAAATTGTTGTGGTTATTCCTGCAGCAGCTCACGATGGCACTATAACCATCATGCCGGGTTCCGGACTCGAGATTGTTTCTGTAGAGGAAATAGAACTGATGGTTCCAACAATAACCGGCTTTAATGTGAACCCGGTAAAACCAGGAACCCTTTTAAGGGCACTCGGGGAAGATCTTGATCTTGTCACACAAGTGGTGTTTGGGTCTGTTTCACAAACAGAGATTGTTGTCATTTCTGATACAGAGATTGAGTTTACAGTTCCCGTTGATGCTCCTGGTGGAGTTGTAGGGTTTGTAACTGCAGCAGAAAAAGAAGTGACTTCTTCTGAAGAACTTCAGATGATTATGCCTTCAATTAGCGAACTTGCACCTGATGCAGCTCCTGCTGGCGATACAATTCGTCTTGGTGGAGAGAACCTTGATTTGGTTGCCAGTGTAACTTTTACCGGAGGGGTAAATGTGGAGGCTGAATATGATGAAAACAAGGATTCGGTATATGTGGCGGTTCCCAATGGAGCAGAAAATGGTCCTTTGACTGTTGTTGCAAAGAATAGTGAGGAAGTTGTCACTACCCAGAGTTTTACATTTATTTCCATTAATGTACCGGTAATTAATAGTATCCCGGGTGCTGTTATGCCCGGTAGCTTGCTGGTAATTGAGGGGGAGAAACTCGACTTGCTGACTGATGTGATTTTCCCGGGTGATATTACAGCCACCATGTTTGGGAATAAGAGTGCCACCTTGTTGGAGGTTTATGTTCCTGAGAATGTTACAATGGGCAAGGGTATAATCACCTTTGTTACTGTTGATGGAGAAACCACGACCTCTCCGGAGATCTCATTTGGTGTGGATCCCATTACACCGGAAACCATTATTGTCAACGACTATGAGCCTCACGGAGGACATGACGGATCCTGGGATTCTGGTTGGAGTGGTGGAACTGAGATTACCACCGAAGATGGTAATACATTCCTGAAGGTTGTCGCACAAATCGCAGAGGGCTGGATTATTAACTGTAATCACCAGTCCAGTGGTGCCCCCGGACCCGTGATCGAAAATATTGAGAATTATGTGCTCAAGTACGATATTAGAATAGATGAAGGGGTTACCGGTGCTGAGAATGCCCAAATGCAGGTGGTTCTTGGTGAGGGCTGGCATTGGTACGGTCCCGGGTTCTTCCCTGCTACGACAAATGGGGGATGGATGACAGTCGAAATCCCTGTGAGTGCTCTTGGCCTTTCAGGCACAGTAGATATGTCTTCCGGCACAAACGGAATATTTGGAGGAGTGATTCCTGCCGGTATATCTATAGATAATTTGAGGTTTGATCCTAAGTAGTTTCTGTCCATAAAGTACCACTTGCGTCGTTACGCTTGCCGCCAAAATACTCATTTACGATTAGTAAACTCCGTTTTTGGCGGCTTCACAAGCCTAGCAATTGGCACTTTCTGACCAGAAACAGCTCTAAAAACAGAATTTGTTTAGTTTATGGACAGACTCTAAGTAGAGTCTGTCTATAAGTAATAGAAAATAAATATTTTGAAGCGGCCCTGCTTCCCGCGGTGGCCGCTTCTTTTATAAAATATATTTGGGTATGTTGAGAAGTTTATTTTTGATTTTTGCTGTTTTGATTTCGGTTTCCGGTTGTTCCAGTGATTCAGATACCCCCAAAGTACCACCTTTGTTTGTGTCCTCTACTCCTGCTGATGGCGCAGAAGATGTGGCTGTATCTTCCGAAGTTTCAGTGACCTATGATGAGGTAATTACGCTTGCTGAAAATCACGGGATTACTGTAAACGGGCAATCTGCAACAGCTTCGGCCCATCTGACCAA
Organism: Marinilabilia salmonicolor; assembly: GCF_003003035.1. Lineage (GTDB taxonomy): Bacteria > Bacteroidota > Bacteroidia > Bacteroidales > Marinilabiliaceae > Marinilabilia > Marinilabilia salmonicolor_A. Next base: position 197,727 of record NZ_PVTS01000003.1, on the reverse strand, counting down.
AGTAATTATTGAAGAAAACCTGGAAAAAGGGAAAGAATATAAGGTTAGCGTTCCGTCCGGTACTGCAATCAATACTTCCGGAGTTCCATCGGAAAGCGGGGTGGAGTTTAGCTTCACAACAGAAGCAGCACCCCAGCCGTTGGAGATCAGTGCGGATCTGGTGGTGACCAACCCCTCTCAGGAGGCCCGGAATGTTTACAATTTCCTGAAAGAGAATTATGGCACAAAGATTATTTCAGGGGCTGTGGCCAATGTGAGTTGGAATACCAACGAAGCCGACTGGGTTTATAGGCATACGGGTAAATATCCGGCTATGAATACTTTCGATTATATTCATTTGAACTGGTCGCCGGCCAACTGGATTGATTACAATGACATTGAGGTGGTCAAAAACTGGTGGGCCAATAATGGTATCGTTAGTGCCTGCTGGCATTGGAACGTACCCCCATCTGAAGGAGTAACCGATAATAATGATTTTACGGCAACTGCTGATGAGACTACGTTTAGTGCTGCCAATGCACTGATAGAAGGGACCTGGGAGAATCAAATCCTGAAAGCTGATTTGGAAGAGATGGCGGGATATCTGAAGTTGTTGAGCGATGAAAACATTCCTGTTGTTTGGCGACCTCTTCACGAAGCTGCAGGAAATACTTATGAATATGACAATGGCACTGCCTGGTTCTGGTGGGGCTACGACGGAGCTGAAGCGTTCCGGAATCTTTGGATCTATATGTTTGATTATTTCGAGCAGCAGGGTTTAAACAACCTGATCTGGGTATGGACAACCCAGACAAAGGACGAAGCCTTCTATCCCGGAGATGAATATGTGGATATTGTTGGACGTGATATTTACAATATCGGATCTGCTGAGAATATTGCTTCTCAGTTTGAAGAGATCCAGACCACTTATCCCACGAAGATGGTAACCCTGAGTGAAAACGGGAATGTGGCTGATATTTCGGCACAGTGGAACAGTGGCGCCCTTTGGTCTTACTTTATGCCCTGGTACGACTACAACAGAACTGTAGATCCCGAATCTGCCGAATTTAATGAGACCTCTCACGGGCATGGCAATATCGATTGGTGGGAGGATGCCTTTTCCCACGATGCAGTGATTACATTGGATGAAATGCCGGATCTGAAATAGTCTCAAAAGATATAAAGATTACCGGTAAGTTAAAGATAGTATTGGTTGGTTATATGGCCCCGGGCCTGATTGTTTTAACATGAGGTTCGGGGCTTATATGTTGACATGCAATGTATTGCATCTTCAGTGGGTGTTGTTGTCGAGAAAGGTTGTGGTAATCAATTGCTTCAATGGACCGAGATCACTATTGTTTTATGTCCAAATTATATAAATAACTGAAAGAATTCTACTTGTAGAAGCTGTTTTTATTCCTCTATTTTGTTGAAAATTAGCCTGCTTGATTCATGAATTATTGTAATGAGATGTCCAAATCTCAAGAAATACAATCAACCGCAAATAAAATGGGTGCCGGGAATAATGAAACGAGCAAGTCTGCGAGTTCAATACAACCATAAAAAATAATAGTAAACCGTATTAATTATTTTCAAACCCATTTTGTTGAGGACGGTTGTATCTCGCAGATATTTGGGCATCGGAATAAATAATTTGCGAATAAAGCAGGTAAAAGCTTAATAACAGAAAAACCATTTTACTATGATTAATAAGAGTTTCTGGCTTGGGGCCATCGTTTTGTTTATTGGAATGGGTGTACATGCCCAAAAATTTGAAGGATTGGCTGATACTCCTCCAATGGGGTGGAACAGCTGGAATAAGTTTGCCTGTGATGTGAATGAAGAAATGATTCGTGGCATTGCAGATGCGATGGTGGAAAGTGGAATGAAAGATGCCGGATATGAGTATGTGGTCATTGACGATTGTTGGCATGGGGGTCGCGACAGTCTCGGGTTTATCTATGCCGATTCTGCCAAATTTCCCAATGGAATGAAGGCGCTGGCAGACTATGTACATTCCAAAGGACTGAAGTTGGGAATCTATTCTGATGCGGGAACTGAAACCTGCGCCGGGTACCCCGGCAGTCGGGGCTATGAGTATCAGGATGCGCTCCAATATGCCGAATGGGGCATTGATTATCTGAAATATGACTGGTGCAATACCGAGAATGTGAATCCGATAGGTGCTTATACCACCATGCGCGATGCATTGTATAAGGCGGGGCGACCAATTCTGTTCAGTATGTGTGAGTGGGGTGACAATCAACCCTGGGAGTGGGCCGAAGATATTGGTCACATGTGGCGCACTACCGGAGACATTTACCTCTGTTGGGATTGTAAACATGATCATGGTGGTTATTATTCATGGGGTGTTACCCGTATCCTGGATATGCAGGACGGATTGAGAAAATATGCCGGACCGGGTCATTGGAACGATCCCGATATGCTGGAAGTGGGGAATGGAATGCCTGTGAATGAAGATCGTGCTCACTTCTCCATGTGGGCAATGCTTGCCGCTCCTCTGATTTCAGGAAATGACTTGCGTGACATGACTCCTGAAACCATTGAAATATTAACCAATGATGATGTTATTGCTGTTGATCAGGACTCGCTTGGTGTACAGGGCTTTAAATACAGCAGTGTGGACGGTTTGGAAACCTGGTTTAAGCCATTGGATAATGGGGAGTGGGCTGTTTGTTTCTTCAACAGAGGAGAAGAAGAAGCCAAAGTTAATTTTGACTGGAAGAGTGAGAAAGTCGTGGATGAAATATTTGGTTACGAGGCCGGTTTTGATGAGATTACCTATTCGCTGCGTAACCTGTGGACAAAGAAAAACGAGGGTAAGACTAAAAAAGCATTTAAAGGAACTGTTCCTTCGCATGATGTGATTATGCTTCGCCTGACACCGGTGAAGTAACCCGATTTGTTGTTGATCTCAGTAATGCTTTTAGTAAGATGAAGAAATTTATTGTAATAATACTTTCCGGGGTTTTGTTTGCTTCTTGTGGATCAGCACCTGTTGCAGAGAATCCGGTTGATGTTCTGTTTGAACAGCTGAAATCTGTTGGTGACAATGGTGTTTTATATGGACACCAGGACGATCTTGCCTATGGGGTAAACTGGGCTTACGAAGAAGGCCGGTCAGATACAAAAGAGGCAGCAGGTGATTACCCGGCACTGTTTGGCTGGGAACTTGGAGGAATAGAACTGGGGCATTCGGTAAATTTGGACAGCGTCCCTTTCAACAAAATGCGACAGTTTGTCCTCAGCGGCTATGAAATGGGAGCTGTAATCACTTTCAGCTGGCACCCTTACAGCGCTGTGGATAACACCAAAAGCTCCTGGGATACCGATCAGAGAGTGGTTGAACATATTATACCGGGTGGTAGTCACCATGAGGCATTTAAAATACAACTGGATGCTGTAGCCGCATTTTTTTCATCACTGAAAACACAAGACGGGCAAAATGTTCCTTTTATCTTCCGTCCATGGCACGAAATGGATGGCGGTTGGTTTTGGTGGGGAAGCACTTTGTGCTCTCCTGAAGAATTCAAAACGCTGTTTCGTTTTACTGTGGAATATCTGAAAGATGAAAAAGGGCTGGATTTTCTCACAGCCTATTCTCCCGACAATCGGTTTAACACTGAAGAGGAATACCTGACCTGGTATCCGGGCGATGATATTGTGGACATTATAGGTATGGATAATTACGGTGATTTCCGCGTGGGGGCTGAAAATGTGGAGGCGGCAACCAAAAAGCTGGAAATCGTGGTCAATTATGCTAATAAAGTGGATAAAGTTGCGGCATTTACGGAGTCCGGACTGGATAAAGTGACCGATGATCAATGGTTTACCCGGAAGCTGGGCCCTGCGTTTTTGCAAAGTAAAATTGCGGCTCAGATTGCTTATGTGATGTTGTGGCGCAACGCAGATACCACTCATTTCTTTAGCACCTATTCCGGCCATAGTTCGGAGAACGATTTTAAAGAATTTGTTTCCCGGGAGAAGATTTGGCTTCTTGAAGACTGGAATGAGTTTAAAAGGAGATAATTGACCACTTAACGATATTTACCAAGTAGAAGTATGAGTTTGTTTGAAGAACGATTTGAGCGCATCAGCAAAGACCACGAGGACTTGCTTTCACGCTCCAACGAGGAGGTGTTTAGCACCAATGGGATTTTTAATAGGTACAAACATCCGATTCTCACCCGTGATCACGTGCCTTTGCACTGGCGTTTTGATATGAATCCGGAAACAAATCCCCGTTTCATGGAGCGTATCGGGTTCAACGCTGCTTTCAATGCCGGGGCTATTAAGTGGCAGGGCAGGTATGTTTTGGCCGTGCGGACAGAGGGGAATGATCGTAAATCCTTTTTTGCCATTGCCGAAAGCCCCAATGGGATGGACAACTTTCGCTTTTGGGATCGCCCCATTACACTTCCGCAAAATGATGTGCCGGATACCAATGTCTATGATATGCGATTGACAATGCACGACGACGGTTATGTGTATGGTGTTTTTTGTACCGAGCGAAAAGATCCCAATGCCCCCGATGGGGATACCAGCAGTGCTGTGGCTGCGGCAGGAATTGCACGTACCAAAGATCTGATTAACTGGGAGCGTCTGCCCGATCTTAAATCCACCAGCGGACAGCAACGCAATGTGGTGTTGTTTCCTCATTTCATTAATGGTAAATATGGATTTTATACCCGTCCTCAGGATGGATTTATTGATACGGGAAAAGGTGGTGGAATTGGCTTCGGACTGGCGGATGATATCGAGCATCCGGAAGTAAAGGAAGAGGTTATTGTGGATGGAAAGCGGTATCATACCATATATGAAGTGAAAAATGGCCTGGGGCCTGCTCCCATTCGCACCGATAAGGGTTGGTTGCAACTGGCACATGGGGTGCGCAATACTGCTGCAGGTCTTCGTTACACCCTCTATATGTTTATGACCGATCTGGAGAAACCATGGATTGTGACCTATAAACCTGTCGGGCATTTTATGGGGCCGATCAAAAAAGAGCGTGTGGGTGATGTATCCAATGTATTGTTTGCCAATGGATGGATTGCTGATGATGATGGAAAAGTTTTCATCTATTATGCTTCGTCAGATACCCGGATGCATGTGGCTACTTCTACGATTGATCAGCTTGTTGATTATTGTGTGAATTCACCTCAGGATAAATTTCACAGTGCCGGGTCGGTGGAGAATATTAATGAATTGATTGATAGAAATAAGGCTTTTCTGAAAGGCTAAATAACTGATACCAATGGGAAATAGAGAACAACTGTCTGCCGAATTACGCAGGGAGTTATACAATATTCTTAATTTCTGGTCTTCACACACTGTGGATGAGGAGTTCGGCGGTTTTGCCGGAGAAGTGGATGCAAACGGGAAAATGGTGCACGGAGCTGAAAAGGGCTTGGTTTTAAATGCCCGTATTCTTTGGTCTTTTTCGGTGGCTTATAATTTTCTGCATGAGGAGAAATTTTTGCAGCTGGCGCACAGGGCCTATGATTATCTGATTAACCATTTCTGGGATAAGGAGTATGGAGGGCTGGTGTGGGCTGTTGATTACAAGGGTGCTGTTTCCAATTCCAGAAAGCAGATTTATGGTCAGGGTTTTGGTATTTACGGGCTCTCAGAATATTACAAAGCTACGGGAAAACAGGAAAGTCTCGATTACGCAATAAAACTGTTTGATCTTATTGAGCAGCACAGCTATGATGCTGTTCATGGAGGGTACCTGGAGGCTTTATCTGCCGACTGGCAACCACTGGAAGACATGCGATTGAGTGCCAAAGATGCCAACAGCCCCAAAAGTATGAATACCCACCTTCATATCCTGGAGCCTTATTCCAATCTCTTCAGGGTTTGGAAAAATGATAAATTGCAAGACCGGATGAAGTCTCTTGTCCGTGTTTTTCTGGATAAAATTCTCAACAACCGTACCGGGCATTTGCAGCTCTTCTTTGATATGGATTGGTCGGTTCAAAGCAATATGATCTCCTACGGGCACGATATTGAAGGTGCCTGGTTGGTCAATGAGGCTGCCGAACTGGTTGGTGATCCTGATTTATTGAAAGAATCGCAACAGAAAACGCTTAAGATGGTGGAAGCGGTAATGAACGAGGGGATGGCAGACGACCATTCGTTGTTTTACGAATACGATTTTGACGAGGGAAAAATGCACACCGATCGTCACTGGTGGGTGCAGGGAGAGGCCATGGTTGGATTGCTCGATGCTTACGGGCACTCAGGAAATGAGCAATTTCATAAAACATTTCTGAAAACCTGGCAGTACATCAAAGACCATGTGGTTGATCACGAAAACGGAGGATGGTTTGGATTGATTGGTGACGATGGAAAGCCATTGCCCAATGAGGTAAAAGCAGGTTTCTGGAAATGTCCTTATCATAACACCAGAGCTCTGATTGAGAGCATTGAACGAATTGATAAAATTCCTGAATCTCAATAGTAAATCTTACATACTATCTATGGTTTCAACCATAGTCTATTAACAAAAACTAACAAGACAAATGAGTTCAACAGTAATAAAGCTCAAAGAAAAAATAGGTTACGGATTTGGTGATGCTGCATCCTCCATGTACTGGAAGATTTTTACCTTTTATCTGGCTATTTTTTATACTGATGTTTTTGGTATTCCCGCTGCTGCTGCCGGAACCATGTTTTTGGTTACTCGTATCTGGGATACGGCCAACGATCCCATCATGGGAATTATAGGTGACCGGACCAATACCCGATGGGGGAAATTTCGTCCCTATCTCTTATGGATTGCTGCTCCCTTTGCCATCATCGGGGTTTTGCTGTTTACCACCCCCGATTTGAGTGTCAATGGCAAAATTGTATATGCCTACATTACCTACACCCTGATGATGATGGCTTATACGGCCATCAATGTGCCTTATGCAAGCCTTCTGGGTGTGATGACGGCCAGGTCTGATGAGAGAACCAGCTTTGCTTCTTACAGGATGGTCTTTGCCTTTGGCGGAAGTCTGCTTGTGGTGGCCATTTTTCAGCCAACGGTGGATTTCTTTAACAACATTGTGAATGTGGGTGCCGAGGTATCCTATCAGTTGACCATGGTAGTTATCGGAGTTATCGCCATTGGGTTTTTTCTGATGACTTTTTCCTGGACCCGTGAGCGAATCAAGCCACCCAAAAATCAGGAAAGCAGTCTGAAAGAGGATTTTAAGAATCTTCTGGGAAACATTCCCTGGTTTGTAATTCTGGGTGCCGGAGTGATGACTCTGATTTTTAATTCGGTGCGGGATGGCGTGGCCATGTATTATTTTAAGTATTATGTGGTGGACGAGACAGCGATCTCTCTTTTCTCAGCGACCTTTGCTTACAGTACACTCTATCTTTTCCTGGGGCAGGCTACCAACATGCTGGGGGTTATAATGGCCAAGCCTGTTTCGGCGCGCATCGGGAAAAGAAAAACGTTTATGTACGCCATGTTTATGGCCGCAGCACTGAGTGTCGTTTTTTATTTTTGTGACCGCGAAAACTATTTCTTTATCTATCTTTTGCAGGCATTGATTAGTTTCTGTGCCGGAATTATTTTCCCCTTGATGTGGTCAATGTATGCCGATGCAGCCGATTATTCGCAGTATAAAACAGGTCGTCGTGCCACCGGTTTGGTCTTTTCTGCTTCCAGTATGTCCCAGAAACTCGGGTGGACTCTTGGAGGTTCCATTACCTTATGGTTACTGGCTTTCTTTGGTTTTGAAGCAAATGTTGCGCAGACTCCGGAAACCATTCAGGGTATCAAGTACATGATGAGCTTTGTTCCGGGAGTTGCAGCACTTGTTTCGGGTGCAATTATGATCTTCTATAAATTGAGCGACGATAAAATGGATGAGATTATAGCGGAGTTGGAACGGAGAAGAGAAGCGGAAAAGTAGTTTTAGCCTGCTTTATACATGAAACAGGTAAGGTGGTAAACAGCCTTGAAATCTTGAGAGCAATAGCCCGGGGCACAACGCTCCGGGTTTTTTGGTATCCCCTTGGGCTCTCTATTCTTTATTTGAAGCCTCCAGCTCTTTCCAGATCATATCTTTCAATTCGGTAATCCCTTTTTGTGCCACTGAAGAGATGAAAACATAGGGAACATCAGGCAGATCTGCTTCAATTTCGGCCTGTAACTCATCATCAATCATGTCTGACTTTGTAATGGCCAGTAAGCGTTGTTTGTCCAATAGTTCAGGGTTGTATTGTTTGAGTTCGTTGAACAATACTTTGTATTCCTGATGAATATTGTCACTATCGGCCGGAACCATAAAAAGAAGAATGGAGTTGCGCTCGATGTGTCTCAGAAATCTCAGCCCCAGACCTTTCCCTTCGTGGGCTCCTTCGATAATTCCGGGGATGTCGGCCATCACAAATGAACGGTGATTGCGGTATTCTACAATTCCCAAATTAGGGACAAGTGTGGTAAACGGGTAGTTTGCGATTTCAGGCTTGGCGGCACTTACTACGGACAAAAGAGTTGATTTGCCTGCATTTGGAAATCCTACCAGTCCCACATCTGCAAGTACCTTCAGCTCCAGAATGGCAGACATTTCGGTTTCCGGCTCTCCGGGTTGCGCATAGCGCGGTGTCTGGTTGGTTGCCGATTTAAAATGGTTGTTGCCCTGGCCTCCACGACCTCCTTTTACCAGGATGCGTTCTTCGTTGTGTTCGGTGATCTCAAAAAGGGTCTCTCCGGTTTCTCCGTCTTTAACAACAGTGCCTAACGGTACCTCAATGTATTTGTCTTCCCCGTTGGCACCTGTGGACGTTTGACGCCCACCTGACTCACCATGTCCTGCAAAGATGTGACGCTGAAACTTTAGGTGCAGCAACGTCCAGGTGTTGCGGTTTCCCCTAATGATGATGTGTCCGCCACGGCCACCGTCTCCACCGTCAGGTCCACCTTTGGCGATGAACTTCTCGCGACGAAGATGTCTGGAACCGGGGCCTCCTTTTCCTGAGCGACAAAAAATCTTTACATAATCAACAAAGTTGGTACCCGACATGGTGCGATTTATTAAAAGTGTGTTTTAAAAATGTAATTAGCAGATATTGAGGTGCTTTAAGGTTCTGTTTCGAAAGAGTTTTTCTCGACTTTCCAGTGCCAGCAAGAAAACCAGGTCTTTTCCGAGTGCTTAATTAGAAAAGTTCAGGTTCAATGCTTGTCCTTCTTGAAAATCAAGTCGTTTACTTTCGTAAATAACTGTCCTCAGAAAGGACTTAACGCAGTAAATGGTGCTTTATGGACAGAAACTAAATAGTGCCTGTCTATAAAAAAGCACAATTTGTTTTTAGTCCTGTTTCTGGTCAGAAAGTGCCAATTGCCAGGCTTACGAAGCTGCCAAAAACGGAGTTTACTAATCGTAAATGAGTATTTTGGCGGCAAGTGTAACGACGCAAGTGGTACTTTATGGACAAAAACTAAATAATATTATCCATTACCGCAGCAATGCGGGCAAAAATCTCATCAATGCTACCAGAGCCTTTAATGGGCTGATATGTCCCCTCCTGCTTGTAAAAGTCAATGACCGGAGCGGTTCGTTCTTCATAAACCACAATTCGTTTCTCTATGGTTTCCAAATTGTCATCCGACCTTCCGGAGATGCGTCCTCTTTCCAGCAAGCGTTCAATCAGCTCGTCTTTCTCAACCTCCAGATTGAGCATGATGTTCACATCCTGTCCTTTGTCATTCAGAATTTTTTTCAACGTCACCGCCTGATCCACTGTGCGGGGGTAACCATCAAAAATTACTCCTTTGGTATTTGTGAGTGAATCCAGTTTCTTGTTCAGGATTTCGGTGATGGTTTCGTCCGGAATCAGTTGCCCGTTGTCAATTAATGACTTGGCAAGTTTTCCCAATTCTGTACCGGCATTGATCTCTTTGCGCAGAATCTCGCCTGTGGAGATGTGGGTTAGTCCGTATTTTTCAATGATTTTTTCACTTTGGGTGCCCTTGCCCGAACCCGGAGGGCCAAAAATTACAACGTTTAGCATAAGGGCTGTGTTTAATCAATTACGGTATAAATATCCGGAAGATTCCTGCCGTATCCGTCATAATCCAATCCGTACCCCACAATGAAGTCGTTAGGAATCTCCAGTCCTACATAGTCAAGTTTAACATTTTTTTTGCAAGCCTCCGGTTTGAATAACAAAGTGGCTACTTTAACATCTTTGGGCTTTTGAGAATCCAGTTGGTTCATCAAGTTTTCGATGGTAACTCCGGTGTCCACAATGTCTTCCAACAGAACAACTGTTCTGCCTTCAATTTCTTCATTCAGTCCGATGAGTTGCTTCACCTTTCCTGTGCTGCCCATTCCCTCATAGGAAGCTAATTTTACGAAACTGATTTCACAGGGAAAATCGATTAGCTTCATAAGGTCGGCAGAGAACATAAAGGAACCGTTCAGGATGCAAATCATAAGAGGATTTTGATCTTTTAGTTCCTTGTTCATTTTTTCGGCCATTTCCCAAAGGGCTTTTTTTATGTCGCTGGCAGGTATGGAAAGGGCAAATTGCTTGTCTAAAAGTTGAATGCGCTTCATCGGAGGATATCTCTTTATCGGTTTTTAAACTGCAAAAGTATAAAAAAATGAACAGACTTAGGGGATTTCTGTTATCTCTTTACGGATTAAAACTGGTTAAAGTTTGTAGTTTTGTGCTTTTTCACCAGAGATATTCAACCACAAAATATTTTGTTTTGCATAGTAAGTATTCCGATATCCGCAGAAATTATGAGCAGTGGGAGATGAAACGTGAAGAAATGGAGCTATCCCCGGCATTGCAGTTTCAGAATTGGCTGGAGGATGCCATTGCTGCTGAGGATACGGAACCAACGGCCATGTCTCTGGCTACTGTGGATGCTTCAGGACAACCCACTCAACGTGTGGTTTTGCTGAAGGATGTTTCCGACGCCGGCATCTCCTTTTTTACCAATTACAACAGTTCCAAGGGTTTGCAGATGGGGCATAACCCCAAAGTTTCAGCCAATTTCTTTTGGCCATTGCTGGAACGACAGGTGCGTTGGGAAGGACGGGTTTCAAAACTATCTGCTGAAGCCTCAGATAATTATTTTGCTTCGCGTCCCAGAGAAAGCCGGATTGGTGCCTGGGCTTCTCCGCAGAGCAGGGCAATAGGTGGAGATGATATGTTGATGGAGCGTTTCCGTAAATTTGAGCAGCAATTCAGGGGTAAAGAAGTACCTCGTCCCCCTCATTGGGGTGGCTACCTGATTGTTCCGCATAAAGTGGAATTTTGGCAGGGGCGTCCCAACAGAATGCATCAACGATTCGTATATACGCTTCAGCCTGATGGTGAGTGGGATCTCATGCAGGTGGCTCCCTGACCTCTGAGGTCAGACTGTGAGTGAATGGAACAAGTCTTCAAGTGATTCTTTTTCTACTGAAAGGGCCAGAATAACCAGGTTGTTTTCCACCGCAAGCTTAAACAAAGAAGGACGCACATCGTAACCTGATTGAACATTGACCAGGTAACCATTGTTTTTGGGGGAAACCGATTCTACACCTTGCAGGGCATTTATTTTTTCCGGTGCCGGATGCCCATCGTATTCCACATATACTCTGGATAACTTATTTTCAAAGCTTTTTTCCAGATCAGCTGCTGCTTCATCGGCAACAATGTCTCCTTTGTTGATGATGATTACCCGTTCGCAAATGGCCTGAACTTCCTGCATGATATGGGTGGACAGTAAAATCGTTTTTGCTTCTCCAAGTTTGGTAATCAGGTTTCGAACTTCTACAATTTGATTGGGGTCGAGGCCGGTAGTCGGCTCATCCAGAATGAGTACCTCCGGGTCAGGAAGCAGAGCCTGCGCCAATCCTACCCGTTGACGGTAACCTTTGGATAAGGCCCCGATTTTTTTGTGTCTTTCGGGAATCAGTCCGGTGGTTTCTATAATCTCAGCAATGCGTTTTTTACTGTCGGTTAACTTGTAAATGTCTGCAACAAATTTAAGGTACTCTTCAATATACATATCCTGGTACAGAGGGTTGTGCTCAGGCAGGTAGCCGACTTTTTTTCTGAGCTCCAGGTTGTTGCCGTCAATGAGCGTACCTGAAATCTCCACACTTCCCGATGATGCCGGCAGATAGCCTGTCAGGATTTTCATCATGGTGGATTTTCCGGCACCGTTGGGGCCAAGGAAACCAACTACCTGACCGGTCGGAATATTGAAGGAGACATTGTTGAGGGCCTTCTGTTTGCCAAAAAACTTCGAAACTTCGGATACTGTTATAGACATTTCTCTCTTTCTTTGCTTCAAAGTTATTAATTTTGGTTCCACCAAAAAAGATATTATGAAGGAGCGGCTAAATTTTTGTGATTCCTATTTTCAGTACAATAGACTGAAAACAGATCCTGTAAAAGTGGGTAGTGTTATTATTGGAGGAGATAATCCGGTGAGAATTCAGTCCATGACAACCACCAATACATTAGATACAGAGGCTACCGTTGATCAGGCTGTCAGGATTGCTGAAGCCGGTGGAGAACTGGTCAGGATTACTACACAGGGGCGCAGGGAAGCAAAAAATCTGGAATTTATTAAAAAGAGATTAGAAGAGAAGAATTGTAATGTCCCATTGGTGGCTGATGTTCACTTTAATCCTGCCGCTGCTGAAATTGCTGCCACACTTATCGAAAAAGTGCGCATCAATCCCGGGAACTTTACGGGAGGAGCCAAAAAGTTTAAAGAGATTGTGGCAGACAGTGATGAAGACCGGGAAGGGCTGCGCCAGATTAGAGAAAAGCTGATACCGTTCCTCAATTTGTGCCGCAAACACGGAACTTCCATTCGTATCGGGACCAACCATGGGAGTTTGTCTGACCGTATGATGTCGAAATTCGGGGACACACCCGAAGGCATGGTTGAGTCCTGCATGGAATACCTGAGAATTTGTAAGGAGGAAGATTTTAATAATGTTGTTCTTAGTATAAAATCCAGCAATACCAGGGTAATGGTACATACGGTGCGGTTGCTGGTTGCTGCAATGAAACGGGAAGAGATGCATTTCCCCCTGCATCTGGGTGTTACCGAAGCCGGTAGCGGAGAAGATGGCCGCCTGAAATCGGCAGTGGGCATCGGAGCTTTACTGACTGACGGCCTGGGTGATACCATTCGTGTTTCTCTGACAGAACCTCCAGAGAATGAGATTCCCGTGGCTGCTATGCTGGTGGAGCATTTCAATAAAAGGGCCGAGCATGTTCCTGTGCCTCCAGTCGAAACAGGGGTTTACAGTCCTTTCAAATATCAAAAAAGATCAACGCATCAGGTGCTGAATATTGGAGGCGAAATGCCTGCGGCTGTTGTTGTTGATGTCAGGGGTAAGTCCACGATTTCGGAAGGAACGGAAACCCCTGATATTGTAATTTGTGATGATGATCAATTCTCCGAAATCCCTGAGTCCTGGAAGCATGTCGTTAAAGTGGTTCCAGCTGAAAGTCATGAAAGTTCATCTTCTAACGTCTATCCTCTTTTTGATGCGGATGAAGACTGGAGCAGTCACGAAGGGGCTTTGTTTTTAAACTGTACCAACAGTGATTTGACCCCCGGGATGCAGGAATTGTTGAAAAATAAAAAGGATGTAGTCATCTTACTTGACTCAGATCATCCCAATCCTACCGCAGACAGACGCGCCTTTTTTCTGACAATGCAGAACGAAGGTCTTACACATCCTGTTATTGTGTCACAGTACTATGATGAATGTACAGATGAGGATTATCAGTTGAAATCAGCTGCAGATACGGGGCTCTTGTTTCTGGATGGCTATGGTGACGGAATAGCGCTTACAGGTTTTTTGCAATCGGTCCCGATCATGGTGTCCACGGGATTCGGCATCCTCCAGGCATCCCGTGTTCGTTTTTCAAAAACGGAATACATCTCTTGTCCCGGTTGCGGTCGTACCCTGTTTGATTTGCAGAGTACCACCGCAAAAGTGAGGCAGCAAACCGGACATCTCAAGGGTTTGAAAATAGCGGTTATGGGATGTATCGTTAATGGAATTGGCGAAATGGCCGATGCCGACTATGGTTATGTGGGTGCCGGTCCCGGGCGTATTTCTCTCTTCAGAAACAGGGAGCTGGTTAGAAAGAGCATTCCCGAATCAGATGCAGTGGAAGAATTGGTGCAGTTGATTAAAAATCATGGCGATTGGCATGAGCCGGTTGATTAAAAAATGCTGTTGGTCAAAAAAATAGATACAAAGGCGTAAAAGATGCTTTCAGGCCGTTGGCTTTTTTTGCACTTCGGGGGTTTAATTTTTAAATTGCACTACTGATTTTGGTAACAGGAGTTTAAAACCACATCCCCGAATCCTATGAGATTTCTTTGGATATTTTTGTTTAGCATGTTTGCCGCATCTCTGTTTGCCGGTGAGATAGAAATTAACGGCTCTTATCAGGGAGATAATCTTTATGTGCAAAATCCTTATGCCGAATCAGGTGTAGGTTTTTGTGTCTTTGAGGTAATGGTTAACGGACAAACTACCACCGATGAAATCAATTCCAGTTCGTTTGAAATTGATCTTACTGTGTTTCGTTTTGCTATCGGGGAACCTGTTCAAGTTGTTATAAAATATAAAGAGGGCTGCCAGCCTGCTGTCATTAATCCGGAAGTACTGGCTCCACGTGCATCTTTTAAAACTATTGATATTGCCGTAAATCAGGATAATCTCATTTGGAAAACAAATCATGAAGCCGGATCCCTACCGTTTATCGTAGAGCAATATCGCTGGAATAAGTGGGTGCAGGTAGGTTCAGTGAACGGAAAAGGTGTGCCGGGAACGCACGAATACCGTATTCCTGTCAGGATGCATTCGGGTGAGAACCGTTTCAGGGTCAGACAAACCGATCATAACAATAAACGGCAATTGTCGCCGGAAGTTGTTTTGGAAAAGAACAAACCTGTCGTATCGATTGCCTCCATGAAAGTGGAAGACAGTCTGGTGTTTTCTGAACCAACACTTTACGAAATCTATGATATTCAGGGACGTATTGTTTTTAAGGGCTATGATGATTCTGTTATTGTTCAGGGGCTGGAACGCGGTGACTATTACCTGAACTTTGACAATCAAATGTCCATATTTACCAAACAGTAATATTTGTACGAATGACCGAAGCTCCGTAACTTGCGCCGAAAATGATTGCGCATGACTAAATACATTCTCATTATTGCAGCATTGCTGATTGGTGGTTTCCTGTCGATTCAGGGCAGTATCAATGCCCAATTATCCTCTTTTCTTAAACATCCTCTGCAGGCATCATTAACCAATTTTCTGGTTGGCACCCTCATTTTGATTCTGCTAAATATCGTTTTGCGAACTTCCGTTCCCTCATTTTCCGATTTAAAAGCCATTCCCTGGTATCTGTTTCTCGGAGGGGCCATAGGAGCCATGTTTGTTACTTCCGTAGTTCTTTTGATTCCGCAGATTGGGGTGACCACCATGTTGGCGGCCTCTATTGCCGGACAGTTAATTATTGCTGCTGTGATTGATCATTTTGGCTTCTTTGGTGTCAGCGTGCATGCCATTTCCCTGAGCCGGGTAGCCGGTATTGTGTTGTTGATCCTGGGAATCCTGCTTATCCAACGATGATGGTTTAGCCGGCCTTGTACTAATGACAGGAAAAGTGTTTACTGGCTGAAAGTTTGAGAGCAATATCCCAAAGCTATGCCCTGTGTTTTGAAGTTTTTTTCACTTCCCACTTATTGTTGGAATTTACTAGATTGCTCTTCACCCATTTTGGGTATGAGGCATTTTGAAATCAATATTGGATATGGGCAGATTTGGTTTCGGGGCATTGGTCGTTGCCGATATTATTAAAAAAAACACCCGGGAAATTTCCTCAGGTGTTTTTTACTAAGCCTGTTTGGGTGTTTCGGGCTTGAATCTGTCAGGTGTTAAGGCATAGGGCAGGGGCCCTTTGTAGGGCAATCTTTCCTGTTTGGGACAACTTATGTTTTTCACCCGTGCTCACAATTTGGCTGTTGGGGCAAGGCTTACGATGACTGTTTTGAATTTAAACATAACGTATCGCTTTGAATTTGTTTAAATACATTCATTGTTGTTAGTCTGCTATCTTTTGGGAGGCAAAAATACCGAAGATTATGACGCTCTTCAATAGTACTTTAGTATAGTTTTTTATAATTGTTAAACACTAATGTCCGGAGAAACATGTTTTTTGAAAGGAGGTTGCTTTGCTTTGCAGATTTTAAGCTGGGTTGGTAGGGGTAGATTTTCGGCTTTGCCGAAAATCTACCCCTACCAACCCTCAATAGCCTGTAAAGTGCCGTTCATTGCGAACGTAGTGAAGCACTTTTATTTTTTTAACCGGACACCAATGATTTTTAAATAGGAAGTTTGTTGTTTCTTTCAGATATAGTGTGGTAGTATTTTCGCACTCATTTTTTTGGCTGATTTCTTATTTATTCTCTTCTGCAAATGCAAAACTGCTGTTTGCTCTTCTTTAAAAAGATCGTTTCAACATCACGAAAGGTATTACAGGGAATAGAGTCATGTTTTTGTAGCGGGCAGCGTCACTGTTGTAAAAGATGAGGTAAGTATTCCGGCGATTGTAAACATTGTAAAGGCCGAAGCTGAGGCTGCGTTTGCGAGGCTGTTTAAAAATCACTAGATACAACGCATTTGTTCTCTGATACTTTCTTTTTTAAACGCTGAATTTTCTAAAATAATTGATAGCTTTGTTTACCGGGTTACAGCAATACAAGCGTTAAAATCTCCATTTTGTTATGTCTTTTGTAAAACATCTTATTGATTCTGTGGGGAGTGCTTCCTCTGCCGGAGATGAGCCACTGGAAAAACCGGATGCATGGAAGATATTGGATATTTTCTCCAGATTGATGAATCAGAGTATTTATGTGGCAGATTTCAGCAAAGGAGAATTTCTTTATGTGTCTGAGCATCCATTGTTTTTATGTGGATATAGTGCGCAGGAGGTTAAAGAAATGGGATTTTCTTTTTATGAAAAGATTATTGCTCCTGAGGATATGCCGGTGGTAATGGATGTTAATGAAAACGGATTTCGGTTTTTTAATACCAAACATCCCGAAGATTATCGTGAGCACTGTTATTTGTCTGTTGATTTCCGTATTCGTCAGGAAGATGGAAGCCTGATATTGATTTCTCAGCGACTGGTGCCATTGCAGCTATCCCATGACAACCGGCTCATCTCGACCCTTTGTTTTGTGACTCCGTCGTATGCTGAGGGTCCCGGGAATGCGGTTATCCAAAATTTGCTGGAACCTTTCCAGTATCAGTTCAATGAACTCACCCGTCGATTTGACAGGCGTGAACAGAACCAACTCTCCGTTCGTGAAAAAGAAGTGCTTTCATTGTGTGTCAAAGGTGATGGCAACCAGTTTATTAGTAAAAGCCTTAACATCTCAGAGTCAACTGTGAAGCAGCATAAGCGCAATATTTTCCGAAAGCTGGGTGTAAGTAATACCTCCGAAGCGGTCTATTATGCCATCTCCAATCGAATGGTTTGATTGGTGATTGTTCAGTGGATTGTTCGAATTCTTCCGGATTATTTTCCGGATTTCATTAAGTCTTATTCATTGATAAGGGAACGCTTGTTGTTTTGTTACAATTGCCTTTGTGCTCGTCTTGTCCACTCAAACTGCCATTTCCAACAGTCACGAAAGAATACGACACCCTCAGCATCGGGATTTTGTAATTGCGAATAATTATAAATATAAGAGCCCTTCAGGCTCTGGTTACATAAGGTGTAAAGGAATTACCCCGAAGGTTAAGTCAATTATTTTATAACTTGCCTTTGGCAACTTCCCCTCGCCCTGACTAAGAGCTTTATATGCTCAATAACATGCCATAATAAGAACGGCTTTGTTCCCATTCCGGAATAATTTCGTTAATTTTGCGCCCTGTTAATTCGCACAAATAAACAGTTACATTATGGCAGATAAATCAAATCAACCGTTGTTTAGCGAATTCGCCCCTGTGTCAACACAGGAGTGGATGGACAAAATAACAGCGGATCTCAAAGGAGCTGATTTTGACAAAAAGCTCGTTTGGAGAACCAATGAAGGTTTTAATGTTCGTCCCTTTTACAGGGAGGAAGACCTTAAAAACCTTGAGTATCTTGACACGCTTCCGGGCGAATATCCTTTCGTTCGCGGAACCAAAGCTCATAATAAGTGGATGGTTCGTCAGGATATTGTGGTGAAAGATGTGAAGGAAGCCAACGAAAAAGCGTTGGATATCCTTAACAAAGGGATTGATTCTCTGGGATTCTTCATCGAGAAAGAAGAACTTATCACCAAAGAGAATATCTCTGCTCTTCTGAAAAATATTGTTCCCGAGGCAGTGGAACTGAACTTCTCAACACTGCATGGCAATAAGAAGCTCTACCAACTGGTGGTGGAAGAGTTTGCTGCACGTAATTGTAAGCTCGAAGAGATCAAAGGTTCTTTGAACTTTGATCCGCTGGGAAGTCTTACTGTAAGCGGAAAGTCGTGTGTGCCTGTGGAAGAACTTCTTGACGATGCTGCTGAACTGGCCGCTGAAGGAAAGGCTTTGCCTCAGTTCCAGACCATCAGTGTAAACGCCAAACATTTCAATAATGCCGGAGCGACCATCGTTCAGGAACTGGCTTTCGGACTGGCCATGGGGAATGAGTATCTGGCTCAGATTACCGAGCGCAATCAGGACATTAACACCGCTGCAAAAAACATTCGTTTCAACTTTGGCATCGGGGGTAATTACTTCATGGAAATTGCCAAGCTGCGTGCCGGACGTATGTTGTGGGCCAAAATTGTGGATGCGTACAAACCTACCGGACTTGAAGTGAAGAAAATGCATACGCATTGCGAAACTTCAGAGTGGAACAAGACCATTTATGATCCTTATGTAAATATGCTGCGTACGCAGACTGAGGCGATGAGTGCCACCATTGGCGGTACCGATTCTCTGACTGTGGCTCCTTTCGATCAGGTGTTCCGTCAGCCCAATGTCTTCAGTGAGCGGATTGCCCGTAACCAGCAACTGTTACTGAAAGAAGAATCTTACTTCAGCATGATTGTGGATCCGTCGGCCGGAAGTTACTACATCGAAAATCTGACCGACAGCATTGCCAACGAAGCATGGAAACTTTTTGTGGAAGTGGAAGAAAAAGGTGGATATACAGCTGCTCTGAAAGCCGGGTTTATTCAGACCCAGGTAAAAGAGGCTTCTGAAACACGTAAGAAAGATCTGGCCCGCAGAAAAGATACCCTGCTGGGTACCAATCAATATCCAAACAATCTGGAGACGGTTGCCAAAGAAATTAGTGAAGACAAGGCTTTCACCGATTCTGAAGAGGGTAACACTGTTGAACCTATTCAACTTTATCGTGGGGCTGAAGAATTTGAAGCATTGCGACTGGCTACCGAAAAAACGGCCAAACGTCCTAAGGTCTTTATGTTGACCTACGGAAACCTTGCCATGCGTCTGGCGCGTTCGCAGTTCTCCGGAAACTTCTTCGGATGTGCCGGATATGAAATCATTGATAACCTTGGTTTCGATACTGTGGAAGCTGGCGTTGAAGCTGCTAAGAAAGCAGGAGCCGATGTGGTCGTGCTTTGTTCTTCTGATGAAGAATATGCCGAAGCTGCACCTGCTGCCTTTAAAGCACTCAATGGCGATGCCATTTTTGTGGTAGCCGGAGCTCCTGCTTGTTCGGACGACCTGAAAGCACAGGGCATTGAATATTTTATCAATGTGCGTACCAACTTGCTGGAAACGCTGCAAGGATTTAACAAAATGTTGAATATTCAGTAAATTTTAAACGCAAAGACGCGGTGACGCAAAGTTTTTTATTTAGAAATGACAAAAGAGGCATTAAATAATATTTCCTCACAGATAATAGGAGGGGCTATCGAAGTTCACAAGGAGCTTGGACCCGGATTACTTGAATCTGTTTATGGTGCCTGCCTTGCTCATGAGCTGAGAAGCAAAGGATTGCTCGTAGAAGAGCAGGTACATTTGCCATTGATCTATAAAAACGAGTCTTTAGAGAAGGATTTTATTCTGGATTTATTAATTGAGAAAGAGGTGATTGTTGAGTTAAAAGCTGTTGAAGAAGTACATCCCGTTCATGAGGTCCAGTTGGTAACCTACCTTAAACTGGCCAATAAAAAGCTTGGGCTACTGATCAACTTATTGTTCCTGTTTTGCACAAGGCCATTTACCGAAAAGTCAATAACCTTTAATAATCTCAGCGCCTTAGCGCCTCTGCGTTAAAATATAATAATCATGAGACCAGATTTTTCAAAAATAGAATTCAAAGGAGATAAATGCCCGATTGATCCCAAAACCTGGGAGAAAAAGAACGGCATTAAAAAAGACTGGGTCACACCTGAGCAGATTCCGGTGAAACCCGTTTACAACAAAGAAGACCTGGAAGGCATGGAGCACCTGAACTATGCCGCAGGCTTGGTGCCTTACCTTCGTGGACCTTACTCGGCAATGTATGCCATGCGTCCCTGGACCATCCGTCAGTATGCAGGTTTCTCAACGGCCGAAGAGTCCAACGCTTTTTACCGTCGCAACCTGGCAGCCGGTCAGAAAGGTCTTTCCGTAGCGTTTGACCTGGCGACCCACCGCGGATATGACTCTGACCACGAGCGTGTGGTTGGTGACGTTGGTAAGGCCGGTGTGGCCATCGACTCTATCCTCGATATGAAAGTGCTTTTCGACGGGATCCCGTTGAACAAGATGTCGGTCTCTATGACTATGAACGGTGCCGTATTGCCGGTAATGGCTTTCTACATCGTAGCAGGTCTGGAGCAGGGTGCCAAGCTTGAGGAGTTGAGCGGTACCATTCAGAACGACATTTTGAAAGAGTTCATGGTGCGTAATACTTATATCTACCCACCGGAATTCTCCATGCGTATTATTGCTGACATCTTTGAATATACTTCTCAGAAGATGCCTAAATTTAACAGTATCTCTATTTCAGGATACCACATGCAGGAAGCTGGTGCTACTGCTGATCTGGAATTGGGTTATACCCTTGCCGATGGTTTGGAGTATCTGAAAACCGGTGTGGATGCAGGACTGGACATCGATGCTTTTGCGCCTCGGTTGTCGTTTTTCTGGGCCATCGGAATGAACCACTTCATGGAGATTGCTAAAATGCGTGCTGCACGTATGCTTTGGGCCAAGATCGTGAAGCGCTTCAATCCTAAGAATCCTAAGTCTTTGGCGTTGCGCACGCACTCACAGACTTCCGGGTGGTCACTGCAGGAGCAGGATCCATTCAATAACGTAGGTCGTACTTGCGTGGAAGCGATGGCTGCTGCGTTGGGACATACCCAGTCGTTGCACACCAATGCGTTGGATGAGGCGATTGCACTGCCTACCGATTTCTCAGCACGTATTGCCCGGAATACTCAGATCTACATTCAGGAAGAGACCAAGATTACCAAGGCGGTTGATCCATGGGCCGGTTCTTACTATGTGGAAGCTCTGACTAAAGAGTTGGCTGAAAAAGCCTGGGCACACATCGAAGAGATCGAGGAGATGGGTGGTATGACCAAAGCCATCGAAACCGGATTGCCCAAAATGCGTATCGAAGAGGCTGCTGCCCGTACTCAGGCCAAGATCGATAGTGCCAAACAGGTAATTGTCGGGAACAATCGTTACCGACTGGAGAAAGAAGACCCAATCGACATTTTAGAAATTGACAACACTGCTGTACGTAAGTCTCAGCTTGAGCGTCTTGCTAAATTGCGTGCTGACCGTAACGAAGAGGAAGTAAAAGCTGCCCTGGCTGCCATTACTAAAGCTGTTGAAACCGGTGAGGGGAACCTGCTTGAGTTGGCTGTGGATGCCGCACAAAAGCGTGCTTCTTTGGGTGAAATTTCTTATGCTTGTGAAAAAGTAGTTGGAAGATATAAAGCTGTGATTAGATCAATTAACGGAGTTTACTCATCAGAGGCCGGAAACGACAGCGAGTTTGAAAAAGCTCGTGCTCTGGCTGCTGAGTTTGCAGAAAAGGAAGGTCGTCAGCCCCGTATCATGATTGCCAAAATGGGTCAGGACGGTCACGACCGTGGTGCCAAAGTAGTGGCTACCGGATATGCCGACATCGGTTTCGACGTGGACATGGGACCATTGTTCCAGACTCCCGCTGAAGCTGCCCGTCAGGCCGTTGAGAACGACGTTCACGTGTTGGGTGTTTCTTCATTGGCTGCCGGCCACAAAACATTGGTTCCTCAGGTCATTGACGAGCTGAAGAAGCTGGGTCGTGAAGACATCATGGTGATTGCCGGTGGTGTAATTCCTCACCAGGACTACCAATACCTCTATGATTGTGGTGTTGTGGGTATCTTTGGCCCCGGATCATCTGTATCACGTGCTGCCATCGACATTATGAATCTTTTGCTGCAAAGTAGCGCAGAGTAAAGGATTTCATTTGTGATATTTTTATGCCCCTGCCGGATTCTGGCGGGGGTTTTTGAATTATAAACGGGGAGATGCAAAGTGAGTGAAGGGATAATTTGAGAGTACTTGGATATACGACCGCCTTCGGGGTCGGTTTCTATTCTTATTGCCACTTGCTATAAACATATGACCACCTTCGGGGTCATGGAGCAACGTTCATCTTTTTCTATAAATATTCGACCAACTTCGTGGTCGTTGGTTCTCTTTTTAATGCCAATTGCTATGAACAATTGACCGCCTTTGGGGGCAACTGTCACTTTTTTGTTATAACTGTGCGGTTGCATTCGTGGTCGTTGGTTGTGGATATTGATTTTTGAAAGATATTATGTTCCGGGTATAATTCCCCACGATGATAATGGACCGGGAGCCTGAAGGGCTCCAATATTTATAGAAATGATGGTGTTTGATAAAATCGACGCCGAAGGTGTCGTATGTTGAATACAAACATGGATTCCCAAAATTAACGATATAATTGCTACCTTTATTTTTATATTACGAACTCTAATCCAACAATTATGCCCGGAACATTTTCTCAAATTTATATTCAGATTATTTTTGCTGTAAAAAATCGTGATGGTCTTATAAAAACTACCTGGGAAGAAGAACTCTACAAATACATTACTGGTATTGTCAGGGAGAAGCAACAGAAAATGCTTGCCATTAACGGTACATCTGATCATATTCATTTTCTCATTGGAATGCGTCCATCATGTTGTCTTTCAAATCTTGTTCAGGAGGTTAAGAAGTCAACAAATAACTTCATTTTAGAGAAGAAGTTTTGTCCTTTCCATTTTGAATGGCAGCAAGGATATGGGGCCTTTTCTTATAGTCATTCTGCTCTTGATAAAGTGATTGGATATATCCAAAATCAGAAAGAACACCATCGAAAGAGAACCTTTCGTGAGGAATATCTAGAATTTCTTGAGAAGTTTGGTGTTGATTTTAAAGAAGATTATTTGTTCAAATGGCTTTGATATACGACCGCCTTCGGGGTCGGTTTCTATTCTTATTGCCACTTGCTATAAACATATGACCACCTTCGGGGTCATGGAGCAACGTTCATCTTTTTCTATAAATATTCGACCAACTTCGTGGTCGTTGGTTCTCTTTTTAATGCCAATTGCTATGAACAATTGACCGCCTTAGGGGCTAATTGTCACTTTTTTGTTATAACTGTGCGGTTGCATTCGTGGTCGTTGGTTGTGGATATTGATTTTTGAAAGATATAATGTTCCGGGTATAATTCCCCACGATGATAATGGACCGGGAGCCTGAAGGGCTCCAATATTTATAGAAATGATGGTGTTTGATAAAATCGACGCCGAAGGTGTCGTATGTTTAAAAATAATTGAGGGCTTCACTTCAACTGATACCCTCAATAAAGTTTGTAAGGTCTGTTTAATTGATCTTTCAAATCATTTTTTAGAGAAAAACTCTAAAAAACCCTGTTAACCATTAAAAACCGAGACCTGAAATGAAAAATTTAAAACCCATTTTCCCGGTATTTATCTTCTTTTTATTAGTTTCTTGTAATTACAACGCGGAAACAGAGAGTCCATTGGTTGGAGAGTGGTCGTTTATTGAAGGCTTTTCCAATGGAAAGCCAAATTTTATTGATGAAGAACATAGAACTAAAGTTTTTAATTCAAATGGAACGTTTTATATTTCTCATTGTGAAAATGGCAATGAGAATATAGAATTTAAGGGTAAATTTGAGACTGTTGATGGCAATCATTTTAAAGAAATATTGAATCGCTCAACATCTGTTATTTATGAGTATGAGATAAAAAATGATACACTAACTTTTGAGGGAGAATTAAAAATCCCAATGGAAAATGGGAGTTATAGAACTGTGTTAGTGAAAGAGAAATGGGCGAAAAGATAAAATCTACTGCATTTGACAAAGCTTAAACTCAAAGCAAGATCAGAATTGGTGTAAACTACTTTCTTTAATTTCCATAGTATGCAAAAGACTCAAAAGAAATCATCAGAAAGAGGGGGTGAATCATTGATTACAGGATTCTTTATTGACAAAGAAGATCTCAATGATCAAGACTTTCCAGCGTTAAAAAGAAGACTTAGGCATAAAATGCTTAGCTACTATTTGCCAGTGGTAATTGGTTTTACCATTCTTTTCTTAATAAAGGAAAAAACCAACTATGATTATATCCTGTTTTTTGTGGTTTTAATTTTTAGTGCAATCCTCTATTATTTAGTTTATAGGAATAACCTTTTGAAATTGAAAATATATTTTTCTTCCAAGGAAAAATGATATTCCTGGAAATGACAGCGAGATGAGGTTTGATGGTTGGATGTTTCATGCCGGAGTGAACATGATGTTCTAATCTTAATGTATGAGGTTGGGCAACTTGTGGAATCAATTTAAATGCTCTAATATATCTTATATGGTTATGGATTTAACTTCTGCCTTCTGCCTCCCAACTTCACAACTTTTCTAATATTTATCATATCCCCATTTCACACGGAAGTGTATTTTTGTGGCATAGAAACCACTCACAGCGTTCCATGAGTCACCGCATAAAAGTATTTGCTGCCCTTACTGCCACCATGCTCTTTTGGGCCTTTTCGTTTGTATGGACTAAGGTAGCCTTTACTGTTTGGACACCCATTTCTACAATCTGGCTGAGGTTAGTTCTCAGCTCCCTTTTCATTTTTGGATATCTGGCATTGACCAAGCGATTGGAGCCTTTGCGAAAGAAAGATCTTAAGTGGTTGATGGCGCTCTCTTTTTTTCAGCCGTTCCTTTATTTTATGGGAGAGAGTAATGGACTGAATTATCTCAGCTCCACTATGGGATCTGTCATTGTAAGCACCATTCCTCTATTGGCTCCCATTCCCGGGGTGCTGTTTATGAATGAGCGTTTCTCGTGGCTCAATCTGCTTGGGATTGTGATATCCTTTTCCGGGGTGGGACTGATTCTTTTTGAAAATGGTTTTGAGCTGAAAGCACCCATCGAAGGGCTGTTGTTTATGGCACTTGCCGTTTTTGCTGCTCTGGCCTATTCTGTTGTAATTAAGCGGATGGGGAACCGCTATTCGCCGGTGAATCTTACTGCCTGGCAAAACCTGTTTGGTGTCGGTTTTTTCTTTCCTTTTTTCTACCTCAATGATTGGGAGCATTTTGTTTCTACTCCGCCTACAACCGATGCACTTGGGTCACTTCTTTTACTGGCAATTTTTGCCTCTTCCTTTGCCTTTATCTTTTTTGCTTACGGGATTGCCCGAATCGGGGTCACCCGGGCCAATGTGTTTGCCAATATGATCCCGGTTTTTACTGCCATCTTTGCCTGGATGGTACTGGATGAGGCGCTTACGCTTAAAAAACTGGCCGGTATTGCAATTGTAATCGGGGGCTTGTTTATTTCACAGTTACGCAAGCAGAGAGATAAAGTATAAACACCCGGATTAAGAAATTCCCTCATCTTTAGAATTTATATTTGAGTGAAATTTTTAGGTCTTTATAAATTTTTTCGTTGGCGAGGTTAAACAATATTCCTGGTTCGAGCTGCAGCCGGTTAGCAATGGAAATCGGGTATCCCAAAGAACCCGTTAAGTACCATTTGCTTTTTTCTCCGGGTGAAGCGGTGGTCTCGCTGAATGGGTTGTCAGAAAGGTCTTTAGAGTTCAGAAACCTTTCATAGTAAGTTCCCAATCCAGCGTTGACAAAATTACTGTTGTAGAAAAGCATTAACGGAATGCTTATGTAGTTAAGCCTCAATTCCGCTTCATAAGAAAAGGAATAACTTACGCCGGTTAGGTTGATTTCAGGGTAATCTTTGTGGTATTTATAGATTAGTCCTGATTGCAACCACCAATTACCACTTAAATTTCGTGACAATAATGCACCGAACCCTTTTTGTTTCGCATTATTATTGATTCGGCAGGAGGTCACTACTTCAACGGTCCATTTTGTCGGACTCTGTGTAGCGGGACTCTGAGCAAAGGTAACTGTTAGAGACAATAACGAACATAGGAGAATAATGATGTATCTGGGCATAAAGTGAGTTTTGTACTGGTTTAATCAAAGGTTCTCATTGGTTATTCCATGCCTAACTCATGCATAATAAAAGAATAAATATCGGCTCCGTTTTGTAATCTGGAAGAGTACGTGTGTCCGCCATAGTGGCCCGCATTTTCCTGTACCTTTAAGAGAATGGGGTTGGTTTGTATTTCCCTGTCCTGCAATTTGGCAACAAATTTGTAACTATGAAATGGTGGTACCCTGTCATCATTTTCGGATGTAACTACAAGCATGGAGGGATAATTGACGTTTTCCTTAATGTTATGATATGGAGAGTAATTTTTCAGTCTGCAGAAACTTGCACTGTCCGCAACGGTTCCATACTCATCGATATGCCAGTGGCCAACAGTGAATTTTTCAAACCGGATCATATCGGTGGGTGCCACCACCGGAACTACTGCCCTAAATAGCTCAGGGCGTTGGGTAGCTGCTGCTGCAACAACAAGCCCGCCATTGGAACCACCGGTAATTGCCAGCTTCTCAGAGTTCGTGTATTTCTGGTTGATCAGATACTCGGCAGCAGCAATAAAATCGTCAAATGAGTTTTGTTTATGTTTGCCGCGTCCTGCTCGTGCCCATTGGGGGCCCTTGTCTCCGCCTCCCCTTATGTTGGCATAAGCATAAATGCCTCCGTGCTCTATAAAATGTATTATTTCTGACCGATATGAAGGTGTTGAAATGGAACCAAATCCTCCATAAGCGCTTAACAGCAGGGGGTTTTGGCCATTAGTGGTAATCCCTTTTTTATGAACCAATACCAGTGGTACTTTATCCCCTTCTTCTGATTCGTATTCTAACTCTGTGTATTTAAACTGTTCAAAATCAAAGGGGACTTCTGTCCGTTCCACCACTTCTTTTTCAAAACTTTTGATGTTGAATTCATATACTACCGGTGGTACAGTCCAGGAGGTAAGCACAAAGCGAACCAGATTGTCCTCCGGTTCCCCTTCCAGGGCATGTATGGAAGAGATGAAAGGAAATTCGGCCTGGTGCAAAACTGTTCCGTCATATCCCATCACCAGAATTATGGGGTGGTTGTCTGACTGTATTGTAAGCACCATACGATCTTTGTAGGGTACCACATCCATCAGTACTCCATCAGAAAATGGAGGGATGATTTCTTTCCACTGAAGAGGATTTTCCGGGTCTATTTGCACCACCCTGTTACTGCCTGTTTTGTCGGAAATAAGGCCGATAAGTTTCCCATTTCGATTGTCTAGTATTCGTAAGGTCCTGTCGAAGTTGGTGATTAATGGTCGCAGAAATGGCTGATGTGAATGATAATCTTTATAAAAAACGCTTGCTTTTCCATTTATTTCATCCTTTTCTGTCAATACGAAAAAGCGTTCATCAGAAGTGGTCATAAAGCTTACTTGAACCCATGGTCTTTCGGGTCTTTCAAAGACCAATTCATCCATTTCCTGGCTGTTACCAATTTTATGATAATAGACTTCTTGGCCTGTTGTTTTTCCAAATTTTCCCACCTGATCAATTACTGAATAGAAAAACCCGTTATCCAGCCAGGAAAGTTCGGAAAACTTGATTCCTTTCAGGTGGTCTTTCAATTGTTTTCCGGAGGGCAGCCTTACCACACCTATTTCCTGCCAGTCACTTCCGTTGCGGTTGTATTGAAAAGCCAGGAGCTCCGAGTTTTTGGAAACCTGGTATCCGGTAATATCAATATTGTCTTTTCTGGAAATATCGTTATAGGGATCTATGAGAATTTTTCTGGTTTCTTTATTGCGACTCGTGTTAATGAGAAGCGATGATCCTACACGTGAATCTGTGTATGCAAAAGAAAAAAAGTATTTGCCGGCTTTTTGAGGGAAATTATACCGAACGCGCTTGTTTTTATAGATCTCATTGAAAGAGTTGGATTTTCTTTCTGCTTTTTTGAGCCAGTCTTTAGATAGTTCGTTTTGTTTGGCTACCCATTCAACGGTTTCAGGGCTATCTGTCTTTTCAAGCCAGCGGTAGTAATCTTTAATAATATGTACATTGTAAAATGTATCAACGACCGGAATCTGTTGGGCATGAATGGGGGCATACTCCTGGGCATAGGTTGTTAAGGAAAAGATCAGGATAAGGAAAAGAAGCGATATTCGCATGATGGCGGGGTTTGGGAGATGTTTAAACAGAAAACTAAAAAAAGCTAAATGACAGCCTTCGGAAAGCCTAAAACAGTGTTATTTTAATACATGAGTAGCCAGCAACTTCTGAACCTCATAGACATCAACTGATTTATTGAATTTCTTCTGAACACTCGGGTTGCTTTCCCCCGATATCCAGATTTTTAACTCTGCATCCAGATCAAATGTTCCGGCTGTTTCGATGCTGAAACGGGAAATACTGCTATACACCACAGAGAAATACTCTGTTTTTCGGCCGGAGAGTCCTTGTTTGTCTATTAAAAGCAGACGTTTGGTGGTGAAAATGAAGGTGTCACGAAAAAGTTTGAAGCCGATTTCAATTTCTTCGTTATCGGTAAGTAATTTGTTGTACTCGGCTCTGAGTTTTTCCGGTTCAACCATGCCGGCATTGCCCATCAGGGAAGAAAAGATGCCCATTGTTTGTAGTTTAGAGGGTTTGAAAGGTAAATGTAATAAAAAATATTTGAAGTTTCATTCAAGCATAAAATCCTATTGCCCGGATATGTGATGTAAGGCTTTGGCCGGTCGTTGGTCATAATTTAAACAGTGCCCGTCCGTTTTGCGGGCCGGCGGTGGCGAGAGGACTTAATGGGGGACTTCAAGGCCTTGGAGGCCAGCCGGAAATTAGGCCTGATGCGGGCAGATAGGTTTAAGCGGACTATACTTTTTTGTTTCCTTTTTGGGGCAATGCCAAAAAGAAAATCAATAAAGTAATTAAAATTTGGACTGATGACTTTTTCAGCGGTTCCTAACCTGGATTATTCATAAATTATCTATTGCGATGTTCAACTACCTTCTAAATTTTGGCGTCCTCGATAAAATTGATTTGAAAATAGTTCACTATTCCCTTTGTCAATTTTATCTGCGGCTGCCTGAATTAATTGGTATTTAAACATCTCATAACGAAAACTCATGAATAAACCAGGCTAAATAAATTCTGGAAAAATTGTAATTGAAGCTGTGCTCGTCCGGAAAGTTGCGTTTGCAAGGCATTCGAAGGAGCTAAAAGCGCAGGTTCCTTGGGTAAATGAGTATTTTGGCGGCAAGCATAATGAAGCAAACGTGACTCTATAGACAGACATTAAATAGGGAAGAAAGTCAAAATGGGCATTTCGTCATTCAGGATTCGTCAGGATGGATGGAATGCAATCGTGTATATTGAACTCTTTCTTTTTCACAATAGTCCGTTAAACTTTTTCAAAGCTCTGGAAATTAAATCTTTAAGTTTAAATGAGTGTTTTCGATAAAATACAGAATGTCAATGTCTTACGATTTTCTCTAATTCCTAACTTCTAAAATCTAACGATCTATTGTTTTCAGATGATAAACAAAAAACCCCTCGATCGGAATCGAGGGGTAGATAATGGAATGGATATAGATAACCCGACGAAAGCCGGATGCTATTCTCAAATGCTATATGCGATTAAAACTCGGCACTTTTAGGTGCTCTTGGGAACGGAATCACGTCGCGAATGTTGGTCATGCCGGTAACGAACAGCATCAGGCGTTCAAACCCAAGGCCAAATCCACTGTGCGGTACGGTTCCGAAACGGCGGGTATCCAGAAACCACCACATCTCCTCTTCCGGGATGTTCATTTCGGCCATGCGTGCGGTGAGTTTCTCGTAACTCTCTTCACGCTGTGAGCCTCCGATGATTTCTCCAATTTGGGGGAAAAGGACGTCCATGGCACGAACGGTTTTGTTGTCATCGTTCAGCTTCATGTAAAAAGCCTTAATCTCCTTGGGATAATCGGTGAGGATGACCGGTTTTTTGAAGTGTTTTTCCACCAGGTAACGTTCATGCTCCGATTGCAGATCAGTTCCAAAACCCTTTACAGGATATTGGAATTTTCCCTTTTTGTTGGGCTTGGAATTTTCCAATACGTTAATGGCTTCCTCATAAGTCAACCTGATAAAATCATTCTCCAGAACAAATTTCAGCTTCTCAATCAGCTCCATTGACTTTTCGGTATCCTTCTTTCCTTTTTCTTCCTGTTGCAGTCTCTGACTCAAAAACTGAAGATCATCCATGCAATTATCAAGTGCATATTGAATGAGATACTTCAAAAACTCTTCAGCCAGATCCATGTTGTCCGTCAATTCATAGAAAGCCATTTCGGGTTCAATCATCCAGAATTCCGACAGGTGACGAGTGGTGTTGGAGTTCTCGGCTCTGAAGGTTGGTCCGAATGTGTAAATTTCAGACATGGCCAATGCGGCAAGTTCTCCTTCGAGCTGACCGGAAACCGTCAGGTTGGTTGGTTTTCCGAAGAAATCTTTGGAGTAATCAATCTCTCCCTCCTCTGTGCGTGGCAGGTTGTCGATGTCCAGGGTGGTAACCTGAAACATCTCACCGGCTCCTTCAGCATCCGAAGCGGTAATGATGGGGGTATGAATATTGTAAAACCCTTTCTTATTGAAAAATTCGTGTACCGCAAAAATCATGGCATGACGCACACGTGTGATGGCTCCAAATGTATTGGTGCGAAAACGCAAGTGGGCTATCTCACGCAAGAATTCGAGTGAATGTTTTTTGGGCTGAAGCGGATATTTATCGGGATCACTGTCTCCCAGAATCTCGATGGATTTGGCGAGTAACTCCACATTCTGTCCGGCGCCCTGCGATTCCTGCAACTCTCCGTCCACCGAAATGGCGGCTCCTGTGGTGATGCGGCGTACCAATGCCTCGTCAAATTGTTCCATATCCACAACCACCTGGAGATTATTGATGCCAGACCCATCATTCAGGGCCACAAAATTTACATGTTTGTTTCCTCTGCGGGTACGTACCCAGCCTTTCACGGTGAATGGCTTTCCAATTTCTTTCGACCTCAGAAGGTCTGCTACCTTTGTTCTCTGCATCAGCTTAGTATTTTTAGTCTTGGAGGCTACAAAATTAATGATTTGTTTTTAGGCATCCTCATTTTTTAGCGAATAATAAGATGCATGGTTCGCAGAGAATCAGTTTCTCCGAACAATCGTGATCCTTTTTAAAAGAAATACTTAAGGTGTTTTTGATAAAAAGAAAAAGTTACTACCTTTGCAGACCGAAATAATCCGTATGGGTAGAAAAGAGATTTCCAGGAAGGAAACCACCTGTCGGAGAGAATCTTAAAATTGTATTTCAATGTACGCAATTGTATCCATTGGAGGCCAGCAATTCAAAGTTGAGAAAGACCGTAAAGTCTATGTGAACCGCCTCAATGCAGAAGAAGGAGCCTCAGTAGAGTTTGACCAGGTTTTGATGGTTGACAACGATGGTGATGTGAAGATTGGTGCTCCCGTTTTGGAAGGTGCCAAAGTTACTGCCAAAGTATTGGCCCATCTGAAAGGCGAAAAAGTAATCGTTTTCAAAAAGAAACGCCGCAAGGGGTATCGTAAGAAAAACGGACACCGTCAGTATCTGAGCCAGATTCAGATCGAAAACATTGAAGGTTAATCACGAAAAAAAATTAATGCAATATGGCACATAAGAAAGGTGTAGGTAGCTCCAGAAACGGACGCGAATCAGAAAGTAAACGTTTGGGCGTTAAGATTTTTGGCGGCCAGGGCGTTAAAGCCGGTAACATTATTGTACGTCAGCGTGGTACTCAGCATCACCCGGGCGATAATGTAGGCATGGGAAAAGACCACACGCTTTTTGCACTGACCGACGGAACAGTTGTTTTCCGTAAAAGACAGGGAGACAAGTCTTTTGTTTCTGTTGATCCGGCAGCTGCAGAATAAGTTTATTCGTAAAAAAATTCTTTGAATCTCCTGTTTTTGTTACTTTCGTAACAAATTCAGGAGATTTTTTGTGTCTTGTTTAATTAAACGCTAAGACGCAAAGATACAGAGATTAGGATGATTGAAAAGGGATGAGGATTTTTCTTAATATATTTCTAATCGATAGAATTCTTCTGTGATTAGAATATGTTTACTGTTCAAAGACGCGGTGGCCTGTCCGCTTTCCGGGCCGGCGTATGGCGTGAAGACAAAATGGGCGACGTTCATGGCCTTGCGCAATGGCCGGAAATTTTGGCTTTAGCGGGTTGATAGGTTTAAGCGGACTAGCCTTTTTTCGTTCTTTTTGGGGCAATGCCAAAAAGGACAATAAAAAGAAATTAAATGTGGGACTTCTGATTTTTTTCAGAAAACCCCATTTAGATTCCGTCTAAAAAGTCGGGAAAAATGATAATAGGAGCTGTGTAGGTTCAGAAAGTTGAGTTTCCAAAGCATCCCCCAATTCTTCGGGGAAGCAAACGTGACTTTATGGAAAAGCACTAATTAATAATAATCTTATATTGAAAATATGCTCACACTCAAGTACATTCAGGAAAACCGGGAGGATGTTGTGACCCGATTGAAAACCAAGAGGTTTGATGCCGGTGAAATTGTGAATAAAATTATCACTGCCGATAATGATCGAAAATCGACTCAGGCTGAGGCGGATAAGAAGCAGAATGAACTGAATACCCTGTCTAAATCCATTGGACAGCTTTTTAAATCAGGAAAAACAGAGGAAGCCAATGAAGCTCGGGAGAAAACAGGTGCTTTGAAGGAGGAGATTCGTGTACTGAATGGAAAACTTGCGGAGATAGAATCTGATATTCAGAAATTATTGGTGCAGGTTCCTAACCTTCCCCATTCAACTGTTCCCGAAGGGAAGGGAGAGGATGATAACCTGGTTGAGCGCGAGGGGGGAGAAATTCCAACGCTTGAAGATGCCCTGCCTCACTGGGAACTGGCGTCCAAATATGACCTAATTGACTTTGAACTGGGAACCAAGCTGACAGGTGCCGGCTTTCCGGTGTATAAAGGATGGGGGGCCCGTCTGCAGCGTGCGCTCATCAATTTCTTTCTTGATGAGGCAACAAAAGCGGGATATAATGAAGTCCTTCCACCGCTCTTGGTTAATGAAGATTCAGGTTTTGGTACCGGACAGCTTCCCGATAAGGAAGGCCAGATGTATCATGTTACAGAGGATAACCTCTATCTGATTCCTACCGCCGAAGTGCCTGTGACCAACATATTCCGGGATGTGGTGCTGGATGAGAAAGATCTACCGGTAAAGCAATGTGCTTACTCGGCCTGTTTCCGGAGGGAGGCTGGTTCCTGGGGGGCGCATGTACGGGGGTTGAACAGACTTCATCAGTTTGATAAGGTGGAAATTGTACAGGTCGCACATCCTGATAACTCTTATGAGATTTTGGACCAGATGGTTGCTCATGTTCAGTCGGTGGTGGAAAAACTTGAGCTGCCCTGGCGCATACTTCGCCTTTGTGGAGGCGATCTGAGCTTTACTTCTGCGTTGACTTTTGATTTTGAGGTTTATTCAGCAGCGCAGAAACGATGGCTGGAGGTAAGTTCTGTATCCAATTTTGAGACCTATCAGGCCAATCGTTTGAAGTTGCGCTTCCGTAAAGCTGGTGAAAAGAAACCTCAGCTGGCACATACATTGAATGGTAGTGCATTGGCACTTCCGCGTATTGTTGCCGCTATTCTGGAAAATAATCAGACCCCTGAGGGAATCAGAGTTCCGAAAGTGTTGGTTCCGTTTATGGGAACTGAACTGATTAAATAGACGTGTCTATCCATAAAGTACCATCTACTGCGTTACGCTTGTCCGAAAGTACTCATTTACGAAAAGTAAACTCCGTATTTTCGGACTTCGCAAGACTTGTAACTGGCACTTTCTGAACAAACACACTTCTAAAAACAGAATTTGCTTAGTTTATAGAAAGGCTAAATAGAAGAGTCTGTCCATTAAGTACCATTTGCGTCCCCGAAGGATCAGGGCAGGCTTAGCAACTGGCACTTTTTGACCAGACACATGACTTTTACATCGTTAGACGGGTATCAAATAGGAACCACCTAAATTCGCCCAAGAGGGTTTATAACCTAGATATGACAAACAAACGACATATATTCAACGCATCTTTTTACACTACCGAAGAGTATCGTTCCGATTGGGAAGCCTGGCTTGATGAAGTATTTTTTCCTTTTGTGTTGGAACAGGTTCCTGGGAGTAGTAAAGAGATTTTTGAAGTGGAATCGGATGTAAATCAGGAGATGTTGGTTTTCTCTGTTCAGATACGTTGCTCCACACCGGCAGAATTGAAAACTTTGCAACAGGAGTCGGCTCCTGTGTTCAGCCGTTTTAGAGCCCGGTTTGGGGAAAGTGTAACCAATTTCAATTCGGTATTAATTAAGATAGATTAGGAGTCCTTTATGGCCAAAATACCTGCTGAGAAAATCATCCTTGGGATTGACCCCGGCACGACCGTTATGGGGTATGGGATTATTGAGGTTACAGGGAAAACCCCGAAACTGGTTGCTATGGGTGCTGTGGAACTGGCCAAGTACAAAGATCATTATTTGAAACTTCAAAAAATATTTGAGCGGGTGGTAAGTTTGATTGATTCGTACCATCCCGATGAGCTCGCCATTGAAGCTCCTTTTTACGGCAAAAATGTGCAGTCGATGCTCAAACTGGGGCGTGCCCAGGGAGTGGCTATGGCTGCTGCACTTTCCCGCTCAATGCCCATCTTTGAATATGCTCCTCTTCGGATTAAACAAGCCATCACCGGTCGTGGTAATGCCTCGAAAGAACAGGTAGCTATGTTTCTGCAGCAATACTTAAAGTTGGAGGAAATGCCCAAATACCTGGATGCCACAGACGGACTGGCTGCCGCTGTTTGTCACTTTTTCCAGAAACAAAATCTGGTGAGTAGTGGAGGAGCCAAAAGCTGGAAAGAATTCATCCGCCAAAATCCCGGACGGGTGAAATAGAAAGAAGATGACCCCCAAAGTAAACCCCTGCAATTATTAGAGTTATTAATCCCCCTCCGTGGGAAGGGCCAGGGGAGGGCCAGTGGCCCAATAAAAAAGCCGTCCCCGAAGTTTTGACGCTTCGGGGACGGCTTTTTAGAAGTATGTTGTTTTACTTCCTAAAAACCTGACCGGATTTTTTCAGCAATTGCTCCCATCTCTTCGTTGGGCAGTTGCAGTTTTGGTTTTGAAAAACTAATATCCGATTCTGCATTTAGTGGCACCAGGTGGATGTGTGCGTGTGGGACTTCAAGTCCCAGTACTGCCACTCCGATGCGCTTGCAGGGAATTGCTTTTTCAATAGCCAGCGCTACCTTTTTGGAAAAAACCATCATATCGGCCAGAAGCTGATCGTCCAGTTCGAACAGATAATCTGTTTCCTGTCTTGGAATAACCAATGTATGTCCTTTGGCCAGCGGATTGATGTCCAGAAAAGCATAGAATCGGTCGTCCTCTGCAATTTTATAGCTGGGAATTTCTCCTGCTGCAATTTTCGAAAAAATGGTTGCCATAGCTCAATGAAATTTATGAGAAATGATTTCTTTGTTTTTGTGAAATTACAAAGAAATATCAACGATTTCAAAAGGCATTACACCTGATGGTACTTTAATCTCCACTTTGTCGCCTACTTTTTTCCCCATCAATCCCTGTGCGATTGGCGTGGAAACAGAAATTTTTCCGGCCTTCAGGTCGGCTTCTGATTCTGAAACCAGGGTGTAGGTCATAACTGCGTTATTTTTGAGGTTCTTGATTTTTACCTTGTTCAACATCTGAACCTTTGAGGTGTCAATCTTCGACTCATCAATGATGCGGCTGCTGGCAATGGTCTCCTTCAGTTTGGCAATGCGCATTTCCAAAAGCCCCTGGGCTTCCTTGGCTGCATCATATTCTGCATTTTCTGAAAGGTCGCCCTTGTCGCGGGCTTCGGCAATTTGCTTAGAGATGTTAGGGCGTTCAACCGATTCCAGCTGAACCAACTCTTCACGAAGCTTTTTTAACCCTGCCTGGGTTATGTAACTTACATTAGACATTGTTTAATCCTCCTATTTATTTGAAATTATTTATTGTTATTTGCTTTCAGATAATCAATCTTGTCAGATTATCTAATTACTATGATCTAAAACCTGTTTACTAATTTATCGTGGGTATATAAAAAGAAAAGAATCCCTGAGACTATATTATAGTCCGGGACTCTTTGCTACAAATTTAGCAAATGTTGTTGGTATAAAAAAATTAAGTCCGGACAATGATGGGGTGGAAGTTCCTAATAATCGGGTCTTTTGAGAATTTCAGAATAGATGACTGCCTCTTTTAAGTCGAACCAGTCGTTTAAGTTGTTATGAACTTCTTTTTTTACTCCTAAAGATCCTGATTCTTCTGATTTAAGGTTTTCCTGTCTTCCCGGCGACTGATTCTTTCTTTGTCGTCGGGAGTCTGTGGGTGATGCATTTGCTGTAAATACGTAGTCTTCTTTTACAAATGGTGCACCTTTCAGACTTTTTCTCGCCTTATCCACGGCAGCCGGTTCTTCTTCAGATTGCTGTTTTTGAGGACGCTCTTGCGGAATGGGTTCTTCGTCTTCAAAAATTTCTTTGAAAGGACTGAATACTTCATCAAATGGGCTTCTTGATTCCTGATCTTCGGGCACAGGCATATCATTCCTTTCAGGCTTTTTCCTCTTTAAAGCCGAAAAGATGAATATCACCACCATGATGATGATGTATATTATCTCACCGATGCCATCCATTTAATGAAAGCTTATTGTTTGAAATTAAAGTCCTAAATTAGCCCCAACTTTTGACTTAACCAAAGAAAGTTCTCAAATTTTATACCGCTGATGTTCTTTTTTGTATGAGTGCAATGTTTCTTCAATTTAAGGGTAGGTTTATCAGAGTGGCAATTGTTTTTGCCTTTTTTCTGACATTCTTTTCATGCAGTGATGCCGTGCGCGATGATTTTCCGAGGCGCAGCTTTGTCGGATATTTTGATCTGAGTTATGCTGAATATTCAAAAAGTGTATTTACTGCCCGGCGCGATATGATGAATGATCTTGTAGGGGTTAATGGCATTGTGGTTTACAATTCAGGTGGAACCTATTATGCTTTCGATTTGATGTGTCCTCATGAAAAAAGTACGGGTTGTAGTTTGACTGTAAATGTGGACGAGGATCCTTCTATTGCTGTCTGTTCATGTTGCGGATCTCAATTCCTGTTAGCATCTCCTTACGGGGAAGTTATTGAAGGCCCTTCCTCACGGAATCTGCATGTATATGAAACAGGTGTCAGTGCCAACAATATGCTTGTGGTATCGTCCGGGTACTAAATTTTACTTTTGTAATACGGAAGCAAAAAAACGGGGTTGTCCAAAAAGGTATATAGCAGCTCAACAAATAACCTTTCATCGAGTTTTAATATTGAGCATATCAGATTGTTACCTTCCAAAATTTAATTGAGGTAGGCACTCAGAATGATATCAAAACCTTACTTTTTGGACAGCCTCTTTGTATTTAGGGTTCGTCAATAAAGTCGGGAAAAATGGTAATTAGAGCTGTGTCCGTTCAGAAAGCACCAATTGTCAGGCTTGCAAAGCCACCAAAGACGGAGTCCTGAAGTAGCTTTTTTAAGGTTTTTTGTTCAAAAAACCTTAAAAAAAGCACAATCGGGATGAGTACTTTGGCGGCAAGCGTACCAGTCTGCCCCGATCTTTTGGGGACGCAAGTGGTACTTTAAGGACAAAAACTATTTAATGGTAGAATTTGATTCTAATACCTGTAATGCTCCGGCTTGTAAGGACCTTCCGGGGTTACCCCGATATAATCGGCCTGCTCGGGTGTCAACTCGGTAAGTTTAACACCCAGTTTGCCGAGGTGTAAACGAGCTACTTCCTCGTCCAGTTTCTTGGAAAGCGTATAAACACCAATTTCATAATTGTTTTTCCACAGATCCAGCTGAGCCAGTGTCTGGTTGGTGAATGAGTTACTCATTACGAAACTTGGGTGCCCGGTGGCATTTCCCAGGTTCACCAGACGACCACGGGAAAGAAGAACAATGCTGTGTCCGTCACTGAAAGTAAATTTATCTACCTGTGGTTTGATATTCGTCTCTTCAATTCCCGGAAGATTTTCCAGTTTCTCCACCTGAATCTCATTGTCGAAGTGGCCAATATTACAAACAATCGCCATATCTTTCATCTGGCCCATGTGTTCCACGGTGATAATGTCGCGGTTTCCGGTTGCAGTGATGAAAATATCGGATTCTTTTACCGCCTCTTCCACTGTGGTGACTTCATATCCTTCCATAGCTGCCTGAAGGGCACAAATGGGGTCGATTTCAGTAATCAACACACGGGCACCAAATCCACGCATGCTCTGGGCACAGCCTTTGCCTACATCACCGAATCCACATACCAGAACTGTTTTTCCGGCTACCATTACATCGGTGGCACGTTTGATTCCGTCGGCCAGACTTTCGCGGCATCCGTAAAGGTTGTCGAATTTTGATTTGGTTACCGAGTCATTCACATTGATGGCGGGGAATAACAACTCTTTGCGTTCCATCATCTGGTACAATCTGTGTACCCCTGTGGTGGTTTCTTCACTTACCCCTTTCAGCCCTTTGGCTACTTTTTGCCAGCGGTCGCTTTTGCTGGTGTGCAGACGCTTGAGAAGTGCCATCAACTCGCGGAAGTCTTCGCCCTCGCCACTGTAATCTTTTTCCAGGATGGCAGGGTTTTTCTCTGCTTCCACTCCTTTGTGTATCATCATGGTGGCATCACCTCCATCGTCCACAATCAAATCGGGACCTTGTCCGTCGCCAAAATTTAATGCCTGTTCGGTACACCACCAGTACTCTTCGAGGGTTTCACCTTTCCAGGCAAAAACCGGTACTCCCGACTTAGCAATTGCTGCTGCAGCATGATCCTGAGTGGAATAAATGTTGCAGCTGGCCCAACGAACATCAGCGCCAAGTGCTGTCAGGGTTTCAATCAATACCGCAGTTTGCACGGTCATGTGTAACGATCCCATGATTTTTGCTCCGCGCAGAGGTGCTTCTTCTGCAAATTTCTCACGCAATGCCATCAACCCGGGCATCTCCTTCTCTGCGATTTCAATTTCTTTCCGGCCATATTCAGCCAGAGATATGTCTTTAATTTTGTAATCCATATGATTTAAGTATCTGTTGTTGTGATGTGTTTTTTCCTTACGGTGATTCCCGCCTTTTGAGCAGGTTGTTATAATAGATTTTTCAAAATCAGGATGCAAAGTTACAAAATAGATCTGACATCTAATAAGGTCTTGATTGTGAAAGTATTTGAAATGAGTAACGGGTCATGCTGTCAAATTGGAGAAGCAGGCTTTAAAAATGATTTACCTGGGCGGAAGGACTCCTTTTTCCAGGAGAATGGACTTTACTTCCACTTCGTCCTGTCGCAATCGCTCTTTCAGTCCATCAATATTTGAAAACTTTATCTCCGGCCGGGTGCGTGCAACAAATTCCACGCGAATCTCTTCGGCATACACTTCTCTGTTAAAATTAAAAATATGTACTTCCAGAGATTTTTCACTGTTTTCTCCGTCAATCGTTGGTCTGCCTCCAATATTGAGCATTCCTCCGTAACTTTTTCCCAGCAGGTGTACCTTACAGGCATACACTCCGTCGTGCGGTATTAGTTTGATGGAGTCATCCATCCGGATGTTGGCAGTGGGGTATCCAAGTTGTCGTCCCAGCCGTTTCCCTCCTACGATTCGTCCTTTTATAGAATAATACCGTCCCAGAAAGCGTGAGGCTTCCCAAACATCTCCATCACTAATATGGCGACGAATGGTTGTGGAGCTGGGTTTTACGCCGTCGATGACCACCGGGCCATAGAAGCCCAGTCCAAAATGGTGTTCTTGTGCCAGCTTTTCCAACCCCGACCGGGAAATCCCGCCATGACCAAAACGATGGTTGTATCCTGCAACTAAATGGCTGATACCGATTTTGTCCACCAGGTGTTGTTGGATAAATTCCTGTGCCGTCAGGGACGAGAATTCTTTTGTGAAAGGTAAAATGATGATGTGGTCGATACCTGCTTCACTCAATAAGCGGGTTTTTTCTTCCAGGGTTGTCAATAGTCGAAGCTTTTCCGGTTCCTGACTCAGAACAATTCTGGGGTGTGGCCAGAATGTAAGTACCACAGATTCTCCATTGATCTGTCTGGCTTTTTCAATTACTGATGTTAAAAGCGCCAGGTGTCCTTTGTGAACACCATCAAACATTCCCATGGTCAATACAGGTCGTGTTGCCTGAAAACCTTCTATATCTGACTTGATTTTAACCATTGCCCCAGTAACAATTTCTTTTGCTTTCCCGGATGTTATTACTCCGAACCTGCCACAAAGTTACAAATGATTATCGGGTCAGACCAAAAGAACCTGTTATTTCATTATTGTTCGCGACATGACCAATAATGAGAGGGGGAGTTGTTACATTTTCACCGGGGCGTTGCCCCAGGCTGGTGCTCTCAGGCCGTTCTGTTATAGAATAGTTTCAGAATGGACATATTTTTGATCTCTCAAAAGGTTATACAAGCACTGGTAGTATGAGATGCATTTATTTCTTCATTAATACCAACCCTCCATAAAAAATAGTTTTGTAAAGGTGTATGGTGTATGGTATCCTCCCTACGGATTTAGTAGTGGTGTAGGACAGAGCCCTGAATGGGCGAAAGCTTCACTAATCCCGGATATGATTTTATCTATGCATCTTTGTAATTTATCACGAATAAAAAACTTTGCTACAGGTCATAAAATATTAAAGAGTTTTATTTTTGTATAAAACTCGCTATATTTATTTTCTGAAAATCATTGTATTTAAAACCATTAGTGGGGTATGGAACAATATTTACTTGAATTAATAAAAAGTAATAACCGGGTCATTGTACCTAATTTCGGTGCTTTTATCGTCTCTCGAGATAGTGGTACCACTGTGTTATTCAATAATTTCCTGAGCTTTAACGACGGGTTGTTGATCAATCATGTCAGTACCAAAAAAGGAATTGAAACAACAGAGGCCACAGATATGGTTTCTGATTTTGTTGATAAGATTAAGAAGGAATTGGATGAACAGGGAGAATACACCATCGATAAACTTGGTACATTCACCAAAGATCAAAACGGGATTCTCCGATTCACTCAGGATCCCCACCTGGCAGAACTTTTACCTGAAGAGAAGACGGAGAAAAATTTAAAAGAAGGGGGCCCGGATTCCCAGTTGCTGGATATCGACAGTAATGCCCCTGAAGAGCCAGTTGATGAAAAAACAATTAAAGAAGAGACTCCCAAAGATAAGAAGAGCGGAGAAGTCAAAAGTGATGGTAAGTTGCTGAATCTGGATGAAAAAAAAGGGGCAACTGATAAAAAGCAGCCGGTAAAACCTGAGAAAACGGGTGGGCAGAAAAAGCAAGCCGACGGTGGTGCTTCAGGTGGGAAAACCACCGTTGTGCATAAAGAAAAACGTAGTGGTTTGCCTCCCTGGTTGATCGCATTGCTGATTCTGATTCCCATTGTACTTTTTGTATTGTACCTTATTTTCTGGACCGGAGAGGATAAAAAGAAAGAAACCAAAGTGGTGAAAAAGGAAGTGGTGGACACTAATGCTGCTCAACGGAAAGCTGATAGCATTGCCATGGTTAAAGCCCGCCAGGAGGAACAACTACGCAAAGAAGAGGAAGCCCGGAAAAAGGCTGAGGCTGAGAAAACCAAAGGCCCAAGGCATCACATTATTGTTGGTAGCTTTAAGGAAGAGGCCAATGCAGAGAAGCTGGTGAAGAGACTTAAGGAAAATGGATTTGAGCAGGCTT
Organism: Marinilabilia salmonicolor; assembly: GCF_003003035.1. Taxonomy (GTDB): domain Bacteria; phylum Bacteroidota; class Bacteroidia; order Bacteroidales; family Marinilabiliaceae; genus Marinilabilia; species Marinilabilia salmonicolor_A. Next base: position 155,394 of record NZ_PVTS01000003.1, on the reverse strand, counting down.
CCCTTTTGTCGCACAACAATATGGTGCTTGTAAGCGCTGTTTCGTTTGAGTCGGTTTTAAAAGCAAGAGAGGCTCAGGAAAAAGTTCTGCAGGAGCAAAGGTTGGAGAACTGGATTCTTACAAAAAAGTGATTCACTAAACAGGTTTTTCTTCACAATACTATTTTTTTATAAAATAATGCGGGTGGTCGTTGTTTTTACAAAGCCACCCGCTTCTTTTTCAAAATGATCTGGATTTTAGCTTCTACATTTATACTCCTGACCGGTTATGTTTTGTTGATTCTTTTTTTCCTGAAAGGCTGGAATCAGCTTCCAGAGATTAATACAAAGCATCGTTCGAAACGGAGCGTCTTTATCTCGGTGGTCATACCCTTTAGGAATGAAGAAAAGAATTTGGTAAGACTTGTGGAAGGAATTGCGAGACAACGGTTTTCTTTTCATCATCTCGAGGTGGTTATGGTCAATGATCATTCCACCGATAAGGGGATGGACTGCTTATCTGAGCTGATGCATGAGTATTCCTGGCTGCACTTGGAGTCCTCGCGGGGACACGGGAAGAAGGCGGCACTCCGACATGGGGTTTCTGCGGCTACCGGGGAGTTAATTGTGGCGACGGATGCTGATTGTCATTTTGGGCGGGACTGGCTTCAAACCATTTCCGAAACTTACATCAGTCAAAATCCTGACATGATTATTATGCCGGTTGGAATGGAACGGGGAAACGGTTTTCGGGGGGCATTTCAGCAGAATGATTATCTGGCCCTGCAAATGGTCACTGCCGGTGCTGCCGGTTGCGGTGTTCCTGTCATTTCAAGCGGGGCAAATCTTGCCTTTAAGAAGAAATCCTATCTGGAGACAGCCCGGAAAATTCCCGGAGAACAATATCTGTCAGGTGATGATGTGTTTCTTCTTCATGCTTTTAAGGCTGAGGGGTTTAAAATTACCTATCTGAAATCGGCGCAGGCAATGGTAAAAACTTATCCTGCCCCCGGGTGGAAATCTTTTCTGCTGCAGCGGATGCGGTGGGGTGGAAAAAGTAAAGGCTATACAGATACCCGTGCAAAACTGGTTGCTTTGATGATTTTGGTGACCAACAGCTGGCTGGCAATTCTTCCATTTCTTGCCATGATTGATGTAAGAATCGCTTTTTTATGGTTAGGTGTTCTGTCTCTAAAAATTATTATAGATCGAATACTCTTAAATCAGGGCAAAGGGTTCTTTGCTGTCTCTTCCGGATTATTCCGGTTTCTTGCCATCTCATTTTTATATCCTACCTATATTCTGGTTGCGGGTGTTGGCAGTCTCTTCATTCGTGAACGATGGAAAGACAGAACGGGGAAATAAAATGTAACAGGTAATTCCATTTTCACCCCTTCTTATCCGGGGCCTGATTGGTCTTTTATCTCTTTTGAATCAGAGCAACCCCTTTAGAGATGAGAAACTGAAGGGTGAGCATGAAGATAATGGCAGCGCTCCCCGGTATGTCAAAGGCAGATGCAGCGATTAAACCCAGAATGGAGCCACTGATACCGAAAAGCACCGATCCTTTTATGATACCTGAAAATTTACCATAAAAAAGAAGAGCCGTGTTTTGAGGAATGGTAAAGATGCTTAGTACCAATATTATTCCCATTACCCGAATGGATAACACAATGGCAACGGCCACCAGAATAGCCATGCTGTTTCGGATAAAAGTTACCGGAATGCCTCTGGTTCTCGCAAATTCCGGATCGAAAGCTGTATCAACAACCGGTCGGTAGAAAATGATGAAGAACAGTGAGGTAACAACCAGAACCACCGCCAGTACCACTATATCTGCCTTCCCTACTGACAGAATGCTTCCGAAGAGAAAACTCATCAAGTTGGGTGTATAGCCGGGGGTTAAGAAAACAAATATGATTCCCAGAGCCATTCCCAGAGACCATAAAATGGCGATGGCACTGTCTTCTCTCATTTTTCCTTTTGTAGAAATCCATTCAATCCCCAAAGATGCGCCTATGGCGAAGACCACCGCACCCAGAAACGGGTTCAAACCAAAGAAATAGGCCATGCCAATACCTCCGAAAGAAGCGTGCGTGATGCCTCCGCTGATAAAAACAACCTTGCGGCTTACGATATAAGTGCCTACAAGGGCTGCCAGTGCACTTGTCAGAATAGCGGCCATCAGTGCGTTTTGGAAAAATTGATATTCGAAGAGTGAGATTATATTTTGCATGGTCATTTTTTTTCTATGCGACTCAATGTTGGTTAGATGGTGTTTGTTATTCGTGATCTTTCAGTACTCTGTGTGGCACCGGACCATGTGCTATCAGGTCAATGGGACAGTTGTACACTTTTAGTACATCTGCCGTCAGTACATTAGACGGATGATAATGCAGTGTGCCATTTACGCAGGCGATGGTTTTTACCAAGGAGGATATGGTTCCTATGTCGTGGGATATCAGGAATATCGCCATTGTTTTGTTCAGTTCTTCCAGGAGTGTGTAGAGTTCTCCTTCGAAACTTCTGTCCACAAAAGTATCGGGTTCGTCCAATACCAGCAGCTGAGGTTCGTTTATGATGGCTCTGGCCAGCAAAGCCCTTTGAAACTGTCCTCCGGATAGTTGGCCTACCGGGCGGTTTCCCAGGCCTGAGAGCCCTGTTTTGTTTATCAGATAATCGGCTTTTTCCTTATGCTCCTTCTTCAGGGGCTTCCACCAGGTTTTTGGACGGGCCATCCCTGAGAGAATCACCTCTTTTACGGTTACCGGGAATGAATGATCTATTTGCGAAACCTGCGGGAGGTAGCCGATATTGGGGCGACCTGACGGAAAAGATACTTGGCCGGAGAACGGGTTGAGAATCCCCAGCAAAACCTTGGATAGTGTTGTTTTTCCGCCTCCGTTCGGGCCAATTACACCTAAAAAATCTTTTGGGTGTATGTCGAGGTTTACATTCTTTAAAACGGGAGTCCCGTTGTATCCGGCAGTTAAGTTTTGTATGGAAACCAGTGGTTTGGACATGTCTTTTGGTCTATTTAAGATGATTGCTCAGAAGTTCACGAAGATCTTTCATCGTGCCAGGCCAGTTGTACCCCAGGGGATTGATGACAACAAGCCGAGCCCCCGTTGCTTTGCGGACCATTTCTGCGTTGCGTTGATCGAATTCTGCCTGGATGAATATGATTTTAATCTCTTCTTCCAGCGCTCTGTCTATTAATTCCTTGAGTTTGGCAGGCGATGGTTCTTTACCTTCATATTCAATGGAAATCTGTTCCAGACCATAATCGCGTGCCAGGTAGGTTAAGGCCGGGTGGAAAATCATAAACTTGTTGGGTTGCTCATTGTCGGAGAGGGCCATAAAACTGTTGTGTATGGTTTCTACTTCAGTGAGTAACCTTAAAAAATTCGCATCGATGGTCTCTTTGTCTTCGGGGAAATTTTTAATGAGAACACTCTTCAAGTCAGGCAGGAAATCCATAACTATTTTTGGTGACATCCAGATGTGTGGATCTATTCCTGCCTCGTGCATATGGTCGCCATGTTGATGATCTTCCCCTTTAATGAGTTGGATGTTTCGGCTCAGGTTTAGGACATCCATTTCGGGATTGAGCTCTTTTAACCGGTGCATCCAGGCTTCCTCAAATCCCAGATGGCCTGCCTGAACATAAACACCCGCTGATGATAAGGCCATCAGCTGACTCGTGGTTGGGGCATAAGTAGCAGGACTCGTTCCCATGGGAACCATGACATCAACGGGGACCTTCTGTGAAGTCAGTTGGTCCACAAAATATCGCAGGGGTTCGATGGTAACGGCAACTCCTTTTTCCTCGGTTTTAGTTGAGGAGCAAGAGGTCAAAGTAAAAAGTGTAAGAATAATGAATCCTGAAACTTGAATGAAACGAGCATGGCAACTATTGCCACATAAGGATGAGTATAAATTTCTGAATGCGAGTTTCATTAGACCTTTAGGATTAATTTTTATATTAATGAATTTATTGATCATGGCTAACATTTGACAAATTGTTGACTACTAGGTGGCTTTGATAAGGTAAAAAATGGGTGTGTATATTACTTTTTTCCGCTACATGCGTCGCAGATGCCTTCCACAACCAGACGGGCTGAAGAGAATTGAAATCCCTCAGGCAAATCTGTTAAGTCCACATCCAACTGAGGCATGCATAATAATTTATGGCATTTTGTGCAATAAAAGTGGGCATGGTCACTTTTTCGAAACCGGCCGGCTATTTTGAATTTCTGTGTCTCCCCGTCCAATACAATTTTATGAACAACTCCTTTTTCCGTGAAGAGTCTTAAGGTGCGATAAAGTGTTACCCTGTCGGTTGCGGGGGGCAGTTTTTCTTCAATCTCCTTTTGGGTAAGTGCAACTCCGTCTCCCCACAGGTGACTTAGGACCTGTTTTCTTATTGCCGTTCCTGTAAGTCCGTGGCTCTTTAAAAAAGATGATATGTCTCCATTACTTGCAACCATGTTGCAATATTAAACAATTCTAAATTAAAATGCAACCATGTTGCAAAAAGAAGAAGTTTTCAATTCCTCGATTTGACGAACAACCTTTTTGTGTTGATTAACGTACAATAGATGTGTTTAAAAGTTCATGTTATGGCAAATATTTTAGTGTGCGAAGATGATAAGCTTATAGGTCGGATAATCGAGCGCAAGCTTTTGGATGGCAACCATAAAGTGAAAGTAGTTGAAAATGGGAGTATTGCAATGCGGGAACTGAAAGAGCAAATATTCCAATTGGTTATTTCGGATGTCATGATGCCTGTCAACAGTGGACTGGATGTTATTTCTTATATGCGGAATGAATTAAAACTGGATATTCCTATTTTGATGATTTCTGCAATTTCGGAGGAGGATAATGTCCGGGAGGCATTCCGACTGGGAGCCAGTGATTATATTTCAAAGCCTTTTAATGTCGGTTTGTTAAAAGATAAGGTTAGTCACCTGCTGGAAAGTAAGAAGGTTTTCATCTGATTGTTGGATCAATTTTTATAAATTATATGGTGGTCGCAAGTGCAAGGCTTGCAATGGCTGATAAACAGGAGTCTGCTTTTTGTAAGTGAAAAAACACAACGCAGCAATTGCCCTTTTCCTGCAACCATTAAATGTACTTTTTTGTCGATATTAGAAAAGTATATGGTATTAAAGAACAGGTATTTTATGAGGAAGAGTATGCTTATTCTTGTCGGGCTCTTATGTTTGAAGTTTGTTGATGTTAGCGGGCAATCTGTTGATTCTATCCGACAGGTAGCCTGGTCGGGTAATTATGCTGAAGCACGAAATTTGTGTTTTGAGCATGAGGACTACCCGGAGAATACGGATCTGCTTTTTCTGGTGGGTCAGACCTACTACTGGGAGGAGAATCTGCGCCGGTCTAAAGAAGTTATGAATGATGTATTGGATAAAAATCCTTCCCATATCGAAGCTTATGTGGTTCTGTCATCAATTCTTATCTCAGAGAAAGAAATGAGTCAGGCAATTAAGATAGCAGATGAGGGATTGGAACGTGCGGATAATAACGAAGAATTGCTGTACAATAGAGCTCTTGCCAATGCTAATCTTGGATATCTTAAAGAGGCCAGGGAAGAATTGGATGTTTTGCTTTCCAATAATCCTGAACATAAAGAAGCAGAGGAGTTAAGGGAATCTTTGAGAGGGTTTAAAATTCCCGGTTCGCTTGGAGTTTATCAATCCCTTCAGACCTACAATAAGCCGTACGATCGTTTTTACTGGGTAACTACGGTTGAGGCTCCTGTGGGAGATAAAGGTTTAAAAATTATTCCCCGTTTTAGTTACGGAAATCTTCAGGTGGAAGATGATTCATTTAATGGCAGTCAGGTAGGCGTGGATGTTTATCCGCTTACCGGACTTTATTCTTATATGTATCTTCATTATGCCTATTCCGGGGCAGAAATTTTTCCCGAGCACCGCGCCGCTCTTGAATGGTTTCAGACAATTGCCCGGGGATGGGAGTTCTCCGCCGGAGGAAGATATATGTACCGTCAGAAAAATCATCTTTTTTATACAGCATCAGTTAGTAAATATGCGGGGAAATGGATGCCCGGGATCCGCTTTTTTTATGCTCCGGAGTCAGGCAATAACCTGACAGCTATAGCTTCTGTTCGGAAATATTTCAACAGCGATAATACCTTTCTTCATTCCTTTATAACCTATGGTAGTAATCCGGACAGGATGGATCAGCAGGCTGATATTGCAGCAGATGGAGAAGCTTCCAGAATTGCCGCCGGGGCTTATGCCGTGCTCAAAATGAGGGGGGCGTTTTACGCAAGAGTGTTGGCTGAATATACCATGGAGGAATATATTCCGGAGAAATGGAGAAATGTATTTTTAGGACAGATTGGCATTGAGATTAAGTTTTAAAATATGGAAAGAATTACAGACATCATGATGACACATAGTGCCGGGGATACCCTGGTATTGGTGGCTTTAATGGTTCTGGTAATGATTGTTCTTATTGTTGTTGTTACATTGTTTCTTTTACTGCGACAATATTTCTTCAGATTACAAAAGGCGCGTGTTCTTCGGAAAAGGCAGCGATTCAATGATTTACTCGTGGATTGTCTGTTTTCAGATAGTCAGGGCGATCTTGAAATTTGTAAGCTAAAAGGAAGATCCGGGGGCAGAATATTGTATCAGTCGATGATGTTTTTGATGCACAATTTTAGTGGAGAATTGTCCGGAAAAATCAGGGAGCTGTTTTATCAACTAAATCTTGAAAGATATCTGGAGAGAGATCTTTATAGCGGGAAATGGTGGAAAATCAGCAGAGGTTTGAGGGATTCAAGAACCATGTTGTACGACAAGTCTGTGGAAGTTGCCCGAAAACATGTTGACTCTCCGCGATTGGAGCTAAGGGTGGAAGCTCAACTTACCCTCATGGCGCTTAAGGTAAATGAACCTTTTGAGTTCCTGAACCGGCTTAAGCGTCCGTTCTCAACCTGGGCCCGAATACATCTCTATCACGAAATGACCAGATGGGAGCAAAAACCGGATGCCACCTCCTGGCTTCACAATTCCAATCCCGGAGTGATGGAATTTGCATTGCGTGTGATGGGTTTATTAAACCAGAAAGCTGATGTTAATGAGGTGGCTCCACTTTTAAGACATAAGGATAGCCGGTTGAGGGCAGAGGTGGTTCGGTATGCCGCATTGGTGCTTGAAAAGGGACTGTGGTTTAATGCGGCCAGAAAGTTTAAAGCTGAAGATGTTAAAGTCAGGGAAAGGCTTGCTCAAACTGCCGGAATGGTACCCGGTGTTCCGTTTTCTCTGGTGATGGATTGGTTTAACCGGGAAAAATCCACCGTCGTTAAAATTGAACTTGCGCGAACGCTTCTTGTTTTTGGAAAAACATCAGGACTTAGTTCTGAGGAGATGGATGCATTGGGGAAGGTGGCATAAATTAATTTTATGGAAAGATTTTTTGATTTTGCGAATACTGTTGATTTGCTGGTTACTTTTTATGCAGTGCTGGCTTGTTTTTTCTACCTGATGCTGGTGGTTTTTGCATCGCGGGAGCTGCAGATGTACAAGAAAAAATCAGAAACAGGCAATCAAAATACCATTTTGTCTTCGCCTTTTGCCCCTTTTGTAACTGTGATTGCGCCTGCCTACAATGAAAGTCTTTCTATTGTTGAAAATGTTAAAGGATTGCTTGCCCTGAAATATCACAAGCTTGAAATTGTGGTTGTAAATGATGGCAGTAAGGATGATACCCTGGAAAAGGTAATCAGAGAGTTTGACCTTGAGAAGGTTTTTTATCCGTTTGATTATGATGTTGGTTGCAAACAGATTCGGGGTGTCTATAAGTCAAGAAATATGGCGCTTGACAAACTAATTGTGTTGGATAAGGAAAATGGTGGAAAGGCAGATGCTCTGAATGCCGGAATTAATATTGCCCGTGGTGACCTGTTTATGGCAATGGATGTGGATTCTCTGATCGACCGGGAGGCTGTAATTAAGTTGGTGCATCCATTCTTAAAAGAGACGGAGAAAAAAGTAATTGCGACCGGGGCTGTGGTCAGGGTGGCCAATTCCTGCAGAGTTACCGGGGGCAACGTGTCCAAGGTGCATGTGCCACGCAATATCTGGGCTCGCTTTCAGGCTTTGGAGTATATTCGGGCATTTTTAATCGGACGAATGTCCTGGAAGCATCTTGACGGTCTGTTGCTCATTTCAGGGGCCATCGGGATGTTTGATACACATGTTGTTAAAGCCTGTGGAGGCTACCTAATCTCTACTGTTGGAGAAGATATGGAGTTGCTTGTTCGTATGAGGAGGTATATGAGCGAGCGGAAGGAGCCCTACAGTGTGGATTTTGTTCCGGATCCTCTGTGTTGGACAGAAGTTCCGGAAACCTTAACAACGCTTGGGCGACAACGTAACCGGTGGATGAGGGGAAGTATGGATACTTTACGAATCCATCGTAAGATGTTTTTAAATCCACGGTACAAAACAGTTGGTTTACTTGGATATCCTTACTGGTTGATCTTTGAGTGGTTTGCACCTCTTCTAGAGTTTACAGGGTTTATTTATTTTATTTCTCTTGCCTTGTCGGGAGGTATAAACTGGAATTATGTGGTTTTACTTCTGACTTTTGTTTATGTTTTTGCGGTAACAATGTCTTCGTGGGCTATTTTTCTGGAAGCTTTTACAGTTCACAAATATGACAAGCCATCTCATATTGCCTCCCTTCTGTTCACTGCCATGCTGGAACCCCTGATTTATCATCCAATGACTGTTTGGTGGGGAGTACGAGGCAATATCGATTATGTTAGAGGCAACACAAATTGGGGAGCACAAGAGCGGAAAGGGTTTGCAGCGAAGAAAAAATAGCGATTTGCCGACTGTTGTATGCACTAATGTCGTATTTTTGCAGTTATGCCAAAATTAGCGTTAACACTTAATACCTACTCCCCTCGGGAAGAGAAACTCAATGTGGCCAGCCATGGTGCCGGGTTTGTTTTGAGTTTGGCGGCTTTGTTTTTTCTTGTCAAACAATCTGTTGAGTTACAGTCTTTTTGGCATTGGATGGGCTATTTGATTTATGGATTTAGCCAGGTAACCGTTTTTGGCGCCTCTACTCTCTATCATTCAGCGCAAAATCCCAGAAAAAGATACCGCTTAAAGATTTTTGATCATGCTGCCATTTATATTTCAATAGCAGGCACTTATACTCCTTTTACATTGATTGTTATCCGTGAAGACTGGGGCTGGCCTTTGTTTATTGCGGTCTGGACGATGGCACTTGCCGGAGTGATTCTGAAAATATTTTATGCAGGGAGGTATAAGGTTTTGTCCACCATCGGGTATGTGCTGATGGGATGGGTGATGGTTATTGCTATTAAACCCTTGTTGGAGCATTTGGCACTGGCGGGACTCCTTTGGATTGCTGCCGGTGGGCTGCTTTATACTGTTGGGGCTGTGTTGTATCAGATAGGAAAGATTCCGTTTAATCACGCCATTTTTCATTTTTTTGTTCTTGCAGCTGCTGTTTGCCATTTTATTGCCGTATTTTTTTATGCAGTGTGAAGGGTTTATTACTAGTGTAAAGAATCATAATATTCCGAACTAATTTTTGCGCTGTTTTCCTTTTTTCTTCGTTAATCTTTTTCGCCGTAGGTGTGGCTATGGCTGTAAAGATTGCCTTGAAAAAAGAAAAACTTCATCAAAAATTTTAGTTCGTTCTATTAAAACTCTTTACATTAGAAATGAAGATTTAAGTTGGCCACAGATTTTTGGCAATCATCCCTTTGGAAGGATGTAATTTTTTATTTTGCATGAAGTTCTGTTTTTGACGAAACACCTCTTTTGATTGATTAAGAAACTTTTTTCATTGACTTAACGTACAAAAAAGAAAACTGGTAATGAATGACTGAGAAGAGAACTTCCATATTGATTTGTGAGGACGACAGGCTGATGGCTGAAATCGCAGAACAGGTGCTTTCGGATGATACATGTGAGCTTACGGTAGTGGAAAATGGCGCCTTAGCCATAGATGAGTTGAGAAAGAGAGCTTACGACCTGGTGATTACTGATGCTGTAATGCCCGAACGTTCGGGGTTGGAGGTTACTACCTTTATTCGACGACACCAACGATTGAATACTCCTGTTTTAATGTTATCAGGTATTTCAGATCTTAAATATGTCAGAGAAGCCAAGGAGAGGGGCGTTAATGATTTTCTTTCAAAGCCTTTTTCAGCCGAGCGACTCCGTAGGAAGGTCAGTCAGCTTCTGAAAAAGAATCTTTTTGTTTCCTCAGGACTGGTGGTCTGATCTGAGTCTTACCTTCACTTGTTATATTTCGGTGTTGCTCGTTTTATTCGCATATTAAAAATCTTCTAAAAATCCGGGTGCTTTCCGGTGCTTCGTAGCTTGTTCATAAGCATAAGATACCTCCAGCAATAATAAGAAATAATGGGATTTTGGTTGCCGGGTAAATTGCCCCTTGATTTTGTGCCATGTGCAATATAATTGCTTTCAACATCAAAAACTGTCTGATATTCATATTTTTTTTGATCGGTTTGCAGAATAAGTATGCACCTTTGTGATGCAATTGTTTCTAAACCTGCTTTATTCATGGATTATTGGAATAGATTATTTGTGACTAAACCAGGTTAATATTCATAATCTTTTAATATCTGGAAAATGAAAAATATTCAACTCTTTTTAGTCCTGATGCTGTTTTTTGTCTTGCCGGTTGCAGCTCAGGAAACTGCCTACAAAACCCAACAAAATATTCACTACTATCCGGAAGAAGTAAATCAGTCTGATGTGTATATTAATGAGCGTTGTGTCCTTGATGTTTATTATCCAACAAACAAAGAAGATTTTAGTACCATTGTTTGGTTTCACGGAGGCGGAATAACTCAGGGCCACAAGGAAATTCCGGAAGCATTAAAAAATCAGGGAGTCTGTGTTGTAGGGGTTAATTACCGTTTGCATCCCCGGGTTAAATCGCCTGATTATGTGGAGGATGCTGCCGCAGCCGTTGCCTGGACTATTAAAAATATTGATGATTACGGTGGCGATTCTACACTCGTTTTTGTTTCAGGGCACTCGGCCGGGGGATATCTGACCAGTATGGTTGGGCTGGATAAACGCTGGTTGGCTGAATTTGGTGTGGATGCCAATCAAATTGCAGGGCTGATCCCTTTTAGCGGACATGCCATTACGCATTTTACGATCAGAAAAGAGCGGGGAATCCCCGGAACTCAGCCTGTTGTTGATGATATGGCTCCTTTGTTTCATGTGCGCGCTGATGCTCCTCCTTTACTGCTGATCACAGGCGACCGTGAAAAAGAGATGCTCGGACGCTATGAAGAGAACGCTTTTCTGATGCGCATGATGAAGGTGGTTGGTCATAAAGAAACCCGTCTTTTTGAGATGGACGGGTATGGTCATGCAATGACATTTCCGGCTTTCCCGCTGCTGTTGGAGGAAGTGAAGAGAATTTCAGAGAAACGTTAATTTGTATATTTGTCGGATAACAGAAAGGGGAGTTGTTATGAAGTTTAGTAAAACTTTCGGCGCAGTTTACGATTATCTGATGGTCTTTCTTGAGAAGCCCTGGCTAAAAGTGAGGAGAGCCAGGTTGCTGACGGGTCTTTCAGGTAAAGTACTTGAGGTGGGTGTCGGGACAGGCACCAATCTTCAATATTACAATCATGAGGCACAAGTTACGGGTATCGAACCATCTCCCCACATGATTAAAAGAGCCCTGAAGAAAAGAGATTTGTTGCTTTTCCCTGAAAGAATAAACCTGCACCATACCGGGTGTGGTTATGATGATATGGCAGATCTGGTAGCGCGGGAGTCTCTTGATGCTGTTGTTTGTACGCTGGTGCTTTGTACAATTCCCGAACCGGAAAGGGCACTTTGTAATTTCATGGAATGGCTTAAACCGGGTGGCCGCCTTTTGGTGCTGGAGCATATCCGTTCGCACAACCATTCCACCGGTAAAATTCAGGATTTTCTAACTCCCACCTGGGCTAAAATTGCAGAAGGTTGCCAGCTTAACCGACCAACCGATAAAATGATTTTGCAGGCCGGTTTTCAGTTGATCAGAGAAGATCACTTTAAAATTGGATTCCCCTTTTATGAGGCAGAGTACCGGAAGCCTGATTGATTGACAGGCAGGGGAGATCACGTGTTGTCAGAATCACTGCGAAAATGAAGCAATATTTTCGTCGTCTTAGAGCGCATTTCCTTTATCCGAAAGATATTTGATGATGGCATTTAATCTGTTACGTAAATCGATAATGTTATTTACTTCCATGCCTTCTGACAGTAGGCCGGTCAATAGTTTTTCCGGAATTTCCGCTGCCTCGTGTTGCATGCTTTCACCTTTTTCTGTCAATGCTACTATTACTTTTCGTTCATCTTCCTCTGACCTTTGTCTTGTAACTATTCCCAGGTTCATCATTCGCTTAAGCAGGGGTGTTAAAGTATTGGTATTGAGGATTAATTTGGATGATATCTCCTTTACGGATAAGGGGCCATGTTCCCAAAGAACCATCAATACCAGATATTGAGGATAAGTAATTCCAAGTTTATCCAGATAAGGTTGATACTCACGGGTTATGAGGCGTGACGCGGCATATACCGGAAAGCACAGTTGGTTTTCGAGTTTTAATTGTTCGTAAGCCATATGGGATGGATTGTAGGGAACCGGAATGACCGATTCCCTGTTGTTTTGTATTGCAAAGTTAATTCAAAATCGTTTGCAGATACTTATCTATCTCCTCGGGTTTGGTGGTGGGCGCAAATCGTTTGAGCGGTTTACCTTCTGTATCGATGACAAATTTTGTGAAATTCCATTTGATGATTCCACCAAATAAACCGCTCAACTGTTTTTTCAGGTATTTGAAGATGGGATGAGCATCGTCACCGTTCACATTTATCTTCTCAAACATCGGGAAGGTCACACCATAATTTGTATAGCAGGTTTCGGAAATCGATTTTTCATCACCGGGTTCCTGGTTTGCGAATTGGTTACATGGGAATCCGAGAATTACCAGACCTTTGTCTTTGTATTTCTTGTACAGTGCTTCCAACCCTTCATATTGCGGTGTGAGGCCACACTTGCTTGCAGTATTAACCACAATCACTGTTTTCCCTTTATAGGTATCCATTGACACTTCTTTTCCAAAAAGCGTTTTTGCTGAGAATTGATAAAAATTATTTTCCATGTTCTTAATTATTTAGTTAGTCGCAGGCAATTAAATCGCACGCGATGCAAATATAAGAACATTTTTATTTCTCAACTATGAAAACATTAAAAAATCACTATTGTCCGGAAAAACTATTATTTTGAAAGAAGATTGCTTCGCTCTGCTCGCAATGACTCTGTCTTACAGGTTTAGCAGAGTTGGTAGGGTTTGATTTTCTGATAGACCGGAAACATTATGCTGAGTTGAAGATTTTTTGTGCTTAGCGGAAGAAATGAGGTCGCTAATCGTTAATCATGAAGGTTTATTGCATCATCAAATGTAAATCAGGATTTGAAATATTCCGGGATGATTGTGGTGATGCAGGATAAAGATACCCTTGTGGCAAAAATGATTAATGTTTGTAAAAGCGACCTTGAAAATATTGGTCTTGAAATCACCACCATGAATATTGCCGATGTGGATGATTACCGGTGTGGATGGAAAGCACGAACCAATTTCTGCCATTCATCCCAATGCCATTGATGAAATGAAAAACAATCTGGTTGGTGGAGTGATGGGAGATATTTTTAGGAAGAAAAAGGATGTAGAAAACAATCCGCCTTCAAATTAATTTAATAAGAAAATGAACAGGAAGCCATTCTGCAATGAGAAGTAGAATGGCTTTTTTACTTTTCCATATACCCTTTTGGGGACACTCCGAATTTGGCTTTAAAACTTTTGGAAAAACTCGACAGGCTTGAGAATCCTACTGCATACATGACTTCAGTGATGTTGCCTTCGCGGTTGGACAACATTTGTTCGGCTTTTTGCATCCGGAAGTTGTTGATAATGTCGCGTGTAGAAAGGCCTGTAATACTTTTCAGTCGCCGGTATAGGTGTGTGGCACTCATGCCCACGGCACTGCTTAGCATTTCTACCGAAAAATCCGGGTTGGAGAGGTTGTGCCGGATGATGCTCATTACTTTTTTCAGGAAAATTTCTTCCGGCTGTTCTCCGGGCTCTTCTTTTTCGGGAGTCAGCAATAATTGGTTCCTGATGTATCGGGCCATTTGCTCTTCGCGACGGAAGAGACTGTGGATGCTCGATTTTAGGAAGTCAATGTCGAAGGGTTTGGTAATGTACATATCTGCGCCTCGATTCATTCCTTCTGTTTTGTCCATGTCGAGGGTTTTGGCAGTCAGGAGTATTACCGGTATGTGAGCCGTTGCCTGGTTGGTCTTCAGGCTTCCGCAGAGTTCCATGCCATCCATAACCGGCATCATCACGTCTGAGATGATAAGATCCGGATGATCTGTAGTTGCCTTTCTTAATGCCTGAGCACCATTCTCAGCGAGTGTCAGGGCATATTCCTCTTCCATATTGATTTTGAGGTAATCAAGAAAATCAGTGTTGTCGTCAACAATCAGTATTCTTTTTGCATTTGGTGACAGGGTCGATGCATTTGAAGAATCCTGGCTCTTGGGGATGAGGGTGTTTTCTGTTTTGGCTATATCATGTTGTTCCGTGGTTTCAATGGCAGGCAGCACCAGCGTGAATTCACTTCCTTCACCGGGTTGGCTTTTTAGTTGGATGGTACCTCCATGAAGTTGTGCATATTCCATCGCCAGGGTTAGTCCTATTCCTGACCCCTCATGACTGTTGATCTTTTGGTCGGTCCGGTAAAAAAGCTCAAAAATGTGTTCGCGGTCTTGTTCTGCAATTCCCGACCCGAAATCGCGGATGCTTACTTCCAGCGTGGGGGCGTTGTTCAACGATGAGGTAATATTGAGGGTGACGTTAATAGTTCCTTCGTCAGAGGAATATTTAAAAGCGTTGGACAACAGATTGAAGAGGATGGTTTCCACTTTATCTGCATCTAAAAGATATTGATGAGGTTCCGGGAGGGGTTGAAGCTGATAATCAATTTGATGCCTCTGTGCCAAATCATCAAAAGAGGCATAGACTTCTCTTACGAAAGCATTAATCTCAACAGGCTGTTGGATAAGCTGTAACTGAGATGATTCAATTTTCCGGAAGTCGAGAAGCTGATTAATGAGTTTGTAAAGTCTCCCTGCATTTCTGTGTGCCAGCTCTATCATTCTGCGAAACCGTGGATCCTTAATGTCCCCTTTCGACAGCTGTTTCAAGGGTGAGATAATCAGTCCCAACGGTGTCCTGAATTCATGGGAAATATTGGTAAAAAAACGGATTTTGGCCTGGTAAAGCGCTTCACTGTGCTGTTTTTCAATTTTTACGATTTTCAACTCGTTGTTGAGTCTCTGACGGTAGCTGTAGATACGGAAAATAAAATAAGTGATACCGATAATCAGCACAATGTATAATGTGAGAAACCCCTTACTCAGCCAGATGGATGGGGCAATGTGAATTTGCAGGTTTTTTGTTTCACTCCAGACCCCCAGATGGTTGGTCCCCTGAACTTCAAGAGTATAATTCCCCGGTTTGATATTGGCATAAACTGCATAGTTCTTCTGTCCCGAACTTTGGAGCCATTGATCCTGCTCCGGCCTAAGGCGGTAGCGAAACTGACCGTTGTCGGGGTAGAGGTAATCCAATGCAGAAAATTCAAAGGTTAGCGAATTCTGGTGATGCTTCAGGTCTATCTGGTTGGAAAATGCAATGTCATCTTTCAGGATGTCAGGTTTCTGTGAAGGAGTGACTGCTTGATTGTTGACTCGCAGTCCTGAAATGAACATTGTCGGTTTGCTTTCCGGATAACTGATGTGTGAGGGGGTAATTTCGAGGTAGGCGTTATCACCCCCAAAGAGGATGTTCCCGTTCTGCTTTTGCGCACTGCAATTGGAGTCAAATCCCTTGAAAGGAGAGCCTTCTTCCACCGGAATTGTGATTACTTTATCTCTGCTGATATCCAAGCGGAAAATGGAATTCTGAGTGGTGCCCCAGAGATTTCCATCATTGTCCTCCTCAAGGTTGATTATTTTTTGCGGATGGCTGACGTTGATGTGGTATTCCCGGATTTCTTCAGAAGTTTCCTGATATTGGATCAGCCGGTTTTCTGCGCCAATCCACAGCGAATTGTTTTTTCCTGCCCGAAGGATTGTAATCACACCATTAGCAATAATCCCGTTGACTGTACTGACCGGCTGTTTGCCCTTTTTTGCATCCAGCGTCCAGAGTTGATTGCCAATGGCATAGTAAATACTCCGGTTTCCTCGTATTAAATGTCCGTCTCCGTTGGAGTCTATTCGGGTAAACTGATAATTTTGGGGTGATTCTCCTTTTGCTTCAGTTCGAAAAACCCCGCCTTCCCATGCACTGACCCAGAAGCTGCCATCAGGAGCCTGTACAATACTGCTGATATAGTTGGAGGTGAGGCCGTTTTCTTTGCCTGCGGTGATGGCGGACATCTTTTGGCTTTTGGGATCCAGGATGTTTATGCCGCCGGCAGTACCGATCCATATTCTTTGTTTTTTATCCTCCTCAAGTGCATATACATTGTCCAGCAGAACTTTGTTTTCTGTTTGCGAGGTAGATGAATAGGTGGTTCTACGCTCCGTTTCTTCATTCTTTTTCACCACCCCATGAATGGTTGCCAGCCATACATTGCCCTTCCGGTCTGTCAGGATATCTCTTATCTGGTTGCCAATTCTTGGTTCTTTGTTGCTAAAAAACTCTTCATGCAGATGATAGTAGGGTTCACTTTTGTTTGCAATACTAACTCCGCCGGAGGTGATGAGCCACACTCGTTCCTTATTGTCCTCCAGGATCTGCCATACCACATTGTTGGCGATAGTGTTGTTGATCAGAGGATCATGAAAGTATGCTGTGACCGATTCCTCCTGTACATCAAAAAGGTGCAATCCAAAATCTGTCCCCAGCCACAGCACTGAATCTGATGCATGGTAGATGGTTTTAATGACTTCATTACTAAAATTGGTGTTGGTGGAGTTGTAAAGCTTAAAATCTCCGGTTTTTGTATTGAAGAGAGCCAGACCGGTTTCTGTTCCTACCCACAGTAACGAGTCGCAATTGCCGGAGTATTCGCTGATGGAAACGATGAGGTTGTTCTCCAACAGAGGTTTGTATGCTCCCTTAACATCGAAAGTTGTTATTTCGCCGTCACGAAAGCGGTTTAGTCCATCGTAAGTGCCTATCCATAAATCTCCGTTGTCTGCTTCATGGAAGGAGCGGATGGTGTTGTGTGACAATCCTGAGTTGGAACTATCGAACCAGTTGAAAATATTATTATTGGGGTTGTGTTTCAAAAGACCGTTGGCTGTCCCGATCCAGATATTTCCCTGCTTGTCCCTGAACAGGGTGCGAATGGTCTTGTTTTTTCCTATGTTGATGGTTTCAATCTGGAATGTATGGATGTTAATGGTGCAAAGCCCGTCCCAGGTACCTACCCAGATGCGATCGTCATCGCAAATCAGTGCCGAAATATTGTTGGAGGGAATACTTCCAGGTCCTCCGGTGTGCTGGAACGTCAGCATTTTAAATCCGTCGTACCTGCAAACTCCTTCCTGGGTCCCGATCCAGATAAAACCATGTTTATCCTGAACGATGGAATTGGTTACATTGGATGGCAGACCTTGTTCAATGGTGAGGTTTGAAAAATAGAGTGGCGAAGTAGCTCCGGTTGTGGCCACAAATATTGTCAGCAGCAGAACTGACGTCAGAAGAGAATATGTGGGTACCCGTAGAGACATTGGACTTTTTTTGAGATAAAAACTGCTTATGGTATTATGGTAAAAATAGAAATAAATTAACAGAAATTAGCCGCATGATAATTTTCAACACGTTTTTGTAAGATTTCGACAACTTCTTAGATCTCTTTGTTTTCAGTGATTTTCAGATTTGCTTGAGGGGAATTCATCGAAATGTAAGATTTCGACAACAATCTGCAAGATGAGGGCAATTACATTTTTTAGCGGTTGTTTAGCTTTGATGTGAGATTTAGGAAATAGTTTTTAGAGCGAAAGCTGACTCAGTCTTGATTTTCTTTGCCTACTTTCTTGTATCAAGACAAGAAAGTAGGTCAGGGTTTAAGGGATGAAATCCCTTTTAATTTTTTTTGAACATAAATAACGACTACAGATATGAAGAAACAACAACTAGTATTTATTCTGGCACTCTTTTTTACTACCATGATGAGTTTTGCCTGTTCGGACGATGACAATGGAAAGCCGGTTGAGAATGGCACGGAGGGAGAAGAGACTGAGATTCCTGAATTGCCTGGATTTATCAAAGGGCTTGATCTTTCGTATGTCAACCAGGTGGAAGATCATGGAGGTATCTATAAGCAGGAAGGTGTAGCTGCCGATCCGTTTGAGATATTGACCGAAAAGGGAGGAAATCTGGTGAGGGTTCGTCTTTGGCATAATCCCTCCTGGGTTAAAGATATTTATGGAGATGCCACTCCCGTTTACAGCGGAATAGCCGATGTGGCTGCAACTATTGAGCGAGCCCACCAAAATGGTATGGCGGTTTTGCTGGACTTTCATTACAGTGATACCTGGGCTGATCCCGGACATCAGGATGTCCCTGCCGCCTGGAAGAATATTACCAGTCTGGATGTTTTGACAGATTCTGTGTATAACTATACTTATGAAATGCTTTCTTACCTGAAGGAGAAAAACCTGTTGCCACAGATGGTGCAGATAGGGAATGAGACTAACCCCGGAATGATGACCACAAATACGCCGGAAGGATTCCCGGATCTGAATGTTTATGACGGTAACTGGTCCGCCTTTGGGCAGGTTGTCAATGCCGGTATTAAGGCTGTACGTGATATTGAAAGCCAGTCGGACTCAGAAATCAAAGTGGCCCTGCACATCGCTGATCCAAAAAATCTGGAATGGTGGATGGCTGATGTCATCAACAAAGGAAATGTACATGACTTTGAGATTATGGGATTCTCCTACTATCATATCTGGCATACGACTATTTCTTTTGATCAGTTACCGGGACTGGTCTCCGATCTTAAATCGACGTATGGTAAAGATCTCCTGGTAATGGAGACAGCTTATCCTTTTACTACAGAATATGATGATAACTACGGAAATATTTATTCTTCAGAAACAGCTCCTCTGGAAGGCTTCCCATTCACTATTGAAGGGCAAAAGCAATACCTGACAACCCTTTCTCAGAATATGGCCAACGCAGGTGCCATTGGGGTTATTTACTGGGAGCCGGCCTGGATCTCTTCCGGAATGAAAGATTTGTGGGGAACCGGATCCAGCTGGGAGAACTGTGCACTTTTCGATTTTGACGGCAATGTCACCGAAGCCGCAGATTATCTGGAGGTAAACTATTAATATCAAAAAAAGAGTATGTTGAAACGAGCACTTTTGATGACCATAGGAGTTCTGGCGCTTGCTTCGTGCCGGAACAATCCCGAGCATTCAGGTTTTGATCAACGCGCCAATTTGTTTAATGCAGACTGGCAGTTTATTCAGGGTTCTGGAGTTAAAGATGTAAACAAGTTAAGTTCAGATGATGCTGATATCAGTTGGGAGCAGGTTTCTCTACCGCATACGGCAGCGGTGGAACCTCTGGTGATAAAAGACCAACAATGGCAGGGAACCAGTTTCTACCGGAAGACATTCAAGGCTCCTGATATTTTGAAAGAGAAACATGTGGCATTAAAGTTTGAAGGAGCCATGCAGGTAGCTGATATTTTCCTCAACGGAGAAAAGCTGATGACACATCAGGGCGGATACCTGCCTTTTTATGTTGAACTGAGTGAGCATCTGAAATACGGGAAAGAGAATGTACTTCTTGTGCGACTCAACAATGAGGACAATGAACTGGTGCCTCCGGGCAAGCCCATTGCCGATCTTGATTTCAATTGGTTTAGCGGTATTTATCGCAATGTGTGGCTGATGGTCAAGGAGAAGATACATGTTACAGATCCTGTGGGAGCTAACCGCGTTGCCGGAGGTGGTATTTTTGTGACTTATTCTGATGTTTCGGACGAAAAAGCCACAGTGGATGTTAAAGTGGATGTGGATAATCAGCGCCAAAAACCTGCTGATATCGGTTTGAGCGTAAAGATAAGAGATGCTGAAGGGAATGTGATAACAGAACAAAGCGTTGCTGCACAAAATGTGGAAGCAATGGGCAATCAGGTTTTCCAGACTTCATTTGATATTGAAGAGCCCGCTCTGTGGTCTCCCGACTATCCCAATTTGTATGATCTGACTGTAGAAGTGCTGGAAAATGAAAAAGTGGTGGATGCTGTTTCGGAAACCATCGGTATCCGGACTTTTTCCTGGACAGCCGGTCAGTTTTATCTCAATGGCGAACCCCTGTTTCTGAGAGGAACCAATCGCCATCAGGAATATCCGTACATTGGGTATGCCTTGTCAGACAATGCCAATTACCGCGATGCTTACAAAATAAAACAGGCCGGATTCAATTTTGTGCGATTGTCACATTACCCGCATTCCCGTTCTTTTATGAGGGCTTGTGATGAACTCGGACTTTTAACGATGGATGCCATTCCCGGCTGGCAGTTTTTCGGCAATGAGGTGTTTCAGGACAATGCCATTCAGGATGTGCGCAATATGGTTCGACGCGATCGCAACCATCCTTCTGTGGTGATTTGGGAAGCTTCACTCAACGAATCGGGGATGACCCGTGAATTTATGCAATGGGCACATGCTGCCGTCCATGAGGAATACCCGCATGAGGATACTTATACCTGCGGGTGGATCGACGATGTCTATGACGTTTATATTCCTGCACGACAGCACGGGAAGCCGCCTCATTACTGGAATCGCTACGATGAGGAGAAACCCATCTTCATTGCCGAGTACGGCGACTGGGAGTATTATGCTCAAAATGCTGGTTTTAACCAGAAAGCGTTTGAAGATCTTACATCAGAAGAGCGTAACTCACGTCAGTTACGTGGATTCGGTCAAAAGCGGCTTTCGCAGCAGGCCCTCAATTATCAGGAAGCCCACAACAGCAATTTGCAAGGGCCTGCCGTCGGAGATGCCAATTGGCTGATGTTCGACTATAACCGTGGATATGCTCCTGATCTGGAAGCTTCCGGTATTATGGATCTCTTCCGGTTGCCCAAGTTTGCATTCTATTTCTATAAGAGCCAGGCAGATATTAAGCCTGAAGTGAGTCCGGATTTTTACGGGCCTTTCATCGAAATTGCCAATTTCTATAACGATCCTTCTTTTTCTGAAGTGAAAGTGTATAGCAACTGCGAAGAAGTGGAACTCTTTGTAAACGGGAAGTCTGTCGGTCGGCAAAAGCCTGATAGTGATCGTGTCAGCTCCCACCTCAAACATCCCCCTTTTACCTTTCATCTCACTGGTTTTGAACCAGGTGAATTGACTGCAAAAGGATATGTGGCCGGGCAGGAAATAGCAGAAACCATCAGACGTACTCCGGAACAGGCCGCACAACTAAATCTTTGGATTGACGAAAGCGGTCGTCCTTTGGAGAAAGGACAGAATGATGTGGTTTTCCTGTATGCTTCTGTTACGGATGCGAATGGCACAATACTTCCCGAAGCTACTAACAATGTTACTTACTCAGTGGAAGGTGATGCTGAATTGATTGGTGCAAACCCGGTGAGTGCGGAAGCGGGAATTGCTACCATACTCCTGAAAGCAGGAGATCAGGGAGGTGTCATAACCATAAAGGCATCGGCCAACGGGCTTGCTGCCGAACCGCTCACGGTAGAAGTACCATAATAAAAACCAAACAACTATGAATATGAAAAATCTGCGATTACAAAAGAAAAAACCGGTTGCATTGCTATTGCTGTGGCTGTTTGCCACTCTGGCAATTGCTCAGCAAAAGACCATTACCGGTACCATCGTTGATGGGGAGACCAATGAGTCGCTGCCCGGAGTAACGATTCTTATTGATGGCACCCAAACGGGAACCATTACGGATGCCAATGGACAATTTACCATTCAGGCTTCCGAATCCGATGTGTTGCGCATATCCTATATCGGGTATGAAACCCAAATGATTGAAGTGGGTGACCGAAGCCGTCTGGATATTACTCTGAAGCCCGACGTGATCAGCTTTGATGAAGTGGTGGTCATTGGCTACGGGCAGCAACGTAAGGGAGATCTTACAGGTGCTGTGTCCAACGTGAACAGCAAGGACTTCCAGAAGGGAATTATCAGTTCTCCTGAGCAATTGATCAACGGAAAAGTTTCGGGTGTACAAATTATGTCTCAGAGCGGATCTCCTTCTGCGGGTAACTCTATCCGGATTCGGGGGGGTGCTTCTCTTAATGCCAGTAACGACCCGCTGATTGTCCTGGACGGTGTGCCTCTGGAATCAGGCGGAATCAGTGGAAATGACAATAACTTTCTGAGTCTGATCAATCCCAATGACATTGAGAGCATGACGGTACTGAAGGATGCCTCCTCGACAGCGATTTATGGATCAAGAGCCTCCAACGGAGTGATCCTGATTACTACCAAAAAAGGGACAGGAGATGATTTGAAGGTAACTTTCAGTACAACCAATTCCCTGCAGGCGAAAACCAAACTTGCGGATATGCTTTCCACTGAAGAATTTATAAATGTCGTGAATCGTGATGGTTCGCCTGCTCAGCAGGCCCTGTTGGGAGATTACAATACCGACTGGAATGATGAAATATACCAGTTGGCTTTTGGCACCGATAATAATCTTAGTTTTTCAGGGCAATTGAAAGAGGTTCCATTCCGTTTTTCTCTGGGTTACTACAATCAGGATGGTATTGTAAAAACCGATAACGCCGAGAGAATGACCGGTAACCTGACCGTTTCGCCTTCATTCCTGAATGACGACCTGAAAGTGACTTTGGGAATAAAAGGAGCGTTGAATAGAAATACGTTTGCACAAACAGACGCAATTTGGGGGGCAGCGACTTTCAATCCTACCATACCTGTGTATTCAGGTGCTGATACTTTTGGCGGTTACAACGAAGCCATTGATGGATCAGGAATTCCGGTAACGTCCGCGGTCATTAATCCGGTTGGTCTGTTAAACCAAAATTCCTCTACCAGTGATGTGGGGCGGGTGATTACCAATCTGGATGCTGAATACAAACTTCCATTTCTGCCTGAAATGAAGGTGCATGCCACCCTTGGATATGATTATGCCAAAGGAGAGGGTGAGATTTATGTGCCTGCTGAAGCTGCCGAATTTTACATGACCAATGGCCGGGATTATTCGTATGGCCCGGAGGAAAAAGAAAACCGCCTGCTGACAACTTACCTTAACTATAATAAGAACCTGGAAACCATTAATAGCACCGTTGATGTAACAGCAGGTTATGATTATCAATATTGGAAGAGCACAAGACCTTTTTACGAAGAACTGAACGTGAACGGTGAGGTGCAGAATTCCATTGCAGCCTCAGATCAGCGGCATGCATTGCTCTCTTACTACGGACGACTGAATTATACCTTTGCATCGCGCTACATGCTTACTGCTACGATCCGGCAGGACGGAACATCCAGGTTTAGTGAAGATACCCGATGGGGTACTTTCCCTTCGGTAGCCGTGGGATGGCGGTTGTCTGAGGAGTTCTTCCTGAAGGATATTGACGTACTGAGCAATCTGAAACTGCGTGCAAGTTATGGTATTACAGGCCAGCAGGAAGGAATAGGAAACTACAATTATCTGCCCGTTTATACCATCAGTCAGACAGGGGCCCAGTACATCTTTGGAGATCGTCCGGTAAACACCTATCGTCCCGAAGCTTACGTTTCCGATTTGAAATGGGAAACTACCAGGGCTTACAACTTCGGACTTGATTTTGGGTTCTTCAACAATCGCTTGTCGGGCTCTGCAGAATACTACACACGGGAGACAGAAGACCTTTTGGCCACAGTGCCTTCTCCGGCGGGAACCAATTTCGACAAAAACATTCTTACCAATGTGGGGAACGTTGACAGCGAAGGTTTCGAAGTGAGCCTGAATGCAGTTCCTGTTGACAATGCCCGGTGGACCTGGGATCTCACATTCAACGCTGCATGGCAGACACAGAAGATTAAAAATCTCTCCATAATCAAAGGAACTGAGATTACCAGTACTTCCATTGGTCCAACCATCGACAGTTATTACTTTCAGGTGCTGACAGAGGGTTATGAACCGTATATGTTTCACGTATATCATCAGCTCTACGATCAGGAAACCGGAAAACCCATTGAAGGGGCCTATGCCGATTTGAATGATGATGGTGAGATCAATTCTGAAGATTTGTATCGCTACAATTCTTCTGCTCCTGATTATATTTTGGGTTTCAGTACTTCTTTGAGGTATCGCAACTGGACTTTGAGTACCAGTCTCAGAGCCAACATAGGAAACTACGTATATAATGGTATGGCTATGAATACCGGGGCACTGGGAACCATGTCCTACAACGCTTATCAGCTCAGTAATCTGAACAAGAGTTACCTGGAGACCGGATTTCAGAGTCGTCAGTATTTATCAGATTACTACGTGGAAAATGCCTCTTTCCTCAAAATGGATAACCTCACTTTAGGGTATAACTTTGGGAAAGTGACCAACTGGCTCAATGTGAATGCCACTGCAATGGTGCAGAATGTATTTACCATCACAGAGTATTCCGGCGTTGACCCGGAAGTGCCGCAGGGAATGGATCTTTCGTTCTATCCCCGCCCCCGCATTTTCTCGTTGAGTGTTGGACTGGAATTTTAATTATTAAAGGAGTTACGTTATGAGAAAGATAATATATACACTTTGGATACTTTCGGTTGGGGCTTTCTTCGGATGTACCGATGACCTGAATCAGTATCCTGAAATAGAAGAAACCTCCGAGTCAGTTTATGCCAATCCGGACAATTACATTTCGGCTCTTGCCAAGTGCTATGCATCCTTTGTTACTGCCGGACAGGAAAAAGGTGGAGGAGACGCAGACCTTAGCAGTAATAACGGGTATGACTATATGCGTTGTTATTTCAATGTTCAGGAAGCAGGAACCGATGAACTGGGCTCTACCTGGATTGAGGGTGATAACATTGGCGACCTCACTTTTCTCACCTGGGATGCCAACGATCCCTGGGTGGCGGATATGTACTACCGTTCCTATTATTCCATCTCTTTGTGCAACGAATTTCTGAAGAATAGCACGGATGAGCGCATCGCAGGGTTTACAGAGACAGAACAGGCGAAAATCAGGACTTACCGTGCTGAAGCCAGATTCCTGCGGGCATTGGCTTACTTTCATGCATTAGACTTGTTTCACGATATTCCTTTTGCGGATGAAGAACTGATTGGTAGTTCTGCTTTACCCGAAGAGTATCAGGCTGCTGATATGTTTGAGTTTATTGAAACTGAACTGATTGAATGTAGCGAAAATATGACCGAAGCTGCCAGCTGTGAGTATGGACATGCACCACAAACAGCAGCATGGATGTTACTCTCACGTTTGTATCTCAATGCTGAAGTGTACGAAGCAGGTCCGCATTATGAGGAGGTTAAGACTTATGCTCAAAAGGTTATTGATGCAGGTTATGAGTTGGAGCCAGATTATGGCAAGCTCTTCAATGCTGATAATCACAAGCGTGTAGGCCCCGGCAATGAAATTATCTGGCCTCTTGTGGTGGATAGTAAGAATGTAATGTCGTGGGGTGCTACCACTTATCTGGTTTGTGGAGCTGTGGATACCGACTATGGAGCTCCGGCTGATACGCTCGGGGTTGCCAGTGCCTGGAGCATGTTCCGTATTCGTGGAGAGATGCCCGCTTTGTTTGATATGGAAAATGATTCCCGTGCCATGTTTTATACCGATGGACAAAGTCAGTATATGGATGGTGGCGTAGATGACCGGAGTGGAGGTTACTTTGTGCTGAAATGGAGCAACCGGACTGATGCCGGTGAGGCTTCATCAAATACTCAAAACGACGGCGTGGATACAGACTTCCCAATGTTCCGTCTGGCTGATGCCTACCTGATGTATGCCGAAGCAGCGGCGCGCTCAAACAGCGATTTGGGGACTGCGTTGAATTATGTCAATGAGCTTCGTTCTATCCGCAATGTAGCAGAAGTTTCGGAAAATGATCTGACAGCAACCACTGAAGGGATTCCATATAAGTTTTTCCTGGATGAACGGGGACGCGAGCTCTACTGGGAAGCAGTGCGACGCACAGATCTTATCCGGTTTGATGCATTTACTTCCAACAAATACATCTGGCAATGGAAAGGTGGAGTTAAAGACGGGATGGCTGTGAATGAGAAGTACAATATTTATCCCATTCCGGCAACGGAGCTTTCCGCCAACCCTAATTTGTCAAACGAAAATTACTAACCTTTAATTTGGTAAGACAATGCAAAATATAAAAACATATATAGGGGTCTTTTTTCTAATCTTGTTGGCGGTGGCTTGCGAGAAGGAAGGAGACAAGATTTATCTGTCAGGACTTGAGGCTGCCGATCTTTCAGTATCGGGTTCTGAGGTGGTCTTAACAATTGAAAATTCTGATCTTCAGGTGTTGAGTTTCTCCTGGGAGTCCGGAGAACTCTCTGTGAGCAACGATACAATGGGGGTGGCTTCCGGTTTGCCTGGAATGACCGTTGAGGTTTCAGCATCTTCCGATTTTGTGCAGTTTACAGAGTTGCAAGGCACCGGAAATCAATTGGCGCTTACAGGTGCGCGGCTCAATGCCTTGGCCAAGGATGCCGGTTTGCAACCCGATGTGGCCTCACCACTTTATTTCAGGGTGCGATCATCGGTAGGAAACAATATGGAGCCGGTTTACAGCAATGTCATTTCTGTTGATGTCACGCCTTTTGTAATTGATATGTCGAAACTTTATCTCCTGAATGCTGAGCAAAATGATACCCTGGCAACAATCTATTCTCCCGAAGAGAATGGTGAATATGCCGGCTTTGTTAAAGCAACAGGGTGGATGAATTTTTATTTTCAGGAAGGAGATGGTGTCATTTATGGTAATAATGGTGTGTCCGAAGTTCCTTTTGAACTTTCTACCGATGCAGAAACAATGTGGAACTGCTGGTTCCCGGCCAATGGAGGACATTATTATGTGACCATGAGTACTGCCGATATGGAGTGGACTGCTACATGGCTGCCAAAAATTTCGGTGGGAGGAGCTGTTGAGGATTCACTGGCTTTCTTTAAATCGCAGGAGTTGTGGGCCGGGGTTATTGAAACGACTGCCGCCGGGGCCCAGGTCACGCTGAGCAGTGATGCCCTGCTCTACAATACCGACACCGGAGATACGGATGACGGAGCACTTGCCACAACTGTTTCCTTTGCAGAAAGCGGAAGTGGTAACATTGTGCTTGCAGAAACTCCCGGAAACTTCACGGTACCATCATCAGGAATCAATACCATTACGCTTGATCTGACAGGTGCTTCGGGTTGGACTTATACTATAGATGAAGGAGAAAATCTGCCCCAGGAGGAAGTTGTTATTCCCTTCTTGTATCTTCCCGGGTCAAAAGACGGGGAGACCGGAGGCAGCTGGACATTTGATAACTTTATCCCTCTGTTGAATAATGCCCTTTACGGTGGCTTTGTGGATATCAATTCCCAGTGGGGATTCCAGATGTTTACAGCACCCGAGTGGGGAGTCGATTATTATACCATGGGTGAGAGTGAAGGCCTGCTGGAAATGAATGTCGAAAACCGCAATATTCCTGCTCCTGATCCCGGTACCTATTGGGTCAAAGCGGATGTGGAAAACATGACTTACGGACTAACTCCCCTGGGGGATGTGTTGTATTTGTCAGGGCTCAACGATCAATGGGATTTTAATACGACCATTCCCAAAACCGGTGAGGGCATTTACTCCGGTACAATAGAGGTTTCCACTCCTTCAACGGATGGCTTCTCTCTTTATCTGGAAGCCGATAACTGGGATGATAAATTTGGTGGAAGTGACGGAACCCTCGGTTATGGATGGGGAAACATTACCGATGATACCGAGGTGGGAACCTACACTCTGACAGTAGATTTGTATAATCTTACTTATGAGATGACGTTGAATCAATAAATCAATCTTTCCCTTTTTGATCCGCCCCTGTCAGGGTTTTTAATCCTGTCAGGGGTTTTATTTTGGACATTAGAACTAAATGAATTACAACTTGTAAGGCTTTTTTAAAGTGAAGGTTCCTTCTACTCAAGGGGAAATAAGGTTAAACAGCCAAGGCTTTCTGGGGCAATGTTAAAAAGAGTAATTTGAAAACAACTGTCCAATATAATTTTTTTAAAAGAGCTGTCGGGCTTGTTGGTTATCGACCTTGGCAGGTAAGCCTAAAAACAAGGTTGTTTCATCGAAAAATCGTCTTTGTTTGAATCTCACGCGTGCAGCAAGTGAGATGAGTTTAGACGATTTCGATGGAAGAACCGTAGTTTTTAGAGCGAAAGCTGGCTAAGTCTTGATCTTCTTTGCCTACTTTCTTATATCAAGATAAGAAAGTAGGTCAGGGTTTAAGGGATGAAATCCCTTTTGGAGAATGTTTAGGATACTATTCATTAAAACTGTATTTAATAAAGGGTTGCTGTCTTTCAGAAACCCTTAACTTTAATAATATGAAAGGAATACTATTAATAATTCTGTTTTTTGTTATTACAGCTGCATCAGGTCAGCATTCCCGTAATGCTTATGTGGATGACGAGGGTGTGTTGCGCTGGGAGCATGATCAGTCCGAAATAGTGGGTTTTGGAGTCAACTACTCCGTCCCGTTTGCACATGCTTTCCGGATGGCTGAAAGGATGGGTATTGATCATGAGGAAGCCATCAGGCAGGATGTATATCATTTTGCCCGGCTCGATCTGGATCTTTATCGGGTACATGTGTGGGATACAGAGATTTCCGATTCAGTGGGAAATCTGTTGGAAAATGAGCACCTGCGGTTGTTCGATTTTGCCATTCATGAGATGAAAAAGCGCGGAATGCGATTTGTGATAACTCCCATTGCTTTTTGGGGCAACGGATGGCCCGAGCCTGATGAGGATACGCCAGGGTTTTCCAATAAATATGGGAAGGATGCCTGTCTGACCAATCCTGATGCCATAAAGGCACAAGCCAATTATCTGGAGCAGTTTCTTAATCATAAGAATGCCTTTACCGGCATTGCCTATAAAGATGACCCTGATGTTATTGCTTTTGAAGTTTCCAACGAACCACATCACGGTGGGAGCGAAGAAGAGGTGAAGAGCTACATTAACAAGATGGTTGCTTCAATGAAAAAAACCGGTTTGCAAAAGCCTGTTTTCTATAATATGAGTCACAGTATTCATTTGGCAGATGCCTATATGGAGGCAGATGTAGATGGGGGAACCTTTCAGTGGTATCCGTCGGGACTGGTGGCCAACCATGCGCTGAAAGGGAACTACCTGCCTCATGTGGCGGAATACAAAATTCCTTATGAAGACCATCCGGGGTTCAAAAATAAGGCTAAAATTGTTTATGAATTTGACCCTGCCGATGTGGCCGGAAATTATATGTATCCCGCCATGGCCCGAAGCTTCAGAGAAGCGGGGTTGCAGCTGGCAACACATTTTGCTTATGATGCCATGTTCCTGGCCCCGTTCAATACCAATTATGGTACCCATTTTATGAATATGGCTTATGCTCCACAAAAAGCCCTTAGTTTAAAGATCGCGTCAGCCGTTTTTCATGAAATTCCACGGAATGCTGATTTTGGAGCCTTTCCCGGGAATAATGTTTTTGGGGATTTCAGGGTCAGTTATGAGCAGAATCTGGCTGAATACCTTTCAGAAAACCGGTTTTTTTACACTAATAATACATCTTCTGTGCCTTCGGAGACTTCTAAACTGAAGGAGATAGCGGGTTTTGGAAATAGTCCGGTAGTGAAATACGATGGGCGGGGCGCTTATTTTCTTGATGAAATAGAGCCGGGAGTCTGGCGGCTGGAGATAATGCCTGATGCCTTTTGGCTTAAAGATCCTTACAGTCCGGTTGATCCCAATGTGCAGAAAGCTGCTGTGCTGCATGCAGAACATTCCATGACCATTCATTTACCTCAACTTGGAGATACTTTTTCAGCTAAGGGTATCAATGAGGGGAATGCTCTGACAGCTATTGCCAATGAAGGGGAAATTAATCTTACCCCCGGAGTCTATTTATTGAGGAAAAAGGGAGTTACAGCGAAAATTGATGCTCAGAGTGCTTTTAAAAATATATTGCTCAATGAATATGTAGCTCCTGCAACGGATCTGGATACCCTTTTGGTACATAACAAAACGTCCCAATCAATGAATATGAGTGATGAGGTGGAGATTTCTTTTGATGTAATCTCCGCGGAGAAGCCTGAGGAGGTTGCTGTATTTGTAGGAGAGGGACATTACCGCAGCCGGCGTTTTGAGGCAAAGGAGATTTCTCTCAATCATTACAGGGCTTTATTACCAGATGAGTTTAATCGCCAACAGACCTTGAATTATTATATTGGGGTGAAACATCCGGATGGGAACTGGAAGACATTCCCTTCAGGGATTGCAGGGAGCCCAGGTGATTGGGACTTTTCTCCCCGCCAGGGCTACAATCTTGATATATCGCCGGATGACGCTCCTCTTTTGTTATGGAGTGCCGATGATCATGAGTTTTCATCCTCCTTCTGGCAACAGGGAGTTGGCGTGCTTCCGAATTTTAACAGACGAGTGCTTTCTTACAACTTTACTCCTGATGATACAGATTGTTCAGTAGATGAGCCGTTTCATGCATTCAAATATTATTTTGGGGAGCAAATTGCCGGGCGTAAAAAAAACATTTTATCAAAGGAGAAGTTGGTCCTAAAGGCGGGGGTAAGATCCGGAATGCCTCCGGTACTTCATATTTCCCTGATTGACAAATCCGGACTGGTTCGGAAATACCAGATGAAATTGAATGACCATGATGAATTTTATACGGTAAGCCTGAATAATTTTGATGCAGGCCGCATTGCTGTTGTTCCCCGACCATTCCCCGATTATCTTCCCTGGTTTGCCGGTTCTGAAAATAATACAGATTTTAATTTGGATGAAATCGAGTTTTTACAGATTGTATTGCCTGCTCAGAAGGTAGAGGGGGCTATTGATTTCTATTTAGAGGAAGTGTGGTTGGAGTAATATATCAGGACGGTTGTATTTATCAGGTAGATGGACATTGTAAAATAATGCAGTCCTCCTTAAAGCAAGGGTTTATCCGTTTAAAGGAATACATAATGATGTTGTGTTTTAAATTGGTCCGAAGTCTCCCGGGACAAGGTTTTTCGTTCTCAAAACTATTCTTCAACGGACCAACGGCTCAGGGAAATTGGTACAAACCCCCCCTTTCTCAATATTGGTCGCCGCGACCAATATTGAGAGGGGGGATGTTCCCCCTGGCTATTGATTTCAGTATATCAACTTGTTACCACCTTATTTGTTTTATGAATATGGCAGGTTAAAACCAAATTGTCCTTTCGTTGTTAATTTAATTCATCAAAAACAATATTGACATGAAAACATCAAAAGATTTAGCTGCACTTATATTGCGTGTGGGATTTGGCTTTTTCATAGCATTCGGACATGGATTGGGCAAACTTCAAATGTTGCTTTCCGGAAATATTCAGTTCCCTGCTTTGTTTGGCATCAGTCCTACTATTAATCTGGTTTTGGCCACTCTGGCCGAATTTGTGGCAGGAATTATGGTGCTGATTGGTCTCAGAACCCGTCTGGCATCTATTCCGCTGATGATTACCATGCTCACTGCAGCATTGGTCGTACATTCCGGGGATCCATTATTCTCTGCCGGAGGGGCCTCCAAAGAGTTTGCTTTGGTTTACTTTATTGCTTTTGCAGCAACTTTCTTCCTGGGGTCCGGTAAATATTCAGTGGATGCCATTGCAGGAAAAAGATAAAAACGGGTTTTTTGACAGGGAAATGTTAAAATCAATTATGTCACTGCCTGCCAGAGGTTCTGGTGGTGGTTTTCGAAGGTGAAATGATGTTTTTATCCACTTCAATTTAAAAAATATCCACTTTTTGTTTGAGGTTGTTAAAAGTTGTCTATCTTTGTCGCCAAGAAAGTTTCGCCTTTCCCTTAGATCAGAAAAAAATCCAGAAAAGAAGGTTCGGTGGTTTGCCGGACCTTTTTTTGTTGATTTTTTCCGGGCATGATGAGGAAGGAATCCTTTTTTTACTATTTTTGCAGCACCAAAAAGGGTTGTTAGCTCAGTTGGTTTAGAGCATTACCTTGACAGGGTAGGGGTCACTGGTTCGAATCCAGTACAACCCACAAAAAGCCGGCAGGAATTTCCTGGCCGGCTTTTTTATTGGTATTGATGCAATTCCTTAACTTTTATTATTTTTGAACTTTACAATCAGCCCCCTGAGAGAAAGAAAATAGGTAAGAAACGTCTTCAGGCGGGGAAAAGGGGATATAATTATGACAGAATACAATGCAGAAAACTGGGATTTGATGGTCCTGGAAATCAGTAAAAAATTTAAAGTGACTGCTGACTTTGATTTTATGTTGTTCCTGATTGGTATTCAGGAGCTTGGTCAGGGGATGAAACCATACGAAAGGCAGGAGAAGATGGATTTGATCAATCTTGGAAAATGTACCCTATTAAGCAGGGAAGGCTACCTGAAAGCCAATGGCCCTGATGAAGAGGGCTGGCCACAGTTTGAAGAGGTGAAACGGTTAAAATCTCTGACCCCTTCATTTCTGAATCATGTGCTTAAAAAATCCGCTTTCGAATATCTAAAAATACAATTACAATAATCTGATAAACAAAAAAACCATGACACCATTTCTTTCTTTTAGAAAAGCATCTATGTTTTCACTTCTTGTTGCCCTCGGGGTATTGCTCACTTTTTGTGACGAACCTGAGAAGAAGGTGCTTGTAAAAACACCTTACGGCAATATGAAAATTAAACTTTATGATGATACTCCACAGCACAAGGAGAATTTCCTTAAGCTGGTGGAAGAGGGCTTTTACGATGACCTCTTGTTTCACCGGGTAATTGAAGGATTCATGATTCAGGGGGGTGATCCTGAATCCAAAGGTGCTGAAAAAGGTGCCCGCCTGGGCTCCGGAGGTCCCGGATATACGGTGCCTGCTGAGATCAATTTTCCGAAGCGTTTTCACAAAAAGGGAGCTTTAGCTGCGGCTCGTCAAGGTGATCAGGCCAATCCTGAACGTAAATCATCCGGCTCTCAGTTTTACATTGTTCAGGGTGAAACGATGTCTTCTGAGGACCTTGATAATCTGGAAGAACAGATGGGGCAGAGAGCCATTCAGGCTCGTATGTTTGATAAAATCACTCCATATCAGGACTCATTGATGGCCATGCGTCAGCGTGGAGACCGCGAAGGGTTCGAGGCGCTTATCTCAAAGTTGGAAGAGGAGACCAAAGCTGAACTGGGTGATTCGGCAAATTTTGAATTTCCTGAAGAGGTGCGTGAGGCATACACTACTATTGGTGGAACTCCCATGCTGGATGATGCCTATACTGTATTTGGTGAAGTAGAGGAGGGTCTGGCCATAATTGACTCCATTGCATCTGTATCAACCGACCAGATGGATCGCCCCGTGGAAGATATTAAAATGACCATGGAGATTATTGAGGAATAATATTTGCATACTTAATGAGCGGATGATTTATTATTATCCCGGGTTGTATTTTGCAATTAGAGATTGCTTCGGGCGAGGCCCGAAGCAATCTCTAAACATTCAGACGTGACTATCATTTGAGGCTACTAAAGATAAAATTGTCAGTTAATGATGCGATTGTTGTTTATATTTTTATTTGCAACGAGTTTCTTCTTTTTATCTGAAACCGCGAGTGGACAGGAGTACACCCACTATGTGCTCATCAAGACCAATCTGGGTAACATGAAGGTGAAATTGTACAACGACACTCCCAATCACCGGAATGA
Source organism: Marinilabilia salmonicolor (assembly GCF_003003035.1). Classification (GTDB taxonomy): domain Bacteria; phylum Bacteroidota; class Bacteroidia; order Bacteroidales; family Marinilabiliaceae; genus Marinilabilia; species Marinilabilia salmonicolor_A. The sequence goes on along the minus strand of NZ_PVTS01000003.1, from coordinate 121,363 downwards.
ATTTCTGAAATTGGTCAACAGTGACCATTTTGACGGGACACTTTTCTACCGTGTGATTCAAAACTTCGTCATTCAGGGAGGGTCTTCAGATTCTCGCAATGCTCCTGCAGGCAAACATATCGGGTATGGCAATTCCGCCGTTATGATCGATGCCGAGACCCACGATCATCACTTTCATAAAAAAGGAGCTTTGTGTGCACCCCGTCAGCCCGAGGACGTCAATCATTTCAAGATGTCGGATATTTCCCAGTTTTATATTGTTAAGGGAAGGGTTTGGACGGATGAACAATTGGATATCATTGAAAAAAACAACAATATTCCCATTAAAAACCGGTTGAAGAGGGAGTTCTATGTACCCCGCAAAGAGGAACTGGACCGGTTGAAAAAGGAAGATCCCCATGCTTTTAATGAGTTGCTGAGGGATATTAAGCAGAAGATTAATTTTGAATATTCATTGTCTGATTATATTGAATTTTCAGATGCTCAACGTGAGGCTTACACCAGTATTGGCGGTTTGCCTGATTTGGATGGTGACTATACCGTTTTTGGAGAAGTTGTCGAGGGATTTGATGTTATCGATAAAATTGCTGCACTAAAAACAGATAAAAATGATCGTCCCTATACCGACGTGGTTATCAGGGTGGAAGAAATAATGCAATAAAACGCTTTTAAAATGCGCCGGAAGTCACGTATTCTTTCTTTTTTTCTAATCAGTCTTTTGTTTTTTTTCGTGGTGGGATGTAATAATTCTACCGGGAAAAAAGAACCAACGAAAGAAGAGATTTCCTTTGGTTCTTTTCAGGATAATATCAAAGGTATGGTGGAGATTCGTACTTATGATCACTACAATCGCGCATTGAAAAGAGGTTTTGGCTTTTTTGTGGACGAGGATCTGGTGCTCACCAACTTCGAATGGATTAAAGGAGCTTACAAAGCAGAAATCGCCCCCGTTGGAACCCGTGATATGACGGAAGTAGAAGGATATACCGCCTACGATCACAATCTTAATCTGTTGGTGCTGAAGGTAAAACAAAATAATGCTGATTACATCAAGGTTAAAGGCAGCCTTGCACAACCCGATACGCTGTACACTCTGAAAAGACCCAACCGTAAACTCTTTGTAGTAAAGGCGCTTGCAGGCAACTATCAGGATTTGGATTCTTTGGGTTTCTGGACTGTTCCGGATAACATAAAAGAAGGCAAACCGGCCTTCAGGTTGAATCATGAATTTATGGGAATCGTTCAGGAGAGAGGCTCCGGGGATTCTTTGCAACGCGTCGTGCTTTCCAAAAAGTACATCGCCCGCATGTTGAAAGAGCAGAATGAACGTGCTGCTTCCATCTATGATCTCCGAACCAAAACTGACAAGGTATATATTTCGCATAAGAAAGTAGCCGGATTTCGCATAAAAACCACCATGGGAGATATTGTCATTCGTACTTATGATGAGTTGCCGGCCTACCGGGATAATTTTATAAAACTCGTCAGCGACCAGTTCTATGATAGTCTGACGGTTCATCGTGTACTGAAAAACTTTTTGATACAGATGGGGGCCGCCGACTCAAAATATGCCGGCAAAGATGATGTGGTGGGCTGGAAAGGTCCCGGTTATACTTTACCTACTAAAATTGTCCCCTCCCTTTTTCATAAGCGGGGAGCGGTTGCAGCCTCCAAACTTCCGGCCGCCCGTAATCCCCGAAATCGTTCAGACGGATCCCAGTTTTTCATTATTGCAGGCCGTATTTTTACCGATGAGGAACTCAACGATATAGAGCAGGAAAAGGGGTTTCGCTTTACCCCCACGCAGAGGGAAGTCTATACTACCGTTGGCGGAGCTCCCTATCTGGACGGAGATTACTCTGTTTTTGCAGAAGTGGTAAGTGGCATGGATGTTGTTGATAAAATTGCAGCGGTTGAAACCTACGGGGAAGACCGCCCTGTGCAGGATATCCGGATTAAGACCATCGAAATTATTGAGAAATAGGATAATATTACTTGATGATGGAACCTGCCTTTCCATGTGTCCATCAGCTCATCTAACTAAAATTTGAAACACATGAAAACTGTAACTCTAATCCTCAGTTTACTGGTTGCTTTGTTGTTTTCCAGTTGTAGTACTTATCAGTATGTAGGGCTTACCCCTTTGAAGATAGATGCTTCGGACGATGTCGGCGCTTCTCTGACAGATTCGCTCGAAATTAACTATTCGTTTGATGGAGATGGAGGAGAAATTCAGGTTGAGATATTCAACCGTTCAATGCGTCCCGTGTTGGTTGATAAGTCCAAATCATCTTTAATCCGTTCAGGAGAGACGATTCCCTTTTTCGATAATACTTCCCGGATTTCATCTACATCGCACAGTCGTCAATCCTATGTTAATGATCGGGATTATTATACTACCACCAACGGTGAAATTCAAACAGATCCATCCGTTTTGTTTATTCCCCCCGATAGTAAAGTGAATGTGAGAGGGCCTGTTCTGGAGCAATCATTCTTCGATTTTCCTGATGAGAACCAGGTGGAGACAGTGAACCTCAGAACAGACAATGGGTATTATAAAACCAGAACAGTGTCTTTCTCCGGAGAGGAGACTCCGGCCACTTATCGTTTATTTCTGACAATTATTCCATATGGAAAAGATGAAGCGCCCGTCTTTGTGCGGCAACAATTCATTGTGAACAGGCTTACCAATACCTCCCTTTCTCCCGGCTACTTTACAAATGATGGAGAAAACATCTTTTTTATTCAAAAGTCAACCGGCTTTGGGGCTTTTATGGGAGGAGTTGCAGCCATTGCTGTGGTGGTTGCACTTGTTGTCGCAGGTGGGGCCTAGATTATTGTGCCGCAAATATGACAATTGTAACCATTCTGTTACATGATATCTTTCTCTGCTTCCATTCCCCAAAAATATAATGGTACAGTGAACTTTAAGCGGGTGGAAAAAATTATTACTTTTGTGGTTCAAATTGTTCCAAAAAATCAAAAACAATGCTTGATAAGATTAAAGATTTACTGGAAGAAGTAAAAAACCTGACGGCAGCATCTGCTGAAGAGGCAGAACAGCTGCGGATTAAATATATCAGTAAAAAAGGAATTATTCCTCAGCTTTTCAATGAGTTTAAGAATGTTCCCAATGATCAGAAAAAGGCAGTTGGCCAGGCTATCAATGAGTTGAAAAATGCAGCTCAGGAGTCTATCACTCAGTTGAAGGAGCAATTTGAACAATCAGGGCTGACTTCAGGGGCAACAGATCTTACACTACCCGGAAGTGCCATGCCCTTGGGTAGTCGCCATCCGCTCTCCATAGTTCGCAATCAGATTGTGGAGATATTTGATCGTATCGGATTTTCAGTTGCTGAAGGACCCGAGATTGAAGACGACTGGCACGTTTTTGAAGCGTTGAACTTCCCGCCGGAACACCCGGCCCGCGATATGCAGGATACCTTTTTTATCAATCAGGATCCGGATATTTTATTACGGACACATACTTCTTCGGTTCAGATTCGTACCATGGAGCACCAGAAACCACCCATTCGTGCAATCTTTCCCGGTCGTGTGTTTCGAAACGAAGCCATCTCGGCCCGTGCTCACTGTATTTTCCATCAGGTAGAAGGTCTTTACATCGATAAAGACGTATCATTTGCAGACCTGCGACAGACATTGCTCTATTTTGCCAAGGAGATGTTTGGTCAGGATACCGAGATTCGTTTGCGCCCTTCGTACTTCCCGTTTACCGAGCCATCAGCCGAGATGGATATCTCTTGTACCCTTTGTGGGGGCGAAGGATGTAACATCTGTAAGCACACAGGCTGGGTGGAGATTCTCGGATGCGGAATGGTTGACCCCGCTGTATTGACCAATTGTGATATTGATCCGGATGAATACACCGGTTTTGCTTTCGGGATGGGAATCGAACGTATTGCCATGCTGAAATACCAGATCAATGACATACGTTTGTTCTTTGAGAACGATGTGAGATTTTTGGAACAGTTCAGGGCAGAGTCGTAAAAGATTTTGTAATCGCTGAGATGCGATGATGCAGAGTTTTTATTATGATATATAAACCGTGGGTCTTTAGGGTCACGGTTTTTTTTGTGTTAAGCCCCGTCCGTGTGGATTTCCGAATCCACACGGCTTGTTTTTCACGGGTTTGTAACCCGCTAAATCGACCAAAATTTTATAGATGAGTAATCCAATATTAACCACGCGGGGTAGTATCTATAAGCCTCACCGGAGCCTTTTCTGGACTGTTAAAAAAAGCCAAACGCAAATTCTCGCCTTGGAACCTTTTATTATCAGTGATTTAAGTTGTTTTTTGGATAGATCTCAATGGATTATCAATCATCTGTTTTCAAAAGTTTAACAAAGTATTGATACAAAAATCTTAATGTATTTTGTTATTTCGCACCCTTAAAATTTTTAAACATCACTTTTTACAAGAGATTTATGAATCAAACTGCCGAATGGACCAATCTTCAACCCGGCATAGTAAATGAAATTATCACAAACGGTGTGGAAAGTAGTGAATTGGAGGTACCGCCATAGCGATAATCCTATCAATGTAACTTTCAATATTTCTTATTTTGCAATTTCAGTGCTAATTGAGGACAAAAACTTATCAGGCACGCACTTCTATTTTGGAGCATACCACCCAAAGATGGTTTCAGATACAGAAAGAATCTCCAAACCATAATTTGGTAACTCTCAAATCTCTTAAACAATCGTTATGAAGAATTTCAAAAACAAGTATTTTGATATTTCAAAACCGGTGTTCATCCCGGCAGCTATAATTACCTTTTTATTTGTCAGTTTAACTATCCTTTTCAGCGAAGATGCCGAGGCTGGTTTTTCCGGTTTTCAGTATTATATGTCGAGTAATTTTGGTTGGTTTATTACCCTGTGCATTAATTACTTTTTGATTTTTGTGTTATATCTGGCATTCAGTAAGTTTGGAAATATTCGAATAGGCGGGAAAGACGCCAAACCCAGCTTCAGTAAGTTTTCCTGGGTCGCGATGTTGTTTTCAGCCGGAATGGGTATTGGCCTGGTCTATTTTAGTGTAGCAGAGCCTATGCTGCATTTTAATAATCCCATTATCGAAGGGGCCTCAGATGTTGAAAAAGCCCGCCTGGCCATTCGCAACACCTATTTTCATTATGGGTTCCATGTTTGGGGAATTTATATGTTGCTCGGGATTGCACTGGCTTATTTTACCTTTAACAAGAATGCAGCATTATCCCTGAAATCTACTTTGGTTCCGTTATTTGGTAACCGTCTGAATGGATGGCCCGGCCATCTCATTGATATTGTGGCAGTTCTGGCAACGCTGTTTGGACTGGCCACTTCACTTGGTTTTGGGGCATTGCAGTTCAGTACAGGTTTATCTGAATATTTTGGTTTGGAAAACTCCACCAGTTTGCAAGTCACTTCGATTATAGGAATAACATTAATTGCTACCATCTCGGTGGTAACAGGACTAAACAAAGGACTCAAATATTTAAGCAATGCCAATATCATCATAGCACTCGTTGTTTTTGCATTTGTGCTTATTCTGGGAAGTTCTCTGCGCTTGATCGATGGTTTTGTGGAGAGCTTAGGAACTTACCTTTCAGGGTTGGTCGAATTGAGCTTGTTCCGAAATCAATATGGTTCTCCCGGCGACTGGTTTAAAGGCTGGTCGATGTTCTACTGGGTATGGTGGATTTCATGGTCGCCTTTTGTGGGAACTTTTGTTGCCAGAATATCCAAAGGAAGAACCATCCGGGAAATTGGGGTTTTTGGACTGGTCATTCCTTCTGTTTTTTCCTTTTTATGGATGTCGGTATTGGGAGGAACTGCTCTGAATCTGCAATTAGATGGCAGTCTGGATATTGCCTCCATCGTGGCACAGGACAGCTCAGTGGGGCTCTTCAAGATGCTTGAAACCCTGCCTTTTTATGAAATCACCGCATTTATATCCATTGTTTTGGTAGGTACTTTTTTCATTACCTCATCCGACAGTGGTTCTTTGGTGGTAGATATGATGACCGCAGGCGGAAAATTGAACGCCCCCAAAGGACAAAAAGTGTTTTGGGCCTTTATGGAAGGCGCTATTGCCATCGCATTATTAGTAGGGGGCGGCCTAACAGCTCTTCAATCGGCCTCTATTTCAACGGGCTTTCCTTTTGCTGTTATTTTGGTGCTGGTGAGTTTTTCGTTAATAAAAAGTTTAAAACATGATGAGCAGTTAAAGAACTGAGCAATTAAATTATATCAACATTATTAATACATTATAAGGCCGGTTGGAGTGAATCTCCAGGCGGCCTTTTTTTTGGCAGCATTGTATTTATATGCCGGGCTGAAGATAATGTCTTGGGTGAATCAAACTCCCTTTCTGTATGGATTTCTCAATCCACAGTGTTTGCTTTTTTCCGACTCTTCACTAACCCCCAATTTTCATTCACCCTGACGGGAGTTAGAAAACCCTGACTATTTGTGATTTAAAACCAAATACTGTGAAGTAGTGTCAATTATTTAATTTAATGGATGATAACCATAGCAATTATTATCCTTAACCACCAAAACTTTAGTTTATGTCAAAAGAAAATTTTGAAACACTACAGGAACCCATCACAGCTTTGCGCCCCGAGGATGTAAAAATTCCCAACATGCCCGTTCATGTATCGGTACAGGAAGCCGAAGACCGTTATCGGGGGTACATAAGTAAATATCATCAAAATTAACAGGGATATGTAAACTCTTATCAGGACCGGTTACCTTAATTTTGGCAACCGGTTTTTTTCCGGAACCTTTTCATCCCTCCCGGCAATATTTCTCCCGTCCCCGGGGATTTTTGCGACCGTCCCGGGACATTATGGCCAGTCCCCGTTAAAAATGGAGACGTCCCGGGTTGTTTTTTCACGCTCCCGGGAAAGATTGGGCTTCCCCACAAGATTTTTCCGCTTCCCCGGACGTTTTCTGATACTCCCGTAGCATTTGCGTTTGCTCTCTTAAAACTATTGCTCCCAGGCCGTTGGCCTGTTGAAACATGGTTTCAGAATGGACATATTTTTAATTCCTCAAAAGGTTCATTGCCACCATGGAAATGCAATTTTTTACCTGATAATTCTGACCCCACGAATAAAAATAGTTTTGTTACGGGGCATGGTATCCGCCCAGAAGGACCGCAAGTACCAGCATGGTGTAACGCCCTATGCCCCATAGTGGCGGTTAATCCGGGGGCCTGAAGGGGCGAAAGCAATTAAAAAAAGAGAGAGTCTGATTCTATTGTTACTAATATAATAAGGCAGGTAAAACCAAAACCCCTGTTTCTTCGTAACTTTAATTTTGTAAACGATTCAAAATGCCAAAAATTTCTGTAGTCATATTATGGATATTGCTGCTGTGTTTGCCGGGTATCACGGGAATGGCCCAGTATTTTGGCAAAAACAAACCTTCCTACCGCTCGTTTGATTTTCATCTGTCGCAGACCGATCATTTTGATATTTATCATTACCTCTCCGACTCTTCGCGCGTTGTTTTTTTAGGGGGGCTTGCCGAACAATGGTATCATTATCACCGTCAAATCCTTGCAGATACGTTCGAGGAAAGAAGTCCCGTCCTGATGTACCGGAATCATGCCGATTTTCAACAAACCAATGCCATCATGGGCGATATTGGTGTAGGAACCGGTGGTGTTACCGAAGGTTTGAAGCGCCGGGTGGTGATGCCTTTCTCTTTTTCTGACTATCAGACCTCGCATGTGTTGGGGCATGAGTTGGTTCATGCGTTTCAATATCATATTATTGAGGAGAGCAGCAACTTGAATCTTGGGGCGATCTCAAGGGTTCCGCTTTGGATGATTGAGGGGATGGCAGAATATCTTTCGGTTGGTAATAGTGACGCCTACACTGCTGTATGGATGCGAGACGCTTTGTTGAGTAATGATTTTCCCACACTGGATGAGCTTGGTAATTACTCCCGGTATTCTCCTTATCGTTTTGGACAGGCTTTTTGGTCTTACATCGCCTCGCAATACGGGGAGCAATATATTCGTCGGTTGTTTGTGGCCTCAGCAATGCAGGGGTACCAGAGTGCAATTGAGGAACAACTGGGGATTACGGTTGATTCACTTTCATTGGCCTGGCGTAGTGCTTTAGCCGCTCAGCTGGTTACTCCTGAGGATAGTACCTGGACCATGCTGGGGAAGCGTTTGTTCTTTTCTGAAAATTCCGGAAAATATAATCTTTCTCCTGCTGTTAGCCCTGATGGCAGGTATATCGTTTTTCTTTCCGAAAGAGATATCTATTCGCTCGATTTATTCCTGGCAGATGCCGGGTCAGGGGAGATTATTTCCAAAATATATACCAGCTCGCGTAATGCAGACATTGATGCTCTGGAATATACCGAAACAGCCGGTTCCTGGTCGCCCGATAATCGGTACTTCGCATTTGTTGCCTATCAGAAAGGGAAGTCGGTGATTATGATTTATGATGTAAAGAAAGGACAGACGGAGAGAACCATTTTTCAGCCCGGGGTTGATGCTGTCTCGTCCCCGGTTTGGTCCCCCAATGGGGAGGGCATTGCCTTCAGTGCCATGCGTATGGGGATCAGCAATCTTTGTTATTTTAGTTTTGTTGATAACTCCTTTAAGTTTCTTACCCGATCTTCTTATTCTGCCATGCAGCCGGGCTGGTCTCCCGAAGGGCAGTGGCTGTGGTTTATAACGGATGAACCGGCCCCCGGACAATCATTTTTCTTTCCGGGTAATTTCAATCTTGCCCGTTTCAATTTTTCTTCCGGTGAAACTGATGTTCTGGCGACTTTTCCGGGGGCAAAGAACCTGAATCCGATGCCCCTTAATAAACGGGAGGTGTTGTTTTTATCAAATGTAAACGGAAGGCGCGATTTGTATGTTTTGGACATTTCATCGGGCAAAATAAAACGGACTACCAGCTATGCCACCGGCATTATGGGAATTACAGAAATGTCACCCGCACTCAGTGTGGCCGGGGATACAATTTTCTATTCCATGTTGAAATCGGGGGAGTTTCAGATCATTAAAGCGCCTGTCAGGGGGTTGTTGAGTCAGGCCAAAATTATCGATCCTCAACCTTTTGATTACAGGTCTGCACGGCTTGCACTCTACTCCGAGCATTTTTCACGGGTTGATCAGAATCTGACTTACCGGGGAGTGCTTAATCCGACGGAAGAAATCGGAATGACCAGTTCGGAGCCCCAAAACAGGTGGCAGCTCGATTATGTGGGAAATATGGCCGCAGGAGTTATGACCGGTCGTTTTGGTACTGGCATGGCGGGCAGTATTGAGGCGCTGTTTAGCGATGTTTTGGGGAACAATCTCCTTTACGGAGGCATCAGTATCAACGGAGAGATTTATGATTTCGGGGGGCAGGTGGCACTGTTGCATCAGAAGCATCGCATCAAAACGGGAGTGAGCCTTTCTCATATCCCTTATCGGATGGGCTATTACTCCTACGAGGGAGAAGGAGATCAGGAAGAGTTGGTCTATTTCAGCCGACGGATTTTTCAAGATAAAGCAGCTGTGTTTTCTTTTCTTCCCCTGAGTCGAAGTGCCCGGGTTGAATCCGGATTATCGATGGCCCGGTACAGCTACCGATACGAGAAAATTGAAGACATCCGTTCCTATTATCCCACTTACAATGAAACGGGGCGTAGAATTGATGCTCCCGACGGTTTTTGGGTCGGGGATGTGGATGTGGCCTATGTTTTTGACAATTCAAAATCGGGGATTGCCTCCCCTGTTGATGGCACAAGAACACGTATCCAGGCCGAGAAATATTTTAACGGCGTGAATGCTCATGCTTTTCTGATGGATTTTCGGAAGTATAAATTTGTGCGTCCTTTCAGTTTTGCTTACCGGCTCTATTATTATGGACGCCATGGAGCCGATCGCAATACCAACCGGATGACGCGTTTATTTGTAGGATATCCCTGGTTGGTCAGGGGCTACGATACCGGGGAGTTTTACATGGACAGTACCCGGAATACCCGGGGGATCGGTATAAAGCACTTAATCGGTAACAATTTGCTCATTACAAATCTGGAATGGCGAATGCCTTTTTCCGGGCCGTTTGACTTTGCATGGTTTCGTTCGTCCACTTTTTTTTCGGAACTGGCCCTTTTTGTTGATGCCGGCATTGCCTGGGATACAGATAGCACCCCTGTAGCTGCCCTTACCACAACCTCTGATGATCAAAGAATACCCGTATTCAGTACCGGCATGTCGTTGAGATTGAACTTTTTCGGTTTTATTGTTGTGGAGCCTTATCTGGCTTTCCCATTCCATCAGAATCGCTTTTACAACGGGCAGTTTGGGTTTAATGTATTTCCGGGGTGGTGAAAAATTCCCCCAAAATTTAACAGCCCCTCATAAATAACGCGTCAATAAAATTTTTATCTTGTGACTGTTTTGGCTCGAAAAGAAAATCCTGATTTTTTCTGACTTAAGCCAAATTCAGGACTGGTCATCAGGGCCGGATTCCGGACATTAGATGTAGTGGTTGATACAAAGCAGGTTGGAGGTGCAGGAGCTTTATTGTGAAGCATTATGCCCGGTATATTTTGAGTGACAGACTTTGAGAATCTCAAAAATAAACCATCAGAATCAGTATTAATAATAACCATAAATCTTTGAACTATGTTGAATCCAGTATTTTGGCTTGTTCCTGTCGCTTCTTTAATAGCGCTGTTCTTTGCCTGGTTTTTCTTCAAGCAGATGATGAAAAACTCCGAAGGTAACGATACCATGAAAGAGATTGCCCGTCACGTTCGTGAAGGGGCAAATGCTTATCTCCGAAGTCAATACAGGGTAGTTGCCCTGGTTTTTGTGGTATTGGTAATTTTATTGGGTGTTCTGGCTTTTATGAAAGTGCAGAATCCCTTTGTGCCCATCGCTTTTCTTACGGGTGGTTTTTTCTCGGGCCTTTGTGGTTATCTGGGAATGAAAACTGCCACTTTCGCTTCCGGCCGTACTGCCGAAGGGGCTTCCAAATCGTTGAACCAGGGGCTTAAAATTGCATTTCGTAGTGGTGCTGTAATGGGCCTCGTTGTGGTTGGCTTTGGATTGCTCGACATCGCTCTGTGGTTTTGGTTCCTGAATGAGATCGTTTTTACACCTGAAAATATGGTCAATGGTCTTGAGTGGGCCGGTCTGACATTTGTTCATGAAGGTCTCACCGAGAAAGAAAAAATGATTGAGATTACTGTTACCATGCTGACCTTTGGCATGGGTGCGTCAACTCAGGCTCTTTTTGCCCGTGTGGGAGGTGGTATCTTTACCAAAGCCGCCGATGTGGGCGCCGACCTGGTAGGAAAAGTGGAAGCAGGTATTCCGGAAGATGATCCGCGTAACCCTGCAACCATTGCCGACAATGTTGGTGACAACGTGGGTGATGTGGCCGGAATGGGCGCCGACCTTTATGAATCTTATTGCGGTTCTATTCTTGCTACGGCCGCCTTGGGTGCAGCTCTTCCTGCCCTTACCGGCACAGAACAAATGCAGGTGGTGATGGCTCCAATGGTGGTAGCTGCTGTGGGGATTCTTCTCTCCATTGGCGGAATTTTTCTCGTGCGCACAAAAGAGTCGGCTACCCAGAAAAATCTGCTTACTTCGTTGTTGCTGGGAACCGGAGGTAGTTCCTTTATGATCCTGGTTGCTCTTGCAGTTCTGGTTTATCTTGACTGGATTACCTGGGGAATCTTTGGCTCTGTAGTGGTTGGTTTGCTTGCCGGTGTGATTATCGGACAGGGTACGGAATATTTTACTTCTGATGAATATGCTCCAACCAAAGGTATTGCCCGTCAGGGATTACAAGGACCTGCTACGACCATCATCGAAGGTATTGCCGTGGGAATGTTTTCCACCTGGGTTCCTGTGGTAACGATTGTACTGGGTATTGTTGGTTCATTTGCATTTGCCGGTGGATTTGAAAACTTTGCCATGGGTGTTTACGGAATTGGTTTTGCTGCCGTGGGAATGCTTTCCACATTAGGTATTACGCTTGCTACTGATGCTTTCGGGCCTATTGCCGATAATGCCGGAGGAAATGCAGAGATGTCAGAACTTCCTCCTGAAGTACGTGAGCGTACCGATGCACTGGATATGCTTGGAAACACCACTGCTGCTACCGGAAAAGGTTTCGCCATTGGTTCTGCAGCACTGACTGCCATGGCTTTATTGGCAGCTTATATCGAAGAGGTGCGTTTGTGGCTCGGTAAATTGGCCAAAGCTTCTGCCGAAGGCATTCAGCAGGTGGGCGATTATATTTTCTATCTGAAAGATAATCCGGAACCGGTTGTGGAAAAGGGTCAAAAAGCGGTGGAGATTTCAGCCGCGGGAATTCGTGACTTTTCATCCGCCTACGACTTGTCTCTTTTCAATCCGATGGTTTTGGCAGGACTTTTCATTGGGGCCATGATGGCTTTTGTGTTTAGTTCAATGACCATGAAAGCTGTAGGACGTGCCGCCGGTAAAATGGTGGATGAGGTTCGTCGCCAGTTCAAAGAAATTCCCGGTATCATGGAGCGCAAGAGTAAACCTGATTATGCCCGTTGTGTGGAGATTTCCACTAAAGGTGCTCAACGTGAGATGATTTTGCCTTCCTTGTTAGCCATCGTAGTTCCTGTGGTTGTCGGAATTATATTTGGTGTTCCCGGTGTGGTCGGTTTGCTTGCCGGAGGTCTGACAGCCGGTTTTACCCTTGCTGTGATGCTCAACAATGCGGGTGGTGCCTGGGATAATGCTAAGAAATATATTGAGAAAGGGAACTTTGGAGGTAAAAATAGTGAAGCCCACCACGCAGGTGTTGTGGGAGATACTGTTGGTGACCCCTTTAAGGATACTTCCGGACCGTCGCTGAATATTCTGATCAAACTGATGACGATGGTCTCTGTGGTAATGGCCGGACTTACCGTGGCATATTCTATCTTTTAATTGTTGGATTAACAATCCTTCATCATCAGGAGTATCTGTCATCGCGAATGACTACCTCAATAAAATCTTTGGGCATATTGAGAATAGCACAATCGGCCTGTCCCCGCAGGGGGCAAATTTGAGTAACCCCGGGTGCCAAACCGGGGGGTTAAGCTTAATATGAAACAGTTCCCCGAATGGGGGCCAACCTTTATAAGGTAGATAAAGGGAATGTGACAAATGCTATTCCTGATTTCAATAAAAAGGTACATCTTTGGGTGTACCTTTTTTATTTATTGCAGATGAAACGAGTCCCGATTGCCCGGGACGGGTTCCATCTGACCTTGACAAATAAATTTTATGCGGATGAACTATTTCCAGGATATTCTCAAGGCACGGCAACGCATTGCTCCATTTGTCGAACGTACCCCGGTAATTACCAGTCAGTCATTAAACCGGTTGCTGGATGCTGAAATCTGGTTTAAGCTGGAAAATCAGCAGAAAGCCGGAGCTTTTAAGTTCAGAGGAGCCACCAATGCGGTACAGAACCTTAGTGAAGAGGATGCCAAAAGAGGAGTGGCGACCCATTCTTCTGGGAATCATGCCGCAGCTCTTGCATTGGCTGCCAAAAACCGGGGGATACCTGCCTACATTGTGATGCCTGAAAATGCTCCTGAGATTAAAGTGGAGAATGTGCGGAAATTCGGGGGGCAGATTACTTTTTGTAAGCCGACACTACAGGCCAGAGAGGATACTCTGCTCGAGGTTACCGCAAAAACAGGGGCTTTGTTTATCCCCCCGTATGATTGTTACGATGTCATTTGCGGACAGGGAACTGCTGCTGTGGAACTTATAGAGGAAGCAGGGCCATTTGATATTCTAATGACTCCTGTTGGTGGTGGAGGGTTATTGAGCGGAAGTGCAGTGGCTGCAAAAAACATGTTTTCTGAAACACTCGTTGTTGCCGGAGAACCACTGGAGGCTGATGATGCCTGTCGTTCGTTGAAAGCCGGTGAAATTATTCCAGCTGACAATCCGCAAACCATTGCCGACGGGCTAAAGACTTCGCTTGGAAAGCTCAATTTTGAGATTATCTCTCAATATGTGGATGAAATTCTGACAGCAAGGGAATCTTCCATCCGGGCTGCGATGGTATTGCTGCGCAAACAGGTCGGAATTATGGCAGAACCCTCATCCGCGGTGCCTTTGGCTGCTATTACGGAAAACCGGGAGTTTTTCAGAGGTAAAAAGATTGGGATCATTATTAGTGGAGGGAATATCTCTGAAACGTTGTTTTATAAGCTTACTAAGGGTTTGTAGTGGGGCATGGTATCCGCCCTGAAGGGGCACAAGTTTCGCCACTCCCCAAAATATTACCGTCAAGCAATTCTCTCAATTAATAAAATAACGATAAAGGTTGAAAAAATATTGTGGTTAGTGCTTTCGCCCCTACAGGGCTCTGTTTTGACCGTTGTTATTAACCCTGGGACGTTGCCCTAGGCTATTGCTCCCAGGCCGTTGGCCTGTTGAAACATGGTTTAAGAGTGGACATATTTTTAATTCCTCAAAAGGCTCATTACCATAAGGAAATTCAATTTTTTACCTCATAAATCTCAAGCCACGATGAAAATAGTTTTGTAGTGGGGCATGGTATCCGCCCTGAAGGGGCAGAAGCATCAGCATGGGGCATCGCCCTATGGTTTTGAGGAGTGAGGTGGGATAGAGCCCTGAAGGGGCGAAAGCTTTTCTAGTTCCAAACAAACCGTTCATCATAATCAATATTGTAATTTTTCAAGAACTTGCGGAATTCATCTTTAAAAGTCATTTTCTTATGATGTATATCCTGATTTTCAATATACCTTTTTACTACATCAACTTCTTTTGGATTTACTGAAAAAATACCATATCCTCTTTGCCAGGAAAATTTTGAATATTTGGGCTCAACCTTTTTCGCCCATTGAGAAGATTGTTTTTTTAACTCCTCAACCAATTTCATTTGAGAAACCTTCCGGGACAATAAGCACAAAACATGAACATGGTCTATATGGCCACCAATTTTTATAGGATAACATTCTAAACCTTTACAAATTCCTCCAAGGTATTCGAAAATACGAGGTCTGATTTGGGAATCTAAAAAAGGGTAATGATCTTTAGTGCTATAGGTTATGTGAACATAAACCTTTGACAAGGATTGAGGCATAGCATCTGGGTTAAGATTAATATTATCAAACAATTATCTCAATTAATAAAATAACGATAAAGGTTGAAAAAATATTGTGGTTAGTGCTTTCGCCCCTACAGGGCTCTGTTTTGACCGTTGTTATTAACCCTAGGCGTTGCCCTAGGCTATTGCTCTCAGGCCGTTGGCCTGTTGAAACATGGTTTAAGAGTGGACATATTTTTAATTCCTCAAAAGGCTCATTACCATAAGGAGAATCAATTTTTTACCTCATAAATCTCAAGCCACGATGAAAAATAGTTTTGTAGTGGGGCATGGTATCCGCCCTGAAGGGGCAGAAGCACCAGCATGGGGCATCGCCCTATGGATTTGGTAGTGGTGTGGGATAGAGCCCTGAAGGGGCGAAAGCACTCTATTGAAAATAATCTATGAAATGAAGCTCTACGGAATCAATCATCAATGTTGGAATCGCATGGGTACGGAATGTTAAAGAAGCGGACTGAACAAGCGTGCAAAAGACTCTTTGACTTTTTCCAGGAAAGGTCTGTCCATCCACTCGGGTAGCAATACAATCTCACTGTCTGCCTGATCCTGAAGAAAAGTTTCTTTCATCTCGATACCTGTTTCTTTGTCATAGATGAATGCGGTGGCTTCAAAATTTTGTTCAAAACTTCGGAAGTCCATATTGGCCGAACCCACAATGCTGATGCGGTCATCGGCTACCAGTGTTTTGGAATGGAGAAAGCCCTTTTGATAAAAATAGACCTGAACTCCTGCTTCCAGAATCTCCCGGATATAGGAGCGGGAACAAAGCAGGGTTATGAACGCATCACTTTTCTCAGGAATGATGATACGAACATCCACACCGCTGAGGGCTGCAGTCTTCAGGGCAAGTAATACACTTTCGCTGGGCATAAAATAGGGTGTGGCGATATAGACGTAATCCCTGGCAGTTACAATAGTCTGGAAGATTCCCATCATGATGGCCGGCCAGTCGGAATCTGGTCCGCTGGGAACAATTTGCATTGTCTTATTTCCTATTGCTTCACTTTGCGGGAAGTATTTGGGATCCGATAATTCTGTCTGGCTCACAAAATACCAGTCAATAAGGAAAATACTCTGCAGCGAATTTACGGCATCCCCTTTAATCATGATGTGTGTGTCGCGCCAGATGCCATAGGAGTTAAGGTCACCATCTCTGTATCGGTCGGCAATGTTGTAACCTCCAATGAAGCCTACGTGGCCATCGATGACCACTATTTTTCTGTGATTCCGGTAATTGACTTTGCTCGTAAGTAAAGGAAAGTGCACTTGCAAAAAGCTGTAAACTTCAATCCCGGCATCACGCATCTCTTCATAAAAGGGGCTTTTTAGTTCCCAACTGCCCACATCGTCCACAATCAGTCTGACCTCTATGCCCCGACGGGCTTTTTCTTTGAGAATCTCCTTAACCTGATTGCCAATGTTATCTTCGGCAAAAATATAGTATTGAAGATGAATGAAATGCTCGGCTTTTTTTAGTTCTCTGATGAGGGCATCAAATTTCCTGGTTCCGTTTTGCAGGAAGGTAACCTCGTTTCCGGTGGTAACTACCGAACTGCTGTTGTTGAGCAATAACCTTACGATTCCTGTAGGCTGGCGGGCAATATCATTTTTACTCAGATGTCCGTCCGCAAGCTGTGTGATTTGCGAGTGGGCAAGGTAGTTGATTCGGTGATGATTTCGCAATCCCTTGCGGGCAATGATTTTTTCTTTTCTGAAGTTCTGTCCAAAAAAAATGTAGAATATAAAACCAAGTCCCGGCAATAGTAAAAGAACCAATACCCATGAAATCGTTTTCAACGGACTCCGGTTTTCCAGCACAATCATGATGACAACCACCAGGATGCTGATGGCATATCCGGCGAGAATAAAGGGTAAAATGTTGTTGGCAAAAGAGGCGTTCAACAGATGTATCATTTATCGGGTATGTAAAGCGATAGAAACTGTTTCTAATATAACGATTTGTTTCGATAAATGAACAAACGACTATTGCCAAATTTCTCCCAGGCTTCGGGTTTTTGTCTTATTTTGGGCGCTTCAACGCCCGATACAAACCATTTTTCCCCAATAAATACGCGCGCTTCATCCCATAAGCCTGCATCGGTAAAAGCATTGAGTAGTATGCCCCCGCCTTCGACCATGACAGATTGAATTCCCCTCCGGTAGAGTTCCTCGAGAACTGCAAGCAGAGGGTTTTCTGTGTCGGTGAGATAAACGGTTTCCACATTTTCGGATACAGGGGTTCCTTCTTCTGAAAATACGAGCGTAGGCGTTTTCCCGTTAAATAAGGTGAGGGTATGCGGTAATTTTCCAAATCGATCGAGTACCAGTCGTAACGGATTGGGGCCCGACCAGTCACGTACCGTAAGAGACGGGTTATCTTTGAGTGCGGTAACCGTTCCGACCAGGATGGAGGGTTCGGTTCGGCGCCATTTATGCACCATGCGACGTGCCCAGTCATCGGTAATCCAGGTGGGGCGTGCCTCATCCAGCACTGTACGGTCAATATCGAGATAGCCGTCTCTGGTCTGAGCCCATTTCAGCAGGATATAGGGCCGCTTTTGTTCGTGAAAGGTAAAGAAACGCCGATTGAGTTCGCGACTTTCCGCTTCTAATACATCTACGGTTACATCCACTCCTGCCGAACGCAGCATCTCAATGCCACGTCCTGCCACCTTTGAGAATGTATCGGTACACCCCACCACCACCCGGGGGATTTTTTTCTGACGAATAAGCAGCGAGCAGGGGGGTGTTTTCCCATAGTGGGCGCAAGGCTCAAGGTTGACATATAAAGTGGCTTCACGAAGCAACGACTCGTCCTTTACCGCATTGATGGCATTCACTTCGGCATGTGGCTCTCCGGCTTTTCGATGGTATCCTTCTCCGATGATTTTTCCGTTGTGCACAATGACACTTCCAACCATGGGGTTGGGATATGTGTTGCCTTCCGCTTTTTTTGCAAGGTCAATGCACCGCTGCATATATAATTTGTCTTGGCGTTGTGCTTCCATGTTTCTATTTTTACGTTTTCAAACCAGTAATCATGCAATCAACCGTAAAAGAGATTATCCGTCAATTCAGAGAAGAACTATCCCCGATTTACAATGTGCATGAAGCCTTTCAGTTTGTCTGGCTCATCTTTGACCACCTTCATGGCTGGACAAAAACCGATTTGTTGCTTCGTGATGATACAAAATTAACCGATTCCGACCAGTTATTTGTAGAAAATGCCCTGGAAAGATTAAAAAACCACGAACCTGTTCAGTATATTCTTGGAGAAACGGAGTTTTTCGGACTTCCCTTTGAGGTAAATCCGTCCGTTTTGGTACCGCGCCCCGAAACCGAGGAACTGGTGGAATGGATTTTGGAAAGTGTAAAATCGGATAAGCCGATACGAATTCTGGACATTGGCACAGGCAGCGGGTGCATCGCTGTCTCTTTGGCCAGGCATCTGCCCGGAGCAATTGTCACTGCCTGGGATGTTTCATCAGAAGCATTGAAGGTTGCAGAGTTCAATGCACGCAATAATGAGGCTGTCGTTTCTTTTGTGCAGAAAGATGTGTTGACAACCACGCCCGAAGAGATGGAGGGGTATGATATTATCGTGAGCAACCCTCCCTATGTTCGGGAACAGGAAATGGAGCTGATGAAAGAAAATGTGCTGAATCATGAACCTCATCTTGCCCTTTTTGTGAAAGACCATGACCCGTTACTATTTTACCGGCATATTACACGGTTGGCCGCCGTCAGTTTATCCGCTGATGGTTTGTTGTTTTTTGAAATAAATCGTGATATGGGCCGGGAAACAGTGGAATTACTTTCTGAAAACGGATTTCGTGAGCCGGAACTGCGAAAAGATTTGTCAGGAAACTTCCGAATGCTCAAAGCTTTGGGTCCTGCCTGATGTTTCTAAAAAATGGTGGGATGAGTCAATCATATCTGCCATAAACCGGTTGAATTGTTCGGTTAAAAGATCATAATGTTTTTCCAGTTGCTGCAAGGCATAGTCGGTATGCTCCGGAAGTGATGAATTGGCAGACATAATCCGGAGGGTTCGTTCCACTCCTTCAAATGTCTGATAGTTTTCCAGGCGACGGCTTTTTATCAGAAATGGTAAGAACTGTTTGACCCTGGGAGGCAGGGAGAAATAGTGACGCATCAGAATCCTGTGCGATTTGTTGACGAAACTTTTCAGTGATTCATTGGAGTAATTGCTCCATTGAGCTGCCAAAAGATGGTCGTAAATGATGTCTCCCACCACTCCGGAATAGCGGCGGTAACCTTCTCTGAAACATCCTGAACTTTCACGAAATACAGGGTGTGCATCTGTATAAGTATCAATATGTCTGTGCAAAAGAATACCTGTTTGCACACGGTCGGGGTAACGTAAAAATCTTTTCCCTTTGACATGGTCGCCGATAAAGTTGCCAACCATTACCAATGGATCATTGTCAGACAGGTATAAATGTGCGAGATAGTTCATATTTCTTCAACAGTCGGTACTCCCTTTTGTTTCCGTCATTTATATCGACAGAATTTTTGTGATTTCCAGAAGCTGAGGGTTGAGGGGTTTCTTATTTTTCAGCGCTTCTGAAAAGGGAGTCAACACAACCTGATTATTGGTCAGGCCCACCATTACATCTTCCTGATTGTCAAGTAAAGCTTCCACTGCCGAAATGCCCATCCGACTGGCTATAACCCGGTCGAATGCCGATGGAGAGCCACCCCGCTGAAGATGTCCGAGAATTGTTACCCGCACATCGTATTCGGGATGTTCTTTGCCTACCTGTTCGGCGATTTTCAAAGCACCACCGATCTCATCGCCTTCCGATACCAGTACAATGCTGCTTGTTTTCTTTTTACTGAAACCCGTTTGCAGGAAATGCTCCAGTTGGTCAAAATCTGTTTTTACCTCGGGCACCAATATGGCTTCAGCTCCTGAGGCAATTCCACTTCGAAGAGCCAGAAATCCTGCATCACGGCCCATTACTTCAATGAAAAACAACCGGCTGTGGGCTGTGGCGGTATCTCTTATTTTATCAACTGCCTCCACAACGGTATTCAGGGCGGTGTCGTATCCGATGGTGTAATCGGTTCCGTATAAATCATTGTCGATGGTTCCGGGAATTCCAACTATCGGAAAATGGTGTTCCTCGCCAAAAATGCGGGCCCCGGTAAACGTGCCGTCTCCGCCTATTACCACAAGGGCATCAATGCCCCGTTTTTTCAGGTTTGTAATGGCATTTTTTCTTCCTTTCTCTGTTCTGAAATCCATGCTACGGGCCGATTTGAGGAAGGTTCCTCCCGACTGAATGATGTTGCTGACCGAATTGGATTGTAATTCTTCCATGTCGTCATCAATCAAACCCTGATAGCCGCGTTTGATGCCGAAAACTTTCAGATTGTAATAGATGCATGCACGCACAACGGCCCGAATGGCGGCATTCATTCCCGGGGCATCACCACCCGATGTCAGTACTGCAACACTTTTTATGGAAGTCATAAATGAATTGTTTTGAATGTTTGATTCTCTCAAATATAACAAAAAGGTTTTGTTTTTATTAGAGAACCACCCGGCGATGTTTGAGGGGAGTATCTATTGCAATTTATGCGAGTGCTTTCGCCCCAATAGGGCTCCGTTTTAATTAACTCCATTAACCATAGGGCGATGCCCTATGCTATTGCTCTGAGGCCGTTGGCCTCTTTGGGGTGGTTTCAAAATGGACATATTTTTAAATCCTCACAAGGTTCATTCCCACCAGGGAAATGCAATTTTCACCTCATAAATCTCAACTCATGATAAAAAAATAGTTTTGTAACTGAGTATGGTATGCGCCCTGAAAGGGAACAAGAACCGGCATGGGGCAACGCCCTATGGATTTAGTAATGGTGTGAGATAGAGCACTGAAGAATCGGTTAAAATGTCCGGATTTTTTCAGCAACCACTTCCATTAACCAGGCGGGAGTGGATGTTGCACCACAAACACCCACGCTGCGGGGCCCGGAGGCAAACCAAAGGGATTGAAGGTCTTCGGGGCTGCTGATGAAGTGAGTTTGCGAATTAACAGCGAGGCAGGATTTGTAAAGAGACTGCGCATTGCTGCTTTTGGCGCCTCCCACAAAGATTACAATGTCATGCTTTTGGGCAAATCTTTGCAAATGTGGAGCCCGGTTGGATACCTGCCGGCAGATGGTGTCATTAATTTTTACTTCTACATTGCTGAGGGCTCTTCTGCGTATGGCCTCGGCAATATTTTTAAAAACGTCCGGACTTTTAGTGGTTTGTGAGAATAGCACAACCGGCCTGCTCGGATCAATCAGTCTGACATCCTCTTCTTTTTCCAGAATAATAGCTTCATGGTTGGTTTGACCTGACAAGCCTTTTACCTCTGCGTGACCAATCTTTCCGAATATGGCAATTTGTCCTTTTTTTTCTTTCATCTCCTCATAAGCGGCTCGCACTCTTTGTTGCAGTTTTAGAACTACGGGGCAGGTCGCATCTATCAGGTTTAACCCTTTATCTTTGATTTTTTGATACGATTCGGGTGGTTCTCCATGTGCTCTGAAAAAGACTGTTCCTTCTTTCATCTTTTCCAGGTCATTATGGTCAATGGTTTGCATTCCCTTTTCGTTGAGTCTTTTTACCTCCAGGTCGTTGTGAACAATGTCCCCCAGAGAGTATATGGTTCCGTTGTTGTTAATTTCTTCTTCTGCTTTGCTGATGGCACGCACTACGCCAAAACAAAATCCCGATTGGTCGTCTATTTCCACATGAAGTGGTTGATTGTTGTTTACAGAAGAATCCATTTATAACTTGTTTGAATCGTTGTTATTATCTTTTAGAAATGTCAACTCCCATTTCAGTTAGCTGGTCAAGAATCCAATCCAGCTGCTCCTGAGGAGAGAGCTGGCTGTTGTCCAGTACCACTGCATCTTCTGCCTGTCTTAGCGGACTTTCCTTTCGGGTGCTGTCCATCAAATCACGCTCTTCAACATTCTTGAGAACTTCTTCGAAGGAGGGATTTTGTCCTTTGGCTTTCATCTCGTCAAAACGACGCTGTGCTCTTATTTCCGGAGCTGCCGTCATGAATATTTTCAGGTCAGCATTGGGAAAAACCACTGTTCCGATGTCCCTTCCGTCAAGAACCACTCCTCCTTTTTCTCCCATCAGTTGCTGCAGCTCTACCAGTCTTTTCCTGACAAACCCAAGGGCACTGATTGGACTGACGTTGTTGCTTACCTCCAGATTTCTAATCTCTGCTTCCACATTTTCTCCGTTCAGCCAGGTGTCATTGGTTCCTTTGTTGAGATTGGTGCGAAACCTGATGTCAATATCATCAAGTGAAGATTTTAGACCATCCTCATCTATCTTTCCGTTTGCAATGAGGTTTTTGCGAAGAGCGTATAAGGTAACTGCCCGGTACATTGCTCCTGTGTCGATGTAAGCAATCTTCAAAAGTCTTGCCAGATCTTTGGCAACGGTGCTTTTACCACATGATGAATGGCCATCGATGGCAATGATCAGGGAGTGAATATCTTTCGTCATAATTGTTTTTTAGAGATGCCTGACAAAGATAATGATAATGAGAAGAAATTCCGGTCTTACCCCAAAACAGGAAACAAACCCCGAACCCAAAACTCAGAACTCCGAAATATTGGTTGTGATAGAAAAATGATTTGAAGATGAGGCCAAATGATACCGGGCCGAGCTATAAGCAAAATGGAATTTATAAACCCGGAATCCAAAACCCCAGGAATAACCTACTGTGGATACTTTTGAATCCACTCTGAGTTCCTGACGACGTCGTGGATTTAGCCCTGCGGCCACATAAAAATTCTTTGAGGGGAGAAACTCTACTCCGAAAATAAGGTGACGCAACAATTGATCTCCAAACCCGGCATTGGCACTCTCGGGTTGAGGAACATTTATTCCGTAATCATTTTCCGGGATTTCGTAATCCAATGATCCTGAGAGTAGGTCACGGGCGGTGACAGAAAACCGGAACGGGGCATGGGCCAGCTGAGTGGAAAATCCTATTTGCAGGTCGGGAGGGAGTGAGGCGGCGGAAGTTTCCCCGTAGCTGCTGATTTGGCGCCCCCCGTTTCTTAGCAGGGCTCCGGCATGAAAACGGCCATTGGCATGGTGATAGGTGACTCCTGCATCGAAGGCAATTCCCCATGAATTATAGGTCTCTATGGTACTGAAAACAGGCTTGAAAGTAAGGCCTGCAGTAAACAGGGGAGATAATTTCTTTGAATAGCCCAGGAAAACGACTGTTTCGGAGGCGCTGAAATTTCCTTGTATTTCACCATTTTCGTCAGCCATAATTATGTCGCCATAGCTCAGGTGGTTTATGCCTGCAAAGAAAGTCCCTGTGCCCGGAAGGTCGTAGGCAAAACTACCATATCCGTAATTGATGTCGGCAATGTAGGGGGAGTAGCCCAGTGAAAAATTTTTGTGCAGGGACGAGTCTGCCAGGGCCGGGTTGAATAAAGCCAGAGACGGATCGTTGTCTGTGAGGGCTACCTGGTGCCCACCCAGGGCTGACATCCGTGCTGAAGGGGTGAGGTGTAAAATCCCGAATGTTGATTCCCCTCCTTGCTGGGCGGCTGAGGAGATAGATAACAGTAAAAGTGTTACTACAAAAGATGTTATTTTTTGTCCCATTGGCTGACCTGTCTGGTATGATCTAAAAAACAAACGGCATTATCAATTGGTTTATTGTCAGCAAAATTAGCATAAAACCGTGAAACGAGCATGTTTAAAAGAATATTAGGATTAAGATTATTGCAGTGTGTGTAAGTCAGTAGCCTATTGATATTCTTTCCTGAGTTCCTCCACGATTTCCAGAACCGCCGGACATACCAGTGTATTGCGCCAGGTGAGTTTTAGTATCTGATGGAAACGCGCCCGGTCTGTGTGTGGATATTCACGACATGCACGGGGTCTTACTTCATAGATCATGCAATAATTGTCGGGCATCAGAAAAGGACATGGCGTTTTTCGAAACACATAATCACCCTCCTCATCCAGTTGCAAATATTGCTCGATCATTTGAGACGGTTTCAGTTTCAGGTGTTTCGCGATTCGGTCGATGTCGCGGTCAATGACAATGGGGCTGGTGGTTTTGCAACAATTGGCACACTCCAGGCAATTGATGTGATCAAATGCATCGTTGTGCAACTGATGTACTACCTTATCCAGATTTTTGGGTTTCCGACGCCTGATTTTTTCCAGAAAAGCTTTATTGCCTTTGGATCGGTTTTGCGATTCTTCCTTGAATTTTTCTAAATCCATGTGTATTCTAAAGTGAACGATTTTTTGAGAACAAAGATGATTTTTTTATTTTTAATTTGATAATGTACCATCTAACCTGATTTTATGAAAACTTACAGAACTTAATTATTCAACATTTTTGGCATATTATTTTTGGGGGTGGCTTTTTTTATTTCACTATTGTGGATTTTTTATGATTGGGAAGAAGCAATGGATTCCCTGGATAATATGCTTATTCCCAGAGCCATTACGGGAATTATTTTTCCTTTGTTTCATTTGCAGAGATTAAAATATCTTGACATGGCAAATATGGCACCACCTGAATTTAAAGATGTCCGAAAAAGGGTATTCAATTTTGATTCTGGTCGTTTTGATTGGGTAAATGAGTATTTTGGTGGCGAGCGTAACGCAGCAAGTGGTACTTTATGGACAAACACTATTTAGATTGTTTTCAGGTCAGTATAAAACAAAAAAACCTCATTAAATCTGTCAATTTATCTCATTACAACCCTTTAATGTTTCCTGATTTGCCGAATTTACTGTAATTTTGTGAAAGACGGGCCCGGTATTTGTTATAGATTGTCTCGTCTTTTTAAACCGAATCAGGGAATGTTAAAACAGAGTTTACAACAAAAATTGCTGCAGAAGCTGTCGCCACTTCAGATTCAGGTGATTAAGCTTTTAGAGATTCCGACTACCCAGCTGGAACAGCGGATTAAAGAGGAGTTGGAGGAGAACCCTGTGCTCGAGCTTGAGCGTGATTCCCATGACCCTGATGAAGAAGATACCAGCACCGAAACGGACAATGAGAAAGATGAAATGTCCATCGATGCGTATATCCAAAATGAAGATATTCCGGCCTATAAATTAAGTTCCCGGAACTTTTCCAAAGATGATAAACAGGAAGATGTTCCCTTTTCTTCAGGAACCACTTTTCATGAGCATCTGGTAGGTCAGATGGGGCTGCGTATCATGGATGATCGTCAGGCTCTGATTGCCGAATACATCATCGGTAATATTGATGAAGATGGTTACCTGCGCCGCGAAGTAGATGAGGTTATTGATGATCTGGCTTTTGCTCAGAATGTGGAAGTTGATGAAAAGGAAGCTTTGGAAGTGCTGCGGATGGTTCAGGATTTTGATCCTCCCGGTGTTGGAGCCCGTGATCTTAGGGAATGTCTGTTGTTGCAGCTTGATCGTAAAGATCATGACGATCCGTTGGTGGAGAAAGCTCATCATCTGATAAAGCATCATTTTGATGAATTCACCCGGAAGCATTACGACAAGATTGAAAAACGGATGCACCTGGAAGAGGGTGAACTGAAAGATATTCTTGAGGAAATTCTGCATCTCAATCCCAAGCCGGGTAGCTCATACAGCAATCCGGTGACCAAAACCGTTCAGCACATTATTCCCGATTTCATTTTGGATATTGAAGACGGCAAACCCCGCTTGTCACTGAATAACCGCAATGTTCCGGAGTTGCGCATCAGCCATACCTATGCCGAGATGTTTGAAGATTACCAGGCCAATAAAAAGAATCAGAGCAAAGAGAAGAAGGAGGCGCTGATGTTTGTTAAGCAGAAACTCGACTCGGCCAAGTGGTTCATAGATGCCATCAGACAGCGACAAAATACATTGATGACCGTAATGCAATCCATTCTGGATTATCAATACGATTATTTTCTGGAAGGGGATGAGACCAGATTGCGCCCGATGATTCTTAAAGATATTGCGGAACGTACCGATTTGGATATTTCCACGGTTTCCCGGGTGTCAAACAGTAAATACATTCAGACCCATTTCGGAATTTTCCCGCTGAAGTATTTCTTTTCAGAAGGGCTGCAAACTGATTCAGGGGAAGAGGTCTCCACACGTGAAATAAAGAGTATCTTGCAGGATTGCATTGACAATGAAGATAAAAGGAAGCCTTTGACTGATGACAAACTGGCTAAAATCCTACAGGAAAAGTCATACAATATTGCCAGACGGACAGTGGCCAAATATCGTGAGCAACTCAATATTCCCGTGGCACGCTTGCGAAAAGAGTGGTAAATTTCAGGGTCGCTGACAAACCTATATATTTTTGCGCATGAAGCTATTCAGCAAAATTCTCTCCATCGTTTTTCATCCCATGTTGATGCCAACACTGGGATTGTTCTTCATTTTTAGTGCAGGGACTCACCTTTCGTATATGCCTTTTGAGGTAAAACGATTGGTTTATATGATTGTCATTATTTCTTCCTGTCTGCTTCCTGTCTCTCTGCTTCCTCTTTTCCTGCAGATGAAGGTGATAAAAAGTTTTAAGATGGAAACCGCGAGGGAGCGCGTTTATCCGGTACTGGTGACAGGCCTCTTCTATTTTTTGGGTTATTTCTTTTTACGGCGGTTGAATATTTCTCCGTTGATTGAGAATTTTGTGCTTTCCATATTGGTGGCAGTGTTGCTTGCAGCGGCCATCTCATTCTTTTGGAAAATAAGTTTGCATGCCATTGCTGTGGGCGGAATTACCGCTGTACTGGCCGCCATGATGTTTAAATACGGAGTGGATCTGGTCTTGCTTGTTTCATTGATGGTGCTGATTTCAGGCCTCACTACAATGGCGCGTCTTTATCTGAATGCCCATTCTCCTTCGCAGGTTTACGCAGGGTATGCAACCGGTTTTATAATCGTTTTTTTGGGAACTCTGCTGGGCTGAACCTCTTTTACCGGGAGGGTTGCGTTGTATTTGTTAATTGATTAACTTGCAGATAATCATTGACAAACCCGTAATCCTAACCTCCAATGAAAAGAAAACTGTTTCTGACAGGGCTTTTCTGTTTGGTCATGTTATTTGCCAACGCCCAGCAATACGATTTTCCATCCCCTGTTTCTTTTTCTCCCGGCTTGTCAGGTACTTCCGATACTACGGTCTGGTCCTTGTTTTCTAATCCTTCCGGTATTTGCGATGTGGGGCACATTGCAGCAGGATGTGGTTACCACAATTCATTTCTGATCGAAGCTCTCTCCTCTCAAACTGTATTTGTGGTAGTTCCTTTGTCTCTTTTTCATGCAGGTATCGCTTATTCACGGTTTGGAAATGAGCTTTTCAATCAGCAGCATTTTTCTGTTTCCATGGCTCGGGATATTGCCCCTTATTTGAAAATGGGGGTAAGGTTTCGTTATTTAATTCGAACCATTCAAAACACTGAAGGAGCAGAGGTTTTTACCGTCGATGCAGGATTCTCGTTTGATGTCTCGGATGATGTTGTATTGTCGGTGTACAGTCGGAATCCGGCGGGACAGTCACTGAAAGATGATTTTTCAGAGCAACCGTTGCCATCGTTTCTGGCACTGGCTTGTAATGTGAAGCTGTCTCCTGTGTTTAATATTACTGCAGATCTTTCTCACCGAAACGATTTGTCACGCCAGCTATATGGTTTCATGATGTCAGCAAGGGTTCATTCATTGGTTGAGTTGCGAAGTTCAGTATCTGCAAAGCCGGTGCGTCTTGGCTTTGGAGCTTCCGTGTGGTGGGAAGGATTTGAGCTTACTTTGGCAGCCAGTCACCACGACCGGCTGGGATTGTCATCCACTGCAGGTATTGTTTGGCATCTTCCGGCAAAGAGAGGAGGTGGAAAGTGAATCTGCCCGATTGGAAAGCTATTCTGTACATTGTTGTGGTTTTTATTTGCCCAATTGATGGGTTTACACAGCTAAATGAAGGCATTCAGGAGTGGGCAGAGGAGGTGGCATCGGTTTATGCCGAGGAGACAGATACAGAAGACCTCTCCTTTTTGATTGAGCAACTGACAGACCTGGCAACTAATCCCATTAATTTGAATGTGGCAGGGCGTGAAGAGTTGGAACAGATATTTTTTCTGACCGATATTCAGGTTGAGAATATCCTCTTTAAAAGATATGTCAACGGCCCTTTTCTTACTATTTATGAACTTCAGGCTGTGGAGGGATTGCCGGTGGAAGTCATTCAAAAAATGGAGCCATTGATTTATTTGGGGGCCACGAAAAAGAAGGTCGGGAAATTCCGCTTGTGGGGAGATTCATTTATGAGGGTGGGTCACCAATTGGAAAGAGTGCAGGGGTTTGAACCTGATGAATCAGGCGAAAGTGCCTATCTGGGAGACCGTTTTAGCTTATATAAAAGGACTCAGTTGGAGACGAACCGGAATGTGTCAGCCGGTATAATTGCGGAAAAAGACCCCGGTGAACCCATGTTTGGCCGGGGTATTGATGGCATTGACCTGATGTCGGGGTACATTCACTATGAAAATGATAAAGGTTTGCTCAGAGAAGCCCTGGCCGGAAGATATTCCGCCAGTGCGGCTCAGGGATTGGTGCTTCAGTCGGGAATGCCGGTGCGAAAAAGCAGCATGACCACCAGTATCCGAAACAGGCGGGCCTCTTTCAGGTCTTCTTTGTCGGCATCCGAAGCCACCGGACTGGAGGGTGGCTATGCTGTGTTGGGATATAAGTTGTTTGAAATTACTCCGTTTTACTCCCTCAAACGCAGGGATGGTCGGTTGAATGAAGCCGGAGAACCTACAACCCTTCGGGAAGATGGATTCCACCGCACGGACACAGAGATTTCTCAACGTCATAATGTGAAAGAACAAATTACAGGAGTTAAAGCTTCCTGGTCGGGCGGTTGGTTGAATCTGGAGGCAGGGTATTTAAACTATCAGCTCGACAGGCCGTTGAAGAGAGCTATTCATCCATACAATCAGTTTTATTTTACGGGCCAAGAGACCGATAACTGTTGGCTGGGGTATGTAGTTAGTCGTAAAAACCTGTTGTTTTTTGGGGAGTTGGCCATCAATGAGCTGGAGAATTTTGCACTTTACAACGGACTGGTGTGGGGGGCTGCGCCCGGTTTTTCGCTCTCCCTGAGTCACCGAAAAATATCCATGTATTACAAGGCCCCTTTGGCAGGGCCGATGACAGAAAGTGGCAGTTTTCAGGGCGAGAGCGGTTTTTATTGTGGTATCCGTTGGGAACTGCCATGGCAAATGGTGTTTGGCTCCTATTTTGATTACTATGAGTTCAGATGGCTGCGCTTTCGGGTTGATGCTCCATCTTCCGGGTTCGACTGGCTGGGGAATTTGGAGAAAAGTTTTAGCAGGACCGGCAAACTTCAGTTAAAATTCCGATACAGAGAGAAACCGGTGAATTGGGACGAAGGGCTTTCTGCCAATGGCATCGGGCAACAAAAGTATAATCAATTGAAAATTCAGTACCGCCAGAAAATTAATCCCGGTTGGCAGTTTACTTCCCAGATGCAGTGGCATTTTGTGAATGAGGGAGCGGAAAATCATGAGGGGCAGATGGTAGCTCAGGATCTGAAATGGAACAATGAGAAACAGACCATCACTCTGACCGGACGGTTGGCTTTTTTCTCTGCTTCAGGTTATGAGGCCCGGCTCTATTCGTACGAGCCTCATGTTTTGTATATGTTCTCGGTGCCTGCATATTCGGGTAAGGGAAGCCGCTATTTGCTGATGGGCAATTTCAAAATTGCTCCCAATCTGCACCTATGGCTCCGTGCCGCCCGCTGGAAATATGACGATCGGGATGTAATTGGTTCCGGAAATCAGCAGGTGAATTCCAACCGAAAGACAGAATTGACCTTTCAGGTTCGGTTAAAATTTTAGCGATTTAGTTCCCAACCTCCGAAATAAATTTGATGCGGACCATTCTTACCTCTTCTTCCGAGTATTCATCCTCGCCCAGTTCATCAAGCGCTGCACCAATGTCATCGGTTTCTGCATCCTCCTTAAAATAGTAGAAAATGTCATCCCGGTGTTCCTCATCCATAACCTGGTCGATGTAATAATCGATGTTTACCCGGGTTCCTGAATAGACAATGGATTCTATTTCCTGAAGAAGCTCAGTTAGCTCAATACCTTTTGAGTTTGCAATATCTTCCAGCGATACCTGACGGTCGATGCTCTGGATAATGCTGACTTTGGACTTACTTTTGTTGGCCACGGTTTTGACCACCAAATCCATAGGGCGTTCTATCTCATTCTCATCCACATGTCGCTGGATCAGATCTACGAAGTCTTTTCCGAAACGTCTGGCTTTTCCCGCACCGACTCCCGGCATGTTCTGAAGTTCTTCGAGGGTCACCGGGTAGTAAGTGGACATGGCCTCCAGTGATGGATCCTGGAAAATAACAAATGGTGGAAGATTTTTCTTTTTTGAGATTTTCTTCCGCAGATCTTTAAGCATGGAAAAAAGGACGGTGTCCACCGCTGCAGTTCCTCCTCCGGAACGAGTCTCTTCCTCCATTTCATCGTAATCATGGTCGCGAGCAATCATGATGCTGTAGGGCTTCTCGATATACTGAAGACCTTTTTCCGTCATTTTAAGCAGACCGTAGCTTTCAATATCTTTGGACAGGAGTCCGGCAACCAATGCCTGACGTGTTACTGCGTGCCAGAACTTTTCGTCTTCCTCGCCCCCGCATCCGAAGATGTCCAGTTCGTGATGATGGTACGACTTAATAATGCTGGTCACTTTGCCAATCATGACCTGAATGATGTGCTCCGTTTTAAACCGTTCCTTCAATTCATTTACAACTTTCAGGAGCTTGACGATGTGGTCTTTCCCCTCAAATTGTTCTTTCGGGTGAACACAGTTGTCACAGGTGCTGCAATTTTCCTCGGTGTAAGTTTCACCAAAATAGTGGAGCAGCATCTTGCGACGGCAGACGGATGACTCGGCGTATGCAACGGTTTCGAGTAACAGCTGTTTCCCTATTTCCTGTTCTGCCAGGGGTTTTCCCTGCATGAATTTTTCCAGCTTTTGAATATCCTTGTAGCTGTAGAAGGCAATACAACGGCCTTCTCCACCATCTCGACCGGCACGTCCGGTCTCCTGGTAATATCCTTCCAGACTTTTGGGGATGTCATAGTGAATGACAATACGTACATCCGGTTTGTCAATTCCCATTCCAAAAGCAATGGTCGCCACAATTACATCAACCTCCTCCATCAGGAACTTATCCTGATTGCCCGACCGGGTAGCGGCATCCATCCCGGCATGGTACGGAAGGGCCTTGATGCCGTTAACGATGAGCGTTTCGGCCAGTTCTTCCACCTTCTTTCGGCTCAGGCAGTAAATGATGGCCGATTTGCCGGTATTTTCCTTCAGTATTTTTATAATCTCCCGGGTGGCATTTACTTTAGGTCTTACTTCATAGAAAAGGTTTGCTCTGTTAAAGGAAGACTTATAAACGTGGGCATTTAACATACCCAGGTTTTTTTGTATGTCGTGCTGAACCTTTGGTGTTGCAGTAGCTGTCAGTGCAATTACCGGGGCTTCTCCTATTTCACTGATGATGGGGCGTATTCTTCGGTATTCGGGGCGGAAATCATGTCCCCACTCCGAAATACAGTGGGCTTCATCTACCGCATAGAAAGAGATCTTTACCTGCTTCAGAAACTGAATATTGTCCTCCTTGGTCAGTGATTCCGGAGCAACATATAACAGGCGTGTTTTTCCGGAGATAACATCATCTTTAACTTGCTGGATGGCAGATTTTGTCAGTGACGAGTTCAGAAAATGAGCAATTCCGTCATCTTCGCTGAAGTTACGCATAGCGTCCACCTGATTCTTCATCAGGGCAATCAGAGGAGATATAATGATGGCGGTTCCGTCGAGGATGAGCGCAGGCAGCTGGTAGCAAAGAGATTTACCACCCCCTGTGGGCATCAGCACAAAAGTGTCATTGCCGTCCAGAACGTTTTGAATAATCGCTTCCTGGTTTCCTTTAAATGTGTCGAAACCAAAATGGCGCTTTAAATAACTGCTAAGGTCAACTTGCTTAGTCATAACGAATTCGAACTATTCATAATTTTCAACACAAAATCAGTCTGTTTATGCTCCTTTTTCTTTTTTTGACCCACAAAGCAAACAAAATTAATGGATTATTTAGAAATTCGATACGATCAACTGATTTTTATAGTCTTTTTTACTTTTTAATTCTCCGGGTGTTTTCCTTCCCCGCCCTTTTAAAAGTGTCTTAAGTTTTCTTTATTTATTAAAAGGGTATTGCCTAATTCTTATTGAAGGTATAAAATAACCTCAGTAAAAACAAATTATTTAGAAAGTGTTTTTATCTTCGCATTCATGTTTAACGGATCAGAGAATAAGTAAAAATGGGAAAAACAGACCGGGAGGAAATGTCTTTTTTGGAGCACCTTGAGGAACTCAGATGGCACCTGGTGCGGTCCTTTTTATACATTTTTGTTTTTGCTGTTCTGGCTTTTATATTTAAAAATATTGTTTTTGATGTCATTCTTCTGGGGCCTGGAAATCCCGATTTTTTTACCAATCAACTGCTTTGCGGGCTTGCTACAGATTTTAATCTTCCGGCGCTTTGTATCAATAAAGAACAATTGTCATTGCAAAATATTAATATGACGGGCCAGTTTACCACGCATTTGTGGATCTCTTTTCTGGCCGGTATAATTGTGGCTTTTCCGCTTATTTTCTGGGAATTCTGGAGGTTTATCAAGCCTGCACTTTACAAGGAGGAGGTACAGCACAGCCGTGGGGCTATTTTCTTTGCCTCCATTCTTTTTAGCATCGGCATTCTTTTTGCTTATTATGTGATCAGTCCGTTGTCGGTGCATTTTTTAGGCAACTATCAGGTGAGCGATAAGGTGGAGAATATTGTGAACCTGGGATCATATATCGGCACCGTTTCATCAATTATTCTGGCCAGTGGTATTTTGTTTGAGTTGCCCATGTTTATTTATTTTATGAGCAAGGTCGGGTTGGTTACAGCTGATACACTGAAAAAGTATCGCAGGCACTCTGTTGTTGTAACGCTTGCATTGGCAGCCATTATTACTCCGCCTGATGTGATTAGCCAGATTTTGGTTTGTTTGCCGTTGATCCTGCTTTATGAGGCAGGCATAATAATTGCGAGAGGAGTGGAGAGAAAAAAGCAGAAGGAACTGGCCCGAATGGGTTAAATAGATCGGTTTATGGAAGAGCATAGAATGAAATTACATACAGATACGCTCATTAAGAGGTATCGCAACCGAACAGTGGTTAAAGGGGTGTCGGTAGAGGTAAATCAGGGAGAGATTGTTGGTTTGCTGGGGCCCAACGGGGCCGGTAAGACCACCACTTTTTATATGATTGTTGGATTGATTACCCCTAATGACGGAAAGATTTATCTGGATCAGGAGGAAATTACCAATGAGCCGGTTTATCGCAGAGCTCAGAAAGGTATCGGTTACCTCGCCCAGGAGGCTAGTGTCTTCCGTAAGCTTAGCGTGGAGGATAATATCAGGGCGGTTCTGGAAATGACTAAATACTCCAAGGAGTATCAAAAGGAACGTCTGGAAGAGTTGATTGGTGAGTTTGGTTTGGGGCATATTCGTAAAAGCCTTGGTATTCAGCTGTCAGGAGGAGAGCGCCGAAGAACTGAAATTGCGCGGGCCCTGGCCATCAACCCCAGTTTTATTTTGCTGGATGAGCCCTTTGCCGGAGTTGATCCTATTGCGGTACGCGATATTCAGGAAATTGTGGCCCGATTGAAATATAAGAATATCGGGATTCTGATTACCGATCACAATGTACACGAAACTTTGTCCATTACCGACCGTGCTTACCTGCTGTTCGAAGGAGATATTCTTAAGGCCGGTTCGGCCGAGGAGCTTGCCGAAGACCCTGATGTAAGAAGGGTTTATCTTGGTGATGACTTTGAATTGAAGCGACGTAATTTTGATCATGCAAAGAACTCCTGAAACGGATTGCAAGAAAAATGATTTTTTTCTTGCAAATTGAAATAAAATAACCGTACTTTGCAACCGCAAAATCAGGCGGACGTGGCGTAATTGGTAGCCGCGCTAGATTTAGGATCTAGTGCCGAGAGGCGTGTGGGTTCGAGTCCCTCCGTCCGCACAAATAAAAAAATAACCGCCTTGGGTGGCCGCTGGTCGCAAAAGGCGGTTTTTTTAATGGCTCTAATGTGCCCCGAAAAACAGGTTAAAATAATAAAAAATTGTCCGGCGGGAGATTTCCGGTTTGGCAACTTGTAAATGCTTCATTATCTTTGCACTCGTTTTTGTCTCGCCAGAGAACTTTGAAAGTTTGTGGTTTTTGACAATACGGCCTTATTAATAGTTTTTCGAAACCGATCAACTGTAGGTTTGCTTTATTGTATAACGGTGGTTGGTTTAATGTTGGCTAAAAATTGAAAATTGTTTTCACATGAACATTGAGAAAGAACAAATTGATGATTTGAATGCCGTTGTGCATATCACCCTTGAGAAGGACGATTATGAACCACGGGTAGAAACTGTCTTGAAAGATTACAGAAAGAAAGTGAATATGCCCGGATTTCGTCCCGGAAAGGTTCCTGCCAGTCTGGTGAAAAAGATGTATGGTAAGGCCGTTTTGGTTGATGAAATCAATAAACTGGTTTCTGAAAATCTTTCCTCTTATATCACAGAGAATAAACTTGATATTCTTGGCGAACCATTGCCTTCTGAAAAACAACAAACCATCGACTTTGATAATGATGAGCAGTTTAAGTTTTCATTCGACCTGGGCTTGACTCCCGAGGTGGAGGTGAAACTCACCAAGCGCGAAAAGCTGCCTTTCTACAATATTGAGGTTACTGATGACATGCTGGATGGTCAGAAGAAGAATGTGACCAGCCGTTTCGGTACCACCGAGCCACGAGAGGAGGCAGGTGAGAAAAGTATGCTGAAGGGTGACTTTGTACAGCTTGATCAGAAGGGTGAGCCTTTGGAAGATGGCATTAAAGCTGAAGATGCTGTGATGTCCACTGCTATTATCAAGACTGAAAAGGAGAAAAAGAAAATTGTTGGAGCTAAAGTTGGTGATGAGATTGTCTTTGAGCCAAAGAAAGCTTTTCCCAACGATACAGAGATCTCTTATCTGCTGAAAATTTCCAAGGAAGAAGCTGCTGCACTTGAAGGGAAATTCAGGTTTACCGTTAAGGAAATCACCGAATATATTGATCCTGAGTTGAACCAGGAGCTTTTTGATAAGATCTTCGGGCCCGGAAAAGTGACCAATGAAGAGGAGTTCACCGCTCAGGTGAAAGAGGACCTTGAGAATACCCTGAAAATGGAATCTGAGTACAAGTTTACGCTTGATGCCAAAGAGAAATTGATGGGTAAGGTTGATATGAAGCTTCCTGAGGAATTTCTGAAGCGCTGGATTAAGGCTACCAATCAGAATAAGGAAGAGCAGGATTTTACAGATGAGCAAATCGATCAGGAAATGCCTCGCTTCCTCGAAGATCTTAAGTGGCAGATTGTTCGCAATCAGCTGATTAAAGAAAATGATCTGAAAGTAGAGCAGCAGGATGTAATTGATTTTGCCAAGAAATCTGCCAAACTTCAGTTTATGCAATACGGGCTCAACAATGTTCCCGATGAGCACATCGAAAGTTATGCCATGGATATGCTGAAAAATGAAGATCAGCAACGTAGCATGGCTGAAGGTGCCATCAACGATAAAGTGATGGACTTTGTGAAAGAGGCTGTTAAGATAGAAGAGAAAGAAGTTTCAAGAGACGAATTCAATAAATTGTTTGAAAAGAGTCAAAAGAAATAGTGATAACAGACGCTCCGTCATTCCGCTGAGGACGACGGAGTGCTGATTGTTTTAACCTGGAAATATTTCTGTCGCCGGAAACTTTTAGTTTTTTCGATGGTTATGTTTTCAGGTTAAAATTTTTTCAGGGGTTCAAAAGTGGCACTCCTGAAATCTCAAAATATTTCGGTACAATACCCGGAAGGTTTGTTTGAGTGAACCAAATTATTTCTAAATTAGCAAGTTGTTAAACTCAAAACAGAAGATATGATTGATCCAAAAGATTTTCAGAAATATGCGACCAAACACATGGGTATTAATAGTTTGGTGCTTGACAAATATACTGCTATCACAAGTAGCTACATATCACCTACCATTATTGAAGAGCGTCAGTTGAATGTGGCCAGTATGGATGTATTTTCGCGGTTGATGATGGACCGGATTATTTTCCTTGGTGTACCCATCGATGATTATGTAGCCAATATTATTCAGGCTCAGTTGTTGTATCTCGATTCTGTTGATTCTACCAAAGACATCAGTATTTACTTTAATACCCCCGGTGGATCGGTCCATTCAGGATTGGGAATATATGATACCATGCAGTTTATCTCTTCTGATGTTCAAACCATTTGCACCGGTATGGCTGCAAGTATGGGTGCTGTACTTCTGACTGCCGGAGCTAAAGGTAAGCGTTCTGCCCTTACACATTCCCGGATTATGATTCATCAGCCTATGGGTGGTGCTCAGGGACAGGCTTCTGATATAGAGATTACCGCACGGGAGATATTGAAGCTTAAGAAAGAATTGTATGAAATAATTGCGGAGCATTCAGGAAATACTGTCAAGAAGGTTGAGAAAGATTCTGATCGTGACTATTGGATGACCGCCGAAGAGGCTCAGAAGTATGGAATGATTGATGAGGTTCTGAAACGTACCAAGGATAAAAAGTAAACTGAAGATGGCTTAGGCCTGATTGCTCAATGATTTTCGTTGCTACAGATTCATCTTTGCAATAAAATACCCGGGCTATAATCAGGTTAATATTGAGGAGCCTTATAATAAAGGAAGTAGAGGAAAAGTTTTTATGGATAAGTGTTCATTTTGCGGGAGAAGCAGGAAAGATACGAATTTGTTGGTAGCCGGTATTTCCGGACATATTTGCGACAGTTGTATCGAACAGGCGCATTCTATCCTGGAAGAGGAGATGAAAAAGAAGAGTTCTTTCGATGTGGGAGAGCTCAAGCTGTTGAAGCCGGCTGAGATTAATTCTTTCCTGAATCAGTATGTGATTGGTCAGGACGAAGCCAAAAAATATCTGTCTGTTGCTGTTTACAACCACTATAAGCGACTGTTGCAAAAGGATGATGGGGATGAGGTAGAGATCGAAAAGTCTAATATTATTCTGGTTGGTGAAACCGGTACCGGAAAAACGCTTTTGGCTCGCACCATTGCCCGCATGTTGCATGTTCCTTTTACCATTGTGGATGCTACAGTCCTTACTGAAGCTGGTTATGTGGGTGAGGATATAGAAAGTATTCTCAGTCGATTGCTTCAGGCTGCCGATTACAACACTCAGGCCGCAGAAAAGGGTATTGTTTTTATCGACGAGATTGATAAAATTGCGCGCAAAGGTGATAACCCCTCCATCACTCGTGACGTGTCCGGGGAAGGTGTTCAGCAGGGTTTGTTGAAGTTGCTGGAGGGATCGGTCGTGAATGTCCCGCCTCAGGGGGGGCGTAAGCATCCCGATCAGAAAATGATTCCCGTGGACACCAAAAACATCCTCTTTATCTGTGGAGGTGCCTTCGATGGTATTGACCGGAAAATTGCCCAACGACTGAACACCAAAGTGGTAGGATATTCGGCTAGCCGTGACAAGGAGGATATCGATGAAAGCAACCTGTTGCAATATATTGCCCCGCAGGATTTGAAATCTTTTGGATTAATTCCGGAAATTATCGGTCGCCTGCCTGTGCTTACCTACCTCAACCCTCTGGACAGGGGAACTTTGCGCAGAATTTTGGTGGATCCCAAAAACTCTATTATCAAACAATACAAAAAACTCTTTGAGATTGATGGCATTGAGTTGGAGTTTGATGAAGACGTATTGGATTATATCGTGGATAAAGCGGTTGAGTTTAAGTTGGGTGCACGAGGACTGAGATCCATCTGCGAAACTATTATGATCGATCATATGTTCCATACTCCATCCAAAAAGACAAAGAAACTTACCATTAAACTCGACTTTGCCATGGAACGCATTGAGCGGGTAAATATGGGGCGACTAAAAGCCAGTTGAGCTGAAAGTCGTTAACAGAAAAAATAAAAACCGGTGCGAGGGCTGCTCACACCGGTTTTGCTTTTTTGTATCCGAAGGTTATTCTTCAATTCGTATCTCAGTGGTTAATTCCATTGCCTTTTTATATACTTCCGATACGCCGCAATATTTCTCTTCCGATAAACTTACCGCTTTTTCAATTTTGTCTTTGGGTAGGTTCTTTCCCTTAAAGGTATAGATTACATGCATCTTATCGTAATGCTTCGGATGTTCTTCAGTCATGTTGGATTCTACCGTTACATTAAAGTCTTCCAACTCCACGCGCATTTTCTTCAGAATGGAAACAACATCCATCCCTGTGCATCCAGCCAACGCAAGCAGCATCAGTGGTTTTGGACGAATTCCTTTATTTTCCCCACCCACGGACGGGTCGGCATCCAATACCACCTTGTGACCGTTCATTTCTGTTTCGAACGACATGTTTCCTGTCCAGTTCAAGTCTAATGATGTCTTCATATTATCCGTTTTTTAGTTTTCTATAGATTGTTTATATTAGTGATAATGTTAACCAATTTCAAGAAAATGTTATCTGTAAAACAAATAAAATGTCTTTGTGTTTAAGTATTAACATATATACATTTTACGATTTTAGTGCAAATATAATCTTTCTTTTTATATTTGTATTGGGTAATGACAGATGTCACTGTTCGCCACCGGATGTGTACCCGCAGGAAATCTTGTTAAAACGTTTTTCATTAACGATTTAAAGTGATGGAGAGAGGTGCCCGGATTGCTTTATGGAAGTATTTACCCGCAGACATTTTTGTTTTGGAGTTATTGGGTTTGGAATTGAAAGTTATCCCTTATAAACAGCACCAGCATATTGGTTAAAAAATCCACGTAAAATGAAAAGATCCCAGGAACAAGTTAATGTTGAAGAAATTGATCTGAAATCCTTTGATATATTTAATGGCTTGACGGATGCTGAAATAGAATCCTTGAGTCAAAGCCTTGTTTGTACAAGTCATAAACGAGGGTCTGTCATTTATGATGAAGGCAGCCGGATAAATGGCTCGTACATTGTGGCAGGAGGGGTTCTTAAAATATATAAAACAGGTTTTGACGGAAAAGAGCAGATCATTCGTTTTGCCAAAGGTGGCGATTTAATCGGGTTCCGCTCCATTGTCAGCGATGAATTGGCCTGTACTACCGCGAGGGTAATACAGGATGCCATATTATGCTATGTGCCCGGCGATATCATCACCAGTTTTATCAAAGGAAACCCTGAATTTGCCATGGCCCTGATGCGGCTGACATGCCGTGAGTTGGGTGAATCCAATAAATTCCTTACCGATATTGCACAGAAAACTGTTCGGGAGCGTTTGGCCGAAGTGCTGTTACTCCTGATGGATACCTTTGATTTGGATGAAGAGAATACACTTAAAATTTCGCTCACCCGCGAAGAACTTGCCAATATGGTAGGGACTGCTACCGAGTCTGTCATCAGACTTTTATCTGAATTTAAAGCCGATCATCTTATTGAGCTGAACGGACGAAAAATTAAACTGTTGAACATCCCCAAGCTTATTAAGATTGGAAATGTTTATGTGTAAATTTCATGGGGCAACGCCCCGGGCGATTGTTCTCAGGACGTTGACCAGGTGAAATATGGTTTTAGAATGAATTCCTTAAAAGGTTTATTACCATCATGGAAATGTAATTTTTTACTTATAAATCTCAACCCATGATGAAAAATAGTTTTGTAACCGGGCATAGTATCCGCCCTGAAAGGGCCCAAGCACCAGCATAGGGCACCGCCCTATGGTTAATAATAGCGGTCAAATCGGAGCCCTGAAGGGGAGAAAGCACCTTTTTTGTACCGACACTATTCAAACAAAGTAATTTTTAAAGGAGGAATGGGCAGATCTTTTGTTCCTCTGGAAAATCCTTCTTTGGTTTTTATGGATTTGGCCGGCAGAGGCTTGACTTCTGTTGCTTCCAAAGCAGATAATAATGCTGCCCCTGTGGGTGTGAAAAGCTCGGTTTCTATGGGCCCTGCCTGCGCTGGTATTTGATTGTTTTTTATCATTACAGCCGTTGCAGGCGCGGGGACTTTCAATGTGCCATGAGAAAAACTTATGGATCCGCCTCCCCAACTGACCGGTTCGGTAAGCGTGGCTTTTACCGGAGCTCCGAGTTCCTGTAAACCCATCACTGCTCCCATTACATCAATTAAAATATCCTGAGCTTCGTGCAACCAGGCTTCAGGTTCTTCATGGTCATGAGTATGGTGATGGTTTCCGTCATGATGGTGGTGATGCCCGTGATGGTGGTGATCTTCCATGTCGAAGTCGAAAGTTTCATGCGCCTCTTTTTCCGCTTTAATGAGGTGATTCAGCATTCGAAATCCGAATTCACGATAGGCCGGAAGAACCTTGAATTCTTCGAACAGGTGTTCCAGCAGGTGTGTGGCCCGGTGGCTTGATAAATGTCCGTGGTGATGTTCAACTTCAATAAACAGCCTGCTCGAACCGTCGCTGGTTTTGCGATGTCCCACAACAGCTCTTCCAAGCTTTTCGGCTGCGGCCTGCATGGCGTTGGTTACCTTTTCGGCGTCGGCGCCTGCGTCAATCAGGGCGGCGGCAAACATGTCGCCGGCGATTCCACCTTCGGGAGATATGAAAAGTTGCATATGTTTTATTTGTTTTTTGCGATTAAACCGGAAACAACGGCTGCTCTGATGCCTCCGTCTATGTTTACTACTGTCAGGTTGGGGGCACAGGATGCCAGCATGGAGGTTAGGGCGGCCTCTTTGGCTCTGAAGCCATATCCTACCGATGTTGGCACTCCAATGACTGGTAACGGAACAAGCGAGGAGACAAATGGAGCCAGGGCCCCTTCCATTCCTGCTACAACCACCACCGCCGAAACATTGTTTTTCATTCCTTCCATGACGGCATCAAGGACTCTGGTTGGGTGAGCAATGCCTCTGTCTTCAAATACATGCGGAGTCACGCCCAGTGCTTCCAATGCCAGTGCGCATTCGGCAGTAACCGGATGATCGGCTGCTCCGGCGCTGATCACCAGTACGTTGCCTCGCTTTTCAGGCAGGTCTCCGATGGCCAGCAACAAAGGTGTTTCCTGTATTTGGAAACGGCTTTTGAAGTGTTCGGAGAGCAAATGGTGGTGAGGACTTCGTGATATAAGAATACTGGAATGTTCGGAAAGAAATGCCTCTGCCATTTCGATGGTTTGTTCTTCCGTTTTGTATTCTCCGTATATTATTTCAGGGATATTGATTCGTGCACCCCTGTTGACGTCAGCAATATAATTCCTGGCGGTCTCCATCCATTCCAGTGAAAAGTGTTTTCGTGCCTCATCGCGCGAAAGTTCTCCTTTGGATATCTGATCGTAAAGTTCGTCAAATGTCATAATCCAAGTTTTTTGTCAAAAGCATTTTTTCGGGCTCCTTCCAGGTCAAGTGTTACAAAGGTAGCAATCTGTTTTCCTGTTTTTACAATCTTTTCCCGGAATTCCGGCTCAATAAGTTTCAGAAATGCTGCCTGACTCCTGCATTCTATTCGCAAATGGTCCTCGTCATCCAGGCGGCAACGTAAATGATGATCACCGGTGGTTTTGAGGATATATTGTTCTATCTCCCGGAGAATATTGAGTTTTTCAGTTGTAATCTCAACTTTATAATTGAATCTGGTGGCCAGACATCCTTCCATATTGGCAATGACCGGATCGGCTCCCAGGGTAATCGCTAACTCCCGGGCCTGTTCTTTGGTGATTTGCAGCTCTGCTAACGGAGATTTTACTCCTCCTTTACGAAGTGCTTTTACGCCCGGGCGATAGTTGGTGCTGTCTGATGCATTGGTGCCGTCAAAAACCGGAGCATCTTTGCGGGAGATCACGGGATGGATGATTTGTCCTTTGCAATGGTAGCACCGGTCAACCGGGTTTTTCAGGACATTTTGGTGTGGTTGCATCCGGATAATTTCCAGATTGTAACATCCCATATTTGCAGCTTGTTGTCTGATATCCTTTTCTGTTACTCTGTTAAATCCGTTGTCAATCCATACGGGGACCACATCCAGGCCTGCTTCCAGTGCACTTCCTAAAATTGCACTACTGTCAAAACCTCCCGAAAACATCAGGTAGAACCGATTGGTCTTTTTCAAATGATTGATTAGCTGGTCTTTCACGAGATAGCTTTTGTCTGTGTTGTAAAGTGCAATTTAGTAAAAAATAATGCAAAGCCGCTGGTAGAGAAAGAATGGAACTATTGAACAGAATAGGGGTTCGTATGTTTTTACTTATGAGTAGGTTAGTCAAATGTCGTTAACGGGTTTGGCAGATTTAAAAAAAAGTTGAACTTTTGCTTTTTCGTTTTTATGACACTCCCTGTCCCGTAAACAAAATTCTGCCTGATCTTATCAGGTATAACCAAAACAATCAAAAAATGGAACAAAACGGTTACATAGGGTTAGTGAAGTCCGCTTTGGAGAATTACTCCGAATTGCCGGCCTTCAGTGACTTTAAAGGTGATACCATCACCTTCCGTGAAGTTGGGAAGTATCTTTACCGTTGCCACCGGGTGTATAAAGCTCTTGGCATTAAAGAAGGTGATAAAGTAGCCTTGATTGGACGGAACTCAACAAACTGGGCACTTTCATATTTGGGAGCTGTTACTTATGGTGCAGTTGTCGTCCCGATTTTGCCGGACTTCAGCCCTTCTGATATCAACCATATTGTGAATCATTCGGGATCTGTCTTGCTTTTTACCACAGATAATATATTTGAAAAGATTGATGAGACCAAGATGCCCGGTCTGAAGGGTATTATATCGGTAAATGACTTTTCTGTTTTGGTTGATAACCATGAGAAAGTGCAGAAAGCAGTTGAAAAAGCGCGTCAGGAGGTTAAAGGGCTTGGAGACAGTTTTAATGTGAGTAAGATTAAGTTCTTTGAGCCAAAATCTGAGGATTTGATGGTTTTGTCATATACATCAGGTACGTCCGGTTTTTCCAAAGGTGTTTTGTTACCTCACCGAAGTATTTGGTCTAATGTCCAATATGCCCGTGATAAATTTGATGTGGTTCCCGGGGAGCGGTTTGTATCCTTCCTGCCTTTGGCACACGCCTATGGCTGTCTGTTTGAATTTTTATGGCCGTTTACTGAAGGATGCCATATTACATTCCTGTCACGCACGCCATCTCCGGCCATTATTACCGAAGCTTTCCGTAAAGTTAAGCCTCACCTGATTTTATCTGTGCCATTGATCCTGGAAAAGATTTTTAAGAAACAGATTCTCCCCAAGCTCGAGAAAGGTTCCATGAAGACCTTGTTGAAAGTGCCAATTTTGAATAAGGTCGTTTATGGAAAAATCAAGGATCGTCTGGTTGATGTGTTTGGTGGCGAATTTCGTGAAATGATTGTTGGCGGAGCGGCGTTGAATAGAGACGTGGAGCTGTTCCTGAGAAAAATCGGTTTTCCGCTTACCATTGGCTACGGAATGACCGAGTGTGGACCGCTGATTAGTTATGCTCCCTGGAACGGGACCAAGGCCCATTCTGCCGGACAGATTGTGCATCGAATGGAAGTAAAGATCGATTCGGATGATCCTTACAATAAGGTAGGAGAGATTTTGGTTAAAGGGGAAAACAACATGCTGGGCTACTATAAAAACAAACAGGCTACCGATGATATGATTGATTCCGATGGATGGCTTCATACCGGTGACCTGGGTGTTATGGATCAGGATAATTTTATTTTCATCAAAGGCCGCAGTAAAAATATGATACTGGGTGCCTCAGGTCAGAATATTTATCCCGAGGAAATTGAAGCCGTAATCAATAATAAGGAGTATGTTCAGGAATGTCTTGTAAGGGAGGACGACGGTAAAATTGAAGCTCTGGTTTATCCCGATTATGAATCCGTGGATGCTCAGAATCTTGGAGATGAGGATATTGAGAGAATCCTGCAAAATATAAAAAAGGAGGTAAATCAGGAACTTCCTGCCTTTATGAACATTTCCAAAATTGT
Organism: Marinilabilia salmonicolor; assembly: GCF_003003035.1. Lineage (GTDB taxonomy): Bacteria > Bacteroidota > Bacteroidia > Bacteroidales > Marinilabiliaceae > Marinilabilia > Marinilabilia salmonicolor_A. Next base: position 77,025 of record NZ_PVTS01000003.1, on the reverse strand, counting down.
GCTCTTTCCGGAAGAATTTGAGAAAACGCCTAAAAAGAGCATTAAGCGATATAAATATATGTCGTAGAATATTGAAACCCGGAAAGGCATTCATCCTTTCCGGGTTTTTTCTTTGTTTAAATCTAATTGATTTCGCATTTCGCTTTCACAGATGATATCATTATGTCTTCATCGGATAGCCAATCCATTTTTTGAGTTTTATTATTTCTACTTTACGACTTTAAAAAAGACAAGAATAAATGATTCCCGGAATCTGTATATACAGCCTGAAAGGCTAACTTAATTCAGCCCGGGGCAGCGCTCCGGAATTTTTGGAGATTTTTTTCATGCGGGCTGAAAGCCCAACTTAACTCAATATTATTGTTCAATTAATTGCCCTTACAGGGCGATAATACTAATATGCTTAAAATCCCAACGTGATACGTTGGGCTGGATTAAGCCGGACTTACAGCCCGAAAGAAATCACCATAAACAATTCAGACATTTACCATCAAGGTGGTTGATAACAAAATATGACTGCAAATAAACCCTTTAAGAATGCCGAGATTATTGATGTTGAAACATGTTTTTTTACTTTAGTAAAGTAGCATTATTCGCCCTTAAATATCCTTAAAGGTAGAAAAGGTTACACTGATTTTGTTATTTTTATAGATTGGTTTGACCGCATTTAATAATCTTAATTATGGAATCACCCAAAATAGATATTATCACATTGGTCGAAAACCTTGCCTATCAGCAAGGCACTAAAGGGGAGCACGGACTTTCATTTGTGGTGCGCACCGGTGACAGACAAATATTATTTGATACCGGACAAAGTGATTTGCTGGTGCAGAATGCCAAAAAAATGAATGTGGATCTTTCTGCTATTGATGCAGTGGTCATCAGTCACGGACATTATGACCATACCGGTGGTTTGCCTGCTTTTTTTGAGATCAATGACCATGCGCCTGTCTGGTTGAAATCAAAAGCCTTTGACGAAAAAATGTCGAAAAGTACCGGTACCCCTCGTTTTATAGGATTGGATCCTGAAGTCGCTGAACGATACAGAACTCGTTTTAGGACAGTTGAGCAGGTCACTGAGCTTGCTCCGGGATTGAAAATCGTACCTGAAATTGGCAGTTATTATGGATTTGAGCAACCGTCACAATCCATGCTCATAAAGCACGGAAAAACACTCAGTGCCGATCTTTTCGAGGATGAACTTTTTATGGTTTTTGAGCATTCGGAAAAGCTGGTTGTTTTTGCCGGATGTGCGCATCGGGGGATAGGTAATATTTGTCGTTCGGCAATGAGTCTGACGGGGTGTAATCAGATACAACTGGTTTTGGGCGGAACGCATCTTAAGGGTGCTTCAAAAGGGCGGATAGCCAAAACGGTAGATGCTTTTAGAGACCTGCAGGTGGAACATTTCGGGCTTTGTCATTGTACCGGGTTGCCTGCTTTTATGGAGTTTTCGCGTGTTTTTGAGGAGAAAGTGCGTTATGCTCATGTGGCCTCCCGTTTCGAACCGTTTGATTAGTCTTTTTATTTTCTACGATAATTAATGTATGAATAGTGAAGCCCGTTTTTGGGGTCTTCAAACGGGCCTTCTTTGCTATCCACAGCCCATTTTTCAGAACTGATTTCCGGAAACCAGGTATCAATTTCATCAAACCGGTGGTGAATGTGGGTGAGAATTATTTTGTCGGAAAGGGGAAAGAATATCCGGTAGATTTCACCTCCCCCAATCACAAAAACTTTCTCATCGGGCCGGACCTTTTCTTTTAAATCTTCAGGATTCGAAATTACCTCACATTCCGGAGCCGAAAAGTCCGGACGTCGGGAGATCACAATGTTACGACGGTTTGGCAAGGCTCCTTTGGGGAGAGCTTCAAAAGTTTTTCGTCCCATCACAATGGTGTTGCCTGTGGTAATGGCTTTGAAGCGTTTCAAATCAGCACTGATAAATGCGGGTTGATCACCGTTAATTCCGATTCCGTTGTTTTCGTCAGTTGCTACGATTAGTGATATTTCCATTCTCCTGAGTCTGTTTTCAAGCATTATACTGAGATTTGTCCTTTGATGTGTGGATGCGGATCGTAATCGCTCAGTTGAAAATCATCATATTTGAATCCGTCAATATCTTTTACGTCTGGATTGATGGTCATTGTGGGCAGATGTTTAGGGGAACGCGTAAGCTGCAGTTTTACCTGATCGATGTGGTTGAGGTAAATGTGGGCATCGCCCAATGTATGAACAAAGTCGCCGGGTTCCAGATTGGTGACTTGGGCCATCATCCTTGTGAGCAAAGCATAGGAGGCAATGTTGAAAGGGACTCCCAGAAAGATATCTGCACTTCGCTGGTAAAGCTGGCAGCTTAGCTTTCCATCAGCAACATAAAACTGGAATAATATGTGACAGGGGGGCAGCTGCATCTCATTCAACTGCCCAACGTTCCATGCGCTTACAATGTGTCTGCGTGAATCCGGATTTTTTTTAATGGAATCAATGACTTGTTTTAGTTGGTCGATGTGTCCGCCATGAGCATCGGGCCAGGAACGCCACTGATAGCCGTAGATAGGCCCCAGTTCTCCATCCTCCTTTGCCCATTCATTCCATATCCGGACTCCGTTTTCCTGAAGGTATTTCACATTGGTGCTTCCTTGAATAAACCATAAGAGCTCGTGTATGATCGACTTCAGGTGAAGCTTTTTGGTGGTAAGCAGGGGAAATCCTTCCTGCAGATCAAATCGCATCTGATGTCCGAAAACGCTGATCGTGCCCGTCCCTGTGCGGTCCTCTTTTTTTACACCTTCGTCAAGTACGCGTTGCAGTAATTCTTTGTATTGTCTCATGGTTAATCGTTGTTTTATCAAAATAAAATAAGGGCCCGGGTTTGTTCCGGTAAAACAGGCTTTATGCTTCCTGCGCTTTTGGGGAGTCAGGGCTCCCGGGCGGTTTGGTTTTCGGCTTCAAGTTCTATGATTGTTGATATTGGATAATGGTCTGAAAAATCGGTTTTATGCCTTTTAAAGTCATAAGAGTTAAAAGATGAGGCGTGAAAGATGTAATCAATTCGCAGTGATGGGAGCCTTCCGTTGTAAGTGCCTCCGAAGCCCTTTCCTGATTCTCTGAATGCATCTTTCAGGTTTCCCCGCATAGTACGATATACATATGATATGGGGGTGTCATTGAAATCACCACACACCACTACCGGATAAGGTGAATTTTCGATGTGACGGGAGAGAATCTCTGCCTGAGAAGATCTTTGAAGAAATGCTCTGGACATTTTATGGACAATCTCTTTGATGCCTTGCCTTTGCTGTTCATCCATCTCAAACTTCAGACTGTCAATGACGTTGAAATCATTTTCTTTGAATCCAATGGATTCCAGGTGGTTGTTGAAAATCCGTATTACTTTTCCATCTATATTGACATCAGAAAAAATGGCCATATTTCTGCTTTCACCAAAAGGAAGTGAGCCCTTGTTGATGATGGGGAATTTGGAAAATGTGGCAATCCCGTATCCTGTGCCACGACCATTGTCAAACCGGTATTCGATGTGGCGGTAGCCGAGTGCTCTGAACCTGGCTTTGGTTTGGTTGGGGTGAAAGCCTTCTTTCTTATTGGAGGTAAAATATTCCTGAAAGCATATGATATCAGGATTCTCTTCACGGATAAAGTCATAAATGCTTTCCGGCGTTTCCTCCATTCCCGACCATTCATAATAGTCGAACATTCTGGTGTTAAAAGACATGACTTTAACAGGAGTACTCATATCTTCGGGCGCTTTTTCTCCCGATAAACGAAAAACATTGTTCCATTGGTTCCAGCTAAGCGCCAGGACAATCAGGGGGATTATCAGCCGGGGACTTTTTCGGGCAATGTGGGCTATGAGAACCAGTAAATTAATCAGCCAGAGGGCCGGGAAGAGAAAACCAAGCAATGCCAGCACATGAATTCTGACAGGGCTGATGTAAATAACAGCCATGGAGGTCATCAGGCCAATGGCCAAAATGAGGGTAACAATTAATGATATGGAACGGAATAGACCTTTCAATTTCGTGAAAATTTAATTTTTATCCTGGCTGGCGTTAAAGAGCATTTGTTTTTCTTCCTTACTCAGACTGTCATAGCCACTTTGTTTGATTTTTTCCAGAATCCTGTCCAATTCTTTCTGCCGCCTTTGCTTCATGGCGTTGTATTCCATATCACTCATCGGACGGCTGTGTGTAACTCTTAGGTTCGATTTGCGCTTAAAGAGATTTCCGGATCGGGATGCCATTTTATCGAAGAAATTCCCGTTTATCCTGCCTTCCGAAAGTTTCCATCCATACAAAAGGCCTATGAGGGCACCCCCAATATGGGCCAGGTGTCCTCCTGTGTTTGCCATGCCCGGAATGCTTATCAGGTCGATGATAAATGCTCCCATAGCCAGATACTTTAACTTTACAGGCCCGATCAGGAACAAATAAACAGTGAAGTTTGGACGCACACGGGCCACTGCAAACAGTATGGCCATCACCGAAGCTGAAGCTCCCAGCAGGGATGATGATCCGCCCTGCGGATGGAATGCCGGGAGAAGGTTGAAGGAGAAAATATAAAGTGCTGCCCCGGCAAGTCCTCCCCATATGTATATGGTCAGAAGTTTGCGTACATCCACCAATTGGGCAAATAACCGCCCGAACCACCAGAGGTATAACAGGTTGAACAATATGTGAAAGAAATCATAATGCAAAAACATGTAGGTGATGAGCGACCAGGGACGAATAAGCAGCAATAACGGATCTGACGGAACAGACAGCCAGTTAATCACAATGCTTGCATATGCCATATCCAAACCGGATAGCAACAATATCAGCTGCAACAGTTTGATGATTATAAATACACCTGTATTGATGTATATCAGTCTGGTCAGTGTGGATCCCTGACGAAATGATTCTTTTATTTCTGTCCAGATGCTCATACTGCAAATTAATAATAAAATCCTTTATTCTTCCAGTATTTTATGAGAATGAATCCGAAGAGCATTCCTCCAAGGTGCGCCCAGTGAGCAACATTATCCATGCTGAAGTTTTGTACTCCCATGAACAATTCTATGGCTCCGTAAATGATGACAAAATACTTGGCTTTGATGGGGATTGGGGGGAATAACAACATCAGCTGAGTATTGGGAAACAGCATTCCGAAAGCCAGCAAAATGCCGAATACCGAACCTGAGGCTCCTACCGTTACAAAGCTGTTGAGGTATAGGTCACGGTATTTTATCATATATTCGCTGACGATGGCTTTCAGGTTTTCCGGATTTTCGTTGATGAGGCGTGTGAATTCATTGTTGACTGCTGCCGGGAGGGCTTTGTTCAAAAACGATTTGAGCGCTTCCGGCGAGGCATTGTTCATATCATGGGCTATGGCATCCAGCATTGGGGCTACCTCAATGTATTGTGTGAGGATATGTATCAGCGCGGCACCAACCCCGGTTACCATGTAGTAGAGAAGAAAACGCTTGGGCCCCCAGACTGTTTCCAGCATCCGTCCAAACATAAACAGTGCAAACATATTGAAAAACAGATGAGCGAAAATAATACCACCCGACGGGGAGTAGTAGGCATGTAAAAACATATAGGTGACAAATTGAGCCGGATTAAATGCCTCTGCCGTGGGCAGGTGTAATCCCAGATGTCTTTCAATTTGTATTCCGAATGTGCTGAACAGAACCAGACTCGCCACATAGAAAAGGACGTTGATGATAATAAGGTTCTTCACAACAGGCGTTAAACCACCAAAAGGGGATGTTCCTATACTCATTTTTCTGTTTTAAAAGTGTGTGAATGGCAATTTCAAAATCAATGCCAGTCAAAATATACTGTCAACCTTTTCTTTTAGCGAAATCGTTTCTCCAGCTCTTCATTGTCCAAAATGGAGAAAACTGTTTTTCCGCCGGGGGTAAAATTGGGCGCTGAACAAAGGAATAACTTATTTATCAATTCGGCCATCTCGGGCTGTGTTAAAAATTCTCCCGGCCGCATACAGGCATTTTGTGCCATAATGGTGGCCAATTGTTCCTTTATTTCGTTTTCCGGATCGACTTCGCCACTCTTGAATGCCTCTAAAATAGCATCTATAAGTCGCGGTGCATTTATGTTTTTGATAAACGACGGCTGACCGGTGACGGCAAAGGTGCGGTCGCTTTTTTCCTGTAACTCAAAACCGAAAACTCTCAGATCTTCATGAATATCTCTCAACAAAATGGCGTCTTCTTCATTAAATGAAATCTCCTCAGGAAAAAGAGACTGTTGTGAAACAGATGCTCCTGCCTGAATGTTCTTCAGAAAATCTTCGAACAGAATTCTTTCATGTGCCCTTCGCTGATCAATAATCATAATGCCCGATTTCACCGAGGTTATGATGTATTTGTTCTTAATCTGGAAATAGAGTGTACCGGTTTCATTTTTTTCTGATGAGGTGCCGGATGGGATAATCTGCTGTTCTCCTTCGTCCTCAATATTTTCTTTTGAGGGCAGGATGACTGTTTCGGGTTCATCATCTCTCCAGTCCTCTTCTCCGCCGGTTTCAAATCCTTCGTAGAGAGATTCCCAATTGGATGAGACGGGGGTTGCCTGGTGTGATGAGGCCGGTTGAGGTTTATCCATGTCAAAGGGGTTGTAATCCGGATTAATGCTCACCGAGGGAACCGAAACAGGATCATCTTTCCGGAAAGTGGGGATGGATATCTCATCGGTCTGATCAAAGTCGATGGATGGCACCATGTTAAATTTGCCTAAGGACTCTCTGACTGCAGCGCTGACTATTTTCCATACCGACCGTTCATCTTCAAACTTTATTTCAGTTTTGGTTGGATGAATGTTCACATCAATAAGCGACGGGTCGGTTTCGAAAAAAAGAAAGTAGGGAGGACAATGTTCTGCCTGCACGAGGTTTTCGTAGGCCACGGTAACTGCCTTGTGCAGGTACGGACTCTTCATAAACCGGTTGTTGACAAAGAAAAACTGATCGCCCATGGTTTTACGCGCAGTTTGCGGTTTCCCGATGAATCCGTGGATGTTCACCAGAGAAGTCTCGGTCTCCACCGGAATCATGTGGGCGCTGCTTTGTTTTCCCATGACATCGTTGATGCGTTGCAATAATTTTCCGGCAGGAAGCTTAAACAGCAGCTGGTCGTTGTGTGTCAGGGAAAAAGCTACATCCGGGTTCGCCAGTGCAATGCGCTGAAATTCATTTACAATGTGACGCATTTCGGTGGCTGTTGTTTTCAGAAATCTGCGGCGGGCCGGAACATTGAAAAAGAGATTCTTGATCATGAAATTACTTCCGGGACTACAGGTGACAGGTTCCTGTGTCTCCACCTGAGATCCGGAAATGAGAATTCTGGTGCCCAGTTCCTGTTCGTGAGGTCTGGTTTTAAGCTCCACCTGTGCTACAGCAGCGATAGATGCCAGCGCTTCTCCGCGAAAACCCATGGTGCGTATGGCAAACAGATCGTTGGCTTCCCTGATTTTTGAAGTGGCATGACGCTCAAAAGCCATACGCGCATCTGTTTCACTCATGCCGCATCCGTTATCAATAATCTGCACCAGCGTGCGACCTGCATCTTTAACAATGACTTGAATTTCGCTGCTTCCTGCATCCACCGCATTTTCAACCAGCTCTTTAATGATGGAGGCAGGACGCTGAATGACCTCTCCGGCGGCTATCTGATTGGCTACCGAATCGGGGAGTAATTGAATGATATCTGACATTGGCCTTCGCTTCTTCTTTCTTGATTCAGTTTTGGTTCAGGGGTTTACATTATAAACTGGCTGTACCATTCCGAGGCTGCATTCAGAAGGTAATAGAATATTACCATGAGCAATACGAGAATAATGATCAATCGGATATTGGATTTCTTTCGTTCACTGCGCCCCACTTCAAAGTGCGATTTGATGCGTCTGCGCATTCCTCCTCTGATTCTTTCCTTGTAAGCGCGTTCGTCACTTTGCTCTTCCACTTCAACACCCATCTCCTGTTTTATGCGGCGCACCCGCTCTTCCCGTTCTTCCTTTTCGGGATTGTAATATATGGGATCGTATTGAAATTTCCGGTGTTGCGGTATTTTAAAAAAGGTAATTCTCATAATCCTCCATTTAGATATACAAAAGTAATAAATCCCCAGCTTCTTTCAGTCTTTTTATTTCTTTCTCTTTTTGTTTTAATTTGTTCTTGTTTTGCTTCTTGTTTGGTTTTGTAAGAGAAACGCTCTGAGAGCTTTACTTGTTTAGATTTTTTGTTTAAATTGGGGGTTTAAACCAAACCCGTAACTATGTTAGTTAAAACTTTTGGTGCCGCAGTGACAGGCATTGATGCCATTACCATTACCATTGAAGTGAATGTTACCCGCGGTATCCGTTTTTTTCTTGTAGGACTTCCCGATAATGCTGTAAAAGAGAGCCAGCAACGTATTGAATCAGTTTTTAAAGAGCTTGGGCATAAATGGCCGGGTAAACGTATTGTTGTCAATATGGCTCCTGCCGATACCCGTAAGGAAGGATCCGCTTATGACCTCCCTATTGCTGTTGGTGTATTGGCCGCAGATGAACAGATTCTGGCCAATCGTATTTCCGAATTTATGATGATGGGTGAATTATCGCTCGACGGATCGGTTCATCCAATCAAAGGTGCATTACCCATTGCTCTTAAGGCGCGTTCGGATGGCTTTAAAGGGTTTATTGTCCCCAAAAAGAATGCCAGAGAGGCGGCTGTGGTCAAAGGAATTGATGTTTATGGAGTGGAATCTTTCAAAGAGGTTGTGGATTTTCTTACCGGCCGGTTAGACCTTCAACCTGAAGTGGTGGATACCGAAGCTGAGTTCCTCAGGGAGCAATCCAGAAGTGAGATTGATTTTGCAGATGTGAAAGGGCAGGAGAGTGTTAAAAGAGCTTTGGAAGTGGCTGCTGCCGGTGGACATAACATTATTATGGTGGGGAGTCCCGGATCCGGAAAGTCCATGCTGGCCAAACGCATACCGACCATTCTGCCTCCTTTGTCGCTGGATGAAGCTCTTGAAACTACCAAGATTCATTCGGTGGCCGGAAAACTTAGTGGTAATACCTCTTTACTTACGCGTCGTCCGTTCCGGAGTCCGCACCATTCCATAAGTGACATTGCGCTTGTCGGGGGCGGTTCTTACCCTCAGCCCGGGGAGATTTCGTTGTCGCACAACGGAGTGCTTTTTCTGGATGAATTACCTGAATTTAAACGGTCGGTGCTGGAGGTGATGCGTCAGCCGCTTGAAGACCGGACCATTTCCATCTCACGAGCCCGTTTTACGGTTGATTATCCGGCCAGTTTTATGATGGTGGCCAGTATGAATCCCTGTCCCTGTGGGTTTTATAATCATCCGGAGAAACAATGTGTTTGTGCCGGAGGGGTGGTGCAGAAATATCTGAGCCGTATCTCCGGGCCTTTGCTTGATCGCATCGATATTCATATAGAGGTGGTACCTGTGCCTTTTGAAAAACTGGCAGGGCAGAAACCTGCTGAAAGTAGTGACCTGGTTCGCCAACGGGTTATTAAAGCCCGAAGGATTCAGTCGGAGCGTTTTATGAAATTTCCCGATGTTCATTGCAATGCCCAGATGAATACAAAGCTCCTGGCCCGATTTGCCACCCCTGATGAAGGGGGACAGGCTATTTTGAAAAATGCCATGGAAAAGCTTGATTTTTCTGCACGTGCCTATGATCGTATTCTCAAAGTGGCCAGAACCATCGCTGACCTCGAGGGAACGGAAGATGTTGAATCATATCATGTGGCTGAGGCCGTGCAATATCGTAATCTTGACCGTGCCGGATGGGCTGGATAATCGGAAATAATGCTTTTCTTTGCAACAAATCAAAAGAATTATTGGTTACTTGCTTAGGAATGAACTAATTTTGACTAAAAAGAAAAAAGATCGCATTATGTCAGCTAACAGCTTAATGGATCCTATCGGTAGGCTTATGGGACTTAGATATAAATCGCACCCCTGGCATGGGATTGACATCGGGGATAAAGCTCCCGATATTTTGAATTGTTTTATTGAGGTGGTTCCCACGGATACCATCAAGTATGAAATTGATAAGGTAAGCGGATATCTGCGCATTGACAGGCCGCAGAAATATTCCAATGTGAGTCCTACTTTGTATGGGTTTATTCCTCAAACTTATTGTGGGAAAAATGTAGGTAATTTCTGTAGTGAAAAAACCGGGAAGAAGGATATTAACGGTGACGGTGATCCTTTGGATATTTGTGTGCTGACAGAAAAAGACATCACACACGGAGATATTATTGCCGAAGTGATTCCGATCGGCGGGCTGCGAATGATTGACGGAAATAAAGCGGATGATAAAATTATTTCAGTTTTGAAAGGCGATGTCGTTTATGGAGATTTTACCGACATTTCGGATCTTCCCGAGTTGGTTATCCGACGGCTCAAACACTACTTTCTGACCTACAAGGACATGCCTGGAATGAACAGGGAATCGGAGATCACCCATATTTACAATGCCGAAGAGGCAAGAGAGATTATCAAGCTGGCCGGCAAGGATTATGAAGCCCGGTTTGAGAACTTGAGAAATGCTCTGAGTAATTATTAACAACAAAAAAGCCGCGAAAAGCGGCTTTTTTGTTGTTATCAGTTTTGTTTTACTACTGGTCAATGCTGAAATAACTGATGGCTTTTCGAAGACTTTCAATCTCTTCAGAAAATTCATGAGCCATCCCATTGATGTTTTCGGAAGTTTGGGCATTCATTTGCGAAACCTTATCCAGTTCCATCAGGGCATTGTTGATTTGTGTGGCACCGGCATCCTGCTCTTTGGATGCAGAGGCAATTTCGAGCACCAGTTCGTTCGATTTGTTAATCTTAGGTAACAAGTCAACAAATATCTGCATGGCACTTCGTGCGTTATCCACACTGTTGGTTGACAGCTGATTGATTTTTGATGCATTTATGCGGCTGCGCTCTGCGAGCTTTCTTACTTCTGCCGCTACCACTGCAAACCCGCGTCCCTGCTCTCCTGCTCTGGCCGCTTCAATGGCTGCGTTAAGTGAAAGGATGTTTGTCTGGCGGGCCACATCTTCGATGAGTACCACACTTTCATAAATATTCTCAATCGCAGTCACAGCTTCCCGAAGAATTTTTTCTCCGTTTTGGGCATCTCCGGCAGCTTCGGAAACCAGTCTTTCTGTTTGGCGTGCATTGTCCGCGTTCTGACTGATGTTGGAACTCATCTGTTGCATGGATGCGGATAGCTCCTCCGTAGAACTGGCTTGTTCTGTAGCACTTTCCGACAGTGATGCAGCTGAGTTGTTCATCTCTTCACTGCCAACATGTACTGTTTCGGCTGCGTTCATTGCCTGATGAATCATTTTTGATATCTCATCTTTCATGGCTCCAAACGCATTGGCCAACTGACCCAACTCGTCTTTCCGGGCGGCAAAGGAGCTGCGGATGGTTCCTGTCAGGTTTCCGTCGGCAAACTGTCTTGCCAGGGAGGAAATCTCCACAAGAGGTGCGGTGATATTTCCCGCAAGCCATAAAACCACGAAAATTGTGATGGCAAGAAAGATGATACTCAGGATGATACTGGTGGTTTTAATGGGTTGGATGATGGCCAGCAATTCTGTGGTGGGAGCTACCAATATGGTGGTTAATCCTGTGTTCCCAACAGGCATGGATACCATTTCGTAGGATTCCCCATTGAATTCATGGCCGGTGGACAGGACAGACTCTTCCTTCCCGGTTAACTGATTAGTAAGCTCAGGTGTCAGGATTGTAGAAATATTGCTGTTGATCTCCTCTTCATCACCCGAAATCAGGATCTTTCCGTTTGGATCCACCATCCACATCAGACTGTTTTCGGTAATTTTTTTACTGTTGAAAACATTTACAATGGCAGTGGGATCAACACCTACTCCTGCAACTCCTACCGGATTTTCCGGGTTTCCCATCAGAACATTGTAAAAAAACAGAGTCTGATTCAGTTCTGCGTTGTAATCGTAACTCAGTGCGCTCTTCTGGCCTGATTGAAGAGACTGAAAAAACCAGGAATCATCCTCATCATTAGGATCGACCGTGTCGATGAGTTTGAAGTTCTCGGTGTAATAGTTGCCGGTAAATTTGTTGACTGCAAAGGCAGATGGGTATCCCATCTTTTCGGCAAACATATCAATTTTGCTTAATGCCAACTGCCCGAGTGTAGTGTCGGCTTCAGATGACTGAAACCATCTGATGAGCAACGGGTCATCGGCCAGGGCCATGGAGGTTTCCATACCTTTCTCCAGTTGCGTTTTCAGGTCGCTTTGTGCTGCCTGAACAAATGCCGTAAGCTGTTTTTCGCGGACATCTTCCAGCAAAGTGCTTTTGACAGTGGAGTAGCTGATGACTGATTGGATGATAATGATCGCCGCAATCAGGATTCCGAATGAAACCAATAACTGGTCTCTTAACCGCTTAAAGCGATTGAGTGAAGTAAAATTTAAACCCATAGTAACCCATTTTTCAAAAAGAATACCGGACATATACGCAGGTAACAATTCAAGGTTTGGGAGTTTTTGTTTTTTATGATTCCGCAACAATCACTAACAACTACAGAACGAATTAATTAGAAAGGTTGGATGCGACAAAAAAGGTTAGAGCGGTTGGGTGAATAGGGGGGGGAGAATGAGTTTTATCGTTATATTTGTGAGAACAGAATAAATCTTAAGATGATTGGGAATACAGTAATCATAGTTGCCGGAGGCCGGGGACTTCGTATGGGTCAGGATATTCCAAAACAGTTTATTCGTGTTGGTGGCCGGCCGGTGTTGATGCACACCATGGAGCAGTTTTACGGTTATGATGACTCAATTGAGATCATTTTAGTCTTGCCGGAAGATCAGTTTTCCTATTGGAAGGCACTTTGTAGAAAGTTTGATTTCCAAATGCGGCATCAACTTGTTCGCGGGGGAGAAACGCGCTACAACAGTGTTAAAAACGGGCTGGAGGTTGTCTCGGGTGAATTGGTGGCAGTTCACGACGGGGTGCGGCCATTCGTTGCTCCTGAAACGATTAAACGTTGCTTTCACGCAGCCGAAATATACGGAGCGGTAATCCCGGTTATGGAGTTGGTTGATTCTATCCGTAAAGTGAATGGACCCAACAGTGAAATGCGTCCCAGATATGCTTACAGGAGTATTCAGACCCCTCAGGTTTTCCGGACTTCCGTCCTAAAGAAAGCTTACGAATTGCCCTTTAGCCCTGATTTTACTGATGACGCTTCTGTAGTGGAGGCTGCCGGCTATGAGATAACATTGGTTGAGGGAAACCGGGAGAATGTGAAAATTACCACACCATTCGATCTTGTGGTGGCTGAAGCATTCCTGAAAAGCAAATAGGGAAATTCCCTTTTTGCTTTTCAGAAAACTAACCCAATCCTTCTATTGGCTACTGACTAAAAACTACTGACTGTTTCGGCTCAGGGCATTTTGTACATAAATGCATTGATGTTCATCCCGGCTCCCACAGAGGTCATCATTACATAGTCTCCCGGATTTAGAGCATGTCCCTCCATCTGGTTTTTTGTTACCAGGTCGTAAAGAGTTGGTACAGTCGCCACACTGCTGTTCCCGAGCGTGCGTATGGTCATGGGCATGGTGCTGAAATCAGCCTCTTTCTCTCCGTATAATCTGAAGATACGTTTAAGAATAGCCTCATCCATCTTTGCGTTGGCCTGGTGAATAAGCACCTTGCTGACATCCTTGAGGGTGAGATTATTTATTTCAAGACATTCCTGCGCCACCAGCGGCACATAGGTAAGTCCGTAGTTGTAAACTTTTCGGCCCAGCATCTTCACGTATTTTTGATCATGCCTCAACTCCGGATTGTAGGAATCGCCCATCATTAAAAGGTCCAGATGTTCTTCGGTATCCGTGCGGGTCACATGCTTGAGCATGCCCACCGGCTCATCGCTTTCTACAGCTTCCAGAACTACTGCTCCGGCGCCATCCGCAAAAATCATGGAATCACGGTCGTGAGGATCCATGGCCCTGCTTAGTGTGTCGGCTCCGATGACCAGGGCGCTTTTGGCATCTCCTGATTTGAGATAATAGTTTGCCTGAATCATAGCTTGTGTCCATCCCGGACAACCGAAAGTCATGTCATAGGCTACGGCTTTATGACTCTTTATTCCCAGTTTCTTCTTTACACGCGATGCCAGTGTGGGCATGATATCGGGGTAGAGGCTTCCGCTTTTCATATCTCCCAGATTATGTGCTATGATGATGTAATCCAGCTTTTCACGGTTGAAACCGGCATCTTCAAGAGCCTTTTCGGCAGCAATGGCAGCAATGTCAGAAGTGGTGTATTGTTCCTCTGCAATCCGACGCTCCGATATATCGGTAATTTGTTCAAACTTTTCAGCAATTTCTTCTCCGGGGGTTTCTATTTTTGTGCCGTCTTCATTGTAAAACGATTGACCCACAAACTTTTTGTTTGGAACAACCACCGGGGGCAGATAACTTCCCGATCCGGTGATGACCGAATATAGATTTCTGGTATTCATGATGTTTTGTAATTGGTTGATTATCCTTGATAGTATTTCAGTTCCAGCGTTTCCCCGTCCCATTGAGCGTACGAGAAATGGTGTACCCAGTCGCCCAGGTAGCATACTCTGCTGTTTTCTGCAATTTTTAGGTTGATGGCCACATGACGGTGACCGAAGATGAAATAGTCGAAGTGTTCTTTCTTTAGGGTGTTTTTTGCAAATTTGATGAGCCATTCATTTTCTTCACCCTGAAATTTTGCTGTTTCGGCTTCCTGGTTGCTTTCCCGGCTTTTACGACTCCAAAAATGAGCTATGCCCACCCCCAGGTCCGGATGTAACCACTTGAAAAGTTTTTGAGCCAGATTATTGGTAAACAGTGCTTTGAGTCTTTTGTATGCTTTTTCATCCGGTGTAAGTCCGTCGCCATGGGCCAGAAAGAATTTTTTTCCGTCGATGACAGGGAAATAAGGACCTTTGTGAACGATAACACCTGTTTCTCGGGGGAGATAATCGAACACCCAGATATCGTGGTTGCCGGTAAAAAAGTGAACCGGAATTCCGCTGTCTGTTAGTTCGCATAACTTTCCCAGAAACCTGGTGTGCCCCTGGGGTACCACATGTTTGTATTCAAACCAGAAATCAAAGATGTCGCCCATGAGATAAACTTCAAGTGCATCTGCCTTGATTTGATCAAGCCATGCCACAAAGCGAAGCTCATGTGCACGATGATCGCTGATAGTAGGGGCTCCCAGATGTGCATCCGAGGCAAAGTATATTTTCTTTTTCTGCTCCAAATCCGGAATTTCCGTTTTCTGTTTCAGCGGACAAAGATATCTGTTTTTAATTTGATTCGCCAAAAAAATGGCAAGTTCCGGTAGTTTATGGATTAGTGGAATATCTTGTTCGAAAAGGCGATCGGAAACTATTTGGAAAGAGTGAGGCAGATTTGCCTGCATCTACTCCATCGCTCTGAGACTTTCAGTGTGGAAATGTCAGGTCTTTTCATTAAAAAACCCCACTGGAAAATTTCCAGTGGGGTTTTTATTAATATTTTAACCTGGTTGCAATGCATTTTAGAGCGCCTCTTTAACCTTCTCTTCCAATAAATGGCCAAACAGATTCTTTCCAATAATATCGCCATCCCTGCTGATGAGGTAGTTGGCGGGCAATTGGTTGACGTTGTAAATACGTGCCGGGAAGGAGTCGGTGTAGCGCAAATCACTTACATTGATCCATGGCAATTCGTCTTTAACAACGGCATTTTCCCAGAGTATTTTGCTTCTGTCGAGCGAAACCTGATAGATTTCAAAACCCTGGTCCTTATACTGCTGATATACCTTTTTCATGTGGTCGTTGGCGCGACGTGAGGCTTCATCCCAGGATGCCCAGAATGACAGAAGCACTACTTTCCCCTTAAGGGAAGAAAGGGCAACTTCTTCTCCATGAATATTCTTTTCCTTGATTTCAGGAATGGTCTCTTCGGCATTTTCCTGAAGTTCCTGGGTGATTCTTTGTCTCCGTTCCTGAGCTTTGGCACTGAGTACGTAATTGTAAAGTTGTTTGACCCTTGGCGATTCAGGATACATGAGATTTAGACTGGTCGCTATGGTGGCGAAATAGACCTGTTCTTTCTTATCCATTACATTCAGCACCATGGTATTATCGCTTAATCGTTGGAAGAGGGCATAATAGCTGGCAAATGAACGGGGGTTGTCCATGACAAACGAGCCTACGAAGCTTTTATGTTCATCCAGTGCAATCAACAACTGCTGACCAATTTCATTTTTCCTTTGAGTGTCTCCTTCTGCCGGAAGGGAGTCGTAAACATCCAGCAGGCTGTCAACGGTACTTCTTAATGTTTTCAGTCGTTCATTAAGTATCTGAACTTTTTTGGATTCAATGGATCCTTCCAGACGGTAGGAGTTTTCAAGGTTTTTGGCATCCGCTGTAACGGTGACGTGCTCCGTGGAATCGAGCAAAAGCGTGATGTAATTATTCTCCGATAATTTGAGTTTAAAGAAAGTGGGGATATTCAGTTTTTCACCATGAAAGGAAAAACTTCCGTCTTCATCGAGGTGAACACTGTCAATGGCCAGATCTCTGTCTAGTTGCATCTTCTCAAGTATCAGCGTGCGGTTGTCGCCATTGGTGATGGTTCCCTTTATGCGGTAGTTGTCGCTGTAGCAGCCCGAAAGCGTAAAGATGATAAAAGCAATTGAAAGAATGTTGATAAAAGGTCTCATTGGCTCTGTTGTAAACTTCATTTAAAATAAGGGAATCAAAGATAAAGCTATTTTTTTATTTTGACATAAAAAAACCGGTATCTGTGCGACACCGGTTTTTATCATTGCGTTTGGCTATTGAGGTTCTGATTTACATGTTTTTGATGTATTCAGCAATCCAGTCACCCACTTCTGAGGTTGAAATAGCATTTTCTTTATCCAGATCTTCGGTTACTTTTCCCTGTTCCAGAGATGCATCCACCGCTTTTCGGATCATTTGAGCTTCCTCTTTCAGTTCAAATGCCGATTCGAGCATCAGCGCTCCTGAAAGTATAGTTGCCAGGGGGTTGGCTATGTTCTTTCCGGCGGCCTGCGGGTATGATCCGTGAATGGGCTCAAATACCGAAGTGTGCAGTCCGATGGATGCAGAAGGGAGCAGTCCCAGTGATCCGGTAATAACACTTGCCTCATCCGTGAGAATGTCTCCGAACATATTCTCGGTAACCATCACATCGAAACGTTTGGGCCACTGAATCAGCTGCATGGCAGCATTGTCCACAAACATATACTCCACTTCTACCTCGGGGTAATCAGGGGCAATGCTCTGAACCGTTTCACGCCACAGACGTGAGGTTGCCAATACGTTGGCTTTATCCACCACGGTCAGTTTTTTGCGACGCTTCATGGCAAAGTCGAATGCCAGCCGTGTAATTCGCTCAATCTCTTCGGTAGTATAGACGCTGGTGTCGTAAGCTGTCTGACCGTCTTCTGAGCGACCTTGCGGACGTCCGAAGTAGATACCACCGGTAAGTTCCCGAATGGCAACAAAATCTGCTCCCTCAACCAGATCGGCCCGCAAAGGGGATTTGTGAAGCAGAGATGGGAATGTTGCCACGGGACGAATATTGGCATATAAACCAAGTTTTTTACGCATGGCAAGCAGTCCCTGTTCAGGGCGCACTTTTGCTTTGGGGTCATTGTCGTATTTGGGGTCACCAATGGCGCCAA
Organism: Marinilabilia salmonicolor; assembly: GCF_003003035.1. Classification (GTDB taxonomy): domain Bacteria; phylum Bacteroidota; class Bacteroidia; order Bacteroidales; family Marinilabiliaceae; genus Marinilabilia; species Marinilabilia salmonicolor_A. Next base: position 59,255 of record NZ_PVTS01000003.1, on the reverse strand, counting down.
ACAGAACGGCATCTGACTTCATGCAAAGTTCATGTGTTTCATCCGGATAAGGATTCCCGGTCTTATCGATGGCCGTGGCACCAACAAGAGCTTCGGTGTAAATGGCTTCATGACCTTTCTTAGCAAAGACTGCGTCCAGAACTTTTTTGGCCTGTTCCACAATTTCCGGCCCGATTCCATCTCCGGGCAATACAGCAATGTTTAACTTCATTTGTTAAGTTGTTATTCCTCCTCACGTAAATCGGGGGGAGTATGATTAATTGGATTCAAATTTATTTTGTCAAAAACGTGGGTCTATTTAGATTTTGAGCAACAACGCAAAAGTTGGACTTTATAGACAAACACTATTTACCATTGATGACCACTCCGTGTTCCTTGTTTTCAATGATGTTGAGCATTCTAAGTGTCGCTTTGATAGCAGCTTCTGTCTGGTCGGCATCCAATCCTCTTGTTTTAAATTCCTGGCTTTTGTATTCCCAGGTAATTACCGTTTCCACCAAAGCATCTGTCTTTCCTCCTGGAGGGATGGATACTTCATAATCCGAAAGCACAGGGTGCTCTTTGCCAAGTTTTTCATAAATCAGCCAGAGTGCTTTCATGAATGCATCGTACTGCCCGTCTCCAACGGATGTTTCGTTGTAGGTGTCTTTGTTTATCTGAAGACTGACGGTGGCAACGGGTTTCAGCCCCTGAACCAGAGACAGGTGGTAGTTTTTCAGCTTGATGCGCTTAACCACCTGTTCGGTTTTTAATACATCAGATATGATGTAGGGTAAATCTTCCGGAGTCACATTTTCTTTTTTGTCACCCAGTTCAATTACCCGTTTGGTAACCTTTTTCATGTCCTCAGGACCAAGCTCTATTCCTAAATCTTCGAGATTCTTCTTGATATTGGCTTTTCCTGAAGTCTTACCCAGTGCATAACGACGCACCCGGCCAAAACGTTCAGGGAGAAGGTTGTTGAAGTAGAGATTGTCCTTGTTGTCTCCATCTGCATGAACCCCACTGCATTGCGTGAAGACATTTTCGCCGGTAAGTGGTTTGTTGGCAGGGATGCGTACTCCCGAAAAGGTCTCCACCATGGAGGATATTTTCGTGAGTTTACTTTCTTCAATATGGGGCTTTACTTTCAGGTGATCATTCATAACCCCTATGATACTTGCAAGAGGGGCATTTCCGGCTCTTTCTCCCAGACCGTTTACTGTTGTGTGGATGCCTTTTACCCCTGCTTTGATGGCATAATAGACATTGGCCACAGCCAGGTCATAGTCGTTGTGGGAGTGATAATCAAAATGAACATCCGGAAACTTGTCGGTCATGGACTTACAGAATTCATAAGTCTGGTCAGGATTAAGAATGCCCAGGGTATCGGGTAACATAATCCGGTGAACAGCGGTTTTTGATAAACCGTTGACCATAAACTCCACATATTCTGGAGAATTCAACATTCCGTTGGACCAGTCCTCCAGATATACATTGACCATGATGCCTCTTCTTTCAGCCTCTTCAATGACTTTTTCGATATCTCCAAGATGTTGCTCTTTGGTTTTTCGAAGTTGTCCGGTCAGGTGTTTCAGGGATCCCTTGGTAAGCAGGTTCAACACCCTGCCCCCGGCTTCCTGAATCCAGTCCAACGATATATTGTTGTCAACAAAGCCCAGGACCTCAATGCGGTCCAGACAATTGTGGGATTCTGCCCATTTGGTTAGTCGTTTGACAGCTTTCAATTCACCGTCAGAAACCCTGGCAGAGGCCACTTCAATGCGGTCAACCTTTACCTCCTCCAGCAACAATCGGGCTATGGCCAGTTTCTCGGCATCGTTGAACGACACCCCCGTTGTTTGTTCTCCATCCCTGAGGGTGGTATCCATCACTTCTATGGTTCTCATCGGCATTGGTTGGTAGCCCCGGCCGCTGAAAGAAAATCAGTGGCCGGGGATGGTTTGTATTCTGACTTTTTAGCTGTTTGCTTTTTCCCAGGTCTCGATTTCATTGCTGATATTCAGCAGGTAATCGATGTCGTCGAAGCCATTGAGCATACATTTCTTTTTATAAGGATTGATGTCGAATGACTCGCTGGGGCCGTTTGGCTGAAGTGTAATCTTCTGGTTTTCCAGATCAATTTCCACTTTTGTTGCAGGGTCTTTTTCAATGGCCTGAAACAATTCTTCCAGAAATTCTTTGGAAACCTGAACCGGCAACAATCCGTTGTTGAGTGAATTGTTTTTGAATATGTCGGCGAAGAAACTTGAGACCACAGCTTTAAAACCATAGCCTGCGATTGCCCATGCGGCGTGTTCGCGGCTTGATCCGCTACCAAAGTTCTGTCCTGCAACGAGAATCTTTCCGGAGTAGGTGGGGTCATTCAGTACAAAATCCTTTTTGGGGTTTCCGGACTTGTCATACCGCCAGTCGGCAAACAGGTTGTCGCCGAATCCTTCGCGGGTGGTGGCTTTCAGGAATCGGGCAGGTATTATCTGGTCTGTATCCACATTTTCGATGGGCACAGGCACGCAGGTCGATTCCAGTTTTACAAATTTATCTATTGGCATAATTTGTTCTCTTAAAAATGTTATCAATCTTTTACATCAGATCTGTTCCTGTGTTTTCGGACCTACAAAAAATCACGGGGATCAGTAATCTTTCCTGTAATGGCAGTTGCTGCAGCTGTCAGCGGACTGGCCAGCATGGTGCGGGCTCCGGGCCCCTGACGGCCTTCAAAATTCCGGTTAGAGGTGGAAACAGCATAGTTACCTTCCGGAATCTTATCATCGTTCATGGCCAGACAGGCAGAACATCCGGGCTGACGCATTTCAAATCCGGCTTCTTCCAGAATCTGCCGGATGCCTTCTTCCTCGGCCTGGGCTTCCACCTGGTGACTACCGGGAACAATCCATGCGGTAATATTATCAGCCTTTTTCTTTCCTTTAACGAAAGCTGCAAAAGCACGAAGGTCTTCTATACGACCGTTGGTGCAACTACCAATGAACACATAGTCCACTTTTTTGCCAATCATGGCATCACCCGGCTCAAAGTCCATGTATTGCATAGACTTCTTAAAGGTGGCTTGCGTAGATTTCTCAATCTCTTCGAAGGTCGGGATTGATTTGCTGATGCCAATGCCCATTCCAGGGTTGGTACCATAGGTAATCATCGGTTCAATGTCCGAAGCTTTGAAGACAAGTTCCTTGTCGAACGCTGCATCTGCGTCTGAAGGCAGCTGTCGCCACTCTTCAACTGCTTTGTCCCACTCAGCTCCTTTGGGTGCAAACTCACGACCTTTTATATATTCAAAAGTGGTTTCATCGGGAGCAATCATACCACCACGGGCACCCATCTCGATACTCATATTACAAATGGTCATTCTTGCCTCCATGGACAGGTTGCGGATGGCCGAACCTGCAAACTCCACAAAATATCCGGTGGCACCACCAGTGCCAATCTGAGAAATGATGTAGAGAACGATGTCTTTGGATACAACCCCTTTGCCCAATTCACCATCGATGTTGATGCGCATGGTTTTGGGTTTATTCTGGAGCAAAGTCTGAGTAGCCAGTACCATTTCCACTTCGCTGGTTCCTATTCCGAAGGCAATGCTTCCGAAAGCTCCGTGGGTGGAGGTGTGACTGTCTCCGCAGACAATGGTCATTCCGGGCTTGGTAATTCCCAGTTCGGGCCCTATTACGTGGACAATTCCGTTCCACTTGTGGTTCAATCCGTAAAGGGGCACACCAAATTCCTCGCAGTTCAGCGCCAGCTTGTTCACCTGAAAACGACTGAGTTCATCCTGAATGGGCTGATCTTGTTTAAGCGTTGGAATGTTGTGGTCTGCCGTTGCAACTGTTTTTTCAGGTTTTCTTACCTGTATGCCACGGTCTCTGAGGCCTGCAAAAGCCTGGGGACTGGTCACTTCATGTACAAAATGACGGTCGATGTATAAAACACTTGGTCCACCATCCACTTTGGTTACCACGTGCTTGTCCCATATCTTTTCGAATAATGTTTTTCCTGCCAAGGTATTGTTGTTTTAATGGTTACAAAATCAATTAATTTATATCACAATAGTTTGTTGAAATATTCCAAGGTTCTAAAAATTCTACTTTTTAAGACAATGCGAATATTTTTGATAAAATTCAGAATGTCAATGTTGTACGATTTTTCTAACCTCTAATCTCTAAAAATGTAACAATCTATTGCTATCAGGCAATTTTGCCGACTGCATCGAGGAATGCTTCCACAGATGCGGTTATGATATCGGTATGGGCAGCAAATCCGTAGAATATCTGGCCTTTGTGCTCTACCTGAACATGTACTTTACCTAAATCGTCGCTGCCTCGTGTGATTGCCTGAATCAGGAATTCTTCCAGACGAACTCTTCTTTTGATCAGAGCTTTTACTGCGGTAAATGCAGCGTCGATGGGTCCGTTTCCGGCTGCCGTTTCTGTAAATACATCACCATTGAAGCTGATACGCACTGTGGCAGTGGGGACTGTTGATTTTCCGCAGACAACCTGAAGCAGTTCAAGCTGCAGAGGCTTATTGGATTTGTCCTGCTCGCGTCCCGCCAGAATCTGGAGATCTTCATCTGTGATGTCCTTTTTCTTGTCGGCCAGTTCCAGAAACTTCTGATAAACATCGTCCAGTTCGGTGGGGTCAAAATCATATCCCAGTACCTGCAGACGATGTTTCAATGCTGCACGTCCGCTGCGGGCTGTCAGTACGATAGAAGATTCTTTGACGCCGACTTCTGCAGGATCAATGATTTCATAGTTTTCGCGATTTTTCAAAACCCCGTCCTGGTGAATACCGGATGAATGTGCAAAAGCATTGCGCCCCACGATAGCCTTGTTGGGTTGTACCGGCATGCGCATAAGTGCGGATACCAGGCGGCTGCTTTTGATGATTTCTTTACTGTTGATTCCGGTCTCCAGATCTAAGTCCTTGTGACTTTTGATGGCCATGGCGACCTCTTCGAGTGAGGTGTTTCCGGCTCTTTCGCCTATCCCGTTGATGGTTACCTCCACCTGACGGGCTCCGTTAAGAATTCCGGACATTGAGTTGGCAGTTGCCATTCCCAGGTCGTTGTGACAGTGAGTGGAGAGTATTGCTTTGTCCACATTGGGAACATTGTTCATCAGGAAGGCAATTTTTTCGCCATACTCATGAGGAAGACAATATCCGGTCGTATCCGGAATGTTGACAACTGTAGCTCCTGCTGCAATAACAGCCTCCACCACCCTTGCCAGGTATTCATTGTCGGTACGGCCTGCATCTTCGGCATAAAACTCCACATCGTCGATGAAGTTTCGGGCATATTTGACTGCCTCAACAGCTCGCTCAATAATTTCTTCGGGATTGGACTTTAGTTTGTAGTTGATGTGATAAAAAGAGGTTCCGATACCTGTGTGAATCCGTCCCTTCTTGGCGAATTTAAGGGCATCGGCAGCCACTTCAATGTCTTTTTTTACTGCGCGTGTCAGAGCGCAAATGGTTGGGGTGCTGACGGCTTTGGATATTTCGACGACGGAGTTGAAGTCTCCCGGACTGGAGACCGGAAATCCGGCTTCGATAATGTCCACTCCGAGTTTCTCCAGTTGCTTGGCCACCTCAATTTTTTCGATGGTATTCAGCTGGCAGCCCGGGACTTGTTCGCCATCCCGCAACGTGGTGTCGAAAATATAGACTTTATTGCTCATGGTTGATTGTTTTTTCAGTCCGGTGATTTCCCGGTTAATGAATGGTTCCGGAAATGGATTTCTCCGGTTTCCGGAACCATAATGATTAAAGTTTAGTCGGCATGAATGGTGAATGAGCCGGGAGATTGGGTTAAAGGGGGCTCATTCACGCATTCGTTGCACTATTTTTTCTGATTTTCGGGACGAAGCTGACGAACTGCAGCTCCTGCATTCCACATTTCAGATTCACGCAGCTCTTTGAGCTCTTCTTCGAGCTTTACCCGATAGTCGCTCTGGCTGTTGGCATCGATGGAGCGCTGAGCTTCGTTTCCTTTGGCTACTTCGCTGTAAAGCTCTTTGAATACCGGCATGGAAGCATCGCGGAATTTTTTCCACCAGTCGAGTGCTCCTCTTTGGGCTGTGGTGGAACAGTTGGCGTACATCCAGTCCATTCCGTTTTCAGCTACCAGTGGCATCAGGCTCTGAGTCAACTCTTCAACAGTTTCGTTAAAGGCTTCTGAAGGAGAGTGTCCGTTGGATCGCAGAACTTCATACTGAGCTGCAAAAATTCCCTGGATGGCTCCCATCAGCGTACCTCGTTCTCCTGTCAGGTCGCTGTACACCTCTTTCTGGAAAGTGGTTTCAAAAAGATAACCGCTTCCTACGCCAATACCTAAGGCCACTACACGGTCAAATGCTTTGCCGGTGGCGTCCTGGAAGATGGCGTAGCTGGAGTTCAGTCCGCGTCCTTCAAGGAACATGCGACGAAGGCTTGTGCCCGAACCTTTAGGTGCAACCAAAATCACGTCAACGTCTTTGGGAGGGATAATACCTGTACGCTCTTTGTAAGTCACACCAAATCCGTGTGAGAAATAGAGGGCCTTACCGGGCTTCAGGTACTTCTCAACAGTCGGCCAAACAGCAATCTGACCGGCATCGGAAAGAAGATACTGAATGATGGTTCCTTTGTCGAGGGCTTCCTCGATGGGGAAGAGGGTTTTTCCTGGTTCCCAGCCATCAGCAACGGCTTTGTCCCATGTTTTAGAGTCTTTACGCTGACCAACAATTACGTTAAAGCCATTGTCTTTGAGATTGAGGGCCTGTCCGGGTCCCTGTACACCATAACCGATAACGGCAATGGTTTCGTCTTTCAATACTTCCTGTGCTTTTGCCAATGGGAACTCTTCGCGGGTTACCACATTTTCTTCGGTTCCTCCAAAGTTAATTTTTGCCATGATTAATCTGTTGTTAACTGTTATTAGTTTAATTGAGTTTGATCTGTTTCAAGCTTCTTAAGGTAATTCTCTAAAAGCTCTTTCTTCGTTTTGGTAATTGCAATTCGTCCTGACCGCACAAATTGTGAAACGCCGTAAGGGTCGAGTTTTTCGAACAGCTCCTGGGTCTCTTCTTTGTGTCCGGTTTTTTCAATGACCGTAAATTCAGGGGTGATTTCCAGAATACGTGCGCCATATCGACGAACCAGTTTTTCTATTTCATTTCCGCCAAGCAATGAGCCGGTCGAAACTTTGTAAAGTGCGATCTCCTGATGGATGATTTCATCCGCTCTGAAAACAAACACTTTTAATACGTCGATGCGTTTCTCGATTTGTTTGGCCAGTTTTTCAATGTGATCTGCCGTAGCAAACACCACAATGGTAAATTTGTGAATGCCGGTGATGGCAGATTCGGAAGTGGTTAAGCTTTCGATATTGATATGTCGCCGGGTAAACACTGTGGTGATCTGGTTGAGCAGTCCCACATGGTTTTCGGAATATACGGAGAGTGTGAACTCTTCTTTATCTGGTGTCTTCATTTTCTTGATCTTTTATGTTGGTTTTTCCACAAACAAAAAGGGAACGTCTGATAAAGGTTCTACAGGGTTCCCTTGGCTTTCTACTCCAGGCGGATGTCAGATACTGAGGCACCTGCCGGAACCATAGGGAATACGTTTCCTTCTTTTTCAACCAAAACTTCCATCAGGAAAGGGCCTTCTGTTTCGGCCATTTGTTTGATGGCGCCATCCAATTGCTCCCGTTCGGTAACTTTAACCGCAGGTACATGGTATCCTTTTGCGATGGTCTGGAAGTCAGGATTAATTAATTCTGTGGAAGCATATCTCTTGTCGAAGAAGAGTTCCTGCCACTGACGTACCATTCCCAGAAAGTTGTTGTTCAAAAGAACAATTTTCACGGGAATTTTGGTTTGGAAAATGGTTCCCAGCTCCTGTATGGTCATTTGAAAACCGCCATCACCAACAAAAACGCAAACCGGGCGCTCAGGCGCTCCCAACTTGGCCCCCATTGCAGCCGGAAGACCGAAGCCCATGGTGCCCAAACCGCCTGAAGTGACTACACTTCTGCTTTGCCTGAACCGGAAGTAACGGGCTCCCATCATTTGGTGTTGACCTACATCCGTAACCATCACGGCATCATCATTAAATATAGAGGATACCTTTGAGATGACTTCTCCCATTCTCAGACCTTTGTCATCGGGGGCTGTTTCTTTTTCAATGATACGTTTGTATTCAATTCTGGAGCAGGCTTCAAATTCGGCCAGCCATTCAGAATGTTCATTTTTAGTGATTTTACCTGTAAGCAGGGGCAGTGATTTCTTAACATTTCCCAATACAGGAACATCTGCATGAACATTTTTGTTGATTTCTGCCGGGTCAATTTCCAGGTGGATAACCCTTGCATTGGTGGCATATTTGGTCAGGTCGCCTGTAACACGGTCATCAAAGCGCATTCCGATGGCAATAATCAGATCTGCTTCATTGGTTTTGATGTTTGGGCCGTAATTTCCATGCATTCCTAACATTCCCACATTGAGCGGGTGTTCGGTAGGCATTGCAGAAAGTCCCAGCAATGTCCATGCTGCCGGAATACCTGATTTCTCCAGAAATTCAAGTAATTCTTTTTCGGCATTTCCCAGTACAACGCCCTGACCAACCAAAGCCAGTGGTTTGCGGGAGAGGTTGATTAACTTGGCAGCCTCCTCTATTTGATGAAAATCGATGGGGCTCTCCGGAGAATAACTGCGGATTGCTTTGACCGGCTCATATTGATATTCCAGCTCATTTACCTGGGCATCTTTGGTGATGTCCACGACTACCGGCCCGGGACGTCCCGAACGGGCAATGTAGAATGCTCTTGCCATTGCTGCAGGAATATCCTCCGCTCTGCGAACCTGGTAATTCCATTTGGTAACAGGCTGTGTCACTCCAACAACATCTGTTTCCTGGAAAGCATCGGTACCAAGCAATGATGAGACTACTTGTCCGGTGATGACTACCAGCGGGGTTGAATCCATCATGGCATCTGCCAGTCCGGTAACTGTGTTGGTAGCTCCGGGGCCTGATGTTGCAAAGCAAACTCCCACTTTCCCGGTAACACGGGCGTAGCCCTGCGCGGCATGTACAGCACCCTGTTCATGGCGGGTAAGTACATGATGAAGCTGATCATGATAATTATAAAGAGCATCATAAATTGGCATGATCGCCCCGCCAGGATAACCGAAAATCATTGTGGTTCCTTCATTGATCAATGATTGCATCACTGCTTCAGATCCGCTCATCCTTTTTGTCTCCTTGGTTTTTTCTTCCTTCATTAGTAATTGAGATTGTGGTTCCATAACATTCATGGTTGCGTTTGAGAAAAATTGATTAAAAAAACCTGCTCTCCATATTTTTAGGGGGTACAAGGTTATGTTAGATTTCACTCGTTGTCAAGATGTTTAACAAATGGTGATCGCCAACTGACCTCCCAACCCTCTTTATATCATTCTTACTGCTCCTTTGTCTGCCGATGAGACCATTGATGCATATGCTTTGAGAGCTTTTGAAACCTGCCGCTCTCTCGGGCCCGGTTTAAAAGCCTTGTCTCCTTTGGCCATTTCTTTTTGTCTGCGCTCTTCCATTTCTGCTTCTGATATTTCAACATTGATGCTTCTGCCCGGAATATCAATTACGATCTTGTCGCCTGTCTCTACGAGTGCAATTTCTCCTCCGGCAGCAGCCTCGGGTGAAACATGGCCGATTGATAAGCCTGAAGTACCTCCGGAAAAACGACCGTCAGTAACCAGGGCACACTCTTTGCCCAGATGACGTGATTTTATGTATGAGGTGGGATAAAGCATCTCCTGCATTCCCGGACCTCCCTTAGGGCCTTCGTATTTTATGATCACCACATCACCCGCTTGAACCTCCCCGTCGAGGATGGCATCACAGGCACTGTCCTGAGACTCATAAACCTTTGCAGTGCCCTCGAAATGAAGTATGGATTCATCTACCCCTGCTGTTTTTACAATGCACCCTTTGGATGCAATATTGCCAAAGAGTACTGCCAGTCCGCCATCTTGAGAGTAAGCGTTTTCCACGCTCCGGATGCATCCATTTTTGCGATCCAGATCGAATTCTTCATAAATGGCATTTTGTGAGCCCAGTACCAGGTTTCGGAAACCTCCCGGTGCACTTTTGTACTTTTCTTTGGCTTTATCGGTAACCTCTTTGCTGAGCAAATCATACTCTTTGAGTGCATCGGCCAGTGATGGATAATCTATCCGGTGAACCGAAGTATCCAAAAGTTTGTGGCGGGCCAATTCTGCCAGTATCCCCAAAATTCCACCAGCGCGGTTTACATCTTGTATATGATAATGACTGTTTGGGGCAACTTTTGAGAGAACCGGGGTATGTCTTGACAGTTGGTCTATGTCTTGCATGGTGAAATCAACTCCGGCTTCGTGGGCAATTGCCAGCAGGTGAAGCACGGTGTTTGTGGATCCCCCCATAGCAATGTCCAGTGTCATGGCATTCATAAATGCCGGTTTTGTTGCGATAGATTTGGGTAATACTGAGTCATCTCCATCCCGGTAGTGACGGTAAGCCAGATTCACAATCTTGTTTGCGGCCTCTTCAAATAATTTTTTGCGATTGGCATGTGTGGCAACGATGGTTCCGTTTCCGGGGAGTGCCAGCCCAAGCGCCTCATTTAAGCAGTTCATAGAGTTGGCGGTAAACATCCCGCTGCAGGAACCGCAGGTGGGACATGCATTCTGTTCAACTGCCAGCACATCGCTGTCCGAAACATTGTCATCGGCTGCCATTACCATCGCGTCAATAAGATCCAGGGCCGTTCCATTGTTGTTGCCGGCTTCCATGGGGCCACCGGAAACAAATATGGTGGGGATGTTCAGTCGCATGGAAGCGATGAGCATACCGGGGGTTATTTTGTCACAGTTGCTGATGCAAATCATCGCATCGGCCCGGTGTGCATTTACCATATACTCTACGCTGTCGGCAATGAGATCGCGCGAAGGCAAGGAGTATAACATCCCGTCGTGTCCCATAGCTATACCGTCGTCCACAGCAATGGTATTAAATTCGGCAGCAAAGCAACCCTGTTTTTCCACGATTTGCTTAATTTCCTGGCCTATGTGATGTAAGTGAACGTGCCCCGGTACGAATTGGGTGAAAGAGTTAACAATGGCTACCAGTGGTTTGCCCATTTGTTCATCTTTCATGCCGTTTGCACGCCACAGGCTTCTTGCTCCTGCCATTCTTCGGCCTTGCGTGGTGGTATTACTTCTTAATGGTCGCTTCATAATAATTAAACTGTAATCTTCTGTATAAATTAAAAACCCCTCTCACGCAGAAGTGAGAGGGGTTTAAAAATCGGTTGCTTTATTTAGCTATACACCATTCTCACTTCTGCCTGGTTGTCCCACGAGAATAATAATATTGACGAGAATGAGTGATAGAAAAAGGTTCATATTCAAAGTTCAAATTCATTTGTTCTTTGCAAATGTATATATTTTGACAATACCATCAAGCATTTTGTAACAAAAAAATGAATTTTTCTTGCAATTTAATGAGAAATTGCCCGCTAAGACTGATGAAATCGTAGTTTTTGGAGGTGAAAAATTTGAACATTTTTTTGTTTCGGTGTTTTAAGGTGTTGCTTTTTGCTTGTAAGTGTTTGTCTGTAATGTGTATGATGTGTTTATTGATGGTCTTGAAAATATTGAACAATGCAGTTGCCCCTTTCTTTTCATTATGATCAATGGATTATTATTCTGTGAGAATTAATAAATATTCAGTTTTGGGTATGATGGGAAACAGCTGAAAGGAATGTTTTGTTCTACTTAGTGCCTGTCCATAAACTAAGCAAATTCTGTTTTTAGAGCTGTTTCTGGTCAGAAAGTGCCAATTGCCAGGCTTGCGAAGCCGCTAAAAACGGAGTTTACTTATCGTAAATGAGTATTTTGGCGGCAAGCTTAATGAGGCAAGTGGTGCTTTATGGACAGAAATTACTCATTTGTCATTTTGTATTCTTCCCAAAGTCTTAAAACTTTATTGCGAATCGTGAGCAGGTTGTCCTTTTCTGACATTTTCATTCTCTGATTACAGAAGATGATGAATGAATCCATTTCCTGATCTTTAATTTCAATCCAGTCATTGAGCATTCCTGATGCGATTACCTTCTCCCAGGCCGATTTTTGGTTCATACTGTTAAGCACCTTTTGTGATCTCCTTTGGCTTTTACCTTCTTTGCTGAAAACGGAGTGGGCCAATGTCAACGGACTCATTATCATCCCAACGGATGGTTTTGGAATGGATTTGTCCGGTTCTGCGTCCGGATCCACGTTAATTCCGAAGTTTCCCGGTAGATTGAGACGCATTTCGCGCTCTTCTGCCCTGACAACTATCTCTTTCAACAGATAACTGGCAGGAGAAAGAAAAATGCTGTCCGTTGCCTGTCGGTTGATAAAATCAGTGGCTTTCATGGTTCTGGGTTCAAACCCCATGGAGACGATTCTGATTGAGTCATCAGCAGGCAGAGAGATCCTGAATTGCCCGTTTGAATCTGAAGTGTAGGAGAGGTAGCTGTTAAAGCTGACCAGTTGCACGTAACCAAGCGATTTTTTGTTCTCTATATTATATAGTGTGCCTGATGCAATGATTGTATTTTTTTTCTGTCCTTGTAATGATTGTAAGCAAAGCAAAGAACATCCGGCAATTATAAGAACGATTATTTTCATAAAGAGGGTGTTTATGGGAGCAGGTTAACTCTTTTCAAAAAATGTGCCATCTGATAATTTGAGGGAGTAAATGCCAGGTAAAATTAAAAAAGCTAACAAAAATCAATGAAAACAAACCGGAATGTAAGCGTTTCTGGTTCTAAAACAATAATTTGAAATCCTCGCTAACAATTTGTATATTTGTACTTTGAAATAATATAAATCAAAATTAAACAGTATGAGTAAGATTCAAGTAGCAGTAGTTAGTTACGGAAATATTGGAAAATTTGCAGTAGAAGCAGTGAATGCAGCTCCTGATATGGAACTGGCCGGGGTGGTTCGTCGTTCCACAGGAAACAATCCTCCTGAGTTGGCTGATGTAAAGGTTGTTACCGACATCGCTGATCTTGGAAAGATTGATGTTGCAATCCTCTGCTCTCCTACCAGAAGTATTCCCGCAACGGCAAAAGCTATTATGGAGAAAGGCATCTGTACGGTTGATAGTTTTGATATTCACGGCGAGGAGATGTTGAAGTTGCGCAGGATGCTTGATGAAACCGGGAAAAAACATAATTCAAAAGCGATTATCTCTGCCGGATGGGATCCCGGAAGTGATTCTGTAGTGAGAACGCTGTTGAAAGCCATGGCTCCCAAAGGATTAACTTATACTAACTTTGGCCCCGGGATGAGTATGGGACACTCGGTTGCTGCTAAAGCAATAGATGGGGTGAAGGATGCTTTGTCTATGACCATTCCTACCGGTACAGGTATTCATCGTCGTATGGTATATGTTGAGCTGGAAGATGGAGCAAGCGTGGAGAAGGTTACCAAAGAAATAAAAGCAGACAGCTATTTCAGCAATGATGAAACGCATGTTCTTGCCGTTCCCAGTGTGGATGAACTGAAAGATATGGGACACGGTGTTTTGCTGGAACACAAAGGTGTTTCCGGAGAGACGCAAAATCAATTGTTTGAGTTTAAAATGAAAATTAACAATCCGGCGCTGACCTCTCAGATTCTAGTGTCGTGTGCACGTGCTGTTTTGAAGCAACAACCGGGTTCATATACCATGCCTGAGATTGCTCCTATTGACTACCTTACAGGAGATAAGGAAGACTTGCTTAAGCGACTGGTATAATTGATACCATCTGTTTTTAGCCTGGTTTATTCGTAAGTTTTTGTTGTGAGATGTTGAAATGCCAATAAATTAGGGCAACCGCAGATAAAATTGATGATGGAAATAGTAAACCATTTTCAAGTTACTTTTATTGAGGAGGCCTGAATTTAGCAGACAGTTGAACATCGTAACAGATAATTTATGAATAATCCAGGTTAAATAAACTTTTAGAGAGACAAGTGGTTTTTATAAAACACTTGTCTCTTTTACCTCCTTTACTTTAACCTGAATAATTAATAGCAGAATCAGGTTAGAGTCACCGTTCAAAACCTCGTTAGATAAGACTGATTTCACCTTACTTCAGGAGAACCTGATGCCGGGGGTGGTGTGTTTTTATCAGACAATTACAAGATTTTAGACGAATAAAATAATTCAATTAAAACTTAGAGTTTTATGACTGCAGCGATAAGAGAAATTGTTGAGAAGGCATGGGAAGACCGTGCATTGCTTGAAAAAGACGAAACGAAAAATGCAATCCGACAGGTGATTTCAAGCCTGGATGTGGGTGAGCTGAGAGTGGCTGAGCCGAAAGGGGACGATTGGCAGGTAAATGACTGGGTGAAGAAAGCTGTAATCTTGTACTTTCCGATGCAGGAGATGGAGACCATTGAGTTGGGGCCGTTTGAGTTTCATGATAAAATGGCACTGAAAAGAAATTATAAGGAGTTGGGTGTACGGGTGGTCCCTCACGCTGTGGCTCGTTATGGTGCTTTTATCGGTCGCGGTGCGGTAATGATGCCCTCGTACCTGAATATCGGAGCTTATGTGGATTCCGGTACTATGGTTGATACCTGGGCCACAGTGGGAAGTTGTGCACAGATTGGGAAGAATGTTCACCTTAGTGGTGGCGTAGGAATTGGTGGTGTATTGGAACCCATCCAGGCCGCGCCGGTTATTATTGAAGACAATGCTTTTATCGGGTCACGATGCATTGTTGTTGAGGGGTGCCGTGTCGGAAAAGAATCGGTTTTGGGAGCCAATGTGGTGCTTACCGGTTCCACCAAAATTATTGATGTGAGTGGTCCGGAGCCCAAAGAATATAAAGGCTACGTGCCTCCACGTTCGGTGGTAATTCCCGGAAGCTACACCAAAAAGTTCCCTGCAGGAGAGTATCAGGTTCCTGCCGCATTGATTATTGGTCAGCGAAAGGAATCAACTGATAAAAAGACATCATTGAATAATGCGTTGCGTGACTTTGGGGTTGTTGTGTAATTATTAGATGAAAATAATTGAGATACAAAATGAGGCCGGCTTTTTTGCCCGGCCTTTTTTGTTGATAACTCTCTTGTTCTTTTCTCTTTGCGAATTGGTTTTAGTTCATGGTGTCTGACAGGGAGACAGAAACAATTGATTATACCAGTATTTTTTTTGCTCTAAACATCAAAACATCCTAAATGTAGAATTGAGGAAGGATCTGTTTAGAAGGAAGAGATTTCCATACTTAAGATCCAATATTTTTTTTGCGAAACAACTAAGAATAACGCAAAAGTTTCATGCAATTTTTCAATAAAACAAAGCGATAGAGCGTTATCTTCATTTGATGTGCTTTATTCAGAAAATAGTTGCTTTTTATATAGTATTAATTCCGCGTGCTCTCCTTTTTCATTTTTTAAAGTCACTTGCATTTCTAACTGTTTTCTTGCCTTTTCAAATTCGGAATAAATTTTTGAAGAGGACACTCCAGTTAATTCTCTGTAATTAGAAGAGTTTATAGATAGAACCCGATTTCCGGGTCTTATTCCTTCCACCCATGCTGGAGAGTATTCCCAAACAAATTGCACAAACACTCCTTCCTGTTTCACTTCAATGCTAAATCCAAAGATTTCCCATATCAGGACATCATACATATCTTTTACTTGTTTTAGTAACATCCGTTTATTAGGAAAATCCATTATTACATCAAAATAATTAAAAAGCTGACTGCCCATGGAGGCTCCCTCATCATTGTTTGTCACGTAAGCGACAGGTTGTTTCACAACATAACCGGCAATCTCCATCGAATCCGTTTTTATTATTTCATAAACCGAGGTGTTGTCTGCTTTTTGCTTGCTAAGCAACATTGTTACCGCGCTGCCCCATCCCCTGCGGGTCATCCCATTAGGAATATGATTCTTTAATAATTCTGAAATTTCCAGAAAACCATCATCGCCTGTGTCCATCAGGCATGTAAACCTTGGTTTGGCAAAAGACGCAACGAAATAGGGGATTGAACGGGCCTGAAGATCCAGCCTGGCAGAAACAAATCCGGAGAAAACATCTTTCTTCTTTATATCAGGTAAAATATGAACGTACTCATTCGTGAATTTCCAGCCACAATTTTTCATTAAATCATGACCTATGATACCAAAAACATTATCAAAAATACCCATGCCAAGATCATAATTCTCAATAATATTAACCCGCACTTTGTTAAAACTAACACCATCAATAGAAAAATCAGCTTTTCCTATTTTAACAGAAGCATTCTCATAGCCATCGGTAATTTCTTTCTCCTTTCGACCGGCTATTCCTGTTTTACGGGCGATATCGTCAGTAACCATGGTTTCCGATCCTGTATCGATCAAAAACTTACCATCTACCAGACTGCCATTGATGCTTACATTGGTAGCAAAGTACTTGCCCCTCTCGATACTGACAGAAAGTGGGAAGACTTCATTATCAGGGGATAGAGGTAGATTAGCACAATGACCGCAATTTATTCCAAGGATTAGGAAAATAATCAGGGTTAAAAAGGGTTGTTTATTCATACTGATGTTATTAATGAACGGTTAAGAAATACATACTGAGGACAGAAAATAGTTCTGCCCTCGGTATTGATTAATTTACGCGGACTTTCGATTTAAACTTTCCACGTTCCTTATTCGTTACAGTTTTAAAATCCCATTTGCCATCCCCATCCAAATCGTACTTTTTTACAACTCTTTTACCTCCTTTGATGTTTCTCATAAAATCTTTACACAATTTTTTCATTTTTGCACCTACTATACTTTAAAACCTAACTTTACACTTCGTTTTGCCCGTCCGAGTATTAGTTGCCCGTTTTACATCCCACTTTCCATCCCCGTCGACATCTATTTTGACAACAATTCTCTGACCTCCTTTTAAAGAATTCATTTCAGTTACAGATAAAACCTCATAATTTTTCATCACAATTAAATTTAATCTCCGCCTACTCATACCTTTTTCGGCTTCCGGGACATTCATTTTCCGGCCGGGATAACTAAAATGCAGAGTAAAAATAGGGCAGCCCACTCCTAAAATTTTGGAGTGGTGTAATTTTTAGAAATTCTAAATAAAAAGGAATGTTTTTTCTTTCCCGGAAGATTAGGCAACTCACCACATGAAATATCTCCCCTGGTCTGATGAAGCCTTTCGCGGTCAATCACCTCAAACCCGCAAGTGAACCGCATGGGATTTTCATACTCGTATGTACAACGGTAATGGTTAAAATGAATCTCCGCACCAAGCTCTTTGGCAGTCTGTAACAATAAGAAAAGGGAACTTTGTGAGATTTCCAGTTTTTGGGCAAATTCTCCGGCATTGCCGGTACAGCGCATCCGGATGAGACGATCCAGTTGCTGAAGACGGGTCTGTTGTTTGTTAAAGCTCATAAATCAGGGTTTTGGGTAATAATCTATTAGGAAAAGCATTGTTTTCCTTTTATAATATTGTATGCAAGATATATATTTTCTCTTATACAATGTATTTTCGAAAAGCGAAAGTTTTTCCGATTTGCATCTTGGTTGTTGTCCGAATCTTAACATGAGGTGAGGACGGAATTGAAGGTGGTTTCACTACTTTGGGGCAGAAAAGTGTCACCACTGCCGTGGCTTAGCATTTGAGAAGTTGAGGTCCTTTTTACCATACTATCACCACTGCCGTGGCTCATCCATATTAACCTGATAATGGTGACAAACTGTGTTTTCTTGCTTCTGGGATTGGTTTATTCATGATAGTGGATTATCCTATAACCTTAAAAAACTTCTATATTTGCCCTTAACACAAGCATAAGTATATGAACTATCAGGAAGATTTAAAAAAAGCAGTTGAAGTACTTCAGCAAGGAGGATTAATTCTTTATCCCACCGATACATTTTGGGGAATAGGGTGTGATGCCACCAATGCAGAAGCTGTCAGGAAAGTTTATGAATTAAAGAAACAGGAAGATCGAAGTAGTATGACGATGCTTGTAGATAGTGATGTCAGGTTCAATTCTTATGTTGAGGAAGTTCCCGAAATAGCTTATGATCTGATTGAGCTGGCGGTAAAGCCTTTGACGGTTATTTTTTCCGGAGGAAAGAACTTGCCTGATAATTTGTTGAATGAGGATGGAAGCATTGGAATCCGTGTCACCAAGGAGCCTTTTTCGTGGGCATTGTGTCAGAAATTTCGTAAACCTGTAATTTGGACTTCAGCAAATGTTGAAGGAGAGGCTTCTCCAGGGGGTTTCGACGAAATCAGTGAAACGATTCTTGGGGGAGTGGATTACGTGGTTAATTACCGTCAGGATGAGGTGGAAAGTCCTGTCCCCTTCGGAATAATCAAACTTGAGGTGGACGGACAGGTTCAAATAATTAAGGAGTGAATTTGGCAAAATGAGATCTTTAACTTTTAAGATACAAGATTTAAGATGAATGCTATAAAAAGCTGATAATCTTATTGTTAAAACAAAAAGACTCACTGTGATTAGTGTTTTAATATTAATCAGTTACAGAAGTGTAAACGATCTATTTCGACAAAAAAACTAATGAAGAAAGAAGATTTTAAACATAGTGTACCTGTCCAAATGCGGTTCAGTGACGTGGATGGTTTTGGACATGTGAATAATGGCGTTTACAACGATTATTATGACATCGGGCGGATGTATTACATGCGTGATGTGCTGGGATGGCTTCCGGGAGATTCGCAGAGAGACAATCAACTGGTGGTGGTGAATACAAAAACCGATTTTATTGGACAGATTTTGTTGGGGCAATCCATTGAAGTACTCACCCGGGTGGTATCGCTTGGCAATAAAAGTCTGAAGATGATTCAGTGGGTTATTGAACAAGATGCAGAAGAACCACTCTCCGTTTGTGAGTCGGTGATGGCCGGTTTTCAGCGAAGTACAGGTACTTCTTTTGTGTTGCCTGATGAGTGGCGGAAGGCGATTGAAATTTACGAAGGTTAAGAAACAGTTTCTAACCTGGTCGATTCATGAGTTTTCGTAATAGATTATTTGTCATTACTTCGAGCTAAGTTCTCCTTTCCTTTTAAAGCAATATAACAGCCGGTTCGCCTGGTTGGAAACTATCCTTACTAACGGGAATGTTTGGTTGAGTAGCTACCTTAATGTGATTGTTTTTTAGCTCAAAAAGAGCTGTGACTGGTTTGTCATCTGAGGTGTTAGTGTCTTTCCATTCAACTTTGTCGCAATTGACTATTTTAAAATAGCTTTTTCCTTCCAGAATGTATTGTGGATTCCAGATCTTCAATGACTTTTCGTCCCTAAAAGAAATTTCTAACAAATTTTTATCTGGAGATTGGACAGATTCAATTTCATGATAGGAATTAAAGCCCGGGAATTTATAATTGCCCCAGACTCTCAATCTTGTTCCCTTGGGAAAAAGGTTTTCTTTCTTTTGAAATGCCGAGATAAATTGTAAAATATCGTATTTTTTGTGATTCGAATTTACGGAGGGTTCCAGGTTATCAAGATCAGGGGATGCAATTACCGATGTCATAAAGGAAATGATTCCCCGGCTAAGAGCTGTTCTGTAGATTTTGTATCCCAGAAAGAAGCCCGTAGCTATGATTATCGTGGCAAAAATGAGTGACAATATTGATTGCGATGTGCCAACAAGGAGAATTCCTATGCCACAAAAAAGGGAATTTGCTAAAAGAGCAAAAAGGCCTGCTATGAAACGGGTAAGGAAGTGGTTTTTCATAACTTAAGGGGTTAGTCTTAATACGTTTACTATCAACGGTGAAAAGGTTTTATGAAAACTCCTGTAATCAATAGTTCGTAAAATCTTTTGTAATTACATTAGTCTTAAAATTGCCTACAGATTGGGACGTCTGTTTGTGTTAATGGTCCTGTTGTCAATTCCAACGGATTGGGTTGGAACCTTCTACCGAAAGATCTACCGATTTATTCCTCATTTAAATCCAATAGTCCCTCCGGAATATCTAATTCAATAGTTTTCTTCTCCTCATCAATATTAACAATAAATTCTTCAGCCACAGGAATCAATAGCTCCCCTTTTTTGCCATTGATAATAAAAAGCGGATTACCCGAAATATCCTGAATGCTATCTATTATTCCCAGTTCGCCTTCGTTAATGTCGATGGCCTTAAATCCGTTAAAAGCATTAATGTTATTGGTGCTGGCTGAAGGGACTGAAACCTCCTGTGGTGAAATATAAATGTCCGTATTCATAAGTTTTCTGATCTCTTTTTCAGTCTTCAGTAAAGGCAACTTTACGAGTAACACGTCTTCTCCCTTGTATCGAAATTCACTGACACGAAAGGGAACCAACCCGTTGTCAATGTATAGAAAAATAAATGTGGGATCAAACTCCGATTCAGCAACTTCGGGAATCAGTCTGATGGCAGTTTCTCCTGAAACGCCATGGGGCTTGGCAAGTTTGCCGATGTATGTGAATTCTGACTTATCTAACATGAGGTAAATTTACAATTTTTGTCGGGTCCGGGAACTTTTAGGTTTCAATAATTCTGAAAATGAATCATGCAAAAATAACAAGACCTCCCCAAAATGAATTGAGGAGGCCTTGTTATTTATATAGATCAGAAAAAAAATTACAGTTTCAGGAAGTTACAAACCGCTTCGTAAACTGCCTTTCCGGTAAATCCAAATTCTTCGTCCAACACTTTGTAAGGAGCTGAATATCCAAAATGATCCAATCCGTTGGCCAGTCCGTTGGCACCTGTTAGTCCTTCAATGGTAACTGGCAGTCCGGCAGTCAGTCCATAGCGGGGTACGTCGGCAGGAAGAACTTCCTCCTGGTATTCTGCCGGCTGGTTGCGGAACAGTCCTTCTGAGATGGCAGATACCACCTGTATTTTGAGACCTTTCTCCTTGCGCAACATGGCAGCACCTTCTACCATGGTGGAAACTTCAGATCCGTTTCCAACCATTACCAGATCCAGTTTGCCTTGATCTTTTTCTACGATGTAGGCACCTTTTTTAGCCTTCAGTGCGTTTTCATAAGAACTTCCCGGAAGATTGGGTATGTTTTGGCGTGACAAAATCAATGCCGAAGGTGTGTCGGTATTTTCCATGGCCATTTGCCACGCAACAGTTGATTCGTTGGCATCAGCAGGGCGCATGACCAGCATACTGTTTTTGCCGTGGTGATTTTTCAGTTTTTCCAACAGTCTTATCTGAGCTTCCTGCTCAACAGGCTGGTGTGTAGGGCCGTCTTCACCAACTCGGAATGCGTCGTGTGTCCAAACGTATTTTACGGGCAGCTGCATGAGAGCGGCCAGGCGAACAGCAGGCTTCATATAATCAGAGAACACAAAGAAGGTTCCGCATACGGGGATGACACCTCCGTGAAGCGCCATACCGTTGGCAAGTGCCCCCATTGTTAATTCAGAAACGCCTGTGTGTACAAATTGACCTGAAAAATCACCCTTTACCATGGGCTGGGTTTTTTTCAGAAATCCGTCTGTTTTGTCAGAGTTGCTGAGGTCGGCAGACATTACAATCATGTTTTCCACGTGATCGGCAAAGTGCGCCAATACGGTTCCTGAAGATCCGCGTGAAGCAGCATCTGCCTTTTGCTCGATGGATGCATAATCCACATTAGGAGCATCTTTTGAGAAAAATTTGTGGAATTGCTCCGCAAGTTCGGGGTTGGCTTTTTCCCAGGTTTCCTGCTCGGCTTTTTTGCGATTGGCCTGAACCGCCTTTTCTTCCATGCATTTTTTGTAGTATTCTGCCACATCAGGGAAGATGGCAAATGGCTGATCTGAATCTCCGCCAAGATTTTCAATGGTTTTGCGGAAAGAAGCACCTGCGGCACCAAGAGGTTGTCCGTGGGTAGAAACTTTGCGCTCGAAAGATTCGCCTTCTTCAGTTAAAGCACCTTTTCCCATCACTGTTTTACCGATGATAAGGTAAGGCTGATCAGTTATGTTTTTAGATTCTTCCAGTGCTTCCCGGATTTGAGCGTGATCGTGACCATCAATGGTTTTAACCACCCATCCCCAGGCTTCATATTTTTTAGCAGTGTCTTCAACAGTTACCGCGTTGGTTTCTGTTGACAACTGGATGTCATTGGAGTCATAAAACATTACCAGGTTTCCAAGCCCCAGATAACCGGCCAGACGACCTGCTCCTTGTGAAATTTCTTCCTGAATACCTCCGTCAGAGATAAAGGTGTAAATGTTATGAGCACTCCAGAGTCCGAATTTTTGTGCCAGAAAACGTTCGGTAATAGCTGCACCTACTGCCATGGTATGACCTTGCCCCAAAGGACCGGAAGTGTTTTCTACCCCGCGGTCAAAGTCCACTTCAGGGTGTCCCGGAGTAGGACTTCCCCACTGACGGAAATTGGCCAGCTCCTCCATGGTGTAGGCTCCTGTCAATGCGAGTTGCGAATATAGCATAGGTGACATGTGTCCCGGATCCAAAAAAAAGCGGTCACGGAGAGCCCATCCTCTGTCTGTGGGATCGAACTCCATATATTCGGAAAAGAGGATGTGAATGAAGTCGGCGCCCCCCATGGCTCCACCTGGGTGTCCTGATTTGGCTTTTTCGACCATGGCAGCCGAAAGCACGCGTATGTTGTCTGCGGCTCTTTTTGCGATGTCTGTACTCATAGTATTGTTGATTTTTAGTTTTAAGACTCTATCTGTTCTGGTCTGTTCTTTGTTTGTTTGAGTTGCAAATATATAAAAACAACTTATTTTTTTGAGTTAAAAAACACTTAATCATTATTTTTCAATGACAAAAGTAAGGAAAATTTTTAGCACTGGAGAAATAAACGTAAAAAATACTTTTAAATTTCTGTGCTTTTTTGTATCTAATTGCAAAAGAGACGGGATCAGTATAAATTGTGCCTGTCCATAAACTAAGCGTTTTTCACGTGTTTGAATTAGAAAGTTAAAATTCAAGGCGTGTGAAAGAAACTAAACCGCAGTTCCGAAGTAGCTTTTATAAGGTTTTTTGAACAAAAACCAGCAAAAAGCACAATCGGGATGAAGATTTAGATTTTTAGCAACAACGCAGAAGTTGGACTTTATGGACAGGCACTGAACTGATACGCTTTTCACTATTTATTATTACATTGGTATCCGTAAATCAAATTCTGGAAAATTATGCTGATAGTTGCTGATGATAAAATTCCTTTTCTGAAAGGAGTGCTGGAACCCTATGCACGTGTGGTTTATATCCCGGGAATTGACATCGGGCCTGAAGATGTTAAGGAGGCAGACGGGCTTATCATTCGTACGCGGACAAAAGTTGACAAATCGTTGCTGGAGGGGAGCAATGTAAAGGCCGTGGTCTCCTCGACCATCGGGACCGATCATATGGATCTTCCCTGGTTGGAAGAGAATGGTATAGCGTGGGCCAATGCTCCGGGATGCAATTCGGGATCTGTAAAACAGTATGTCGCCTCTGTTTTTGCTGCTTTAGAGATGGATTATTTTCCTTTGAGAGGAAAAACACTTGGGGTCGTCGGTGTTGGAAATGTAGGCAGCAAAGTGGCTAAAGTCGGAGAGGCTTTCGGAATGAAGGTGTTGCTCAATGACCCTCCAAGAGCTGCTGTGGAAACTGATTTTCGGAATGTGGATCTGAATGTACTGTTGCAAATGTCGGATGTGGTTACATTCCACGTACCTCTTACCCGCGATGGTATGTATGCAACGGAATATTTACTTAATGACACAACACTTATGATGATGAAGCGGGGAAGTGTGCTGATTAACTCCTCTCGGGGTGAAGTGGTGGAACAACGCGTGCTGATGAAGGGGATCAGTTCGGGTTTAATTGACCGGGCTATTCTTGATGTGTGGGAGCATGAGCCTGATATTTCCGTTGAATTGCTTGAACGTTTGATGATTGGGACTCCGCATGTTGCCGGGTACTCGGTGGATGGTAAAGCCAACGGAACTGCTGCTGCCGTGCAGTTTATGAGCCGGCAGTTTGGCTTTGATCTGGATAACTGGCAGCCTTCAGAACTGCCGGTTCTTGATGATATGTCTTTGATAGTAAGTGATGTTGATGAGCGATTGAACCTTAAGCTGGCCAAAGCCGTTATTTCCACATACGATGTGAAAGACGATGCAATAAGACTGGTGGAAGATCCGGGGAATTTTGAAACCATCAGAGGTAATTATCCCGTTCGAAGGGAGTTTCCGGCCTGGACCATTAGCGGAGCCAAAGAAAATCCGGAGTTGAAAAAGTCATTGAGTCTTTTGGGGTTTAAGATACAATAGATCGATTTCAGGGGGTCTAAGTGAAAACGAAGCTTGTAAAATTAAAATAGAAAAAATAGATGACAAAGAAAGCAGACATCGGACTGATAGGTCTTGCCGTGATGGGCGAGAACCTGGTTTTAAATATGGAAAGTCACGGCTATACTGTTGCGGTTTACAATCGCAGTGTAGAGAAAGTTGACAAATTTGTGAACGGCCGGGGAAAAGGGAAGAACTTTATTGGTGCACACTCACTCGAGGAATTGGTGCAGAATATTGAACGCCCACGGAAAGTAATGATGCTCGTGAAAGCGGGTCAACCTGTGGATGATTTTATTGAAAAGCTTATTCCTTTGCTGGATGAGGGCGATGTGATTATCGATGGGGGAAACAGCCATTTTCCTGATACCATACGCCGAACTAAATATGTGGAGAGCAAAGGTTTATTGTATATCGGAACCGGAGTCTCCGGAGGTGAGGAAGGAGCCTTAAAGGGACCTTCAATGATGCCGGGCGGATCTCCCAAAGCATGGCCATTGGTCAAAGATATCTTTCAGAGTATTGCCGCCAAAGTGGATGATGGTACTCCCTGCTGCGACTGGGTTGGTGAAGATGGAGCCGGCCACTTTGTGAAGATGGTTCACAATGGCATCGAATATGGTGATATGCAGCTCATCAGTGAGGCTTATCACCTGATGCGTGACTATCTCAAACTCTCTCACGATGAGATGCACGATATCTTTGACCTCTGGAATCAGGGAGACCTGGACAGTTACCTGATAGAGATCACCAGGGATATTATGGGCTACCGCGATGAAAACGGTGAGCCACTGCTGGAGAAGATTTTGGATGCTGCCGGACAGAAAGGTACCGGAAAATGGACAGCGATCTCTTCACTCGAGGTAGGTGTCCCCCTGACGCTCATCGGAGAAGCGGTGTATTCACGAATTCTTTCATCACAAAAGGAGGAACGGTTGAGAGCGGCTCAAATTATAAAGGCCAAGGTGTCTCAACTCGATGAAGAGAAGGAGGAGTTTGTAAATGCCATTCACGATGCGTTGTTTGCTTCCAAGATTGTTTCTTATGCGCAGGGTTATGTACTGATGCGCGAAGCAGCCAAAGAGAACAACTGGAACCTAAATTATGGTGGAATCGCTCTCATGTGGAGAGGTGGTTGCATTATTCGTTCAGCATTCCTGGGAAAGATTAAGGATGCCTTCGATCACAATCCCGAACTGGAAAACCTGATTCTTGACAGTTATTTCCATGATAAATTGCAGGCTGCTCAGGAGGGATGGCGCAAAGTGGTGTCGGTTGCTGCACGCATTGGTATTCCTGTGCCAACGTTCTCTTCAGCGCTTGCCTATTTCGACGGATATCGAACGGCCAACCTGCCTGCCAATCTGCTTCAGGCTCAACGTGACTATTTTGGAGCCCATACCTATGAGCGGGTTGATAAAGATCGTGGTGAGTTTTTCCATACCAACTGGACCGGTCGTGGAGGCGATACGGCTTCTTCCACTTATCAGGTGTAAGCTTACTGTAGTGGCTTATCAAAAATGATATTTGAATCTTTGGTCCATAATAAGGATTAAATTTAAGCGAGCAGCATCCCCCGAAAGCAAAATTCTTTTATGCTTTCGGGGTTTTTTGTGAATGCCTTTATGATTTCTCCCTGCATCCACAAATCATTTTCAACAATTCCTGATCAATGAATCATAACTGCTCAGTTAAAGATTGAATGTTTTGTTTCTTAACAATTTGTTTTCCTATCGGTTACATTTAATTATTGCTGCATGATTAATCTTGCATCAGAAATCATTACAGAATTTTGATGCAAAAAGTAAAACACATCTCCAGGCGCAAAATGAAAGCATCGGTAATTTCCGATTTGCACCTTGGCACTTATGGGTGTAAAGCGCCACAAATACTGGATTATTTGCAGGGTATTGAACCCGAAACGCTTGTCCTTAACGGGGATATTGTGGACGGTTGGCAATTTACAAGATCCTATTTCCCGGCTTCTCATTTGAAGGTGGTGCGCCAAATTATCAAAAGAGCATGAGCGAAATCTATCTTGAGTTTCATTCAGCCAATAAGTTAACTCTATTTTGTGCGAATGAAACGAGCATGGCAACAATTGCCTCAAGAGAATATGTATAAGTTCCTGCATGCGAGTTCCATTAGACCTTAAAATTAATTTTTATACTGATGAAACGAGCATGATATTTTTTAAATATAAATCACAAGAGAACATGTTTAAAAAATATTATGCGAGAGCGAAGCGGTTCCATTCGTTCTCAAATTTTTAATTAGCTTTTTATTAGATAATTACAGAATTTTAAACGAATGAAAATATTATATGCTATACAAGGAACCGGGAACGGGCATGTGGCACGGGCGATAGATCTGGTTCCGGAATTCAGAAAATATGGTGAGGTTGATGTTTTGTTGAGCGGTCAGCACAGTGAACTGAATCTGCCTTTCGCCGTAAAATACCGTTTACAGGGCTTTGGCTTTTTTTTTGGACAAAATGGAGGGATAGACTTAAAAAAAACATGGCGTAAAAATTCGCTGAGCCGATTCTTTAGGGAAGTCATAAAGTTGCCTGTTCAGGAGTATGATTTGGTTATTTCTGATTTTGAACCGGTTTCAGCCTGGGCCTGCCGCATAACAGGGAAGCCATGTATGGGGATGAGTCATCAATCAGCGGTGATTGATGCTGAAGCACCTGTACCTGATGCGGGAGACTGGTGGGGAAGAGTGATTCTGAAACATTATGCTCCGGTTGCAGAGAATCTGGGATTTCATTTTCGCAGATTAAACGGGCATATTTTTACCCCGGTGATTAGAAAGTCGATCAGGGATATTGTTTGTGTAAATCAGGGACATTATACCGTTTATCTCCCTGCCTATTCCGATTTGACCATCATCAGTGTTTTGTCAGAAATAAGAGACGTGAAGTGGCAGGTGTTTTCGAAAAACTCAAAGGCTCGCTACTCTTTTAATAATATTATTGTCCGACCAGTGGAGAGTGATGCCTTTGTGAAAAGTTTGGCCAACAGCGTTGGGGTCCTTTGTAACGCCGGGTTTGAAACTCCCTCGGAAGCATTGTACTTGCGTAAGAAATTGTGTGTGATTCCTATGAAACATCAGTATGAACAGGCTTGCAATGCTGCTATGCTCAGTGAAATGGGCGTGACTGTTTTGCAAAACCTGTCATCCGGTGTAGTTCCTCACTTGCAAAACTGGGTTACAAGTTCTAAAGTTATTCCCGTTAATTATCCTGACAATGTATTGCTTGTAGTGGAAAAAATGATGGAGATGGCCCAAGCACGAGAGATGGTCAGTCAAAAAAGATTGATACCCCGGTTGGTTGGTGTTATGGGCGGATGAAATTATCCGCCCAATGAAGAGGATCTTAATTAGTGCCTGTCCATAAAGTCACGTTTGTTTCCCCGAAGGATCGGGGCAGGCTGTTGCGCCATTCCCGAAAAGTACTCATCCCGATTGTGCTTTTTGTTCAAAAACCTTACAAAAGCTAATTCGGGCCTCCGCATTTTCGGGAATGCCAAGCCTTGCAAACGCAACTTTCTGAACCGACACAGCTCCAATTACCATTTTTCCTGACTTTATAGACGGACTCTAATTAAGGTAGTTTCTGTTTAAACAACATGGAGAGATGAGGGGATTTTTTAGGTTTGATCTCATAGAATTCATTAAATTCAGGTAAATCTCTAATAACTATTGTTTTCCCTGATTTGATTTTATATTTTTATGGTCAAAATCCTATCCCATGAGTCAGATCATAAATTCGTTAAATCGAAAATCTTTTTATCGCTCCACCTATTGGCAAAAGAGTGTTGCCAAAAAAATACTGGTTGGTTTTTTTGTCTTTTACCTCTCGATTAGTTTGTTGATAATGGGATTTACCCTGCCTGAAATTCTTCAGGCTTACTTCCCGGAGCAAGAGGTGATAAGTGCCTTCAACCAGAATTTGTTATATTTTTTTATCTTCAGTGCCATACTTCGGCAACTTTTCCAGGAAATTCCGGTTGTAAACAGCATTCCGCTGCTTGTACTGCCTTTTAAGAAGAAGAAGATCGCCCGACACCTGGTCAATAAATCTTTCTTTCATTTCTTTAATTTTCTTCCCCTTTTATTTCTGGTCCCTTTTGCTTTTGATACCGTATTGGAGGAATATTCAGTAGGCAATACCCTGGGGTGGCTGATAAATCTTGTAGGGCTTATCTTAATAGATCACATGATTGGCATTTGGCTGAAAAGATTCTCTTTCTACAAAGAAAAAATGTCCGCCATAATTTCAGGGGTGGGTGTTGGTCTGTTTGTCGTTTCCTTTTTTAGTATCATTCCCGTCTCCATTTGGATTGGTCACTATTTCGATGCTGTTTTAGGATATCCCGTGCTGGCTGCAGTTCCGCTTATTTTTATCGTATTGTTGTACCGCTTCAATATAAAAGAGATTGCCAAAGGAATGTATTTGGATAGTCGGTTGATGCCGGTTGAAAAGGATGTGAGTTTGCATGCTTTTTCCTGGACGGATAAGTTTGGATCCATTGGTAAATATCTCTCTCTTGAACTAAAGATGATTACCCGTAACAAGAGGACCAGAAGTGCTTTTATGAGTGTCGTTTTTTTGCTTTTATATGGTTTTATTGTTTACGGTAATTCGAGTATGGCAAATCACGACGTTTCTCTGATTTTTATAGGGATATTGATTACCGGTAGTTTTAGTGTTAGCTACGGCCAGTTTACCCCGGCCTGGCACTCAAAATATTTTCCCTTTTTGATGACTCGGGATTTTGGACTCAAAAATATGCTGAATGCCCAGTATTTCCTTTTTATTGCCTCTACACTTATTGCCTTTATCTTTTCCACCATTTACTTGATATATGGTGCCAAAGTGTTATTCTTTAATTTTTTGAGTGCCATCTTCAATATTGGAATTACCAGTCATATTGTATTGTGGATGGGTTCATTCAGTAGTAAACCTATTGATTTATCTCAAAGTTCATTTTTTAATTATCAGGGCACCGGAGCTTCCGTTTGGATGATGGCGTTCGTCATTATTCTTGGGCCAATACTCTATTTTGGTCTGTTAAGTCTGCTGCTTCAGGATATCTGGAGTTATTTGATTTTTGGACTGACCGGCATTGGTGGCATTGTATTTCACGAATCCATCATGAGGAAAATTCTGATTCGATATAAAAAAAATAAACACCGGATGCTTTATAGTTATCGCCAAACCTCTTAACCTTACATGATATGATCACATTAAAAAATGCAGAAAAGAAATACAATGGAAATGTTGTATTAGCTATTGATAATCTCACTTTTCAGCGAGGAGAAATTGTGGGTGTTGTGGGTAATAACGGAGCCGGAAAAACAACCATGTTTTCGGCCATTCTGGATTTAATTCAACTGTCTGACGGATACATCGAAAACAATCAGCAACGTGTAAATCAATCTGAAGAATGGAAAAAATATACCAGCTCTTATCTGGATGAAAAATTTCTTATTGACTACCTCACACCCGATGAGTATTTTAACCTGGTAGGAAGCTTAAAAGGATATTCCTCCGAGGATGTTCAGGAGTTTATATCCGGCTTTAGAGCGTTTTTTAATGGCGAAATAGACAATAAACGAAAATATATCCGGAACCTCTCAAAAGGCAATCAACAGAAAATAGGGATTGTGGCCTCATTGATTGGCAATCCACAAATTGTTCTGTTGGATGAGCCCTTTAGTAACCTGGATCCTACTTCTCAATACCGGTTGCGTCAGATTATTAACGATTTTCAGCAACAAAATAACTGCACCTTCCTGATTTCCAGTCACGATTTAAATCATGTGGCTGAGGTGTGTAGCCGCATTGTCATTCTGGAAAAAGGGAAAGTGGTGGATGATGTGAAAACAAGTGACGAAACGATGATGAGACTGGAGAGTTATTTTGCTATTTTTTAAGTATTACCCCCCAAAAACAGACTTCTTAAATTTCTTAAATTTGAATGTTTAAGGTCCTCGTTTTATAGGTTAATGGTGGTTCTGGCAGTTACTCTAATCGTGCTAAGACCTCTTCTTTCTGAACCGATGAAATCCAATTGATCAAGTTAACTTTCCTTGTTTTATTTTCTGCAAATGGAAAGATCTAAGCTTTGCTTTATTACTATTTCAGAGGATAATGTTTTTTTAACTCTTTCTGAATACGCTATAAATCATCCTTTTTTGTTCCTTTCTGCGGAGTTAATAATCTGTCGTAAAAACAAAAACTCCGAAATCAAAAATAGACTTCGGAGCTTTTAATGAGGTATGAATTATTTTTTAATCCCGGTTTCCCAAAAATATCATCACATAATAAGCCAAAGTGGCCAGAGCTGAAAGTGCAGCCACCACATAGGTGTAGGCAGCCCATTTCAGGGCATCGCGAGCCTGATTGTGGTTTCGTCCACTGGTAATATTGGCTGAATGCAACCAGGCCAGAGCACGCTGGGTGGCGTTGATCTCCACCGGCAGAGTAATGAATGCAAAGGCAGTGAAAACTGCGTAACAGGCAATGATGATTTGCAAAGCAAGGTCGAAAGAGACAACTGTTGGCAGCATAAAAGCTCCCAGAAACATCATGATGAACACGGCGTTCAGTATTTTGGAACTGACATTTTGAACCGGAACCAGGGCGGAGCGTAACTTCAGTGGTGCATAGCTGCGGGCATGTTGAACAGCATGTCCACACTCATGAGCAGCGACTGATGCTGCTGCTACATTGCGCCCATGATACACATTCTCACTTAGGTTGACGGTTTTGTTTGCCGGATTGTAATGGTCCGATAAATGCCCGCGCGATGGCAATACTTTTACGTCATAAATGCCATTGTCGTGAAGCATCTTCTCGGCTACCTCGCGTCCAGACAAATTACTGTCAAGCGGGGTCTTCGAATATTTTTTGAAACGGCTCTTCAACTGAGCGCTGACAATCCAGCTGGCAATCAGGAAAAACAGAAATATTACTAATAGCATAGTTTAAAGTTTTAGACTATAAAGATAGGAGATTCTTATCAAAAAGAGTGCCATGGGATTGAGTTGAGCGTTTTAGGTTGAGGCGTGCAGGCTAGCTTCTCACGTCTCAGCCTCAACCTCAGCCTTAACCTCAGCCTTCCGGTTCTTTATTTAAAATCTGAAATAAATAAACGGCACTACTTCGGTTGTTCTGAATCGCAGCAGAAGGGCAACCGCCAGCGCCACCAGTGCCACTTTGGCAGTCCAATGCAAGGTAATGAACCAACCTCTCAGGTTCTCTTTTAGCTTCGCCGGAAGCCAATGAAGTATGAACCCAAGTGTAATAAGTAAGTAGGACCAGATATTGGATTGTAGAGCGGGCCATATCAAATCGGCATGAAATGCAGAAAAAATACGTTTGGTCATTTCTCTGGCTACGATGAGGTTATTGGCCCGGAAAAGGATCCATCCGGCTACTACAAAATGAAATGTAATGAAGAAACCTGTTGGTTTTGCTAACCATTGGGGCAGATGGCGGGTCAGTGGTTTGAATATTTTGTCAATTACCAGGCCCAGACCATGCCAGATACCCCATAATACAAAGCGCCAGGAGGCTCCGTGCCACAAGCCTCCAAGTGTCATGGTGATCATCAGGTTGAGATGGGTGCGGAACTTACTTTTGCGGTTGCCACCCAACGGAATGTATAGATAATCACGTAACCAACTGGAGAGAGAAATGTGCCATCGATGCCAGAATTCGCTTATAGACAAAGCTTTGTATGGGCTGTTGAAGTTGAGGGGAAGCCTAAATCCAAGAAGTAGTGCCAATCCTATGGCTACATCGGTATAGCCGCTGAAGTCGCAGTAAATCTGGAGGGTATAACCATAAATGGCGCTAAGCACCTCGAAACCGGAATAGAGAAACGGGCTTTCAAAGATTCTGTCCACCAGATTGACGGCGATGTAATCAGAAAAAACAATTTTCTTTAACAGGCCTGAGAGGATAAGAAATGTGGCATGCCACGCTTGTTTTTCCGTCAGGGAGAACTGACGATAGAGCTGAGGGACAAAATCGCGTGCCCTGACGATGGGCCCGGCAACCAGTTGCGGGAAAAAAGAGACGTAAAAACCGAAGTCGAGGATGTTGTGTACAGGGGCCAACTGACGACGATAAACATCCATGGTGTAGCTGATGGTCTGGAAGGTGAAAAAAGATATTCCAACCGGAAGTACGATGTCATCCACCTCGAAAGAACTCCCGAATACTGCATTGGAGAAGATTGCCAACCAGTCTTTTGTTTCCACAGCCTGACCTGTAATGTCTCCCCATACATCAGCAACAAACCAGGCATATTTGAAATATCCCAGCATGCCGAGGTTGACAATCAGGCTGAGTATCAGTAGTAACTTACGTTTCCAGTGACGGGTAAAATGTTCCAGCCCCAGACCGATGAAGAAATCTGTTAGCGTGGAAATGACCAGCAGGAAAAAGAAATATCCTCCTGCTTTATAATAGAAAAACAAACTTGCCAGAAACAGAAATCCGATGCGCGCAATCCTTTGCCTGGATATCAGGGCATGACCTAAAAGGACTATGCCAAAGAAAATCCAGAACAGGGCCGAGGTAAACATGAATGGTTCCCCGGCTTCATAACTCCATATTTGCGCGAGTTCATTCATGGAGCTACAGGTTTTTGCAGGTGATTCCGAAGAGAGTCCAGTGCTATCCAGATTTGGTCGCCCACAACCCTTGCTCCCCGTCCACTAAAATGCATCAGATCCGACAACATCAGCGAGGGTGTTTCGTTGGCCCAGTCAATGGCTCCCCGGGTTCCTCCCATGGCTTTATGGAGGTCGAAGAAGGCCATGTCGCAAGCCAGGGTTGCTGCTTTCTGAGCCTCGCTGATGAGTCGGGCATGTTCCATTGCGATTTGTTTCCCATCTTTGGATTCGGCTGCCGCCTGAACTCCGATAACCAGTACAGGCACCCCGGGCAATAGTTCTTTCAGAAGCTGCAATTCCTTCAGAAAGTGGATGCGATAGAAGTTGTAATTGTCTGTTTTGGTAGGCAGTACGTTGGTGCCAAACTGGAGGATAACGAAACCGGTATTCAATTGTTGAGCCATTTCCCGAACCATTTTATGATCGGATATTCTAAGGCCGGGCCAGGGGCGACCTCGCATAGCCAGGTTGTCCACCGCAACACCTCCCGTATTGTCGAGGGTGATGCCATGGATTACAGGACTTGTAGTTCCGGAGAAATAAAACCTGATATTTCTAGGAAAGACAGAATCCTGAAAACTTAACAACTGAAGGATATCCGTTCTCCTGGCGAGAGTATCATATCGGGAATGATCATCTATTTCGGATTTGATGTACAATGGTGCATCGGGGGCGGAGAGAAGGAGCCGGATATTGGGGAATTTTCTTAGTCGCTGAGATTTCCATGCTATTGGTTGAATGGTAAAGGTGGCAGCAGAGTCGGAAAACCAGGTTGCTTTTCCCGAAATTCCATACCGGACCGGAACCGGGGCCCTCTTTTTCTTGTAGCTGTAGGAGAGAGTCCAGTTGTCGGAATGAGAAACGGATACGTTGGCATTTATTTGAAGCGGGTCAATAGGCATGACAAATCCCGGGCCTGAGCCGCCATACAACTGTTGAAAATGCTTTCTTAGGATGGCTGTTATTCTGTCTGCCTCTATCTGGCTGTCCCCGATGTGCAGCACTCTGACCACCTGCCTCAGACTGTCGGCAGTTTGAGCTTTTTGACAAAAGGATCTGTACAATTCCTGAAAAAGAGGTGGAGCCGTCAATACAGAATCGGAAACAATAATTGGTTTGTTGATTCTCGGAAGAGTGTCTTTTGGAGGCAAAGAGTCCGGTAACGTTATTGTAACATTTGTGTCTGTTTGCTCGGCCTCGGTAATTAGTAATCCTGAGACTGAATCATTATTCTGAGGTTCCAGGATATTGCTCAGCGTGTTGGTAACCGGGAAGTTGACACGTCCCAGCCACTGGTCGAAAAGAACGACCAGGAGTGAGATCAGCAGAAAATATAAAAATATCTTTATCGGACGTATCATCCGGAGTCTGGTTAGTTCTAAGGCTTGAGCATTTCCTCGACAAGGGAATGATGTCAGCACCACAAGTCAGGTCATTTTGAACCGGTCTGTAGAAGACCCAGAAGATCCTTGAGCGGTGATATTGACATCAGTATCTCAAGACTTAGGCTTTATTTTAAGTCGTTGCCCGGGTTTTATTTTCTGGGCATTGGTAATATTGTTTAAACGAAGAATGTCCGAATCGGTTACACCCGGATATTCGCGGGCGATAGACCAAACGCTGTCTCCCCGGCCAACAGTGTGGTAGATGTAATCGCCATCATTGCCGGTATCCGCCAGTTGGTTGGCGGTTGAGGCTGATGCCGTATAGCCGCTTTTTTGTTGGGCAATTCTCTGGTAATGATCTACTTTGTCTTTGTCCACGTATATAACCAGTTTTTGACCTACCCGGATAACATTTCTTCTGATGTTGTTCCAATATCTCAGGCTTGAGGAGTAAACATCAAACCAATCGGCAATGAGACCTACCACATCTCCTGATTTCACTGTGTAGTAAATCTTTTCTTTTCCCGGAGGAGGTGAGAAAGAGCTTGTTGATGTGTTTCCCGGCTTTATGACCAGTTGGTTTTCCGGGAAATATTTTTCTCTGTTATAGCTAAGGACAGAATCTTCGAGGGAGGCAAACTGGGTTGAGAGATTAAATGCCAGTCGGAGCGGATAACTGTCTTTTTGCGCTGGAATGATGTCTTTACGGTATTGCGGATTTAGGTGTCTGATCACATCTATGGGCACTTGCAAAATGTCAGAAACCTGCGAAAAATGGAGTGGTTTTGATATCATCACCGTGTCGGATGCAACAGGCAGATTGGCTGCTACAGGTCTGAGGTTATGTTCCCGGTGGTAGGTAAATACATAGGTTGCTGCAATGAAGGCAGGTACATAGCCCCTGGTCTCCCGGGGCAGCAGATAAAAT
This sequence comes from Marinilabilia salmonicolor, assembly GCF_003003035.1. GTDB lineage: Bacteria > Bacteroidota > Bacteroidia > Bacteroidales > Marinilabiliaceae > Marinilabilia > Marinilabilia salmonicolor_A. Next base: position 23,915 of record NZ_PVTS01000003.1, on the reverse strand, counting down.
ATTTCCCAGAAATTTCTTTTTCCCCCGCTTCGACGAATGGCTCTGTTAACATTTCCGGGGCCACAGTTGTAAGCGGCAATTACCAACTGCCAATCACCATAAATATTGTACAGGTCGTCCAGGAACTCAACTGCGGCCTGTGTTGATTTATGGGGATCCCGACGTTCGTCCACATACGAATTGACTTCCAATCCGTATTGTTTTCCTGTATAATACATAAACTGCCATAACCCGGAGGCTCCTGCCCGCGAAAATGCCCTTGGATTTAGTGCAGATTCAATAATCGGGAGGTATTTTAGCTCCAACGGAAGTCCTTTGGCATCAAGGGCTGCTTCAAAAATCGGAAAATAATAATCCGACAACCCCAGCATGGTTTCAACCTGTTCACGGCGTTTGTTGGTGTATAAGTTGATATAGGCCTTTACGTGGCTGTTGTAGTTGAGTTTAAATGGTGAAATGATATTCTCCAGTCGTTTTATGTAAACGGAGTCCGACAAATCTGCCTGTTCCACCAGGTCGCTGTTGTATATGGTATCCATTACCAGTCCCGGATTGGAATTCATATACCAGATTCCGACCAGACTGTCGAGTGATTCTGCAAATTGTTCGATGGTTGCTTCGGTGGTAACGGTGAGGGTGGTGTCGCTGTCAATGGTTTGAGGGGTGGACGACTCTGCCGTTGCCGAAATCAGAATGCCGACTGTAGCAGATATCAGTTTGAAGCTGTGAAACAGTTTCTTAATCATGTTTATTCCCTTTTAGATGTGTCTTTTATGCAATGTAGTACTATGCGGCATCAGAAATGGCCGGTTCTGTCCGCGGATGATACCTCCTACGCTAATGGCTTGATTAGGTTTCAGTCAGGTGTGTTTTTCAGAACTGTAAGGCCAGTTGAATGCCAAAACTGTTCCCTTTGACGGGATCATGTTCCAATATGACCGGCTGAATTTTCATGGAAAGATCATCGCTTACATCAAAGTTGTAGAAATGGGCATCCACAGTGGCATCTATCATATTCAGAACATAAATGGCAGCCATGCCTATATAACTCAGGTCGCGGTATCGTTTGTAATAGTCGCGTTTCTTTTCCAGTGCATTTCGGAACCAGCTGGATAAATTAGGGTTTGCCTCTATCTCTTCCATGGTAAGCGTTACCGGAAGCACTTCCAGGTATGATGTATTGCCCGGGTCTTGTATGAGGAAATCGCGGTAAGCGTTTTTATATTTCTGATAATTGGTGGAGTTGAAATGAATTGCATACCCCAATCCGCCTATGGCTCCGTAAACAATAGGGAGCTTCCAGTATTTTTTATTGTAAATCTGGCCCAGACCAGGGAAAATAGCTGAATAGAAAGTGGCTTTGTGTGGAGAGTGGATTTTTTCCTCTTTTTTATCCGGAAGAATATCCCGCATCGACTCTCCACGTTGAAAGTCCCCTGTGTCTGTTTGGCTGACAGCTGTTTGAGTCGTGTCAGCAACTTGTCTGAGCTGGGCTTTTGCTCCGTGAAATGCGGGCAGGAACAGCAACACAATAGCAATTGTGATTGGGGCTCCGGCTTCACGCAACAACTTTAAATCCATCCTCACCTTGTTGTGCGTTATTGGTTTTTTGCTTTGTCCAACTCATTGATAATCTTTTCCAGTTCTTCATCCGAACGGAAAGGGATGACTATCTTGCCTTTCCCGTTGTTTCCACGGGAAAATTGAATGTTGGTTTTGAAGAAGTTGGACAGTTGTTGGCGTAACTGCTCATATTCAGCAGGAAGCTCTTCTTTTTTCTTCTCTTTTTTCTTTGACTCTTCGCCTTGGGCAAGTTCCCGCACCATCTCTTCAACCTTTCGAACACTCAAGTCGTTTTTCACTGTCTGGTTGAAAATTTTGATGCGCGCTTTTTGGTCATCCAGATTGATGAGTGCCCTGGCGTGTCCCATGGTAATTTGTTTCTCACGCAGGCCTAATTGTATTTCTGCCGGAAGTTTCAGCAGTCTTAGGTAGTTTGATATTGTGGAGCGTTTTTTTCCGACTCTTTCCGACATACTCTCCTGAGTGAGATCACACTCATCCATCAAACGCTGATAACTGATGGCAACTTCGATGGGGTCGAGATCTTCACGCTGAATGTTTTCAACCAATGCCATTTCCAGCATGGTGTCATCTTCAGCCATTCGTACGTAGGCAGGCACGGTCTCCAGACCGGATAATTTGGCAGCTCTGAAGCGACGTTCTCCGGCAATCAGCTGAAATTTATTACCTGCTTTACGAAGTGTAAGTGGCTGAATAATGCCAATCTCCTTTATGGATGCTGCCAGTTCATTGAGTTTCTCTTCGTCGAAGCGGGAACGGGGTTGCCAGGGGTTTCCTTCAATTTTATCTACAGGAATTTCATTGATTGCGGCCTCGGGTTTCGGGGCGCTTTGCCCATAATCTTCCGAGTTGTCAATCAATGCTCCCAGTCCTCTTCCCAATGCGTTTTTTCTTGCCATCTTATTGTATTGTAGTTGCTCTGTTATTTGGCTGATTTTTTCTTGCTGTCGATTTTGGTCATGTTATTCTTTTGTAACAATTCCCGGGCCAGATTCAAATAATTCATGGCGCCTTTTGAAGATGCATCGTACATAACCACTGCTTTACCGTAACTGGGAGCCTCACTCAGCTTGATGTTACGGGTAATAAGGGTTTCAAATACCATGTCCTGAAAATGCTTCTGCACCTCTTCTACAACCTGATTTGAAAGACGCAGGCGTGAATCGTACATGGTCAGCAGGAAACCTTCAATTTCCAAGTCGGGGTTTAATCTGTTTTGGATGATTTTGATGGTGTTCAATAGTTTACCCAGTCCTTCCAGTGCAAAATATTCACATTGCACGGGTATTATTATTGAATCGGCTGCCGTCAGGGCATTAACAGTTATAAGACCCAGTGAAGGAGAGCAGTCAATCAGTACAAAATCAAACTGATCCTGAATTTTGTTGATGACACCTTTCAGCACCTTTTCACGATCGGGCATATTGAGCATTTCAATTTCAGCTCCTACCAGATCTATGTGTGAAGGTAACAGATATAAGTGTTCAATCTCACCTTTTTGAATTGCAGTCTGAGGATCTGCCCCATCCACAATGCATTCATAAATGCTTGTTTCAACTTCACGTAAATCGTACCCCAGTCCCGATGTGGCGTTTGCCTGTGGATCAGCATCAATGACGAGTACGTTGTATTCGAGTACTGCAAGACTTGCAGCCAGGTTAATGGCTGTCGTGGTTTTTCCAACACCGCCTTTTTGGTTTGCTAAAGCAATAATTTTAGCCATATAAATCAAAATTTATCTGTGTACAGAAAGCGGGAATATACCCATTTTTTGGCAACAGCCAAAGTTATACTTTTATTGAAAAAATACCGCCCAAATGGGCATATATTTGTTTAATAAACAGGTATTAAGCTAATTTAAAGGGGGTTGCGGGTCATCCCGCAAAGTTATAAAAATCCTTTAATCTTTTTGGTGGTAAGTTGGAGATCTGGTCATTGAGAGGGCCTTGCCTGAAGCAATCTCAAATTGTAAAAACGTTATTATAAATCATCGTCAACGGTGTATGTAGAATGCTGTAGAACAGCCCTTGATGCTTTTGAAGATAAATTTTATACCGGTGGATATAGGGGGAGTTGAGTTTAGTTAATCCATTGGGCTAAAGAGGATCCACATCGGTCTGGATGGTGACATATTTCCATTGCGGCTGGCTGAGGATGGCATTGGTGGCATCATTCATGAGCTGTTTTACATAAGACGGAGCGTGGCCTTTCTCAAACTTCAGAATTATTCGTGTAAGGTACAGATTTTGTACCCGGGCAACCGGTGGTTCTTGCGGGCCCAGGACACGGTCGCGGAATATGGCCCGAAGCCTGGCAGCCAGTTCGTCTGCGGCTTTTTCCACCACTCCCTTGTTTTTATGTCTGAGTGTGAGGTTGATAAGTCGGTAATAGGGCGGGTATTTGTAAAGTTGTCGTTCCTCTATCTGTGTCCGGTACATGGTCTGGTAGTCATTTTCCACTACATAGCCTATAATTGGATGATCCGGCGATGAGGTTTGCAGAACAACTGTGCCCCGCTTGTTTTTTCTTCCTGCACGCCCGCTTACCTGGGCCATCATCTGAAAGCCACGCTCAAAAGCTCTGAAGTCAGGAATATTGAGCATATTGTCTGCATTCAGTATCCCTACCACGCTTACATTGTCAAAGTCGAGTCCCTTGGTAATCATTTGGGTCCCGATGAGGATGTCCACCTTTCCATCTTCAAAGTCGGAGATGATTTTCTGATAAGATTTTTTTGACCTTGTGGTATCCAGATCCATACGGGATACGCGGGATTCCGGAAACATCAGTTTTATTTCTTCTTCAATTTTTTCGGTGCCAAATCCCTGTGTGGAAAGGGCAGGGCTGCCACATGCATTGCAGGTAGAGGGTGTTGTCACTGTGTGTCCGCAGTAATGACAAACCAACTGATTCATTTTTTTGTGGTAAGTCATACTCACATCGCAATAATTGCATTTGGGAACCCATGAGCAGACATTGCACTCCAGAAAAGGTGAGAATCCCCGCCGGTTTTGGAAAAGGATGACCTGTTGTTTGTCGTCCAGACTTTGCTGAATATGTTCCAGCAGAAGAGGGGTGAAATGCGACTTCATTTGTTTTTTACGCCGGGCTTCACGGGTGTCAGCCACCAGTATCCTCGGAAGTTGAATGTCTTCATGGCGGGTTTTGAGCTCAACAAGAGCATATTTCCCTTTTTGGGCGTTGTAATAGCTCTCTATGGCAGGGGTTGCTGTTCCCAGCAGTACTTTTGCTTTGTGTTTGTGTGCAAGCATAATTCCCGCATCGCGCGCATGGTAGCGGGGAGCGGGGTCAAACTGTTTGAAGGAATGCTCGTGTTCCTCATCCACAATTACCAGCCCCAGATTGTTGAAGGGTAGGAAAATGGAAGATCGTACACCCAGTATGACTTGGTAATTTTGGTTTTCCAGTAAGTCACGATAAATTTCCACACGTTCTTCGCTGCTGAATTTTGAATGGTAAATTCCCAGTTTGTTGCCGAAATGGCGTTTCAGCCGGGTGGTAATTTGTGTGGTAAGTGCAATTTCCGGAAGCAGATAAAGTACCTGTTCTCCGCGACTCAGATGCTTCTCGATGAGATGAATGTAAATCTCCGTTTTCCCGCTGGAGGTAACCCCGTGAAAAAGAACCACTGTCTGTTGTTCGAAAGCTTTTTCGATTTCCTCGTAAGCTTTATGCTGAGCCGGTGAAAAGGAACTCTTTTGTTGTATTTTGTCTTTTGAGAGATCCAGTCGCCCAATTTCCATCGGAAACTGTTCAAAAATATCTTTTTTGATGAGCTCGTTCAGAGCGGCAGTGGCACTGCTGTTTTCTTCCAACAGCTCTTTTCGGGCAACGGACTGCCCCTTCAAAGCATTGCCTGCACCTCCTGCTTTTTGGATGAGCGTCATCAATAAATTAAGCTGTCGTGGGGCTTTCTCTAAAACATTGAATGCCTCGTGGAGTTTTTGCTCGGTTCGGTAAGGCTCTGCAATTCGCAGATGATTTTCTGTTTTTGCTTTGTAGCTCTCTTTTAGTCTTTCACTTACAAATACCGCTCCTTCTTCCATGAGTTTATGCAACAGAGGCATGCTGCTCTTTTGTCCCAGGAAAGTATTGATCTCCTGTACTGTGCAGACCTTTTTTTCGGAAAGGAACAGAAGTGTTTTGGTTGCTTTTTCGGGAAGATCATCCAATTGAATATAATCAGGGTTGTAATAGACCCGTGTTTCACTTTCCAGTTTTAGTCCCGAGGGCAATGCTGCCTTGTAAACCTCACCCAGTGTGCATTGGTAATATTCGGCCATCCACTCCCAAAAGGCAAGTTGGGCTGACGTTACAATAGGGCTTGATTCGAGAATAGAGAGAATAGGTTTTGTTTCGTAATCTTTGGGCTTGTTCTGGTGGACCGAGAAAACTATTCCCGAATACTGTTTCTTTTTACCAAAGGGAACAACCACTCTGATTCCCGGTTCAGGAATTTCAGCCATCTCGGGCGGAACACAATAAGTGAACAACCGTGGCAGCGGTACAGGCAGTATTACATCAACAAACGTTTCGGGAACAGTCATCTTTTTTTCTTTTGACGCCGTAAAGTTATTAAAAGAGTTCTTGATGCCATAGAAAAATAATTTCCCTTGCGGATACGTGTTTATCTTTGTATGATTGTCAAATAGATATAAGGGGTTTTAAGGGTTTGGTAATGTACTTTTAATTTACAGTTAATAACTGCATGATTTCTTTGTTGCAGAATTTTTTTCTTGCTAAAACCTTTACTATGAGCGTTGTTGATTTTTCTAAAGAGGGGAGAATACCTGAGCATCTCAATCAGAGTGTTATAAATATGTGGACGCATATGCCCATTCATCCTGAACAGTTTTATCGGACCGGATTTGAAACCATATTTTTTGAAACAAACCGTAATCTTGCATTGAGATGTGTTTTGTCTTCCGTTGTTCCGGCTGAAAAGGAAATAATAGTGGCAGGGACCGGTAATTTGTCAGCTGTTACAGAAGCTGCTTCTTTTTTCGATATTCCTCATATTGTTTTTCACTCTCCGGTGGAAGAGTTGACATTGATGGAAACTCTTGTGTCTGTACAGATTAATGTTTCTCACATTGTGTTGGTTATGGATGGAGATGATTCTGATATTGATCAGTACATCAGGCATCTTCGTCCGTTACTTGATGTGAAGAAGATCGAATTGATTATCTACTGTACTTCTTCCGTAGATAAAATTCATGACAGAACCAATGGAGCTGTGGATTATTTTATTGGGGGATGGGATGAGTTACCAGACAAATCCTTTGCCGTGGCCCGTCGCAACCGGTTGGTCCAAACTGAAGGAAACTCGAGGTCTTCAGATTTTGATCTTTACGCTTCCTGGCAGTGGCGGCTCAAAGAACGGGGGGCCAATATCCTCCCAATGGAGATGTAATAGATTGTTGTATTTTATTTGAATGGCGTTTTCGGGATATCTGAGAACGCTATTTTTGTATAAAGTCTTTTTATCCGGTATTTATAAAATCCTGCATATTCAGTTCTAAGTCATGCAATTTTCATTTTATGGTTGCTTTATGAAAAAATGATTAATTTTCCCTTTTATTTTCCCTGCTTTATTGACTTCGTCAATTTTCGATTCATGAATTATCGGAAGAGATTATTTGTAAATAATGCAGGTTAGATTAATTGGTTACGAAATAATAAATAACGAATGAGAGTTCATTTTATAGCGATAGGAGGAAGCGCAATGCACAACCTTGCCATTGCCCTTCACAAAAAAGGATTTCATGTTACAGGCTCGGATGATAAGATTTTTGAACCCAGTAAATCCAGGTTGCAGAATCATGGGCTGCTTCCTGTCAAGGAAGGATGGTCGCCCGACACTATTTCGGAAGATCTGGATGCCGTGATCCTTGGCATGCATGCCAGATCTGATAATCCGGAGTTGTTGAAAGCTCAAAAACTTAATCTTAAGGTTTATTCATATCCCGAGTATTTGTATGAGCAAACAAAAAACAAGAAGCGGGTGGTGATTGCCGGCAGTCATGGCAAAACAACCATCACCTCCATGCTTTTGCACGTGCTTAAAGAGACGGGGCGAAAGTTTGACTTTATGGTAGGTGCTCACATAAAGGGCTTTGATACAATGGTAGAGCTTTCGGATGAGTCGGATATTGCTGTTTTTGAGGGAGATGAATACCTTTCCTCCCCCATTGATCTTCGTCCAAAGTTTTTGTGGTACAAACCCCGGATAGCATTGGTTACAGGTGTTGCATGGGACCATGTCAATGTGTTTCCCACCGAAGAGGAATACAATCATCAGTTTGAACTTTTTGCACAAACACTTGAGCCGGGAGGCAGCTTTATTTTTTATCAGCAGGATCCGGTGCTTCAGGCAATTGCCCACAGGCACCCGGAGCTTAATGCTTTATCATACAATGAGGTGGAAACGGAGTCTTTTAACGGAGAAACCCTTGTTGTTTGTGATGAAAGGAACTATGTGTTAAAGATCTTCGGGCATCATAATTTTCAGAATCTGGCCGGAGCTTTACTGGTGGCAAAAGATCTTGGTGTTACAGAAAAAGATTTCTGGGAATCGATGCAGTATTTTGAAGGGGCTGCCAGGAGACTGCAGGTGCTTTCTGAAAATGAGAATGCTTCTGTTTTTTATGATTTTGCACATGCTCCTTCAAAAGTAAAAGCAACGGTGGCTGCTGTTAAAGATCAGTACCCACACCGGCAGTTGCTGGCGGTGGTTGAGTTGCACACATTCAGTAGCCTTAACAGGGAGTTTTTACCGCAATACGAGGGTGCGATGGAGAATGCCGACGAAGCGGTTGTTTTCTTCGATCCTGAGGTTGTTGCGCATAAAAAGCTGGAGGAAGTTACCATTAAAGATGTGGAACATGCATTTGCAAAAAAAGGGTTGAAAGTGTTTACAGATGGTGATAAATTGCATCAGTTTCTTGCCGGCAAAAGATTGGAAAATTCAAATCTGCTGCTGATGACCTCCGGCAATTTGGCAGGGATTGATGTGAATGCTCTTGCAGAAGAAGTTTTAAGTTAATATTGTAACTATTTTCATGGGAGAGGCGTCACATTTAGGTGTTAACAGTTTTTACTCATCTAATCTAATTATGAAATTATGAAACACTTCTTGTCTCTTTCCATCTTTCTTCTCCTGCTTGCAGGGTGCCAGTTGGCAGTCGCTCAGCAATTGGCAGACCAGGTGGATGAACGTTTTTCGGGAGTTCAGGCCATTCAGGTTAAAGGTGTATTTTGTGATGTCTCCGTTAATGCAGGGACTTCTGATGAGGTCCATCTGACCGGGGAAATCAGAGTGACTCGCAGTATTGAAGATTATGCAATTAAAACTTTGCGGGAAGGTAATTTGCTTAAAGTTTGGGTGGAACATCCTACCATGATGAGGGGTATTGCTAAAGGACTTTTGTCTTTTGATGCCCCGGAAGACGTGATGCTTACCATAGAAAATGTATCGGGGGATGTGGAAGTTCTTAACATAGGGAGTGATGATATGTCGCTTGCTTCTGTTTCAGGGGACATCCGGGTTTCCGGAGCAGGTTCTGGTTGCCGGCTGAAATCGGTTTCGGGGGAGATTGAGGCCTCCCTTATAAGTGGTCAGTTGAAAGCGAATTCAGTAAGTGGAGATGTTCGTGTATCAGATGTTAAGGGAGGTTTTACCGGAAATAGCACCTCTGGGAATATTTCCGCGAAAATGGTCGAAGGAGTTGTTTCTCTCGGATCCACTTCCGGAGATTTTGTATTGGAAAGTTTGATGAGCGGAGCTTCGGCAAAAACAACCTCAGGGAGCATTCGCGTAAATATACTTAAAGGGGATTTGCAGTGTGAGACTGTATCCGGAAGTGTTACATTAATGGATGTTACCGGTAGTTTGAAAATTTCTTCCACCAGTGGAGATCAGGCGGGCACCGGTATAATGCTTACCGGGGATAGTCATTTTCGCTCTGTTTCGGGAGACGTAGAAATGGATGTCTTAAATGAGATAGAGTCTTTAAGTTTCAGATTGAAATCAAATTCCGGGAGGTTGATGGCAGGTAACTCTTCGGCTGACGACAAGCTGGAAATTTCCGGAGGAGAGATCTTTGTCAATGGTTCGAGCACTTCGGGCAACCAGATTTTTAAATAGGAAAATTTTCATATAAAATAAAAGCCGGTGACAGATCATGTCCCCGGCTTTTATTATATGATTACGGTTTCTTATTTGGAAACAAAGTGGTAATGAGATCCGAAACGATCGAAAGCTGCTTTTTCCAGCATCTCACGATGGTCGGGATGTGCCACAGAAGTGATGAGTCGGGCTCTTTCCTGCAAGGTTTTTCCGTAAAGGTTCACTGCGCCATATTCGGTAACTAACCAGTGCATATTGGCACGGGTGGTAACTACGCCTGAACCTTCCATTAGTACGGGAGCAATCTTCGAAACGCCTTTTCCGGTAACTGAAGGCATGGCAATGATGGGTTTTCCACCTTCGGAATATCCTGCACCACGGATGAAGTCAATCTGACCGCCTACTCCGGAGTAGTGAGTGGTTCCGATAGAATCGGCACATACCTGACCGGTAATATCCACAGAAAGAGCAGAATTAATCGCAGTCACTTTCTTTTGCTTGCGTATTACATTAACACTGTTGGTGTGTTGCACATCCATCATGGCTACCTGCGGGTTGTCGTTTACAAAGTCGTAAAGTTCCTGCGACCCCATGAGGAATGAAGCTACCATCAGCCCTTTGTCCAATTGCTTTTTCTTTCCGTTAACCACTCCCTTTTCTACCAGGGGAAGAATTCCGTCAGAGAACATTTCGGTGTGTACGCCAAGATCTTTGTGGTTGCCCAGTTCTGCTAAAACAGCATTGGGGATACCACCAATTCCCATTTGCAAACAAGCGCCGTCTTCTACCAATTCTGCCACGTTGTGGCCAATGGCACGTTCAATATCCGAAAGAGGTGCATTGTTGTGGATAAAGAGCGGTTCATCATGCTCAACAAAATAGTCGATATCGCGCATGTTGATCTGTGCATCACCCCAGGTACGTGGTACGTACTTGTTGATTTGTGCAATAACAATATCGGCGCATTCCACTGCAGCCAGTGTTGCATCTACCGAAGTTCCCAGAGAAACATATCCGTGACGGTCAGGAGTGGATACCTGAATCATGGCCACATTGACTTTTAGATAACCTTCGCGTATGAGTTTCTGCGTTTCGCTCAGGAATACAGGAATGTAATCGGCATATCCTGCCTGAGTTACCTTGCGTACGTTGCCACCTACAAAGAATGATTCAAGTTGAAAAATGCCTTCCAGCTCGGGGTCTGCATAAGGAGCAGGACCTTCGGTATGGATGTGCTGAATTTTTACATCTTTGAATTCGCCTTTCTTGCCACGCTCAACCATTGCATTGATGAGAGCATGAGGAGTAACAGCCACACTACTCATGTGGATGCGGTCTCCCGATTTGATTACTTTAACTGCCTCTTCGGCGGTTACTGTTTTATACTGCATGTCGAAACAATTTTTATAAAGTGTTGTTTTAATTTATTCCTGAAAATCGCTGCAAAAGTAGTCTTTTTACTTTACTTTTCCTGTTACCACACAGCATTGTAACCTGTTTTAGAGCATATTTAAAATCATTACAAAGAAATAGAGATTTATTTCTTTATTGATTTCAGCGGGTTGAAGAAGATATTTGATGTGATGTTATTTTTGCTTAAAAATAATTAATGGAGGTTTTTGGGGATAGATAGAAACAAAAAAAGCCACCCTTTTTGGGGCAGCTTTTATTTTGTCATGAATGAAACCAGAAGGTTTACTCTTCTTTTTTAGTCTCTTCGTCAGAGGCTTCAGCTTTGGGCTCTTCAGCTTCTTCAGCTTTGGTTTCCTCAGCGGGAGTTTCTTCTGCGGCTTCTTCAGTAGCTTCGTCAGTGTCAGCAGCTTCTTCTTCTTTTGTTTCAGCTTCAGCTTCGGCAGCCAACTCGGCATTTCTCTTGGCCAGTTTTTCTGCTCTTTCAGCATTTACTTTGGCCTCCTGCTCGAGACGGGCTTTCCGATCTTTCTCTGATTCAGAAGAAAGCTGGTCTTTTTTAGCCTGAATCTTAGCTTCTTTCTCTTCCATCCATTTTTGGAAGCGACGTTCAGCTTCGGCTTCATCAAAAGCACCTTTTTTTACACCTTCGAGCAAGTGTTTTTTCATGAGTACCCCTTGGTAACTCAGGATTGCACGGGTTGTGTCAGTAGGTTGGGCGCCTTTGCCAAGCCATGTTAAGGCTTTATCGAAATCGAGTTCGATCGTAGCAGGATTTGTGTTGGGATTGTATGATCCAATCCGCTCGATGTATTTACCATCTCGTGGCGCCCTGCTATCTGCTACCACAATGTGGTAGTAAGCATACCTTTTTCGTCCGTGTCTCGCTAATCTGATTTTTACGGGCATGTTTCTAAATAATTATAATTAAACAACCTACTTTTTTGAGACTGCAAATATAAGGCGATTTATTTATTTACGAAACATCCTTCAACTTTATTTTTAGAACATTCCCTGAAATCTGCTTTGGAATTGATTTGGGTTGTAATTGCGTGTTTGTTAATTGCTTGTCCTGGTATGTTCTTTTGGAATCTCTCCTGTTTATTGCTCAATCTCATCGATTCTTAAATAAAACTGTGAAAGGCCCGATATCCTATAAATGCCAACTTAATTAATTTTTTAAGTTGAAATGAGTGTTTTTGATAAAATTTAGAATGTCAATGTTATACGATTTTTTCTAATCTCTAAAATCTAACGATCTATTGTCAAGGGTTCCTTTAAAATAGAAAAGTCCCATAAAACAAATACCATTTATCCATCGTTTAGTAATTTTCATCAAGCGGTGGACCGATTAGTTTTTTTCCCGATGAATTTGGATAATTTTGTAGGTTCATCGAAACCGTTCACAAACGCACTATGGATTTAATACCTTTTACACACTTACACGTTCACTCCCAATACTCTATACTTGATGGCGCTGCCAGCGTTAACGACTTGGTAACTAAGGCTAAGAACGACGGGATGAAAGCTCTGGCACTTACCGATCATGGAACCATGTTTGGCATTAAGGAGTTTTTTGATGCCTGCAAGAAAAATGATGTCAAGCCCATTCTTGGATGTGAGACTTACGTTGCAGCCCGGACCATTCACGATAAAACAGACAGCAAGCTCGACGGTCGGGGCGACCACCTTATATTGCTGGCCAAAAACCGGACAGGGTATCGTAATTTGCTGAAACTGATCTCTATTGCCAATGTGGAGGGGTTTTACTATAAGCCCCGGATTGACAAAAACTTATTGGAACAGCATAGTGAAGGACTGATTGTGACTTCTGCCTGTATCGGGGGGGAAGTTCCCCAGAAAATTATGGCAGGAGACCTGGAGGGAGCGAAAGAGAGTGTTTTATGGTTTAAGCGTGTGTTTGGAGATGATTATTACCTGGAACTGCAAAGACATCCTGCTGAGGATCCTAAGTCGCGTCATGATGTTTATGACAATCAGGTGTTGGTAAATGAAAAATTGCTGGAGTTTTCCAAAGAGCTGGGCGTGAAGGTAATTGCTGCCAATGATGTGCACTTTACCAATGCTGCTGATGCTGAAGCGCACGACCTATTAATCTGCCTGAATACCGGAAAGGATTTTGATGACGAAAACCGGATGCGTTATACCCGGCAGGAGTGGTTTAAAACCACAGCTGAAATGAACGATCTGTTTAAGGATGTTCCCGAAGCCTTGCAAAATACAGCCGAAATTGCCGATAAGGTGGAGGTCTATGAGTTGAACTCTGCCCCCATTATGCCTTTCTTTGCCATTCCTACTGATTTTGGGACTTTCGAAGGTTACAAGGAACAGTTTCCGGAAGAGAACCTCCGGGAGGAGTTCGGCGATCGTTATGATGCGCTGGGAGGCGATTATGAACATTTGATACGGGTGAAGCTGGAATCCGATTACCTCACACACCTCGCGTATGAAGGTGCCAAAGATCCGGTTCGATATGGAGATCCCATTCCCGATGATGTGAAGGAGCGGCTCGATTTTGAGTTGAATACCATCAAAACAATGGGTTTTCCCGGATACTTTTTGATTGTGCAGGACTTTATAAATGCGGCTCGCGAAATGGGTGTTCTGGTAGGGCCGGGCCGTGGCTCGGCAGCCGGTGCCGCGGTTTCTTATTGCGTGGGAATTACCAATATTGATCCCATAAAGCACGATTTGCTGTTTGAACGTTTTCTTAATCCGGACCGTATTTCCATGCCTGATGTGGACATCGACTTTGACGATGACGGACGCCAGCTGGTACTCGACTGGGTGACAGAAAAGTATGGCCGCGATAAGGTGGCTCATATCTGTACCTTTGGAACCATGGCTGCACGTTTGGCTATTCGTGACGTGGGGAGGGTGTTGAAACTGCCTCTGCCGGATACCGATAAACTGGCCAAATTGATTCCGGAAAGACCCGGCACCAAACTGGCCAATGCATACCAGGAAGTGCTGGACCGGGAAAAGGGGACAGGAAGTATCGATGGGGCGATTTCAAAAATTGAAGCTGATCTGAGAGCCGCTCGTAATGCCGGAAATGGGAAGCTTGAAGGAAAGCTCGAAGTATATAAGATTTTTGCAGAGCGCATCCGCGAGGCACGATCACGGGGTGAGGAGAGGGTCTTGAAAACGATGGAGCTGGCCTGCCGTCTGGAAGGGTCGGTGCGCCAGACCGGTGTTCATGCCTGTGGCGTGCTGATTGGGCGCGATCCGCTGGAGCAGCATATTCCGCTCATCCCTACCAAGGAAGAGAATTTGATGACCACTCAATACGACGGACGATATGTGGAAGCTATCGGGCTGTTGAAGATGGATTTTCTGGGTCTGAAAACGCTTTCCATCATTAAGGAAACACTCGAAAATATAAAACTCTCCAAGGGAATTGATGTGGATGTGGAAACACTGCCCCCCGATGATAAGGAGACGTTCGAACTCTTCGCCCGGGGAGATACGACAGCTATTTTCCAGTTTGAATCGCCCGGAATGAAAAAACATTTGCGCGCACTTGAGCCAAACCGATTCGAGGATCTGGTGGCAATGAATGCCTTGTATCGACCGGGGCCAATGGAATACATTCCGGATTATATCGATCGTAAGCACGGGCGCAAGGAGATCAATTACGATCATCCGATGATGGAGTCCTATCTGAAGGATACCTATGGAATTACGGTTTTTCAGGAGCAGGTGATGCTTTTGTCGCGGGCCCTGGGTGGATTTACCCGTGGTGAATCTGATTCCCTGCGTAAGGCGATGGGGAAAAAGCTCCTGGATATGATGGCCAAGCTGAAGGACAAGTTCCATGATGGCTGTCTGAAGAATGAAGAGTTTGTGGAAGGGTGCAAACAGGTAAATAAAAATCCTGAAGAGCTGATTGAAAAAATCTGGAAAGACTGGGAGGCCTTTGCCAGTTATGCATTTAACAAGTCACACTCTGTTTGTTATGCGTATGTGGCATATCAGACTGGATACCTGAAAGCACACTATCCTGCCGAGTTTATGTCCGGGGTTTTGAGTCGCAACCTTACTGACATTACCAAGATTACCACCTTTATGGAGGAGTGCCGGAGAATGGGACTCGAAGTGCTTGGGCCGGATGTGAATGAGAGTTTCCGGAAGTTTACCGTAAATGCTCAGGGAGCTATTCGTTTTGGAATGGCAGGAATTAAGGGTGTTGGTGCAGGAGCTGTGGAAGAGGTAATCCGTAAACGTGAAGAGGGAGGACCCTTTAAGGGAATTTTCGATTTTGTGGAAAGAGTGAATCTTCAGACTGTGAATAAAAAGAACTTTGAAGGACTGGCGGCTTCAGGCGCTTTTGATAACCTGGATGAGTTTAACCGGGCACAGTATTTTGCAATTTCAGATGGGGAGGATGGCACCTTTATTGAGCGTCTGCTGCGCTATGGCAACCGCTACCAGGCCGATAAGGCCAGTAACCAGGTGTCATTGTTTGGGGCTGCTGATATGACCGGGGCGGTTAAAAAACCCACCCCACCCAATGTTCCGGAATTTACCAGTATTGAGAAACTTGGAAGGGAGAAGGAGCTGATTGGTATTTATCTTTCTGCTCATCCGCTGGATCGTTATAAGCTGGAGCTGAAGCACTATTGTAATATGTCTCTTAGCGACCTTGATGACCTGACGCTGATTAATGGGAGAAGTTTTATAGTGGGTGGAATGGTAACAGGTATCCGCAGGGGAGTTACCCGAATGAAAGAGAACCCCTTTGCCATTATTACCATTGAAGATTATTCCGGTTCACACGAATTTCCACTTTTTGGGCGTGATTATACCGATTACAGTAAATATCATAATGTACCTGAGGATGGCAGTATATTTCTGCTTGTAAAAGGTAAAGTACAACCTAAAAAATACAGACCTGAAGAACTGGAAGCCAAAATCAATTCTATTTCATTTTTGAATGAGGTGCTGGAAACCCAGGTGCAAAGTTTGTCGCTGAATATCGCATTGGATAAGATTACCGATGATCTGGTGAACGAACTGGCCAATGTGATGCTTGAAAACAGAGGTCATGTTTCGTTGCGGTTTAATGTTTTTGATCCGGCCAATGAGAATTATCGTGTCCAGATGCTTTCCAGATCGGCCCGAATTGATTTATCGCACAAGGATGTTCTTCAGTTTTTTGATGAGCATCCGGAGTTACAAATAAAGCTTGGATAGAGGCATTCATCAGAGTTGATGTATTGGATTACTCCGGGTAGTAATATGTAAATGGAATTCCAAAAAAGTTTTATCTTTGAACAAGAGCAATAAATGTCTGTTAATAGTTTATTGCTTTCTGACGGGGAAATCCCCTTTTAGAGTGAGTTTATTTTATTGATATAATTAAAAAAGAATAAGTTATGACTGTTGAAGTAACAGATGCCAATTTTGAAGAAATGGTATTGAAATCAGACAAACCTGTGTTGGTTGATTTTTGGGCAGAGTGGTGCGGTCCCTGCCGAATGGTGGCACCTATTGTTGCCGAGCTGGCCGAAGAGTACAAGGATAAGGCGGTACTGGCCAAGATGGATGTGGACTCAAATCCGGATACTTCTGTGAAGTTTGGAATCAGAAATATTCCAACCATTTTGTTCTTTAAAGGTGGTGAGGTTGTTGATAAGCAGGTTGGTGCTGTGCCAAAAGCTGCGCTTGCATCTAAACTTGATGCCATTATATAGTAAGAAGAGTGTTAAAAAAATAGAGCGGGTCGGTTCAATCAGTGAACCGACCCGCTTTTTTGTTGTCTTTGACTCTATAAACCAATTTCTATATACAGGTCACCCAAGAATCATTCCCACCACCGTTGCTGACAGTAAAGATGCCAGAGTACCTGCCAGCAGGGCCCGTACACCCAACTGAGAGAGCAGCACCCGCTTTCCGGGGGCCAGAGCTCCGATACCTCCGATCTGAATGCCGATGGAAGCAAAGTTGGCAAAGCCGCAAAGAACGTAAGTGGCCATGATTACAGATTTTTCGTGCATAAAAGCTCCTGCTTCTTTGAGTTCTCCCAGACTTACATACCCGATAAACTCGGTCATAATGAGCTTTTCTCCCAGCACACGTCCTACCAGGTCGATGTCCTGACTGCCTACGCCCAGGACCCACATCAGCGGGGCAAATATGTATCCCAGGATGAATTCGAGTGACAAACCGCTGTATTGTCCGTCAGTGGCAGCAGCAATTACTGTGTTAAGGGTGGTCCAGTCTCCGATTTTCAGCAGAATGAAATTCATCATGGCAATGAGTGCAATGAAGACCAGCAACATCCCGGCCACGTTCACCGCCAGTTTAATGCCTTCAGTGGTTCCATTGGAAATTGCATCCAATACGTTTTTCCCGATTTTGTCTTTGGGCACTTCCACCTCTTTACTAATCTTTTCGGTTTGGGGAACAAGCATTTTGGAGATGATGATAACTCCCGGCGCTGCCATAATGGATGCGGCCAGCAGGTGTTTGGCATAAATAAGTTCCTGTATCGGGTCTCCTCCGCCCAGCACCTTGATGTAAACCGCCAGAACTCCTCCTGCCAGGGTGGCCATACCGCCAGACATAACGAGCATTATTTCCGAACGGTTCATCTTTTCCAGATAGGCCTTAATCATTAAAGGGCTTTCCGTTTGTCCCAGAAAGATATTACCTGCCACAGAAAGACTCTCTGCTCCTGATATTTTAAGTAGTTTGGTCATCCCTTTTGCCAGCCAGAAAACGACTCGCTGAATGATCCCGAAATAAAACAAAATACTCGTTAGACCTGAGAAAAAGATGATGGTTGGCAATATGGTAATGGCAAAGTTGAGTAAGGGTTGCTCTATTTCTCCGCTTACCAGACTCTTGAAAAGGAACTTTGCTCCGGCATCAGAGAAACCAAGAATTTTTACAAATATTTTTCCTAAAACATCGAATATCGATTGCACAAAGGGAACATAAAGAATGGCCAGTGCCAGGATCAGCTGGATGATTAGTCCGGTTCCCACCACCCGCCATGATATGGCTTTGCGGTTGGTGCTGAATACCCAGGCAATAAACATGATGAATGCCATTCCCAGCATCCCTCTGAAAAGGCTTTCTATACCAAAGCCTCCTCCGGTGGCTACCACCGGATTATTATTGGCCATTAATGCTGCCGGCGAAGCAAAAAGCAGTATAATGACAGGCAAAAACCTCAGAATAGTTTTCTTCATTTCGTTTGGTGTCTTTTTTATTTGGTTATGTATGTGCTGCCCTGGTAACCGGGATTTAGGTTTGGCTTAACGATCCGGTTGTTTCAGGCATTTGGGGATTTATCTTAGTAAAACAGGCCGGTAAAGGCCTGTGAATATTTTCTGCTGATTAAAAAAACTATTTCTCGCGCCGTTGTATTTCATCACGAATTTCTGAGGCTTTTTCATAGTTTTCATGCTCAATGGCCTCGTTTAAAAGGTTGTTGAGTTCTTCTATGCTTTTGTTTTTTAGTGGGTTGGACGTTTTTTGTGAGGGCGATTTTTGCTCTTTCTCCGGTGTGGGATTTGCTTCATCCTGATCGCCAAAGTCAAGGACTATTCCTGCTTTTTGCATGATCTCTTCGTAGGTAAAGATGGGACAGTTGAATCTGAGGGCCAGAGATACGGCATCTGAGGTTCGGGAATCAATTCGGACAATCTCGTCATTGTATAAACAAACCAGTTCCGAATAGAAAATACCCTCTTCCAGTTTGTAAATGACTACTTCAAGAATGTTAACTTTAAAAGCACGTGCAAAGTTCAAAAACAGATCGTGTGTAAGTGGCCGGGGAGGCTCCAGCCCTTCGAGTTTTATGGCAATGGATTGCGCCTCAACAGCACCTATAATGATGGGAATTCTTCGCTCGCCTTCTTCTTCTGCCAATACCAAAGCGTAAGCTCCTGATTGTGTTTGTGAGTAAGAAAGCCCTAATATGTTTAGTTTGATTTTTGTTTTGTCCATAAATATTCTGATTTCATACTTCCCGGTATTTCATCGTTATACCTCCTTGTTTTGCTGGTACTCGATTGATTAAGTCCGGTAAAAGGCTGTTGCTCCTGATGCGTCATCCGGATAGTAAACAAATATAGAAAATTGTTTTGAGAATATTAGTCTTTGAATGGAACGGGCTAAAAAAACCGGATCGTTTGGAAAAAATACCAAAGACCGGTATTAGGGAGGGAATAGCAAGGTTGAAGAACCACAAGGCCAATGAGGACATTACAATTCCCGGTTCAGCAATGTTGGTGCTTCCCAGAATGATAATTGCAAGTGTGGCCCGGATACTCAGGTCGCCTGCTCCCGCCGAGGGGAGAAACGACAGGGCCCCGTAGAAAATAAAAATGGCGTATAATCCGCCGCGGATATCAGTGAGCCCGAAGAAGTTTAGCAATATGAGGAATTGCAAAGAGAAAACGGAATATCTGACTGCCGTAAGCAAAAAAATGTGTGCGAGGGTGTTCCACCGGGTTTGTTTTAGTATGAAGAGTCTGTCTTTTGCTAAATCCAGAAACTTCCTGAAAAATCCGGTTTTTCTGATGATCAGCCAAAATGTTAATCCAATGATCAAAACCAACAGGATTGTTGATAAAGTGGTGGACCGGGATGCTGCGTTGATAAATAGAGACACTGGGCCGTCGTCATACCGGGCCGTCCAAACCAGGGCCCATACAGTCGCCAGAAGAATAACGAGGTTTTGAATAATACTTCCCATTAGGGACAAGACAATCACTTTGGTTTTTTCCCCGGACGGGTAAAATATTGCCTTGCCAATGGAATCTCCTGTTCGTGCAGGTGTCATCATGCCCAGCTGAATACCTTTTACCACCTGAATAAATGCTTCTTTGAGTCGGATGGATTGTACAGGACGTACCAGAATCTGCCACTTTCGTGTTTCTAACGCCAGATTCAGACTCATTAGCAAAAACTGGACGGATAACAGGGCAGGAAGGTGATGCCGGTTTGTATGCAGGTAATCAAGAAATGTGTTCCACTCACCAAAAGACCACAGTTTATAGCCTACCCATATCAGGGCAACAGCTGATAGCATTACCAGTATTTGCCTGATATTTATTTTTCCGAAAATCATGGCTGCTCGCTCTTGTTGACCAGAGGGATGGCTACCAGTGATAAAAGTCCGGTAATGATAATCATGCCGTTGAGCGAGCCATGGACCAACAATGCAAAGGCTGCTGCCTGTGGAGCGCCAACACCAAAAAAGAGCAATGTGGAGATGACCATGAAATGATATGGGCCTATGCCTCCCTGCACCGGAGCCACCATCCCGAAGCTTCCCAGTACAAAAACGGCCAGACCTGCCCCCGGCCCCAGCTCCCGGGTAAAAGGAAATCCGAAAAAGCAAACGTAAATCATCAGGAAATAAAGCACAAAGATCAGAAGGGTGTGGATGAAAAAGAGCGGTTTGTTCTTTACATTTCGATAAGAGAAAAGACCTTCTTTGAATTTCAGCCACAATCCTTTCAGCTTAAAATACATCTGACTGTTGAGAATGTTCTGTCTGAAAACAATAATGGCTCCTGCTGCAAAAAGAACAATCAATCCGAACCACCAGGAGGAGAAAAAATTGACGATTCCTGATATATCCATTTTGTTATTTACAAAATCGACAAAAACATTGTACTGCACGGCAATCATTAGAGCAAGCGCAAGCAGCAGCATGATGAGATCCAGAACACGCTCCGTGACGACGGTACCCACCAGTCTCGAAAAGGAGACCTGTTCATATTTGCTGAGGACACCACAACGGGAGATTTCGCCCATTCGGGGAATGGCCAGGTTGGCCAGGTATCCGATCATGACAGCCAGGAAAGTGTTGACAACTCCCGGGCGTTTGTCCACCGGCTCAATGAGCATTTGCCACCGGATGGTCCGGCTAATGTGACTTAATAAACCCAATATCAGAGAAAGAATAATCCATCCGTATCCCACGTCATTTTTTATGATTCTGAGCAGCTCATCAGGATTCATATCTCTGTAAAGCCACCAGAGAATTACAATTCCTATCGATAAAAACAGAAGGATACGCAATCCTTTATGTATGGATTTATTCATTTTTCTTGGTTGTCACATCGCGATTAGGAATGGAAAAGGCGTTGTTTATGAAAGAGATGAAACCGTGCAATTGGACCTGTCGAAATGAAAAAAATGACTTGTCAGAGAAACACGACATAAAATAAATGGTGGTCAATAATCGTCTCCTGCATAAAAATTTTACCTTTGCCACGTAAAACAATTTACAATTTTACAAAATACGGCCCTTTTTGCCAAAAGTTTTGTTTTTTATCAAAGTTGTTTGTTATCATGGAAGATGAGGAGAGTCAAACCCAAAAAATATTTAGGCCAGCATTTTCTCAACGATCAGCATATTGCCATGCAGATTGTGGAGTCGTTGCCCGTCCCACCTCATAAGGTGCTGGAAATCGGGCCCGGCATGGGTGTGCTTACCGAACATCTTTCAAAAATCCGTGATATTAATCTTTGGTTGGTAGAACTCGATACTGAATCTGTGGACTATCTGAATGTTCACTATCCGGCTCTTTCTTCAAAAATTATTTCTGCTGATTTCCTGAAAATGAATTTATCGGAATATTTCTCCGGTGAATTTTCGATTATTGGCAATTTCCCTTACAATATCTCCAGTCAGATATTCTTTAAAGTGCTGGAGCATCGCAATCAGGTTAAGTACATTACAGGGATGGTGCAGCGGGAAGTAGGGAAAAGACTTACCTCCGGACCCGGAAATAAAGATTATGGTATTCTGAGTGTGCTGATGCAGGCCTGGTATCATCCTGAATATCTGTTTACCGTTGATGAACATGTTTTCACACCGCCTCCTAAAGTGAAATCAGCAGTAATTCGTTTTACACGCAATGATGTCTCGGATATCGGCTGTGATGAAAAACTGTTTTTAAGAGTGGTGAAAACTGCCTTTAATCAACGAAGAAAAACACTCCGTAACAGCATTAAATCTTTTGGCGTTCAGGCTACTGATGAGCGAACGCAGGAACTGCTTCAAAAACGACCCGAACAACTAAGTGTTGCGGAGTTTGTTGAACTTACGAATATAGTCGCTGCATCGTTGTAGATGTATTGTTGAACTTCAAAAACTAAGGGGTATGGCCAATTTTGAACTGACCAGAGAATTTGTGGATGAACTGAAGTTGCTGATTGAAAATCAGGACAACGAATCGGTATCCCGCGTTCTGGAAGAGTTACACCCCGCCGACATTGCTGAGCTCTATGAGGAGCTCAATATGGACGAGGCAAAGTATATCTATTTTCTGCTCGATGATGACAAGGCAGCGGATATGATTATTGAACTGGACGAAAATGATCGTCTAAAGTTCCTTAAAGCGTTGCCAAGTGAGGTGATTGCCCGAAGATTCATCGATAAGATGGATTCGGATGATGCCGCCGACGTTATTTCCGAGTTTGATACCGAAAGACAGCAGGAGGTACTCTCCTACATTGAAGATGTCAATGTGGCCGGAGATATTGTGGACCTGCTGAATTACGATGAAGATTCTGCGGGTGGTCTGATGGCCAAAGAGCTCATCAAGGTTAAAGAAAACTGGTCTATTCCCACGTGTTTGCGTAGTATGCGGCAACAGGCTGTAAATGTGGATGAGGTTTATTATGTCTATGTGGTTGACAATAACGGGGTACTCAAAGGGACCCTTTCTTTGAAGAAAATGCTGCTTAGTCCGGTGGACAGGCATGTGAAAGATATTTACTATTCAGACGTTATCTCGGTTGGGGTAGATGCCACTTCGGAGGAGGTTAGTAACATCATGACCAAATATGACCTTGTAGCATTGCCGGTCGTTGACCCTGTGGGGCGCCTTGTTGGGCGAATTACTGTGGATGATGTGATGGATGTGATGCGTGAAGAAGCTGAGAAGGATTATGCGTTAGCTTCCGGTATTACCGGCGATGTGGAATCATCAGACAGTGTATGGTTGCTTACACGTGCGCGGATTCCCTGGTTGCTCATTGGTTTACTTGGCGGATTGTTTGGATCGAGGGTGGTTGGTAGTTTCGAAGGGGTGTTGGATATATACCCGCAGCTTGCCTTTTTCATGCCGTTGATAGCGGCGATGGGAGGTAACGTGGGGATTCAATCGTCGGCCATTGTGGTGCAATCCATTGCTGCGGGAACCATGGGTCTGGATTCTCCTTTTCGGCGCCTCTTCAAGGAATTCAGTGTTGCTTTTTTGAATGCCTCCGTACTTTCTGTCCTTGCATTTGCCTACAACTATCTTATTGGTTCGCCTGATGCGCTTACGCTAACCGTTTCAGGAGCTATGTTCTCGGTAGTAATTTTTGCCTCGTTATTTGGAGCGCTGGTTCCTTTATTGCTGAATAGAATTAAGATTGACCCGGCTGTTGCTACCGGTCCGTTTGTTACAACGCTGAACGATATCATCGGTATGGGTATTTATCTTACCATTGGGACATTTTTTTATCAAATGCTGGTGTGATAATAGACCGTTAGGTTTTTTGATATAGTATATCAAAGGCAGAAGTTTGAGAGGCAGAAGGCAGAAGAAAAAATATTGACTCAAAACCTTAGGAATAGACAATCTATATAATAAAAGTGGGGAGTGGTTTTCGTTCAACTGAAAACTACTCCCCTCTTTCCTGAGTTCCGCACTTTTTTTCATGTAAAAAACTTAACTTTCATTAAATCAAATTTTTAATGTATTTTTAGGTGTAAATTTGGGTGTCCCAGAGG
>NZ_PVTS01000002.1:353464-415608 GCF_003003035.1 Marinilabilia salmonicolor | reverse complement strand
CTCTTAAGATACTGATTTTCAGGGATTTAACCTAATTTTTCAAGCATATATTTCATTGATTTTTAAATATTTACAAACAATAAATTGGGTTTTTTCAACCCTTAATTCGCATTATGATATTATTCTGATGGATTTGATGATGCCTGTGATGGATGGACTCGAAGCTACCCGGAATATTAGAAAAAGAGATCAGGAAACAGGAAATAGAAATATTATTATCGGGCTTACAGCCAACACTTATGATGCCGATCGGGACAAATGTCTGAAGGAGGGAATGGATGAGTATATGTCTAAACCATTTGATATAGATGTATTTAAAGAAATCATTGCGCAATTTGATTTTCAAATAAATTAATGCGCTTCTTTTCCAGGTAGATTTTATATTTACCTGGATAAGCCTTTCTAAGTTTTATTTACAGAAATCATTGTAATGGATTTTGATATACGTAATGCGGGTGATGAACAGACGAGAGAACCTGATATAGAACAAAAACTGAGGCCACTCAGTTTTCTTGATTTTAAGGGGCAATATAAAGTAGTTGAAAACCTTCAGATTTTTGTTAAAGCTGCCCTGATGCGTGGCGATGCTCTTGATCATGTTTTGCTCCATGGTCCTCCGGGATTGGGAAAAACTACTTTATCCAATATCATCTCCCATGAGCTTGGGGTTGGTTTTAAGCTAACCAGCGGACCTGTTTTGGATAAACCCGGCGATTTGGCCGGGATTCTTACCTCTCTGGAGCCCAATGATGTTTTATTTATTGATGAAATTCACAGGCTTAGTCCGATCGTGGAAGAGTATCTGTATTCTGCCATGGAAGACTTTCGCATAGATATCGTCATCGATAAAGGACCAGGTGCCAAAAGTATTCAAATAGAGCTTAATCCGTTTACTTTAATTGGAGCCACAACCAGGAGTGGTTTGTTAACCAGTCCACTTCGGGCAAGGTTTGGAATTAATTGTCATCTTGAATATTACGATGTAGATGTTCTGAAAGGTATCATCTCAAGATCAGCAAGAATTCTTGATGTTCCTATCCTTGAAGAAGCCTCTGCAGAGATTTCCCGAAGAAGTCGCGGCACTCCTCGTATTGCCAACTCATTACTGCGTCGTGTTCGTGATTTTGCTCTGGTAAAAGGCAATGGAGAGATTGACATGGCTATTACAAAATTTAGTTTGGAAGCCCTTGACATTGATCAGCATGGTTTGGATCAGATGGACCATAAAATTTTGTTGACCATTATGGATAAGTTTGGCGGCGGCCCTGTAGGTCTTTCCACCATTGCTACAGCCATAGGTGAAGATTCCGGAACCATAGAGGAAGTGTATGAGCCCTTTTTAATTAAGGAGGGCTTTATTAAACGAACCCCTCGGGGCAGAATGGTAACTCCTCTTGCTTATCAGCATTTTGGCAGGGAAAACGGAGCATCCCAATCTTCATTATTTTAAAATTTTTAATCTGCTAAAAAATGTCCTTGAGCCTCAAGAAACTAGCGGGTGAAACCATTATTTATGGCGCCTCCACCATGGTAGGAAGACTTTTGAACTGGCTTTTAATGCCATTTTATATTCGTACTCTTACTACAATAGAATATGGTGTTGTCGTTAATTTTTATGGTGTTATTTCTGTTTTGCTCGTGGTTTTGACCTATGGTCTGGAAACAGGTTTTTTTCGCTTCTCTGGAAAAGGGTATAATGAAAACGTAATTTTTAAAACACTGGTTTCGTTATTGGGAGTTACCAGTGGTACGTTTATTTTGGTTGGTATTTTTTTCTATGATTTATTTAGTGTTTCCTTTTACGGTGGTGAACATTCATTATCTATTTTACTTGTTTTCATCGTATTAGGTATTGATTCATTTTCCTCTCTCCCTTTTGCCCGGTTAAGACTTCAAAACCGACCCGTAAAGTTTGGATTGATTAAATTAGTAAATATTGGAGTTAATATATTTTTCAACTTGTTTTTTCTTTTAATCCTTCCTTATCTTATCAAAAACCAACTTGTTAATCAGAATATTGCAACTTTTTACTCCCAATTTAACGGTGTTTTCTTTGTTTTCTTAAGCAATGCGTTAAGTAGTGTTGTTACTCTGGTTTTTCTTTTGCCTCAGGTGTATCATTTAAAGACCATTGTTGATTTTAAGGTTATTAAGCCGGTTTTAATTTACTCATTGCCGGTTCTTTTTGTAGGTATAACCGGTATGTTAACTCAAAATATCGATAAAATTCTTCTTCCTGTTTTGTTATCTGATGAAGGCTTTAGTCAGTTGGCAGTTTATGGTGCCAATTTTAAGATTGGTATTTTGATGAGTTTATTTACCCAGTCGTTTCGATTTTCCTTTGAACCTTTCTTTTTTAAAAATAAGGGCAGGGGTAAGCAGGTTTATGCTGAAGTCATGAACTATTTTATTTTCTTTGGACTTGTTATTTTTCTGGGTGTTACTTTGTTTATTGATGTTATTAATGTTGTTTTGACATCTGAATATATTCAGGGTAATTCTATTATACCGATCGTTCTTATTTCACTGCTTTTTTACGGTATCTATTTTAATTTATCACTTTGGTATAAACTTACTGACCGCACCTGGGTAGGCACTATTTTTGGTACAGTTGGTGCCGTTATTACCATTGGTTTAAATATTTTTCTTGTGCCTTCTATGGGGATTGTAGGATCAGCGGTGGCTTTGTCATGCGGATATTTTGTGATGATGATTCTCTCAGGATATTTTGGTAAACGATATTATCCGGTTCCATATCGGATAAAGTTGTATTTATTCTATTTTTTAATGGCCGGTTTAATTTTTTGGACTGATACGGTTGTTATAATCCATGATGATTTTTTTTCGTATCTGTTTAAAGCAGTTATATTTGCTTTATTTATTGGTTCGTTTTTTGTAATTAGAAGATATGATAAAAGTAAAATTGATTAATAAAAGTGATAATCCTTCTCCGGAATTTGCTACAGAAGGCTCTGCAGGCGTTGATTTAAGAGCGGCTATTGAAAAGTCTATTGTTTTAAAACCCCTTGAAAGGGCGATGGTTCCTACAGGACTTTTTATTGAGCTTCCGGTTGGTACCGAGGCGCAAATCAGACCCAGAAGCGGTTTGGCTGCTAAAAGCGGTATTACTGTTTTAAACTCCCCCGGTACAATTGATAGTGATTACCGTGGAGAAATTAAGGTTATCATGGTCAATTTATCAAATGATGAATTTGAAATCAAGAAAGGAGATCGGATTTGTCAAATGGTTGTTCATAAATATGAGCGTTTTGAATGGGATAGTGTTGAAGAATTGAATGAAAGTGGGAGAGGATCCGGTGGTTTCGGACATACCGGAATATGATTTTTTTATATTGAAAATGAGGTTGATGAGATATTTTTTTTTAATAAGTATAGCTGTATTGGGTTTTGGTTGTGGATCTTTAAAAAATAGTGATACAACCGATAATTCAGGAGAATATGCCATTAATACAAAGGTGGTATTGGATGAAGAAGATGAACGTAAGTTTAATTATTATTTTTACGAAGGTAACCGGTATAAAGCTATCAATGAGACTAATAAAAGTTTCATGTATTTTGCCGAAGCCTTAAAAATTGATTCTACCTGTTCAGCATGTGCTTATGAATTATCCAGATTTCTAATTGGTAACGAAGATCTTGACGAAGCAGAAGTTCTGATGGATCGTGCTGTTCGGTACAGTCCAGATAATCGATTTTATATCAATCTTTATTCGCGTATATTACAGGCCAATAACAAAGGTGACAAAGCTGTAAAAGTTTCTGATAAACTTCTTGATATTGAATCCAGCTCTGTGGATGATCTTTATTTTGCTGCTCAGGTAAAAGTTCAGAACGGACTTTATGATGAGGCTGTTGAAGTTTTGAATGTTATTGAAAACCAAATTGGAGTTAATCAAAATCTGGTTTTTGAAAAGGTTCAGTTATACATGGAGAGTGGTGAGCCAAAAAAAGCTGAAGATGAATTAATAAGGTTATCTGAAAAGTTTCCCGGAAATCATGATTTTAAAATTATATTGGGTGATTTCTATCTAGAAAACGGAGATTTGAAAAAAGCCTTTGAGCAATATGATTTTGTTAAAGAAAAGGATTCTGAAAACGGAAAGGTCCTTTTTTCCCTGTCCAATTATTATTTGGAAGCTGGAGATACCACTCGTTTTAAAGAACTACTGATGGAGGGTTTTGAATCAGACGATGTTGTATTTGATGATAAATTTCGTCGGTTTGTTCCTTTTGTTTCCGGAAAAGATATGTCTGATAACCCTTTGTCTAAAAAGGATTTAACGAATATTTACGAGGTACTTTTAAGTCACTATCCTTATCAGAGTGAGCTTTATACCTCATATTCAGAATTTTTGAAATCTGAAGGAGAAGAAGATAAAGCAAGGGTAATTTTGGAAAAGTCTCTGGAACTTGATGCTTCCCAACCTGAATTATGGCAGGAATATCTGTTTACCCTGTCAGGCTCAGGAGATAATTCAGAGCTTAAAAAGAAATCTCAGGAAGCGATTACCTTTTTTCCTGACGTTGCGTTATTCAGATTGTTTCATGGAATTTCTTTGTTTCAAACAGGAGATACTTTGCAGGCTATTCAAACCCTTGAGAAAGGTCTTGAATTGACTGATGATAACAGGGGATTAAAACAACGTTTTCACGCTTATTTAGGGGATTTTTACCATTCTTCTGATAGTATAGACAGAGCATTCCAAGAATACGAAAAAGCCCTTAAAATTGATGAAAATGATGTGATGGTTCTCAATAATTACAGTTATTATTTGTCAGTGTTGGGTAAAGATTTAGATAAGGCTGAAAGGATGAGTGCTAAAACTGTTGAAATTGAACCTGGTAATACTACCTTTTTGGATACTTATGCATGGATTTTATTTAAAAAGGGTCAGTTTCTTGAAGCTAAATTTATTATCGAAAGAGCTATTGATAATATGGACGAACCATCAGGAGTTGTTGTGGAGCATTATGGTGATATTTTGTTTAAAAACGGCAATATTAATGGTGCTCTTGAGCAATGGAAAAAAGCACTTGAAATAGGAGGACATTCAGATTTATTGGAACAAAAAATTGAGCAAAAGGAATACATAGATGAAAATTAGGGGTATAATTATTTTACTTATTATTCTTGCAGGTTTTTTTGGTTGTAAGACGAAGAAGGTTATTAGCGATTCAAACATTGTTCCTCCCTTGGATAAAGATGTTTTGATTGGTCAACTGGAGGATAATTCTCAAAACATTGATAATATATTTTTTCGTCGTTCTCTTGTTCAGTTTTCTTCTGATGAAATCAGTCATACTTTCAGGTCTAATATTTATATCAACAGAAATAGTGTTATACGAATAAGTATTTTGGCCCCTATGGGGATTGAGGTTGCCAGAGTTTCTTTGGACCCTGACAGTGTAACAATCATCGACAGGATGAACAGGGAAGTGATTTACGCTGATTATGACGAGATTTACCGTAAATTTGGGATAGAAGGCGACTTTCATCTTTTTCAGAGTTTGTTGCTGAATGAAGCCTTTAGTATTTTCCAAAATAAAGGAATTAGTCTGCATAATTATCACATGGGTATTGATAAACAGCAATATAAACTAAGCTCCGCCAGGGAAAGATCCGGTTCATTATTCAATAGCAATTCGGATGGTTTTTTTCATAAGATTTGGATTGAACCAAAATCATATGAAGTTACCCGTTTTTCGTTTAATGAACAGAAGAAGAATATGGTCCTTGACATTCTCTATACTAATTTTATAGAACTTTCAGAGGGACAAAAGTTTCCTGAAGAGATTTCTATCACTGGAAACAGAGGATTAAAAAAGGTTTCAGTTGATATTTCACACTCCGATATCCAAGTTAATGGGGCGGATATAATTTCATTTCAGGTATCAGACAAGTATGAAAAAATTTTTAGGTAGTCTTTTTATTTTTTTGCTATTGCCTTGGTTTTATGCGGAATCTCAAAGTGTTGAAGATCTTCGTAATGAGAGGGAAAGTCTGCTTAAAGAAATCTCCAATACTTCTTTGTTGATAGAAGAAAAAAAGGAAAGCCGGCTTGATAACCTGAGAGAATTGAATTTGATTGAAAGGGAAGTTTCTACCAGGGAACGGCTGATTGAAAATTTTAGAGAAGAGATAGAACAACTGGATCGGCAGATAGAAATCAATCAAATGCTGGTAAATGATCTGGAAAGTGATATCATTAATTTGAAAGAAGAATATTCCCGGCTTATCCGGGATTCCTATCAGCGAAAGGAGGATCTCAATTATCTTATGTTCTTGTTTAGTGCTGAAGATTTCAGTAAAGGGTATTTGAGGTATAGATTGTTTAAGGAATATAGCCGATATCGTCAAAAACAGGGCGAATTATTGGTTCAAAATCAAAATAAGGTTGCAGCACTGTTGCGGGAGATTCAACAGCAAAAAAGCGAGAAAGAAGAGGTTTTGAGCAGTATTGAAAATGAAGTTCATAGGCTTACTTTGAATAAGAAGCGGAAATCCAGATTGATTCAAAGATTAATGACTGAGCAGCAATGGCTTCAAAAGAGTTTGAAGGAAAAGGAAAAGGCTGCAGCACAATTGGAAAACAAAATAAGGGAGTTAATAGCCGCACAGAAGAAAGAGAATATTAATGCTGCAGAATCTGGTGAATTTGCTGATAGAATGGGTAAATTGAACTGGCCTGTTACCAATGGGTTAATTGTTAACGAGTTTGGTGAACACAGACATCCCGTTCTTAAAAATGTTACCATTAAAAATAATGGAATTGACATTCGGGTAACGGGGTCCTCTGATGTATATTGTGTTCACAATGGCCAGGTTTCTACTGTTGTTGCCATTCCCGGACTTAACAAAGCGGTTATTGTACGACATGGAAAATATTTAACTGTTTACGGAAATTTGGTTGATGTTTTTGTTTCAAAAGGTGATATTGTATCAGCTGGTCAGAAAATTGGACAAATTTACAGGGACAATAGTGAAATGAAGGAAATTTTGCACTTTGAAATATGGGAAGAGAATAATAAATTGGATCCGGAACAATGGCTGATTCGTTAATTATTTAAAAAATGTGGATATTTTAGAAACTTCTTTTCCGTAAACCAGTATAAATAATGTATTTTAGTATTTTTAAAACCGGGCCTGATCAAAATTTGTGGAAGTGAATAAAATGGTTTTTAAATCTGAGATTAAGAATATTAACCTTGTGGAAAGGTTAATAGATGATATTTCTACAAAATATCAACTGCATTCCGATATTTACGGAAAGTTGTTATTGGCTGTGGTTGAAGGGGTGAATAATGCCATCGTGCATGGTAATAAATTGGAGAGTGATAAAGATGTTGTTCTTCAGTATGAAATTACCGACAAAATTATTCAATTTGTCATTACCGATAATGGTTCCGGATTTAATTATAAAGATTTACCGGATCCGACCAAACCGGAGAATTTAGAAAAAACTCATGGACGCGGAATTTTTCTTATGAATCATTTAGCTGATGAAGTTGAATTCAACGAAAAAGGAAATGAAGTTAAAGTTATCTTTAATTTATCATAATTAACGTGTCTATTTCCTTCTCTACATACGATATTGAATACCAACTCCCGAATACAGAAAAAATTACAGACTGGATTACTGAAGTTATTGAAAATAAGGGTTTTAAAGTAGGTGAAATCAATTACTTACTTTGCTCAGACGATTATATTTTAGAATCCAATAAAAAATTTCTCTCTCACAATTATCTTACCGATATAATCACTTTTGATTATTCCTCTAAGCGAAAAATTTCCGGAGATGTTCTAATAAGTATTCCGACTGTTAGTGTGAATGCTGAAAGATTTGGTGTAACGTTTTTCAATGAACTTTTAAGAGTTATTATTCATGGTGTTCTTCATTTGATGGGGTATGATGATCATACCGATGAAGAAAAACAAACCATGCGTAATGCTGAAAATATTGCTTTGTTATTTTACGAAACAAATTTTCAGTAACTCTGTTAACTTTGCGGAGTTTTGTATCTTTTTTTCAACGTGTGATTATTATGGATTTCAATTTTGATATTATTGTTATCGGTGGGGGACATGCCGGTTGTGAGGCAAGTGCTGCAGCTGCTAATTTGGGTGCCAAAACCTTGCTTATTACCATGGATTTGAACAAGGTGGCTCAGATGAGCTGTAATCCAGCGGTTGGAGGTATTGCTAAAGGGCAAATTGTCAGGGAAATTGATGCACTTGGTGGACAGATGGGCTTAGTTACTGATGCCTCATCCATTCAATTCAGAATGCTCAACAGATCTAAAGGACCTGCCATGTGGAGTCCCAGATCTCAATGTGATCGTATGGTTTTTTCTGCCGAATGGAGAAAGAAACTTGAACAAACCGACAATTTGTATTTCTGGCAGGATACTGTTATTGATGTCGATTTTTCTGAGAATGATTCTTTTAAAGTACATACTGCTCAAAATGTCACTTTTGATTGTAAAAAAGTTATTTTAACCAACGGTACTTTTTTAAATGGTTTAATGCATATTGGTAAAGTTCAAATGGAAGGTGGACGTATTTCTGAACCTTCTTCAAAAGGGCTTTCTGATAAATTTTTTGAAAGAGGATTTACTACCGGTCGTATGAAAACGGGTACTCCGGTAAGAGTTGATGGGCGTACTGTTAATTTCGATAAATTAAAGGAACAGCCCGGAGAGGAAGATTTTTACAAGTTTTCCTTTATGCCTGTTTCCAACAAAAATCTGAAACAACGCAGTTGTTATCTTACTTATACCAATCCCATTGTCCACGATAGCATTAAGGAGGGGTTGAATCAAAGTCCTATGTATGACGGAACCATTCAAAGTATTGGTCCAAGATATTGTCCGAGTATTGAAACCAAAATAGTAACCTTTGAGGGCAAAGATGAACATCAATTGCATTTGGAACCGGAAGGAGAGGAGACCATCGAGTTTTATTTGAATGGTTTTAGTAGTTCTTTGCCGTTGGAAACACAGCTTGCTGCTTTAAAATCTATTCCCGGATTGGAAGAGGCGTTTATTTTCCGGCCTGGTTATGCCATAGAATATGACTTTTTTGATCCCACCCAGTTACATCATACTTTAGAGACTAAAAAGGTAGGTGGAATGTATTTTGCCGGACAAATTAATGGTACAACCGGGTATGAAGAAGCGGCTGCACAGGGATTGGTCGCCGGAATTAATGCTGCATTGGAACTAAAAGGAGAGCAACCCTTTATTCTTAAAAGAGACGAAGCATACATAGGTGTTTTGATAGATGACCTGGTTACTAAAGGAGTAGATGAGCCCTATAGGATGTTTACTTCCCGGGCAGAATACAGAATTTTACTTCGACAGGATGATGCTGATATTAGATTGACTGATAAGGGGAGAAGTATTGGTTTGGTAAAAGATGACAGATATTCACTTTTTAAAGCGAAGACTGTATGGAGAGAAAAGATCTTTAATTTTCTTGAGGAATACCGAATTTCACCTACTGAAATAAACCCCTGGTTAGAGGAGAAAGGGACCAGTCCTTTAAAACAAAAGGGTAAATTACGGGATATTGTTTCCCGGCCACAAGTTAAGTTTCATGAACTGGTTGACGCTGTTTCCGATTTGAGACAATTGTGTTGTGATATTCCTGAAGAGCGTCGTCTTGAAATTTTAGAAGGAATAGAAATCTCCATTAAATATGAAGGATACATTAACAGGGAAAAAGTAATAGCTGAAAAACTTCAAAGGTTAGAGAATTTAAAGATTAAAGGGAAATTTGATTACGCCTCCATTAAGAATATTTCCACGGAGGGAAGGCAAAAATTGGCGAGAATTAATCCAGAAACTATAGGGCAAGCCTCGCGCATCAGTGGTGTTTCACCAAGCGATATCAATGTGCTTTTGGTTTTAATGGGGAGGTAGTGTTCCACGTGGAACATTTTATAACCAGATTTGGTCTTTTTATAATGAAATTCTCTGTTTTCTCCCTGATTTTAATCTTTTAGGGTTGTTTTAGGCTTATGCCCTTAGAGGGTGTTTTTATAAATTTTTTTCAGAGGGTTAAGGCTTATGATTTTAATAAGTTATTATTCAGGTTTTATTATTTCCTGATTTTTCCATTGATTTGAGTGTACACTTATATTTACTTTATTCCTCCAAAGAAGAAGTTGGCATTTATTTTTCTTTAGGTTAAATAATGGAGGAATTTTATTCCGTTCTCTAAAAGTCTTTTTTATCTTAAATGATGTTGGTTTTCTTTTTTAAAATAGCTGCATTGTTTTTTTTAAAGGGAATATGTTTATACAATAAAATATGGGTTCGCTTTACCAATATTGAAAAGCACGATTGTCCAAAAATAATATTATTATGGGAAGAAGCTTTCCTTGCTCTGTTCACAATAACTCGGTTTTTAAAAGATTATGAGTAGAGGTAGGGTGTTAATTTACTGATTTGCCAAAATCAAAACCTGGTAATGCTTGATGTCTTGTAAAGAACTTTTGTTTTGAATGTATTTTATCAATTTCAGTTTTTTAATCGTACACCAATCATCGAAGATTAATGTTTAAGCCATCTATTTTTTCTTTCGATAGTAAACAGATTATTTCAGGTAAATGGAAGATTGTCGTATGTATATTTTATTTTTTAGTTTGAATTGAAGTTTTGTCCATATTATTGTTTGAAATTATTTTTACTTAAATATTCCATCAAGGGTTTGTTGTTATTCCTTTCTAACTTTTTTTGTTCTATAAAGATTTTGATTATTTTAAAAACTGGCCCTGTTTTTATCGCCAATATTTGTGAAATGAATTAGCATTATGAAAATATGAAGAAAATAACAGGTAATATTATTGATATTCATCGAAGGATTATCTTCGGTGGTGTTATTCACTACAGTGAGGGTGGAATAGATCGAATTGAAGAAACAGGTGGTAAATATGATCGGTATATTCTTCCCGGATTAATCGATGCACATGTTCATATTGAGAGCAGTATGCTTGTCCCATCGGGCTTTTCAAGGCTGGTTGTTCCACGTGGAACAATTGCCGTTGTAACAGATCCGCATGAGATTGGTAATGTAATGGGAGTAGAGGGGGTTGAGTATATGATTGAGGAATCGAAAAACACCCCGTTGAAATGTTTTTTTGGAGCACCATCATGTGTGCCAGCTACTCCATTGGAATCTTCCGGAGCAGTGATTGACTCCGCTCAGATTGAAAGGTTGCTTGAAAAACCTGAGATTATTGCTCTGAGTGAAATGATGAATTTCCCGGGAGTTGTGAATAAGGATCCTGAAGTGTTGGCTAAAATCAAAGCGGCTGTTGATAGAAATCTCCCTGTGGATGGACATGCACCAGGACTAAGAGGGGAGGACTTAAAACAATATGCAGCGGCCGGAATTGGAACAGATCATGAATGTTTTGAGTTATCTGAGGCCCTTGAGAAAATAAAAAGAGGGATGAAAATACAGGTTCGCCAGGGGAGTGCCGCCAAAAACTTTGACGCACTTGCCGACCTCTTCAAAGAACATGCAGATGATCTGATGTTGTGTACCGATGACTCTCATCCTGATGAATTGGTAAAAAGCGGACACATCGATAAATTAATTCATTTGGGATTACAAGCAGGAATTGATCTGTTTAAATTGCTGCGCGCTGCCTCATTAATTCCTGCTAATCATTACAATCTTCCTGTTGGATTATTGAGAGAAGGAGATCCTGCAGATTTTATTGTTATTGATCATCCTGAATCTTTTAATGTGCTGGGTACATACATTAATGGAGAATGTGTTTTTGATAGCGAAAAGGGTGTGTTGTTTTCAGAGAAAAAAGTCAATCCTGTAAATCATTTTGTGCCTCATTTTATATCTGAAAATGATTTGAAGATTATAGTTCCTTCAGGAAAAAGCAGAGCCAGAGTTATTCAATGTTTCGATGGGGAGTTGGTTACCGATACTGTATGGACAGAGGTTAAAGAAAAATCTGAAATGTCGGCTTCGGTTGAT
Organism: Marinilabilia salmonicolor; assembly: GCF_003003035.1. GTDB lineage: Bacteria > Bacteroidota > Bacteroidia > Bacteroidales > Marinilabiliaceae > Marinilabilia > Marinilabilia salmonicolor_A. The sequence goes on along the minus strand of NZ_PVTS01000002.1, from coordinate 403,586 downwards.
AAAGACGTCCTTAAAATAGTGGTTGTGGATCGATATCAGAATAAGCCGGTTTCGGTCGGATTTATTAATGGTTTTGGTTTAAAACAAGGAGCTTTGGCGTCATCTGTTGCGCACGACAGCCATAATGTTGTTGCCGTGGGTGTGAATGATGGAGAAATTGCCAGAGCTGTTAATCTGGTTATGGAAAAGAGAGGCGGACTCGTAGCCGTGGATGGAAATGAAGAAAAAGTGCTTCCTTTGCCGGTGGCCGGCCTCATGAGCAATGAAGATGGAAGAGTTGTCGCTGATAAATACAATCTATTGGAGAAGATGGCCGTTCAGATGGGAAGTACCTTAAAAGCTCCGTTTATGACACTGTCTTTCATGTCTCTTTTGGTTATTCCCAAACTTAAGCTGGGGGATAAGGGACTGTTTGACGGAGAAAAGTTTGAATTTACATCTGTTTTTGAGTGATATAAATGGCACAAAAAGAAGATAAAAGAACCAGTTATCTTAAGAGTTTAATTCGTGTACTTCCGGAAGGACCCGGTGTCTATCAATATTTTGATGACACCGGAAAAATTATTTATGTGGGTAAGGCAAAAAACCTGAAAAAAAGGGTTTCTTCGTACTTTACCAAGGAGCCAGATAATGCTAAGACTCGAATTCTGGTTCGAAAAATCAGGGATATCAAACACATTGTGGTAAATTCTGAGCAGGATGCCTTATTGCTCGAGAATAATCTGATTAAGAAATATCAGCCCAGATACAATGTTTTGCTGAAAGATGATAAAAGCTTTCCCTGGATTGTAGTGAGAAATGAACCTTTTCCCAGGGTTTATTCCACCCGTCAAATTGTGCGTGATGGCAGTGAATATTTTGGTCCTTACACCAGTGGGATGATGGTAAAAACCCTCATTGACCTGTTCAGACAACTCTATTTTCTAAGAACCTGCAGACATGCGCTTACACCGGAAAATATTTCCAAAGGAAAATTTAAAGTCTGTCTGGAATACCATATTGGCAATTGCAAGGGTCCTTGTGAAGGTCTTCAACCTGAATCTGAGTACCTCGAATACATACGAGAAATTAAGAACATTCTCAAAGGCAATATTTCATCGGTCATGAAATATATGAAAGAAACCATGATGAAACTGGCGGCCGATTACAAGTTTGAGGAGGCAGAGGATGTAAAGAAAAAACTGGAGATACTGGAAGGTTATAAAAGTAAATCCACCATTGTTAATCCCAAAATTAACAATGTGGATGTTTTTTCTATTGTTGATGATGAAAAATATGCTTTTGTAAACTTTCTGAAAGTTGTCAATGGTGCCATTATTCAGGCTCATACCATAGAGTATAAGAAAAAACTGGACGAAGATGTTTATACGTTGTTGCCAATGGCCATTGCAGATATCAGGGAGAGACTTCACAGCAATTCCAGGGAGGTTATTGTCCCTTTTGAACCGGATATTGATTTTGAAGATGTGCGTTTTTTAGTTCCGAAAATAGGTGATAAAAAGAAGTTGCTGGAGTTGTCAGAACGGAATGTGAAATATTACCGGCTGGAGAAACTCAAACAGATAGCCAATCAAACAAAAGTGCCCAGGGAAGCGCGACTGTTAGAAACGACAAAGAAAGATTTGCGATTAAATCAGCTCCCTGTACATATAGAATGTTTTGATAATTCTAATATACAGGGACATTTTCCGGTGGCTGCATGTGTTGTTTTTAAGAACGGAAAGCCTTCAAAAAAGGATTATCGTCATTTTAACATTAAAACGGTTGTGGGACCTGATGACTTTGCATCCATGGAGGAGGTGGTTTTCCGACGCTACAGTCGCTTACTGAACGAAGGCGAATCTTTGCCCCAGCTGATTGTAATTGACGGTGGGAAAGGACAATTGGGATCTGCTGTTAAAGCGTTGCGTGAATTAAAACTTGATGATAGAATAGCTATTATAGGGATCGCAAAAAAGCTGGAGGAAATATTTTATCCTGGTGATCCGGTACCCCTTTATCTTGATAAGAATTCTGAATCTCTAAAGTTGATCCAGCATCTTAGAAATGAAGCTCACCGTTTTGGAATTACCTTTCACAGAAATAAGAGAAGCGGAGCTTTTCTTAAGTCGCGCCTGGAGGAAATACCGGGTGTAGGGCCGGAAAGCATAAAAAAGTTGCTTAATCAATTTGGCTCTGCCAAGGGGATAGAAGAGGCTTCATTTCAGGCCCTGACAGAAATTGTAGGAAAAAACAGAGCTGAAAAGATTAGTGAATATTTCAAAAACAATCAGGATCGTTGAAATAAATCGTTTTTAGAATAAGCAGGATAGGAGGCTAGCCCGGATTTCTTTATCTGTTTCGACCAATACTTTTTCGACCTGACTTTTTTCATGAATGGTTCCCGTCAGCTTATTGGTTGTATTGATGATTTCTTCTTTTTTAGGATGATTGGTTTTTACAGTAATCTCACTAATAATTCCTTTTTCAACTTTTAGTTTGGCTGAATAGACATAGTTATCTGATTTGAAGCGCTTAGAGAATTCATAAGTTGGACTGTATCCATAATTCCATTGCCAGGTTTTGTATTTTGTCTCTGCCAGCGTTGTTATTTCGGATATTTCCTCCTCAGAAAATGCATAAGGAGCAGCATTGTATTTCCTTTGCAAAAAGCTTCCTATCTTAGATACAAATATATCCACATCGTTATTTTCAGGTATCAGGTCAGAGATATTTACCACCTCACTTCTTACAGACTTAACTGATTTGTCACGAAATTTGGTGGCATCTGCTTTTAAACTTTCGGTAAGTTGACTTAGATTGCTGTTGAATAGCAAAGTGCCATGGTGCATTGCTCTGGACTTATACACATGGCAAGCATTGCCCGAAATTTTTTTATACCCGGCGAGCAAATCATTTCTCTTTCCGTGGCGCGCATCCAGACCGTAATCTTTGAGTGCTTCAACAACCGGGGTGGTTGCTCTTAAAAAATCTACAAGATGGCCCGGTTCACCATTTTCAATGATACAATAATTGATGTTTCCATAATCGTGATAAACGGTTCCTCCACCTGATAATCTTCGATAGACCGGAATATTGTTTTTTTCCAGAAATTCATGATTTACTTCCGCCAATGTGTTTTGATGTTTTCCCACTATGACAGAAGGTCTGTTGATATAAAAGAAAATTATGTTTTGTTTGAATTTTCGAAGTAAAACCTCCTCGGTTGCTAAATTAAATGCCGGGTCATTGGTTTTACTGGTTATGAATAAAGTATCTCTGTCCATTGTACAGTGCTTGAATTTTTATTAAAATCTCAGGGCATTAAACATTAAAGTAAAGATGTAAATAAATAATATAATATATTGCAAAACAATATATAAGGAATAAGAATAATTAAAATTTTAAATGGAAATCAAAATGACAAACCAGCTAAAATGATTGTTTGTTCTTTTTAATTGGCAAAAGAATTGCCATTTTTAACACTAAATGTAAAACAAAAATTTAAAAAGAAATTTTATGCGAGTCGTTATCCAAAGAGCAACGAAAGCTTCAGTAACGATTAATGAAAAAGAAACCCGTTCCATCGGAAAAGGTTTAATGATTTTAGTGGGAATTGAAAATGCGGATGGAGAAGAAGACATTTCCTGGTTGGTAAATAAAATAGTCAATCTTCGTATTTTTGATGACGAAAACGGGATAATGGATCAGTCTGTTTTGGATTTGAATGGCGAAGTAATGGTCGTAAGTCAGTTTACGCTTCATGCCAGAACCAAAAAAGGCAACCGCCCGTCTTATGTTGATGCTGCCAAACCGGATGTTGCTGTTCCGCTTTATGAAAGGTTTAAGGAGGCTCTTTCTCAGACCTTGGGGAATCCTGTCGTTTCGGGTGAGTTTGGCGCTTCCATGGCTGTCGAATTGGTAAATGACGGTCCTGTAACCATTGTTATTGATACCAAAAACAAAAAATAGATTGTATGCATATAGAGAAGGCCCAGCGTTTGGTGGATGAATGGATTCAGACACATGGTGTTCGGTATTTCAGTGAATTAACGAACATGGCTGTATTGACTGAAGAGGTGGGAGAACTGGCGAGAGTAATGGCCCGAAAATTTGGTGACCAATCGTTTAAGGCAGGGGAGGATCCTAACCTGGAAGAAGAGATGGCCGATGTATTGTGGGTACTTATCTGTCTGGCCAATCAAACCGGAGTTGATTTGACGGAGGCTTTCCGAAAATCAATGGAAAAGAAAACCAACAGAGATAAAGATCGTCATAAAAACAATCCAAAACTTAAATAGAATGGAACAGTCGGAACAATTACTTGAGAAATATGAAAAAGATTTTCAGGCGATGCCTGAATTTCCTGAAAGTATTGATATTAAGGGATTAGATACGGAAGATAACCTCAAAAGGATTTTTTCATTTATTGATTTAACCACCCTTAATACCACAGACAGTGCCAATTCGGTACAGGAATTTTGTGATAAGCTCGTTTCTTTTAAAAAGGATTTTCCTGATATGCCCTTGGTGGGGGCTGTTTGTGTATATCCTGTTTTTGCCAGTGTATTAAAGACCCGGTTGGGCAGTCTGAATGTGAACAGGGCAGTGGTATCTGCCGGTTTCCCTTCTTCCCAGACATTTCTTGACCTGAAGGTGCTGGAGACTAAAAAAGCACTGGATATGGGAGCCAATGAGATTGATATTGTCATCTCAGTTGGCGAATTCCTGGAAGGGAATCATGAATTTGTTATGCAGGAGATAAGCACCATAAAATCAGTGATGGGGGAAGCTCATTTAAAAGTTATACTTGAGACAGGTGCATTGGATTCACCGCAAAACATCTGGGAGGCCTCAATTATAGCAATGGAGGCCGGTGCCGATTTTATAAAAACCTCTACCGGCAAAATGAATCCTGCGGCTACCCCAGAGGCAGTCTGGGTTATGGTTCATGCTATAAAAGCATTTCAGAAGGCCACAGGAAAAACAATCGGATTGAAACCGGCAGGAGGAATCAGTACCACGGATGATGCCCTGGTCTATCTGAAAATCGTCAACGATGTATTGGGCGAGGAGTGGCTGACATCCGAAAGATTCAGGATAGGAGCAAGCCGGCTGGCCAACAACCTGCTTGCTGATCTGGCAGAAAAGCAGGGAAAGCCTTTTGAAAAGTATTTTTAAATTTTTCGTGTGGTTGTAAAGTGAACCAATTCGATTAAGCCTTCCCGGGCATCACTTTCGGGATAGGAGTTAAGAATCTCCAGTGCTTTATCGCGGTATTCTGTCATTTTTTCACGAGCATAGTTAATGCCTCCGTTGTCTTTTACATACTGAACAATGGGGGCAATTTTTTTCTCGTTTTTATGATGTTTTCGAATGGTACTTAATATTTGTCTTTTTTTGGAGGCCGGCATTTTCTCCAAAACGTGAATTAATGGAAGTGTCATTTTCTTTTCCTTCAGGTCATTACCGGTAGGTTTACCCGCCAGGTTTGTTTTCTCATAATCCAGTAAGTCATCACGGATTTGAAAGGCGATTCCCAGATATTCTCCAAAATCACGCATTTTAGAAATCTGCTCTTCGGATGCTCCCGAAGAAAGGGCCCCGGCAGCAGTGCAGGCAGCAATGAGTGTAGCTGTCTTTTTGCGAATGATTTCGTAATAAATATCCTCGGTGATGTTAAGTTTTCGGGATTTCTCGATCTGAAGTAATTCACCCTCGCTCATTTCCTTTACAGCAGTGGAAACAATGCGGAGCACTTCTGTCTGATTTTCCTCGAGTGATTTTATCAGCCCCATAGCCAGGTAGTAATCACCAACCAACACGGCAATTTTTGAACGCCAAAGTGCATTAATGGAGAAAAATCCTCTGCGTTGATACGTTTCATCCACTACATCGTCATGAATAAGTGTTGCGTTGTGCAGTAATTCAATCAATCCTGCAGCGGTATAGGTCCCCTCATCGGTGGATCCGTTAAGTTTTGCCGATAAAAATACCAGCATTGGTCTCATCTGTTTTCCTTTGCGGCGGATGAGATAATTCGTGATAATATTGAGAAGCGGAATTTTGGTGTCGAAATTTTTCTTGTAATACGGACCAAAATGCTTCATTTCCTCTTCGATGGGAGATGTTATCTTTGATGAAATTTTCATTACTTCTTTTTTATCTTAAACCCCTTTGCTTTTTTCAGCGGTAAAGAGGGTTGTCTTCAGTATTATCGATTTAATTAATTGTTTTGAATAAGGTTTAAGGCTTAAAATCAGCGGACTAACCAGAATAAGTTAGTTCTTTTTCCGGATATTACACCTACCGGCGGGGAATGAATTTTCAAAAATAACAATTTGCGGCGTATTAGTGTTGTAACAAAAGTGAAATATCAGTCCTATCTAAATATTTGCATATTTTACAGGTTTAAATATCTAGTAATCAAAATATCTTCATTATCTTTGCCCACCTGAACATAATAGATCGTGAGATTTTTAGAAATTAGAGATTAGAAAAATCGTATAACATTGACGTTCTGAGTTCTGTCAAAAACCCACTCGTTTAAGATTAGATGTCTAATTACCAGATTTTTGAAAATACTTAACGGACTATTTTGGAAAAAATTAGGGAAGAAAATTTACCTGTTTGATCTTTTCACAGGTGTTTTTAAATATGAATATTAATGATGGAAGTTAAAACTATGAAAATTAAAGATCTTGATGCCAATCAGCTGGATAGGGCAGCAAGCATGTTGAAAGCCATTGCTCATCCGATGCGAATAGCCATTCTTAATCATTTGGAGGATGGGAAAAAACTGACGGTAACACAAATTCATAACCTGTTAAATATTGAGCAGTCCACGACCTCTCATCACCTGGGAATTTTGAAGGATAAGGGGGTATTGGCTTCTCAAAGAGACGGAAAAAACACCTTTTATTTCCTGAAACATGACAGCCTCCGAAACATTGTGGAATGTGTCAGTCGTTGTTCTGTTGAGTAGTTTTGTGTTTTTTATTGGATGTTGAGACCGGTTTTTGAAACCGGATTTTTTGGAGTATTTGTATGTCTAAAATAAGATTAACGAAGGAGTTTCGTTTTGAGATGGCTCATGCGCTTTGGAATTATGACGGACTCTGTAAAAATATTCATGGTCATTCTTACATTTTTCAGGTAACCGTAATCGGGGAGCCGGAACCGGATGAGAATAGTCCGAAATACGGGATGGTGATGGATTTTGGTGACTTGAAAAAGATTGTCAAAGAAGAGGTGGTCGATCCTATGGATCACAGCATTGTAATCAGTGATAGAGCCCCGGTGGAAAAGTTACTTCAGGTTCCTCAGATGGCCGATCGTTACCATGTGGTATCCTATCAGCCAACCTGTGAAAATTTGCTGGTTGATTATGCTCAAAGAATTCGGGCAAGACTGCCGGAGAATGTTTCTCTTTTCAGTCTGAAACTGCACGAAACCGCAAATTCGTTTGCCGAATGGTTTGCTTCCGACAATGATTAGTATCTCATTTTTTCTTACTTTTCGGGAATAAACCTGAAAAGTTATGTCAGAACAAACCAAAAAACTATTTCTTCTTGATGCATACGCCTTGATTTTCAGGGCGTATTATGCTTTTATTCGAAATCCCCGGGTGAATTCAAAGGGGCTGAATACTTCTGCTATTTTTGGATTTACCAACTCTCTGCTGGAGGTTTTGAATAAAGAAAACCCCACACATATCGCTGTGGCATTTGACCCCTCGGGTCCTACTTTCCGAAACGAACTTTTTAAAGAATACAAAGCCAACCGGGACGCCACTCCTGAGGATATCAAAAAGGCTGTTCCATATATCAAACAAATCCTTGAAGCTTTTAATATAAGTGTTGTTCAGGTGGACGGATTTGAAGCTGATGATGTGGTTGGAACCTTGTCACGAAAGGCAGGAAATGCCGGATTTAAAACATTTATGGTAACCCCGGATAAAGACTATGCCCAGCTGGTAACGGCCGATACTGTTATGTATAAGCCTAAGTCGGCAGGCAATGATATTGAACGATGGGGAATTCCTGAAATTCAGAAAAAGTTTTCGGTGGAAAAACCTGAACAGGTCATTGATTTACTTGCACTTTGGGGTGATAGCGCCGATAATATCCCGGGATGCCCGGGAATCGGAGAAAAAAGAGCCAAAGATATTATTGGGAAATACGGATCCATTGAAAATGTATATGCGCACATCGATGACTTTTCAGGCAAACAAAAAGAAAACCTTATCAACTTCAGGGAGCAGGTGGAACTGTCCCGCAAACTGGTAACCATTGAAACAGAGGTTCCGGTGGAGTTTAATGAGGAGCTGTTTCTTCATAAAGCGCCGGATCTGGAGAAACTTAAACCGGTATTTGAAGAACTGGAGTTTAAAACACTTTGGGAAAAGATTGCCGGGAAAAAGGATGCAGGTCCTACCCAGGGATCGCTATTTGGGGACGACAACAACACCCAGGCTTCATCAGCCGGATTTAATACCAGTAACCAAACGATAAAAGATGCCAAACATGAATACTATTTGGTAGAAACCCGGCAGGCACTGGATTCGCTGGCGGCCGACCTTAGTGTACAGAAAGAGTTTTGTATCGATACCGAAACCACCGGTATAGATGTGTGGTCCAATGAATTGGTAGGGCTATCTTTTAGTTTTGAAAAGGGTGAAGCTTATTATGTACCTGTAGATAAGGATAAAAATAAGGCTGAAGAGATTGTTCAACGATTTGAGAAAGTGCTGACCGATCCTGCGGTGCTGAAGGTTGGTCAAAATCTGAAGTATGATTACCTGATGCTTAAGAGATACGGGGTAGAGATGCAGGGACCGTTTTTTGACACAATGGTTGCTCACCATCTTGTTCAGCCCGGGCTGAAGCACAATATGGATTTCCTGGCCGAGACTTATCTGAACTATACCCCTGTTTCCATAACGGAGCTAATTGGTGAAAAGGGTAAGAAGCAGGGCAGTATGCGTGATATTGACAAAGAAAAGGTCAAAGAGTATGCCGGAGAAGATGCAGATATCACTTTACAGTTGAAAGAGCCATTGCTCAAGGAGCTGGAAGAGCTGAAGATGGTTTCTCTTTTTGAAGATGTGGAAATGCCTTTGCTCAAGGTGCTTGCCGAAATGGAGTATCATGGTGTGGTGTTGGATTCAGATGCTCTTGCTGATTTCGCCGGAAAACTTCAGCAACGTATCGAAGCTTTGGAGAAGGGGATTATTGAAGATGCCGGAACGGATTTTAATGTTGCCAGTCCCCGCCAGGTGGGTGAAGTGCTTTTTGATAAACTAAAAATTGATGCAAAAGCAAAAAAGACCAAATCGGGGCAATACAGTACCAACGAGGAGACTTTACAAAAGTTGAAGGACAAACATCCGATCATTGAAAAAATATTGGAGTTTAGAGGACTTAAGAAGCTGTTGAATACATATGTGGAAGCATTACCTAAACTGATTAATAAAGATACCGGTCGATTGCACACTTCTTTTAATCAGGCTGTGGTGGTAACGGGCCGGTTGAGCAGTTCCAACCCCAATCTTCAGAATATTCCAATCAGGGAAGAAGACGGGCGCGAAATGCGTAAAGCTTTTGTGGTGGGGGATTCTGACCATCTGTTTCTAAGTGCTGATTATTCCCAGGTGGAGCTCAGGTTGATGGCCCATCTGAGCGAAGATGAAAACCTGCTGGAAGCTTTTAATCGTGGAGAAGATATTCATGCTGCCACTGCAGCTAAAATATTTAAAGTATCACCGGAGGAAGTGACCGGTGATATGCGTCGTAAAGCCAAGACTGCTAATTTTGGCATTATTTATGGCATCTCGGCCTTTGGTTTGTCTGAGCGGTTAAATATCCCAAGAGGGGAGGCAAAAGGCATTATTGATGGTTATTTTGAAAGTTTTCCGGCTGTAAAAGAGTATATGGACAGGGTTATTGCCCAGGCCCGTGACAAAGGATTTGTTGAAACCATGTTTGGTCGCCGCCGGTATCTGCCTGATATCAACAGCCGCAATGGTGTGGTAAGGGGTGTGGCGGAGCGAAATGCGATCAATGCTCCTATTCAGGGGGCTGCTGCCGACATCATAAAAATGGCGATGGTTGGTGTGCAGCAGGCATTCCGAAAAGAAAATATTCAAAGCCGAATGGTACTTCAGGTGCATGACGAACTTAACTTCGAAGTGCTAAAGTCGGAAGAGGACAGAGTAAAGGAAATCGTTAAAAGAGAGATGGAATCAGCAGTTTCATTGAAAGTACCACTTGAAGTTGATATGGGTGTTGGCCGGAATTGGCTGGAGGCACATTGATTTTTTTATTGCGGAGGGAACAGGAAACGCTATCCTGAATTTACTGGCATTTCTGCAACAGGCTTTCAGTATGTTTTGCATCTTACCTGCCTTATGGCAAGGCGGGTAGGGATATTCTCCCGTGAGGAAAAGTAAAATATTTGTGCTCAGTAAAATTTCGCTGTAACTTTTCGCTGAACTAAAGCGTCCCACTAGTGTGTCAGTTATTAAATTAGTTAACTTATATTTTATGTGATTTTTTTCTTTTTGCCAGACGGGGTTTGAAAAGCCTAGCCGTAGCTACGGTTAAAAATCCCGGCGAAGCAGAAAGGGAAAAAGCGCTTGAAATTAGTGAAGGAATTTAGTAATTGCTACACTCGTATCAATTTACCGGAACCTGATGACAGTAGAAGAATACAACGATTGCGTGCAACATTATGCCGACAATGTTTACCGCTTTGTCCTCAAAAACATTCGTGATGAGGAGAAAGCGTCGGATATTGTGCAGGATGCTTTTGAGAAGATGTGGCGACATCATGCAAACGTTGATGGGGCAAAAGGTAAAAGTTATCTTTTTTCTACTGCTTATCACGTTTTGATTGACCATACACGAAGAGAAAAGCACTCTGTACGGATGGAAGAAGCTGATTTGCAGGAGCATTCTCACGAGCGTCAGTACTCAGATCTGCAGGAAGTTTTGCATCTGGCTCTGGAAAAGCTTCCGGAGGATCAGAAAATGGTGGTTATGATGCGTGATTACGAAGGATACTCTTATGAGGAAATTGGAGAAATGACTGGTCTGAGTGAGAGTCAGGTGAAAGTCTATATTTATCGGGCACGGGTATTTCTCAGAAAATATATAGGAAAGATGGAGGTGGTGGTATGATGAACATAAGCAGAGATAATTACGAGGTTTGGTTCATCGATTATCTGGATGGAAACCTGGACCGTGAGGCTTTGGCAAAATTGCAGGAGTTCCTTCAGGCCAATCCCGATTTGGAAAAGGAGTTGAAGGATTTTTCGGAAGTCAGTCTCAGTCCGGATAAAGTTGAATATGAATCGATCCAATCGCTCTATAAAGAGGAGTCGGATTTGATAGCTGTTTCCCGACCCGATTATCTGTTGATTAAGCAGATGGAACAGGGACTTACGGAAGAGGAAAATATTGAACTTACGGAAGAAATAAGAAATGATGAGTCGCTGATAAAAAGGGGGTTGGAGTATCAACAAACCAGGTTGGTGGCAGCAGATATTTCTTATCAGCAAAAAGGAGTTTTGATTCGGAGGTCAATTGCTCCATGGTATCGGACAACTCGAATTGCAGCGGCTGTTATTGTCGTTGCATTGCTACTGACAATCTGGAATAGTGATTCTTTCTTTGCACCGGAAAGACAGGAAACAGTTCTGGAGTTATTACCATCTCTTCCTGCAACTATTGAGACCGAAGATTTTTCCCCGGATTTTTCTGTTTCTGAAAAACTGGCTGCCAGCAATAATGGACTGGACAGGGAAGAAGCTCAACAGACTACCGCGACATTAGGGGAACCTGAAATAGAAACGATTCCGGTCAACGCGATTGCTGTTCCTGAAAAAGACCTAACCAGACTGCAGCCATCTGCCTTAGAGGAAGGACTTGCAATACAGGTGCCCAATGCTTACGAAGCCGGGTTGCGACACATGATGCCCATGTATCTGGATATTAACCGAAACAATCCGCCAATTCTTGCAGAACAGGCTTCACAGACTGTTTCAAAACCAGAAGGCAACTTTTTAATGAAGGGAATTCAATTCGTGGACCGGGTTTCGGGAGATCTGGTTAATTTTGATAAGCTGTATGATGAAGATGGTAATTTCATTGCTTACAATCTGAAAGCCGGATATTTAGAGGTTGAAAAAAAGCTCCGAAGGTAGCTTCTTCTTAATTATTTGATTCTGTAAAACAATCCCCTTTCACCAAAGTCAGTGGTTACTTTTCCTTCAGCTTCCAGAACATCCAGGTATTTGTTGATTTCGTTGATGTGAAGCCCCATGATATCTCTCAGATCATGAACGGTGCAGGGACGACGAGCGATGGTTTCCAGAATGGCGGACTCTTTATCGTTGCGGTATGCGGTGGTTTCCTTTCGGGATTTTGCTGCAGCCACAATGATGGTGTTTTCGAAATCCAGTTTAGTTTTAATATCCTCCAGCTCTTCCTTGCTTGCCGGATGAAGTCCGGGAATAGCTCCAGGCCTGTCGAGCGTGTTTAATTGTACCACTGAAGGATTGATTTGATGAATGGCTTTTTTCAGCTGACAAATTTCATCATTGGTATCGTTGTATCCGGGAAGAACAAAAACTTCCAGCCAAATTTCACCCTTGAACTCATTTCGGAAATCAATAAGGCCTCGGATGTGCTGATCAACCTTGAGGTGCTTTTCTGGCCGGTTCAGTTTTTTGAAAACCTTATCTGAGGCAGCATCAATAGATGGAAGGACTACATCGGCCTGAAGGATCTCCTGACGAATATTTTTGTCTGACAGTAACGTTCCGTTGGTCAGGATCGCTACCTTAATGTCGGGGTAATGCGTCTTGATAAAGGTTAATACATCACCAATCCGGGAGTTGAGCAATGGCTCTCCATATCCCGAAAATGTGATGAAATCAGGAGCCGGGTTGTTCTTGAGATAATCTGACAGTTCGTTGACCACCTTTTCATAAGGAACGTATTCCATTCTTTGCGTGGTAAGCTTGGTGGTGGTGCCTACCTCGCAATAGACACAGTCCAGAGAACAAACTTTGCGCGGTACCAGATCTACCCCCAATGACATTCCGAGGCGTCTGGATGGAACCGGTCCGAAAATAAACTTGTACATGACTTTTTCTTTTGTGGAATCCAAAGTTAACGGATTCACTCCAAAATGTCATTGAATTTAACCTTTTTCAGGTTTTTTAGTTTCTGTCCATAAAGTACCACTTGCGTCGTTACGCTTGCCGCCAAAATACTCATTTACGATAAGTAAACTCCGTTTTTTGCGGCTTCGCAAGCCTGGCAATTGGCACTTTCTGACCAGAAACAGCTCTTAAAACAGAATTGGCTTGGTTTATAGACAGACTCTATTTAGTCCTGTCTTTACATTTAGAGGTTTTGCATTTTAAGATTTAAGTGAAGTTTTTTAAAACATAGATAGGCAGGCAAGTATGATATTAATCTATTGCATAACTATTAATCTTTTTTCATGAGACTTCCAAATCAGGGCAACTATTTTAATGGGATAGCACTAAATTCTTTTATATTTGCAACTTAATTAGGGCATCTCCGAAATGTCTATTTTCGTCAACCTCCAGTTTGCGCGGATTTTTGAATCCTTATTATCAAACGATAAATCCGGATTAAAAATTTGTTCGCTTTGAGTTTGACAAAATATTTATTTTTCGGAACGGCTCCAGCGTATCAGGAAAAATGTGCAACATTCATGAGCAATACTGCAGCAAAAAGAAAACTCAGAAGTTCCTACGTAACCACCGTGATTAGTATTTCACTGGTGTTGTTTTTGTTGGGAATTATCGGTCTTTTGTTTCTCAACGCACATCGGTTATCCAACTATGTAAAAGAGAATCTGGGTTTTACTGTGCTGGTGGATGACAATTCCCGTGAGGCAGAAGTTCAGCGACTTCAAAAAATCCTTAATGCCTCGCCCTATGTTCGGGAAGCCGCTTATGTAAGCAAGGATGAGGCTGCTGCCATTATGCAGGAGGAGCTGGGAGAGGATTTTGTGGATTTTCTCGGATACAATCCATTGCTTTCAAGCATTGAAGTTAAAGTGTATGCAGAGTATGCCAATCCTGACAGCATGGCGGTTATAGAAAACCAGGTGCTTAACTTTCCCCAGGTTCAGGAGGTATATTATCAAAAAAATCTGCTTCATGCGGTGAATGATAACATCGAGAAGATTACCATTGTTCTTGCGGGTTTTTCCATCCTTTTGTTGGTTATCGCCATTGCGTTGATCAATAACACCATTCGGTTGTCTGTCTATTCACGCCGATTTTTAATAAAGACCATGCAATTGGTAGGGGCAACCCGGGGATTTATTCGAAAACCTTTTTTGGCTACCGGCATCCTCAATGGTTTGGCCGGGGCAACCATTGCCATTCTTTTACTTTCAACACTTATTTACGGGATGAACAAAGAGTTGCAGGGTATGATCGGTTTCGATAACCTCTTTTTAATCGGGGTTCTGTTTGGACTGGTAATTCTTTTGGGAATGTTGATAACGCTTATCTCTACATTCTTTGCAGTGAACAAATACCTTCGCCTGAAAGCGGATGATTTGTATTTTTAAGCAGTAGATCTGACCGGGTGCTATTCCCGGAGATGAAACAATGAAGCAACAGTGCATAAAAAATAAAAGCTATGTCGAAAAAGGAGACAGAAAAGAAATTTGAAATGGCCCTTGAGAAACAGAATTATCTGTTACTGGCCATCGCATTTGTGATTGTGATCGTTGGTTTTTTGTTGATGATGGGCGGAGGTAGTGAGAATCCGGAAGTTTTTAATGAAGAGGTGTATAGTTTTCGAAGAATAACGCTTGCGCCGCTGGTTGTGTTATTTGGATTTTTATTTGCCATTTATGCCATCATGAAAAAGCCTGTGGACACCAAAGAGATGGAAAAAAAGAATTAGGGTTTTCACATATTTACCGGCTAATTGGATAAGTTAATGTCTGTCGTATTTATTGGCAGGCATTTTTGGTGTAACGGCCGGCTGATTATTGTAATTTAGGTATAAAATGGATTGGTTAGAAGCGTTAATCCTGGGCATTGTTCAGGGTCTTACAGAGTTCCTGCCCGTAAGCAGCAGCGGACATCTTGAAATAGGTAAACATCTTCTGGGGATTGAGACTCCGGATAGTCTTCGATTTACGGTGGTGGTTCACGGAGCTACAGTGCTGAGTACGCTGGTGGTTTTTCGCAAAGACATTGTTCAGTTATTTGCCGGACTTTTTAAGTTTCAATGGAATGAGGAGACCCGGTATATCGCAAAGATTGCCTTTTCAATGATTCCCATTGCTATTGTGGGGCTGTTTTTTAAAGATTATGTGGAAGAGATTTTCAATACCGGAAGCATGCTGCTGTTGGTAGGTCTGATGTTACTTATTACTGCTTCTTTTCTGGCATTTTCGTATTACAAAAAATCTGGCGATAGGGATATTACTTTCCGGGATGCCTTACTTATCGGGATTGCTCAGACATTTGCTGTGCTTCCTGGGATATCAAGGTCGGGAGCTACCATTGCTACCGGATTAATCATAGGAAACAAGCGGACAGAAGTTGCGCGGTTTTCATTTTTAATGGTTTTGGTACCAATCATTGGTGAGAATACCTTAGATTTGTTGAAGACTGATGTTCCGCAGGTGGCTACAAGCAATGAAATCGGGGCTCTGGTGATGCTGACCGGCTTTGTGGCTGCCTTTATCAGCGGATTGCTCGCTTGTCAGTGGATGATTGAGATTGTGAAGCGTGGAAAACTGATCTATTTTGCACTTTATTGCGCAATAGTAGGGGCTCTTGCCATAGGTGGTTTTGTGTGGTAACTTGCACTTTATCGATGTTTATTTTAAGGAATAATGGAGTTGAATGAATTTTGTACCGATCTCTCTGTTTTAGATCATCCGGCTTGCTTTTCAGAGGGGTTGATTTTGTTGGTGGATAAACCGTTGGAATGGACATCGTTTGATGTGGTGAAAAAAATAAGATCGCGCCTTCAGCATGGCTTAAAGCTTAAGAAGCTGAAAGTAGGACATGCCGGCACCTTGGATCCGCTTGCTTCAGGTTTGGTGATTGTCTGTACCGGAAGAGCAACCAAGCAGATAGACCGGCTGATGGGACATGATAAAACCTATGTGGCCAAAATCAAATTCGGAGCTACCACTCCTTCGTTTGATATGGAAACTCCGGTTGATCAGGAGTTCCCGGTTGAACATCTGACCGGTGATGCGGTTGCAAATGCGTTAGATCGTTTTTTGGGAGAGCAGGATCAGGTGCCACCGCAATTTTCTGCTGTCAAAGTGGACGGGAAACGAGCGTATCAGATGGCCAGAAAAGGAGAGGAGTTTGAAATAAAATCACGGAAGGTCGTGTTTCATCAGTTAAAACTATTGGGTTTTGACAACAATGAGGCTCTGGTGCAGATTCGTTGCAGTAAAGGAACCTATATCCGTTCGTTTGCAAGGGATTTAGGGCTGGAACTGAAATCTGGTGCTTACCTGACCGGACTTAGAAGAACTGAGATTGGGATTGCCCGGGTTGAAAATGCCTGGTCTGTCCAGTCTTTCGATGAAGCGTTTGACAAGCTGAAAGAAAAGTGGAACAACCAGGGGTTGATTGGTGTTAATGTGAGGTAGGATTGTTGAAAAATTTTCAACAAGTTATTTGAAACAAACCGTCAATTCTTGCGTATAAGATAGGCTTATTTTTGCGTTAAAAAACAGAGTAATTAATCATACAAAATCACAAAGGGAATTATGAAGTTGTCAAAATTCAAATACAAATTGCCCGAAGAACTAATCGCATTGCATCCCGCGCCCAATCGTGATGAGTCGCGTTTGATGGTAGTGCATAAAGATACCGGGAAAATTGAACACAAAGTGTTTAAAGACATCATTGATTACTTTGATGAGAAAGATGTCATGGTATTCAACAATACCAAAGTTTTTCCTGCGCGATTGTATGGTAATAAAGAGAAAACCGGTGCTGAAATTGAAGTGTTTTTGCTTCGGGAACTGAACAAGGAGCAACGTTTGTGGGATGTGTTGGTAGATCCGGCACGTAAAATCCGTATCGGAAACAAACTTTATTTTGGCGATAATGATTCCCTGGTAGCCGAGGTGATTGACAATACTACTTCCCGTGGACGTACGCTTCGTTTCCTTTTTGACGGATCGCACGAGGAGTTTAAGGAAACTTTATACAGTCTGGGCGAAACTCCGCTGCCCAAATTCATCAACAGAAAAGTTGAACCGGAGGATCAGGAGCGTTACCAGACTATTTTTGCCAAGCACGAGGGGGCAGTGGCTGCACCCACCGCAGGAATGCACTTTAGCCGTGAATTGCTGAAGCGTTTCGAAATTAAAGGAGTTGATTTTTCTTACGTTACACTTCATGTGGGGCTGGGAAGTTTTCGATCGGTTGATGTGGAGGATCTGACCAAACACAAAATGGATTCAGAGCAAATCATTATTCCCGAAAATTCGGCCGAAATGATTAATAAGGCACAGGATGAGCGTCGTCGGATATGTGCGGTAGGCACTACAGTGATGAGAACCATCGAAAGTTCTGTCTCCACCAACGGGCATGTGAATCAGTTTGAGGGATGGACCAATAAGTTTATTTTCCCGCCTTACGAATTCAGCGTGGCCGATTCCATGGTTTCCAACTTCCATCTGCCATATTCCACTTTGCTGATGATGGTGGCTGCTTTCGGAGGATACGATCTGATAATGAAGGCCTACAAAACAGCAGTTAAGGAGAAATATCGTTTTGGCACCTACGGAGATGCCATGCTGATCATATAATCTGCGATAAAAAAACGTTTGACCCGTATCCCGGAATGGTGGATGCGGGTTTTTTTTATCCATTTTTTTCGTAACTTTTGAACCTGAACCAAGCTTTTGCTATAACAGAACTGCTATGATAAAAATCCTTGTTCCGGTAACCTTTACCGATCATTCCATAAATGCATTGACCTATGCGCTGACGCTGGCCGGTAAGTTCCCATCCACCGTTACGCTGTTGCATAGTTTTTCGGAATATGAAGACATAGAGGAGGGGATGAATGCCATGCCTCCCAACAGTGAAGAAGATATTCAAAAAAGAGAACAGGATGCCCGCGACCGCCTTGCGGACCTTTGTCAAAGTGCCATTAATAAGATGACCTCTCTTCAGGATAAGAACATTGAGTTGGAAAACCGGTTTGAGTTCGGATATGCCGAAGAAGTTATTTTAAAGGTCAGCAAAGATATGGATCCGGATGTCATAATTATGGGGACCAAAAGCAAGGGGGAAACCATTAAAGAGCTTCTGGGAAGCGTTACAAGCGATGTGATGAGAAGAGCTTCTGTACCTGTACTGGCTGTTCCTGCTACCTCCACCGTTGATTTGGAAAAATTGAGCAGGGTGTTGTTTATTACCGACTTCGGGGATGCTGATTATATTTCAGTACATAAACTGATTCGGCTCATCACTCCTTTTCAGACCCGGATAAATGCCGTTCGGTTTCAGGCACATCAGCCGGATAATACTGAAATAAGAAGAATGGAGAAATTTCGGGATTATTGCGATGCAACATACAGGAACCATAAGATTAAAAGCAATTTTGAACAAAGTGAGCAGTTTATGGATTCATTGGAAAAGTATGTAACGGAAAATAATATTGATCTAATTGCAATGACGCGTCGAAAGCGAAATATGATTGCTCGTTTGTTTACTCCGGAAATTACCCGGCGTATTCTGTTTTATACCGACGTACCATTGTTGGTATTTCATGCCTGACCCAAAAAACAATCAAAAAGTTCAGCCGGATTTTCAATCGGCAATAACCGTTTAAAAACGAAATGGTCATGGGGAATAAAAAAATGAAAATCGGAATCCTTTCCGCAGGAGGCGATTGTCCGGGAATTAATGCAACCATAAGAGGCATTGGTAAAACTGCTATTGTTGAGTACGGAATGGAGGTCGTTGGCATTGCCAACGGATTTACCGGTCTGCTTGAGAAAGATGTGATTCCTCTTAATGAGCAGCTGCTTTCAGGTATTTTAACTTTGGGTGGAACTATTCTGGGAACTTCAAGGATGAAACCTTTTAAGCAACAAGAAGGTGATATTGTGTCTGATAAGCCTCAGCTGATAAAGCAAAACTATAAGGAACTCGGGCTGGATGCCCTGGTTTGTATCGGAGGAAACGGAACCCAGGAAACAGCCAACCTTTTGTACAAGGAAGGGCTGAATATTGTGGGAATTCCAAAAACGATTGACAATGATGTATGGGGTACAGATGTCACATTTGGGTTTGATACCGCATTGACCATTGCAACCGAGGCCATTGACCGTCTGCACACAACGGCCAACTCTCATAAAAGAGTGATGGTCATTGAGGTTATGGGCCATCATGCCGGTTGGATTGCATTGCATTCAGGTATTGCCGGGGGAGGAGATGTGATTTTGCTTCCCGAACTGGATTACGACATGGATGTGGTGGCAAATTGTCTGATAGAACGTAACCAAAAGAAAAAACCTTATTCTATTGTTGTCGTGGCAGAGGGAATTAAATCTGGTAAAAAGAAAAATGCAGGGGCCTATATCTCAAAAAAAATACGGAAAATGACCGGCTTGGAGACCAGAGAGACCGTTCTTGGCTATATTCAGCGGGGCGGAAGTCCAACCCCGGCCGATCGTATTCTGGCCACCCGTTATGGAACTTATGCTGCTCAGATGATTCATCAGGAAAACTATGGGGTAATGGTGGCCGCAAGAGGAAATGACATTGTTAGTGTGCCCCTCGATGAGGTAGGCGGGCGGTTAAGACTGGTGGAACCGGATAGCGGACTGGTGCAAAAAGCCCGTTATATGGGGGTTTGTTTCGGAGGAAAGTAATTTTTCCGGAGGGAATCCTTAAATTTGCAAAAAAACAATTCAATGGATCAAAAGCAAATAGCAGAATTAAACGAAAAATTTACCAGTAAAGACCCCACGGAGCTTCTTACGTGGATTCTGAATGAATATGGTAACAAGGTTGCTCTTTCATCAAGTATGGGAGCCGAAGATCAGGTGTTGACGGATATGGTGCTTAAGATTAAGCCTGATGCCCGGATCTTCACTCTTGATACCGGACGCCTGTTCCCGGAAACATATGACTTGATTGACCGAACCAATAAGAAGTACAATACCAGAATAGAGGTAATGTTTCCCGATTATAAGCAAGTGGAAGAGATGGTCAACAGCAAGGGGATTAACCTGTTTTATGACAGTGTTGAAAACAGAAAGCTGTGTTGTGGAATTCGTAAGATTGAACCGCTGAAAAGAATGTTTAGTACGCTGGATGCCTGGATTTGCGGATTGCGTGCCGGTCAGGCCATTACCCGCCAGAACATTCATGTGGTGGAGTGGGACGATAACAACGGACTGTTAAAATTTAATCCACTGGCAGCATGGTCGGAGAGTGATGTTTGGTACTATATTAAAGAGCATAAGGTTCCTTACAATCCGCTTCACGACAAGGGGTATCCCAGTATTGGCTGTCTGCCTTGTACCCGCGCTATTGAGTCCTGGGAAGATGTTCGTGCCGGCCGCTGGTGGTGGGAAAATCCCGAAAGTAAGGAGTGCGGATTACACAAGAGATAATGCCCGATTTTCAGGTGGTTGCATTCTTACTTTCTGAAAAACGGGGCATTAAAATTTTTAAATCTGTTTTCTTGATATCTGTTTGCATACCGGTATTCAACTATGATGTGCGCCAGTTGGTGAGTAAGCTTGTCCGACAGGCAGCTGAGGTAAACTTTCCGTGCGAAATTGTTTTGATTGACGATGGATCGGATGAGGAGTTCAGAAAAATCAACCGTTCCATTTGTAATCAGCGGGTTTATGTGGAGTTGCCTGAAAATGTGGGCAGAGCAAGTGTCAGGAATCTCTTTTTGGAATATGCCCGGTTTCCCTGGATGTTATTTTTGGATTGTGATTCCCTGATTATCAGAGATGACTTTCTGATGAATTATGCTGAATCGGTGTATTCTGACGACGTGAAAGTAGTTTGTGGAGGCAGGGTTTACGATAAAGAGAGGCCGGCAAGGGATTATTTACTGCGGTGGAAATACGGTGTTTACCGGGAGAGCCGAACCTTTGAAGAACGTCAAAAGGAATCGAACCGGTCGTTTATGTCCAATAATTTTCTGATTCGTCGGGATGTGCTGGCTAAATTTCCTTTTGATGGGCGGATTACGCAATACGGACATGAAGATACCCTGCTGGGATTTGTTCTGAAAGAGAACGGGATACAAATCAACCATATAGATAACCCTGTATTGAACGGGGAACTTGAAATTAACAGCGAATATCTTCGTAAGAGTGTCTTAAGCATTAAGAATTTGAGTGTTATATTGGGCTATGTCGATTATCATCCCGGTTTTACCGGAGACATTGGTTTGTTGCAATTCTATAAAAGAATCAAATACTGGAGGTTTGTATTTTCAGGGCTCTTTTTCCTTTTTAAACCAATAATTGAATTTTTATTGACCAGAGGGATAGTGGCCTTGTGGATGTTTGATTTCTACAAGCTTGGATTGTTTTTAAGAAGTGATTTTCAGGAAGAGAGATTGTAAGCCCCGGAAAGGGTAATCTTTTTATTGAGGATGCCTGTATTAATAGGAAATTGAACATTCAAGAGATGGTTTGATTTTTAGAAGTTAGAAAAATCGTGTAACATTGAAATTCTGAATTTATCAAAACATTCCTTGAATCTTAAGAGTTTAATTTCCAGTGATTTGAAAAAAAGTTTGACGGACTATTCATCGCAAAACAGAATTTGTAAAAGAGGTTCGAGGAAGTTAATAACCCAGGCTCGGTCAATGTCTTAAATGTTAGTACCCATGAAGAGAGTAAGGTTGATAATCGGAGGAAGAGTTCAGGGAGTGGGATTTCGTTATTTTGTGCAGGAAAATGCCCACCGGTATCAAATCAACGGATATGTAAAAAACATGCCCGGTGGTAATGTGGAGGTAGATGCTGAAGGGACATCAGAAATGCTGGATAAGTTTTTGGAAAAGTGTAGAATGGGTCCTCCTCAAGCGGTGGTCAGTACGTTTCAGATATTTGATGTTCCGGTTTACGGATATACCAGGTTTCGCATACGGCATTGTGAGGATTTTTAACCCCAATAATTTATGTGTTTTCGACATGAGATGCTCAAGTATCAGGAAGTGAAATTCGAAAAATCTTCTTCTAATTTATGCTGAATTGAGCCAGGTGTGGCCTGTTCAGGGGTTCTCCTCGCGTTCCTCTATAAAGTTTGTTATTTCCCGGCATTTTATTTCGGGGTCAAATTCGATGATTTCGTACTGGCCGATTCTGTTTTTATAGAATGGATCTTCCTGTAGGATTTCATAAAGAGTTTCCATATCCGGAAGGCAGGAAAGAATTACTTCGCCTGTGTTGGGAGTTCGGTTTCCTGAAATGATGAAATTACCCGCTTCCACCTGCTCTTTTAGAAACGAGAGGTGTGCTTTTTTGTGGTAATTGACTTGTTCGTCGGAACGTCTGAACTGGATTAATACAATATACATGGGAATCAGGGTTAGTAAAACTGGTTCTCTTTACGTTAAATTGAAATTAAAGTTTCACTCGGCACAAAAAGGTCGCTTCGCAAACTTTATGTATCTTTCTGGTCTTAAAATCGCAAAAGAGTTTTTACAATGGATCGTCACAACCTGAAGTCAGTACTTTATTTTATTGGTGTAATGGCCCTTTTTGCAGGGCTCAGTTTTTTATATTTCAACCCGGTTTTTAAGGGGCAGGAGCTGCCTCAGATGGATAATACCCATGCCATAGGAGCCGCTCAGGAGCTGAATGAATTTGAAGCCGAAACAGGTGATCATTCATATTGGGCCAATTCTATGTTTGGAGGGATGCCGGCTTACCAGATTAAAGGCGATTCATCATCCAATCTTTTCTACAATTTAAACAAGGTGCTTCGATTTGGACTCCCTTTCCATACTGTGGCTATCCTGTTCCTTTATCTGTTTGGATTCTATGTTTTGTTACGAAGCATGAAAATGGGACGGTGGCTTTCTTTGGTCGGAGCACTGGCCTTTGCATTCGGGTCTTACAATATCATCATCATTATTGCCGGACATATTACCAAGGCTTATGCCATTGCTCTGTCAGCCCCTGTTATTGCCGGTATTCTCTATACGTTGAACCGAAAACCGTTGGTTGGTGCCTTTTTTACTACCGTTGCACTGGGGGTTCAGGTGGCTTACAATCATATTCAGATTACTTATTATCTGTTTCTGATTGTATTGGTGCTGATGGTTGCACGGTTTGTTAAAGCTTTGCTCGACGGAACCATCCGTGATTTTGGGAAACGTGCCGCATTATTGGTTTTGGCAGCTGTTCTTGCTGTTTTGCCTAATCTTACGCATCTGTTGCCAACTTATGAGTACGGTACTTTCAGTATAAGGGGCCCTTCGGAGCTGGAATCCACTTCGAAAGAAGGGGAGACTGATTCCGGCCTTGACCGGGATTATGCTTTTTCCTGGAGTTACGGAAAGGCGGAAACGCTGACCCTGATGATTCCAAACCTGATGGGTGGTGCATCAGAGCCTCTTTCCCAGAGTCCCCGGGCAATGAAAGATGTGGATCCCCGGCTGAGGGAAATTGTTGGCGGACAATCGCAATATTGGGGAAGTAAACCCTTCACGTCAGGCCCTGTTTATGTGGGTGCCCTCATATTCTTCTTGTTCGTTTTGGCTTTGTTTTTTTACAAAGGACCTGAGAAATGGTGGCTGGTGGGTGCAACGGTTCTTTCCGTATTACTTGCCTGGGGAAAGAATCTGGAGTGGTTCAATTATTTTATGTTTGATGTATTTCCGCTGTACAATAAGTTCCGGACTGTTGAAATGGCGTTGATTATTGCGACCATTACCATCCCACTGCTTGCCATGCTGGGACTGAAAAAGGTGGTGGATAATCCTGCCCTGATTCGGGATCAAAGCGGCAAATTTCTGGCTGCATTCGGGCTGACCGGGGGAATCGCTCTTCTGATCTATTTGTTCCCGAATCTGTTCTTTGATTTTATGAGCCGGGAGGAGTTGAATGCACTGATGCGTCAGAAACAACAGATGCCGGACCAGGCCGGGGTCATTGATCAGGTGATTCTGAATATGCAGCAGGCTCGTGCCGGACTGTTGCAGGCAGACGCCATCCGTTCTTTCTTTTTTATCCTTCTGGGAAGCGCATCCTTATGGCTTTATGGAACCAACCGCCTGTCCAAAAAATACCTTTTGCCGGGACTGGCACTACTGGTTGTTATAGATATGTGGGCAGTGGATAAACGTTATCTCAGTAATGATGACTTTGTTTCCCCCCGTCAGATTTCCGGACAGTTTGAGAAGTCCAAAGCAGATAAAATGATATTGGAGGATGAGGATCCATATTATCGCGTATTCAGTATCTACAGAAATCCTTTTAACGAGGTAAATACCTCTTATTTCCATAACTCCATCGGGGGTTATCACGGTGCCAAGCTGCGGGTATATCAGGATGTTATTGACTTTTACCTGCAAAACAACTGGCAGACGCTGATGATGCATTTCAGGAACGGCGGCTCTCCGGAAAATGCCAAACAAATGCTGGAGCAAATGCCTGTTCTCAATATGTTGAATACCAAATACATCATTTATCATCCCGGGCAGGCCCCGCTAGAGAATCCTTTTGTCTATGGGAATGCCTGGTTTGTAAGCAATATTGAAACAGTGGCCTCGGCAGAGGAGGAACTTGCATCCCTGAAAAATGTGGATCTTACCAAAACGGCCATCATCCGTCAGGACCGGGTTGCCGATTGGGGCTCGTATCAAAACTTAGAGGCTGGAAGCACCATAGAACTAACGTCATACGCCCCTGATCATTTGATTTTCGGGGCCCGGGTAAACGGTGAAAAGCTGGCTGTTTTCAGCGACATCTATTATCCTGCCGGGTGGAAAGCTTTTGTGGATGGCAATGAGGTAGAGATCAAAAGGGTGAATTATCTTTTGAGAGCTTTGATGATCCCGGACGGAGAACATACCATTGAGTTTCGTTTCGAGCCGGCATCGGTAAATACAGCTAAAAGGCTGGCTGTTATTGGCGGTATTTTGGTTGTCCTGTTTGCATTGGCACTTTTATGGAGGTATCGGGCAGACATCATTAATAAAGATTAAGCCGTGAAACGAAGAAGTTGGTAAAATGGCATGGTTTCTGAGAAATAGTAAAATTAAATATACAGATTAAAGAGATCAGATAATGAAGAAAATTAGCGGAAGAAAATGGATTGGATGGACCGGAGCGGTGGCCATTGGCCTGATTATTTCACTGGGCTTTGTCACTGCCGGAAATGAGGAGCGGAACTTTTCCATCGTTAAAAACCTCGATATTTTTTATTCCCTCTTTAGGGAGCTGAATACCTATTATGTGGAGGAAACCAATCCGGAGGAACTTGTTGAAACAGGAATTGGTGCCATGCTGGAATCACTGGATCCCTATACGACCTACATTCCGGAATCGGAGATGGATGATTTTAATTTTATGACCACCGGGGAATATGCCGGAGTCGGAGCTTTGATTACCGGACGTGAGGATTATGTTTACATCTCCGAACCTTACAAAGGTTTTCCTGCTGATAAAGCAGGCCTGAAAGCCGGAGATAAGATTTTGTCTATTGACGGGGTGGACATGAAAGGGAAAAGAACCGAAGATGTCAGCAATAAGCTTAAGGGACCGGCCAATACCGACGTGACTGTTACCGTAGAGCGTTACGGGCAGGATGATCCTTTGGAGATCAATATTGTTAGAAAAGCAATTCAGATTGATCCCGTTTCTTATTACGGAATGGTGGATGATAAAACCGGCATCATAATTCTGGATAATTTTACGCAGGATTGCTCCCGCAACGTGGAGAAAGCACTAAAAGATCTGAAAGAAGAGCATGGTGCCGAGAAAATTATCCTTGACCTACGAGGAAACCCTGGCGGACTCCTGGATGAAGCAGTGAAACTGGCAAACCTTTTTCTCCCCAGAGGATCTGAAGTGGTGAGTACCAAAGGGAAAATTGAACAGTGGGACAAAATCTACCGTACTTCAAAGGCCGCCGTGGACACGGTTATTCCGTTGGTGGTGATGATCAACCGGGGCTCTGCATCCGCTTCCGAAATTGTTGCGGGGGCCATTCAGGATCACGACAGAGGAGTGATTGTGGGAAATCGGTCCTTCGGAAAAGGATTGGTTCAAACGACCCGCAGTCTGCCATATAATGCAAAGCTTAAGGTTACCACAGCTAAATATTACATTCCCAGTGGACGATGCATTCAGGCATTGGATTATAGTCATCGGAATGAGGATGGTAGTGTTGGGTATGTTCCCGACTCACTGATAACTGAATTTACCACGCAAAACGGACGTACCGTCTATGATGGAGGAGGCATTTCTCCTGATGTAGTGGTGCCTTATGACAAATACAGCAACATGACTTTTGCATTGGTGGCTCAGCAAACCATTTTTGATTATGTGAACCGTTTTGTTGCCGAGAACAGTTCTGTTCCTGCCCCTGAAGAGTTTTCTGTAACCGACGGGATTTATGGTGATTTTACCGATTATGTTACTGCTCTGGACAGTTTCAAATATACCTCAGAAAGTCGGGAACGCTTCAAAACGTTGAAAGAAGCAGCGGAAAAAGAAGGGTATTACGAAGCAAATGCCGATGCTTTTGAGACACTCGAAAAGAAACTTGATGTCAGTGTTTCTGAGGATCTTGAGAATTTCCGCGATGAGGTTGATGATCTTCTTGCCGATGAAATTCTTAAACGCTATTATTACCGCAAGGGAGCAGTGAAATACGCATTGCAGGACGATAAAGTGTTGGAAAAAGCTTTAGAGGTTATCGGAAGTGATTCTGAATACCAGGGAATTCTTAACGGCACTGTGCTGAGTCATGCCGGAGACAGAAGACAACGATGAAATGAGTTTCGATTATTCGGGACCAAAGGGCGCACCGGTATCGGTAGCGCCCTTTTTATATTCCGGCACCGACCTTTAGTCTATCGTAAGATCGCGCCGGTGGCAAAGAAATATCCGCCAACAGCCGGTTCTCTGTGATAAAAAGTCTCAGGGAAACAGAACAAATTGATGACTTTTCCGTAAAAATTGTGGGGAAAATAGACAGTTTTAATATTTTTCTTTCCATCTCTATGCGGAAAATCGTTTAAAAGATTGAATGGAGAAGGGAAGGCGAAATTGGTTTCTCCCCGGAAGAATTAACCAAACTTTTAAATTATGAGAATTCTTTTTTTACTGTTATTGTTTTTAAATGCTGCCTGGTACCCTCTGATGGGGCAGGAAAATCCTAAAACCGATGTAAATCAGATTTTAGGGGATGTTTCCGAAACGGATTTGGAATATTATCTTGATCGTCTCAGCCAGGGTGAACGGTATTATGGTTCCGGTTATTATGAGGGTAGTTTCAGGGCGTTTTATGAGTTATACAAACAGAATCCTGAAGTAGCTTCTCTGAATTACAAGTTGGGCGTGAGTGCTCTTTTAGGAGACAAACAGGAAGAGGCTGCCGGCTTTCTCCTTGAAAGTTTACCTTCGGTTGCAGAGGACTACTATTTGCTGCTGGGATATGCGCACCGTGCCAGAATGGAATATTCCCGTGCCCGGGAGGCTTTTGAGCAATACAACAATACACTTTCGTCGTGGGGTCAAAAACAGTTCAGGCCCCTTTTGAATCAGTTGTTGAGTGATTGTGAGTTCGGAGGTGCCAATGCCACCGATTCGGTTCCGGCTTTTGTTTTGAATCCGGGACCTGCAGTGAATAGCTATTATGATGAGTATGCTGCAGTTGAGGACAGCAAAAACGAAAGAATTTTCTTTGTCACCCGTCGTCCCGATTATCTGCCAGATGTTCCTGTGGGACGTGACGTTTTCGAGGAAAGAATTCTGGAGGCTTCCTATGTTGATGGCGTTGTTTCCGAGGGTGTTGAAAATGGTAAGCTGAACTCAAGGTTTAATTCCGGGGTTGCCGGTATCTCCCCTGATGGAGAAACGCTTTATGTATATCGTGGAAAGAAACGTGGAGGACAAATAGGGCTGTCGGATATTTCCGGAAAAAGGGCTCGTAAGCCAAAGCCCATCAGTGAAAGGGTTGATCATAAGGTTTTTAAAGAAACCTCTTTTACGGAAACAGAAGATGGTGTGGTTTTCTTTGTTTCCGACAGGAGAGACGGGATTGGAGGAAAGGATATCTGGACATGTCGGAGAAAAGGGTCGCGACGGTTTTCCAAACCCCGAAATATGGGGCCGGTTATCAATACCGCATTTAATGAAGAGGGCGTTTATGTGACACCGGATGGCAATATCCTTTATTTTTCATCTGAAGGACATCCCGGTTTTGGCGGTTTTGACAGCTACAGGGTGGAGCGAAACAGAGATGGTGAGTGGATGCATCCGGTAAATATGGGGCAGCCTTTTAACAGTCCGTTTGATGATCTTTTCTTTTTTCCGGCATCCGATTCCCTGGTTTCACTCATTGCTTCTTCCCGACCCGGAGGATACGGTGGCCTTGATTTGTATAAAATCCGTAAAGACATAAGAGTTCCTTTCTCTTTAGCAGGAACCATTTCCGATGCGGAATCGGGACAGGGACTTTATGCTCAGGTTGCACTCATTGATACACTTAAAAGAGAGCAGGTTCTTACCTCATGGACCGATTCACTTACCGGAGATTATTTAGTAGCGCTTGAAGATACCGGTAACTATGTGTTACAGGCAGGCGCAGAGGGGTACAAAATGGCGCTGGCTAATGTTCCTAAGGCTACCCGAAGAGATGCCGCATTTACTATTGATTTCCGGTTGGAAAAACTAAAGCATCCTTATGCACTTAGCGGGGTTATTACCGATGTGGACACCCAGCAACCGGTGCAGGCGGAAATTACTTTCCGTCCTTTGGATAAGGACTCTGTTACTCACCGGATTTTCTCTGACAAAGAAACAGGTGCTTTTCAGATTACTTTTGAAGATAAATTCGATCTTCGGATGATTGTTTCAGCGAAAGACTATCACCTCTACTCTTCTGAACTATTACTTAAAAAAACATTGGGTGATTCGGAGGAAAAAAACATTGAACTGGAGAAAAGTGTGATTGCTTATACCTTGTCGGGAAAAGTGATGGAAGAAAAGACCAACGATGCGGTTCCTGCTGAGCTGGCAGTATTTGAGCCCGGAGAGGAGAATGCATTCCTGGTGGCATTTGCCGATTCCACCACCGGAAAATACAGTTTAACGGTGTATGAGGATGGTCCCTATTTGGTGGAAGTTAATGCGGATGGATATTTCTTTAACAATTTCCCGCTTCAGTTCCATCCGGATACTACTCTGAAAATTAACAACATCGGGTTGAAACCGATGGCCCGGGGTGCCCGAATTGTGGCAGAAAACATTCTCTTCACCAGTGGCAAAGCAACGCTGAGAGCCGAATCTTATCCGGAATTGAACCGTCTGGCCAGGTTGCTTTCAGAGAATCCATCTGTTAAAATTGAGGTCTCCGGACACACAGACAATACAGGTTCTGCTTCACTGAACAAGCGGCTTTCCAAGTCGAGAGCGCTTTCGGTGAAACGTTATCTCGAAGGACAGGGTATTGCTCCCGAGCGCATCGATTATGAGGGTTATGGCTTTGACCAGCCTATTGCTCCCAATATTACTCCGGAAGGAAGGGCGCTTAACAGAAGAGTGGAGATTAAAGTAATTGAATAAAGTTGGTGACGAAGATAATTTTTGAGTTATGAAGAGCATGAAATTTTTGAAAACAGGAATACTGATCATTCCCATTTTTTTAATGGGATGTCAGGATGATGATATTTCGGTTACTACCGATAGTAACCGGCGCATTGAGATTGCTGCTCCTGCCGGAGATATTACCTATCAGGTGGCAGATTTGATCCGCGATATCGATAACGAATATGTTTTTGTGGATGAAGAGGGGTTGGTAAATGTGAAATATACCAGAGATGTGGACATTGACTGGGAATCTCTGGTTAATCTGAGAGATTTCAACGATACCTGGACCTATTCCCCCGGGTTGCTGTTTCCCATAAATTCTTCCGTAAATGTGGATTATACAGAGAAAGTTCAGTTGAATCACCGCGCTGATGTTCGTTATGACAGTCTTACCATGGAGTGGGGTGCTCTGTCAGCTTATCTTATGGTTCCTTACGGCACGGAGGGGAATATTACGATAACCATTCCTGAGGTGCTTCACGACGGGGTTCCTCTGAGTTATT
Source organism: Marinilabilia salmonicolor (assembly GCF_003003035.1). Taxonomy (GTDB): domain Bacteria; phylum Bacteroidota; class Bacteroidia; order Bacteroidales; family Marinilabiliaceae; genus Marinilabilia; species Marinilabilia salmonicolor_A. Next base: position 373,251 of record NZ_PVTS01000002.1, on the reverse strand, counting down.
CTTTTTATGCTTCAGGTAATCAGCGAATTTTTCAGATTACGGAAGATTTAAGCGAAAAAAAGGTTATTCCCTCCCAGGCTGTTGATTCCAGTTACATATCCGTTGTAACCTCTCTGGATTTGTCAAATATGGTGGCTGGTGATGTGGAGCTGGAGTTTTCATTAGTGGATATGCAGCCCGGAATGGCGTTTGGTTATTTCGGACAGCAGGAATCTGCACGTCCCGATGAGGAATTGACGCTTGATGTGTTTGATGAGCTGGAAATGGATGATGATAATAAGATAGAGTTGTTTGATTTTTACATCGACCTGAAAGTAAACAGTGAAATAGGGGTACCTTTTGATGTGGTAGCCGAAAACCTGCGGTTTTATGATGAAAACAACGCTTTGATTGATGTTTTAGAGGTGGAAAACAGCAATCAGATTCATCTTGCATTGGAACCGGCTGTTTACGGGAACCCCATCAGTGCGAGTGAAACCAGTTTTCACATAAGCAAATCCAATCCGGGCAATATTGTGGAAATCGCGAATAGTTATCCACGTCGGGTGTTGTTTGATGTTACTTCTTTTTCCAATCCTGATGGAGAAACACAGGCGTCGAACTTCATGGGACCGTCTAATGTGCTTCAGGGAGAGATGGATATTGTTGCTCCGCTTTGGTTCCGGACTTCTTCTGATTACGTGAGAACCGATACCATTGATTTTGACTTTAATGACATCCTTGGGGAAGACTCTGATGATGCCCGTGAAGTGGAATCAGCAACCATCTGGTTCGATTTTTACAGCAAAATACCGGTGGACATCTCTGCTGCGGCATGGGTGGTGGATGCCGAAGGGAACAATATTGGAAATCTGTTTGGAGATGCCGAAAATGGCGAAAGCATTCACATTGTGAAAGCAGGTGTTCCTGATTCAGAAAGTGGTCGGGTACAAAATCCCACGCATACCGAGTTTGAAATTGAGGTGACACAAGATCAGATCAACGATTATCTGGATCTAAATGCTATGAATATTATGCTGGAAACTAAATTTTTTACCGATGGTGAAGAGTTTGTGAAAATTTACGATGATATGAGTTTTAAAGCAGACGTTTCGTTTGAAGCGGCCGGCAAAATGCCTTCATTTTAGGCGGAAGAGGTCATTGAAAATTGTAAATCCGGAGTTTGATGAAATTGGGCGTTTCGTGATTAAAAAAAAAGCAGCATTGGTTTCATCCAGCAATAACCTAATAAATTTTATACGAATGAAGATCAAAATATATATTGCCACCGTATCCATCGCATTTTTGATGTTGTTTCAGGCAACCGCACAAAATCCCATGGGGCTTTACTTCATGGAGACCATTCCTCAGTCGTCACAGATCAATCCGGCCATGCAACCGCGTGTCAACGGTTTCTTTGCCTTGCCTTCCACCGGCCTGATGTTTCAGAGTGATGTGGCCTTTAATGACGCCTTTCAGGAGGTGGGCAGTCAATGGGTAACTCCTCTGAACGACCAGTTTAACTACGACGATCTTTACAATGCCGTCGGCAAAGCTGTGGGCATCAACAATGAAGAGACCGTGGATCTTTTGGGTATTGGTTTCCGATCCGGCCGGGATTATTTTACGTTTACTATGTCGGTGAAAAATGTTATGCAAACGGGCATTCCTTCCGATCTTTTTAAGATTACGGAACTGGGGTTTCCTGATGGTCAAAACTTCGATTTTTCCACCATGCGAATCAAAGAGGCAGCTTATCACGAGTTGGCTTTCGGGTATAGCAGGAAATGGAACGATAAATTCACCTTTGGAGCCAAACTTAAGCCACTTTTTGGCATTGTGGGGGGCGTTACCGACATCAATAAATTTGAGCTGAATACCAGCCGCCAGCAGTGGGATGTACATGTGGACGGAACCTTTTACTCTTCCGCACCCATTGAGGTGGAGGAGAGCGAAGTGCCCGGTGATTTCCCCGAATCGATTGATGGAAAGGATCTGGAGGATGATGAGGTGGCTGAATATCTGACTTCCCTGAACAATGGCGGCCTGGCTTTTGATTTTGGTGCCGTTTATGAACACACGGAAGACTGGACCTTTTCGGCTGCCCTGACCAACCTGGGTTGGGTTAAGTTTAAAAATGATCTGAACAGTCTTTCTTTTAACGGAACCTATAATTTTGAAGGTGTTAGTGTGAATGGTTCTGAAGAGGAAGACATTGAACAGGCTTTTGAAGATATTGGTGATTCATTGAAGACCGTGATTGATTATGGGGTAGGACATGATAAATTCAGCATTCCGCTCACCCCTTCCATGTATGTGGGTGCCTCTTACAGGATGAGCCCGGCTGTTTCGTTTGGGCTGTTGTCCCGCAGCGTGTTTCAGAAGCATAATTTTCGTCAGGAGTTCAACCTCTCTGCCAATATTCAGCCTTACAGTTTTATCGCTTTCAATCTTAATTACAGCAAGCGTATCAGTGGAGGAAATGGTTTGGGTACTGCGGTGACATTTTTGGCAGGCCCCCTGCAAATGTATATGGCGGCCGACTATATCCCCATGCGCTATTCTGAGGTGACTTTCGATGAGGGAGATTCTTTTCCGATGTTGCATCGCCAAAAAGATCTTACTTTCCGCTTTGGGCTCAACCTGATCTTTGGCCGTCACGGCTACCGCGATGAGCCGATGCTGAGTGTGAATTAGGGGCTTTGCAAATTTAGATATTCAATAAAGAGGAGATGGTGCTGAGGTGCGATCTCCTCTCTTTGTTTTCGAGGGGCACAGAAAAATGTTATCTTTGGTTTGAAGAACGTTTATGATCTAAAATTCAGTCTGTTGAATAGAATTAAGGTTACTTGTGCAATTATTTCTTTCGACACCAAATTCCTCGTTGTACAACGTGGTTCCCAAATGAGCATGCCTTTGAAATGGGAGTTCCCGGGAGGCAAAGTGGAACGAGGGGAATCGGAAGAGGCTTGCATTAAAAGAGAAATAAAAGAAGAATTAGCTATTGAAATAGAACTTCAACGTCGTTTGACACCAGTCTCCCATGATTATGCAGAAATATCTGTTGACTTGATACCTTTCCTGGCGCGATATAAACATGGAGAATTAAAACTTAGGGAGCACCAACAATTTTTGTTGCTTGAGAAAAAACAAATGCCAGACCTGGATTGGGCCGAAGCAGATTTGCCCGTTCTTAAACAATACATGGATTTATGAACGAAGGAATATACGAGGAATTGGTAACTGAACTTGTTTCCAGTCAATTAGCGGAAGTTAATAAAAATGATTTTTTTATTGACAAGACGGTAATAGACAAGGCAGAGGCTGCTTCTGTATTGGCAAAACACCTTTCTCAAACGATAAGGAATGCGTTAAGTTATATCAAAGGTGATAATCGGCTTGAAATACAGATTGCTATTGTAAATAAGATTATTCTCTTTTTAAAGGAAGAACTTCAGAAAGAAGAGTTATCTGAGGACTTAATTGCCATGGAAGGGGCCGTTTTAAAAGCTGTTTTTTCGAGAGTTGATGCTCATTTTTCTGACTTTAAATTACATTTAAAAGAAATTACTCCATATACAAGTTTGACGCATAGTGAGCTCTTTACAGGAGGCAACGTTGGGCTTTCCCTAGAGAGTGAACTTAAAAAGGAGATCCTTTCTTCTGATGAGATTGACCTATTGGTTTCCTTTATCAAGTTTAAAGGCATTATCATACTAGAGCCGGAATTAAAAGAATTTACCCGCAGGGGAGGAAAATTGAGAGTTATTACCACTACTTATATGGGAGCGTCTGATTATAAGGCAATTCAGATGCTTTCGAAATTGGATAATTCTCAGATAAAGATTTCGTATAATACAGGAAATGAGCGGCTGCATGCAAAAGCATATTTGTTTAAGCGCAATACAGGTTTTCATACGGGATATATTGGTTCTTCTAATTTCTCCAGGTCCGCATTGACGGATGGATTGGAATGGAACCTGAAGGTGACTACCAAAGAGGTAAGTCATATTATTGATAAATTTCAAAAAACATTTGATTCTTATTGGCAAAGCGATGATTTTGAGGTCTTTGAGGATGATGTGCATCGTGAGAAACTGCAGACCTCTTTAAACGCTGGAAGAAATCAAGGTAGTTCAGCAATTAATCTCTCATTCTTTGATTTAAAGCCTTTTCCATTTCAGGAAGAGATCCTGGAAAAACTGGAGGTCGAGAGGAGTGTTCATCGTAGGAAAAGGAATTTGGTTGTTGCGGCCACAGGAACCGGGAAAACGGTTATTTCTGCATTTGATTACAAAAGATTTATCAGATTAAACAATCCTTCCAGGCTTCTTTTTCTGGCACATAGAAAAGAGATTTTAAGTCAGGCGTTGAGCACTTTCAGAGGAATATTAAGAGACAACAATTTTGGAGAATTGTGGGTGGATGGGATGATCCCTGACAGTTTTGAAAATATTTTTGCATCTGTTCAAACTGTAAATAACAGGCTTAATGATGGCTTATTTTCACCTGACGATTTTGATTATATTGTGGTTGATGAGTGCCATCATCTTACAGCAAGCAGCTATCGGGGCATTATTAATTTTTTTCAGCCCAAAGTATTGCTGGGATTAACCGCAACTCCTGAAAGAATGGATGGAGGAGATATTCAGGAGGACTTTCATCAACGGATTGCTGCTGAAATCAGATTGCCGGAAGCCCTCAACAGGAAATTACTATGCCCATTTCATTATTTCGGAATTACTGATAGTGTTGATCTTTCAAAAGTTAAGTGGGAGAGAGGCAGGTATGTTGTCAGTGAACTGTCTTCTGTTTATACGGCTAACGACAGACGGGTACGTGAAATAATTGAAGCTCTCAATAGATATACCAGGGATCTTAATGACGTTCGCGCATTGGGATTTTGCGTGACTATTGAACATGCCCGGTTTATGAGCCAAAAGTTTAATCTTAGTGGGTTAAAAGCTGCTTCTTTAACAAGTGCAAATATCAACGACAGGGAAAGGTGTAGAGAGCAATTAATGCGGAAGGAAATTAACTATTTGTTTGTGGTTGATGTTTTTAATGAGGGGGTTGACATTCCGGAAATTGATACGGTTCTTTTTTTGAGACCAACCGAAAGCTTGACGATCTTTCTTCAGCAACTTGGAAGAGGTTTGCGATTAACAGAGGAAAAAGAAGTTTTGACCGTTCTGGATTTTGTAGGGAGTTCGAGATCTGAATATAATTTTGAGAATAAATTCCGGGCATTGATCGGTAAAACAGCCACAACTGTAAAAAGGGAAATTGAGGATAATTTCCCACATTTACCTCTTGGATGTTCGATTGTGCTTGAACGAAAAGCCAGGAAGATAGTACTTGATAATATCACTGCAGCAACAAAACTTAATCGAAATAGGCTGATTCAAAAAATCAAAAGTTTTGAGCATAGTACGACACTGGATCTTAACCTTAAGAATTTTGTTACTTTTTGCGATATTCCACTACCGTTAATATACCAAAGAGGTGGTTGGAAACGGCTTTGCTATGAGGCCGGAAAGATTAAACATTTTGATAGTACCAATGAGAAACAAATTATTACTGCCATTTATAAAAAGTGGTTTTCATGTTGTTCCACCAGCTATTTTGAATTTGTTTTAGAGGTAGCTAGGAATGGCTTTATTATTTCTCTGAAATCTTGCGATGAGTTAGAAAAGCGTATGTTGTTGATGTTGTATTATGATGTATGGCAAGAAACGAAACGTTTTGATTCTTTGGAGTCAGGTATTCTTGAAATTGGAAAAAATAAACAATTGGTTGAGGAGATGATTGAGGTATTGGAAATATTGGTGGACAGAATTGATTTTAAGGAGATTGATTTTGAGTTTCACTATGAGCAACCGCTAAAACTTCATGCTAGATACACCAGAGAACAGATCCTGATCGCTTTTGGGCTAACTACTTTTGAGTATAAATCATCAAGCCGGGAAGGAGTCGCTTATAATGCTGCCATCAATACAGAATTGCTGTTTATTAATTTGATTAAGTCAGAAGAAAACTTTTCACCAACCACGATGTATGATGATTACGCCATTAATGAAACTTTATTTCACTGGCAAAGTCAAAATTCAGCAGGACCGGAAACGTCAAAAGGTCTTTCTTATATAAATCATCAAGAAGAGAATAAGAGAATACTCCTTTTTGTCAGAGAAAGGAACAAGGACGAATTTGGCATTACCATGGGGTATGTTTTTGTAGGTGAGGGAAAATTGAGTGATTACTACGGCTCAAAACCCATGAATATTGAATGGGAGTTGAATGAACCATTGCCGCACTATTTGTGGAAAGATGCGGCAAAGCTAAGGGTTGGTTAAGAAAAATGGGAAATAGGTATTAAAAATATGACAAAAATGCGAATTTTATTTACAGGAGGAACAGGAAAAGCGGGAAAACACGTGATCCCTTATCTGTTGGATCAGGGGCATAAAGTGTTGAATGTTGATTTGCAGCCATTGGATTACCCCGGTGTGGATAATCTGATAGCCGATATTACCGATTCAGGACAAATGTTTAATGCCATGAGTTCGTATGCCGGATTAGAAGAGTTGGAGCCGGGTAGTGGTGTTCCAAAATTCGATGCTGTTGTGCATTTCGCTGCGGTACCCCGGATTCTGATAAAACCGGACAACGAAACTTTCCGGGTCAACACGATTGGTACCTATAATGTAATTGAAGCTGCCGTAAAGCTTGGTATTAAGAAGATTATCATTGCTTCGTCAGAGACTACCTACGGCATTTGTTTTTCGGACGGCAAAACGGATCCTCATGTGCTGCCTTTGGAGGAGGACTATGATGTGGATCCCATGGATAGTTACGGGATATCGAAGGTTGTAAATGAGGAAACAGCCCGCGGGTTCCAGCGACGGTCGGGCTTTGATATTTACGCCCTGCGTATCGGTAATGTGATTGAGCCTCACGAATACACAGAACTCTTTCCATATTATTTTAAAAATCCTGAAGTGCGCCGCAGAAATGCGTTTTGTTATATTGATGCTCGTGACCTTGGACAGATAGTGGATTTATGTTTGAAAAAAGATGGTCTGGGCTATCAGATTTTCAATGCCGGAAACGACCACAACGGCGCGGTTATTCCGACCAAAGAACTGGTTGAGAAGTATTTTCCGGGAGTGCCGCTCTCCCGGGAGTTGGGCCAGCATGAAGCATTGTTTTCAAATCGGAAAATCCGTGAAGTTTTGGGATTCAAAGAGCAACACAATTGGCGGAATTACCTTGAATGGGATTGATTTTTAGGCCGATAAAAGTGATTTTATCGAAAAGGTTATGCGCAATTGCAACCGAAAAAAACACACATTGTTCTTATTATTTCCGAACTTTAATCGTATCTTTGACGTAAGATGATTAAACCCAAACAAATTGAGAATTACTAACAAACACATTCTGGCCAAACTGATTAAGAAAAATCAGGGAAACTCAAAATTGGTAAATGCAGTTGAACAACTCATTTCCGACATTGAGACAAGCAACTGGCAAACACCACATGATTTGACAAAAGAAAGGCCAGACGCCAATTGTGTTTATGGAGGAGAATTCTATTTTTTCAATATCAACATTCACAGAACTTTAATTCTAATTGAATTTGAAGAAAACGGAGAAGCAACAGTTGTTTGGGCAGGTAACCACGATGATTACGAAATGACTTTCAAGAACAACAGAAACGTCATCAAAAAGTGGTTGAAAAATAATGATTGGATTTAAAGCTAAGAACGATGAAAGAAATTAAGGACATAAAAGAAATTGCGAATATCGAAAGACTTGATAATGAATATGATTTACAAAAAGCATCATTGCTTGACCGTAAATTACGCTTAATGATTAAAGAAAACCCGGATTTAAAACTTTTCCGTGAAAAAATAAGAGACTTAATCTCAGAATACGAAAGTAGAAAATGGTCGGATTTTGAAAATATAACCGATTCCCAAATAGAAGAATCTGACAAAGCAGAAGAAATCGTTGATTACGAACAAAAATTCATACAAAAACGGAAAGAAAGTATCAGAAAAAAGCTCAAAGAATTTGATATGACCCAGCAGGATTTAGGGCAAATATTGGGACACCCAAAATCATATATGAGTGAATTAATAAATGGTATTTCCCAATTCACGTTGAAAGATTTGGTAATAATACATCGACTTTTGGGGATAAGCTTAAAAACATTAATTCCAACTTATCTTCAATCTGAAACAAGAGATAAGGTCAGAGAATCCATTGATAAATTAAATAAACCAAAACTCAGATTGAGGAAGACAGAAATAGCATAGAAGCAAAAGCACATGACACTGGCCTATATCTGAAACCAAACCGTTTTAAAGCATTTAAAAACAAGCCGAAATGGCAACAATAAAGAAGAATATTCAGACTTCCGGACTTTTTGTAGAATTGACAAAATAACAAACTGAAAATTTTCAAATCATCCGAAAACACTGGGTGCATTTTAACAAAGAACTAAAAAAATATAATCTAAATCAAGGCGGTGGTAATTGGGTAAAGTATGGGATCACCTTTAAATCGGGCGAAAGGTATTTTTACCTCACTGCAATTCCCACAAACCATCTTTTGTTTCCGGACCATTTTTCTTATAAGGAAATTCCTAAAGGGGAATATGAAATATATTCTCACCACGGGAGTATGGAGAATATGAAACACACGTATGTGGAAATTTATAAGGTCATTTTGCCAAAATCAAACCTGGAAATTCAAGACCATACAAAAACAGGTTTTATTCACTTCGAAAAATATGATTGGCGATTTCACTGGAACAACCCTGGTTCGGTAATTGATATCTATTTACCATTGAATACAAACCTTGATTAAATATAAAGTTGAAATGGAAAGTTATAAGGGATTAGTATTAAGGAATCTTTGCTACACCGATCTTGTTTATGAAAGAATTAATAAAAAGATGAATTGGACGCTTTCAAAAGACGAGATTGAGAAAAATATTTTTGGAATTCTTAAAGAAACGGACGAATCACAATTTCAGAAAACGGGAAAGAATATCTACGTAACCAACAACGAACAGAATATCAGAATCACAATTAATTCCAACACGTACAGGGTTATTACGGTTGATCCTCGGTGATTCGTAATGAACCACAAGGAGGGATGTTTAGCCCACGTATTTTGCTGGTTTTGCTGTTTGATGCAGAGGCTATTCAATGGATTATTCTTGTTTTCTGTGGTCAAAAAATAACTTGTGAACAAAAAGATGATTCATAGGTTCTTGCAGAAGCAAATTATTGCTTTTAACGAGAAAATTAAAACATAGAAACTATGAACACCACAAGAACGATCACCTTAAAGAACAGGCCAACAGGAAAGCCTGAATTAACAGATTTCGGGTTTACGACTTCAGAAATTCCTGAATTAAAGGAAGGAGAAGTTCTGGTCCGTGCCAGGTATGTTTCTGTAGATCCTTATTTGCGTGGGAGAATGAGTGATGCGCCATCTTACATCCCGCCTTTTGAGCTCAATAAGCCAATGGCATCCGGAGTTATTGCTGAAGTTTTAGAATCAAAGAGCAGAAATTTTAGCAAAGGGGATTATGTCTCCGGTCTTTTACCCTGGAAAGAAACCCAGGTAATAACTGCTGATGGATTGATTAAAGTTGATCCTGATAAAGCGCCTCTTTCTGCATATCTTGGTGTTTTAGGAATGACCGGACTCACCGCTTATCTGGGGTTGACAGAGATTGGAAAACCAAAAATGGGGGAGACCCTTCTGGTTTCTGGTGCAGCCGGAGCAGTAGGCAGTGTGACAGGACAAATTGGAAAAATACTGGGTTTACGCGTTGTCGGTATTGCCGGAACTGATGAAAAGGTGGAAATGCTCAAATCAGAATTTGGTTTTGATGACGCCATCAATTACAAAACCACCGAAAATATGGTCGAAGCCATTGCCAAAGCATGTCCTGATGGTGTGGATGTATATTTCGATAATGTTGGGGGTGTTATTTCTGAGGCTGTTCTCTTCAACATCAATAAGTTCTCACGAACAGTGAACTGTGGAGCTATTTCGGTGTATAACAACACTGAACTTCCCAAAAGTATTAGTGTACAGCCATTTCTGGTGAAGAAAAGTTCTTTGATGCAGGGCTTCGTGGTTTCCGATTATGCAGACAAACATTCTGAGGGTGTAAGACAATTGGCCGAGTGGTTTAGCCAGGGTAAATTGAAATTTTCGGAAACCATCAGAGAAGGTTTTGAAAACATTCCACAAGCATTTTTGGACCTTTTCGACGGGAAGAATAAAGGTAAAATGGTGGTGAAACTTTAATAAGGTTAAAATTTGAGAAGAGCCTGACAGATGGCAGGGGGACTTCTCCGCGCTGCCATCTGTCAGGCTCTTCCTTTAAAAAGAGAAAGGGCGTCATTGCTAGGGTTGGGCCTGCAATAATCTTTAATTGTTAGGCATTTGCACGAGTTTATTGGAGTGTTGGAGACTTTAAAGATTGGAAAGTACTGTAGCAATTTCCGGAATTGCTGCATTTTTTTTTGCTGCGCATTAAGAAACCTTAATTTTTGATTTGTTGTATTCGCTTGCAATTCTTTAAAAGTCAATTTTTTGTCCATTTTTATCTTAAGTTTTAGACTTTGCTTCCTGATTTTTGGGGTTAGAAGGAACAAACCTGAATCGTTCACAAAAATAGGTGAATTCATTTTCGAAATTTGGACATAAAAAGCAGAAAAGCTATTTTTACCAATGTAAATTAGAAAACCTTTAGTTCTTAACAAAACCTTTTAACCCAGGCTCTATGTTGCTATTATATCGTTTCCCGGCGATAGCAGAACATCAATTGTTCAGGATTGTCTTCTTCTCTGTTCCTTATTTTTTATTTCCACGTTTTACACCCTTGTTTTTTCGTAGGTTCTCGCCATTATTTGGTCTGAGCGTTCGCTCGTTCCGGGGTGTTCAGTCAGTTGATATTTTCGACATTTCTCAAAATCCGGCCGGTTTTATTGAAAGCCTGAAACCTCTGTGAAATAGTTTTTGAATCCTATACACGATAAATAAATAAATCAATTAAGGTTTTAACATGACAAACCCTCAAGAGAAGAAAAACAGAATAAAGAAGAGACTGGGACTCGCTGTCGGAATTGCGGTTGGTGTTTCGGTTTCAGTTCTGCTTAACCATTATGTATTTGCTTCACCCTCCTTCGATGAGGTAATGGTAAAAGCAGCCGAAGAACTTAACAAAGACTGTCCGGTAATGCTTGACCAGGAAACACGTCTGGATAGCGCCAGTGTGCCATCAGAGAACAACTTTATGTATCATTACACCCTGGTCAATTGGGTGAAAGATTCCATTGATGCGAATGCGTTTAGAGCTGCCATGGAACCAATTATTCTGGAAAGTGTGAAGACCAATCCGGAGATGCAAATTTATAGGGAAAACAAGACGACCATGTCATATAGGTATTGCGGTATGAATGGTAACTTTTTAACGGAAATTGAAGTTTCGGCGGATCAATATTTGGTAAAAGAATAATTTAACGGGTCGGCACAATATTAACTGGAGTCCAGAAACCAATAAAAACGGGGCTTTTCTGAATGCCATAGTTTCAGAACCTTAACCAAACTAATATGAGTTTCAAATTTTACAAACAAGGATTTTCTTTATTGTTGATCACCTCTGTTCTTTTTTTATCGGGATGTGCTTCCATTGTTAGCAAGACAACCTATCCCATTTCGGTTAACAGCACTCCGTCGGGGGCAAAAATTACGGTGAAGGACAAAAAGGGGGCTGATGTTTTCACCGGAAACACTCCGGCCAATTTTAAACTGAAGGCCGGTGCCGGTTTCTTCTCAAAAGCCAGTTATTCAGTAATTTTTGAAATGGATGGCTTTGAGGCAAAAACAGTTCCTGTAAATTTCTCACTCGACGGTTGGTACGTTGGAAACGTTCTTTTCGGCGGATTGATTGGGTTTCTGATAATTGATCCTGCCAGTGGCGCCATGTGGAAACTGGATACAGAGTTTCTGAATGAAACACTCTCCGGTGTATCTCCAGAAACCGAAGAAGCCTCCTTGAAAGTATTGGAATTAAAAGATGTTCCTGACAGCTGGGAAAGTAACCTTGTAAGGATGAATTAACTTGTAAATTATGGCCTTCGGATTCTCCCCAAAGTACATCCATGAATTCAAACTGGATGATATAAGCAAAGAACATCTTCTGGTTTTGGCTTGGGAAGCTTCACTGCAACTTGGCTGGGACGTGAGTTTTCTGAGCGATTCAGGCTTTATTGCCTACACCAAAGTTTCCATGACCTCGTGGAGCGAGCAAATTACCATTGAGATTACTGGAGACACTGCAACAATTAAAAGTGAGTGTACCGGGGCACAGCTTTTTGATTGGGGCAAAAACAAGAGGAATGCGAAAAAACTTCTTGTAAAAATTGACGAGGTTAAAAACATCCTGTCAGATGAGGAGGTCCTGTCAAAATTTGAAAATATACGACAAGTTTTTTCATCGGATGAGAGTCAGTCTCCTTTATCAGTAAAAGGGAAGTTGACCGGTTTTAGTTCCGTTTTTAAGCCTGGTGACGGGTATTTTATCACACCGATTTTAATGATTTTGAATATCCTGATTTTTGGATTGATGGTGCTTGCAGGAGTTCACTTTATGATGCCGGAGGGGCAGGATTTGATGAATTGGGGTGCCAATTTTCGGCCTCTTACACTGGAGGGACAGCCCTGGAGGCTTTTTACCTCCATCTTTCTGCACATCGGGGTAATCCATCTGTTGATGAATCTTTACGCCCTGCTGTACATCGGTGTGTTGCTGGAACCTTATCTGGGAAAAATTCGCTTTTTGGCGGCTTATTTTATTTCAGGAATTGCAGCAAGCGTGGCCAGTTTGTGGTGGAACGAATTGACCATCAGTGCAGGTGCCTCCGGAGCAATATTTGGATTGTATGGGGTTTTTCTGGCCTTATTGAGCACCAACCTGCTTGATCGTTCAGCGCGAAACTCACTGATGGTTAGTATCGCTGTTTTTGTGGGCTACAACTTGCTCAACGGATTAAAGCCTGATAGTGGGATAGACAATGCAGCTCATATTGGTGGATTGTTGAGTGGCTTTGTTATCGGATATGCTTATGTCCCGGGGCTGAAGGCTTTTGACAACCGTTCCATCAAGTTTTCCACCATTGGCATTCTTGCACTCACGCTGTTGATTTCTTCTTATACGGTTTATCGTTCGTTGCCCAACGATATTGCCGAATACGATCAGAAGATGAATGAATTCGTTACCATTGAGGAGCGTGCCCTGGCTGTTTTCAGGTTGCCGGAAAATGCGCCCGACGATCAGATTTTGTACGAATTAAAAGGCGGTGGGACTTTTTTCTGGAACAAAGGGTTAAAACTTATGGAGAGCTGTGATAATCTGGAATTGCCCGCTTCAATTGTTCAACATAACGATAAAATGAAGGAGTATTGCAGGTTGAGAATCAGGAGCTACGAGTTGATTGCTAAGGCGATAGAAGAAGATACCGAAATTTATGAAAACGAAATTTTCGGTATCAATCAGGAAATAGAATTGCTGATCGAAGAATTGACAGCACAACAGTAACGGTTCAAAAAATGATTGAAAAAAAGATGACGATTCCTGCCGGGTCGATTCTTAAAAATGAGGATTTCGATTATATCGACAGTTTTCAGGGTGTGATATGCTCTCCGGTGAAGGATGTCGATATTATCGAAATAGGGAATTTGTTTCTTTCCAGTGGTCCCGACTGGGCTAATTCCCTAATGGTTGTCAGAGATAGTATAGTAGGTGTTTTTGGGTTAAAAACAGGTGCTCAACTGATAAAGGAACAGGACAAAGAAAAGACGCTGAATTTTGTTCCGGGCGAAAGGGTTGGTTTATTTAAAGTGTTTGAAAAGACTGAAAATGAACTAATCATGGGGGAGGACGATGCGCATCTTGACTTTCGGATTTCAATATTTATTGATAAACACACCAGTGATACCAGTAAATCGTCTTTGAGCTTAACCACCACTGTGGTCTTCAAAAATTGGTTCGGGCGTCTTTATTTCTTGCCGGTTCAGTTCTTTCATCAGTTAATTGTGAAGGCGACCCTTAAAAGAATGCTTCGGAAAATTAACTGGTGCAACGATCAAAAAAATGATTAATCAGACTAAATCATGAGAGTATTTTTCATTTTTATTTTCCTCTGTTTTTCTGCGCTGTTAAATGCGCAGGACCAGATTACCAAAAGAGACGGGGAGCAAATTGATTGTGTTATTACCAAGGTGGATGAGCAGGTTATTTATTTTGATTTCCATGATGGAGAAAGACGCCTTTCAAGTTTTATTCCGATGACGGAAGTCAGGAGCTATCAGCGAGGGGGTGAAGGGAGTGTTGCGGACAGTTTCGATTCTATCATCGTTGTTGAAGACAAAGTCAATGAGGTTCTTGTAGACACCACCAGATATGTAGAAGAGGTTGATGAATGGGTTAACCTGGTTGTTTATTCTCCGCGAATCGGGGTAAATGCCACAGGTTGGGGCGTGGACTATTACGGTTACAACCTGACGGGCAGCTCACGGTGGGGGCTTCCTCTTGTTGTTGGAATTGAAGGGTTTGATCTCCGACCCGATTATTTTGATAAGACGGGCTACTACCAGGCTGAAATGAGCTATATGACGTTTGGAGTTAGTCCTTTTTACCGTCTGGGAGATAAGTTTTACCTTCAGCTGGGGGTAAGGTTGATCTACGGAGAGGAAGAACTCACAGACTTTTCAGGAGATGTTTCTTCCAATATGTTTTTCGGCCTGAATCCGTCGCAGGGCATTGTGTTTATTCCTGAATCAAAAGCTGGAGTCACCCTGGGAATCGGGATTTATGAAAAAGTGCTAAGTTCTGATGTTTACAATAATGATGTTGGAGTAACCTTTCAACTCGGCATTAAATTTTAACCTTAATCTGGGGAGATCATAATTTTCCAGGTTGAATAATTAAAGCTATGAGAAAACTACTGTTTTTTATCCCGCTGGCTTTTTGGGGTTGCACCATCAGCCAGAAAATAACTTACAAAACCGATGATTTGGCTGCCGATAAGTCGGTAACGCCCATTCCGGTGGTTGTTGATGTAAGGATTTTTACAGATAACAGAGATAGTTTTGAGGCCAATTCTGTTTTGTTTTCCAACCCACATCAGATGAGATTGGATGGGAAACAGATGTGTATTAATTCTGAAAAGCATTATAAGAAAGATACGGTTGTAAATCAGTTTACCCGAATTCTGGTTGATCATTTTAATAAGGCGCGTTTGTTTGAAATGTCTTTATACGATCAGAGTAGATTTAGCGATTACTATATGACCGGGACATTAAATAGTTTTTATGCTCAGCAGGAATACTCAACAGGGGCAGCCGTGGGTGCATCTTTTGGACTTGTGGGAGCGTTGGCTACTTCCGGCATAAAAACTCCGGGGAAAATTATTATTGATGTTTCAGATTTGAAGTTGTTTAGGAAAGACGGTACACTGGTAAAGGATTTTGGCAGTTTTTACAAGGAGTATGTGGATGAATTTAAGGTGGATGCCTACTGCTGGTGTGCTTTCTGGAATGCCAACCTGATGCTGAAGGATTTCAATACTTTCCTGATTGAAAAAATCAGAAACGATATGGAGGGTGTCGCATTGGAATAAAAAATCTTTCGGTTGGTCTTTTTGTGTTGAATGAGAAGAAGAGCACGGGATGGCTTTGGTGCCTTGCTGTGTGTAAAGCCTTTTTTTTATATGTTTGTAGGGTGTTGAATTGGTGGTCCTCCCCAATTTTCTCCAATTTCGCCAACAGATTTTTGCAAATAATTCGCAATAAGCATTTTTTCCCTTATTTTTGTGCGCTTTACAAGGCAGAATCAGAAATAAGAAAAATCATATAAAATTTCATTGTATGGCCCAGGAAGATGTTTTCAAAAAGTTGGTAGCCCATTGTAAGGAGTACGGGTTTGTATTTCAGTCGAGTGAGATTTACGACGGTCTTGGTGCCGTTTACGACTACGGTCAGAACGGGGTTGAGCTCAAAAATAACATCAAAAAATATTGGTGGGATTCCATGGTTTTGCTGCATGAGAATGTTGTCGGACTTGATTCAGCAATCTTTATGCACCCCACTACCTGGAAAGCTTCCGGTCATGTTGATGCTTTCAACGATCCGTTGATTGACAACAAAGACAGCAAAAAGCGTTACCGTGCCGACGTGCTTATAGAGGACCTGATGGCCAAATTTGAGGGTAAAATCGATAAGGAGATTGAAAAAGCCCGGAAAAAGTTTGGCGATGATTTTGACGAGGCTCAGTTTCGCGAAACCAACCCACGGGTGAAAGCCAATCAGGATAAACTGGATGAGGTGCATGGACGTTTTGTGAAAGCGCTTAACGATAATGACCTGACAGAGTTGCGCCAGATTATTGTGGATTATGAAGTGGCTTGTCCGCTTTCGGGTTCCAAAGAGTGGACCGATGTTCGTCAGTTTAACCTGATGTTCTCTACCGAGATGGGCTCTACAGCAGAGGGTGCCTCAAAAATTTATCTGCGTCCTGAAACTGCTCAGGGGATTTTTGTGAATTTTCTGAATGTGCAGAAGACCGGTCGGATGAAGTTGCCTTTCGGTATCGCACAGATTGGTAAAGCCTTTCGTAACGAAATTGTCGCCCGTCAGTTTATCTTCCGCATGCGTGAGTTTGAGCAGATGGAGATGCAATTTTTCGTGCGTCCCGGCGAGGAGATGAAATGGTTCGAATACTGGAAAGAGATGCGGATGAAGTGGCATAAGTCGATGGGAATGGGGGATGAAAAATATCGCTTCCACGACCATGATAAGCTTGCACACTATGCCAATGCGGCTACCGATGTGGAGTTTGAGATGCCTTTTGGTTTCAAAGAGGTTGAAGGAATTCATTCCCGTACTGATTTTGACCTTTCTCAGCATCAGGAGTTCTCAGGAAAAAAGATGCAGTATTTCGATCCGGAACTGAACAAGAGTTATGTGCCGTATGTCATTGAGACCTCTATCGGGGTTGACCGTATGTTCCTGAGTATTCTGGCAGGTGCTTACACTGAAGAGGAAGTTCCCGGGAAAGACGGGAAATCCGAATCGCGTGTGGTGCTTAAGTTGCCCCCTGTAATTGCGCCCGTTAAATTGGCTGTTTTGCCATTGGTGCGTAAGGACGGACTGCCTGAAAAAGCGCTGGAAATAATGGATCAGTTCAAGTTCGACTTTTACTGCCGATATGAAGAGAAAGATTCTATCGGAAAGCGTTACCGCCGTCAGGATGCAATAGGAACTCCATTCTGTATTACAGTGGATTACCAGACTATGGAGGATGATAGCGTAACCATCCGTTACCGCGATAGTATGGAGCAGGAGCGGGTGAAGATTTCGGAGTTGTACAAAATCATGACAGGTCATATAAGTATGAAAGAGCTGCTGAAGTCATTGATCTAAATTTTTTAGAAAATATAGGCTCATAAAGAGAGGTTTAAACCCGGCAGGTGCCGGGTTTTTTGTTTTACCTAAGGGGCCCTAAGAGTCCCACGGAAAGTTTGCGATGTTACTCTGTGCTCCTCCGTGCTGCTCTGTGGTAAAAAAAGGAATGACCACAGAGGTTCACAGAGACACACAGAGGGATTGCGTTGTTGCTGTGTACTCCTCCGGTTTTCTGGGAAAAAAAAAGAACCACATTGACCCAACGAGTCCACACGGAAAGTTTGCGTTATTACTCTGTGCCCCTCGGTGCTTCTCTGTGGTAAAAAAAAGGAATAACCACAGAGTTCCACAGAGACACACAGAGGGATTGCGTTGTTGCTGTCCCTCCGTTTCTCTGGGGTGAAAAAAAGAACCACAGTGACCCAAAGAGTCCCACGGAAAGTTTGCGTTATTACTCTGTGCTCCTCCGTGCTTCTCTGTGGTAAAAAAAAGGAATAACCACAGAGGTTCACAGAGACACACAGAGGGATTGCGTTGTTGCTGTTTACTCCTCCGGTTTTCTGGGGAAAAAGAAAAAAAACTACAGTTATCCAAAAAGTCACACGGAAAGTTTGCGATGTTACTCTGTGCTCCTCCGTGCTTCTCTGTGGTAAAAAAAAGGAATAACCACAGAGGTTCACAGAGACACACAGAGGGATTGCGTTGTTGCTGTGTACTCCTCCGGTTTTCTGGGATAGAAAAAGAACCACAGTGACCCAAAAGAGTCACACGGAAAGTTTGCGTTATTACTCTGTGCTCCTCCGTGCTTCTCTGTGGTTAAAAAAAAGGAATAACCACAGAGGTTCACAGAGACACACAGAGGGATTGCGTTGTTGCTGTGTACTCCTCCGTTTTTCTGGGGAAAAAAAAGAACCACAGTGACCCAAAAGAGTCACACGGAAAGTTTGCGTTATTACTCTGTGCCCCTCTGTGCTTCTCTGTGGTAAAAAAAGATAAACCACGGAGGTCCACAGAGAGTCACCGAGGGTCAGTTTTGTTCCTGCGTGTTCCTTCGTTTAATTCTGTGGACAAAAAGGGTAAGTTGTTAGTGTTCAGCGAGAAACAAAGAGGGGATTTATCATTTCTTTGCTTTTGGTTTTTTTTTGTTATTAAAAATGAAACACAAAAAAATTGTATATTACTGATTCTGTGTTGTAAAACCCATGAGTTATTAAAACCTTAAAACTACCTGCATTATGCATGAAAATTTAATTACAGGTTCGATTATTGAGCTTGCCATAAAGGTTCATAAAACACTGGGGCCGGGTCTTTTTGAGTCGGTTTATCAAGAGTGCCTTTTCTACGAATTGAAAAATGAAGGGTTTGAAGTTGAAAAAGAGAAGATATTACCGGTTGTTTATGGAGATGTTCGGTTAAAGACTGGGTTCAGACTGGACTTGTTGGTTGAAAACAAGATTATTGTTGAGTTGAAGACAGTAGAACGATTGACAGATTTACATTTAGCTCAATTATTAACGTATTTGAAATTATCAGAATGCCGGGTTGGTCTTCTGTTGAATTTCAATGTTAGCAAATTAAAAAACGGGATACAGAGAGTAGTGAATAATTGATTTTTTTTCTGTGTTTTCTCCGTGCGTCTCTGTGGTAAAAAAGGAATAACCACAGAGGTTCACAGAGACACCCAGAGGGATTGCGTTGTTGCTGTGTACTCCTCCGGTTTTCTGGGGAAAAAGAAAAAAAACTACAGTTATCCAAAAAGTCACACGAAAAGTTTGCGATGTTACTCTGTGCCCCTCGGTGCTTCTCTGTGGTAAAAAAAGAATAAACCACAGAGTTCCACAGAGACACACCGAGGGATTGCGTTATTTCTGTGTACTCCTCCGTTTCTCTGGGCTGAAAAAAAGAACCACAGTGACCCAAAGAGTCCCACGGAAAGTTTGCGTTATTACTCTGTGCTCCTCCGTGCTTCTCTGTGGTAAAAAAAAGGAATAACCACAGAGGTTCACAGAGACACACAGAGGGATTGCGTTGTTGCTGTTTACTCCTCCGGTTCTCTGGGGTGAAAAAGAACCACAGTGCCCCTAAGAGTCACACGGAAAGTTTGCGATGTTACTCTGTGCCCCTCCGTGCTTCTCTGTGGTAAAAAAAGAATAAACCACAGAGGTTCACAGAGACACACAGAGGGATTGCGTTGTTGCTGTTTACTCCTCCGTTTTTCTGGGGAAAAAGAAAAAAAACTACAGTTATCCAAAAAGTCACACGGAAAGTTTGCGATGTTACTCTGTGCTCCTCCGTGCTTCTCTGTGGTAAAAAAA
>NZ_PVTS01000002.1:0-353235 GCF_003003035.1 Marinilabilia salmonicolor | reverse complement strand
TGCTCCTGCGTGCTTCTCTGTGGTAAAAAAAGAATAAACCACAGAGGTTCACAGAGACACACAGAGGGATTGCGTTGTTGCTGTTTACTCCTCCGTTTTTCTGGGGAAAAAGAAAAAAAACTACAGTTATCCAAAAAGTCACACGGAAAGTTTGCGTTATTACTCTGTGCCCCTCCGTGCTTCTCTGTGGTTAAAAAAAAAGAATAAACCACAGAGGTTCACAGAGATGTTTTTTCTTTTTTCCGTGTTTATTTGCGGTAAAAGATCCTCTTCGCGGTATCAGTCCTGTTTTTTCCAGCTAAAGTTGTAAATTTGTCTGTTTCAAACCCTCTGGTTTTATGAGAAGAGTAGATACATCCAAACGTAAGAAATTTGATTTTCTGGTGATTGGCTCCGGTATGGCCGGCCTTAGTTTTGCCCTCAAAGTAGCAGGCAAAGGAAAAGTTTGTATTATCAGTAAAACAAAACTCGACGAAACCAATACTTCGTATGCGCAGGGAGGCATATCGTCTGTAACGTATGCCCCCGATAATTTCGAGAAACACATTCAGGACACCCTGACCGCCGGGGCTGGTTTGTGCGACCCCAAAGTGGTGCGCAAAGTGGTAGAAGAAGCTCCGGGACAAATAGAAGAGTTGATTCGCTGGGGTGTGCGTTTTGACAAAGATGAAAAAGGAAACTTCGATTTGCACCGCGAAGGAGGTCACTCCGAGAATCGGATTTTGCATCATAAAGACCAGACCGGTTACGAAATTCAGCGTGGCCTGGTGCAGGCGGTTCGGGAACATCCCGAGATCGAAGTACTTGAAGATCATTTTGCGGTGGAAATTATCACGCAGCACCATCTTGGTGAACTGGTGCACCGCTGGCGTCGCGACATAGAGTGTTATGGAGCTTACGTATTAAACCGACGCACCAACAGTGTGGAAACCATTTTGTCGAAAGTGACTATGATGGCCACCGGAGGTGTTGGCAGCGTTTACCAGACCACCACAAATCCATCCATCGCAACGGGTGATGGCATTGCCATGGTCTATCGTGCCAAGGGAATTGTGGATAACATGGAGTTTATTCAGTTTCACCCCACCTCGTTGTACAACCCCAAAGAACGTCCTTCATTCCTTATTACGGAGGCTATGCGGGGTTTTGGAGGTATTCTGAAGCGGCGTGACGGGAAGAAGTTTATGCACAAATATGATGAACGCGAATGTCTGGCCCCTCGTGATATCGTTGCCCGTGCCATCGATAATGAGTTGAAAACCACTGGCGATGACTATGTTTATCTGGATGTTACGCACAAGCCTAAAGAAGAAATAAAAGCGCATTATCCCGGCATTTACGAAAAATGTTTATCGCTGAGTATTGATATTTCTAAAGATTACATTCCTGTGGTTCCTGCGGCTCATTTTTCATGTGGTGGAATAAAAGTTGATCAGAAAGCACGTACCTCTATCGGACGATTATATGCCGCTGGGGAGTGCAGCTGTACCGGCTTGCATGGAGCCAATCGTCTGGCTTCAAACTCTCTTTTGGAGGGGATTGTATATGCCGATGCCGCCGCCAAAGATGCAATAGAGAATGTGGGGGCTTCGACTTTCTGCAAGGATATACCTGAGTGGAACGATGAAGGCACCTCGCATCCGGAGGAAATGGTATTGATTACGCAAAGTCAGAAAGAGATTGAGCAAATTATGAACTATTATGTGGGCATCGTGCGCTCCAATCTGCGACTGAAGCGGGCTCTCGACCGACTGGAAATAATCTATCATGAAACAGAGGATCTCTATCAGCGCTCCACTGTTTCTCAGCGGCTTTGCGAACTCCGAAACTCTATTCAGGTGGGATACCTGATAATAAAAATGGCCCGTCAGCGCAAGGAGAGCCGGGGATTGCACTACAACAGTGATTATCCCGATATGATTAAACTTGGCAGCTGAGGATGGTGATTTAACACCTCATACACTTGAGAAATTGATTTGTTTAAGATGAATTAGACTTTGGAGGTTGCCCCAAATTTTTAACATCCCGTTATTTATAAGGAGCTAACAGCCATGAGCTACGAGCTAACAGCTAATCTATTATGGACATTCTACTAATTATAATAGGGATTTTCCTGCTGCTGGCAAGTTTTGTCGGTTGTGTATTGCCGGTTTTGCCGGGGCCGCCACTGAGTTTTTTGGCTTTGTTGTCGCTTCAATTAACCAGCTGGGGAGATTTTACTACCAGGTTTTTATGGGTTGCTGCAATAGTTGCTGCTGTGGTCACTTTGCTGGATTATGTTGTTCCGGTGTGGGGAGCCAGACGATTTGGTGGAACCAGGGGCGGTGTCTGGGGAGCTGCAATAGGTTTGGTTGTGGGTCTGTTTTTTGGACCGGTTGGAATAATACTGGGACCTTTTCTGGGGGCTTTCCTGGGTGAATTTGCCGCACATGCCGACTCCAACAAGGCTTTTAAAGCCGCCTTCGGGTCATTTTTGGGTTTGTTGACGGGTGTCGTTCTGAAACTAATTGTTTCCGGTGTATTTACCTGGTATTTCTTTAAGGAATGGTTGGTGTAACTATTTCTTCCTTCACCCCCAAAACCAGTTTCTTCCCTCCGGGCAGTTGCGACACATCTCAATCCCTTTTCGGTTGGACAAAATTGTTTGTTTAAAAATATAACTTTCCGGTTTTTTGATGTTGTCACTGAAAGTACTACTTGATGCATTTCCTAAAATGTATTCCGCATTTTTGTCGTAACAACAGGGAACCATTAATCCGTTCCAGGTTATTACAGCACTACTCCACTGACGCCAGCAGTGGTTGTAGGGGCGTCCCGGTACGGTATATTTCTTTTTCGGTGAATTTTGGTAACGCGATTTCTCCCGGGCCGGCTGTACGGTTCCATCTCCAAACTCATTCATTTGTGCGGTTTTTATTTCCAGTTTGTCCACTCCGACTTCTTTACACCATTCACGGATTGCCGGAATTTCATGCTTGTTGTGGTCAAAGGCGAGAACCTGTACAACAATGATTGGGAAGAAAGTTCCCGACTCCTTTCGTGCCTGAATCAGCATTATAATGCCATTTTTTACGGTCTCAACCTTTCCGCCCCGACGGTAAGTTTCATAAATTCCTTGTGAAAAACCGTCGAGTGATATGACGATTCTCGAAAGACCGGAGGCAATTAGCTTTCTGCACATTTGCTGGTCAAGAAGTTGGGCGTTGGTACTTATGGTTGTGTAGATCCGATTCTTTTTGGCTTTTTCGATGAATTCCTCAATTTGTGGATGAAGCAATGGTTCTCCTTGAAAGTAAAGGTTTAAATAAATGATGTATTTTTCTGTTTCATTGATTATTTTATTGAATAAATCAATGTTCATATTCCCCTTTTTCCGGGAAAGGACAGCTGCTCCGGTAGGACATTCGGGACATTTTAATTGGCAGTGTCCCGATGGTTCTACCGATAGGGCAAATGGGTGGGCTATGCATAGGGGTTTGCCAACAATCCGGGACAGAATAAAACCGCATACAAGCTTCAACAGGTTCAGCAGACGTGGGATGTTCAGGCTCTTTAGATAGAGCATGGCGTTGTTTAAAATTGCGGAGGTTCGGAACCACATGTTGAAGAGACGGTTTAAATGGAGCGGTGACCTGGAAAGTAATAAATGGTGATAAAATATAAACTCTGCGGTACTCTGTGTGTTTATTTCTCTGCGGTACTCTGTGTAAAAGGAATTTCACAGGGTGTAGCAGAGGAAACACAGAGTACCACAGAGGATGGTTTAATCTCCAGGTTTTTCAGTTTGTCTCCAGAATATCCAGAATCTGGTCTAATCGTGGCGTTAGAATAATTTCCGTACGCCTGTTTTTGCGCTTGCCTTCTGCTGTTTCGTTGGTGACCAGCGGAACATGAGGTCCACGGCCTGCAGCAATAACTCTGGATGGATCCACTTCGCTGTTTTCCAGAAGAATTCGCGTCACAGAGGTTGCGCGTTTCACGCTCAGGTCCCAGTTGTCGAGCAGCACTCCGCTGCGATAGGGAACCGGATCGGTATGACCTTCAATCATAATGTTGATGTCTTTCTTTTCGCCCAGTACATTGGCAACTTGCCTGATTGCGGATGCACCTTCGGCGCTTACCTGGTAGCTTCCGGAACCGAAAAGCAGTTTTTCTTCCATGGAAACATAAACCTTTCCGTTTTTGATGTGAACTTTCAGCTGGCTTTGGTCAAAACCGGTAAGAGCATCTGCAATGGCCTGACGCAATGCGTTGCTGGCACTGTCCTTCCGGGCAAGGGCTTGTTCCAGTTCCATCAGGCGGCGATTTTGAGCTTCCAGCTGGGCCTGTGCAGATGTTAACTCACTCATGGCATTTTGCAGCTCTGTTTTGCGGGATTCAAGATCTCTTTCGGCAGCTATTAGTGCATCTTCCCTTGCCTGCAAATCTTCCTGGAGTTTTTGCAGATAAGCAAGTAATTCTTCCGAATCTGCAGTCCCTGTCTGGTTGCGTAATTGTGAAAGCAAATCATCGTACTCGGTCCGAAGATGATTCAGGTCATCCCGACAGGCCCTTACAGCCCGTCCTTTCCTTAGGGTGTCGGCGGTTAGTTCGGCAACCTGATTTTTCAGGCGGTCGGCCAGTTTTTTCAGCTCTTCACTTCGTCCTTCCAGCAGCTCCTTGTCACTACTGAGGCTTTCCACTTTGTCAGTCAGTTGCTGATTGTTCTCTTCCAACTCTCTGAATTGGTTAAGCGGAACACAGGAATAAAGCAATGAACCGAGAATAAGGATAATTCCAAAATACTTTAAGGGTCTCATAATTTTGATTTCTTTATTTGATGCTATTATTTTACAATACTTTGTTGTTCAGAAATTTTTAGACTTCAACTGGCTGATAATCAAATTAGTGCAGAGTCGGAGAAACAACTTCAACGTTTAGCGATATGGTGTGTGGTTAATTTTCCTGGCAGGTATTTTCTGACCGTTAAGATTGTCCTTCAGGGATTGAAACTTCCTATAAACATGACACTTCTTCATGCCAAGAGTGCTTGTTATGGTCATTTACTTTATTGAAATATCCAGTCTCCGGCCTAAACCTGTTTCAATAATTTTTCTCAAAGTAGCAATTTCCAAATCAGACCTGTCATTCTCAATTTTAGAGATATATGTTCTTGATGTACCGCTTTTCAGAGCTAAATCCTGTTGAGTTAATCCTGACTTAAGCCTGGCCTCTCTAATCAATTCACCAATTCTAAGTGAAAGCTCTGATTTCTCCGGCTGGCTGTATTTTAGTAATATGTCCGCACCAATCTCATAAGGAACTTTCATTTTCTCTCCACTTCTCATGGTTATGAACTGCTCCACATTACTCCATGAAAGTGTATTTCCAACTAATTCAACCTTAGCAAACTCTTTAGTGTCATAGAGAATATTTGCTGGAGATGTTTCATTGACATTACTCTTTTTGAGTACTTTCCTAAAGTCAATTATACGTGATTCTCCATTATTAAAAACAACTGAAATGGATAACTCTTTAATCCAGTTTATTTTTAAAATCCTCGGTATCTTAATGCTCTGTCTCATTTTAAATCTGGATTTAATTCATAAAAAACTTCTAAAGCCCAATCTGCGTTACCTGCCAGCCAATCGAACACCAATTTTAACGGTCTGCTTGGTAAGTTTCCGGAATAAATATTTCCACGTTCAATCTCAATAAGCACTTCGTATTCATTATAGTTGGCATGAATATGAGGAGGCCTATGCTCGCCGTTATAAATATGTATCTTAATTCCGTTAAAACTATCAATCGTAGGCATTGAAAACTCATTTTCTACAAATGTACCTAATTAGATACTATTTTGCAATGTCTGATGCTTGGTTTGTTTTTCTGTAATTAATCATAATGTCCCGGTTATATTCGCCTGGGCGTGGTTTCGAACCATCTGTGGATTTATCAGCTTGAACGCATGGTTTTGGGTAATACAAAACCCTCAATATGATGTGGATGCCACGGCTTGCGTATATGGCTTTGTTGCCGTTTCGTTGTTTATTTCAATTTATTTTGGTTGTCAATGTATATATCGTCTGATACTTTTTTTAATGCTTTCATAAAATTCTTTTCATCAAGGGACTTTAGCTGAATCTTTACAATATCTCGTAATTGTCTATATCTTTGCTCTTTGTCAACTTGGTTGCGGATTAATATGGAATTAAGGTTTTCTAAAGGTGTCGAATTCGACAGGTTTAAAATTGGGATTATTTAAAGTTTCCCATAATCCAATAAATTCTACCGTGTTGCGATTTCTCATCCAATTTCTGATATGGTCAGAACCTTCTTCTCCTTTTACCATATCAGTCAGACTGATGTAGTCTTGCTCATCTTGTTTAACAATTGAAATGAGTTTGTTTTCAACTTCTATTTGGGATTTATTTGCCATATTAGTTTCAAATTGTATTTGCTCTATACAAATATACAATTCTTATTCATCCATCTTTTGATGGTTGCACTGCAGTTTTTTTCCTTACAATGAACGGCAACATACTTAAAACAAAACTGTGTGTCATTTGATCTCATTGCCTGGGTTATTTTAACGGATTATTAGTTTAACAAGGGGGTAGTTAGATATACCGTTTTTTATGCGGTTTAAATCCAAAAATCCAATTAAACAATTAGTCTGTAGTTTATAGTTGCGTATAAATTTTTAGAGGTTGCTTCGGGGTAGACCACTAATTCATCGAAAAATCTTTGTTATTGGGATTGCGAGGGCAAAGCCCGAAGCAATCTCTCGTGAAATAAACGCTATTTTAAACTACAGCTAAACAATTAACGTAGAAAACGTCAAATGATTATTTGCTCTTCCTTGTTGTCGCGTAAAACTAATAAAAATTTTTGCTGATAGATGTTGTAAATTAGTGCCCGTCTATAAACTAAGCAAATTTTGTACTTAGAGGTGTTTCTGTTCAGAAAGTGCCAATTGCCAGGCTTGCGACCGCGTGCCGCCTAAAGCTTTAGCGCCGTGCCGTCGGCAAGCCTTTGGCGGCCGATGGGTGGCGCAAGCCGCCAAAAACGGAGTTTACTAATCGTAAATGAGTATTTTGGCGGCAAGCGTAACAGCCTGCCCCGATCCTTCGGGGACGCAAGTGGTACTTTATGGACAGAAACTAATTAGAGATTGCTCTTTATATCATCCCCATAATATTAACATTCTTTTATCTTTGCATCATTAAACCGTAGTATTGTAAAAAAGAGAAAAGGGAATGGAAGAGGTCGCTAAAGAATTTTTGAAACATATTGATTCGCCAGAGGATCTGCGCAGGCTTCCACAGAAGGATCTGATGCATGTTTGTTCGGAATTGCGCGATTATATTATTGATGCTGTCTCGTGTAATCCCGGGCACTTTGGTGCCAGTCTCGGAGTGGTAGAGCTTACCGTTGCCCTTCATTATGTGTTCAACACCCCGACGGATAAAATCATTTGGGATGTGGGACATCAGGCCTATGGCCATAAGATTTTGACCGGACGGCGTGATCGTTTTCATACCAATCGAAAATATAAAGGGCTTAGCGGTTTTCCCAATATTTTTGAAAGTGAATACGATGCCTTTGGAGTTGGGCATTCATCGACCTCTATTTCTGCTGCATTGGGAATGGCTGTTGCTGCCAACAGACAGGGAGATAAGACCCGGCAGACTGTGGCTGTGATCGGCGACGGAGCCATGACTGCAGGGCAGGCTTTCGAAGGGCTGAATAACCTGGCTGCCAGCAAGGCCAATGTGCTTGTGGTGCTTAATGACAACAATATGGCCATTGATCCCAATGTGGGAGGTTTTAGTGAATATCTTGTGGATATTGCCACCAGCCATACCTACAATAAACTGCGAAAGGACGTTTTTAAAGCACTTCAGAAGTTTAACATCGGTAGTCCGCGTTCGCGCGATATGATCATCAAAATCAACAACAGCATAAAAACGTTACTCACCCGGCAGACCAATATTTTTGAGGGTTTAAATATCCGATACTTTGGTCCTGTGGATGGACATGATGTGGAGCGATTGGCAAATGTGCTTAAAGATTTAAAGGAGATAAATGGCCCTAAAGTTCTCCATATCATTACAAAAAAAGGAAAAGGTTTTAAGTTAGCAGAGGAGAATCAGACTGCCTGGCATGCTACCGGGGGGAAGTTTGATAAAACCACCGGTCGCTTTTTGGAAACATCATCCAATACTCCCAAGCCTCCTAAATTTCAGGATGTATTCGGTCACAGCATTATTGAGCTTGCCGAAAAAAACCCAAAAATTGTGGGTATTACACCAGCTATGCCTACAGGTTGCAGTCTGAACCTGATGATGGAGAAAATGCCTGATCGCGCCTTTGATGTGGGTATTGCCGAGCAGCACGCGGTTACTTTTGCCGCAGGCCTGGCCATCTCCGGGATGGTACCTTTTTGTAACATCTATTCCACTTTTATGCAAAGGGCCTACGATCAGGTAATTCATGATGTAGCACTCCAGAAATTAAATGTTGTTTTTTGTCTCGACCGGGGTGGCCTTGTGGGAGCCGATGGCCCTACGCATCACGGTGCGTTTGATTTGGCCTATTTTCGATGCATTCCCAATATGATTGTTTCCTCTCCAATGGACGAGGAAGAGTTGCGTAACCTCATGTTTACTGCGCAGTTACCTGACATGGGGCCTTTCTCCATTCGTTATCCGCGTGGGAACGGCACTAAAATTGACTGGCAAACTCCCTTCCACAAGATTGAAGTAGGCACCGGTCGTGAGTTGTCGGAAGGAACAGATCTTGTATTTCTGACCATTGGTCCTATTGGCGCTAAGGTTCAGCGCATTGTAACACAGCTAAAGGAGGAGGGTATTTCTGCCGGGCACTGTGATATGCGCTTCGTTAAACCCCTGGATCAGGAATTGCTTCATAAGGTGTTTGGCAGATATAAGAAAATTATTACTGTGGAAGATGGTACTATTGTTGGAGGCTTAGGCTCTGCCGTGATTGAATTTATGGCAGAGAATGGTTATTTCGCCCAAATAAAAAGACTGGGTATCCCTGATGATTTTATAGACCAGGGAACGCAGACTGAGCTGGCCCGCGATTGCGGTTATGATATGGAAGGGATCCGGCAGGCTGCCCGAAACCTCGCCGGAAAACTTTGAAAAAGTGGGATGCCCCATTTCCAAAACGTTGCACCCAGGCTTCCGGTCTGCTTACAGAATCATGTATAAATTAGTTTAGAAGAACCACTTTAGTCTGATAGCACCCAGGTAATCTGTAGTGCAGCCATCTTGCGAGGTTTTGTTGAGAAATAAATTTAGAAAAGCACTGAGGTAAAGGTTTCGCTGCAGGGAATACTCCAGCGACGGACCTGCATACCATCCATTGGTTCCTACAAAGTGCATTGCATTTAGTGTTCCTGAAAAGAGAGGTGTAAAAGGATATTGCATCGAACTGAAAATGGTATATTTGGTGACACTGAGATTTTTTATAGATGCTTGTCCTGTAATGAAATTACTAAATCCATCTATTGTATTACTTAAATTACTGCTGTACAAAAATTCGCTTTGCCAAAGCAGGCTGTTTTTGAAGGTGTAATTTATTCCTGTGGATGCGATGACGGTTTCCTCTCCGTGGTCAGGTATTAATAAAGTGCCCTCCCCGTAAAAGCCTGCATTTCCTATGTGTCCCGACCATCCCATGCCTGCGGTCCAGTCCCGGTCGTTGAGTCTTCCGCCCAAAACCTGCCAATCGTACCTCCCGGCATTAAAGCGAAATCGCATGGCCATTGTTTTTCTGTGGTCGGAATCAATTTTGAAAACGCCATCAATCTGGGACGTCGGTCCGGTAAAAAGCTGCAGTCGTAACCCGTCGATTCCGGGGCGCTCGGGATAGTCCAAATCAAAAAACGAATAAGCATTAAAGATGTCGTTGGGATTCCATACCATTGCCTGGCCCCAGTTGATGCGTTGGCGGCCCGCCCTGACTTGCAGTTTTCCCAGATAGAAATCGAGCCAGAGCCGGTCTATGGTCATGTTGAGAATTGCTGAATTCCCTGAGGCCAGGTTGTACGACATATCCAGGAATCCCTGGTCGTTGTCAATAAAAGCAGCATATCCGGGAATTTGATTGACCGTTTGCCCATGGATGAGCCGGTTTCTAAACTGAATAACTCCGATTACAGTAGGTGAGAAATCGTAACTTAAGTTTATTCGGTTGTGTAAGGTGGTTTCCCGCAGGTTTTGCCCAAGTTGTTCCATGTGATACCATCCGGGCATGACGCCCAGGTAACCATCCGCTTTCATCTGGCTCCTGATGTTGCAGGAAATAAGCAATGCAAAAATCAATAAACAGGTTCTCATTTTTTGGAGTCCGATTTAATTTTTCCGTCTTCAAGTGTTACTACACGTCGGGCTTTCTTAACAACTCTGGCATCGTGGGTTGAAAAGATAAAAGTGGTCTTCTCTTTTTTGTTGAGCTCTTCCATGATGGTCAGAAGATTATCTGCAGAAGCAGAGTCCAGGTTTGCCGTTGGTTCATCGGCCAGGATAAACCGGGGGCTTGATGCCAGTGCCCGGGCCACTGCGATACGCTGCTGTTGTCCCCCCGAAAGCTGCCGTGGGCGGATGTCTGCCTTTTCGGGAATTCCCACAGCTTCAAGTAGTTCGTTGCTGCGCAGTCGGCGTTTCGATTTCGGAATGCCATGAAGTTCCAGAATGAACTCAATGTTTTCGCGGGCTGTAAGCACCGGTATCAGGTTGTAGGCCTGAAATATGAATCCGATATGATGCAATCTGAAATCGATTTTCTCGGCTCTGGACAAGTGGTTGATTTCTGTATCGTTAATAATAACCTGTCCGTCATTGGGGTCATCCAGTCCGCCAATAATATTAAGCAGGGTGGTTTTACCTGAGCCCGAAGGACCTACAATGGCAGTAAATTCGCCTTCATCTATGGTTAAATCTACTCCGTTCAGTGCATGTACCGGCACCTGACTGCTGTTGTAGGTTTTTTGTAAATCCTTAATGGTGATTATGGCCATGGTATTTGGTTTTTGTTGTTGACTAATTGACAATGTTTTATTACCTGTGATGGTTTTAATTCAAATAACCCGAACGGCCTCGGAGGGATTCAGTTTCAATGCTTTCCATGCGGGGTAGAGGGATGCCAGTATTCCCGAAAGGATAACCATCCCGGCAATGTTGAGTACAAGAACTGCATCCCATTCAGGGTAAACAATCGGGTCAAATCCCATTTCTGTAAGTCCTGTTGCCCAGATGGATAAGTCAATTCCAGTGCTTGACAGGCGCCAAACGGTAAACAATCCGGCCCCAATGCCGAGTAGGCCTCCTGTGGTGCAAAGCATCACTGTTTCCAGCACAATCATTATGAATATGCGGGAGCGGGCCATGCCCACCGACATGAGCATCCCGATTTCCCGGGTACGTTCCAGTACGGCCATCAGCATGGTATTAACGATTCCAAAAGCCAGTGCCATCAGAATAATGACTACGAAAATGTACATATAGGTATTGCTTAGCTCCGTAATGTAACCCAGTTCCGGACTGAGCTCTTTCCAGGGAACGGCATCTGCATCCTCCAGTGTTTCTTCAAATTGGGGGGCTACATGCATAGCATCTTCCGCATTTTGAAGTTTTACAACAATTGCGTGACTTTTACCCGATGGGATGGAGGTCAGTTCAGCCAAATCCGACCTGCGAACCAAAACGTGTGTCCCGTCGAATGCGGTGTTGCTGGTGCGGAAAATCCCGGCCACCCTGAAGGCTCCCCCTGTCAGGGTCCCATCTAAATCCTGAAATCTGAGGATGATTCTTGAGCGGACATCAATTTTCAGTTGACGGGCCAGTTTTTCGCCTATCACAGCTTCTTTTGAGTAGGGGGAATCGAACCAGCTGCCCTCCCGTACTTTTTCATGGAGATTCAGGACATTTTTTTCCATCTCCGGCTCAACTCCGAGAATCCTGATGCCTCGCGCTGTTTCCGCAGATGCTGCCATTCCCTGCACGATGATTCGTTCGGTGGCGGATTGCACCATCGGGTGAGCGCTCACTTTGGTTATTTCGCCGGGAGGAAGGAGCAAGGATAGTTTGCGTGAATTCTGGTAGTTATTCCGGAATATCTGGAGGTGGCCCGTTTCGGTCTCTACGCCGTCGCGAAGTCGCTGTTTCATCCATCCGTTCATAAAGGTGGACGAAAAAATACCTGCAAACATGCCTGCCGTGAGCGCTGCAATAATAATCCAGCTCCTGACAGGACTTCTCCAGATGTTTCTCCATGCAATTTTTAGTAGCATAACGTTTCGCCGTTTTCCCGAGTTCCTCATTGATGAATTCGGGGTGGTTTGAATATCAGTTTCAATTTCTCAATCCGACTATAGGGGATATTTTAAAAGCCCTCACAAATGGGTAAAAGGAAATCAGCAGTGTAAGCACAAAAACCACCAGCATTTGTTCCAGGAATACGCCCACATCCCAGGCAAAGAACATGTAAGGCTCAAAACCGATGTTTTTCATCCATTCGCCTGCCTGGCCGGTGATGGGGACGGGGTGACTCGCAAACCAAGCAATGACCGGTAGTGAACCGATAAATCCGGCAATCACCCCCATGACGCCCATCCAGAGAATTTCCAGCAGCAGCATCAGCGCCAGTTTGGAACGGTGCATTCCTACAGCCACCATCAAACTGAGTTCGTGCTGGCGTTCGGCCATCAGCATGACGACAGTGCCCAGGATGCCGAACCCGATGACCAGATAAAGAATGAGTTTCATGATTAAAGCGGTTGCCCGGTCGCTTTCGATTTGCTGAAGAATGGCCGGAAACATCTCCTGCCAGGTGCGCAACACCTGGTCTTGTTCTAAATGTTGTTTAATCTCAGGAATGGCTTTATTGACGGCTTTTTGTGAATTTCCAACCAACGCCAGGGAAGTTACGTGGTCGAAGGCCTGGAAGAAGTACATCGCCTCGTCAAGGGGAAGATATACCAATTGCCGGTTGAGTTCGGGATTGGGATGGCTGAACAAACCGGCCACCGGATATTTTCCAAAAGCGCTCACTCCGTGCAGTCCCTGGCTAATCATTACCAACGTGTCGCCGGGTGAGATGCCCAGATTTTCGGCCAGTTCTTTACCTGCCAGCAGTTGTGTCGGGCCATCGAAATAGTTTCCCTCAACTATTTTGTCTGATAATTCGGTCATCTCGTCTTCCTGTTCCGGATTGACTCCCAATACCATGACCCCTTCGGTTTGGTTGCCCGAAGAAGCCAGGGCGAAGCTTTCCAGACGAGGCACTACCATATCGATGCCTTCGGTGTTGTTAAGTTTGATTGTCAGAGAGTCCGACGGAACAAATGAGTTGTTGGTGGACTGATTGTCGGGGTAATCCTTGTGCTGAATCTGGGCATGACCGGCATAGAACCGTGCCACATTCTCAATCATCTTTTGGTAGGAGCCTTCCTGCATCGATCCCATCAGGGCTGAAAGAATGACCCCGAAAAAAATGGATGAGGCGGTTATCAGCGTTCGCTTCTTGTTGCGCCAAAGATTGCGCCAGGCAATTTTGACGATGCTTTTAAATCCGCCTGATGTCGTTTGGGTGGTCATGGTGTCTTTTTTTGTTGCCTTATGTTTCTTTTTTGGGTTATACCCTAAGAGCTACGAGCTACGAGCTAACAGCTATCTCACCGCATCTGTTTCATATTCTGAATGGAAAAGAAACGCTCTTCCATCTCTTCGCCAAAGTCTATTTTCTCAAATTTCATGATGGTTTGGTGTCCCTCTTCATTTGCCGGAATTACGGTGTAGCGGGTGGGGATGGTGCGGTCGCCCACATCTTCAATTTCATCCAGAATTTCTTCGTTCACCAGTTCATAAGCTTCATCATAGTACTCGTTGCGGAGATTCAGAAAATCAGATGTGGAAATCCAGGAGATTACCTTTCCCCATACGACCGGGGCTTCTTCGTGAGGAATCATTTCGATGACGTAACACTCATGGCCGCGCAGGGTTTCTGTCCTCAGAGTTTTATGGTCATAATCCTTTACAATGGAAGCTGCATTGACCAGGTCGTCGTTGGTGAGGTCGGAGCCCATCCACGACTGCATCATCATGCTGGGAGGGATTTTTATCATCCGGTCGATGGCCGGCACATAATTCCACATTTCCCGGCCGCGCTTTAGAAAGCGTTGGCCTTTTTCGCGCTGGGGGTAGGTGATGTATATCAGTGAGTAATCATCTCCTTTTGCCCATGCATTGAACCGGAGCGTTCGAGACCAGGAAGGACGAATAATTTGCATCTCCATTTCAGCATAGCTGCTTTCTCCCCGCATTAAATTATCGGCTTTTTCAACGATTTCTTTGGCGGTTGGATGCTGGGCGTGAATCGTTAATATTGGCAGAATCGCCAGGGTAAAAAACAGGAGTGTTTTTCGTGGGGTATTTTTCTGTATGGTCATTTTTTTCATGTTTTGGGTTATGTTTTTATCAAATCTGTGAGCTGATATTTCAACTCATTTTTCCCTGATAGTAATCAATGATTTTTCCTTCTATTTCGTCAATAGGGAAGTTTTTTGTATCCATGGCATAGTGAATGGCGATCCCATCCAGCATGGCCAGAAAGAAACGGACTTCTGCATAGCTGTCTTTAAAACCTTCTTTTTGGAAGAAAGCTGCCAGTTTTTCCATGTAGGGAGCCAGTTTTTCAGATATTTCAGCTTTAAAAAGGTTGAAAACTGCAGGTTGTGAAACCATGGAGAAATAAAGACTCAGAAATTGGGGATGTTCAACGATCCACTTTCTACTTTTATGGATGACGCTGAAAAATTCTTCCTTTGTTACAATCCCATCGTGGTTTGGATCTATCATTTCGGCCAGTTCCAGAAGTGTTTCAAAGACGAGGGATCGTAACAGGTGCTCTTTACTTTCAAAATAGTTAAAGAGTGTGCCTTTGGCAATATTTGCAGCCTTTGCTATTTCTGCTGTTGTGGCGGAATGGTAGCCTTTGGTGGCAAATAGTTCCAGTGATTTCTCCAGGATAACTTCCCGTTTCCTGGTTTTGTTGGATGGTTGTTTCATCTTTTATCTTCTTCTTTTATGACTGACCGGTCAGTCATAAGTAGCAACTCTTTTTTTGTTTGTCAAGGCCGGGTGAACTTTTTTTAAAGGGACTGGATGAATGGGCAAGATGAGGTCTGGTTTTAAAAGGCCAAAGGTCTTTAAACAATAGACTGGTGCGTTGCCCTGGGCTGTTGCTCTCAGGCTTTCAGTCTGTTTACATCGTACCTTTCTTATGTATAAGGTAGTTTAAGTCAGGCAGGAGAAAAAAAACAATGCCCGAAACAGCGGTTTTCTGTTTCGGGCATTGCGGTTAAAAAAAGGAAATAGAAAAGGAATCAATCATTCGGTGTTCAGTTTATTTCAAATTTGGCATCATCTATACCTTTGTTCACGGCAACTTCTTTAACTTCAATGTCAAAAGACTGGGGCCCCATAACCTGCTTCATGGACATGGGGAAAAGGATCCCGTCCACATCAGTATATTTATCAAAAGTGGTGGAAACCAGCCCTTGTGGTGTTTCTGCTACCTCTTTGTATTTCAATCCGTCTTTTACGCCAAAGAATACGGTGGTGGAGGTGCCTGAAGGCTTGGAAACAATCACTTTATAAGTTTCCTTGCCGTCAACGTTTTCAACTCCGTCAAGTGTTAGTTCCGTGTCATTTTCAGGATAGTTGAGTTCGGGGAAAATAGAAGCACTTTCCTGCATTTGTTTAAGCATTTCTCCCTCCAGCTTTTGTTCGCCCATTGGAGTCTTCATTTTTCCCTTGTCGCCATTCAAAACCTGTGAGGAAACAACATTTCCGTTCATCGATGTCGCCTGATAAAATTTACCCGGTTTTTTTTGGAGCATCTCAATGGTGATGCCCATTCCCTGCATCGACATGGCCAAATTCATTTTCAAATCGTTAACCGATTCAAGTTTTTCACGGCCGCCAATGGCTTCAATGTAATCAGCCAGTACACCGGTTGCCGAAACATTTGCATCAGCAGCTTTTTTCTCCACCTCATTCCCGTAGTAGTCGTATTGAGTTACTTTTTGTGAGGGGCTGAAAGCTTTCATTTTATCTGCAATGTCAGAGGCATTGCCCACAGCCAGGATAACAGCATTTTCCGGTTTTAAATATTTTTTGGCTGCGTTGAGCACATCTTCTTTAGTTACTTCTGCAATTCTTTGTAAGTAAGTCTCATAGTAATCCTTTGGTAAGTCGTATCGTTCTATGTTTAGTGCAAATCGAGCTACCGTTTGGGGATCTTCCAGC
The DNA here is from genome assembly GCF_003003035.1 of Marinilabilia salmonicolor. Lineage (GTDB taxonomy): Bacteria > Bacteroidota > Bacteroidia > Bacteroidales > Marinilabiliaceae > Marinilabilia > Marinilabilia salmonicolor_A. The sequence goes on along the minus strand of NZ_PVTS01000002.1, from coordinate 336,916 downwards.
GCACGTCCAAAGTTTCCTGTTATGGAATTCTTTACCAGCTGTAACTCTTCATCAGAGACAGGCTCAGTGCGAATACGCTCCATTTCATTAAGAATTTCAGTCAGGGCACTGTCGGTTACAGAAGTTCTGACCTGTGCACTAGCCATAAATGAACCGACTCTTTCGTCCGACTCCAGGCTTGAATAGGCTCCATAGGTATAGGCCTTATCTTCGCGCAGATTCTGAAACAGGCGTGCATTGAATGATCCGCCTCCAAGAATGCTGTTCATCACACGGGCACTTGGAATATCCGGATGTCCTGGTGTAAGATTCACATCATGAGCAACTATAATGGTGGATTGATTGGCACCTTCTTTATTGGAGATGGCAACAACCGGAGCTTCAAATCCTTCAGGGTAGGGGAAGATGTTTTGAGGAACCGCCTCTTTTTCCCAACTGCCAAAATACTTTTTGGCTTGTTTCTTTGCTTCTTTGGTATTGATGTCTCCAACAATGACCAGGTAAGCTGTGTTGGGTCTGAAATAGCTTTGGTAATATTTGCGACAATCTTCTGCGGTTATGTTATCGAGGGTTTCTTCTGAAACTATTTCCCCGTAAGGGTCGTTCTGCCCGTAAATCAACTTTCCCGCAATGTTCTGGGCGATAACCGATGGTTCCTCTTTGTTTGCCTGAATACCTGTTTTGTATTGTGTTACCTGTTTTTTCAGCTCATCCTCCGGAAAGGAAGGATTCAACAAAATATCTGACATGATATCCAGCAATTCGTCACTGTGTTTGGTCAACGATCTGGCATAGATGCCTTTTTGTCCGGTGGACAGGTTCGCTCCGATGAAATCAACGGCTTCGTCTATTTCTGCTTTGGTGCGATTGGTGGTGCCACTTCGGAGCATACTGCCGGCCAACTCGATGTATCCGGCCAGATTTCTTTCCGCGGGAAGGGTTACATCCAACGAAAGAGAATAAGAGACTACAGGAACTTTATGGTTTTCAACCACAATGACGGTGAGTCCGTTTGGGAGGGTGAATTTGTCATAATCCCCAATCTGCACTTCAGGCGCAGGGCCCGGCGATGGAGGGGTTGAACGGTCAATCTGGGCACTCAGGATGCCTGTTGCCAGCGTAAGCAGGGTAATTATAGAGAATATTCGCTTCATTTTTTTACTTGTTTTTTGAGTTTTATCAACAACTGCCGGGGCGTCAGAAGCCTTTTCTAAAGCCCGAAGTTTGTTGAATAGGTTATTGTTGGTTTTTGGGAAGATAGAATAATACGACTCTGTTGTCTTCCGTGAAATATTTTTGGGCAGCCCGTTGTATGTCTTCGCGAGAGACAGCAAGGTAGTTTTCAATCTCTGTATTAATCAGATTCGCATTGCGAAAGAAGGTATGATATCTTGCCAAATTGTTGGCTCTGGTGGCAATACGTGTATTTCCGGTCACAAAATCATTTTCTATCTGATTTTTGAGTTTCTGAAACTCTTTTTCTCCGATGAGGTTGTTTTTGACCTCCTCTATTTCAGCTTCCATTGCTGCTTCCAGGTCTTTCAGGTCATTTCCCATATTCGGAAATGCCATTACAATGTTTACACTCGGATCGCGGAATGGCAAAGGAAATGAATTGATCTGAAGAGCAATTTGCTGTTCATCCACCAATGCTTTTTTCAAACGAGAACTTTCTCCGTCCGAAAGCAGGGTGTTCAACATCTCCAGCGCATAATAATCAGAGGTGTTGAGAGCCGGAGTCCGGTATGCATGTATCAGCAGCGGCAGTTGGATATTGTCAAAGATAGTATCCCGAACTTCGCCGCCAAGAGGGGGCTCAACAATGTTTGGTCTGTAAATCTCTTTTTCTCCTGCCGGAATAGATCCAAAATATTTTTCGACTTTATTTTTTGTGTCATCCACATTTATGTCGCCGGCAATCACCAAAACCGCATTATTGGGTACATAGAATTCATCATAGAACGATTGAAATTCTTCGTCTTTTGCAGCCCGAATGTGGTCAGGGTCTCCAATGGTTGTCCATCTGTAAGGATGTTTCTTAAAGGCCCGTTTCATCGTCTCTGCAAGTAAAGAGCCGTAAGGGGTATTGTCGTAACGCTGCTTTTTCTCCTCGATGACGACCCCTTTTTGTGTTTGAATGCCTAAACTGTCAACTTTTGCGTGGAGCATTCTTTCCGATTCCAGCCAAAGGCCCATTTCCAACTGGTTGGAGGGCATAATTTCATAATAGTAGGTACGGTCGGCTGTGGTGTTTGCATTAAGAGTGCCTCCCGCCTTTTCAACATATTTGGAATATTCACCCCTGGGAATGTTCTCGGTTCCTTCAAACATCAGGTGTTCAAAAAAGTGTGCGAAACCGGTGCGGTCGGGTTGTTCGTTTTTGGAGCCCACATGATACATCACGGAAACTGCCACGATGGGGGTGGTGTTGTCCTGATGCAGAATTACATGAAGACCGTTGTCGAGCCGATACTCGGTGAATTCAATTTCTCCCTGTCCGGCAAAAGCCAGGTTGCCCGTCAGGATTAGGGCGAACAGGGTTAGTAAGGTTTTCTTCATTTTTGTCATACTTTAAGTTATTTATTTTTCAGGGTTTATTATACAAATCAATAGTCCGTTAAGCTTATTCAATGTTAAGGAAATTAAGTCTTTAAGTTTAAAATAACGTTTTCTCTAATCTATAGAAATCTTACCATCTATTGAGACAATGCTCAATCGAAAAGATACGAATGCTGCAAATGTGTTAATTTCGTATTATTCAAAAGGTTTTTCTTACAAACTACAGGCCAAGGATATTAAATGGGTGGTTTTTAACAGGTAAAGGGGGTTTGGGCTTCAGAGGTATATGCCTGATTCGCACGCAAGTGAACAATCTTGTGTTCGAAACCGTACAGGATGAGGTTCCTTCAAAAAATGACTTTATTTTCTACCTTTGCAGAAGTATTGAGAAAAACCGCATGGTTTTTGAAGTCTTTGGTGACCAATGCCGGCACTTTAATGCCGAAAATTAATGATTGACTCATGAAGCTTTTAACAGGTTTATCGGCCCTTTGTTTAATGGTTCTGCTTGTATCGCCCGGCTGTGAAGGGGAGGAAGCGTGCCTTTCTAACCAGCATGCAGTTCAGGCACGCCTTTACTCTGCATGGTCCACTTCCGATAAAGATAGCACATTGGAAAATGTATCCCTCATCGGTATTGATATGAGCGACAGTATTTACCGTGAACAGAGACTTTCTGAACTTTTTATGCCACTGAATTTTGAAAGTGACACCTCCACTTTTGTGCTGGGTGTGTCAGAAACGCTGAAGGACACATTATCGATAGTTTACAGCAAAGAACTTGATTTTATCTCCCGTGATTGCGGATATGTTTTTACTTTCGATTTAGATACGATACTTTATTCCAGGTCTATTATAGATTCGGTATCAATTGCTTATCCAACTGTAAAATATGGTGAATCTACAGCAAATATTAAGCTTTATATTTATTAGCCTGTTTTTATTTCCCGGTCCGGGCAGAGGACAGAATTCCGAGAAAGCGGATAAGCTCTTTGAAGAAGAGCAGGTTCAGGGAATTACTCTGGGAGTAAATCTTGAGGGGCCCATCGGACTTTTTTTTGATACTGACAGGTCGGCCTTCTCTGCCGTAACACATATCAATTTATCCCCCGGATGGTACTTCAGAGGGGAAGCTGGGTTTGAGAATTTGGTTTTTTCGGACGAGAATGTTGAAGAGCGAAACTTCAGGTATGAAAGCAACGGCTCCTTTGTGAAAGCAGGACTGCTGTATGATTTTTTTTCGGTGGATGAGGTTGGAAACAACGACAATATTTTCGTGGGACTAAATTATGGGTTTGCTTTTCAGGAGCATCGCTCAGGAGGTTATACTATTGAGAACGATTATTGGGGTGATTTCCATGATTCCGAATCGGCTTACCTGATGAATACGCATTGGCTTGAAGTGTCTGCAGGTCCCCGAACAGAGCTTTTTAAGAATTTCTATATGGGCTGGACAGTGAATTTGAAGGTAAAAATTCTCCAGGATAATGCACGTGAACTTCAGCCCTATTCCGTGCCCGGATTTGGCAATGGGGATAACACAGTGAATGTTGGGTTCTCTTATGTGCTGGAATATATGATTCCCTGGAAGAAATGATTCCTCTGATTGGATGATAAATATTCCGGTTTTTTTGATCCTGTTGCAATCTGTAGAAAAAAGAAACAATGAAACGAGCTTGCCGACGATTGCCACAAGAGAATATGTATAAGTTCTTACATGCGAGTTCCATCCGGCCTTAATTAGTATCTGTCCATAAAGTCCCGTTTACTGCGTTACGCCATTAGCGGAAACTGCTCATTTACTCGAGTAAACTCCGCATTTCCGCTAATGGCAAGCCTTGTAAACGAAACCTTCTGAACAGACACAGCGAACTTGAGAAACTTTGCTTAGTTTATAGACGGGCAATAATTAATAAATTATATACGGATGAAAAAGATAGCTGTTTTTTGTGCATCCAGTCCTAAGGTTCCTGAAGTTTATTTTGATGCTGCCAGGCGTGTTTCAGCAGCATTGGTACAGTCCGGATATGGAATTATCTATGGTGGCGGGGCAATTGGCCTTATGGGAGCTGTTGCTGATGAGGCACTGAAACATAACGGAGTGGTTACCGGTATTATTCCTCGTTTCATGGTCGATGTGGAGTGGGAACATAAGGATGTGGAGGATATGATTCATGTGGAAACCATGCATAAACGGAAGGAGCTGATGGTGCAGGGAAGTTCCGGAATCCTGGCTTTGCCCGGTGGCACCGGAACACTGGAGGAACTGTTTGAGGTGATGTCGCTTAAGAAACTGGGACAATACCCGCACCCCATTGTTGTTCTGAATACCAATGGCTATTACGACGGAATGCTGCAACAGACACGGAAAATGGTTGAGGAACAATTTATGCGCCCCATTCACAATGAGATGTGGACCATTGTTGAACGACCCGAAGATGTCGTTGCAGCCATTGAGCGTGCAACACCCTGGGATGAGGATGCCATTCGGTTTGCCGGTGTGTAGAATCCTGACTTTGTTTGGTCAAAACCTGGTGGCACTGCAGGGGCCAACATCCTGAAAAGCCCGTCATCGGTAACGCAGTGAAGCCATCTCAGTAGTTTGACCCAACAACACCAATGTAAATAGTATGTTATTTCTGTCCATAAAGTACCACTTGCGCCACGGCTAAAGCTTTAGGCGGCACGCGGTCGCAAGCCTGGCAATTGGCACTTTCTGACCAGAAACAGGGCTAAAAACAAAGTTCGTTTAGATTATAGACAGGATTTTTAGTGAGAAAAGTACAATAAATAGTGGGATTTCTTCAAAAAATATATATTTTTGTTAAGGAAATTTAACACAACATCTATGACCCGCCCCATTCTTGCGATTCTTTTCGCCAATTCAGAAGGAGTTTTTAAATGGCTCTTTTCTAATTTTCTTATTGAAATTTTCGGTTCTTATTTAATTCGTATTCATGGTGAATCCTCTTGACAATGCCTAGTTGGGGGGCGTGTTTTTGTGCTGCATATTGTCTTGAAAGACAGCGATTTTCCCCGTTGATATTTTTTTTCTAATCTATATTTTATACTATGAAACATTTGGTTATTTGTTTGATGCTGTTTTTCAGCGTTTCTTCTGTTCTTTTTGGACAACTTGAAGAGAAAATGAAAAAAGAGGGTGTTGTAAAAGGCACGATTATTAAAGGTGGTAAAGCCACTGACGGGTATATCAAGATTCTTGGAAAGACTTATCATGATGATAAGTGGTACCCTGCACCATGGGAATTTCAATCAAAAATTAAATTTATCCCGTCCAAGACCTTTGAAAATACTGAGAAGGTAAAGAATAAGCACTTCGAGAAATACGATGCAAAAGATATTGACGGATATACCTATGATTCGCTGGTTTATGAATCGGTCAAATATGCTGATATGTCTGCCGTAGGGATGAATATGCTACCCAAAAAAATGTTTATGCGCAGAATTTCAGAAGATAAAATATCGTTGTATATGCACTTTTATGAAATCCCCGATGTGATGGTGTATGAGGGAAATGAGTATGTGGAACTGCTTGAGGAGAATGCAAAGCCAAACCTTGTATATAAAATTGGCAAAAACGGAAAATTGAAACTTGTCAATAATTTGAACATTGAAAAAGAGCTTTCTGATTGTCCTCAGGTTGTGGAAAAACAGCAGAAGGGAGCGTACAAAGTAGTCGGTAAAGACGGAGAAGAGGCTTCGGGTTTGAATAAAGTCCTTAATAATTCAGTCTTTAGAGAAGATGTGCGCTTACAGGCCATTCAGGATTACAATGAAAATTGTAATTAATCTGGTGTAATCATATTTGGTAATTTAATAAAGTAAAAGAGTGGGCGAACCTCACTCTTTTACTATTTTGATATTCTGTGTTCTAAAGCTTTCCCTAATCGTTCTTATGGCTTCGTCGGCCGTCATTTGACCCGCCATTACTTCATGTCCATAGTTGTTGGAAAACCGGCGATCATAATCAAAGATGTACTGGCTGTTTCCGCCAAGGGTAATTTTGTTTTCACCATATTTTTCTTCTATGGAGTTGATGAAGTTCTCAAATTGATCGCCTCCCATCGAAGATGAGGACAACTCTGCCTTGATACCGGTTGGACTTTTGGCGGCTCTTACCCACTTGTCAGCTACTTTGGGCTGATTCATTGCCATCAGAAGTTCTATTGCAGCCTCTTTGTTCTTCGCGTTTTTGGGAACAACCCACATTATCTGATATCCGCCGATATAGTAATTTACCGGTTTTGTTACCGGATATTCAGAAGGCATCATATTGTTCAGGTTGCCATTGTTCACTCCCTGCCAGAAGTTGTACATCCAGGTGGCATTTGAAAAGAAAAGGTATTTCCCATTCAGCATTTCGGGAAAAATATCGTTCCAGATCATCGATGTCCATTCGGGATGGAGCGGTTTATATGGGGCAAGCGTTTCCAGTTGTTTCAGACTTTGGTGCCAGGCTTCTAGTTTGGATTCACTGATGTATTCATTATGGTAATGGTCCGGATTTTCCAGATTGGATAAAAAGAGTTGATTGAAGAGGTTAACCAGGGTTGACCAGTCTCCTGCTTCCAGTATTCCATAAATGCGTTCTTCTTCTCTTACCGTTTGATTGTAGTCGTGCATTGCTTTCAGATAACTCCTGAAGTCCTCAAAGGTCATCCCGATTTGTTTGATTTCAATTCCCAGCTTTTTTGCCACCTCCTGGTTGCTCCACAGGGCGTAATTATAGCCTTCTATAAACGGACCGGGGATGATTCCCGACCATCGTTCCTTGTTTTTTTCGATAACTCCGTCCACGGTATTTTCTGCGAAGCCGTCAATTTGGGTAAAGTCAACCAGATATTTTTCGGCCCAGTCAGGTTCATCAAGGATGATGTTGTTTACGTTGTTGAGCATCAACAAATCGTATTCTGATTGGTCACTTTTCAGTTGTTTGGCAGTCATCTGATCCAGTTTTTGTCCTCCACGGTCGTTGCCAACCAAATCTTCAGGGAAAATCATGGTAACTTTCTTGTCCTGATGGAGGAAATTGTACTCGCGCACAAATTCACGGATGAACTGCTCCCTGTCGCCCTGGCCGAGCCATTGACCTACCATTTTAATTTCTGTTTGTTCAGGGCGTTCAATTTCATTGCTATCTCTTTCCGTGTCCGCTGACTGATTTGAATCAGCGCAGGAAAGGAGATACAGTAAAGAAAAAGCAATGAGGAAAATATTGGATGGAAAATATTTGATTCGTTTCATACGACACGTTTTTGAAATGATTCTTTTGGTTGATATCAGTCTTATTTTGATCGGCCATTGGCATTGTTGATGTTGAGCGTCAATAATGCCGGTGCCTGCCCCGGTAAACAGGGGTACAGAGTGATAAAAACCGCCGGTTAAAGTTCACTGTTTTGTTCATCAATGTCTGTGTTAAAGAAGCGGACGCGTGCTTTCAATTCCTGCGATTCTTTTTCGAGATCGCCGGAATATTTCGACAAATCATCCGCAAATTTGGTGTTTCGTTGAATAACTTCGTTCAGTTGGCTGATTGCGGAGCTGATTTGAGAGGCTCCGGTTTTTTGTTCCATACTGGAGGCAGTTATTTCTTTGATGAGATTGGTGGTATTGCCAATTTCCGGAATCAGCTCGGTCATCATGTCGTGTGAACTTTCCGTAATGTTTACACAGTCATTGGCCAGTTTGTTGATTTCATCCGCCGAAAACTTACTTCTCTCAGCCAGCTTTCTCACTTCTCCGGCAACCACTGCAAAGCCCCTTCCGTGCTCGCCTGCCCTTGCTGCCTCAACTGCTGCATTGAGCGCAAGGATGTTGGTCTGGAATGCTATGTCGTTGATGACCGTTATTTTGTCTGCAATTTCACGAATGTATTTCAGACTTAGCTCGGCTTCGTCCGACATTTTCTTGAGTCCTTCAAAGGTATTGTCGGAGATTTTCTCTGTTCTTAGTGAGTTTTCCGAGTTGTTTTCGATGTTGGCCGACATTTCTTCAATGCTGGCAAGAACTTCCTCTACAGAGGATGCCTGTTCATTAGACCCATCTGCAATAAGCTGTGAAACATCGCTCATGTTGATGCTGGAAGACGAAAGTCGCTGGGAGCTGGAATGGATTTTGGAAACAATCTCTTTAAAAGTTTGGTTCAACTTGTCAACCGCCTTCATTATTAGTCCTATTTCGTCGTTGGAGTTGGTGTTGATTTCCTTGTTCTGTAGTTTACCCTGTTTGAGGTTGTCCAGAACATCCAGCACAATATGAATTTTTGTGGTAATAAACTTGTTAAAAAGGAATAGAATGACAGCTGAAGTAAGTATCAGGCAGAAAAGGATTCCTGCAATCACGACCCAGGTAATATTTGCTTTTTGCTGAACGACCTTGTCTGCTTCTGCAACAATTAGTATGGTTCCCAGTCTGCGGCCGTCGCTCAGAACAATTGGAGCAATGCTGGCGTAACTTTCTTTCGATTGCAGCTCCATATTTTTGAAAACAGGGTCACTTATCTCATCAGTTACCTCCGGGAAATGTTCGTAAAGGGTGGTCTCATCCACATATTTTTCCCGAAAGTCGGGGTTCAAAGAGTAATAGACAAAACCATTGGTTCCTACAATGATGCATTCGCTGATGGTCTCACCAACTACATTTTCCATGATTTCTGCATTCTCTGCCGATTCGTAAGCGAGCGCTCCTTCCGACATCATGTAGGCGGGAGTGCTGATCTGGTTTTCTATTCGGGTTTCTATTTCTCCGGCAAAGGTGCTGATGAAGAAATATCCGATGATGATCAGTGCTGCAAGCTGGGTGAGGATTATGAGAGCGCCTATCTTGTAGGACAGTTTGTTAAAGTATTTTTCGAACATAGCGTTTTGTTTTTGGTTATACAATATCACAAAACAGAACAGAACAGTTTTTACAAATATATAAAAAGTTTTAATTTTTGAAAATGACTTTAAAAAAGTTTGAAAAGATCGATGGGTTTTTGAGCAATGACTAATATAATGGGGTACAGTCTTAATTGATAACTCATGTTTTGTAAAAAAGTTACGATTTTTTGACGTTTTTTTGATTATTGTGGCTGAATCATGAGGTAAACGAAACTACAGAGCTTGATTAATTTCCTGTAAAAGGGATCGTTGCCATATTAAAAACGAAGCTGGCATGGCAGGGTTTCCTGAGAATCGATTATGTATGAGACTTTGCTTGAGGCCTTCATAGGATTTATCGACGGTACGATGAAGGGATGAAATGAGTATGATATTTTTGGCATAGAGATCATAAGAATAGTTCGTATCTGTCCATAACGTACCACTTGCTGCGTTATACCTGCCGCCAAAAGACTCATTTATGTAAGTAAACTGCGCTTTTGACAATCCGTGCGACCGCTAAAGCTTTAGGCGGCAGGGGGTCGAAAGCCCCCGAAGAATAATCGGGGCAGGCTTTGCAATTGTCACTTTCTGACCAGACACTTGTTGTTCCGATTTAATAATTCCATCCCGGAGGAGGATATATTCCTTTAATTTGTTATATTTTTGCAGATTAACCCGATTACAGATGAGACCAAACGAGATTCCCGTGTTTTTGCCAAACTTTCAAAAAGAGGATAGTACTGCGAAGATATTGCAGCCGTCTATCGATGTTCCCGAACGCATTGAGCTTAAGGTAGAGCCACCTGCCATTCAATTGTTGCAGGAGGAAGAGCCTTCTGCTCCAAAACAGGAAGAGCAGGCAGTTCAACAAAAGGCATCGGTATTGGATGCATCCGCTGATGACGCTGAACCCGAAAACCTATATACCGGGCCGGATTCTCTGGATGCCATTTTATTGACCGATTGGCAGGCCTCAGGGTTTCAGGGTGATTTGTGGGTTTCTGAAAGGAATGACAGTATTAGTCTGCTTCCGTTGGATTATTTCCAATACCCAGGGGGTGCGAAAGATGTGGAGGTGGATGATCATGCGAATTACCAAAAAAAGGACGAAGTGGGGATTCAGTCTGTGTCTGACTCCTCCAATATCGCACAAAAAGCGCTCAAAAAGCTGGAAACAGCCGAGATTCAGGATCCCATCCCCGTTAACGTTCATCATCGGGAGGTCCCTTTGCTTGGGCAAAACTGGTTTCTGATACTCCTGGTTGCTCTTGTCGCGCTGACAGGCCTTATCAGGTTCAAATGGCACAAATACCTTTCAGACGTTTTTAGTGCTGTTTTTTTCAAAAACATTGCAGGTAAATTACAATCTGCGAACAGCGGAGGTCGGGCTGTAGCGTCTTTTTGGCTGGAGTTCTTGTTTTATGCCAATTTCGCGTTGCTGTTTTTTGAATCTTTACGTCTTTCGGGGCGCACGTTTTTCGACCTTTCGGGTTGGAGGCTGCTTATCCCTTTGTTTGGGTTTCTGATAGTCATATTTACCCTTAAATTTATCGTATATAGGTTTATTGGATGGGTTTTCCGGGTTCAGGAAGCAACTTCGCGGTATCTTTTTCAATCCTCGGTAATGAGCAAGGCGTTTGGATTGGTTTTGATGCCACTGGTGGTTCTTTTTCCTTTTTTGGAGCCTGAGGCACGACATTGGATCCCATCTATTGGCTTTTCTGTCTTTGTTTTAATGTATGTAGTTCAGGTAGGCCGCGGAATTGTGGCAAATTTAAGGGGTGGGCTTTCAGGTTATTACATATTTTTGTACCTTTGTGCCCTGGAAATTTTACCCTTGTCAATGCTGATTAAAGTGCTGTTTTATTGACGTAAAGAGTGTAATGGTTTCTGGTTTTGTTGAACTAAAACTTAAGCAAATTGAAGATCAAAAAAATCCTGGTTTCGCAGCCTAAGCCGTCAACACCAAAATCCCCTTACTTTGACCTGTCGGAAAAGAACAATGTGAAGATTGATTTTAGGCCGTTCATTCAGGTTGAAGGGGTCTCTTCTAAAGAATTCAGACAACAGAAAATTAATATTCTGGATCATACCGCAGTGGTTTTTACCAGCCGAACTGCTATTGACCATTTTTTCCGGATCTGTGAAGAAACCCGGGTTACGGTGCCCGATGACATGAAGTACTTTTGTATTTCGGAAGCTACCGCCTTCTATCTCCAAAAGTACATTGTTTACAGAAAACGGAAGATTTTTCATTCCACAGGGAAATTTCCCGACCTGGTGGAGGTAATCAAAAAACACAAGCAGGAGAAATTTCTGGTACCTCTTTCGGATATTCATAAACCTGAAATTCCCAATCTGCTGACCAAGGCTAAAATTAAATATACCAAGGCCATCCTTTATCGTACGGTTAGCAGCGATTTGAGTGATCTTAAGGACATCAATTATGATGTTTTGGTCTTTTTCAGTCCTTCGGGAATAAAGTCGTTGATGCAAAACTTTCCCGATTTTGAGCAGAAAGACACCCTTATTGCTTCTTTTGGCCCCGCCACAGCGAAAGCAGTAAAGGAAGCAGGACTTCGGCTGGATATTCAGGCTCCTATGCCTCAGGCTCCTTCAATGACGGCAGCGCTCGAGATGTATATTAAAAAGCATAACAAAAAATAACAACGATATTTGAACAGTTAAAACACTCCTTGCCCGGGTCTGGGAAGGAGTGTTTTTTGTATGTAGAATATTTTATCAGGGAATGAAGGCAAGTTGAAAATGAAGCAAAGAGCATTCACTTTTGGGAAATCGGAGAAACTTTGCAGTCGGAAGGTAATTGACAAACTTTTTGACCGTGGTGAAGCTTTTATGGCTTTTCCGCTCAGGGTGCAGTATTTGTGTGATGCACTTCCGGAGGATGTACAGGTTCAGGCTATGTTTTCGGTTTCCAAGAGAAGGTTCAAAAGGGCTGTAAAGCGTAACTTGCTGAAGCGCCGAATGCGTGAAGCCTATCGCCTGAACAAAGAGCCACTCCTCGCTGTTTTGAAAGAGAAAAACAAGCAGGCAGGGATCGCTTTTCTTTTTGTTTCAAAAGAAGAAATGGATTATCATTCTATTGAGAAGGCTATGAAGAAGGCCATTCAAAGGTTAATTAATGAGGTGCAGGGTTTATGAGGATGCTTCGGAAAATATATGAGGGCTTTAAAAAAATCCTGGTTTTTCTTCTGATTATTCCTGTTAGGATTTACCAATGGGTAATATCACCGATGATCGGGCCTTCGTGCCGGTACACACCAACCTGCTCCGTCTATTCCGTTCAGGCGCTGAAAAAACATGGACCTTTTAAAGGGCTTTGGCTGGCGATCAAACGAATTTTGTCCTGTAATCCATGGGGCGGAAGTGGACATGATCCGGTGCCGTAGCGGTCTATAATCCCCAGAATTCAGGTTTATTCATTGATTCGGAGCAAACCACAGATCCAACGTTTTTACTCAGCCCTTTAAGGGTGAGGGCCTGAACCATCCATTTCTCACGGCTCTCATTAGTAAGTGTCGCCGGGGGAGCAAATCCGAAACTTTCGGCTTCTGGTACGAATCCAAATTTCTTATAGTATTCAGGGTTTCCGAAAGTGAAAACCATCTCGGTTCCCATTTGCTTAAGTTTTTTTATACCCTCTTCTATCAGTAATTTATTGACTTGGGAGTCCTTGTATTCCGGGATTACAGCCAATGGTGCAAGAATGCTTACATGGTCCGACTGGTGCCATCCGTCCACCTCAGCATTGGCGAAAATAGCATAACCCACAGCCGTTTGATCGTCAAATGCCAGAAATGTAACAACGGGTTGCGCAGCATTGTCCTTGATAATTCTGGCCGTTAAATCAGCTTTTTTATTAGAACCAAAGACTGTTTTATCAACAAAGAGGATGTGCTTTAAATCTGCATCTTTAGCTTGTAATATTTTTATCTCTTTTCCTTTCATCTCATTTCCGCTTTTTTGAGGTTACCATATTGCATGGATGTTTTATCCCTGTTTTGTTAGCACAACAAATCTTCGGGCGGTATCGTTCAAAAATTATATCTTTACCCATAAATCCCGAATATCCGTGAAAGTATTACATATCAATAAAAGCGATCATGTGGGAGGCGCTGCAGTGGCTGCGGTGAGACTTCTGGATGCTTTGCATCAGCATGGCACCGATGTGCGTATGTTGGTGCTGGAAGGTTTCGGAGATCACGCAAGGGTTGAGTTGTTGGGTCGCTCCGGGATATATCGACAGATGATGTTTCTTGGAGAGGTTTTTTCCTTTGTTCCTTTTGAAAAAAACCGGCAGAATCGTTTTTCCTTTTCCCGGAGTAGGTTCGGTTTTGACATCAGCCGTCATCCTCTGGTTCGTGAGGCGGATGTTATTCACTTGCATTGGATTAATCAGGGTTTTTTATCCCTCAAGGGACTCCGTAAATTAATAGATCTTGGAAAACCGGTGGTGTGGACCCTTCATGATACCTGGCCTTTTACCGGAGGGTGTCATTATCCTGGAACTTGTGGCGGGTTTACTTCCACCTGCGGCCAATGCCCCATGCTTAAATCGCCAGCTCCGGATGATTTGTCCGCACGTCAGCACGAGACCAAAGAGAAAATATATAAAGATGCTGCCATTACATTTGTGGGTTGCAGCCGCTGGATGCAGAAGATGGCAGCCGGAAGTTCGCTTGTTCGGAAGGATTTGAAACATGAAGTGGAGCAGATTTTCAATCCCGTGGACACCCGGCTTTTCCGACCTGTGGATAAGATGAAATTGCGACAGAGTCTGGGTTTGCCGGAAGGGAAGAATTTACTGCTTTTTGGAGCCGCTAATGTTGCTGACCCCCGAAAAGGAATAGGACTTTTGTTAAGAGCGCTGAATTATATTGCGCAAAAAGAACCTGAACTGAAGGAGAAACTTGAGTTGATGGTTTTCGGGAAAAACATTGAAGTATTGGGCGGTCAATTGCCTTTTAAGCTTCACTCATACGATGTTGTAACCAGCGAAGTTGAGATGGCCGGCCTGTATCAGGCTGCAGATTTGTTTGTCTTGCCGTCGATGCAGGACAATCTGCCCAATACGGTGGTTGAATCCATGGCTTGTGGGACCCCCGTGGTGGCTTTTCAAATTGGCGGTGTTCCGGAGATGGTTCATCATATGAAGTCCGGGTTTCTATCGGCTCCCGGAAAGTCTAAAGAGCTGGCCCTGGGCATCCTTTCAGTTCTGGAAAACCATGCGGAACTGGGGAGGAATGCACGGATTTTTGCTGAGGAGAACTTTGATCCTGAAGTTATTGCTCAGCAATATCAAAAATTATATCAGCAAATTACCGGGTGATTTAGAAAATTTTCGAATGCAAAGACCTAAAATAAGCATAATTACCGTTGTTTTTAATGATGCCGAAAATCTTGAGTCCACCATTTCAACAATCCAACAGTTAACCTATTCCAATTTGGAATATGTGATCGTGGATGGCGGGAGCACCGATGGGACTCTGGATGTAATCAGACAGAATGAAACGGTACCTGACCGCTGGATCAGTGAGCCTGACAAAGGACTGTACGATGCCATGAATAAGGGGATGGAGCTGGCTACCGGGGATTATTTCTGGTTTGTAAATGCCGGTGATGAACCCGCCTCACCCGATGTGTTAGACAATCTTTTTGAGAAAGATACTCTTGCGGACGTTTATTACGGAGAAACGTTAATGATCCATTCTGATGGCCGTGAAATTGGTTTGCGTCGGTTGTCGCCACCGGAAAAGCTAAATTGGCGTCATTTCAGACATGGTATGCTGGTAAGTCACCAGGCGTTCATCGCATCACGAAAAGTGGCCGGAAAGTATGATTTAAGGTATAAATTCTCGGCAGATTTTGACTGGTGTCTTCAGGCTCTTCACGGAGCTTCAGAAATCCGAAATACGCATAAGGTATTGTGTCGTTTCAGAGAGGGCGGTCTTACGAGGCAGAATATTGTTCCGGGTCTGAAGGAGCGGTTCCGGATAATGGTCAGAAATTACGGGCTTGTCTCAACCATACTTTCGCACTTTGTTATTGCCCCGAGGTTCTTTTGGTTTTGGGTTGTGAACAAACGCTTTTAGCCTGTTGATTACAAGGAAATATGAAGTTATTCCGGAGGTTCTTTTTCCGATGGACGATAGATATAGACCACTCCGTATTCCGAGGCTTTTTTCCTTTTTTGATCCGGTTCCAGGTTGTTGAAGGTGGCTTCCACTTCATTCCAGATTTTCACAATGAGTTGGTCAGCCGTTTCTCTCTCCTGAGTAACCTTTTCATGCATTTTCTGTGAGGTTTTGAGCAGATCTTTATGGAAGTCGTAGTTTTCCTGAAATTTTTCGAAACGCATTTTTACCATGGCAATGGTGGGGTTAAACACCCTCGACCCGCCCTGGCTCATGCGTTTGTCCTCTCCCTGAATGACTTTTTTGCCCCATTCCAGTAATTGTTGTTCGGTATTGATGTCAGGGATGGCTTTTGTTTCACGATCCAGGCCGTAAAATGATCTGACATCTGGTTTTAATTCTCCCCGGGTTATGGCCATGTTCACCACTTGCAAGAAATGAGAGAGATACATTCGGGATAATTTGAAGTGCTCGGAAAGAGATTTTCCGAATTTAGCCTGACGGTCACGACTGAATTGATACTGTTGAATGGCCTGTTCATATTGAGGCACGAAAGCTTTGATGTCGAAAAGTGATTTTTGAGAAAAGGCGAGTTCCATTGGTGGGAGCTGAGCCCCTTTGCTTTGGGCTGTTTTAAGTGCCCTCAGTCGGGCCTGGTCAGTGTTTGGAAGTCGTCTGTATGGCATGGTCTCTCTTTTTGCGGCGCTATGAAGTTAAAAAAAAGATTTTCTACATACAAGACTAATAACTAATTAGAGTCCATCTATAAATTCGGGAAAGTTTGCAAAAAGTCATGTGTCTGTTCAGAAAGGGCCAATTGCTATGCCTGCCCCAATCCTTTGGGGACGCAAGTGGTACTTTATGGACAAACACTAATTAGTGCCCGTATATAAAGTCGGGAAAGTTTCTGGCTGGAGCTGTGTCTGTTCAGAAAGTGCCAGTTACAAGGCTTGCGAAGTCCGAAAATACGGAGTTTACTTTTCGTAAATGAGTACTTTTCGGACAAGCGTAACGCAGTAAATGGTACTTTATGGACAGACACTAATTAACAAAAAAACCCGCTTTCGAATGATTGGGAAAAATCAGCGAAAGCGGGTTGAAAATGTATTTGTTTTACCGTGATATCAGGGAGTTTGTCTTTTTGCAAAGACGGTTTCCATGGTTTAGTCCTGAGCCTTGGCTTTTAAGAACTCACGGTTCAAGCGTGCGATGTTTGCCAATGAAATGCCTTTTGGACATTCCACTTCACAGGCACCGGTGTTGGTACAATTACCAAATCCAAGTTCGTCCATCTTGGCAACCATATTTTTGGCACGGCGAGCACCTTCCACGCGTCCCTGGGGGAGCAGCGCCATCTGGCTAACCTTGGCTGAAACGAACAACATGGCCGATCCGTTTTTACAGGCGGCCACACAGGCACCACAGCCGATGCAGGATGCAGCGTCCATAGCCTCGTCAGCATCGGGCTTGGGAATAGGAATGGCATTCGCATCAGGAATACCTCCTGTATTTACTGAAACATATCCACCGGCTGCAATAATCTGGTCGAATGCGGTACGATCCACGATAAGATCTTTAATTACCGGGAAACCAGCAGATCGCCAGGGTTCAATGGTAATGGTCTGTCCATCCTTGAATTTACGCATGTGCAGCTGGCAAGTCGTGACATCATCATCGGGTCCGTGCGGACGTCCGTTGATGTAAAGTGAGCACATACCGCAGATTCCTTCACGACAGTCGTGGTCAAACGCTACAGGTTCCTCTCCTTTGTTTATCAGTTGCTCGTTAAGGATGTCAAGCATTTCAAGAAAAGAGCTGTCTGTAGAAATATTGCTGAGCTCATAAGTTTCGAACCGGCCTTTGGCTTTGGGGCCGGCCTGACGCCAAACTTTGAGTTTGATATTTATTGAATTTTCCATGATTGATACTTCGTTTTAAATTAACACCCTGTTTACTTGTAGTTACGCTGAACCAGTTTCACTACTTCAAACTTCAGCTCTTCTTTGTGAAGTTCGGGCTCCTGATCCTCGCCTTTGAAGAGCCAGCAGCCGGTGTATGCAAATTTGTCGTCCTGACGCAGTGCTTCACCCTCTTCGGTCTGATACTCTTCACGGAAATGACCTCCGCAGGATTCCTCACGGTGCAGTGCATCGCGGGCCATCAGTTCACCTATTTCGATGAAGTCGGCCAAACGTGCGGCTTTTTCAAGCTCTACATTCATATCTTCTTCCGAACCGGGGATACGTACGTTGCTCCAGAACTCTTTTTTGATGGCCTGGATTTTTTCGATGGCCTGTTCCAGACCTTCTTTGTTGCGGGCCATACCCACGAAGTCCCACATCACAAGACCCAGCTCTTTGTGGATGCTGTCCACTGAGCGGTTACCCTTGATGTCCATCAGTTTTTCGAAATGGCTTTTTGCTGCCTTTTCAGCTTCCTCAAACTCTTTCTCTTCGGTGGTCATGCGTGGGGTGGCAATATCGTCTGCCAGGTAATTCTGGACTGTATAAGGCAGAACAAAATATCCGTCTGCCAGACCCTGCATCAATGCTGATGCTCCCAAACGGTTGGCTCCGTGATCTGAGAAGTTGGCCTCTCCGGCGGAGAACAATCCGGGAACGGTGGTTTGCAGTTCATAATCTACCCAGATACCGCCCATGGTGTAGTGGATTGCCGGATAAATCATCATAGGTGTTTCGTATGGATTGTCGTCCACAATTTTTTCGTACATCTGGAATAGGTTTCCGTAACGAGCCTCGATGGCATCGCGTCCCAGACGCTCGATGGACGATTTAAAATCGAGATATACAGCAAGACCGGTGGTTCCTACTCCGAAACCTGCATCGCAACGCTCTTTGGCTGCACGTGAGGCCACGTCACGGGGAACAAGGTTTCCGAAAGCAGGATAACGACGCTCCAGATAGTAGTCGCGATCTTCCTCAGCGATTTCAGTAGGCTTGAGTTTTCCTGCGCGGATGGCTTCAGCGTCTTCTTTCTTTTTGGGTACCCAGATGCGACCATCGTTACGAAGTGATTCCGACATCAGCGTAAGCTTACTCTGGAACTCTCCGTGAACAGGGATACAGGTTGGGTGAATCTGTGCGAAACAGGGATTGGCAAACATAGCGCCTTTCTTGTAGGCTTTCCAGGCTGCTGATCCGTTGGATCCCATGGCGTTGGTAGAGAGGAAGAAGGTGTTTCCGTATCCTCCGGTGGCCAGTACAACGGCATGTCCGAAGTGACGTTCCAGCTTACCCGTTACCAGGTTGCGCGAGATGATACCACGAGCCTTGCCGTCCACCATTACAATTTCCACCATTTCGTTGCGGGTATGCAATTTTACGCTTCCTGCATTTACCTGGCGCATGAGGGCCTGGTAGGCACCGAGCAACAGCTGCTGACCCGTTTGTCCTTTGGCATAAAATGTACGACTTACCTGAGCACCACCAAAAGAGCGGTTATCGAGCAATCCGCCATACTCACGGGCAAAGGGAACACCCTGAGCCACACATTGGTCGATGATGCTGTTGCTGACTTCGGCCAAACGGTGTACGTTGGCTTCACGGGCACGATAGTCACCACCTTTTACTGTATCATAAAACAAACGGTAGATAGAGTCACCGTCATTCGGATAGTTCTTAGCAGCATTGATACCACCCTGTGCTGCGATAGAGTGTGCACGACGTGGGGAGTCCTGAATGGTGAAGACTTTTACATTAAAGCCCATTTCACCAAATGAAGCAGCTGCAGAAGCACCTGCCAAACCGGTACCAACAACAATGATATCCAGTTTTCTTTTGTTTGCGGGGTTAACCAGTTTCTGGTTAGCTTTATAGTTTTCCCATTTCTGAGCTATTGGCCCTTCGGGAATCTTTGCATCTATTTTTACCATAATCTCTCCGGTTTTTTAATGATTAGCCTTGATAGAACAAATACTGAAGCACGGGAATGATGGAAAAGCCAAAGCCAATTACAAAGGCAAAAATATTGCCCAGAACCGTCAGGCGCTTTCTCCAAATCTGGTTGCTGAATCCGATGGTCTGAAAAGCCGACCAGAAACCATGAGACAGGTGAATGGCCAGTCCCACGGCAGCAACCACATAAACAATCACAATCCAGAGATAACTGAAAGTGTGATTGACCAGTGCGTAAGCATTTTCGACTTCGGTCTCAACCCCGCCAATGGTAATGGTGGTGTGCTCCAGTAACGGATCGCCGGTAAGTTTCATCTTCACCCAAAAGTGTGCGATGTGCAACACCAAAAAAGCACCTATGGTAATTCCCAAAACCAGCATGTTTTGAGATGCCCAGGTAACGCCGGTGGTCTTTTTCCCTGATGCATACCGGGCTGATCCACGTGCTTTGCGGTTTTCCAGGGTCAACTTGATTCCATACAATATGTGAATCAAAAACCCGATGGCCAGCAATGGCTCAATGACCCTGATGGCAGGCGTTGTGGCCATAAAATGTGCCCCGGCATTGAAAAATTCACCCCCGTCGGGGATTAAAAGAAACGAGTTCACGGTTAGGTGAACCAGCAGGAACATAATCAGAAAAAGTCCTGAAAGGCTCATCAGCAACTTCTTCCCAATAGAAGAACCAAGTGTACTGCTCATAAAATCATTATTTTTTAGTTGTATCTCGATATTTATTTTACCCCTTTGGGATTTTAGAAATGCAAAGGTAGATGCTACGTTTTTTATTCGCTAAGAAAATTAAAGAAATTGTTCTTTATTTATAACAAGTCTAATTTGCCGGGCTGATTTACACCTCGTGATGAAACACTATTTTACATCTGCGATGCAATTATTTACATTTTGGAGGTTTTCGAAGGAATCTTAGTGTAAAGATAGGATAAAAAATGTGTTTTTTGAAAACTTCAGGTTGGTTTATTTCCGGTGGTTTTAACTTCTTTTAGTGGATGTATCTTTCTTGAGTTTCTTCTGGTGAGTTGAATTCCCTTTGCAATTTATGTATCTTTCTAAGTAAACAAAATTTTTGAAGATTGCATATTCCAGGGTTTTAAAAGAACCAATGGTTCGATGTAATTATGAATTTGCATTCTGAAAACTACTGGTGTTTAAATAGTTCCTCGTTAGTCATTATCGAAAAGTTTAACGGAATACTGTCTGAAAAGGAATCATAAAAAAATGATTGTGCATGATGTCAAATTCTAAAATCAGAGAAGGGAATTATGTGGAGTTTTTACCCTCAGGGAAATTGTCTTTTGAAAAACGGTGGAAGCTGATTGACAATGCCCAGGAAACCATTCATCTTGTCACCTTTTCGTTTATGAATGATGAAACGACGCATCGGTTGGTGAATAAGCTTTTGGAAAAGCTGAGAAGAGGGGTTGAAGTTAAAATCATATTAGACCAAATTGTTAATAAAACGACTTTTGTCGGGAAACTATTGAAACGGCTTGAAAAAAACGGGGCTGAATTGCATCAATACAATCCACTTGGTCAGGGATGGAGAATCCACTGGGAAGAAGGCCACCCATTTAAGCAGCTGATGCGAAATGCCAAGCTTAAACTTAAGCAGCACTTTCATGAAAAATACATGGTCATTGATGGGGAGGAGGTGATCCTGGGAGGGATTAACTGGGGAGATAAATATGCTTACGGTGGCATAAGAGAAGAAGCGTGGCGTGACAGTGATGTTTATCTTAAAGGACCTGTGGTAAGGGATATTCAAATTCAGTTTTTGAAGGACTTTTATCGATACAAATTGTGGGAGAGAACAGTTCGCGAGAAGCCCCGTTCCCGGTATTATGAGTTTGTAAAAACCATCAAATGGATTAACTCCGGCTTTGTAGAGGAGCAGTTTCCCGGTTACCTCAAAAATAATAAACCTTGCGGAACTGCCTCCGTGGCATATATGGCTCACAAGCCATACGACGATGAAGAATTACCTCTTACCAATAAATTTCTTGAACTAATAGCTTCTGCAAAGGAGCATATTTTTTGGGGGTGTCATGGTATTCGTCCGCCAAGAATTTATGGTTATTATCTGGCCGAAGCTGTGAAAAGGGGTGTGGAGGTTCATTTGATTACCTGCAGCAAAAAATCCTCTAAAAGTTTGATGCTGAACGGTCTATTTGGCTGGATGTACTGGGAATGTACCAAGCATTTTAGGTATTTGCTCGAGAATGGAATACATATTTATGAATGGCAGCCCAAAGGTGCTTTTCATTCTAAAAATCTATTGATTGACAACACTGTTTGCTCCATTGGATCCTACAATATCGCAAGGGGATCAACTTATCACCATTCAGAAAGCAATGTTTTGATATATGATCCGGAAATTATAAGGCAGGTTGAAGCACAATTTTACATAGATTTAAAAGACTGTCGTGAAGTAATTTTAAGTGAGATAAAACATAAGCTTCCGGCCCGAAATGCCTTTGATCGGGTATTGCATGAACGTGACCTGATGATTGATAAAGAGCTGATTCCGGAAGAAATATTTAATGAACTTCTCCGGAAGAATTACAAGCGGATATTGACATAATCTTTTTTTGGCCATACATTAAGCCTGATTAGGGCCACTTCTTTCATCAGTATAAAATTTGTTTAAGTTATTGGTCTGATGGAACTCACATGAATGGGGTTTATACATGTTCTTTTGTGGATTCCTTGCCATGCTCGTTTCATCCGTATAAAATTTGTTAATTAAGGTCGAATGGAACTCGTTCCGAACAATCGGGACTTGTTTCATTTTACCAAAGCTTATCTTCAGGTGCCACTCAATTTGCATAATTGAGCGGCTTTTGTGCATTCCGGTTTTCATTCTTTCACCGGAATGGTTGGTTGTTGTGGATAAATGAAGAACTATGAAACTGCTTGAAAACCTGCGCAACAAAGGCTTAACCTTTTTTGGAGACATTAAGGTTTATGTCTATCCAATGTTTTTACTTTACGATCCGGGGAGTTACCTTATCAAAGGAGATGAGATGAGGGAGGCCATGAAAAGTGTCAGGCCCGGAGATATCTTAATAAGGGGATATCGTTCCTATCTGGATGGTTATTTTATTCCCGGATTTTTCACGCATGCAGGTATTTTTATTGGTGAGACAACGTTGGACAAAGCCCGGAAATACGTTCCTGATGTAAGGCAGGATGCAATCGTTGCCGGAGAACAGATGGTCATTCATGCTATGGCGAAAGGCGTGTTTATGGAAGACTTTCTAAACTTCTGTCGGTGCGATTATATGGTTGTCCTCAGACGAAATCCATCTATTGAATCCGGGAAAGGTGACAACCTCAGTACCGATGAAGTTATTGGTTCCGCAATTCGTTTTCTCAACAGACCTTATGATTTTGGGTTTAATTTTTCCAATTACAATGCTCTTTCCTGTACCGAACTGGTGTATGCATGTTTTCAAAAAGTCCTGAAAGATTATGGGGTGAGTATTAAATCCCGCCAGGTGTTTTTTCTCAGGAAAGAAATTTTGATTCCCGATGATTTTATTACGCCAGGATTCAGGCTTGTCTGGAAAAGTAAGAGTGTCAGGTATTCTGATATTGCAGTTATTCAGTTGAAGAATAAGAACCGCAACGGTTAAATTATTTCGATAATATCATAACAATAGATCGTTAGATTTTAGAAGTTAGAGGTTAGATGAAATCGTAAGGTATTGACATTCTGCATTTTATCAAAAACACTTGTTTAAGCATAAATATCACAAGAGAATATGTTTTAAAAAATATAATGCGACAGCGAAGCGGTTTCATTCGTGCTCAATTTTTTAATTAGTTTTTTATCAGGCAAATACAAAATTTTAAACGAATAAAACAGTTGTGATCCTACTACTAAACAGTTGTAAGAGAGTCCGTGATTGTGTTGAATTAAAATTATGTGTCTATGAAACGAGCATGGCAAGGGATGTCACAAAAGACAATGTATAAATTCCTTACATGCGAGTTCCATCAGACCAATAACTTAGATAAATTATATACTGATGAAAAAACAGGAAAAGAAATCCGGAAAAAGTGTGGACAATCCCGCTAAAGCTCCAAAAGAAACAAAAAGAACTACGATTCCTGGTTTAAAAGCCCGGAAGATAACTTTCAAAAGACCAGATCTGATTGATGCAGTTGGTTTTGAGAAGTTTTCCCCAGGAATTCAGGAGCAACTGAATGAGTTGATGGAGCATGAAAAGATAATTACCGCCAAGCTTCGGAATCCAAAGGAGAAAGAGCTTTTTGTGCAAGATCCCGGGGCTTTTTTGGAAAAGCATAAAATCAAGGTATCTCCTTTTTTGGAAAGGAAAATGAAAGGGTTCAGACTGCAGGAAATATTGCCTGTAGAGGATTTTATGATGCCCAACGGGCAGAGGCTTGTTCCCAAAATTAGGATTAACATAAAATAATAGTGCTATGGCAGGAAGTCAAACACATGGATTTGACATGGTTATTGAAGTAAGTACAGCGACCATCAATAATCTTGTCTCCGGCATCTTCGATAATGAAGGTTTTCTTGGTAGTTTATTCCCCGACTCTTATATTCTTGAGAGGTTTGATCTTGCAACCAACTTTAACCGACCGCCGGATGTTCCGGCTTCTGCGGAAAACCCCGTGGAATTAATAGCATCGCTCGAATTTGGAGAAGAAAATACAGGACAGCTTAGAATTGTTGCGGGGATGGTGGTTGATCGCTCTGATGAAGACATGGATCTGGTTCAAATAGATTTCAAGGATCATCTGTTTGTTTGTGAATTATCTATTGACGGCACATCGATAGGGCTGGTCAATACTTTTGTGGCAAATAGGCTTAAGGAGCATTCCATTCCACTGATTCCTATTCCGGTGAATCGATCTTCTTCAGATACGCTTGATATAACCAGAGCTGATTTGAAGATTATTGATGATTCCACAGATGAGGATGGAGATGCGTTAGGTGTGATGCTTACTTTTGGAGGAGGGACAGCAGGCAACCTTGGAGCCTTTAACAGTGCCTTTGCCAGAGAAGGAGCTGGTGCCGCAGTCGCGATTAATTTTGACTGGCTGTGCCGGAATATAGGGCCCAGGATAGAAGAATCCATTGGTCTTTCCGAAGGGGCGTTTAGCAATTGTCGTTTCCGCGGAAGTCACACAATAAAAGATGGAGTAAAACTTACCGAACTTGATATTGCCCCCGGTGATGATAATATACAAGTTTCCGGGAAGGTTAAGAAATCAGGCACTTGTTACGAGGCTTCAGGGGAGATAGGGGCCCGTATTTTTGTATCCATTCAGGCGGGTGAATTGAGAGTTCGTTTCGAGACTGATGATCCTGATATTGACGTGGATATTCCCTGGTATTGTTATCTTGCAGGTGGAATCCTGGGAGCTCTTGGCGGTATCCTGATTGGAGTCATTTCATCAATTGTGGGTGCCATATTGATTCCTTTGATATTGTGGATTGCCCAATCTGTGATAGAATCCACAGTAAGTAATATTGCTGGCCAGGTAACGGATGCAATCGGAGGGGCAGGAGTAACAGTTCCTCTGGTTGGTGTGGGAAATGTACTTGACCGGGCCTTTATTGATGACCTGACGATTACCTATGACTTGTTTCCGGAGGAATATGCAGAAGTTAAATCGGAAGGCAATCTGACCCTTCGAAATGGTTATTTCCTGGATTTGGATAACGGAATTGTGAAAAGCAGCAACTTTAGCGGAGCTGAATTTCAATTAGAGGGCACTCATGTGGGGCGAAAGATGAAAACCCTTTGTGGAACATCACTTGGTGCCGGCAGGTTGCCTGATTTTTCAAAAGCCAGAAGATTTCATCTGTATCGGTTGACATATGGAGAGGTTAATGAGGTTCCTTTTGATCAGGTTGCGGTATATGTAGATTTTCCGCTGCCATGGATTGAAGATAAGTATGTTTGTTCCCGAAGAGTATTTGGGGCAAAAACTTCTGATGGGTGTCTGAGTCTTTTTCAGATATATCATGTGGATGATTCGAATTATTACATTCGTTATCGTACTTATCAAATGGAGTCGTCAACGGTGCGCATTGTCGGGTCTTTCAGATGCCGGCCTGCATGGGCGAATTTTGAGGTGGCTGAAATTAACTATACCTCTGCCGCTGAACTAAACAGTCACTTTAGGGAAAAGGTACAGCTGGAATTTGATGACAAGTCACTGGATTTAATTGATAAAGTTGAAGCAATCAGAAGCGAGCGTGTTGATGAAAAGCAGGGCCTGCAGGTAGCTTTAAAAAGCGCGATACCAGCAGTTGATGCTAAATTAGAACCTCTTTATGGTGAAGCATTAACACTCGATAAGCAATTTTTGGATTACCATAAAGCAGTTGGGGATTGGCTGGAAAGAAGGGTTCCGGAAAGAAAAAGTAAAACTGGTCATTTTCGGGCTTCGGTGGATGGAGATGCCGTTGTTTCTTCAGTCAATTGGTCGGTTGACGGACATGGACTTAAGCCGGAAACTGAAGGTGAAGTTCGTGTGCAGGGTGAAGTCTTTGAATATAAAACTTCCGGTAATTATCTTACTTTATCATCCAATTCGGGAAAAGAGATGGAAGTTCCCATAAAGGTGATTGTTGTTACTGAAAAAGGGTCGGTGTTTACAGAAATCCGGTGTGTTCCATTCAAGAATGACTGTGGTTATACAGTGAGAAGAATCCCATTGTTTATGGAATACATTGAGAAATTCAGTTCCGAATTCGGGATTGTGAAAGCACGCTCTAAAAAACCGGAACTGATAGTTTCGCGTTAAGGATTGGATTTCTCAGGAATCATATACAGAGGCTCATCGGAGTGCAAAGACGCCTGGATAAAGGGTTGTCTCCTCTTTGCATTCCATGAGTCTTTTTTTGTCCATCCACCTTGTAATTAGTGTCCGTCCATAAAGTCCCGTTTACTACGTTACGCCATTAGCGGAAATTACTCATTTACTTTAGTAAACTCCGCATTTCCGCTAATGGCAAGCCTTGTAAACGAAACCTTCTGGACCGACACAGCGAACTTGAGAAGTTTTACTTAGTTTACAGACAGTCACTAATTAGTGACCTTATCATCTTGGTGGCAAGTCATGGCAAAAGTGAATAATCCCTGGAGAAAGTTTATTTCGTTATTTTTGCCGTAATGGATTATACGATGCATTTATACCACAGGGCAGAAAAGACAGAGTCCGCTTTTTTGTTTCTGCATGGTTTTCTGGAAAATGGCGGCGTCTGGCTTCCCTGGGCTGAAAAAATGGCCCTGAACGGATCATTGTATATTCCGGACTTGCCTGGACATGGAAGCACACCTGCCTGGGAGGCTGGGGAAATGTTCCCTCACTGGGCTGCGCATTTGATGGATGTTATAGGTCAGCATCAAGCATCCAACGGACTCGTCCATATTATTGGGCATTCCATGGGGGGATATCTTGCCCTGGAAATGGCACTTCTCTATCCCCGGCGAATTGGCAAGGTTGTTTTGTTGCATTCCACGCCAATGACGGATAGTCCCGTTCAGATTGAACGACGCAAAAGGCAAATAGAATTAATTCGGAAAGGCAGAAAGTCTTTGTTGATAAAAAGTGTGGGTCCTTCGATGTTTGCACCCGAAAACAGAGAGCGTCTTGCGGATATGGGGCGGAAACTGAAAGCCGAAGCTGACAGGTGTCCCGCCGAAGGAATGATAAAAACCCTTGAGGCCATAATGAACCGATCGGATTATGGGGAGTTGATGAAACAAAAAATGCAAGATGTTTTATTGATTACCGGAAGTGATGATCCGTTTATGCCGGCAGATTATTACAAAACTCTTTTGTTGGAATATCCCCAGATG
This sequence comes from Marinilabilia salmonicolor, assembly GCF_003003035.1. Classification (GTDB taxonomy): domain Bacteria; phylum Bacteroidota; class Bacteroidia; order Bacteroidales; family Marinilabiliaceae; genus Marinilabilia; species Marinilabilia salmonicolor_A. Next base: position 309,536 of record NZ_PVTS01000002.1, on the reverse strand, counting down.
GCTCACTGCCATTTCACCGGTTGTGGTCATGCTTCTTTTCTCGAAGTTCCCGAGGCTTCGCTGGAAGTGGCAAAGCAGTTTTTGGAAAAGTAATTTGTTCTGATATAGGTATTTGTGGCTACATCGGAGTAGTGGCTTATCCAGGGCACAAACAGCAGATTTCCCTGACTGATAAAGTGTCTGTTGTTTCGTAATGTTCCAAAGTTTTATATTTTTGTTGACAATTAAAGAATAAGAAATTAATTTTTTACCAACCAATACTTTTATAATCATGGAAGATGATGTTCAAATTTTGCTGGAAAGCGCAGAAGAAAATATGCAAAAAGCCATCGACCATCTGGACCGGGAACTGGGTAAAGTCCGTGCAGGTAAAGCAAACCCCAAAATGCTGGATGGAATAATGGTTGATTATTACGGTTCCATGACACCTTTGCAGCAGGTGGCCAGTGTTAACACACCGGATCCCCGGACCATTGCTGTTCAGCCCTGGGAGCGCGGTATGATCGGCCCCATAGAAAAGGCCATCATGAATGCCAATTTAGGGCTTAATCCGGATAACAATGGTGAGTTGGTTCGTATAAATATTCCGCCTCTCACCGAAGAACGTCGTCAGGGACTTGTTAAGCAGGTGAAAAAGGAGGGTGAAGAAGCCCGCATCAGTATCCGAAACGCGCGTCGTGATGTTATGAATGATCTGAAAAAATTGAAGAAAGACGGCCTGCCTGAAGATATGGAAAAAGATGCCGAAGATCAGGTTCAGAAACTAACGGATAACTTTACGAAGAAAGTAGATGACCTGCTTGAGAAGAAAGAGAAGGATATTATGACTGTATAGAAAAATCCGCCAAATCGATAAAAAACGTCCCCGGAATTTCGGTGGACGTTTTTTTGTGCTCTTATATCAGGATTTAAGTGAATTTTCCTTCCGGAAAAATGACCAGGAAAGCCAAAACAGCAGTATTATTGATGGCAGAAGCCACACCGGTGACAGCATTTCAGCGTCGGGCTCCATTGGATTGATTTCAGGATGTGTGTGCCGGTAGAAATAAAAGATCACCAAAGACAGAAAGTTGTTGGCAAAATGCCCTGCGATCGGGTACCACAGGTTCCTGCTCCAAACCATTAAATATCCCAATGCCAGACCAAGGAAAAACCGGGGCATAAAAGTGAAAAATTGCAGGTGTATGGCGCTGAAAAGAAAAGCTGTTACCAGTATTGCTAAATGATTGTTTCGGAACCACTCTCCAAAAATGGGTTGTAAAACACCCCTGAAAAGCATCTCTTCACCCAGTGCCGGGAGAATGGCAATCATCAGAATATTCAGTAATAGAATGGCCGGATCGTCCGTGTCCAGTATCTGAAAAATAAAATCTGCCGCATTTTCTTCCGACCGGGCCATCCATTGCTCAAGTCCCCGGAGCATGTCCGGTAATTGCATGGAGCTGTTCCAGATGCCAAGGTAGCTTACCAGTGGTTGTGAAGCCACAATAATGAGCAGGCTGAATATGATTGACACTGCACGGGGCTGAGTGAACCCGATTCCGCGGGTAAGATGCCCCCAAAAAAGCAATCCCGCCAGCAATGACGGGATGATAAATACAGATATACTTTGTACAATCTGGAAATAGCGAAGCATCCCGGTTGACAGTGGTGCTTGCGGACCGCTGAGCAACGAAAGTCCATCCGAGAAAGGAAGTGCTGCCAGCAGTGCAATCAGGGAAAAGACCATAAAGCTGGTAAAGACCAACAGTACAGTGACCAGTAGTTTTCCAAACCCGCCCAAATGACTCCACATTTCCTTCATGGTATCCGGATTTATTCGGCTATGATGAGAAAATAGTTTTTCTTCCCCTTTTGTATCAGTAGGTACTTTTCGTTGAGCAGGTCGTCGGTGGTGACAACCAGATCGTCGGATGTTACTTTCTCTTTATTGAGTCCCAAACCTCCACCTTTGATGGTTCGGCGAGCCTCGCCCTTACTGGGCAATGCCTGGGTTTTTTCAGCTACCAAATCCATGATACCGATGCCGGCGGTTAGTTCATTTTTGCTGATGTTGAAAGTTGGAACTCCGTCAAATACCGCCAAAAGCGTTTTTTCGTCCAGTTTTCGAAGCGTATTGGTAACTGCTTTCCCGAAAAGAATCTGTGATGCTTCAATGGCAGTTTCCAGAGCTTCTTTGCCGTGTACCAGTTCGGTTACGATTTCGGCCAGTCGCTTCTGTAGTTTGCGCATGTGAGGGGCTTCCTGATGTTCAGCAACCAGGGCTTCAACTTCTTCTTTAGAAAGGAGTGTGAAGATTTTGATGTATTTTTCCGCGTCGGTATCTGAGGTATTCAGCCAGAACTGATAAAAGGCATAAGGACTGGTGCGTTCGGGGTCTAGCCAAACATTCCCGGATTCCGTTTTACCAAATTTTCCTCCGTCGGCTTTGGTAATCAGCGGACAGGTAAGGGCAAACGCCTCGCCTCCTGTTTTTCTGCGGATAAGTTCTGTACCTGTCGTGATGTTTCCCCACTGATCGGAACCGCCCATTTGTAATTTACAGCCTTTTTGGTTGTAAAGATGCAGGAAATCATATCCCTGAACCAGCTGGTAGGTAAACTCGGTAAATGAGAGCCCTTCACGAGATTCACTGCCCAGACGTTTCTTCACGGAGTCTTTGGACATCATGTAGTTGACAGTGATGTGTTTACCAATGTCGCGGATGAACTCCAAAAAAGAGAATTCCTTCATCCAGTCATAGTTGTTGACCATCAGGGCTTTGTTGGGCTCGTTGGTCTCAAAGTCAAGAAAGCTGGCTAATTGTTCTTTCAGGCAGGCCTGATTATGTCGGAGAGTCTCTTCATCAAGCAGATTTCTTTCCTGAGATTTCATGGAAGGATCACCAATCATTCCGGTAGCTCCACCGAGAAGCACAATTGGCTGATGGCCTGCGGCCTGAAAGTGGCGCAACATCATGACTCCTACAAGGTGTCCGATGTGCAAAGAATCGGCTGTGGGATCAATACCCACATAAGCTGAGGTCATTTCTTTTTCCAGTTGTTCTTCTGTTCCTGGCATGATGTCGTGAATCATACCGCGCCATTTCAGTTCTTCTACGAAATTCATATTTATAAAATTTTCTGTATCCGGAATTATAGATTTTGCTTTAGAATCGGCAAAAATACAAATAATAAATGAACCTGTTTTGCCTGATCAGGTTAAACTGTCACAGGGCTTTGCCCATTGTCTTTATCGGGACGGAAAAACTCATCCAGATCTTTTTCAAAAAGATCGAAAATAAAAGGAGCGGCACTTTTTACCGGCGGGTAGAGTTTGGACCGTTGTTGTTCTTTGGGCGTTACAACGGAGTTTTCCAACCCGAAAACCTGCAGACCAAGCAGTAAGATGCTGATGAAGAAGCCGGCCTTGAGGATACCAAAGGCCAGACCCAGAATTCGGTTGAATATTCCCAGTGCAACGGCGTTGATAAGAGTGTGAAGCAGTTGAGCAATGAGGTGCACCCCGACTACAACGACAATAAAAGTGACCAGAAAAGCGATTACAGGCATGTGGTCAGATTGGAAAAATCCGGAAAGCAGACTGGCTGTAAAATCAGAAAGCTGAACGGCTAATATGATTCCCAGAATCAGAGCTGTGAGGCCGGCGAGCTCTTTGACCAGACCGTTTTTGAGCCCTTTGAGTCCCGCCAGGATAAGCAGGATCCCCACGATAATATCGAAATAACTCATAGTTTATGGTTTGTGTTGATGGATGTGGTTGATTGATTGGAGCAAAATTATTTATATTTACAATCTAAACAAAAAACAGACATTTTTATGCCAATTATACCCAGCATTGTTGGACTGTTCAATGCCAGACGGTTGTCGCAGATCGATCTTTTTCGAAAAGCGCCCATGGAAGTGCAGGAATCGGTCTTTTTTTCTCTCATTGAACAAGCCCGGGATACAGAGTGGGGGAAGGAACATGGCTTTACAGATATCCGGAGTATTCATCAGTTTCAGGAGCGTGTGCCGGTTCAGGGGTACGAAGGTTTCGAACCTTATGTGGAACGCTTGAAGAAGGGAGAGAAGGATGTTTTATGGCCGGGCGTAACGCGCTGGTTCGCCAAATCTTCCGGGACTACCTCCTCAAAAAGTAAGTTCATTCCGGTAACCAAATCTGCCCTGGAGTCCTGCCATTTCAGAGGGGGCCGCGATGTATTGGTCTTGTACAACGACAATTATCCGAATAATGAGGTTTTTACAGGCAAGACCCTGACTTTGGGGGGAAGCCATCAGATTAATAATTTCAGTAATGATTCCTATTATGGCGACTTATCCGCCATACTAATAGAAAACCTGCCCTTTTGGACCCAGTTTCTGAAAACTCCCGGTCCCGATGTTGCCCTCATGGAAGAGTGGGAAGAGAAGCTGGAGAAAATGACTGAAATCACCACTAAGGAGAATGTGACTTCCCTTGCCGGAGTTCCGTCCTGGTTTCTGGTGCTGATCAAGCATATTCTTCATACAACAGGAAAAAAGAACTTGTTGGACATTTGGCCCAATCTGGAGCTTTTTATTCATGGTGGTATTAATTTTACTCCCTACAGGCAACAGTACAAGGAGCTGATCCCTACCGATAAGATGCATTATATGGAGACCTACAATGCATCGGAGGGGTTTTTCGGTATTCAGGACGATCCGAAGTCTTCATCCATGTTGCTCATGCTTGATTATGGGGTGTTTTTTGAGTTTGTTCCGATGGGAGAGGTGGGGAAAGCTCATCCCAAAGCACTGACCCTCGATGAGGTGGAGCTGAATAAGGACTATGCCATCATAATCAGTACCAATGGTGGATTGTGGCGTTACATGATCGGCGATACGGTGCGTTTCACTCACCGGTATCCCTTTAAGTTTATTATTTCCGGACGTACCAAGCACTTTATCAATGCTTTTGGAGAGGAGGTTATCATTGACAATGCCACCAAGGCTTTGGATGCTGCCTGCGCAGCCACAGGGGCAGTTATTAAGGAATTTACTGCCGGTCCGTTATATATGAGTACCGGAAGTAAAGGAGCCCATCAGTGGATTATTGAATTTGAAAAAGCACCGGATTCGACGGAGAAATTCCGGGATACGCTTGATCAGGGGTTGCAGGATGTAAACAGTGATTATGAGGCTAAAAGATATAAAGGCATTACTTTAGATCCTCCTGATTTGGTGGTAGCACGGGAAGGCTTGTTTTTCGACTGGATGAAATCGCGCAACAAGCTGGGTGGTCAAAATAAGGTGCCACGACTGTCCAATAACCGGGATTATCTTGATGATCTGTTGAAGATGAATAAATAGTGTTTGTCTATAAAGTCCAACTTCTGCGTTGTTGCTCAAAATCTAAATCCTCAAATACATTAGTATTCTGCGGTTTAGATTTTTCACACGCCTTGAATTTGAACTTTCTAGTTCAAACACTTGAAAAACGCTTAGTTTATAGACGGACTCTATTTAGTACCCGTCTATAAACTAAGCAAAATTTGGTTCTGGTCATGTGTTTGTCAAGAAAGTGCCAGTTACAAAGCCTGCCCCGATTTTTCTTCGGGGGCTTGCGAAGCCCGAAAATAAGCAGTTTACTTGAGTAAATGAGTAATTTTCGGGCAAGCGTAACGCAGTAAATGGTACTTTATGGACAAACACTAAATAGTACCTTTCATAAAAAATAATTCAGATGCATATTGCAATAGCCGGAAATATTGGTTCCGGAAAAACAACACTTGCCGGTTTACTTGGTCGTCATTATGGATGGGATATTCATTACGAGGATGTGGAAGACAATCCTTATCTGGCAGATTTTTACAATGATATGCGGCGATGGTCCTTTAATCTTCAGGTCTATTTTTTGAAGAGTCGCTTTTCTCAGATTGTGAAAATACGGGAAGGCAATACCAGTGTTATTCAGGATCGGACAATCTATGAAGATTCGGTGATTTTTGCAGCCAATCTCTTCGATATGGGACTGATGAGTCCGAGGGATTATGAAAATTATACCGGTTTGTTTAATCTGATGAGCAGTTTGATTGCTCCTCCTGATTTGCTTATTTATCTCCGGGCGTCTGTCCCCACGCTGGTTCGTCAGATAGAAATGCGGGGGAGGGAATATGAGTCATCAATCCGCCTGGATTATTTGCGCCGGCTGAATGAGCGTTACGAAGGGTGGATCAAAAACTACAGAGAGAGCAATTTATTGATTGTGGATGTGGACAACAACGACTTCATCAAGGACAGAAGCAATTTGAGTGCTGTCATTGATAAGGTTGACAGCAAAATCAATGGTCTGTTTTAATCTTGCTAAGTAATAAGACAGGGATGTTGTAAGCAGACTGAAAGCCTGATAGCAATAGCTCAGGGCAACGCTCCAGGCGATTGCTTAAAGACTTTCAATCTTTTAGTAAAACAACAACATTATGTATTCCTTGTAAGTAAAGCCGGTTGGTTTTTAGTGCTGACTATCTCATAAAACAGAAGGGAGGAACAGGTGTGGCGGATTCTGATCCGCCATTTTTGAGGCTCTCAATTCAATTCTTTTCGGATGTGATAAATATCCCTTTTTTGTCATCAGTGAGAATTGCCTATTCCACCGGTTCGCCTTCATAATAAACCTTTTCAATTTCCCAGGTCTCACCCAAAACGACCATATTGGCCAGTACTCCTTTGCGCAGGTTTCCAATGTGATCTGTGGCTTTCAGAATTGATGCGGGGGTGTACGTGGCCATTCGTAAAGCATCTGTTTCTGATATTCCTGCTTTTGTAATGCAGTATTGAACTGCGCGACTCATTGATATTGAGGAGCCTGCCAGTTTGCCGTCCTGATTGTAACAGATTCCGTCTTTCATGCGGAAAGTGGCAGGACCAAAGTGAACTTCACCGTCTTTCTGCCCGAGGAACGTGGCATCAGAAACCAGAAATAAACGATCTCCCATCACTTTTTGTGCCAGCCGAATGGCAGCTGGATGAACATGGTGCCCGTCGGCAATAATCCCTGCTTTGGCTCCCTGATGCTCAAAGATGGCCGTGACAATTCCCGGCTCTCTTCCTTTAAGTGACGGCATGGTATTGAAGAGATGTGTTGCCATAAGGCCGCCATGATCGAAGAAGGACACAGCACTTTCGTAGGAGGCGGTGGTGTGTCCGGCCGATAGTACCCAGCCAGTGTCCAAAAGAATGTCCAGGTTACCTGAAGTGAACAGTTCCGGAGAAACGGTTATGACTTTAATGGTGTCACCGCCTTCTTCGGATACCTGCTTGAGGAGATCGGGGGTAGGAAGTTGCAGCCATGGTTCATGGTGAGCTCCTTTTTTTGATGGATTGAGAAAGGGACCTTCCAGATGAGCTCCGGCAAGAAGAGATTGGTTTTTCTCCATGATTGTCTGCATGCTGCTTATGGCCTGCCGGCGGGTTTCATCCGCAGAAGTAATAATGGTTAGCAGCATGGAGGTGGTTCCTTCCCGGAGATGGGAATTGAGGATTTGCCGGAAAGACTTTTCAGATGGTTCCAGGGAAGTGTATTTCCCTCCGCCCCCATTTACCTGTAAGTCGATGAACCCCGGGGCAATCACTTTTCCCTGAAGATCGATGGAGGGCAAATGAGATGGGGGATGAGGGGTTATGGCCAGGATGTGCGGAGGCCTCACCACGATAGAAAAACCGGGTGACAGAAAGGAACGTCCGTCGAATATTCTTCCGTTTTTTAAAATGAATGCTGGAGACATGGCTTAATAATTTAAAATCAATACAAAGCAACCGACTAATCTGGAAATTCATTTTAAGATAGTCATTTTATTTCTGAACAACCAGATAATCATTGATTTTTTAAAGGGATCTTTATCAGGGAAACCTTTTCTCCAGGGCCACTCTCCGAAACTCAAAAATGGCATTGAGTTGTTTTTTGATCATCAGTTGATTGGCCAGGTCTCCAAACCAGCCAAACGGTGGAATGTAGTGTACGATATCCGTCATGAGGGTTCCGTTTTCATTATAAGAGATGTGGTGCTGGTGGTGCCACAACTTATACGGTCCGGAACGTTGTTCATCAATAAAAAATTCACCCGGTTGTATCTGGGTGATTTCCGTAAGCCATCGTGTTTTGTAGCCGGGAAGAGCAAGAACCTGGTATTCAATCATCATTCCGGCATACATTTTTTCGGGCAACCCGGGTGTGAGGATATCGAATCCCATATGTTCAGGAGTGATAAGTTTTAGGTTGTGAGGGGACGAGATGAAATCCCAGACTTCTTCCCTGGAAGCATTAAGCTTTTGTTGGACCTGTAAACGATAAATTCCCATTGGTGATTTTTTGAGTAATGTGCTTTTAAAAACAATCCGGCTCGTTCTTTTGTTTGGTGGTGTAATGAAGAACGGTACTTTATGAACAGACACTTCTATTTTAATCTTTCCCTGCCCTTTTAAAAGAATGTTTTTGAGTGAAGATTACTCCTGTAAATACGATGGTCAGTCCTCCCAAATCGGTGAGCAAGAGAGTGTCGCCAAAAGCAACCCAGGCCATAAGCATGGTGACAGGTGGACTGAAATAGAAAAAGGCTGCAAAGCGGTTTGCTTCCATTCGTTCAAGCAGCTTCCACATGCTCGCATAGGCCCCGATTGATACAGGTACAATAAGCCACATCAGGGTTAGGATGAAAGGGGGTTTCCATTGAGTTTTTAGATCTTCAAAAAATACAGCAGGCAGGATGAAAACCATAAATGTGGCCAGACTTTGGAGAAAAAGTGTCTGATCCATGGGTAGAAGGCGCCAGTGTTCTGCAATTTCCATTTCTCGTTCTATCAGGTTGGCTGAGGTCATGGCTGCTACCGAGACAAAAGGAATAAGGTAGGCCCCGCTTGTTCCGAGGTCGGAAAAGTCCATGCGTGCAAGTATGGTAAGGGCCACCCCGGCAAAGGCGATGGTCAGTCCTGTCCATTGATGCCGGGAGGTCTGCTCCCCTGTAGTTAATCCCGAAAAAGCCCCCGTGGCCATGGGTTGAAGTGCTGTAATCAGAGCAACAATGCCCGCCGGAACACCCAGGTTTAAGGAGAATAAAACACCGGTCAGCCACACACCATGCGCTAATAAACCTACCAACATATTTGGAATCGTTATACGCCATTCCGGAAAACAGAGTCGATTGGTTATCAGCAGGTAAAGAAAAAGGATGAGCGTAAGGATTCCGTAGCGCCAGAACATGAGTGTAAAGGGTCCTGTGTAAGGCAAACCAAATTCAGCTCCAATGAACCCGGAGTTCCAAAGGAGGATGAAGGTAAGGGGGAGTAAAAGGCGGCTTCTTAACATAGCTAATCACTAATATAAGAATAGTGATTAGGAATTGTCAAAGGTAATCCGGCAAAAAAGAAACAGATTCTGTTAACCTGCAAAAAGAACTTTAAAACCGTTGATGAGCATCTGAACAGCCATCATTACCAGAATCATTCCCATGAGGCGTTCGAGGGCAATGAGTCCTCTTTCTTTTAATACGCGAAGAAGTGCCGGAGCAGTTTGGAGGATGATGGCCGAAAGTGCCCACGCAATGAGCAACGCAAAAAACCAGTTGGTCATGTTGCCGGGTTGGCTTTGTGTCATCAGAATGAGCATAGCCAACACGGAGGGACCTGCAATCATTGGGATGGCAATGGGTACCAGAAAAGGCTCTCCTCCCGGGGTTTGTCCCATGGGGCCGTGTTTCTGAGGAAAGATAAGGCGTAAACCTATGATCAGAAGTATAAGCCCCCCGGAAATGGTTACTGCTTCCTGTTCCAGATGAAGGAAATTGAGCAGTGGTTTTCCTGCAAAAAGAAAGACGAGGAGAATTCCCAGGGCTATGAAAAGTTCACGGGCAATGATGATTCGCTGACGTTTGGTTTCAATTCCTTTGAGAATGGATAACAATACGGGGATGTTACCCAACGGATCCATCAGGAAAAATAACAATACTGCTGCTGACCAAACTGAGTCTCCCAGATTTTCCATGCTCTTACTATTATTGTTTTGTTGAAAAAATCGGCCGCGAAAGTAGCATTTATTTCCTTGTAAAAAAATGTTTTTTTAAGGAGAGACCAGCATCCTGGTTGCATTGTGATTCCACCATGGATGATTTCGGGGAACCTTTAGCTCTGGGCAAAAGGGGAGGCGGCTTCTGATATACACTGGTTATTTTTGATCCAAAAGCCTGGTTTTTATTAAATAAAGCAATATAAAAAGGCCGAGAATTAATGCTGCAATCATGTAAATGAATTTATCGACGCCGAAAGAATCCAGCATAATGCCGGTGATATAGTTGATTAGTAAATTGCCACCCAGGCCCATTGCCATAACCAGGCTAAGGGCAGTTCCAGGATTTTCAGGGAAATGACTTACAGTATAGCCCATCATTACCGGAAAGAAGGCTGCCATCCCCAGTCCCATAATGGCAATTCCGGCGAGACTGATCAAAAACGAACTACCCCAGCCGAAGATGATTGTTCCGAAAGTGAAAATGACCATGCTGATAAGCAATACATGGAAAGTAGGATATATTTTAAGAAAACGCCCAAGCAAGAGACGGGCGAAAGTAAGGCCCGTAGCACTGATGGTAATGGCATATAACCCTTTTTCGTATGTTACTCCTGTGATTTCTGAAAGGTAGGACGGAGCCCATACCGGAATGATGCCTTCTACAGAGCCCTGAAAAAACATATAAAACCCAAAAAGTAGTATTGCCGGATGGGTAAGCATGAGAAAGAACTTCCTCAGAGGGATGGGGGCCGACCTGACGGCTCCGGGGAATTTCAGAAACGAGACCAGTAGGATGGGGATAAACAGAAATCCCGCCACCAGAGTCAGGATGGTCTGATAGGGAAAATCACTCTCAAGCATGAGTGAGGTAAGCAACGGCAATCCCAATGCTCCGATGCCATAAAACACGCCCAGCAGACTTAGATATGCGCTGTTGTTCTTTGGAAATATGTTGGCCACCAGCATATTGGTGGCTCCATTGACAGCTCCTCCTCCGGCTCCGATAAAAAAGAAAAATACCGGAACATAAAGTACCAGAGGGGTGTAAACAATTCCTGTTATGCCTGCGATTGCCAGCAGTAACCCCCCCAACATTACCGGTTTGTAGCCCCATTGCTCAACCATTGGCCCAAATGAGAAAAGACCTGAAAACACCCCGGCAGCCAGGATGGATGCGCAAAGGCCGATGAAAAGTTTATCTACGCCAAACTCCACGACCAGGAAATTGTTGATGGTGCCCACCACTACCATGGTGATTCCGAAAAGCATCATCACCAGACCTGAAACCCAGAATTGTTTTGTTTTCAGTTGCATACAGGATAAAAGGAAAAATTAAAAATTTATCGAAGTTAAAAAAATTATGGATAATCCGGATTACAACGAAAACCACCCGCAGAATCCAGTCTCCGGGTGGTTTTAAATTGGCAGTCTCTGTAACAGATTGTCATTGGCGTGTGTGAAAGGAGTGTGTTGTTACAGACAGAAAGCCTCGCCTTAATGATGTCTTTTTTCTGAATTGAACCAGGTTGCTTTGTGCCAGATGGCTTCCAGTGGTCCCCTTTTATGATTTGCTGCCCACCAGCTGCAAAGAAGCCAGGTGATGACAGCAAGAACCAGTCCGATGAGAAATGCGGGGGTGGTGTTGGCATGTTTGTATAAACCGAGTCCGAATCCATAGTAGATGGACGCCCCTATGATTGACTGAAACACATAATTTGATAAACTCATCTTTCCGATTGGGGTAAAGACATTGAGTACTTTATGCATCAACTTTGAATGAAAAAGCAAAACAAACCCAGAAAGCAAGACAATCATGAAACTTATGTTGGTCCAGGAAGTTTCAATGATACTGAAAGAGCGGCGAATGGCGTCACTGTCTATAAGGTTTCCGGTGCTGGTTTTTATTGCAAACAAAGGAATGAAGGCTACTGCAGAAATAATGAGTGCTTTGGTCCAGAATTGTTTGGTTGCGTCATTCCAGGCAAATAACTTTCTTCGGCCGGCAAGTAATCCAAAGATAAACAGGGCCAGAATGTGAAAATATCGTCCGTTTTCCCAGTTCCAGAGAAGCACGGCCACCTTGCCGTTGGTGAGGTTCCCTTTGATGGTGGCAAATAAGGAATCTCCAGCAGCGTATTCACTCATTTTCCCGAAATATGCCCATGAAGCAGGATCGGATATCTGCATTTCAGGATTCTGAATTGCTATAAAAAGCCTGATCATTTCGTAGGGTTGCAGAAATAAAATGAGGGCGATAATAAATAGTGCTTTGTCACTGAATCTGGCCACCGGTATCAGCAGGATTCCGAGTATTGCATAAATTGATAAAATGTCTCCCTGGAAGAATGCAGAATTTATGATTCCAAAAATCAGCAGCAAAAACATACGCCAGGCAAAACGCGGTCGAAAATCTTCTCCGTGTTTCTCCTGATTGTGCATCTGGATGTAAAAGGTCAAACCAAATAGAAGGGCAAACATGGCATATGATTTACCTCCAAAAAGGAAAAACATCGTATCCCAGATGATCGTATCAATGGATGCCATCCACTGGGGGATGTTTTCCGGCACATAGTAGAAGTCGAAATGCTCGATGTTGTGCAATAACATGATTGAAATGATGGCAAAGCCACGCAATGCATCCACTACATAAAACCTTTTACTTTCTGCAGCCATGAATTTGTTTTATCGTTTTTGTTTATTTCGGAAATCAAAGTTAGCCAAATAGAAAGCGACCTGTGAAAGAAGGTGCTAAAAGTAGTTGTTGTAAAACATTTGTTCCTGATAGAGAGTTTGTTGCTGCTGTTGTGAAGCTTGAAAAAGTAGTAGAAATGGAATGATTGGTGTCCGGTTAGAAAATTGAGATTGCTTCACTACGTTCGCAATGAACAGATCTTTGCAGGGCATTGTTAATGATTGGCTAAAGCTTTGCGTAAGATTTATCTACTGATTTGGTTTTCGCAGGGTGCCAATCTTCATAACCATCTCTTCAAACTTTTCACGGGGCACAGCCGACCTGTTGCGGGCTTTGGTGCGGTAGTTGTAAATGGTGCTTAGAGAGTAACGTAAAAACGAGGCTATTTTTACGCTATCGGTAATGCCCAGTCGAACCAATGCAAAGATGCGCAACTCAGTGTTTAACTTCTCACCGTTCTTTGGTTCCGATTTTTCTTCATCGGTAAGAAGCTGGTTAAATTCCTCCACAAAAGTAGGGTATAAATTGAGGAAAATCGTGTCAAAATTGCGGTACAACTCTTCCACCTCCGTTTCGATGATGGAGGTGGACTTAAGCATCTTGAACAATTTTTCGTGCTCTCCGTTGACAGCCTTTTTGTTGAGTGATTTACGGTAATCCTCCAGTTTGTTGATGTAACTGGAGCACAGATCAAAGAAGTGGGCTATGTACTCCTCTTTAATCTGATTGGCATCCTGCAGCAGGGTGTTTCGCTCATTCAGTTGATTGTTCTTCTCCTTTATGTTGTTGTTCAGACGTAAAAGTTCCTTGTTCATTTCATCCAGCTCCCGGCGGATTCCGGATACTTTGTCTTTTTGTTTGTAAACATATATTACCGCTCCAATCAGAAACAGAGAAAGCAGGCTGATAAGAAAAAGAAAGAGCAGCAACTGGTTTTTTTGCTTCTCAATTTTCTCCTTATAATTGGCATTGATGAACGTAAAAAACTGTGTCAGATAATAAGTTCTGAACTGCACGTTACAAAACAGGGCGTCGTTGAGGGCCACTTGGGAATATTGGAAAGCCCGTTCTATATTGCCCTGTTCATAAGCCAGTGCCGCCAGATGTTGAATAGAAGAGTTGTCTTTCGTGGATTTTCGGATGTCATTGATGGCAGATAAAGCGAAGAATCGTTGACTTTTTTCTGTTTCTCCTCTGATTTCGTGCAGCAATCCTTTTAAGAAGGTGACCATGGCATAGTTCTCATTTTCAGGATTGATTTCCCCGAGCATATTGGTCAACAGTTGGCCGGCTGGCTGAGTTTCCCCTTTTTCTATAAGACTTTCCGCTTGGTTGATGCGAAAAAACATCGATTCTGGATTCAATACCTGGATCAAAGAGTCGCGGTAGGTTCTGGTTTTTTGATCATATTCGGGAAGCTGCACATTAGCCGCATAATAATTGAAGAACAAGCGCCAGGCATTGTAGTAGTCAGCCAACAGCGACTTTGGAAGCTCATTTTTATTTAACCGTTGGAGAATGGTTTCTGCTTCGCGAAACATGCCTGTGGAAGAGTACAAAATGACGAGCTGAAGATGTGTGTGTTGAACATTCTCTGGGGTTTTTGCATTTTTCAGAGCTTTTTGAGCATATACAATGGCCGAGTCGATCTGATATTTTCGGTAGGCTTCATACAATCGTGTGCTGAGATCAAATTCTTCCCTTTGTGTCGTCGCTTCCCGGAGCCACTCTTTAAGCAGGGAAAGCTCCTTTTCTTTTTGTTGTTCATATTCCTGCTTTCGGGCAATGGTCTGATCCAGACTATCGAGGATAGCCTCTGCACTAATATTGGCAAAGGCGCTGTTTGTGGAAGTCAGTAAAAGAAAGAACAGGAAAATGGCTTGTCTCATGGCTTTTAATGTTTGCCTTTTGATTATGAACTGTAAAATTAATAAAATTGGACAAAAGTCATGGCGGGTTGATGATCTCTTCAAGCCAAACATCAAACTTTCATCGATTTGTTGTACTTTAGTTGGTCAAATGAAAAGGTGACCTTAATGAAAAAAATATTTCTGATTTTTATGTTTTCAATGATCGGTTTTTTGCTTAATGCTCAAAGCCGTATTTCTGCACGTAACGCTCTGATTGAATATACAGGGCGTATCGATTTTTCAAACCCTGAAGCTCCATCTTTTGCTTATTCCGGAGTGAGTATCAGGGCTTGTTTTGACGGAGGCCTTATCATTGCCATACTGGAGGATGAGAAAGGGGAAAACTTCTACAATGTTATTTTGGACGGTGAAGTGTTACGAACAATTCATACAGCTAAAGGAAAACATGCTTACGTATTGGCGGAAGGACTGACTGGGACAAATCATGAGATAGAACTTTTTAAACGCACGGAAGTCAGCTTTGGCAAAACAACCTTTAGAGGTTTTGAGCTTGAATCGGGGGCAACCTTGAAACCACTCTTTACCAAACAGGACCGCCTTATTGAGTTCATTGGCAATTCCATCACCTGCGGTTATGGAAACGAAGGACTGAATGGAGATACTTTTGGACCGGAGACAGAAAATCATTATCTGACTTATGCTGCCATAACTGCCAGAAATTTATATGCCCGGCATATCTCTGTTTCAAAGTCAGGTATCGGGGTATATCGCAATTATGACGGACCCGCAGAAGGAAATTCCGATTGTATGACCAATCGTTATGACCGCATATTTTTGTACGAGGATTTTCCTAAATATGATTTTGCCAGGCAACCCGATGTGTTTTGCATCAATCTTGGAACCAATGATTTTAGCACCATTGGGGGAGATTCAGTATTGTATGTGGATAACTACCTGCGTTTGCTGGATATCATTCAATCCAAATACCATCAGCCTCAAATTGTTTGTCTGCTTGGGCCTATGATGAATGGAGATGTACTGAATGAGGTGAGGGGTTATCTCAAATATATTGTGGATACGGCCAATGACAAAGGAAGGGGCTCTGTTACCTTTTTTGAAATGTCCCCCCAAACAGGCGATTTGGGAATTGGTATTGATTCGCATCCTACCGTGGCCCAGCATCAGAAAAATGCCGCTGAACTTACGGCTTATCTATCTGATCTGATGGGGTGGGCGGTTGTAGAAGATGACTTTTCGCAAGACTAATAGGTATCACGATTGTATTTTATATTCAATTATTAATTCAACCTGATTTATATGTGATTTGGAACGAGTTTGTACAACTCATTACAATTTATTCATGGATAAATCAGATTTAAAGGAACTCTGTCCCTATGAAAATTTTTACTTCGCTGGCGTCAATGCTGATTGTCGCAGTTCTTTTTTGGGGTTGTGAATCTTCTGTTAAAGAAGATGCGCCCGCGCATTCTCCATTTCATGCTAAAATTAGTGCATTCACTTCCGGTCAGGTTTCTTCCACCTCTCCGGTAATGGTGGAGTTTTCCTCTTCGGTGGCAAACGCCGAGGCCGGCAAGGTTGTGCAGGAGGGAATTGTAAAGATTTCTCCATCAGTTAAAGGCTCAGCAGTTTGGGTCGGTAGCCGGACCCTGGTTTTTAAACCTGAAGAGATGCTCCCTTCCGGGAAGGAGTTTAAGGTTGAGGTAAATCTTCCCCGGTTGTTGCCCGGGGAGAAAGAATCCTTTTTCTTCACCTTTCGCACAGTTCAGCAAAATGCCTGGTTGAGTCTGGAAAATATCCAGCCGGTTTCGGTGTCCGAGTATGATTCCTATACAGTTACTGCCCGCGTGGCTCTGGCTGATGTAGCTGTTGACGAAGTGGTAGAGAAAAATGTAACAGTAACATACGAAGGAGCGGAGTTGTCCCCTGAATGGACACACATTGATGGCAGGGTTCATGAACTGTCGGTGACAGGTTTGTCCCGGGGCCGTTCAGAGAACGAATTGCTGATAGAAGTTGCAGAGGGCCCGTTATCGCCCGACGATAATCGTGAATTGGAGGTTGCCATTCCTGCCCTCGATGACTTCAAAATTGTGTCTGCCCGCATGGAGTCTGCTCCTCGCAATGTGATTACGGTAACCTTCAGTGACCCCATAGATCCGGCTCAGGATGTTTCCGGACTTTTTGTGATGCAGGGTGTTGATCTTGACTGGAATATCGAAAACAACAGGGTGGAACTTTATCCCGGAGAGTCCGTCACGGGAAATCAGACATTGAAGATATTGCCGGAAATCACAAATGTTGCCGGAACAAAGTTAAACAGGAAAGGAGCTTTTTCATTTTCTTTTTCCACTGAAGCGCCTCAGGTTGAATTGTTAGGAGAAGGAACCATTATGCCTTTTTCAGATGGTTTGTACCTGCCATTCAGAGCAGTGAGTCTCAAATCGGTGAAAGTCCGGATTATCAAGATTTATGAGCACAACATCGGACATTTTCTTCAGATCAACCAACTTGGAGGAGAGTCGCAATTAAAACGTGCCGGTCGGTTGGTTCACAGACAACGCATTGACATTGATAATGATCCCACATTGGACTTGAATCGATGGAATACCTTTTCGCTTGATCTCTCGAAATTTGTACAACCCGATCCTGGGGCAATTTATCGCGTGGAGTTGGGATTTGAAAAAGAGGATGCCATTTATGCCTGTTCAGAAGGGGATGAATCGGAACCTTCCATTGGCAATAAGTCTGATTCGGATGATGAGTTTTGGGATGAGCCAGATGATTACTATTCCACTTATCCATACAATTATAACTCCAACTACAACTGGTACGACAGGGATGATCCATGTTCCGATTCTTACTACACTCGTCAGCGTTGGGTGGCAACCAATGTGCTGGCTTCCAATTTGGGAATTATGGCCAAACGTGGTACCAATGGGGAGATGCTGGTGACTGTTACCGACTTGCGCAATACCGAACCACTCAAAGGAGTGGAGGTGGAAGTGTTTAATCTGCAGATGGTGTCTATGGGCAAAGAGATCAGTGATAAAGAGGGTTTTGCTGCTTTTAATTTTGAGGAGACACCGTTTTTGCTTGTGGCCAAACAGGGCAAGCAACGCGGGTATCTTAAGCTCAATGAGGGTGAGGCTTTGCCGCTGGATCGTTTTGATGTAGCCGGGGAAACCGTAAAGGAGGGATTGCGTGGATTTATTTTTGGAGAGCGCGGAGTTTGGCGCCCCGGTGATTCTATTTTTGTCTCATTTATGCCTGTGGAAAGTAGTCCCGGAACCTTGTCTTCCAATCACCCCGTAACTTTTGAGCTAACCGATCCGCGCGGAAGATTGGTTGACCGTCAGGTAAGTACACATCCACGGAATTTGCTTTATACCTTTCGTACCCTCACATCTGAAGAGGCTCCCACCGGGATGTGGCTGGCCCGGATTTCGATGGGAGGTGTGGTGTTTGAAAAAACATTGCGCGTGGAAACCATCAGGCCCAACCGGTTAAAGATAAATCTGGATTTTTCTGAAGAGGAATTACAATCGGGTGTATCGACAGATTTCTCTGTTCATTCCGAATGGTTACACGGTTCTCCTGCCTCTGATCTCAGGGCAGATGTGCGCATGTCGGTAAAGGAGCGAAAGACCTCCTTTCCTGATTACTCAGGATATATTTTTGATGATGCTACCCGTAGCCTGGATGCTTCCGAGGTAACTATTTTTGATGGTCTTCTCAATGATAAGGGAAATGCTTCGTTCCGGGAAAGAGTGCCATCGTATAAGCGTGCTCCAGGAAAACTGACGGCTCAGCTTACCTCACGGGTTTTTGAAGAGGGAGGCGCCTTCAGTATTTCCTCACAACGGGTTTCGTTATCTCCCTATGATGTTTATACAGGAATGCGTACACCACCTGGTGACGATCGGGGACTCCTGCTTACCGATGAGGATCATGCCATAGAACTGGTGACGGTGGATGCCGAAGGTAATCCGGTTGGTGGACAGAATCTTACCTACAGCATATATAAAATAGAGTGGCGCTGGTGGTGGGAAAAATCAGATGAAGATCTGGGCCGTTATGTGTCATTTCACAGCAACAACAGGGTTGATCATGGCATGGTAACCACATCCGGTAACGGAAAAGCAAGTTTTGATTTGCGCATTGATAAACCTGAATGGGGTCGATACCTGATAAGGGTTGCCAATGCTTCTTCCGGGCACTCTACTGCTGCCACTGTCAGGGTTGACTGGCCGGGATGGGCTCGTGAGTCCAGGGGAGGAGAAAGTGCATCCGAATTAATCTTCTCTACCGATAAAAAGAACTATAAAGTGGGTGAAGATGTGGTGGTCACTTTTCCATCGGCAGAAGAAGGACGTGCCCTGGTTTCAGTGGAAACAGGAACCCGTATTCTTAAAAGCTGGTGGATTTCACCCGAAGCTAAAGAGACTCGGTTCTCTTTTAAAGCCACACCGGAGATGAGTCCCAATATCTATGTGAGTGTCACGCTGCTTCAGCCGCATGCTCAAACAGGAAATAACCGGCCCATCAGACTTTATGGCGTTGTTCCGGTTTTGGTTGAGGATCCGGGAACAAGACTGGAACCGCAAATTGAAACATCAGATACATGGCTGCCGGGCAGTGAGGCCCAAATTGAGGTGAGTGAGAAAAACAATGAAGCTTTTGATTATGTGGTTGCCGTGGTGGACGAAGGTTTGCTGGATTTGACGGGTTTCCCTACGCCTGATCCCTGGCAGCGATTTAATGCAAGGCAGGCTCTGGGAATTAAAACCTGGGATTTGTACGATGAGGTGATTGGTGCTTTTGGCGGTAAAATTGAGCAGCTGTTTAGCGTTGGAGGTGACGGAGAACTATCGGGTGACAGAAGTCAGAATCAGATGCGTCGTTTTGAGCCGATGGTCCGCTTTTTTGGTCCGTTTCATTTGAAGCGTGGTTCTGAAAAGCACAAATTTACGGTTCCTGAATATACCGGTTCGGTCAGAGTAATGGTTATAGGAACCAACGGGGCCGCTACCGGAAGTGAAGAGACAACTGTTAAGGTGAAAAAGCCGGTAATGGTATGGAGCTCTCTGCCTCGTGTGATGGGGCCGCAGGAGAAACTCTGGCTTCCGGTGACGATTTTTGTCACTGATGAAAAAGTACGGGATGTGACGGTTTCCTTGAAAGGATCGGAACATTATAAGATATCGGGTGAAACCTCTCAGAAACGTAGCTTTGACCAACCTGGTGAACAGACCGTTTATTTTGAACTGGAAACCGGTTCTGTTACCGGAATGTCGCAACTTGTCATCTCGGCAAACAGCAATCAGGGAAAAGATGAAATCACCAAAAGCCTGATGATTAGGATGCCTAATCCGTCGGTGACGAAAACTGTTTTTACGAGCTTGAAGGGAAAGGAATCAGGGTCTTTAAAATATGAGTTGCCGGGAATTGCCGGGACTAACTCCATACGGTTGGAGGTAAGTGCTATTCCTCCAATGGATTTGACCGCCAGGCTCTCCTATCTGCTTGAATATCCCCATGGTTGTATTGAACAGATCACTTCCGGGGGGTTCCCTCAATTGTATCTCGACAAAATAGTGGATATGAATGAGGAACAAAAGTCCCGGGCACGGGAGAATATCGGAAGTGTATTGAATCGCTATAGTTCCTATCAAACTCCCGAGGGAGGATTTGCATATTGGCCCGGTCAGTCGTATCCCAACGAGTGGGGCACTTCTTATGCAGGACATTTTCTGTTGGAGGCCGAGAAACAGGGATATATGGTTAAGCCAAACGTGAAGTCGGCCTGGTTGAAATGGCAAAAGCAACGGGCCAAAGCCTGGCTTCCTGATTCGGAAACAGGTTATTTGGGGTCAGAGCAGATGTTGCAGGCATATCGCTTGTTTACGCTTGCACTGGCCGGAGAACCCGTTGTAGGGGCGATGAACCGATTGCGACAGCAGGAAAATCTAATCTTGCAGGCTCGTTGGCTTTTGGCATCCGCTTATTCCATATCCGGTATGCAGGAAGTGGCTGTTGAATTGATGGATGGTGGTGTCGATTCCGATGAAGCTAAGGTTGTTTACCGTACCTATGGGTCACCTTTGCGGGATAAAGCGATTCTAATCAACGCACTAACACTGCTGGACAGGAGAGAGACTGCGTTTCCAATGGTTCGTGAAGCCGCAAAAAGACTGAGTAGTCAAAACTGGTATAGTACGCAAACCACCGCATGGGCTTTGATGAGTATTGTTAATTTTTCCGGTCAGCACATGGCAGGGGAGTCGCTGCAATATACCTACAGTGTGAATTCGGGTGATGAGATGACCATTGGGTCTGATAAGGCCGTTTCTCAGAGGGATATTGAAGTGAGTGAGGTGCGTGATGGTTCAGTAAAGGTTGCCAATGACACTGACGATGAGTTGTTTGCAACGCTTATTGTGACAGGCACTCCCGCTGGGATTGATTCTTCCTCTTTTTCGGAGAACCTTCGGATGGAAACTTCATTTCAGACCATGGACGGTAGTCGTATTAATCCGGAGAATATTGAACAAGGTACGGATTTTCTGTATGTTGTGCGTGTGAGCAATCCCGGGACATCCGGAGATGTTGAGAATCTGGCACTTACTCAGTTGATTCCTTCAGGATGGGAGATAAGAAATACCCGACTGGAGGGGAATGCAGTGCATGAAAAGGACATTCCTGATTATCGGGATATCCGGGACGACCGGGTAATGTCGTATTTTGATTTGGATGCCGGCGAAACCAAGCAATTTGTGGTTGTTGTCCACGCAGCTTTCCCGGGGCAGTATTATTTACCGCCGGTAAGTTGCGAGGCTATGTACAATCGGGATGTCAGAGCAAGGCTAGGAGGTTCTGTAGTTGAGGTTATAAAACCATAAATGATATTACACGGGCAGGTTAAGTTTTTTGTTTCATTAAACTATTTCCTGCCCGTTTTGGTTAACCTTCAAAGCCAGACCTATGCGATACCTTGATTTTCATACCCATACCTGGCCTGAAGAATCGGTTGAGATCGATGCTATTGTCAGCTGCGTTGCTCCGGAGCCCGTTTGCGATTATCAGGAGGGGATCTATCTTTCTTATGGAATCCATCCCTGGTATATTCAGGGCAACGATCCGGAGAAACTTCTGGAGCATGTAAGAGAAGCCGCACATTTCAATCGGGTTGTCGCCATTGGCGAAGCCGGACTGGATAAATTGAAGGGGCCACCCATGGATGTCCAGAAACGCTTATTCTGCTGGCAAATAGAGATTTCTGAAGCTGTGAATAAACCGCTCATCATCCATTCGGTTAAAGCAAACAATGAGGTGCTGAATCTTCGAAAAACCATGAACCCCGCCCAGCCCTGGATTATTCATGGTTTTAACGGTCATCCTCAGGAGATGGAACAGCTGATTAAGGCCGGGTTTTATCTCTCTTTCGGGCCAAAAATTCTTTATCCTTCCAATAAAGCGGCCGAATCTTTTCGTCAGATTCCGGAAGATCGTTTTTTTTTGGAGACCGATCATACCAACAAATCTATCGTGGCTTTGTATGATAAGGCTGCAGATATCCGGGGGATTTCTGTGAAGGTACTTGAAGAAGCCATCAGTAAAAATGGGGAGCAGCTGATTCCTGCACTGAAGCGTAGTTGAATTCATCATTTTGTCTCATCTCTAACTTCTAAAAATCTAACGATCTATTATCTTTGGCACCACTTGAAAAAATAAAAAATTATGGAGTGGCTGGAACGGACCGAACTGCTTGTCGGAAAAGAAAATGTTACAAAGCTAAATAAAGCTCACGTGCTGGTTGCGGGACTTGGAGGTGTCGGCTCCTGGTGTGCCGAAATGCTGGTGCGTGCAGGAGTTGGTGAACTTACCATTATTGACGGGGATGTGGTGCAGCCTTCAAATCGAAACCGGCAATTACCGGCTCTGGAAGCCACGCAGGGAATGCCAAAAACCGACGTGATGGTGGAGCGGCTCCAAGCCATCAATCCCGAAGTTATATTGCATCCGAGAGGTTTTTTTCACACAGGTGAGGATTTTGATGATTTATTGAAACAACCTTTCGATTATGTGGTGGATGCCATTGATTCCTTAACACCGAAAGTCCTGTTGATTGTTTCAGCGGTGCATCATGGCCAACGACTGATTTCTTCAATGGGGGCAGGAGGTAAACTCAACCCCGAGAAAGTGGAGATGGCCGACATCAGTAAATCATACCATTGTAAGTTGGCGCGAATGGTTCGCAAAAGACTGACTAAGTTTAATATTAAAAATGGATTTGATGTGGTTTTCAGCCCCGAGCCGGTGCATCAGTCTGCCGTTGTTCATACCGAAGGCGAACGAAATAAGCTGACTACTGTAGGCACTATTTCTTATATGCCTGCATTCTTTGGTCTGATGGCTGCTTCGAAAGTTATCCGCGAGTTGGTGAGGTAGAGTTATGAATTGAAAAGTTTCTTTTTTTTGAATAGATAGCGCAAAATATTAGTAGAAAATGAGGGGATTTGAAAACCAGAAAGTTCTCATTTATTAACTGAAAATTTTAATTTTGTGTAATATGATTTCATTACAGGAAATAATAGAAAAGCTGAATAGTCATAAAAGCAGGTTGTACAAAGACTATCCGATTAAATCACTGGGGATTTTTGGTTCTTTTTCGAGGAGCGAACAGAACAAATCCAGTGACCTGGATATTCTTGTAGATTTTACAGGGAAAATCGGTATCAGGTTTATTGATCTAGCTGATGAGCTGGAGGATATTACAGGGATGAAAGTTGATTTGGTTTCCAGAAATTGGATAAAAGAGAAGTACCTTAAATCAATTAATTCTGATTTAGTTTTTGTATAGACGGGATATAGTATTGCTTTTGGATGATATGTTTCAATCTGCCCTCAAGATTAAACGTTATACCCTTTAGTATAGTTATGAGCAGTTTATATCAGATGAAAAAACAGTTGATGCAGTTGTTCGTAATTTTGAGATAATCGGGGAGGCTGCAAACCGTATTGATGATGATTTTAAAATTCAGAATCCGGAGATTGAGTGGAAAAGAATCAGGGGTTTTCGAAATAGAATTGTTCATGAGTATTTTGGCGTTGATCATGAAATAGTTTGGGAGATTATAGTGTCCTATCTGGATGAACTTATTGAATGGTTAGAGAGGCTTATTGAGGAGCAAAATCAGAAAAAATAGGGCTTTATATTTTAGACTCGCCGGAAACGGTGGATGGTAAATGTTTAACACACATTTCATGGATGTGCAGTTGGCCTGCTTATGACTTCACTTCCCCATGTATGGCTCCATGCTCTTCCCTCCATCTTCTCTGCTCTTTTTTTCGTTTCTTTGCAGCATGATAGAATCGATTATTAATCCTTTACATACAAGTTGGGGAATTTGGTTGGTGACTTTATTCAGTGCCTGGCTCGTTGGTGTCTCCAAGAGCGGATTGAAGGGAATTGCCATGGTCACCATTCCGTTACTGGCACATTTTTACGGAGGAATGGCTTCTGCCGGCCTCTTGGTCACATTTCTGGTTTTTGGCGATCTGTTTGCCATTCGTTATTACTACAAAAGTTTGCGGTGGGAGCACATCAAAAAACTGTATCCCTATGCATTGGCCGGAATCGTCATTGCGCTGGTGGTGGGGGAGATGATTTCCGATAATCAGTTTCGCAATGTGATCGGGGTTTCTGTGTTGTTATGTCTGGGTTTGATTTTTTATCGTGACTATTCCGGCGGTCCGGATGGTTTTACACGAAAAAACTGGTTTGCCAGAATACTTGGAGTGACAGGTGGATTTGCCACCATGATCGGCAATGCTGCAGGGCCTATTTTTAATCTTTACCTGCTCTCCATGCGATTGCCCAAAGAGAGTTTTATCGCCACCGGGGCAGTATTTTATCTGAGTTTGAATATTCTGAAAATACCCTTGCACTTTTTTGTTTGGGAGTCCATTTCGACGGCCACTCTGCAACTAAACTTTGTGATGCTTCCGGCCGTATGGCTGGGGTCTGTCACAGGGAAATACCTGGTGCGTTTTATTCCTGAACGGGAATTCCGGATTTTTGTGACGGTGGTAATAGCTTTGTCGGCGGTGCTGTTGTTTTTTAAGTAGTTTCTGTCCATAAAGTACCATTTGCTGCGTTACGCTTGCCCGAAAATTCCTCATTTATTCAAGTAAACTGCGTATTTTCGGGCTAGCGCCACTGCTAAAGCTTTAGGCGGCACGCGGTCGCAAGCCTGGTAATTGGTACTTTCTTACCATACACATGGCTTTTTACAGACTTTCCCGGTTTTATAGACAGGCACTAAGTAGTTGTTCAAAAACATATTTACCAGCTGATTTTATTCATCCCTCTTTAGCGAAAAATCATTAACTTTAAACCCATTATTATGATTGTTTAAAACCAATATTGTCATGAACATAGACTGGCCAAACTTATCCTTTAGTTATCTGGATACCGACTACAACGTTCGTTGTTACTACCGGAACGGAAAATGGGGAGAACTGGAAGTTTCTTCCTCCAATCAGATTAATATTCACATAGCGGCCACTGCGCTGCATTACGGACAGGAGTCCTTTGAAGGGCTGAAAGCTTTTCGCGGGAAAGATGATAAAATCCGGATTTTCCGTGCTGCTGACAATGCCAAGCGGATGATTTCATCTGCTCAGGGCATTATGATGGCAGAGGTGCCGGAGGAACTGTTTGTGGAAGCAGTGAAAAAAGTGGTGTCTCTGAACAAACGCTTTGTTCCTCCTTATGAGTCGGGAGCTTCATTGTACATCCGTCCATTGTTGATTGGTTCCGGGCCTAAAGTGGGTGTTCAGCCGGCTGACGAGTTTTTGTTTATGGTTTTTGTAACCCCTGTAGGTCCTTACTTCAAGGAAGGGTTTAAATTGACCAATGTGGCTGTGATGCGCGAATATGATCGTGCCGCACCCCAGGGAACCGGGAATATTAAAGTGGGCGGCAACTACGCTGCCAGTCTGAAAGCCGGTATGCTGGCTAAAGATAAGGGCTATTCGGCAGTGTTGTATCTCGACAGCCGTGAAAAGAAATACATTGATGAGTGTGGACCGGCCAACTTTTTCGGGATTAAAGACAATACTTATATTACTCCGGAATCCAAATCTATTTTGCCATCCATCACCAACAAGAGTCTTATTCAGCTGGCACAGGATATGGGGCTCAAAACAGAGCGTCGTCCGGTTCCATTTGAAGAAGTAGGTACCTTCGAGGAGGTAGGGCAGTGTGGAACGGCAGCTGTAATCAGCCCGGTTGGGCGCATCGATGACATTGACAACAATAAGTCGTACAGTTTCTCCAAAGACGGAGAACCCGGCCCGATATCAAGGAAGCTTTACAATAAGTTGCGGGCCATCCAGTATGGCGACGAGCCCGATCCTTACGGATGGGTTACTGTAATTGAATAACGAATAAAAAAAGCGCCTGACCGGCGCTTTTTTTATTTGATCTCTTCATAATCCACATATTCACCCGGAGGGTTGTCGTTTCCTCTTTTTTTATTCTTTTTGGTGTTGTAATCGATGGTTACCTTACCCTCTTGAGATCGTTGTTTGTTTTCAAAATCTTTGCGTGATTGCTCCTGTTTCTTTTGCATTTTTTCTACCTGATTCTTTAGCAGATAAGGAAACAGGTATCTTCCAATCAGGCGAAACAAATAATAGATGATTATAAAAATCAGTAGTATTCTTGCCAGTGTTCCCATAATAATTTTTCTCTTTTCCTGATATTGCGATTTCGTCAATCAGTTTTCCGCAGTTATTTCTGCGGGAATTTCTTCTGATTGATTTTCAAATAAAACGGCTTCCAGATTGTTTGTTTGAATCAGCTCAATTGCTTTCTGCAACACTTCATCCTCTTCACTGATGATGGGGTAGAAGCCTTCATTGTCCAGGATGTTGCGTGCGATGTAAGCTTTGGTTTCCAGATCGATCAGATTTTTCGACCTTTGGAAATCACTGTGATGATATTTCACATCCTTTGTTTTTGCAAATTCAATCAATTGATTGCTGATATCTTGTTGATCCAAATGGTTTTTAAGTGTTTTTACATTTTCAAAAGCGGAAAGTTCTTCCCGGTTGCGATCGGCATACTCCAGTGCAAACTGGTAAATGGTTCCTGTTTCCCGCAGACGGTAGTAATAATCTGAATGGTCAGTAGTATCACGTGGTACAAATACATCAGGCATGATGCCTCCACCACCATAAACAGTGCGACCTCCAACAGTTTTGTATTTTAATGAATCATTGACGGAGATGCTGTCTTTTTCAAAAAATTCTCCATGTTCAAAACGTTCAATGATGTCGTGGTAATAGTCCTCTACGCCGTTGTCGTACGGTTTTTGAATAGACCTTCCACTTGGGGTGTAGTAACGGGCTACGGTAAGCCGTAATGCACCACCTGCAGGGAGCGAGAACTGCTGTTGCACCAGGCCTTTTCCAAAGGAACGACGACCGACTACGAGTCCGCGGTCATTGTCCTGCATGGCCCCGGCAAAAATTTCGCTGGCCGAAGCGCTGAATTCATCAATAAGTACCGTGACTCCGATGTCTTTGCAGGATCCTGAGCCATTGGCATATACGTCTTGTCTCGGGTTGTTGACTCCTTCAGTATAAACAATCATATCGCCTTTGCTCAGAAATTCGTTGACCATGCTGATGGCAATATCCAGGTAGCCACCTGAATTCCCACGTAAATCAACAATGATATCGCTGCAATTGTGAGCTTTGAGTTTTGCCAGGGCAGAAAGCAGTTCCTGATAGGTGTTGCGGGCAAAGCGGTTGATTTTGACATATCCAATGGAGTCGGTGACCATATAGGATACATCAACACTGTACATGGGGATGTTTCCACGAGTGATTTCAAAGTCAATGAGATCTTTTCGGTTGCGTCGCTGAACACCAACATTTACTTTGGTTCCGATGTCTCCTCTAAGCATTCCTACCACATCATTGGTGGGCATATCTACGCCGGCAATTACAGAGTCG
The DNA here is from genome assembly GCF_003003035.1 of Marinilabilia salmonicolor. Lineage (GTDB taxonomy): Bacteria > Bacteroidota > Bacteroidia > Bacteroidales > Marinilabiliaceae > Marinilabilia > Marinilabilia salmonicolor_A. Next base: position 281,906 of record NZ_PVTS01000002.1, on the reverse strand, counting down.
TTTACAGTGATGATACGGTCACCCGGCAGGATGCCTACTTTTTCAGATGGCCCTCCGGAGACAACACTTACCACCATTACGGTATCATCGGGCATGCTGAATTCGACTCCTATGCCGCCAAAGTTGCCTTCCAGCTCCTGATTGGCAGCCTTCAAATCTTTGGGCGGGATGTAAACACTGTGCGGATCCAGGCCTTCCAGTACTTCAGGGATGACATCTTCAACCAGTTTCGATGCGTCCACACTATCCACATATTGTTCGTCGATGAGGTTGATGATGGTTTGAAGTTTGCCCGATTCGGGAGCAAGCATTAAGCGTTGCCCCGACGATCCGTTTCCGGAAGGATTGGTAATGCGTCCGATAAACATTCCGGCAATCAGCACTGCTGCCAGCACCATGGGTAGATATATTTGTCGTGCGGTATTCTTGTGTTGCTCGTTCATTTGTTGACTGTTCTTATAGTTTTAGCAATTCCGGAGTAGTAACAAAAACTGTTCCTTAATCAGCGGCTTTTTCGGAATTGCGGGATTCCAGCTGTACCACTTCAATGTTGGCTCTTCGCAGGAGGTTTACTCCATCTTCGACGCGGTAGTTCTCTGAGAAAACAACTCTGGTAATACCGGCCTGAATAATCAGCTTAGAACATTCCAGACAGGGGGATGAGGTTACATAAAGTGTAGCCCCATCGCTGCTGTTTCCCGACCGGGCAACTTTGGTGATGGCGTTGGCCTCGGCGTGCAATACGTAGGGTTTAGTTTTGTTGTCTTCATCTTCGCAGATGTTTTCAAATCCGGATGGTGTGCCATTGTAACCGTCGCTGATGATCATTTTGTCGCGTACCAGTAAGGCTCCAACCTGACGGCGTTTGCAATAACTGTTTTGTGCCCAGATGCGGGCCATATCAAGGTATCTGCGATCCAGAATCTGCTGTTTTTCGTTGCTCACAGGGTAAAGAATTGATGATTAATACTCTTCAGTTGCTACAAAATTAACAAAGAATGTGACTTGGAAGTTGATACAGTTCCAAAAAGATCGAATTCTTTTTGGAACAATCTTTCTATTTTTCGGTTGTCATTAAGCCTGGTTTATTCGTAAGTTTTCGTTGTGAGATGTTGAAATGCCAATAAATTAGGGCAACCGCAGATAAAATTGATGAAGGAAATAGTAAATTATTTTCAAGTCACTTTTATCGAGGACGCCTGAATTTAGCAGGCAGTTGAACATCGTAACAGATAATTTATGAATAAACCAGGTAAGATATTTTAAACAATCTCATGTCAAAATATATAGGAAAGATAAAAAGAGGCGACATCTACGGGGGGCTGGTGGCCGCTATTGTCAGCATCCCCATTGCGCTTACTTTCGGAGTTGCTTCGGGTGCCGGTCCGGAAGCCGGACTTTACGGAGCGGTGATCATTGGACTTGTTGCCACGCTTGCGGGGGGCAGCAAAACGCTTATTTCTGAGCCTACCGGCCCCATGGCTGTTTTTATGACGGCTGTTTTTGCATCCAACGTCACTGAATACGGGCTACATCAGGGAATGATTTACTCTTTTACGGTGGTTTTCTTCGCAGGAGTGTTTCAAATCCTGCTTGGTTATTTTAAGTTGGGGCGTTACTTCCGGTTGATGCCCTATTCTGTTATCAGCGGCTTTATGTCGGGCATTGCTCTGATTCTGATTGTCATGCAGCTGCCGGCTTTTTTGGGACATGATGCCGTGAAAGGTGGAATTGTGGGATTGGCGAAAAATATTCCGGAACTTTTGCAATCGGTCAATTATCCGGAGTTATTGATTGGTGGTAGTGCCCTTCTGATACTTCTGATTTATCCCAAACGGTGGCAGGGGCGTTTCCCCTCTCAACTTGCGGTGTTGCTCTTTTTCAGTCTTCTGGTGTTTCTTATTCCGGGCCTGGGAGAGATCCGGCTCATTGGAGCGTTTGATCTGGGATGGCCCAACTTTAATTTGCCGCTGATGCCGCTGGATCACAATTGGAGTTCTGTTTTTCTGGATGCTTTCCTGCTGGCCTTGTTGGGCAGCATTGATACCATTCTCACCGCCCTGATTGCCGACTCACTGACCCGCGAGGAACACAACAGCAACCGTGAACTGATGGGGCAGGGGCTGGCCAATCTCTTTGCAGGACTTCTGGGAACATTGCCCGGAGCCGGAGCTACGATGGGAACGGTAGTTAATATTCGCACCGGAGCCCGAAGCCGCTGGTCCGGAATTATGCGTTCGGCATTTCTGGTTATCCTTATTTTCGGGGCCGCACCTTTGATTCAGTATATTCCGCTGGCCCTTTTGGCTGCCATTGCATTTAAAGTGGGGATCGATATTTTGGACTGGTCATTTATCAAGCGGGCCCACAAAATTAGTCAGGGAGCATTGTTTATTATGTATGGGGTGCTGCTGGTGACCATTTTTGTGGATTTGGTAATCGCAGTCGGGTTGGGCATTTTTGTGGCCAATATGCTGACCATCGAAAAACTCAGTCACCTCCAAAGCTTTAATCTTCGTATGATTTCAGATAGCGTGGATACCGCCCCTTTATCTGATGAGGAAAAAGAAATATTCGATACAATCAGAGATAAGGTTTATCTGTTTTACCTAAGCGGACCGATGATTTTCGGAGTGGCCAGAGCGATTCAACGAGAGCGAAAAAACATTGCTCCATGCAATCACCTGATTCTGGACCTTCAGGATGTAACCCATCTCGACACGACTGTTTTGCTGGCCATTGAGAATATGGTGGACGAGGCCCTTGACTTCGGGAAAAGCGTTTATCTGGTTCCCGGTAGGCATTTTATAGAGAAACGACTGCGAAAACTAAAGCTGCATCAGAAAGTTGGAGAAGAGAATATTTTTCACGACCGCCTGAGTGCTTTGCAGTATGTGGAGCAATTGGCAAATGGGGGGTGATGCGAATTAAGAAAGCCTCTGTTTACTGCAAAAAAAAGCCTGACAATCAACTTGTCAGGCTTTTTCTGAGTACCCAGGGCCGGGATCGAACCGGCACGATATTGCTATCACTGGTGTTTGAGACCAGCGCGTCTACCAATTCCGCCACCTGGGCATTGCTGGTTGCAAAATCAATGTTTTGCGGGTGCAAATATAAAACATTCCTTTGGTGTTGCAAACAAAAATTCCGGAATTAATTGATTACTTTTTTATGGTTAAAATGAAAAACACCGGCAATGTGGTGTTTATTGCGCTTTTTTTATGCTTCGATAGTGTTCTGAAAAAGATAAAGGAATGACTGCTAATGTTCAGCCCTGCGGCTTCTCTCCCAAGAGCTAAGAGGCATGAGCTAACAGCTATCACCAAATCTGCTTTTCTAATATGCCTTATATGGTTTAATCCTTTTTATCCTCTTCCGTGGTTCAATTACTCTTATCTTTGTATTCTCAAAGAAAATTATTCGACGTTGATGAGTACACTGATTAAAACTTCCGGAATAATATTGGATCACGTGCTGTATCGTGAGACCAGTGCCATTATTCATATTTACACCCGGGAGTTGGGGCGTCAGAATTACATCGTGAACGGGGTCCGGGGCAACAGAAAAAGCCGGAAGACCATTCTTCTTCAACCTCTTAATCGTGTAAAACTGGAGGTTTATCATTCGCCCCGGAAAGATCTTCACCGGATAAAGGAATTTTATCTGGACCGTCCTTTGGTTAATGTTCCTTATCACCAAAGCACAAGGGCTCAGGCTTTCTTTCTGGTGGAGGTGTTGGCAAAAGTCCTGGTGATGCAGGATCCGGCAGCAGAGTTGTTTGATTTTTTAGACCAGTCTTTGGATCTGATGGATTCGGGAGCCGAAGGAACCGAAAACATTCATCTTTTTATTTTATTCCGCCTCACACATTTCCTGGGCTTTTATCCCAACCATAATGTTATTGGGAGTCGCTATTGGTTCGATTTGAAAAACGGAGATTTCACTAGTCATGAACCTGCCCATCCTCTATTTCTTAATCCCGGGAAAGCCGCACTTTTTAACCGGTTATTTGATGTTGATGTTTTTACACTGAAAGAGATTGCAAAAAATGCCTCTGAAAGAAGTGTAATTTTAAATTCACTACTCGATTTCTATCGGCTTCACACCAACAGCTTTGGTTCGTTAAAATCCCTTGAGGTACTGCAAAGCATGTTTCATCAGTAGATAATCTATCTAAGTTGTTGGTCTGATGGTATTCGTATAGCTGGTTATTTACATTCTCTTGTGCCTCCGCTAATGCTAAAGTGACACGCAGTTAGAGACAAACTTTTCCTTGCTCGTTTCTTTAGTATTTGAAGTATGGTTTTTTCATTCTGGGTTTTTATGAATAAAGCCGGTTAGTGCTTCAGTAGGGCAGGTGGTCAATTAAATAGGGCTTTCTGTCAAATATGGGTTGATATTATATCAAAAATAGTAGCTATTTGTAAGATTAGAGAATAGTCTGATAAGGAGGTGTTTGCTGGCAGCCTGAATTGAGTGGGTTGGGCGTATGTTATTGTTGATTACTTGTTTAATGGTGTTTTTTACAGGCGAGGTTCTATTTGAATTAAAAGATGCATTTTTGCATCTATTATTAGTATATTTGGTTAAACAGACATTGAAAAATTATATTTTATCATGATAGCTCCCAAGCTTATTACCCTTGAGAACAGTATTGTAAATGCAATGAGTGAGTTGGGCGATAGCCACAATGCCATTAATATGGCCACCGGTTATACCGATTTTCATTGTTCCCCGAGGTTAATCGATCTTGTGCAGAAGCATATATCCGAAGGAATCAATGAATTTGCACCGCCATATGGAGTAACGAGTTTGAGGGAGCGTGTTTCCGAAAAAATTGAGAATCTGTACGGACATAGATACAATCCGGAGACAGAAATTACCATTACTGCCGGCGCTACCCAGGCGATTTTCACCATTGTGACTGCCCTTATCCGGGAAGGTGATGAGGTGGTGATTTTTGAACCCGCCTATGACAGCTACGTACCTGCCATTGAAATTAATGGAGGGAAGCCGGTTTTCGTGCCGCTGAAAGGGAATGATTTTCGAATTGACTGGGAAGAGGTTCAGAAGTTGATTACTGCCAACACCCGCATGATTATCATTAATTCGCCCCACAATCCTACCGGGATGGTCTTTTCTGAGTTGGATATGCTGCGTCTGCAGAAGATTATCAATGGCACCCGAATCACGGTTCTTTCAGATGAGATTTTTGAACACATTGTTTTCAATGGTGATTCGCATCAGAGCGTTGCTCTTTACCCAAAGCTTGCCGAGCGAAGTGTGATCATCAGTTCCTTTGGCGAAACTTATCATGTTTCAGGTTGGCAGATAGGCTATTGTGCCGGTCCTGCTGATGTTATGCACGAATTGAGAAAGGTGCAACGCGTTATGATGCAGAGTGTGTCATCACCTTTCCAATGGGCACTTTCAGAATTTCTGGAGTATAAAGAGGAATATCTTCAACTGGCCGAATTCTACAAAGAAAAGCGTGATCGTTTCAATGAATTAATGGCCACCACCCGCTTCAAGCCAATTGTTTCGCACGGCACCTTTTTTCAGCTTTTTAGTTACGATAATATATCTGATGAGAGCGATAAGGATTTTGCCATACGGCTTGTTAAAGAGGCAGGGGTAACAACTGTTCCGATTAGTGCTTTCTATCACGAAAAATCGAAAAAGCACCTGTTGCGGTTTAATTTTGCACGCACAGATGAGAATCTGGAAGAAGTAGCAAAGCGATTGGGGCAGTTCTGATTATCGAATAAAAAAACTCCCGAAACCTTTTGATTCCGGGAGTTTTTTATTTACCGGGTAATCTTGAAATTTCTTAATTCCCCGTTTAGTGCATTGGTTTCATCTCCAATAAATTCCAGCGGGAAGATGAATGTGTTAAAACGGTTTGTTTCCGGATATCTATTGCGGATTGGTCCTTCAATTTTTTCTCCGTCCACAAAGAGGTTGAGCGTTCGCCCTTTGGCAATCAGTTTTATTTTTAGCCATTGATTCTTTGGAGCAGTATAGTTGAATGAATAGTCGAATCCGTCTCTGGAGAAACCTATCTGTCCCGTTTTGTTCTGAACCATTTTGAAAGAGCCTGTGTGAGAAGAGAATAAGATTTGTTCCTGGTTTGAACTGCCAGTCACTTTAACTTCAAATTCAGCAATGTAATCTGGTCCTATATTTTCAACCAGAAGGGGTTTAACGTAGCTTTTCCCACCCTTCAGATGGATGACATTTTTTCTGATTTTTGCGTTCTGCAAAACCGGGTTGTTTGCTGAAAAGTCAGGTTCTAATACTGTGAAATCAGCTTTGTATTGGGGATTGATGGAGGGAGGTGTCCCGGTCTCTTTTATCAACCACATAAAGTCAGTAAAACTGTTGTCTTTGGCTTCGTTCCAGGTCTTTTCAGCGATAACCGCACCGGTTGTGCGTATCCGCTCATACAAGTCATAATCTGTAAGTCCGGTGGTACGGCGAAACGAGTTGTCATTCCACAATGCATATTGAGCACCAAGCATTTGAGGATGTCCTGGAATTACGGTGTACTGACGCATAACATTGGGTTGCCATTTTGCCCCGTAAAGATGCTGGAGATTGACGTAGTCGCCATATCCTCCTATGTTTTCAGTTCCGTTGGGGACCATGTAGGTGTCAACATCCAGAATGTTGATGATGTCGAATCCTGCATCAATGGCATCCAGTGGTCTCTGCCAGCCAAGTGACCACACATGCATTTGAACGCCTTTGCTGGTTACTGGTGTTTGCCCCGGCTTGGCAGTCAGGCTTCCCCACAAGCGAGGAGTAAATCCGCGTTCTTTGACGTAAGTCAGTAATTCATTGGCAAACCAACGGTAATCTTCGGCTTCGCCATAGTATTCGTCGGTCCCGATATGCACAATCCCATCTCTGAAAACAGGTTTCTCCCCATCTTCTGCGGTCAGGTATTCATCGAAAACTTCCTGAACAAAACTCATGGTCTCTTCTCTGTAGGTGCGCCCGGTTTCAGGGTCAAAGATGTCTTCTGAGGCATCCAGCATCGCAGTCCGTTCCACATCATAAGGCTTTTGTAACTCACCACGATACATCAGGTCCGGACGTACGCGTACGAAACTCATGGCATGACCGGGAACATCAATTTCAGGCACAATGTTAACACCGTAAAGTTTGGCATCATCAATAAGGTTGCCAAATTGTTTTTTTGTATAAAAAACATCTTTGCTTGTGAGCGGAATCCCATTTTCCCCGACCATTGATGATTCGAGTCTGAATGCCGTGGGGGCAGCATCCATCACTTCTTTCCGGGCAGCTGCTTTTTGTTCGTCAGTGGCATCCTTTTTATTCGGAATTTCGGTATATTCATGGAGCCATATGAAATTATCGTTGAGGTGTAACTGCAAGTCATTCAGTTTGTAATACGACATAGTTTTCATAACATATTGAATCGCTTCCAGTGTTGCCGGCTTTCGACCTACATCGTACATAAATCCGCGTACCGGATATTGAGGATAGTCACGTACGGAACCGCAGGGGAATCTGAATTCATTGTTGTGAAAAACCTGAAGGAGGGTGCGTGTACCCCAAAAAGCACCGGTAGGGGTGGTGGCTGAGATGGATATTTTGTCGTTGCTGATATTTAAGATGTACCCTTCTTCGCCGACCGAAGAAGGAGCACTCAGATCGACGGAGATGTCAGCTTTACTTTGATCAGTGGCTGAATGAATTACTTCTGCCTGATTTCCGGTCAGGGACTGATAATCCTTAGCAAAGATTTCCATTCTCTCCTCCAAATCTTTATGGTCAATCTGGATGCTTAGTTTGCGGTTGGGCACCATCCAGCTTCCTGTTGTACCTTTCCATTCCTGCAGCGCAGGAATGACCTTCGGTTTGGGATTGTCTTGCGGAGTTTTAGTCTCCTTAGCTGATATTGTTATCGAAAAGGTTTTAGTGAGAGCACTAAGGGTGTCTTTTTTTAGTAAAAATGTTACCTGACTGGCCTTATCGCTTAAAGGACGGATTATTTTCCCTTCAAAATCGATTATCTGTTCAAATGAAGTACCGGCTATTTCTACCTTAACATTCTCAGGAATATCGACGTAGGTTAATTGTTGTCCTTCGGTATTTATATTTTTTTCCGGTGAAAAGTTTTCTGCCAGCTTTTCCAGCATTGCCTGTGTTGTGGTGTTATCCGGAGATGTTGCCCGGATCAGTCCGGAAAACAATAAAAGAATGACTGTTAATTTGAAATTGAAACTCATGTTCAAGAACTTTATGTGTTAATAAATGTAAAACATCTTACTGGTACTGGGTTGAAAAGGGTGCTTTGATGCAAGTTTTCTTTAATATTGTGTAAATATATAGATTTATTTAAGGACATAAAGTTTAAATGTAGGGCATAATTCAAATTTTATACAGATGGTTCGTTTACCTCAAAAGGAGTCGTTAGGTCATCAATGAAAGAAGGAACTCGCAAATGACCTTTTTAATTACGAATGATTTTCCTATTTTTGCAGGCAAACTAAGGCTCCATAGTTCAAGGGATAGAACAAGAGTTTCCTAAACTCTAGATACAGGTTCGAGTCCTGTTGGGGCTACAAAGCACTCTGATTATCAGGGTGCTTTTGTTTTTTGACACCAAGTGTTGTACTCCCATATTATCTGAGAAATCTTTTTTTAGTAAGAGGTCTATAGGAATCCATAGAGTATTGAGTGTGGATTTTTTATTTACAAAGGTCATGTACCAATGGATTTCATCTCGAAGAGTGATCAGAATCCCCCATAATTAATTATCTTAGGGTTGGAATTAATGAACAGGCTTCAAAAAGACATATTATCTTTAAATCAGGGAGAAACCGTTTATGGCCCTGCTCCACATAAACCAATACTTTTGTTGGCTGTTATTGATATGTTTGAAAGTAATGAGATCTTTCAAAACTGGATTGAGCCGACTGAAGCATTGGTTGTTCGGTTTCGCAGCATTTGGTCCACACTAGTTCAGACGAATCATTCACCTACTTTTGCTCTCCCATTTTTTCACTTAAAAAATGAGAAAAGCAGAATCTGGGAGTTAATTCCATTTCCTGGGAGAAGTATCCCGTTGACTCGTAGTAATTCTATTAAAAGTTATAAGGCGTTAAGGGACTCTGTGGCAGCAGCGCGTTTGTCCGGCTCTCTGTTTAAGGCGATTTCTCATCCTGTTGAGCGGGAGGTGCTTAAAGGATTAATTCTTAACCGTTACTTCCCGGAAACAAGAAATGTACAATATCATAAATCTCCCTACGAAGCTAATCTCAGGAAGGAGATGGTTTATGACGAGTCTGAAAATTATGCCCGAAAAATTAAGAAGAAGCTTGAATATTTACCGAAAGAGTTAAAGGAACAGGAAGTTATAGTTCGAAGTCATATTTTTCGTAATGCCATATTGGATATTTATGATTATCGATGTGCCATAAGTGGTTTGAAAGTTAATTTTAATGGAAAAGCAGGGCTTATTGATGCCTGCCATATTCGGCCTTTTGCTGAATCCTTCGACGATACCATTCGAAACGGTATTGCGTTATCCCCGCATTTACATCGAGCCTTTGACCAGGGTATGATTGCCCTGTCGGATGACTATACTGTTTTGATCCATAGGCAAGTGATGGATTTGAGTTCCGGTTGCAGCATTAAGCAATTTGAAAATAAAAGAATAGCACTGCCCGGGAATGTGGAATATTACCCGGATTTGGGGAAAATTGAAGAGCATAGAAAAAGATTTGGATTCTGAAATATATTTTCGGCAATAGTCTCCCTGATTCCTCACCTCCACAGTTAACATCCCGAATCCAACCTTAAACCATGGTTGCATCAATCTCCGAATTTCCCTTTGTCTATCTGGCGTTGCTTCTTGTTTTAATCCTTTTTATCAAATATCACCAATAAAATTGCATAAAAATGTGCAAAAGTTTAAAAATATGATAATTTTGAATTCTCAAGAGCGTTGTAAATACTATTTAGTTGCTTTTCTTTTTTTTAATGTAGAACCCTATGCCCCGAATAAGCCTTTTTCATATTTCCCTTTTTCTCTTTTTTAGTACCGGTTTTTTTGCGCGGGCACAGATTGCCAGTTATGACACTAAAGTGAAAATTGATGAGGATAGAAAGATTATCGAAAAAAGCTTCTTAATAAATATCAACTCCAGAGACGATCTGCATCTTGCTGATATAGAAATTGAGGTTCAAAATTCTCAGGAATTCAAATTGCTGGAAGCTTCTGTTCTTTATGCTAATGGAGAAAAGGTCCGAAAACTTAAAAACCGGGATGTCAAAACCCGCAGCAATCTTTCGTATGATAGTTTTTTCAATGATGACGTGGTAAAGGAGTTTGAACTTTACTGGAACAATTATCCGTATCAAATAAAATACGTCTATAGCATAGTTGAATATAAATTTGTTTCGGTAGCTGGTTGGTCTCCCATTGTTGAAAAAGGTCTTTCTGTTAAAAAGGCTTCCCTTCAGGTGGAAATTCCTTCTGACTATCCTGTATCCATGGATATTTCAGATCAGCTCCAATACCAGGTAAATGAGCGCGACGATGTTAAAACGATGGTCTGGGAGATTCGGGATTATAAAAAACCGGAACAGGAAATGTTTGCACCCCATGAATTTGAAACGATTCCCTATGTTTACATTTTTCCGCAAGAGTTTAAGTATGGTGTAGCGGGGAATTCCGGTTCATGGGCTTCGTTCGGCGAATGGTTCGATTCGCTTAACAGGGGTTCTCTTATGTTGACGGTAAGAGAAAAAATGATAATTGATAACCTGATAAAGGGTATTGATGATAAAAGAGAAATTGTTAAAACGCTTTATCATTATTTGCAGGACAATGTCCGATATGTCAACGTTCGGCTTGACCTTGGAGGACTGAAATCGTATCCCGCCGAGTATGTTTGTCAAAAAAAGTACGGCGATTGCAAAGCGCTTACCACCTATATGAAGGCGTTGTTAAATTATGCCGGCATCCCATCCAATTATGTGCTTATCCGTGGCGGCTTCGACGTTCCCCGGATTAATCCCAATCTTCCCGGTCAACAGTTCAACCATACGATACTGAGTGTCCCATTGGGAAATGACACTCTTTGGCTGGAAAATACTTCAGGAATTATTCCTTTTAATTATCTGGGAACCTCCTTGCAAAACAGGAAAGCTCTGTTTGTAAATAAGGACCGCAGTAAACTAATCACTTTTCCGGCAATGACCCTTGATGAGGTTTATGAACACAGGGTTTTTGTGTTCGGTTTGGATAGCGAGGGTAGTGGTGCGATTATTATAAGCCAGCATCTGAGGGGCGGGGAATTTGAAAAGTACAGGTATTTTCAAAAGGCTTTAAATCCCGAAGAGCAGGAGCGGGCAATTAAAAATGGTCTCAACACAACGTATTTCGATTTAGAAAGCTTTTCTTTTCTCCCGGCGGGCAGGGATGAGCGTCAGTTCAATATCCTTGTCGAAGCATCCTGCAAAAATCTTTTCCGGCGGGTTGGGAATATTAAAATCATTAAACCACCTGTGTTCTCCGTTCCCATGCCCGAAAAACCAGAAAAACGAAGAAATGCCGTCCGGGTTCATATTCCGGTTAACAAAGCAGATTCCATGGTTTACAATCTTTCGTTACCTGAAAACCATGAGATAGAACTCCCCGCGGACGTGTTTCTGGATACACCTTATGGTCAGTACGAAACACGCTACCTGAATGAGAACAATAAACTCATAGTTGTCAGTAAATTCCAGTTGTTTCAGGGAGATTATCCCATAGAAGATTATGATGGGTTCTACTCTTTTTTTAGTGAAATTGATAAAATAAGACATCAGTCTGGCATTGTAATAAACATAAAATAAAAATCCGGCTGAAGGAAGAAGAGATTTTTAGTCTGTCGCCAGTCGTTGAAAAGATTTTTTTACAAACCACAAACAATAATTGCGTTTGAGAAAACAACTTAAACCCATGAAACACAGTCTTATTATTCTATTCCTGGTCTTTACGCAATTGGCAGGAGCACAAAATTTCTCCAGAAAATTCGGTGATATTTCGGATGCTGAAATGAATTTAACCAGTTATGATTAAGACCCGGATGCCGGAGCGGTTGTCCTTTATGATATGGGAGAATCGCGCTTTATTGACGACCAATATGATTATAACATCCGTTTTATCAGATCCAAGCGAATTAAAATTTTTGATAAGTCGGAATTGGATCAGGCAGAGATTTCTATTCCTTTTTATGTCGATGGACGGGGAAAAACCGAAACCGTGGAATCCATTGAGGCTTTTACCTACAATAAAGTAAATGGCGAAATTACACGCACTGCGGTCAAGAGTTCTGATGTTTTTGAAGAGCGTATCAATGAGCGGTGGCGAAGAAAGAAATTTGTCTTCCCTGATGTTCAGGAAGGTTCGGTTTTAGAAATGAGGTATGTTGTGGAATCGCCGTTTTTGTTCAATCTCCCCGACTGGGAGTTTCAGGAAAAGATTCCGGTTATTTATAGTCAATATGAGGTTCGAATCATCCCTTTTTATGAATATGTCTTTTATTTACAGGGCAAAAATGCCTTCGATATGCAAATGTCCAGACTTTCAAGCCAAACACGAATCTGGGGCACTCTAAACAAGCATATGGGTACAACAACAGGAAATGGAGTGGAGTATAAGGAGAATATTCATACCTACGGCATGAGGAATGTTCCTGCTTTTAAAGATGAGTCTTTTATTACGTCTATAAGCGATTACATCATAAAGCTTGATTTTCAGCTCTCCAAGGTTCATTATCCCAGTGGAGGATCCAATGAAATAATGACAACCTGGCCCAAACTCAATAAAGCTTTGCTGGACCACGATAAATTTGGGAAGTATATTAAACGATGCAGCCGTTTTGCGAAAAAGGCCATGAAAAATTCCATTGATCTTGAGGGGCAAAACGAAGCACAAAAAATAAAAACGCTTATTCAGTATGTGAAAGATAATTATACATGGAACGAGTATAATTCCAAATTTGCTTCTAAATCCCCTTCTGAATTTGATACTCAAAAAACAGGAAACTCAGCCGACATAAATCTCTTTCTACTGGCGCTTTTTAATGCCGCCGAAATTGATGCTCAGCCTGTAATCCTGAGTACACGGAAAAACGGAAAGATTAACACCGATTATCCTTTTGAAAAAGACTTTAATTATGTTGTGGTGATGGCTGGCCGTGAGAAACCAATATTGGTGGATGCAACCAATGTGTTCCTTCCATTTTATAAAATACCTGTCCGCTGTATTAATGAAACCGGACTGATTGTTGAAAAGAATGAAGTGAATTGGGTGGAATTAAAAGACCAGATTCTTTCCTCAAAAAGAAACCAGATAATCATTCGTCCTAATCCCGAAACGTTAAAAGCAGCCACCAGTATTTCATCTTTTTACGATGGATATGAAGCAGGGCTGTTTAAAGATCAACATAACGACGATATCGCTTCAATAAAAGATTTCTTCTTGTCAAAAGAGATTTCACAAATAAATGGCGTCAAAACAAGAAATTATGACCAACCTGAGGAAGCGTATCAAATTTTTATTGATGGTGAAATGGATATCGAGCAAATCGGAGATAAAATTGTAATTTCTCCTTTTCTTGACCTGGCAATGAATGAAAACAAACTCAGTCAAAAGGATCGGAACTATCCCATTGACCTGATATACGCCAGAGAAGAATCATTTTCGACAACCATTTTTATCCCCGAAGGTTTTGAAGTGGAACACTTACCAGGTAATGAAAATACTTCTGATGACCTGGCGGATATTCAGTTGAATTATGAGAAAACTGAAGAAGACAAAATTCTTGTCACCGGAAAATATACCTTAAAGAAAGCAGTTTATAGTCCCGATGAATATTCTAAAGTAAAAAAACATTTCGACACGATTGTGAGACGATTTAATGATGATATTGTTTTAAAATCTACTCTTTGAGCATCTTGAGGAGAAGGCAAAACGGTGACGCTGACAGGGAATATCACTAAACCCCTTGCAGGTTAAGTGCATTTCCATCAACCTGCGTCGCTCTTTTGCCCATCTTCTTCTGAATGATTTTAAAATGATGCTCATCTTCGGGCGAAACAAACGCAATGGCGTTTCCTTTCGAGCCAGCACGACCTGTCCGTCCAATCCGATGTACATAGTCTTTGGGCGATCGGGGTAATTCGTAATTTATCACATAGGGCAAAAATTCAATGTCGATGCCTCTTGCGATTAGGTCGGTTGCCACCAGCACTTTAAGTTTTCCTTCTTTAAACAGACGCAAAACGGAAGTTCGGTTTCCCTGGCTCTTTTTGCTGTGAATGGCTTCTGCCTTGATGCCGTTTGCCTGCAACTTTACGACGACGGCATCCGCCCGGTGCACCGACGATGTAAACACCAGAACCTGTTGCATATTTTCATGCTTGATGAGATAGCGCAACAGAGGACCTTTCTTTTCCTCGGGAATTAGATAGGCAGTTTGTTCTATTAAATCCAGATTGGCTTTTTCTTCTTCTACCTTAATTACAACCGGCTGGCGGAGTAATTTCTTTTGAAACGTACTCAAATCCTCGCTAAGGGTGGCAGAGAACAAAAGAGTTTGTCGCCTGGCAGGCAACAGATTAAGAACCCTGGTCATTTCTTCTTTGAAGCCGAGGTTGAGCATTTTATCGGCCTCATCAAGCACCAATATTTCTACCTCCGAGAGGGAAGTGGCTTTTGCAGAAATTAAATCCAACAGTCGCCCGGGGGTGGCAACCAAAATATTCACTCCTTGTAAATCTATCATTTGTGGGTTGATGGAAACGCCGCCATAGACTGCCAGACTTCTTGTTTTTACAGGAAGATACTTCCCAAACATGTTGAAGGCAGTATTGATCTGAACTGCAAGTTCGCGGGTAGGCACCATCACCAAGGCTTTTATATGCCGGTTTTTCAGGGGCCGGGTATTTTTCTGAATTTGTTCCAAAACGGGCAGTACAAAACCCGCCGTTTTCCCTGAGCCTGTTTGTGCAATGCCCAAAATATCTTTACCGCTTAAAATAGCAGGGATTGCTTCTTTTTGTATCGGGTAAGGGGTTTTGTATTTTTGTTCGGTTACAGCCTTTAATAAAGCTGGCGATAGTCCTAGCGAAGAGAATGACATAAAAAGTGAGTTGATAATTAATGATTAAAGCCTATGGTTCTTAGGATTTTCCGCCGATTGCCTATATTTTTTCATTGGTCGCAACGCAGCTTGTCCCGGGTTATCGGGAAAGCAATCTTCCTTTAAAAAAATAGTTTCTCCGGACACCAGTGATCTCTTTAGGTTTGAATGTTCAGTCGTTTAAAAGCGAAAACTCATCAATAAAGCAGGCTGTTTGCAAAGATACATTGAAAAGAACTACGATATAATATTTTACCTCTTTTTAATAGTACCTTTGCCACGGATTAACCTGACCGATTCCTGCATCCGCAAAAATGGACTGAGAAATATTATTCCTGGAAAAGTTCTCGTTTTGGGATGTATATTCTCAGATTATATCTCACGACAAGGTAAATAAAACAGGTCATTGTGAATGACTACCCCAAAAAAATGGGGCATAATTTATATATGACAGATGTGGCAGGTCCCCGGAGGGGGCAAAATTGAATAACCCAGGGTGCCGAACCCAGGGATTCCAAGCTAAAATATAATCAGGTCCCCGAATGGGGGCCAACTATTAATTTGCTGATTTTTGTTTGTTACAAAAAAAACTGTCATTGGTAGTGAAACGAAGCAAACTGAGGGTGGATTTATTAGTTGTTGCAAAAATAGAATCCAAAATACTAACACAATCAATTTTAATAAAATGTCTCATTCTACAATACTTTCCCGCTTCAATATTGATGCTCTGAACGAGATGCAGCATGAAATGCTTGCTGCCGTCCAAAAGCCAAACGATGTGGTATTAATTTCACCCACCGGTTCGGGGAAAACCATCGGATTTCTTTTGCCTGTATTGCAACTGTTATCCCCCGATAAATCGGGCGTTCAGGTTTTAATTCTGGTTCCATCGAGGGAACTGGCCATACAATTGGAGCAGGTATTTAAACAAATGGGAACTCCCCATAAGGTTAATTCCTGTTATGGAGGACATTCGGTTCGCATAGAACAAAACAATTTTCAACAGTTGCCCGCTGTTTTAGTGGGCACTCCCGGAAGAGTGGCTCATCATCTGCGTCGGAAAAACCTGGTTCTTGAGGATGTTTCCACAGTCATTTTAGATGAATTTGATAAATCCTTAGAGCTTGGCTTTACCAGTGAGATAGAGTACGTCCTGAAACAATGCAAAGGGGTGAAAAAACGAATTCTCACCTCGGCAACCCCGATTAAAGAGATTCCGGCATTTGTTGGTATCAATAACCCCATTGAGTTAAATTTTTCCACACGACAATTGACATCAAATTCGGAGTTGGTGATGAAGTCGGTGAATGTGACGGGCGGTGACAAATTACATGCCCTCATGCTATTGCTGGGGCACATTGATGCACAATCTACCCTCGTGTTTTGTAATCACCGCGATGCGGTAACCCGGATTTCGCAGCAACTGAAGTTAAATGGTTTTGAACATGGTTTTTATCATGGAGGTCTGGAGCAAATCGACAGAGAGAAAACACTCATGAAATTCCGGAACGGGAGTATTAAAATATTAATCACCACCGAGCTGGCTTCACGCGGGTTGGATATTCCCGGAATTGAAGCTGTTGTTCATTATCAACTGCCGGCAACCAAAGACGTTATGATTCATCGCAACGGAAGAACAGCCAGGATGCATGCGGGTGGTACGGCCTATTTTTTGTTGGATTCGGATGATTTTTTACCCGATTTTATAAGTACTGTGCCTGATGATGAAAAGTTACCTGAAAAACTGACTCTTCCAAAACCCGGCGAATGGAAAACCTTGTACATCGGAGCCGGGAAAAAGGACAAGATCAACAAGATGGACATCGTAGGGATGATGCTGCGCAATGGTCAGCTTCAAAAAGAAGAATTGGGTAGAATTGAAGTGCTGGATCATTCGGCTTATGTGGCTGTAAAGCGCGATAAGATCAATAATACGCTTAAACTGATAAAGGAAGAAAGAATCAAGAAGAAAAGAGTCAAAATAGAAATCTCAAACTAAAATGGGACTTCTGCTCCCCGGGGGGCTTGCATAATATTATAGGGTAGTTAAAACTTCAAATATTATTCGTAATTTGCAATTATGGATTTAAAACTTGCAGTACTCATCGACGGAGACAACATTCCTTCGGGATATGTAAAAGAGATGATGGAAGAAATTGCCAAGTACGGCAATCCTACCATCAAGCGAATTTATGGCGACTGGACCAAACCCAATTTGTCGCGGTGGAAAAATATTCTTTTGGAAAATGCCATTACACCTATTCAGCAATATGGTTACACCACCGGAAAGAATGCCACCGATTCGGCCATGATTATTGATGCTATGGATATTTTGTATTCCGAGCGGGTCAACGGGTTCTGTCTGGTTTCCAGCGACAGTGATTTTACGCGGTTGGCCACCCGTTTGCGTGAAGCCGGAATGCAGGTCATCGGTATTGGAGAAAAGAAAACACCAGATCCTTTTATAGTCGCCTGTGATAAGTTTATTTACATCGAGATATTGAAGAATATTGCAGATGAAGATGATGAGGCAGAAGAAGATAAGAAGCCTCCTAAAGCCTCGGTGGATAAGATCACTCCGAAGGTCATTCGATTGATTGCAAGCTCCATTGATGATATTGCTGATGATGACGGATGGGCCTTCCTGGGAGATGTTGGAAATCTGATTCAGAAGAAACAGCCCAATTTCGACTCCCGTAACTATGGTTTTCAAAAGCTGACACCGCTGATTAAGTCCATCAGTAATTTTGAGATTGAAAAACGGGAAAACTCCAAAGGACAGCTGAAGCTGATTTATGTGAGGAAAAAGGAGAAACCTCAAAGAAGGTCTAAGAAATAGAAAGGTTGCATGGTAATTCTGTGTGAACAAAATAAACTGTGGCTCGTCGTGTATTCGGTGAGCCACAGTTATTTTTGTTGATGAGTAGCATGTCAGAGAAGATTATATCTTACCCCTATTTCTCCCAGACTGAGGCTGGAATTAGGCAACAAGTTGGGGGGACAACTCCCAAACTTCTCATTTGCCATGTAGCGTTTGCATGTTTTAAAGGCCGCTTCGCCACCTTCACAATACTTTTTTCGATACACAGATGCGGTGTATTCTTTTCCTGCCAGAATGCCATTGAAAATAGGGCATTTGGGTGAGTTAGTACAAACTAAATTCATGTTTACGGGTCTTTATTAATGGTTAATGAATGTAGATATTAGTACGCCAAGCGAGCTAATGTTCACAAACTTAGTAAAGGGGATGAAAAAGGAATAATTTGTTTGACGAGAATAGAGATTTTATTCTTTAATGGTGAATTTTCGGATGATTTTGTTTCCCTGGTCATCCACAAGAGTAAGCCGATGTTCTCCTTTTTTCGGTTCAAGTTCCATTTCATGGTTTTCTTTGGTTTTGCCCAGATAGTCCTGGTTAAGGTGCCAGAAGATTTCAGCCTCCGGATTGGAATGAACCACTTTGAAAACAATTTTTTCCTGTTCTCCATCAAAGTCCACAGGACGCATGATGGTTGCCCCCGGCGGGGGATAGATAAAACCAATTGGAGATTTGGAGGATTGAAAGCATCCCGGTTTTTCGGGTGGTAGATACCGATAGTCCGGCTTTTGGCGACTGTAATACCAGGCCATTAATGGCGGCAGGACAAACCACGGCTCGGAGATGATTTCACCTTCCGGTTCGCATGATTTTCGGGTTTGGAATTGTCTGTCAGGGGTGAGATGGATCAGCTGATGGTAGGGACAGACAGGATTGGATTTTATGGTATGCGGAATCAGCATTGTTTCTGTTTCCGGGCATATCGGTGATGCTCTGAACCCCGATTTTTGGCAGATCTGCGTCTCTTTTAAGTCGTCATGCGGCACTTTATACCAGGGGGATGTGGGAAGGAGATCAAAAAGCCTGAACATCAAAGGGCCGGCGGTGAGTCCCCCCAGCAGACCGGCCCGTCCTTCGCCGGATGCATTGCCTACCCAAACCCCAACCACGTATCGCGCGTTGACACCAATGCTCCAGGCATCCCGGAAGCCATAGCTCGTACCGGTTTTCCATGCAATATTTTGTCCGGAAGTAAAATGTTCCCATCCGCTCTCTTCAGGAGGACGTACTAGGCTCTTCATGGCTTCGAGGGTCCACCAGATGGCACCTGCCGAAAAAACAGAAGGGTGGTCGGTGGGTTGTGTTGGAGCTGTAACAGATTGTTCCAACTGCAGCGGGTGGAAGTCATTGCTGCTGTAACGGCTGTTGTTTTCAACGTAGTGCTTTAAAGTCCGTCCCATGGAGGCGTAAGTTCCTGCCAACTCCCAAAGAGTTACTTCCCCGCCACCGAGAATCAGACTAAGTCCGTAATGTTCATAGCCTTTATTCATTGTAGTGATACCGGCCATGTTTAGTTTGTTGAGAAATTTTTCTGCCCCGTGTTGGTGCAGGAGTCGCACAAAGGGTATGTTGAGTGATCGGGAAAGTGCTTCATCTGCTGCAACAGCACCATCGTATTTGCGGTGGAAGTTTGAGGGTGTGTAACTTTGGTACTGGGTGGGGACATCTGCCAGAAGGCTCTGAGGCAGGATGGTCCCTTCCTGAAGGGCATCCGCATAAAGTATTGGTTTAAGTATGCTTCCGGAACTTCTTTGGGCCCGAATCATGTCAACCGCATGGCCTGTTCTCTCTTTACGAGATGCACTGTTGCCGATGTAGGCCAGCACATGTCCGGTTTCCACATCTGCGATGATGGCTCCGGCATGACGGATGAGGTTGGAAGCCATACGGTTGGAGTGCCGTTGCAGGGCATCCTTTGCTTGTTTTTGCAGATTTGCATTCAGAGTGGTGTGTATCATCTCTCCCGGACGGGTCTTCAGGTAATAATCAATCAGGTGTGGAGCAGATGAGGGAAGTGGCCGGGTGCCTTCAGGGAGTGGTTCCTCGATCGAAAGCTTCAGCTCAATGGGAGAGATGTGGCCGTTTTCGGAAAGCTTTTGTAACAGACGGTCTCTTTTTTCTTTGAGTATGATGCTGTTGTGTCCCGGGCGAAGCAATCCGGGAGCATTGGGCAAAACAGCCAGAAGAGCTGCTTCAGCCCAGGTGAGATGTTTTGGCGGTCGTTCGAAATAGTGCCAGGAGGCTGTTTCAAAACCGACAACATTCCCTCCGAAAGGAGCATTGCCGGCATAGATGAGCAGAATCTCCTCTTTGCTGTGCGTCAACTCCAGTCGCAAAGCCTTGACCATTTCCAGTATTTTGTTGCCGATGGTTCTGGGAGCATCGGCCGACATCCTGGCCACTTGCATGGTGATGGTACTGCCACCACTTACTATTCTGTCTTGTTTTATGTTCTGGAAGGTGGCCCGGATAAGCGACCATGGGTTGATGCCCGGATGGTAATAGAAGTATTCATCCTCAAAAGTAAGCAGAGCGCTTTTGTATTTTTTTGGCAGGTCAGAGGGCGCCGGGAATCTCCATTGGCCATCCTTTGCTATGTGGGCACCCAGTAGTGAGCCGTCACCGGCAAAAACGACCGTCGAAAGAGGTTTGTTAAATTGGGGAGGCGGAATGCACAGGAAAAGTAAAAAAACTACCAAAATCCCCATCAACAGACGGAAGAGGTTTCCGGTAATGATTCTTTTCACTGGTTTTTTCATGGTTTTCTTTGTCAAGACTTCGCTGAGATATAAGATTCTTGAACTACTCCTATCCCATTGTAAAACCTTTGCCTCATTGCGCCTTTGCGTTTAAGTTTTCTTTAACGAACTGTTATCGGCAAAACAATCCTTTAAAAAATTGCCAGTAGTTGTGTAAAGATAATCAGCAATACCATGGCTACCGGGTAAACTGTGGCATAGGCAATGGCGGGAGCGTTGGTGTCAGTCATGGGGTCAACGGCTGCAAGTCCAGGAGTACTGGTCATGGAACCGGTAATGGCACCCAGCATGGTCAGTATATTCATCTTTTTCATGAAATGAGCAGATATAACAGCAAGCAACATAGGGAGTAAAGTGATGACTCCTCCTATGACAAAAAGCTGTGAGCCATATTGATTGTAAGTTTCCACCAGTTGGGATCCGGCTTTTGTTCCCACCTCCACGAGGAAGAACATCAGCCCAATCTGCCGCAACAGCTGTGTGGCAGCCCCCGACATACTCCAGATGATGGGGCCGGTACGTCCGATGCGGCTCAATATCATCGCAACTGCGAGTATTCCGCCGGTTAATCCCAGGTTGAAGGAGATGTTTTCTCCAAATGAGAGGGAGAGACCGCCCAAGATAATACCCAGTACAATTCCTGCTGCAATAGGGAAGAAATCGGTGTCGGAAAGTTTTTTGTCGTTGTTTCCGAAAATCCGAACTACCTGTTTCATGTTTTCCCGGCTGCTGGCAACCGTTAGCTTATCGCCCATGTGCAGCCGCATGGTGGGTGATGGGGTGATGTCGATTCCACTACGTCGCAGGCGGGTGACGGTTGCCTGATAGTTGCTCCAGAGATTGAAAGTTCCCAGCATCTGATTGACGGCTTCCTTATTGGTAACCAGGATGGATTGAACCTCATAGGATTTATGCAGGGGGATTTGCTCTTCCGTTTCGTTACCAATCAGCAGGTTGATTTTGTTTAATGAATCTTCGGTGCCTACTGCTTTTACAAGATCTCCCTTGTGCAGGATGGTATCTGGAGACGGCACCACTGCTTCCCCGTTGTGCATGATCCTGGAGATTACAGCTTGGGTCATGGAGCGGATTCGAAGTTCCGAAATGGATTTTCCCTCGACATTTTCATTCTCCACTTTGAATGTCTTGCTTTTAATTTCCGGAAAGCCTGATTCACTCAGTTTCTCATATTCCTTTTCAGCTTTTTTGATGTCTGCCTTCACAAATTTGGGATAAAGTCTGACAAACAGAATGACTCCGATAACGCCAAAGGGATAAGCGATACCGTAACCGATGGAGACCAATGGGGATCCGGTGGCGTCAATGGCCGCTGCAAGTCCGGGAGTACTGGTAAGAGCCCCTGTCAACAAGCCAATGGCCACGGGCATCTCGATTCCGGTCCACCAAAATGCGGCAAAAGTGATGGCCGAAGCAGATGCCACGATGATGGTGGCAATGATGGCCAGATTGCGTCCCTGTTGCTTGAATGATTCGAAAAATCCGGGACCGGCCTGCATACCAATGGTATAAATAAATAGGATAAGTCCGAGTTTTCCAATAATTGGGGGCATGGTCATCCCGAAATGTCCAAAAATCAATGCCACAAAAATGATGGCAGAGATGTCCAGTGAGATGCCTTTAAATTTGATGCTTCCAAGGATGAAGCCCAGGCAGATGATGACAAAGAGACCGAAGTACTGCGTGGTGAAAATTTCCATTGGCTTAAGTTTTGGTTGAGTGCAAAGTTACGCTAATTCCTTAGGCCTCTTAATATACTGACGTTAATTTTTATTAATCGGTGGATGGTGGCGACTATTCCCCAAAAAAATCTGTCATTTGGTACGTTGTAAAGCAATTTCAATTTTTTAAACGGACATCAATAATTATTTGTGAAACGAGCATGGCAACGATTGCCTCAAAAGAACATGTATAAATTCTTGCATGCGAGTTCCATCCGACCTTAATTAATAAATTTTATACGGATGAATAAAAACAGGATATAATCATACCTTTGTTTTGTAGCGTGGTTGTGTGTAATTTAGTATTCCAAAGGAAAAGTCTTTTTGCTTTTTAAGGAATACATGATTTTAAAAAGGCCGAAGGTCTTTAAGCAGCGCCCATGACTATCGTTCCCAAGCTTTCAGCTTGTTTGCAGTCTGCCTCTCTTCCGGATAAAGCAGGTATTATTGATCGGTTAACAGAGATTTTATGTTGCTTTCTACCAATAAAATAGAGTATGTGTTGTTTCATTTAAAGCAGCATATTTCAACCAATGCTTTGAATGATTCCTGTTATGTTGTTTTAAATGAACATGAAGAGATCTGTCCTGAAATTCAAAATAAAGTTGTTTTTCTGTTGTCAGATGCCGGGACACCGGCCCCGCAATCGGTCGAATTTATGGGGGAGGAGATTCCGATTCTTTTTCCGCTTGGCCCATCTCAATTGGATCTTTATCGCATGGACGAGAGGGGAAATCTGATTTTTGGGTTTGATTTTTTGTCTTCTGTTTTTTACTTACTCTCCGGACTTCAGGAATTGGAGGTCTCACAGCGGGATCGATATGGCCGTTTCCCGTATGCCTGTTCCTTGCAAAACAAACTGGGTTGTGCGCATTTACCGTTGGTGAATTATTATATGGAAATGGTGATTCGGGGTTTGGAGGAGTTTGAGAAGCACCAGAATTGCTCTGTTCATCGCAAA
This sequence comes from Marinilabilia salmonicolor, assembly GCF_003003035.1. Lineage (GTDB taxonomy): Bacteria > Bacteroidota > Bacteroidia > Bacteroidales > Marinilabiliaceae > Marinilabilia > Marinilabilia salmonicolor_A. The sequence continues at coordinate 258,402 of NZ_PVTS01000002.1, read as the reverse complement.
CGGTTGTTCCAAAACTTCGGGTTTTTGCTTTCACACGATGTGGATCGGATATCCTTTCATCATCCGTTTCGTATTTTGTTTAAAATCAAACAATTGTTGGGGCTTGCACCATTACAAAACAGCCGAAAGACAACATTTAAATTGTTTCTTAAAGGGATTGCTTTTCAGTTGAATCCTTTCAGAAACCAGGATCCGTGGTGGAACTTTGACTGGATTACAAACCTGGAGAAAAGACTGGGCATTCGCTCAACCTTCTTTTTCCTGAAGCAGGAGGACCGGTTTGATAATTCATTGTATAAATTTCATTTTAAAAGGATAAGTGACTTGATTAAAGTTCTCAAAGAAGAGGGATTTGAAGTAGGACTTCATGGCACTATGCGCTCTGCAGCCGACGGGGATAATATGCTCCAACAGAGAGATGAGCTCACCAAAGTGTTGGGAGAAGCCCCTGCGGGTATTCGTCAGCATTATCTTCGTTTTTTCCATCCTTCAACTTTTCAGCTTCAGGAAAAAGCAGGACTGATTTACGATACTTCTCTGGCTTTTGCGGAACAGGACGGCTATCGCAACGGTTATTGCTTTCCGTTTCACCCGTATGATTTTGAAAATGACCGCATGATGAAGATATGGGAAATTCCCCTGGTAATGATGGAAGTTTCTGTTTTGCAATACCGCAAAGAGGGTTTTGAAGAAATTCGAAAATCTGTTTTTCATTACATCAGAGAAGCCCGGAAGTTTAACGGACTTTTTTCTTTGCTTTGGCATAATTGCAGGATGAGCGAGTATGAATATGGTGGTGTTACAGTTTTTTATCAAGATCTACTTAAAGCGATAGTGGAAGAAGGGGCAGAAGTTGTTACAGGCAAAAAACTGATTGAGGAAAAGATGGAACTGAACAAAAATGACTTTTCCGGCATTTGATACACCAGCCGGATTTTAGGAGATGTACAACGGATTGCCTGCTAACCACTAAATACTTTTATCTTTGTGGGAGATTTTGAATAAACAGAAAATGGGAAAACCGCTTCAGAATATTCTTCAAAAAGCAGGCCTTTTGGAATTTGCCCAAAAGGTCTATTTGAAATGGATGGATTTAAAGGAGGTTGCTGAGTTGTTGGCTGTTTTGCCAATGCTTAAAAGATCCGGCTTGTTGCGTCGGATTTATTTTGCTCTTTTTTCTTCTACTTTTAGTGCCGAAATGCGCCAGTATATTCACGGGCGTTATTTTTACCTGAAGCGTAGCCGTGGTCCTGTTTTTAATGAATCGCTGTTGCGACGTAATACCCACCGGCTGGAAAAAGGACTGATGGCTGAAGACCGGAAGCAGGTTTTTGGCCTTGATTTTATCGGGCAAACTGTTTCGCAATTTTCGGCGTCAGTGGCTCAGACCGGATCATCGGAACTGAACGACTGGGTATTCGATATCCTGAATGAATACTTTAGGATAGTTGGAGAATCTCCTGTTGTTCAGGATGCTTATCAGTATTTCAGAAGAGTTATTTATACTAAAAACCTGCCGGACCAAAGCAAATTGCCTTTTGTGAAGTCATCCCCCGATTCGGATGCTTTCATTCATTTCCAAAAACTTCTGAATATCCGAAAATCTGTGCGCAGCTTTGTTCCTGGAAGTAACCCGTCGCGGGATCAGCTTCAAAAAGCCGTTCGGATGGCTGCCACAGCGCCCAGTTCTTGTAATCGCCAGCCATTTCGGTTTGTTGTACTGGAAGATAAAGAGAGTGTGGTGGCTGTGAGTAAACTTGCCGGAGGTGCCCGTTCATTTGCGGAAGGTATCCCTTCACTGGCCGTAGTTGTGGGAAGTACCAGTGTCTCTCCCTCTCCGGGCGACCGCCATTTGATGTACATCGACGGAAGTCTGGCATCTATGAATTTTATGCTGGCATTGGAAAGTATGGGCGTTTCTTCCTGTCCGATCAATTGGCCTGACAATAAGAAACCGGAGAAGGCCCTGCGAAAGATTGTGGCGCTGGAGAAGTTCGAAAGGCCGGTGATGTTGATAGCTATGGGGCAGGCAGCGGGGACCGGCCTTGTAGCCTGTTCTGTGAGAAAAGGAGTCACTGAACTTTTGGAATTTCATCAACCCTAAGAATAGTGTATTGTGCCAATGAAGACAATTTTAATCATAGGAGGAAATTTCATCAACAAGGGTGCTGAATCCATGTTGATGGCCACCGTGGATGGAATCCGGGAACACTTTCCAGGCTATGATCCGGTGTTGGTGGATTTGTTTCCGGTTAAAACCGATGTGGAAAAAAAGAACTATGATTACAGAATTGTGAATATGCATGTGCGCACTCTTTTTCGCATTTCATTTCCGTTTTTGAAGATGTTCTTCACTCGCAAAACAATCAGTGATGATGAAAATTCGATAAAGCGTCTGTTTCGGGAAGCTGATGCGTTGTTTGATATTAGTGGCTATGGCCTAAGTGCTCATAATCAGCCATTGTTGTGGAGTGTGGCCTATCTGCTCCCGTTTCATCTTGCCCGGAAAAGCAGGGTTCCGGTCTGGTTGCTCCCTCAGAGTTTCGGCCCGTTCAATTTCAGGGGGATAAAAAAACTCCTGTTCAGATGGTGGGGACAAGATCTTCTCAATTATCCCACTCTTGCATTTGCGCGTGAGCCTGAAAGTATGGAAGCCCTTGAGTCAGTGCGAAAGAGTCCTGTGCTGCTCTCTTCCGATATAGTGCTGCACAGGGAGCCGAAAGCCGGGAATCAGGCAGGCCGGGAGGTGATTGTCATACCCAACAGACAGCTTTTTAATTTTTCAGAACCTGAAAAAGTCGTTGGACTGTTTGCGGAGTTGATCCATTGTTTTCTCGAAAAATCGATGGTTGTCAGAATTGTGCGGCACAGCCGAGATGATGAAGAATTGTGCAGAAGGATAAGTGCATTGGTATCGCACAACTTATTGATTATAGATAATTCAGACTATTCAGTGGAAGCTTTAGTTGAAATTATTTCCAGCGCTGAAATGGTGGTTTCGGCGCGTTATCACGGTGCCGTTCACGCGCTCATCTGCCACAAGCCATTGTTGATTATCGGATGGGCAGGGAAGTATCGCCATCTGGTTCAGCTTTTCGACCTCAAAAATCATTTGATGGACTTGCAGCATCAGGAAATTGAAGACATGGATGTGAATAGATTTGTGGCAGGGCTGATTGCTGAAAAGGAAATTCTTTCGGAAAAAATAACTGACCGTTTGGAACAGATCCGGCGAGACAGTTTCTGGAATCAAATTGTTCTTAAATCATAAGTATGCATTATCCTGTTGCTCTATTTTGTTACAATCGTCCCGTTCATTTAAAACGGACCATTGCGGCTCTGCAGAAAAATGCGGGAGCGGTAGATACTGAGGTCTGGTTCTTTTCAGACGGGCCTGCAGGTGAGGGTGACAGAGCTTCTGTTGATGAGGTTCGGAAGATTATTGATAATGTCGAAGGCTTTAAAAGAGTGCGGGTTGTTAAAAATGATGTCAACAGGGGATTAGCTGCCTCCATTATTGCCGGAGTCAGTGCGGTTTTGGCGCAAGACGATGCCTGTATTGTTCTGGAAGACGATTTGGAAACAGCCCCTTTCTTTCTTGATTTTCTCAATAGCGGACTTTCTTGTTATGCTGATGATTCAGAAATTTTTTCCGTTTCGGGTTATTGTCCCCCCATTGCCATTCCTGATGATTATGCTGCCGAAGCTTTCAGGTTTCCGCGCATCAATTCCTGGGGCTGGGGAACGTGGCGAAACCGATGGAATCGGGTGGACTGGGATGTAAAAGATTTTGATGCCTTTATCAGTAATAAAAGCCGGGTGAAGGAATTAACCTTGCTGGGAAAGGATTTGCCGGTTATGTTGCTCAAACAACAAACCGGAAAGATTGGTTCCTGGGCAGTTAGGTTCAACCAGGCCTGTTTCAGAGAAGGGAAAACCAATATTTATCCGGTGAGATCGCTGGTAAGGAATATGGGCGCCGACGGTTCGGGAACACACGTGAGGAGTACCGGGAAATACCGGGTTCAGCTGTCTCCAAAGCCCCTGATTCCGCATCCGGCATTTGAAAATCCTCAAATCAGCAAAGCGTTTCGTGAATTTTACCGACCTTCGTATTACCGGCAAATGTTGAATAAAATAAAAATTGCCCGTCATTTAAAGCGACTCCGCTAATTTTGAATTATGCAGAATCAAACCCGTTTTGTTTTTCGTCAGTCGGCCATTTACAGTGTGGGCAATATCCTCTCCAAGCTGAGCGGGGTGTTGCTGATTCCGCTTTATTTGAAATACATCTCGGAAGAAGAATTTGGTGTGGTCTCGCTTTTTGAGACCATTGCACAATTCATTATGATACTTTCCGGATGGGGGATTCGCGCCGGATTCTCTCGTTGGTATTATGAGTTTAAGTCACGTATGGAGCAGAAACAGCTGTTTTTCACGGCATACTCATTCAATTTAATCAGCAGTTTTCTGGCAGTTTTGGTGATTGGCGGAATTCTTTTTTTCTTTAGTTCAGCAATTTTTAAGACCAATATCTCCAGTGATATCATTCTTTATTTCTCGCTGGGAACACTGTTTCGACTGCTTTTTGACATTCCCTTTTTTATGTTGCGCATTCAGCAGAAAGCCGCGCAACAGACCGGCTGGTTTTCTTTGAATGTGGTTTTGGTACTCTTGTTCACCTTCGTGTTTCTGGAGTTTTTTGATATGGGACTCAAAGGGATTTATCTGGGGCAGATGGTTGCTCATTTTTTTACTTTTGTGCCGATGATTCCGCTCATTTGGCGGAACTTTTCCTTTAAGTTCCGGTACGATGTGCTCCAAAAGCTTTTGCAATACGGATTGCCGCTGGCTATCAGCAATATTCTTACCACTGTTTTAACCTTAAGTGACCGCCACATCATTAATCAGTATCAGAATTTGAGTGAAGTGGCAGGTTACAGCATGGCGTTTAAAATCTCTAATCTCATTCAGGTTGTAGTTGTGGCATCTATCATCACAGGCTTTACCAATTATTATTTTAAAACACTGCACAGCGGGAACAGCACTCTTTTTTATCAGAGAATTGTGCGCTATTTTACAGTGCTTATTACGTTGGGAGGACTGGGAATTGTCTTGTTTTCTCCTGAAATTATTTATGTGGTATCCATGGGAAGTGCGTTTTTCCAGACCTCTGTAATCATCGTACCGGTATTAATGCTCGGGATGATTTTCTCCGGACTTCGGCAGCTTTTCACGCTTCCCCTGAACAAGCACAAACGTACCCGTAAAATCTCCATGATTTTGATAGTGAGTGCAGTCATTAATGTGGCCGGGAACTTTGTTCTCGTTCCCTGGATAGGTAAAATGGGGGCTTCCATTTCCACTGTGGTGGCTCAGCTTTTTGCCTTGATATGGTTTTTAAGTGAAGCCGGGAAAGTTGAGGAGATAAACTTCTCCCCGGTTCGAAACATTCTTCTTTTGGTTATCTGGAGTCTGATGGTATGGGGCGGAATGCAGTTGTTCGCGCTTCCGTTTTTTAGCGGATTGATTCTTAAACTTGGTGTTGTTGCCGTTTTTGTAGTCATCTTGTTTCTTACGGGACACATCAGCCGCGATGAACTAAAGGAAGCAAAAAGCCTTTACCGGAGTCTCCGTCAGCGATGATAACCACATTAATTTTTTTCTTCTGTAACAATTCATAGTTTCTCTACGTCTCAAAAACAGAACGAACCTGAAAGACTCTTGTTTTATCGTTGTTTGCAAACAAAAAACTAAAGACGTTCATCATTTCGTGGTTCTTAAACGAATGTATTTTTATAAGGCCAAAGGTGTTTAAGGAAATTGAAAAATCCTCCTCTTATTATTGGTCGCGTCGCGACCAATAATAAGAGGAGTGAGAGGGATGACTCAAAACCCAGGGCGCTGCCCTGGGCTATTGCTCTCAGGCTTTCAGCCTGTTTATATCTTACCTGTTTTATGTATATGGTAGGTTAAAGCAATAGTGAGGGAGGAAGACAACTTTTAACAAAACTAAAAACCAAAAACTATGAAACCAATAGTTCAATACAGCGTCATTGCATTGGCATTTTTATTGATTTTACCCGGAAGCGTTATTGCACAGCAAGATACCACAAGGCGGGCAGGTAAATTTAAAGAAATTGTTTCCGTAGAGGAGGAGCCCCACCGCACCAGGGTTAAATTTCCCGGTGGCGATGTGGAGGTGGATGAAATGAACGATACCATTACTAAAATTACCATCGGAAGACGGCGGTATGAAGTGATTGACAGACCGGGGCACCACACACGCATCCAGATGGTTCGGGAGCCACGCGAAACTTTTAAAGGTCACTGGGCGGGATTTGATTTGGGCCTGACCAATTTCTTTTCCACTCCCTTTGATTCCAATCTGCCTGAAGACGGGCAATGGATGGATCTAAATGGCGGAAAATCGGTTTCTGTGGGAATGAATTTGTTGCAATACAGCATCGGACTCCAAAAGGAAAGGGATAATTTTGGTATTGTCACCGGATTGGGCTGGACCATTAACAACTACCGCTTCGATAGTCAAAATGTTTTAATCAGGAGTGATGAAGGCATTACCTCATATCGGGTTGCCGATCGGAATGTGGAGAAGAATAAACTGGTGACGAGCTATCTAACGGTGCCTGTTTTGCTTGAGTTACAGCTGCCCGCACGTTCCGGAGAAAAAGATTTCTTCATTTCGGCAGGTGTTTACGGAGGCTTCCGTCTTGGGTCCCACACCAAAGTGGTTTACTCCGAAAACGGAAACAGAGAAAAGGAAAAAGGCCGGGATGACTATAATATCAATACCTTTAAGTATGGAGTAATGGCCAAGGCAGGATATAAGTGGCTGAATTTGTTTGCAAAGTGTGATCTGACTCCTCTTATCGAATCGGGACGGGGACCTGAAGTTTATCCCTGGACCGTTGGTGTGACGCTGGTTCATTTTTGAAAAACAGGTGTTGTTTAGAAAGTATCATAATATCAAACTATGAAACGAGCTGTTATTTTTCTTTTGATGGTGCTTGTGGTTACAAGTGTCCGGGGGCAAAACGAATCTCCTGATTCGGTTTTGCAGAAGTATGATCGGTTTTGGGAAATGTCATCCGGCCTGTTCCGGGTGATGGAGGAAGGGCAGGTTGGAGTGGTGGACAAAAACGGCCGGATCGTTGTTCCTTGTCGTTTTGATCAGGTTTGGACACCAAACAAGGACAATTACATCAGGGTGTTGTTGAACATGAAGACAGGACTTTATCATATCGAAAAAGGCATCATTTTACCTGCTGAATATGATCAAATATGGGAGTTTGAAAATGGATTGGCCAAGGTGATGAAAAACCGCAAGTTTGGTTTTGTCGATATGGAGGGTTTGATGGTCGTGCCTTGTGAATATCAGCATGTGTGGGCACCCCATGATGGAAGAATCAAGGTGATTAAGGACGGTATGACCGGGTTTGTTGCTGCCGACGGACAGATTATTGCCCCGCCTGTTTATCAGGATATCCAGCCGTTCAGGAATGGTAGAGCAAGAATTATTCGTGGTGGAAAAATGGGCTTTATTGATGAGCAGGGAAATGAGGTAATACCGCCGATCTATGATGAAGTACTACCCTTTGAAGGGGATACAACCGTTGTGACATCAGATGATGAGTATTTGGTGATTGACCGGGAAGGGCGCATGATTGGGGTGACTCATAAGCCCCGGGAAGAGGCGTCCCAAATATCGGATACCGGGGAGGAGGAACCTCAACAATATCGTGTTAAAATAGAAAAGGATTATATTGATATTCGCCATAATGGAGAAGGGATATCTTTTCCCGGAAAGGAAAAGAAGCGAAGATACTTCGATGGTCACCTGGCAGGTGTGGGAATTGCTCTGAACGGGTATTTGGATGCAGATTTGCAGGAAGAATTGCCTGCAGGGTATGAGTTTATGTCTTTGAATCAGACCAAGTCTGTGGAGGTAAGTATCTATCCTGTTTCGGAAAACATACGGCTTTTGGGGAATTGGTTCGGTCTCACAACAGGTATTGGACTGCAATACAACAACTACCGCTTCAATCTGGACAATATTTCGGAGGTGGATGAACCCGGACAGGAATGGTTTCCTGAGGTAGGAAGTGAAGCATCCATTTCCAAAAGTAAGTTGATGATGATGCACGTGAATGTACCGCTTATGGCTGAACTCCAGTTTTCGAACAGGAGCCGGCACAATTCATTGTATCTTTCAGGAGGAGTGGTAGGAGGAGTCCGTTTGCAAACGCATACCAAATTGGTTTTTGATGACGGAAACGGGGAGGAGAAAAAGAAAAAGCGTGGCGATATGGGACTGCCCACATTCCGTTACGGATTTATGGCAAAAGCAGGTTATGGTGACTTTTCTTTGTATGCGACATACTACCCTGAACCGATGTTTAAAACGGGAGAAGGTCCGGAAATTTATCCGTTTTCGGTGGGTGTCATGTTTCATTTTGATTGATCAAAATAATGCCGGAGAAAAGTTATCCCTCTCCGGCATTACCTTGTTCTCATAGTTGGGTTAGAGGGTCGGCACCGACCAATTTATCCATTTATCTTCATCAAATGTCAGGTTTCCGTCTGTTTTCATAATGGAGGTGTTGACATTTTCCTCTTCAAGAAGAAATTTTCTGACAAATGCTTCCACTTCCGGTTCCTGAGATTCAGGCAATCCACAGTGATCGGAATGGCCTGTCTGCGAGAAGCCCATATTGTCAGGGACCCCCAGAGCTTCCCATATTTTATGTGCTGCATTTCCTGCTGTCCATGTGCTCAAATTGCCCAGCCACTCCATGGATGTATTTTCAATGACCAGCAATCCCCGGGGCGCACACAATCCCATGATGGAATGGTGATCGTAAGGAACTTTATCCACGGATGTGCTGAATTGATCGAAGTTCTTTCTGAACCATGTATTTTCGGTAACAATCTGTCTTAAGCGCTGAACGCTTGATCCCTGAAAATCGGAGACCCGCCAGCTGGCTGCACCTCCAGATCCGGATTCCTGAGGAATGGTAAGTGCAATTCGTTCATCGAAAGCACCGGCTGCCAAAGCGCCTTTGCCATTTCTGGAACAGCCGGTTACGGCAAGATGAAGAGGGTCAATGTTGGCGGCAGGTGTCTTTTCCAAGGCATCAATAAGGCGACTTACACCCCATGACCAGGCTATAATGGCGCCCGCTGAATGACTGCTGCAGTATAGGTCATAGAACTTTCCTGTTCCTCTGGATCCGGCATTATCCTGAAGGGCAATTTCATCCTGTGGGAAATTGATTACGGCAACCCCCAGGTCCAGTAACTGCTGATTGTTGAGAAAGGAAAATCCTATACCGATTACTGCGGGATAAGGTGCCTGTCCCGTTGTGGGGTAAGTGATGCTGCAGTCGAAACTGATGGAGCGCCCGTTTTCCTGTACCGTTACCGTTATAGTGTTTCCACTGAATGAGCCGGTGGTGGCATCATAGGGAATGCAGGGTTTGTAACCATACTGAAATTTTTGAGCCAAAGCTGAGATTTCTGCCTGGCGACAGGTCCAGTCTGCCTGGCTGGTGACTCTGGAACCGTCCAGAAATTCGAAAGGATCCGGAAGATACGGGTTTTCCGTTAGGTCATTGTATGAGGGAAGCTCGGGTATAACACATCCAGCTACTTCGCAAAACTGATTATCATCAGCCGGGTCACAAGGGTTTCCACCCTGAATCAAATCCACCGATTGTGCGGTGGCACCCGCCTCTGTAACAGTGATGGTGGCGATTCTTGGTTCGGAGTCAGGGTTTGAAAGGACAGTGATGGTAACGGTGGCGTTGCCTGTTCCTGACTCCGGGCTAAAGCTTATCCAGTCTTCGGAGGCGGAGATGGTCCATTTGCCCTCAGAATTAATGACAAATTTTTCCGTACTACCTTCTTCCGGATCAATGGTTATCTCATTGCTGGACACGGAAAGAGCCCGGCTTTGGGTTACCTCCACCAGTTTGGAAGAAACTCCATCAGCAGTAACCTTAACCGTTGCCGAACGGGAAGTAAAATCAGTGTTTTCATCTGCTGCTGCAGTTATTTTTGCATTTCCGGTTCCGGAGGCCGGAGTCAGTGAGAGCCATTCAGCTCCGGAAGAGATGGTCCATTCTGTGTTTGAGATGATTTTGAATGTGTCAGTGCTTTGAGCTGCTGAATTTAGCGTAAGGGAGGAGGAATGTACTTCCAGCATTGGCGTGAAGTTGTCTTTGTCCTCACATCCCATTGCGCTGTAGGCAATTAACGTTGAAATGGCCAGCAGGATTGTCGGCAGGGAAAATGTTTTTCTCATTGGTAAGTGATTTGTTGAGGTAAATATTAATAATGATTTTTACGAAATTAACTCTTAATCACTTTCTTGCGGGGTATTTATTCGGTTAAAGGGAGTACGTTTCTTAAAAAGAGTGAAAATTTTAAGCAAAGAGGTAAAAATTTTTAAAAAGAAACGGTACTGACGCCTTTTGTGTTAATTAATGCATACAAGGGGGAGGCCGGGGCTGAGTCAAACTTTTTTCAGCCTGATTCAATAGATAAGTTATTTGCTGAATCACAACAATCTTTACCCTTGTTGCTTGATGTCTGCAGGAAAGTTTAAATATTTCTTTATTTTTACTTTAATATACAAACCGTAATACCTCATGGTGATTTCGGTTGTTGGCATCTTTTAAATTTAAAACGATCCTTATGTCAATTCTTGGAAATCTTATCTGGCTCATTTTCGGCGGAATTATTACCGCCATCGAATATTTTGTTTCCAGTGTTTTACTGATGATTACCATTGTTGGAATTCCCTTTGGTTTACAGACACTTAAGTTGGGATTGCTGGCTTTGTGGCCTTTTGGTCAGAAGGTGGTTCCCACTCGTTCCAACGGAGGATGCCTGAGCGTCGTAATGAATATCATTTGGATTCTGATTGGAGGAATCTGGATTGCGGCCACACATTTAATCTTCGGGGTATTACTGGCGATTACCATTATTGGGATTCCATTTGCACGGCAGCATTTTAAACTGGCCGGGTTGGCACTCACCCCTTTTGGATACCGGGTGGAGTAGGCTGGTTTTTTCTGGAAACTGTCACAAAGGTTTGTTGGGGCTGTAGAAGTACTTGTCCCAACCGTGAGGAAGAAGCCAACAGACGGAGTTAGCTGACCACTTGTTGCTTAAAACCGGAAGAAAATCCTATTTTCGCAAATCAAATCGAACTATGTAAATATAATGTTTTATGGATCGCGTTGTTAATTTTCTCACCTCCCGTCAACTGATGGGTGCTCTCTTTATTTTTCTGGCTGTTGTGCTGGCCGTTGCCACATTTCTGGAAAACGATTTTGGATACAATGCTGCACGAGCGCTGGTTTACAACACCTGGTGGTTCGAACTGATATTTCTCTTGCTGGCCATAAATATGTTTGGAAATTTGTTTGCCTTCAATCTCTGGCGTTGGTCCAAATTTCCTGTTTTGCTCTTTCACCTGTCGTTTTTTATCATTATTGTGGGTGCAGCAATAACGCGTTATGTGGGATTTGAGGGGAGCATGCCCATTCGTGAAGGAGAAATATCGGATACTTATTATTCTTTGGAGGGATATGTAACCGTTGAGGTTGCCGATCAGGGTGGTACAGATGTAATCCATGAACAGGTTTTTCTATCGCCCCGGACCCCCCGGGAATTTTCTGAAAGTGTGGAAATTAACAATCAAACCTACAAGATCGAGAGTGTCTCTTATGTACAAAATGCAGCTGTTCGCCCTGTGGAAAAACCGGGAGGACAACCGTTGGCAGGTATTCTGTTTTCATCCTCTGTTGGCAGGACGGAGCAGTTCCTGGCTCCCGGAGAGCGAATAAACCGACAGGGAGTAATCTTTGCTTTTGAGCCCAATGATCCAGCGGGGGTGGACTTCATCATTCGTCGTCATGGCGAGGCAGGTATCGTATTGCAAAGCCGGAAGACCTTAGAGAAATCATCAATGACTTCAGGAACTCAGGAATCAGTTGCTCCCGGAACCATTGTAGAGATGCAGCCGGGCATTTTGTTTTCTTGGGATGAGGTGAAATTTGCTTTGTCCCGGTTTTGGCCCGAAGCAGTATTGGGCCCAGTTTCCGTGCCCGGACAGGGAGGATCCGGACTTTCTGACGTGGTTTCTTTCAGAATTTCCGGAGATGAGAAGAGTTATGACCTTCATGTCACTGGAGAGAAAGGGGTCTTTGGAGAGCCCAACACGCTATCTCTGCCTGATGGAAAAATTTCGGTTCGCTATGGTTCACTGCCGCTTCAGCTCCCTTTTGCCATCCGGTTGAATGATTTTCAATTGGAGAGGTATCCCGGTTCGGAGAGTCCCTCATCCTATGCCAGTGAGGTTACGTTGATTGATCAGCGCGAAGATTTAAAAATGGATTACCGTATTTTTATGAACAATATTCTCAATTACGAAGGTTACCGTTTCTACCAATCGTCTTATGATCGGGATGAAAAAGGGACCATTCTTTCGGTAAATCGTGATTTTTTGGGGACAGTTATTACCTATCTGGGGTATATTCTGATGAGTGTCAGTATGTTTTGGTCACTTTTTGCTTCAAAAACAAGATTTCGTCAGTTGTTGCAAAAAACCAATACCATTTATCAAAAGAGGAAAAGTCTAGGCATTCTTTTGTTATTTATCTTTTCCACCACTGCTTTTTCTCAGGAGATGCCTCCCCGGCCTGACGAGGATATTGCAGGAAAGTTGGGGCAGTTGTGGGTTCAGGACAAAGGGGGACGGATTAAACCACTCAACAGCCTGCATCAGGAGATCATGGTGAAACTGGTAAAACACAACAGTTTTAATGGGTTTAACCCTGATCAAATGCTTTTGGGAATGTTTACCCACCCTGCCGAGTGGCAACAGGTACCATTGATAACGGTCAAGCATCCTCACTTGAAAGAGATGCTTGGTGTTTCCGGGAAGAAGGCAGCTTTTAGTGACTTTTTCGGTTCCGACCGTCGCTATAAAATCAAAGAAATGGTGGATGCGGCTTATCGAAACAATCCGGCCAACCGCGACAAACTGGAGCAGGAACTGATAAAAGTGGACGAACAGGTTAATGTGTTCTATATGGCCCAGTCCGGTGAGTTGCATCGGATGTTTCCGGTCAACAACGAGCGTTCTAACCCCTGGCTTATTCCTTCCAAAGCACCTGAAGGGCTCTCTGCAAAAGACAGTTTGTTTGTCGCTTCCGCGATGCCGGCATTCATTGTGTCTCTGCGGGAGAATAATAATGAAAAGGCTCTGTCTGTGTTGGAGGATATGTCCGAATTTCAGTCGGTACATGGCGGAAGGCTGCTGCCTTCCGAAACCATTCGTGATGCAGAGATTCTTTACAATCGGCTGAACATTTTTATGTGGCTGGCCACTTTCTTTTTTGTTTTGGGCATTATTCTGGTTTTATACAATATTCTGGGATTGGTTTATCCGCCTTTTTCAAAGAGAGTGGTGGAGACGGCATCGCTATGGATTATCGGAGCTGGTTTCCTCTACCATTCATTTGGAATGGTACTACGGTGGTATGTTTCGGGGCATGCTCCCTGGAGCAATGGTTATGAGTCGATGATATTCATTGCCTGGGCATTGTTGCTGGCAGGACTCCTGTTTAGCCGTCGCTCCCCCCTGGTGCTGTCGGTGACGGCCCTTTTTGCCGGTGTGGTGCTGATGGTTTCTCATCTTAGTTGGATGAATCCTGAGATTACCAATCTGGTTCCGGTGCTGAAATCTTACTGGCTGACCTTGCATGTGGCTGTAATCATTGGTGGTTATGGATTCATGACACTCGGTGCTTTGCTTGGATTTATGAATCTTTTGCTTACTACATTGCAAACCAAAGAGAATAAATCGAGAATAAGTCTTGCGATTGATGAACTGACAGCTATTAATGAAATGGCCCTGATTGTGGGATTGTATCTGATGACGATTGGTTCCTTTCTCGGAGGTGTCTGGGCCAACGAATCGTGGGGCCGTTACTGGGGTTGGGACCCCAAAGAAACCTGGTCGCTCATTACCATCCTGATTTATGCCTTTGTGGTACACATGCGCCTGATCCCAGGGTTGCGGGGACGCATGGCCTTTAATACCGCTGCTCTTTTGTCCTTCGGATCGGTAATAATGACCTATTTGGGCGTAAACTATTACCTCACCGGCATGCACTCTTATGCCGGTGGTGACCCGGTGCCCATACCGTCAGCGGTTTATTATGCGGTGGTGATAATTGGTGTGTTGATAGGGTCTGCCTTTTGGAAGAACAGAAAGATGAAAGTGAATTAGTCGTTAGCGGGAAGTGAAAGGGTCCCCTAAATCCCCCCAAGGGGGACTTTTAAGGATTTGTGTTACAGATGAAACGAGTCCCGATTGTTCGGGACGAGTTCCATCAGACCTTGAAAAATTAATTTTATACTGATGAATTAGCGTCTTTCGCTTAGATGAAAACTTTTTCGGGATTTTTTTAGCCTCCCCTTGGGGGAGGTTGGTGGGGCTTACCACCACACCCCGCTATTACTTACAAACGAGATGTATTTGCCGCAGGGCGACCAACTGGGTACATTCATCGTCCCCTGACCTCCGTAGAGATAGGCAACGATTTCAGGTTGGCCACCTTCTGCCGGTATTTTTCGCAGATATACGTGTTTATAGAAAGGGTGGTCGCCTGCGTCTATCTCAGGTCCGTAGGAGATGAAAACAAGTTCTTTCCCATCGGGAGAGATATGCGGAAACCAATCGTTGTATTCATCAAAGGTTAGTTGTGTCTGTTCCGATCCGTCGGGACGCATTCGCCAGAGCTGCATGGTACCTGTCCGTGCTGAGTTGAAATAGATGTATTCCCCGTCGGGTGAGTATTCCGATCCGTCATCCAGTGCTTTTTGGTTGGTCAGTTGAATCTCCTCGCCGCCGTCCGCAGAAATTTTGTAGATGTCGTATTGACCCTTGCGTTCGGCTGTATAAATTACGAACTGTTTGTCGGGCGACCAGCCATGAAGATAGGAGGGGCTCTTGTCGGTAATTCGTTTTGGGGTTCCGCCCTCTGTGGGAAGACTGTAAACTACGGAGTTTCCGTTGTCCTCCTCTGTGTGATGGCTGATTCCGATGGTTTTTCCGTCAAAGGTAAGCACGTGATCATTGTTATTGTTGGTGGCAAAGCCGGTGTTTATTTGTTGGGGGATTCCTCCGGATGGGGGAATGCTGAATAACAATCCTTCACTGTTGTAGATCAATTGTTTGTTGTCCGGTGTCCAGTTGGGTGCCTGAATAGAGATGGGAGAGGTAAAAATGATTTTTCTGTGCCCGGTTTCCATATTCATTACTTCCAGGTGACTTCCCAGGTAATCCTGATAGGGAACCAAATCAGCAGGTGCCGGTTTGACCAAACGCACATTTTCAAAAACTGCTTTTTCAATAGTGGTGCTGTCGTGTGAACAGACGAAGAGCCCGGCCATTAACTTATCCGACAGGCTGTCTGCCTTGATGGAAACCGAACTGAAAGGTTCACCGTATTTGGCTACCGACATGATAAGTGTCCCGCCTCTTCGTTCCAGTTGTACGATGTCAGGTGCTTCTGTTTCTGATGACATTTCAAGGGTTTCACCGTTTTCTTTCTCTCTGTATTGAAGCGATGTGAGCCCGTCACCGTGAACAACCGCACTGTAATGAGGTGAACCTGTGGTTTTATCTTCGCGAAGCATCCATCCCATCTTGCGATGTGAGTGATTGCCCTCTCCTTCAAATTTCATCCTGGCTCTCAGGATAAAATCTCCTGATATCTCGCGCCAGGCAAAATGGAAAGCATCTTCATCGAACCAAATGTTTTCCCCGCTTCCGCTGATGGTGTAGGTCTGGTTTTCCGGGTTATACAAGGCGTTTCCCTGGATGCCTGTTTCTCCGATATCGTTGTGTTCGTTAAAAATGCCTGTGTCGGGCGTCTGGGCTGTTAGCATAGTTGTGAAAGTGAACAGGACGACAATAAGACCGTGTTTAAGTTTTGAGTTGTTAATTGATTCTAAAATCCTGGGGTTTTCTGTTTCCAAAATCAATTTCATTAACTGTAATTTCTTTGCCTGAATATTCATAAGATTACTTTTTACAAAACTAACTTATTTTGGATTATTTCTCAAGTTGCTGAACTTCTTTTATCGTCATGGATATGAGTGTTTTATTGATTTTGACGGTTGTTGCTTGCAAAAGCAGTTATTCAGTGGTAAATTGAGGTGATTTGTTACAATTTTCCTGGTCCGTCGGGTCAGGCTATATTTTAAAATAACGTTTTTTCAATTAGAGATTGCTTCGGGCGTAGCCGAAGCAATCTCTAAACATCCACACGCAACTATAAACTTAAGCCTAAATGGATGTTTTTGGTAAAATCCATATTGTCAGCGCTATACGGTTTTGGTTTTATCTGACTCGAGTTGTAAGTTGTCTGTTATCAAAACATTATAGCAGGCAGTTAGGCTTTTGCTAATCAGGCAAAACTTTCTTATAGAATGTTGAAAGATGGCTTTTGCGTCAATATTTTTTCTGTCTTCCGCCTTTTGAATTCTGCCTGTTGGTCACTAACCATTAATTTCTATAAATCTAACGATCTTTTGTATGAAAGAGGCTCTGCTTTACGAGAAGTTTGATGATGGAAACGTAAAATGTAACCTGTGTGCGCATCATTGCAAAATTGCTCCGGGTAAGTGGGGGATATGCAATGTTCGTGAAAATATTGATGGTACCTTATACACCCATGTTTATGGACGCACCATTGCGCGACACACAGACCCTGTAGAGAAAAAGCCTTTGTACCATTTTTATCCCGGCAGTAGGGCGTTCTCTATCGGGACTGCCGGTTGCAACTTCCATTGCGATTTTTGTCAGAATTGTGAAATATCACAGGTTACTTCTCCCGGAATACTTGAATTGGGAAGTACTGCCTCACCTGAAGAAATTGTACAGGAGGCTTTGAATGCCGGTTGCAAAAGCATTGCCTATACATATACCGAGCCCACTATTTTTTTTGAATATTGCAACGATATTGGCCTGCTGGCGCGGAAGGCAGGGCTCAAAAATATCTTAGTTTCCAACGGTTTTATGACCAGAGAAATGTTGGATATAGCAGCTCTCTGGCTCGATGCCATCAATGTTGATCTGAAGGCTTTTCATGAGGATGCTTATCGACGATTGATGGGGGGGAGGCTGCAGCCGGTTTTGGAAAACATGAAGTACATCGTTGGCAAAGGGATCTGGCTCGAAGTAACCAGCCTGATTATTCCGGGGATCAATGACAGCGCAGGAGATTTGCACCAAATGGCCCATTTTGTAGCCGATGAGTTGGGTGTGGATGTTCCGTGGCACATCAGTCGTTTCTTTCCCGATTACAAAATGCAGGATGTTCCGCCCACTCCGTTGGGTACAATGCAACGTGCTGTTGAGGCCGGAAAAGAGGCCGGCTTGAATTACATATATGTGGGAAACGTACCTGCATCAGCCGATCAAAATACTCTTTGTCCGGGGTGCGGAGCTGTTTTAATTAAAAGAGTAGGCTATCATGTATTGTTTAACCACATTAAGCAAGGGTATTGCCCTGATTGCGGTTATGAAATTGCAGTGGTGAATTAATAACTACGGATGCCCAAAACACAGGACTCTTTTGCATTTTGAACATTCCCTTTTTCGTCGAAAATTCTTGCTCCGATGATGTAAATGCCGGGAGGAGAGGCGGCATGATTATCATTTGTGCCGTCCCAGGTTATAACCCCCGATGTGCCGAGGCTTTGATTATTGACCAGCTTTTTTACCTGAAAACCATCTGCATCATAAATGGTAAATGTTCCTTTTTTCCCGGGATTATTGAACTGATAGGTAATTTTTAACTGGTCATTGTTGCCATCCAGGTCCGGAGTGAAAATTTCAGGCGATACCGAGAAGAGTCGCTCTGGTTGTTTTATTTCTACATTTATCGCCTGCGAATTGGCATAGCCCGGAGTTCCTGATCCTGCCGTCGATGCTGCTGAATGCCAGGTCATCGGATTGTCTGAAGGCCCTTCGAACCGGGTTCTTTCAAGTGCCACTCCTTTGGTTTCAGAGAGTAAATCGTAATGGAGTGACGGGGTGTAATTCATCTGATCGATGATGGTGCCGTTCTTCAGGGTAAGAAAAACGCTGCCCCCTTCACTTTCGAAGTTGGGAAGCCCAGCTAAAGCAAGGATATTAGCCGCATCGGGTTGGTTAAATTGCTTTTTCACCCAGTCGGGGTCGTTGGCAAAGCAAAGCCAGGTACCCGGGAGAAACCATCGGCACTTGTCGGAGAGTAGCACCAGAGGTTCAGGCATGCCGTTGTTCCCGCCACGAGCCAGACACAGGCTGTCTAATGCCAGAATTTTTGTTGAACGGTTGTACAACTCTACATAATCACAGCCGTCTGAAGGTGGATCAAACAAGAGCTCGTTGATGACTGCATCCAGGCTGTCGGTTACTCCGGGAAGGCCAAAAGACATCTGCGGAGCACCGTCATAGCTGTTGCCGGCAAGATCGGTCAGTTCAGCGGGTAAGGTTAGTGTTATTATCCGGTTTGGAGTTAAACGTGGTTGAAATTCAAAGGTTAAAATGTTTCCAAACAGGTTTTCCTGTGTCAGATGAGTGATGTTTAAATCCGGAACAGATAATTCAAAATCATCTTTGTCTATTGTTGATTCGTCAATAGGCTCACCAAAGTTAACCTTCAGAATGGAGTCGCCTTCCAGCCACGCATCTTCAATTTCCGGTTTTTGCATGTCGGGATTCAGGGATTTAACGGAGTTTTCCGCCCCCGGGGTGCCTCCCTTGTCGTTGTTGCAATAGGCCCAATTAATCAGGTCGCCCGATAGATTATTTGCATCTATACACTCCATCGACCATCCGCCATTCTGCTTGAAAGATGAGCCGGTCAAAATGCCGGGATATCGGAATGCTGTGGTGGTTTTGCCTGAGGGGTTCTGCAAAACAATCTCACCTCCGCCGTTGGTGAGGACAATCCATTTGTCAGGAACTAAAGCATCCGTAAAGTTGGTGTCATCTGCGGCAATGGTTACATAGGTGTCCGGGAAAAGGAGGTGTTCCGGTAGTTGCAAGATACTGCCATTGATTTGCAGGGTCATATTTTTCAGATTCACCGGCAGGTCCGACCGGTTATACAATTCTATGAATTCGGTTTCGGAAAGTAATGCCGGGGGAGTGGGATCGTGCATGATTTCCGTTACAACCAGGTCAGAAAAGGCTGCTTCATGATAGTAAAGAGCATACGGGCCCGATGGAATAGTGTCTCCTTCCGGAAGAATAAGATTGTTGATGAAAAGATTTGCCTGGAGCGCATCCCGGATGGGTTTATTGAGAAACAGATGGCAGCTTTCCTCTGAAAGAGGTTCCACATGAGAGAAGCCGTTAGGAATCTCATCGGAAACAAAGTTCTCAGGATGAATGATTTCATAAGGAATGGGTTGGTTGAACCGGAGTTCAATGGTGGTGTAATTGAGCAGATGGGCTGATTGTATGTCAGGTGCGAGGTATGAGAAGCGAATGGCTGTGTCTTTCAGGCAATTGCCATTCACATCGCACCATCCTGAAATTAGGAGGTCTTCATTCTGTGCGTCAGGTAATTTGTGTGTCAAACGAATGGAGGCAGTGGTGAAAACGTCGATAAATGCGATGCTGTGAATGATGTTTTTCCCCGATTTGGCAATGGTTAAGCTTTCTGAAGACAAATTCCCGTCCACAGGCTCTGAAAAACCCAATTCAATGGTGTATCCGTTTTTTAGCTTCATGGATTCTATTACCGGGGGAATGGTGTCCCGGTATGCCGAGCCGGATATTTCCAGTGGTTCTAAATAGAACTTATCCCGTCGGGTTTGGGTGTAGTGGCAGCTGAATCCTGCATAAGCAGAGGGAAGTCCACGCTTGTGTATGATGGAGCCTTCTGTTTGCCAGCCGTTGCCGGTGTCGCTTTCCAGCGTCCAGTTTCCTCCTTTTTTGCGGGTTACTTTTACCCGGGCAACAGCCGGACTACTGTTTAGCCGGTTTTCGGTACCTCTGATCAGAAGATTGTCGGTTCCGTTTTTTCTTTCCCAAAGCGAAATGTTGTCATCCGATGTTCCTGCTTCCAGATAAAAACCGTTTTGAAAGTTTTCGGCATTGTCAGCTACCAGAATAATTGTCAGGTAATTGGAAGAGGAAGGATTGAAGGCCAGTTGAAAACCGGTTGTCCACGCTGCATCCTCAAAAGCGGTGGAAGGGTGCAAAAGCATGGCTTTTTCAGAATCCTCCGGAGCATTCAACTGAAGGGAGTTCTCTTCCTGGTGGAAAATGAACCATTCGGTATTTCCGGTCCATGATGAAGGGAAATTCTGAAATGTGGTGGAAGAAACCGGTTGATAAGTGAGAATCAGCAGGGTGGTAATGACTAAATGAAAAAAAATCGGCTTCATTGGATTAGGGTTTATTACTTAAATGTATTAATTTTGTGACGATTGTGTCGTACGGTCATGAAAAATCTGCCGGAATGAAATTGAAATCTTTCCGACGTGTAATAAACCCGGCCGAATGCAATTTAGAGATTTTATTCAACAATGTAAAACCAAATATTATCACATGAAGTTAGCTATTGTAGGTGCCAGCGGTGCTGTAGGACAAGAGTTTTTGAGTATTCTTGAAACAAGGGATTTCCCGATTGATGAATTAGTGCTTTTCGGGTCCGCCCGCAGTGCAGGCAAAAAATACACATTCAGGGGAAAAGAGCTGGTCGTAAAAGAACTTCAACACAACGACGATTTTAAAGACATTGATATTGCATTGACCAGTGCTGGAGGGGGAACTTCCAAAGAGTTTGAGAAAACCATTACCAGGCACGGAACCATAATGATTGACAACTCAAGTGCTTTCCGTATGGATGATGATGTACCTTTGGTGGTTCCGGAAGTGAATGCAACTGATTGTGCCAATGCTCCGCGTAAAGTCATTGCCAACCCCAACTGTACAACCATTCAGATGGTGGTAGCGCTCAAAGCGATTGAGAACATTTCTCACATTCGCAAGGTTCATGTTTCCAGCTATCAGGCTGCCAGTGGTGCCGGAGCTTCCGGAATGGACGAACTGGAGAAGCAGTTTGAGCAGATTGTAAAGGGTGAAAAGCCCACCGTTGAGAAATTTGCCCATCAGCTGGCGATGAATGTTATTCCTCATGTGGATGTGTTTACCGAAAACGGATACACTAAGGAGGAGATGAAGATGTTTAACG
Source organism: Marinilabilia salmonicolor (assembly GCF_003003035.1). Classification (GTDB taxonomy): domain Bacteria; phylum Bacteroidota; class Bacteroidia; order Bacteroidales; family Marinilabiliaceae; genus Marinilabilia; species Marinilabilia salmonicolor_A. The sequence continues at coordinate 237,106 of NZ_PVTS01000002.1, read as the reverse complement.
AGACCCGCAAAATTATGCATTCAGATGTGCAGGTAAGCGCCACCTGTGTGCGTATTCCTATTTTGCGTGCACACTCCGAAAGCATCTGGGTGGAAACAGAGCGCCCTGTAAGTGTTCAGGAAGCACGTGAGGCTTTTGATAAAGCAGAAGGTGTTGAAGTGATCGACAATCCCGACAACAACGAGTATCCCATGCCTTTGTTCCTGTCCGGAAGAGATGAGGTATTTGTGGGACGTATTCGTGCCGACCTGGCCAATCCCAACGGATTGACTTTCTGGGCTGTGGCTGATCAGATTCGCAAAGGTGCAGCACTCAATGCTGTGCAGATTGCTGAATATATGATTAAGGAAGGATTGATTAAATAATTTTTGTCCATAAGGTACCATTTACTGCGTTACGCTTGCCCGAAAATTCCTCATTTACTCAGGTAAACTGCGTATTTTCGGGCTTCGCAAGCCTTGTAACTGGAACTTTCTAGACAAAATTTTGCTTAGTTTATAGACGGAAACCAGGCTAGATAGTGTTAGCAAGTAAACTCCTGTTTTTTTTAGGTGTGCTTAATAAGAAAACGCTGATTTTATCGGCTGTAAATTCTATACAAATCGGGTTGCTTTATGTGGAGCAGCCCGATTTTGTTTTCAGGATTTGCCCTCTTTTAAAATATACCCCACAGTTGGGATGTTGTCAATTCTGATGCTGTTGTCCTCCTTTAGGTATCTTCTTATTTTGCTGATAAATACATCCAGACTGCGCCCGTGGAAATAATCCACATCGCCCCAGAGTTGCATAAGAATTTCTTCCCTCTTTATGAGCTGATTTTTGCGGGTGCACAGCAATTTCAGAACTTCGCTCTCTCTGCGGGTAAGGCGGCGGATGGTTGATCCGTTTAGCAGCATCTGACGATTCAGGTCGAAGGTGAATTTTCCGATGGACAGGGGAGCGGCAACATTGCCTGAAGGTAAAGGTGCATGGATACGTCTTGCGACAGCTCTGATTCGCCAAAGGAGTTCATCCGGATCGAAAGGTTTTACAAGATAATCGTCTACCCCCAGGTCAAAAGCTTTTTGTTTATCGTCTTTATGATTTCTTTTACTGATGATGACAACCGGAATGTAACTGTCCCGCCTGCGAATCCGCTCGGTAAGTGTGAAGCCGTCAATTCCGGGAAGCATCAGGTCGAAAATGCAGAAGTTGAATCTACCGTCGCAGAAAGCCTCGAAAGCTTTATCGCCATCGCCACAATGCACGACATCGTGACCAAAGGATTTCAGAAAATCAGTTAGCTTTTCTCCCAAAGTAAGGTCGTCTTCGACGAGTAGTATGTTAAGCAAATGAAAGTCCATCAGTAACTTAAACAAGACATACTGGGGCAGGGTTTAACGCGGAGTGTTTTTTAATCAAAGAATCTTCTTTTTTGGGATGGTGGCAATAAAATCTTTCAGATAAAAGGGCTCGAAATAAGCCACATCTTCAAATTGCCTGTTATTCCAGGCTTCTGCAGCAGGTTGTGCCATGTTGCGTGCCAGCGGGCCTTCATCTTCCGGGAAAAATGCGTTGGGATGAGTCAGCGTTTCTTTGCATTTGGCGGCTCCGTTACCGAAAAAGAAAACTTTTCTACGGTTGAGAATCTCTGCATAGCTTTCGCTGTCTATAATGTCGGCTGAGGTTTCCTTCCTTTGCTGCATTCCGCTGTCATACATTGCGGCATAAACCTCCATCCGACGGGCATCAATCATGGGGCAGTACCAGGCATCCTGGTTATTTTTCAATGAACCAAGGCTTTGTACTACCGGAAGAGCGAGAATCGATAAGGAAGGAATGGCGATTAATTGTTTCCCAAGTGCGAAGCAAATGCCTTTGGCGGTGGATACGCCGATTCGCAATCCGGTGTAGGATCCGGGGCCGCTGCTTACTGCAACTGCGTCAATATCACTCATCTCTATATTTACCGAAGAGTCCTTGAAGAGTTCTTCCGTTAAAACAGTAAGTCTGTTGGCGTGAGAATTGCCCTCATTCTCCTGCCGGGCTGCAACCACTTCCCCATTACGGGTAAGTGCTACAGAGCAGACCGTGGTGGAAGTTTCAATGCATAGAATATACGCCATCGGGATATTTTTTTCGCAAAAGTAGCGAAACCATCTATATCATAAAAGAAAATGTAGATCCTGTTTCGTTTTTTCAGTTTTGAAGGGATTGGTATTAATTGCTGGCTGCGTTGGTTTTAACGTTTATTCCTTTGATACGGTTTAATGAAGCGAGCATGGAAACGATTGCCACAAGAGAATATGTAAAAGTTCCTGCATGCGAGCTCCATTAGACCTTTATAATTAAATTTTATCCTAATGAAAGTAGAATGTGATCCCAAATGCGAGGCTCCATACATCCAGCATGGTCACATACTCTGTGCGAATCGCTTCCAGTAAATAGGCATCGAGTGCCGAAAACTCAAAATAAAATCCCCATCCCGTAAGGTGTTTGTCTTTCAGTGGCTGATACCATTCGCCTCCCCAGAAGGGTGCTGCATGTATCTTGTTTTGAAAATAGTAACTCTCGGGATAGTGAGGCGGCAGTTTTCGAAATGTATTATTGGTGTTTCCCCGGTTGATCATTAATCCTGCTTTTGGCCAGAAGTGATTAAACCATGGTCTTTGGGTCAGGAAGAAACTGTTTTTTAGCGAAAAGGTATGCACCGTTACATTGCTGCCTCCCAAGAATTCGTTTAACAAACCGTAGCTAAAGGTGGGTTCGTAAATGTCCCATAAATGGTAACCCACCCCGACAGATAAAAATCCCACACTTCCGGCATATTGTATTTTGGCGTGTTTCGGAAAGAACCAGCGTGAACGGTAATGAACTGTATCACCGGAGATTACCGTTTTTCTGGGCTGATACATCCGGTCAAATATTCCGGCTCTTTGGTACGTGCCTTCTGAGTAAAATTGGGCTTTGGCGCCTGAATTAAAAAGCATCGCCAGAAGCAGGGCTGTCAAATAAATTAAGCGCATTTCTTCGATTCTTTAAAAGGATTCTCTGGTGATCAGAACGGTGTCGGGCCGGACATCCATGAGTATGATTTCGCGATCGGTAGCATCACCTGAAATCAGAAACGGAACTTCGCACTCATCGCGTTTGCCTTGAAAAAAGCTGTGTGTATGCCCGTGAATGGATAAAGAAACCTGCTGCTCCTCCAGGATGCGATAAAACAGATAACTGTTTCCGACACTGAAAGGTGCGCTCCAGGGGGGGATATGAGCTACCAGGAAAACATGAGAAATGTTGCCGTCGGCTTCTAATGCACTATAAAGCCATTCAAAATCAGGATCCTCCACGTTTCGTTCCCAGATGATGTCGTCGAAAAAGACAAAGCGACAGTTGTTGTAGTCAAACGAAAAACTCAACGGACCAAACATATCCTGATAAACCAGTTCGCCGTTGGAAAGGAAGTCGTGATTTCCCACAATGGCAATCATCGGGTGACTTAACCCGGAAGCAATGTCCTGGTACCACATAAATTCACGGTAAATACCACTCATGGTAATATCTCCGTTGTGAATGACGAAATCGATGCTGTCGATGCTGTTCAGTGCTTTAATCTGATCGTCGAAATCGTCGTAGTAGGTATGGCTGTCACCGATAATGGCAACTCTAAACGGTTCAAAAGTGTCTGAACTTTTACTTTTTAGTCCGGAAATGACTTTTTCGTTCAACTTTTGTGGTAAGTCTCCGGAACCCGATTGATAAGGACTGTACTCGATAAGATTTTCGCAGCCTGCAGAAAGAATAAGAATCAATCCCCATATATGATAGTGTAATCTGTTTCTGCTCATGGTTTTTTGTAAGTTTTGAGCAAAAAAACAGCCTTTTCCTGTTGTAAACAACCGAGAACCGATGTATTACCGAAAAAGAGGGATGAAAGGGTAAAACCCGGGAATAAAGCGTTAAACTTCCATTGAGCGAGACAAACTGAAAAAGAAACTGGCTCCGTGGCCTGCTTCAGACTCCACCCATATTTGTCCGCCCATCAGTTCTACCAGACTTTTTGAGATGGAGAGTCCCAGTCCTGTTCCACCTTTGTTTTTGGCACCAATTTTAAGGACCTGGCCAAATCTTTCGAAGATGATTTTGTGGTGCTTTTCTGCGATGCCAATACCATCATCATGCACAAAAAACCGAATTTCATTGCCATCTTCTTCAAAACCAAAAGCAATGTGTCCTCCGGGAGAAGTAAATTTGAAGGCATTGCTGATGAGATTGTTGAATATCTGGGTGATTTTTCCGCCATCTACCGTGGCGGTAATTTGTCTTTCCGGGATTTGAGTGATTAATTCCACTGCCTTGTCTGTGGCTTCTATTTCAAAGAATCTGGCCAGATCGGTAACCAGTTTATTGAGGTTAACTTTGTCCGGCATCAGGCTTACCTGCCCCGTTTCCAATTGCGATACCTGAAGCACATCATTGATGATTGCCAGTAATTGCTGACCGCTTTTAACAATGACGTCTATGCTTTTTCGGCGTTCTTCCGGATCCAGGTATTCGTTGCGGAGCAGCTCCGAAAAGCCCAGAATTCCATTCATCGGGGTTCGGATTTCATGACTCATGTTTGCCAGAAACGCGGATTTGAGGTGATCGCTTTTTTCGGCCTGTTCTTTGGCTGCGATCAGGTCTTTTTCTACTTGTCGGGCATGGGTAACATCTCTCACAATGGTCATAATCCGGTTTTCATCCACAAAAACCATTCGCGATTCGTAAATTCCTGTTTTCCCATCTTCCGTTATTTCATATTCATAGGTCTCTATACCTTTATGGCTGATGACTGATGCAATCTTTTCATGTGTCAGGCGGGCGATCTCCTCAGGCATGAATTCATCTATTTTCTTGTCCAGAAATACTTCGGGGGCAACATAAAGGTTTTCGCCACTGTCGGCATGATAATCTTTAATGACTCCGTCTCTGTTGAAAACAAAGATGAGGTCAGGAATTACTGCCAGCAATCCCGTTATTCGTGCCTGGTTGTTTTGTGCCTCTTCTACAGCTTCCTTGAGGCTGAATATCAGTTCTTTTTCCTGTGTGATGTTGGTGAAGGTTCCGATGACTTTTTCCGGATTTCCTTCTTTAAATATCATGATTCCTGATGCGCGGTAATGTTTGGTGTTCCCGTTTCTCAGCTGTACTTTAAATTCGTCGTTCCATTCTTCTTTGAGCGGAAAACGATTGGTCCAGAAGTGTTTCACCCTTTTGCGGTCATCCGGATGAATAAGCTTTACAAACTCATGAAAGGTTCGGGGCGGGGTCTGCGCTGAGCCTATATACCCCGAATTTCCGAACCAACTGATTTTGTCCGAGGCCGGGTTCCATTCAAATATGATGTCATTGGCATGTGTTGCAACTATTCTGAATCGCTCTTCACTCTCACGGAGCATCTCTTCCGCTTTTTTTCTGGCAGTAATGTCACGACCTAAAATTACAATTCCTTTTTTGGTCCCATCGGCATAAAATACGGGTGTTTTTATGACATCAATTCTCCGTTCATCCCCATTGGGTAAGGGGATAATCTCCTCCACGACCACCGGCTCTTTTCGTTCCCATGCCATTTGGTCCGAGATACTGCATTGACTGAAGACTTCCGACAATTCCGGAACCAGTTTTTTAAGATGTTCTTCGCTTTTGAAAAGAAAATCTTTCCCTTTAAGTCTGTATAGTTCCTGAATGGATTCATTGGCCTCCATCCATTGACCTTCTGCGTTTTTGAAACAGATGATGTCGGGTGTTGCGTTGATAAGTACCTTTAAGCGGTTTTTACTCTCTTTTAATTCGTTTAGGGTGTTGATTTTATCGGTATTGTCGGTAACAACACCGATTACTCCCGTTATTTCCCCGGAATTGTTTAGTATGGGAGCAGTTTTGAGCGTAACGTTGATCTTTTTCCCGCTGAGCATGGATGTGTAGGTGCCTTCATAATCGCCTTCACCTCCCGATAAAGGCCTCAGGATCGCTGGTAGTATGGAACGGTCAGATATCGTATTCAGGTCCAGGTTGAGTAACCGGGATGCCGGGGCACCGAGAACTGAAACAAAGCGGTCGTTAAAAGCTGAAATCTTCAGTGAAGTGGTGTAAAAAAAGACCCCAACCGGAGAATAATCAAAAAGCAAACGGAAACGGTCGTTGTCAGTTTGGTCGATGGTATTGGGCTCGAAGAAATAGTTCTCAAATTGTTGTTCGATGCTTTTTCTTGTCTGGTCCATTAGGAGGAGTTGCTGCTTGCTCCAGCCTTCGGGGTTGTTGGTGAAAAGGCAAAGACGATTGTTGCCACTGAGCGATTTGGAGGTTAGATTGATGAAGCGACCCGATTTATATGGACGCACCAATAAGGGATCGTTCAATTCGAACCATCCGCTTATTCCGTGGCCAAAACCGGCTGTTTTGTTAACGGCTTTTTCAAGAAGGGACTTTTCCTCCGGGGCATTGCCCGCTCCGGCGTGGATGTAGGTAATATCACCTTCTGTTTCCACCGTGAGTACTACCACAGAGGCTGTGAAAGCCGTCAATATACCAAGGGTTTCCAATGCTGTTGGGGGGAACCCTTTTACATTATGCATACAGTTTACTTTTTGGGGTGGGTGTTAAATCTCCATAAAAATAGGAAAAAGAGGGGGCTCAGGATCATTAGAAGTGGTTATATTTGAGTAAAGCCGTGTTTATTTTGGTAAACAATCGTTAGTGTAATATAAACAATTTTGGTAACACTTTTACAGGTCATAAATGATAAATGATCTTTTGTCATATTTTTGTTTAGACACTATCTTTAACTTTGTCTGAAGTCATCAAAAAATATAGTTATGTACGGTAAATACAAAGATCATCTGCAAGAAGAACTTGAGGATATAAAGCAATCAGGTTTGTATAAAACCGAGCGAATCATCACGTCGCCTCAGCAAGCTGAGATTTCGCTTGATTCAGGGGAAAAGGTTTTAAACTTTTGCGCCAATAATTATCTGGGGCTCTCTGCTCATCCCAGAGTGATTGAGGCTGCTCACAAGGCACTGGATTCTCATGGTTATGGAATGTCGTCTGTACGGTTTATTTGCGGAACCCAGGACATTCATAAAAATCTGGAGGAAAAGATTGCTGCATTTTTCGGCATGGAGGATACCATTTTGTATGCTGCCTGTTTCGATGCCAACGGAGGGGTTTTTGAACCGCTCTTTACCGCTGAAGATGCCATTATTTCTGACGCACTGAACCACGCCAGTATCATTGATGGAGTGCGACTCTGTAAAGCTGCCAGATACCGGTACAAGCATGCCGATATGGATGATCTGGAGAAACAACTTCAGGATGCCCAACAGCAGCGATTCAGAATAATTGTTACCGACGGGGTTTTCTCCATGGATGGAGATATCGCGCCACTTAATAAAATCTGCGATCTGGCCGAAAAATACAACGCTCTGGTGATGGTGGACGACAGCCATGCATCCGGTTTCATTGGAAAAACCGGGCGAGGAACTCATGAATACCACAATGTGATGGACCGCGTGGATATTATCACCAGCACATTGGGTAAGGCTCTCGGAGGGGCTTTAGGCGGCTTTACCACCGGGAAAAAGGAGATTATTGACCTGTTGCGCCAACGTTCAAGACCTTATTTGTTCAGTAATTCTCTGGCTCCATCCATTGTTGGTGCTGCCACTGAGGTGTTTGATATGATGAGCGAATCTACAGCTCTTCGCGATAAACTCATGAGCAATGCTGACTATTTTAAGCAAAGGATTTCCGAGGCGGGGTTTGATATTAAACCGACCAACTCGGCAATTGTGGCATTGATGCTTTATGATGCGCGTTTGTCTCAGACTTTTGCTGCACGGTTGCTTGAAGAGGGCATTTACGTTACCGGATTTTATTACCCGGTGGTGCCAAAAGGGCAGGCAAGAATACGAATTCAGCTTTCGGCAGCACATGAGAAAGAACATCTTGATAAAGCAATTGCTGCTTTCATTAAAATCGGGAAAGAATTAGAAGTAATATAGTGTTTGCAGGAAAACATCATCTATTTATATCTATCTGCAGCTAAGGCCCCCTGAGATTAGCCTCCGGCTTCAGCCGGGGCTGATGGCCTGAAATTCAGGTTGTCAGAGCCGGCTTTGAGTCGGCTTTTCATTTTAAAAAACAGATGAGATCTTGTTGTTGTTTAGAAGCCGGCTTAAAGCTGGCTGATGTGTCAGGGACTGTACCGCAGGGACACCCGCCTAAAGACGGCTGCTAATCCTAATTATTGCCGTCATTGCAAGTGCGCACCTCAATTAAATTTTGAGGCATAATGGGAATATGACAGATCTGGGAGGTCCCTGGAAGGAGCATTTTTGAATCGAAGATCGACGATAGTCAATAACCTCGAGTGCAAACTCGGGCTACAGCTCAAAAATGGATTAGGTCTCCGAATGGGGCCAACTATTAATTCACCGCACCTAATCTTTCATTGCTAACGTAGCGAAGCAATCTCAATTGATTTATTCAGATGATCTCTTTTTTGGGGGCTAAAACTTTTTTAACCCCGGATTGTTTTATATAAACGAATATAAATAAAAAGGAGAATCATATGAAAAAATTGTCAACTTTGATATTGGCGCTGGGATTTCTGGTAATGACCCCGGCGGCCTTCGGGCAAAAAAGTGAATTGAAAGTAGAGGACAGTCAGATTGTCTGGACAGGGAAGAAAGTTGGTGGATCTCACACCGGAGCCATTGAGTTATTGTCGGGATACCTGGAGAAATCAGGAGACAGCTTTGTCTCTGGAAAATTTGTGGCCGACATGACCTCCATTAGTAATCATGACATTGAAGATAAAGACTCAAAAGCCCAGTTGGTTGGTCACCTGAAGTCTGATGATTTCTTTAGTGTGGATGAATATCCTACGGCAACCCTTGAAATTAAGAATGGGGAGAAAGTTGAATCGGGTAATTACAAGTTTACCGGTACCATGACCATAAAAGGACAGACCAACCCCGTTTCTTTTGAGGCTAAAGTGGAGGGTAAAACATTCTCCGGGAAACTGGTGGTGGATCGTTCCAAATATAATGTACGTTACGGATCCGGTTCTTTCTTTGATAACCTCGGTGACAATCTGATTTATGATGATTTTGAATTGGATTTTGAAGTGACTTTTAAATAGTTACATGATGTTGTGAGAGTGGATTTCTTTAAACATTTTGAAAAAGGCGCTGCAGGAAAATCCCGCAGCGCCTTTTTTGCGTATTGACAGTTTGGATTGTGTTTAATCAAGATTTAAAGGGGCTCCTGTATAAAAGTCCAGCACTTTCGTTCGTAACACATATTCATACTTCGATTGAAGGAAGTCGGACTGTGCTTTCAAATAATCAGTTCTTGCAACACTGTAATCCACCGGGCTTACCAGGCCTACGGAATACTTCTTTTCGGTGTATCGCAATGATTCTTCATAAGAATTTACCGCTGTTTGAGCTGAATTGTACTTGAGGTAAGCTGCCTGTGCATCTGCATAAGCCTGCTGAATCTCTTTTCTCAATGTCTGTTTTTCCTTTTCCAGATCGTGCTGGGCACTTCGGATGCTCAGTTTTGTGTTTTTCACATTGTTTCGGGCGGCAAGACCATTGAAGACAGGAATTCTTAAAGTCAGGCCCACATACTGGGTAGCGTTGTCACTAAAATGTTCGCCAAAGTCAAAATCAACGGTACTTTCTTTTTTAGTCACTGACGTATTCCATCCGGCATCCATGTTTAAGGAAGGATAGAGCTGTCCCTGCGCTGCTTTTAAAGCAAAACGTTCGCTTTCCAGGGTGAACTCGGATGCTTCAATTTCCGGCATTAAATCCACTGCCTGGATAAAAAGATCGGACGGAGGTGTCAGTGTGTTTTGTTTCAATTCAGGAATTTCCGGAGTCACTACGTCGAAATTTCCGGTGTCCTCCAAGTCAAGAGACTGTGCGAGGCTTAGCAAAGACATTGTAAGATTGTTCTCCATCTGCGTTACTGTAAGCGCCTCTCGTGCTGCCTGTGATTTTATTTCGAGTAAATTGCCTTCTGCCACGCGTCCGGCATCCACAAGCTTCTGGGTATTCTCTACCTGTTCCCGGGCCACCTTGTACTGTTCCTGAGCCACCTGGAGCAGTTCTTTGTCAAAAAGAACCTGCAGGTACAAAGAGGTAATGTTCAGTGCAAGGTCATTCTTTGCAGCTTCCAGTTCTTTGCGTGATGCCTGCCAGTTTGCTTTATCCCGGTTGATTTGGTTGTTTAGCGAAAATCCCTGAAAAAGGGGGACAGATGCACCTAACGAAAAACGTCCGAACTGAGTTGTTTGATCCGTAATTTCGTAAGAGGTGTCATCCAGCACGCGTCCAAAGCTCAGTTGGTATCCCACACTACCATTTACAGATGGTATGCGGTCGAGTTTCTTTTGCTCATAGACATTTTGTTGATATTCGGTATTCAGGCTCTGTTGCTTGATGGACAGGTTGTTGTCCTTTGCATATTCAATGCAGTCTTTCAGACTCCATTGTTCAGGCTGTTGAGCATCGGCTTCCGTAAAGGCAAGGAGCATCGGAAGCATCAGTATTGCAGCTATGTTTCTCATGATTTGTTTATTTCGGTTTTAATTTTCGGGTTCCGGGCTCAGGGGTTGAGGATCGAGAGTTTAGTGTTTTGAGTTTAGTGTCAAAGTACAGTTAAGTTAAGATTCGTCAGTGTGGTACCCCTTTGTCTGTCAATTTTTGCATCTATTAATATAGTTCGACAGTTTTCTGAGTGTTTCAGTTTCCTTAAATTTCCTCTACTGACTATAAACTACTGACTAGTTCCCTAAATCTTTACGATTTCGGCACTTTAACTTCATCCTCTTGAGAGAGACCTTCCACAATTTCAATGTTGATACCATCCGACAGACCTGTCTTAACCAAACGTTTTTCAAAGACCTGAGGACTGGTCATAATCTCCACAAAGGTGGAATCATCTTTAAAAGTTATCATTTTTTCCTGCAGGGTAAGGACACTGTCCCGACGATCCAGAACGATGTCGGCAGTTGCACTGTAACCTGCCCTCACGAAACTTCCTTCCTGTAACTCCACGGCCGCTTTAATCTCGAACTGGATGGCTCCGTTTTCTTCCACCCCTTTGGGTGAGATAAATTCCAGGTTGGCTTTGAATTCCTCTTCATCAAGGGCCCCGATGGTCAGCAGCAGCTGCATTCCTTCTTTAATCTTTCCGACTTCGGTTTCGTCCACCATTCCTTCGAATACCATTTCACCCATGTCGGCAACCAGTGCAATGGTGGTTCCGTCGTTGAACGTATTGCTTTTGATTACAGAATTTCCGATTTCGATGGGGACATCCAGGACCATGCCTGAAGTGGTGGCTCGTATAAGGGTATTGGTTTGTGCGCCGGCCTTTTTGATAACCCCCTCTTTGATCAGTTCCAGATTGTTTTGTGCCGATTCCAGGTCTTTTTGGTAAGTCTGGAAGCTCAGTTTGTCTTCAAGAAACTGTGATTCGGGTATTACTTTGTTGTCATAGAGCTCCTGAGACCGCTCATATTCGATTTTGGCATTTTCAAAAGCCAGCCGGGCCTTGGCCAGGCGGTTCTCGGCCTCATTGACCTGAAGCATTTCCGGAATAATCTGAATCTTGGCCATGAGGTCGCCCTGCGTTACCAAATCGCCCGGTTGAACGTAAATTTCTGTAATAATGCCCGATTCCTGGGGCTTAATCTGAATCTCTTTTCGAGGGACAATGGATCCTGTGGCCACCGTTTTTTTAATGATATTGGTGACTTCTGGCTTTTGGGTTTCAAAAACCACGGGCGATTTTTTGGTCTGGTTGTAAAGGTAGTAAACGACCCATCCTACAAGGGCTATCAAAACAACTACCATCAGAATTTTAAAAAACTTCTTCATTTTGTTCAGGTTTTAATAGGCATTGGTGCCCGTATTTTAAATTGTTTTTGTTTTTATTTTATTCCCCTGTGTTCTTCATGACTATATATCACAATGGGCACAGAGGTTATTCATGTCTGAGTGCATCAATGGGTTTTATTCTTACAGCCTTCATCGCCGGAATCAATCCGGCAAAGAGACCCACCAGAATGAGCAACGCCAGGGCAGAAATGGCCAGAGGTAAACCTACTTCAGGGTTCGCAAAGAAGGTCATTTCATCTTCCGGAGCATTGGCCGCTGCAGCTGTCAATGCTATATTGGTGAGATGCAGAATAAGTGTTCCGAAGGCCAGTCCCAGAAAACCTGCCACAGTGGTCAGAAATACCGACTCTGTAAGAATCTGACCAATGACGACTGCCGGTCTGGCTCCGATGGCGCGTTGAACACCAATCTCACGTGTCCGTTCTTTTACAATCACCAGCATGATATTGCTGACTCCCACTGCTCCGGCAATCAGGGTGCCGATACCTACTACCCATATCAGGATGTTGATACCCAGAAATGTGTATTCCATGGTCTGCAACTCGCTTTGAACGTTAAAACCACCGATGGCTTCATCGTCCTCCGGCGCAATTTTGTGATGTTTTTTTACCAGCGGCTCTATTTCATCCACAATACCCTGAACATTCACCCCGGGTTTTGCAGTAAAACCAAAGAAATGAACTTCATCTCCGTAATTGAATGTTTGCTGCATCGTGGTAAATGGCAGATAAATGGTCTCTTTTTTATTGCTTCCGATGTTGATGTTGGGATTGTTCGATCTGAAAACACCCACCACCATAAAATAGACGCCGTTTACGCGCAAATACTGACCTACCGGATCTTCTCCTTCGTCGAACATCACATCATATACATTTTCTCCGATGATACAGACTTTTCTTTTGAGTTTGATATCCTCTTCGTTGATGTATCGGCCCCAGGGCATTGTACACGGGTCTATTTTCCGGTATTGGGGATAATCTCCCATCACATTGAAAGCTGCAGCTTTTTCGTCACGTACCACATTCTGGCCTTCGCGAAGATTCCAGCCCTGCAACCTGGGTGATATTACATCTATTCCGTCAATTTCATTTCGGATGGCTTCAATATCATCGTTGTTGATGCTCCACCAGCGACCGCGATCGTATCCCTGATAGGCGATGGTTGTGCGGTTAGACCACATAAAGGCGCTGTTGGTGGCAAAATCCTGGAAGCCACTGGTGACACCGTTTATCAGTCCGTTTCCTGCACCGGTCATAACAACCAGCATGAAAATGGCCCAGAATACCCCAAATGCGGTAAGTATGCTGCGAAACTTGTTTTGTTTTATGGCATTTAGAATCTCCTGCCAGCGGTCTAAGTCAAACACGGTATTATGGTTTTAATTAAAAAAAATGTGCTTTCCTGGTTACATTGATACTTGAGTGTGGAATAAAAAGGTAGATTTTTGTCAAAATCAAGGCGTTTAAAATTTTTGTGCCGGAGTTAACTCAATGTTAATGAGGACTCAAAAAATTTAAAGAACGAAGAGTTTGGCAATAAAGATCCTTTTTAGACCGTGCTCATACTTGTTTATTCGTCGTGCAGTGCTTCGATGGGCTTAATGGCCGAAGCTCTGCGTGCTGGTACATATCCTGCTATTAATCCTGCAACAATAAGGACCACCAGGGCTGACACAGCAACTGAGAGGTTTGCCGACGGATTGTAAAAGGTGCTTTCGATACTGGGATTACTCTGTGCTGCGCTTTGCAACACCATGGAGATGGCTGCCATGAGTCCCATCCCGGCCACCAGCCCGAAAAATCCGGACAGGGTGGTGATGAACACTGATTCGGAGAGAACCAGCCGAATGACCGACCACGGGGTGGCGCCAATGGCTTTACGGATGCCCAGTTCCTTTGTGCGTTCTTTTACCAGAATAATCATGATGTTGCTGACACCCACGATGCCTGCAATGATGGTCATGATGCCGATTACCCAGACGAATATCCGGATTCCGGTGAATACACCCTGTGCCTGCTTGAAGTGCTCCAGGGTGTTCCAGATACCGAGCGCCTGTTTGTCGTCAGGGGCAATCCGGTGTTTTTTCATCAGGGTGGTTCTGATGGCCTCTTCAACACGTTTATTTTCGGCCACGGTAAGTGCATTGGTAGCCACCGCCAGTTCATTAAGTTTGTTGCTTCCGTTAAAAACGCGCTGGGCAGTCTTTACCGGAATATAGACTTGTTCATCGTCCCGTCGTTCCGGGTTAATAAAGGTACCAACCACTTTGAAGGGAACTTTGTCGATGTGGATGTATTTGCCAATGGGATCTTCCTCCTTGAACAATGCTTTCTTTACCGGAACAGAGATGATGGCCACTTTCCTGAATTGCTGAATGTCCGGCTCATTGATGTAGCGCCCCTGCTCCATGTCCACAATCTGAATGTTTTTGAACTCCGGCATCACACCCTCAAGGCTATAGTCACCATATTCATTTTTGTAGGTTACAGTCCCGCTGCCCCAAAGTCTGAAACGACCCGAAATGTCCGAGATGTCATCTTTGAAGTGGTTGACCAGCATATCGTAATCTTCATCGGTAAATTGTATCCGCCGGCCGGCCTGGAGGCCGTCGTATGATAGCTGGGTTTGCCGGCTCCAGATCCACAGTGCATTTTTTGCAGTGCCTCTGAAGTTGTTTTCCATGCCATTCTGAAGCCCGTTTCCCGACCCCAGCAAAAGGATAAGCATGAAGATACCCCAGGCCACACTGAAGCCTGTCATGATGGCTCTCAGTTTATTTTGTTTAAGAGTGGAGAATATTTCCTGCAGTGAATTAAACATAGTTCAAAGTTGTTGAAAGGTTTAGCCTGTTTTATTGGTGATAAATGCAGGGTTTAATTGGACGTGAAGATTTCACCGGCGACAACGGGTTCATATTTTCCGTTCAACTCATTGTGTTCGATCAATCCGTCTTTGAGTCTTATGATTCGCTGTGTGCGGTGTGCTATGTCATCCTCATGGGTTACGATAATAACGGTGATGCCCATTTGGTTGACCTCCTGAAGAATATCCATCACTTCATAAGATGTCTGGGAGTCCAAAGCTCCTGTTGGTTCATCGGCCAGTATTACCTTTGGTTCGGAGATAAGTGCCCGGGCAATGGCTATGCGTTGTTTCTGACCTCCTGATAACTCTGAAGGAAGATGTCCCGCCCAGTCTTTTAATCCCAGTCTTTCCAGATATTCCAATGCCTTGAGATTTCTTTTTTTGCGACTGACATTCTGATAATAAAGTGGAAGAGCCACATTTTCCATGGCATTCTTGAACGAAATGAGGTTGAATGACTGGAAAATAAAGCCCAGATAGTTGTTGCGGAACTTGGCGGCCTTGGTTTCATTCATCTTCTCGATTTTTACATTGTTCAGGTAATAATCTCCCCGATCATGGTTGTCAAGAATCCCGAGAATGTTCAATAAGGTTGATTTACCTGAGCCTGAGGAGCCCATGATACTAACCATCTCACCTGCCTTAATATCCAGATCAATACCTTTAAGGACATGCAGAGCATTGTTTCCCATCCGGTATGATTTGTGAAGGCTGCTTACTTTGATAATGCTGTTGCTCATGGTATCTGGTTTTGTGTGTTTTTTCCGGTTTTTTCTAATCAATTGTCCTGCCAAATAATGTAAGTATTTGTCAGATAACGCTTTGTTTTAGCAATCTCCTTTTTGTACTTAAAATAAAACTGTCTGATTTCGAAACAGCGGGTGTTCGAAATCGGGCATATTTGTAACAAAATGAAGTTTAATTGTCATTTTAGGTAACAGTTTACCTGATTGTGTACTTGTTTTCATTTGAAAACATAATCCAATGTGTGACGCATAGCAGTAGTGTTTCGTTACAGGAAGGAAGTCGTTTTTAGAGGAAACCAATTTACGACACAGACCATTGGTTTGGCAATAGCGGGAAAACTTTACCTTTGTGTTATTATGTCGGTAAAAACATCATTGGTAGATATAGAGGGCATCGGACCCGTACTTTTTAAAAGTGATGCCCGGTGCAAACGGCTTTCCATCAGGCTAAAGCCTTTTGAGGGGGTATCAGTTCTGTTTCCTCCGGGGTACTCCATCAAAAAGGCTTTGTCGTTTGTGGAGGAGAAGCGTTCCTGGATTCAGCAGAATCAGGCACAAATGGCTGCGCATGAGAATATGAAGACCGTCTTTAATGAAGATACGAAGTTTCGCACCCGCACTTTTGAGCTTCGTATCCAAAGCCATCACAGTGATCAGTTGCGTATGACTTTGCATGGAGGTGTTCTGCGGGTTGCATACCCTTCTTTTATGAAGGTGGAGGATGAAAGAGTTCAGGCGGCAATCCGTCAGGGGATAGAGGAAGGGCTTCGAATTGAAGCAAAGACGATGTTGCCCGGAAGAGTCAGGCATTTTGCCGGATTGCACGGGTTTAAAGTGAACAAAGTATTTATTAAGAATCTGAAATCCAGGTGGGGGAGTTGTTCTTCCGTGAATAACATCAATCTCAATTTGCAATTGATGCGTCTGCCACAGCACCTGATAGATTATGTGGTGCTGCATGAATTGTGTCACACCAGGGAAAAGAACCATGGTCCCGGTTTCTGGCAGTTGCTGGATCGGGTGACCGGCGGGAAAGCCCGTTCGCTGGCCGCAGAGATGAAAAAGTATCGCACAACCATATATTGAACAGGAAGGCTCATGGATTGGAAACAACTTTTATCCACAAAGCGCACCGGAACTTCTTCGGGTGTGAGTTCTCATGATCGTACGCAGTTTCAGCGCGATTATGACAGACTGATATTCTCCTCGCCGTTCAGGCGTTTACAGGACAAAACACAGGTGTTTCCATTGCCAGGAAGTGTGTTTGTGCACAACCGGTTGACCCACAGTCTTGAGGTTGCCAGCGTCGGGCGCTCGCTGGGAAACAATATTTCAAAGTATCTTTTTTCAATCTATGGGGATGAACTGCCATTGGCTCAGGAACTGGGTTCTGTTGTTGCGGCTGCTTGTCTAGCACACGACATGGGTAATCCGCCCTTTGGTCATTCGGGAGAAAAAGCCATTTCTGATTTTTTCAGGCATGGAAACGGGCGTTATCTGGAATCCATGATTCATTCCCCGGCTGTTTGGAACGATTTTGTCGATTTTGAAGGGAATGCCAATGCCCTGAGAGTGTTGACACATAAGTTTTCCGGACGGCGTACCGGAGGGTTTGCCATGACTTATACCTCTGTGGCATCCATTGTTAAGTATCCTTATGCTTCGGGGAACAGGGATCTGAAAAAGTATGGTTTCTTTCAGAGTGAAAAGGAAGTTTTTCTGGACATTGCTGCCGAGTTGGGACTGAAAGAGACCTCTCCGGGTATTTTTGCACGTCATCCGCTGGTTTATCTGGTGGAAGCCGCCGATGATATTTGCTATCAGCTGATGGATATTGAAGACGCCCACAAGCTGGGGATTTTGTCCACTCCGGAGACCATGGATCTCCTGATGGCTTTTTATGATCCGGTGGAGGATAAAGAACATCTAAAGAGAATAGAAGAGGTCTATCGTGAAGTCACTGATACCAATGAAAAGATTGCCTACCTCAGAGCCGGAGTCATTGGTAAGCTGGTGGGGGCCTGTTCCGAAATTTTTATTAAACATCACGACAGCATTCTGGATGGGACCTTTAGCGGGGCTCTTACCGATAAATTGTCGGGCAATATGGATGTTGCCATGAAAGAGTGTGCCCGCGTGGGGTTCGAGCGTATTTACCGGCATCCTTCTGTGGTGGAGATTGAAATTGCCGGTTTTCGGATTCTGGGTACTCTGCTTGATGAGTTTATCAAAGCAGTGCTGGAACCCAAACACTACTATTCACGTCTGCTACTCCCTTTTATTCCTGAACAATATAAAGTTTCGGAAAGTGCCCCTGTGCATCACCGGGTACAAACGGTCATTGATTTTATTTCCGGAATGACGGATGTTTATGCGCTGGATTTATTCCGTAAGATTCAGGGGACCGGAATTTCCGGAAACATTTAACCTTATACATAAGATATATTGGATGTAAACAGGCTGAATGCCTGAGAGCAACAGCCCAGGGCAACGCCCTGGGTTTTGAGGTATTCCTCATGCCCCCCACTCATTATTGGTCGCGTCGCGACCAATAATGAGTGGGGGGGAGGGAGTTTCAATTTTCTTAAAGACCTTCGGCCTTAAAAAACGCAAAAACATTATTTTAAACATATTATCTGGTGATATTTATGTTTAAAAAAATATCATGCTCGTTTCAACAGGTTTTTTGAAACCTTTGCGATGAATCGTCCGTAAAATATATGTAAGAATAAGCACTCTGACAGATGCAACAGTCCGGGAAACCGGATTGCTATTTTATGTTTATCAGAGAGTTTTCCAACTCCTAAACCCTTATAGTGTTATGCTAAAGTCTTTAAACTTTTCCCAGCTCCTTTCCTTCGATCTTTACGATCTTGCCAAAGTGACCCTGCAGATCTATGACCATTGTCCGGTAAATAAGGGCGAACTCATGACTTTTGTGGAAGATGTGAGAGAAAGTCTCGCCAGCTACGAACAGACCTTTCAAAGAAGAGTAATCAGTTGTGTGATGGAGCGAAAAACCCTCCAGGCAAGTAAGCGGGATGAGGCATACATTGCGTTTTACAGATTTGTGGAAGCATCGTGTCACCGGGCATCGAAGAAACACAGCATGCTGGGAACGGAGTTGCTCGCTGTTTTGCAGCAACATGCCTGGCATACTAAAAGCGATGGTTACCAGCGACAGTCAACCGGACTTCCGGCACTGATCAGGGAACTTAGGCACAACCATTATGAGATGATTGCCCGACTTGGGGCGGCCGACTGGTTTGATGAACTGGTAAGGGCTCAGAACGAGTTTGACGACCTGAGCGATGAGAAAAAAATTGGTGCTTTTAAAGATATTTCGGTAAGAGAAACCCGGCCGCTGCTGGAAGGTTCCCTTCGTTCACTTTACTGGATTACCGATCGTTTGTATCAGTCTGCACCCTCTGAAGAGCTGGGCTATGTGGTACACAATCTCAATAATGTGGTCCGAAAACTTACCAGCAAAGTGGAGAGAGATGTTTGTGTGGAGATCTTCAGTGATATGGTATCCTGACAATATTTCTTTTGAATGTTGAAACGAGCATGGCAACGATTGCCTCAAAAAAACATGTATAAATTTTTGCATGCGAGTTCCATCCGACCTTAATTAATAAATTTTATACGGATGAAAGATGGCTTTTGGGGCAAGGTTTTTTCTTCTGCCTTCTGCCTCTTAAACTTCTGCCTGTTAGTCACCAACCTCCAACTTATAAAAATCTAACGATCTATTGTACAAAAACAAACCGTTTACCGGGTCAGATTTTCTGCCCGGTATTTTTTTTGGCTTTGCTGATTCTCCGGTAAGTGGTTCCTGCAAATCTTTTGCTAAGTTCATCAATCAGGTCGCTGTGTTTTTCCAGCTTTAGAAGACCGGCCCAGTCTTGTTGGTCCTCCAGTTGTTTGGAGAGTGTCGGAATCAGTCTTTTAGACAGGGAGATATCTATAAGGTCAGTGATGTTCAGCCCGGCAAGCGTTCGGGAAATTTGTTTGTGGTCGTCCAGAATCTTCAGATAATCAGCTGAGTGAATATTCTCATTGGAGAGTATCTTATTGCGAATGGAGAGTTTTTCAAATACCTCTCTTAGGTTATTGATTTCTTTTGTAGCCAATCCTGCCGGAATAAAAGCAGTTCCTGAACTTGTTTCTGTTTCATTGGATTCTGTTACCTTTACAAAGGTGAAAACAGTGCCTCTGTTCCATTCTTCCAGAGAGTTGCACAGGCGTCTGTTTTTTTCGATGTGCCCTATGACCTTTTCATGTGTATCCAGAATATCCACATTGTATTTGTCGTGTTCGTGTGGTCTGACGGAGGCCGATCCTGTAATAAATCCGGGAATGGTAAGAGGGGCATTGTTGGTGAGTTGTTTGACTTCAGCTTTTTTTATGCCGGCTGTTTTGTACAACTCTTTACCGTTTTCTGAAGATTCTGTTGGTTTTTTCGGTGAAAGGGCGGTTTCAGGAGCGGATGTTGATTCTTTCTGTTCGGAATCTGAAAGCATTCGGGCTACAGCCGAAACAGCAGTTCCGGCAATTGAAAGCAGAAAGGCAGTTATTTTTCTCATGGATATCAGGATTTTTAAGTTCTTGATTTGCAAGATATAAAAAAATATAATACCAATGAAGGTACTTTTCATCTGTTCTTCCAAAGTATGGGGTGGAAATGAGAAATGGATTTCCATTGCCATGACCGGACTTAAAAAACGGCACAATGTGTTTTTTTTGGGAAAAGATCAATACCTGAAAGGGCGTTTTGACACTGACATTCCGTTTTTTTCAGCACCCTTTAGATCTGCTTTTGATCGGAGCTCCGGACGAAAAATAGAACAGATTGTTTCTGCTTATGGGATTGATGTTATTGTTTCTACTAAAAAGAAGGAGTACATTTTGGGTGGTCTGGGAGCAAGACGGCAGGGAATCAGGCACTTTTTGAGACTTGGGATTGTACGGAAAATGAGGTGGCCTTTGTGGCACAGATGGGTCTATGGTCGGCTCAATGATGGAATTATTGTCAATGCACATAAAATAAAGAAGGAACTGATGAGGTACTCCTGGATGCAGAATCATCCCGTGAGAGTGATCTACAACGGAATGCCGGGATTGAAACAAGCACCGGCCTCTTCAATATCAAATAATCCGTTTACCATAGTTTCCACCGGAATGCTTACCCGCCGAAAAGGATTTCATCTGCTTATTCGGGCGCTGGCACAGATGCCTGAAGAGAGGCTGTCAGATATGAAAGTTCATGTTTTGGGTAAAGGCAGGGAAGAAGAGGCCCTGAAAAAGCAAATCCGGGATTGTGGTTTGCAGAAAATTGTTTCGATGGAGGGTTTTTCAGATCCCGGTCCATGGCTGAGAAAAGCCTCCCTGTTTTGTCTTTTTTCTGCCAATGAAGGCATCAGTAATGCCCTTATTGAGGCAATGGCAGCCGGGGTGCCCGTGCTTACCACCGATGCGGGTGGTGCTGCGGAATTTATTAAGGATGGAACGAACGGTTTTTTGGTTGACCGGCGCATTGAAGCTATCGCTGACAGACTGGAAGGACTTAAATCTATGCATCCCGAAGAATTGCGCACCTGTGGGCGTAACGGGCAGGAAACTGTTTCCGCACTTTTTGATCCGGAACGGATGGTTGAAGAGTTGGAAATGTGTTTGCATAATTTTGCCTAACTTCGTGCATTAAAATAAAAAATCATGGACAGTACTCGTCAAAAGAAGATAGGAAGACTCATTCAGAAGGATATGAGTGAGATGTTTCAGCGTGAAGTAAAGGAGGTTACTGCAGGTGCTCTTGTGTCGGTGACCGTGGTGAGGGTTACACCCGATCTGGGCCTTGCCAGAGTGTATCTGAGCATTTTCCCCACCGATCGGAAACAGGAGGTGTACGAAAAAATTAAGGAGCATGCATCGCAAATAAGATTTGCTCTGGGGAAGAGAGCAGGCAAACAGTTGAGGGTTATTCCGGAATTGGAATTCTTTATTGATGACAGCCTGGACTATATCGACAATATTGACAGGTTGTTGCAGGAATAGCAGGTGCTTAAATCTTGGAAGTAAGTTATGCAGTATGATCCTATAAAACGTTCGCTGGGA
The DNA here is from genome assembly GCF_003003035.1 of Marinilabilia salmonicolor. Lineage (GTDB taxonomy): Bacteria > Bacteroidota > Bacteroidia > Bacteroidales > Marinilabiliaceae > Marinilabilia > Marinilabilia salmonicolor_A. The sequence goes on along the minus strand of NZ_PVTS01000002.1, from coordinate 215,442 downwards.
CGTGTTTTTAACGCTACACCCGGATTCAGGGTGTTGTTTTACAGACTCTTGAATTTGTTGCTTTTGCGTTCGTGGTATATCCGGCGTGAATTAAAAAAATGGGCTTCCAGGCAGGGCCGTGGGGCAGCCATCCTGGATGCTGGTTCCGGATTTGGGCAATATACCTGGTCTTTGTCGCGACTGGGAGCCGGTTATCAGATCTTGGGAGTGGATGTGAAAGAAGAACAGGTGGCCGATTGCAACCGGTTTTTTGATAAACTCGGGAAGGGTGACAACGTTACTTTTAAAATCGCTGATCTTACCCGGTTCAATGAGCCTGAATCGTACGACCTGATATTGTCGGTTGATGTGATGGAGCATATTGAAGAAGACCGTAAAGTTTTTCATAATTTTTTCAGTAGTATGGCACCGGGTGGAATGTTGTTGATTTCCACTCCATCCGACAAGGGAGGCTCTGATGCACATGAACATGGAGAGGAAGGTATCTCCGGATTTATTGATGAACATGTGCGCGACGGATACAACATGGAGGATATTCATGAAAAGCTGGAAGAGGCCGGCTTCTCAGATATTGATTGCCGGTACTCCTATGGGAAGCCGGGGCATATCTCCTGGTTACTTTCCATGAAGTTTCCCATTACCATGCTCAATAAAAGCAGACTCTTTTTTGTGTTGCTACCCTTTTATTATTTGGCAGTCTGGCCTCTTGCCGCATTGTTGAATCTTATGGATGTTTCCATGCAACACAAAGAGGGAACGGGTTTGATTGTAAAGGCATACAGACCGATGCAAAAGTAGAATATGGTTCCTGATGCGAAGCCGGGAACCAATAATTCGTCTCTGTCCATAAACTAAATGTTTTTCACGTGTTTGAATTAGAAAGTTCAAATTCAAGGCGTGTGAAAAATATAAACTGCAGAATACTAATGTATTTAAGGATTTAGATTTAGAGCAACAACGTAGAAATTGGACTTTATAGACAAACACTAATTCAGGTAATTTTTAATCGAATGAAGCTGGCTCTCCATATAGCACTGAGGTATTTGTTTGCCAAAAAATCTCAAAATGTCATCAATGTGATCTCTATGATTTCGGTGACAGGGGTTTTGGTGGGCTCTTTGGCCCTGATTGTTGTGCTGGCAGTTTTCAACGGACTTCACGGACTTATCGGGTCACTTTATGGCTCTTTTGATCCGGAATTGAAGATATCACCTGATCAGGGCAAGGTTTTTTACCTGGATTCTATTCCTTATCAGCAAATTGTGCAGATGGAAGAGGTTTCTGCTGTTTCGCAGGTGTTGGAGAGTCAGGCTTTGCTGCGCTCCGGGAGCCGTCAGGTGCCGGCCATGATCATGGGAGTGGATGACAATTTTGCTGAAGTGTCGGGTATTGATTCAATTATCATTGAGGGAGAATACAAACTGCAGGAGGGGATGCAAAACTTTGGTGTCATTGGTTATGTGTTGGCCGACCAGCTTGGTTTGCGACTCAACTTTGTTAAACCATTGGTGATGTATGTTCCCCGGCGTACCGGACAGATCAATCTGATGCGTCCGGATTTGTCGTTTCGAAAGGAGTATATTCATCCATCAGGAATGTTTGCAGTCCAACAGCTTGATTATGACTCGCGATATCTGATTGTCAATATTGGACAGGCACGCAGCCTGTTTGAGTATAGTGACGGGGTAGTGTCGTCACTGGGAATTTCTTTAAAGCAGGGGGTGGATGCCGATGATTTAAAACGGCGTTTGGAAGAGCTTCTCGGCGCCGGATTTTTAGTGCAGGATCAGCATGAACAGCATGCCACTTTTTACAAGTTGATGCGGGTAGAGAAACTGATGGCCTATTTGATTTTACTTTTTATCCTGGTGATTGCTCTTTTTAATGTAATCGGAACTTTGTCACTGCTGATTTTTGAGAAACGGGAAAGTATCGGAACGCTCCGCAGTATGGGAGCCGGAAGAACTTTAATCAACCGTGTGTTTCTCATTGAGGGATGGTTGATATCTCTGGCCGGGGTTACCGCCGGAGTCCTTCTCGGTGCTTTACTGGTTTGGATTCAGCAACAATACGGTTTGTTACGTTTTGGTGGTGGCGGCACCTTTGTGGTGGATGCCTATCCTGTGGCACTGCAATGGACAGATATGGTGCTGGTTTATGTGAGTGTCTCAGCCATTGGATTTCTGGCCGCCTGGTATCCCGTAAGGGTGATTGTTCGTCGCTACTATTCGGAGCAGGGGGAGGAGTAATTGGCCCATTTCAAAGCAATCTCACTCAGTATTTCGTTGAGTTCTTCAATGTGTTCTGTCCGCAACATTTTTATCTTCAGGGGTCTGAAGTTTTCCAGACCTTTAAAGGTCACTGCCAGGTGACGTCTCGAATGCAGGATGCCTCGTCTTTCGCCCAGCCATTTCACCGACATATTTACCTGCTCACGAATCATCTCCACATGTTCTGCCATTGTAGGGGCGGGCAATAATTTTCCCGTGTCAAGAAAGTGACGGATTTCTTTAAAAATCCATGGACGGCCTATGGACGGACGTCCAACCATCAGAGCATCCACGCCATAAGTATCCAGGTATCTGCGTGCTTTTTGAGGTGAGGTAATGTCGCCGTTTCCAATGATGGGAATGTGCATTCTGGGATTGTTTTTCACCTCTCCAATCAGGGTCCAGTCAGCTTCTCCGGTGTACATCTGTGCTCTTGTTCGTCCGTGAATGGTAAGTGCTTGTATGCCGGTGTCCTGGAGCCGTTCGGCCACTTCCACAATGTGTTTCGACGACTCATCCCACCCCAGACGGGTCTTAACTGTTACAGGCGTTTTTACCGCTTTGACGATGGCTTCGGTAATAGCAATCATCTTGGGAATGTCGCGCAACATACCGGCTCCGGCTCCTTTGGAAGCGATTTTTTTCACCGGACAGCCAAAGTTGATGTCGATGATGTCAGGATTGGCCTGCTCGGCAATCTTTGCTGCTTCTGCCATGGCATCAATCTCTTTGCCGTAGATCTGGATGCCTACAGGACGTTCTGCATCATTCAGTTCCATTTTTGTTAGTGTCTTATCCACTTCGCGCACCAGTGCATCCGATGACACAAATTCTGTGTACATCAGATCGGCGCCATACCGTTTGCACAGTTCCCTGAACATTCTGTCGGTAACATCCTCCATCGGGGCCAGAAGCAAAGGTTCAGCCCTCAGTTGTAAATTCCCTATCTTCACTTGTATCCATTTTAGCCTGCAAAGATAACCCTTCATCAAAAATTGAGAAACAGCATGGGCTGATTAGATAAAAAAAACTGTATTTTGGTGGACAATCCGGTTATAATTGCTCAAATTTCGGGTTGATCTTTAAGACCTTGCCTGAAAATGGCAGGTGGGTTTCCCCGGGCGGTGAATTTTGTGTGAATCAGCCGTTCTGTTTCCGGAAAATTTACCGGGAAATCTTTACCGAATTGCATGAAGAATAAAATTCTGAATTATTATGGGAAAACTTCAGTGCCTGTGTTTTCTTTTTTTCTTCCTGACAATCTCCTGTAATAAAATCGGGGAGCAGGCTGAGGTGCCCGGTAAACCGGAAGGAGACCGGCTCCCCGGTACCGATTCTCTGGTGGTGGAACAGCTGATAGAAAAATCCTTTTCTCATTATGGGCAGGGAGGTGTACACGTGGATATTAACGACAGTTATCTTGCCGAGGCGGAGGATATTGCCCGGAAAAACGATAACATCTATCAGCTTGCGCGCATCTATAATTTACTGGGACAACGCTACCGAAACCGGGCCGATTATGGTGAGGCCATGAAATTTCATCAAAAAGCACTGGAGTTCGCTACTGTTGCTAATAAGCAGGAGCTGTTGGCAAGTGTATATAATCAGATTGGGGTGGTTTACCGGCGCATTGATGACAACCCCATGGCATTGGAGATGCATGTGAAAGCGCTGGCTCTTGCAGAAGAGGCTGGTGACTCTTTAACCATCAGTTCTGCCATCAACAGTATCGGGAATGTGAATTACAATCTTGGACGATACCTCTCCTCCATTGAGTATTTTAAGCGGTCACTGGCCATGTCAGAGGCACAAAAGAATAAGCTTGGACTGGCCATTAACCATAACAATATGGGAGAGTCTCTGCTTAAGATGGGGCAGGTTGATTCTGCACTTCATCATTTTTTCACTTCACTCGACTATAATTACCAAATCAACAGTAAGGTGGGACAATCCATCTGCTTTAACAGTCTGGGAGGAGCTTACATCGCACTCGACCGGCCTCATAAAGCACTGGAGTATTTACAGAAAGCTCTGCATCTTAATGAAGAGCTGGGGGATCTGATGCAGGTGGCCATCAGCCATTCCAAAATTGGAGAGACCTATTTGGGTATGGGAGAATTGCAGGAGGCAGAAAAACATCTGAGGGAAAGTCTGGAGATTGCCAAAGGTATCGGAGTGCTGTACCAGATAGAAGAGGGCTCCCGGTTATTGTCAGAATTATATGAGGAGAAAGCGGAATTTGGCAAGGCACTTGATTTCTTTAAAACCGCAGCTGTTTACAGAGACAGTATTATCAATACAAAAAACATCAATCATCTGGCCACCCAGGAGGCTATTCTTGAGTCGGAGCGGCAACGGGAGAAAATTAATCAACTGAATCAGGAGACCATTCGTCAAAAGTCGATGCTCGATCGTCAGCGGTTTTATTTAATTACCGCATTGATTATTGTGGTGACCATTTCGTTTGGAATATTCATGATTGTGAGACAGATGCAGTTGAAGAGCCGGTACAAAAATGTGCGTCACCAGCAAAGATTGCTGCGTTCGCAGATGAATCCGCATTTTATTTTTAATGCCTTAAGTGCCATTCAGGTCTATATTCTGGAGCATGATATCGAAAAATCATCCCGTTTTCTCACTGATTTTGCACGCCTGATGCGTCAGGTATTGCGAAATTCCACTCACGATTACATTTCATTGAAAGAGGAGGTTCAGATATTGAAATATTATCTCGAACTCCAGCGACTTCGCTTTTCTGAGTCGTTCGATTACGGCCTTCATATTGATGATTCTCTGAAGATAGAGCATGTGATGGTTCCGCCAATGCTTACCCAGCCATTTATCGAAAATGCCATCGAACATGGGATTAAACCTATCGGCAGTGAGGGACAGATTCAGATTCACTTTAAAAATGATAAAAACCGGGTAGTGGTTGAGGTTGAAGACAACGGAATTGGAATTGACGCATCCAAAGAGGCCAGCGAAAAGGAGCGTAGCCATGAATCTATGGCCATTAAGATCACCCGGGAGCGGCTGGATATGTTGCGGAGAGATTCCGGAGGACGTACCGAGCTGTCCATCAGAGATAAAAAGCAGATCAATCCTTTTGATCGCGGAACCATTGTCAGGATTGTTATTCCTCTTGTGGAAATTGATCAGCACGGGAAAACGGTTTCCCGTCAGAAAAACAATGTTCTAAAAACAGAGTCTGTATCAGTTTAGAACCGGCTGCCAGATTCATTAAATAAGCAAACCCGCACCTGAAAGTTACAACCAGAATATAAAATAACGTAATGAAGAAGGTCTTAATTGTTGAGGATGATCGGGTGATGCAGAAAATTGTGGGAGAGATTCTGAGACATCATTTTCCTGAGTTTGAACTTCTGGGGGCAGTTTCGCTGGTCTCTGAAGCTGTTGAGATTATACATGAAGAGACACCTGATCTTTTAATTCTGGATATTGCACTTCCCGACGGGACCGCTTTTGATCTTCTTCAAAAGGTGGAATTCTACAATTTCAAGGTGGTTTTTATGTCGGGTCATGAAGATTTCCGGGAAGAGGCTATTCAGTTTTCGGCGGTGGGGTTTGTAAAGAAACCGTTTGATGTTTCCGATTTGGTACTGGCAGTGGATAAAGCTTGTGAAGCCATTGATGAAGCTGAGTATCATTACAAGTTGGAGATTCTTCTTACCAATGCCAATCTTCCTGCCGCCTCACAAATGGTGGTTTTTCCTGTAGAGGGGATGGTGAAAGCCGTTTCCTTGTCCTCCATCCTTTTTGGGGAAGCTGTGGCTGGTGGATCTGTGATGCATATCGAAAATGGTCAAAGTTTGTTTGTGCCTCGGCCCCTGCGGTATTATGAGCAACTTTTCGCCAATTTTGGGTTCCTGCGTTGCCATCCCTTGTATGTGGTAAACCTTAGACGAATTGAGAGCCTGGATGAGAAAAACACCCTCGTCTGGATGGATGAAGGCTCAGGCATTCCTCTGGAAGCACGGAAATACGAAACCGTAAAAAAAAGGTATTACGAAATTGTTCCGTAATACCTCTTTGACTGATGATATGAGTTTTCTCTGCAGAGCAGGTTAAAACGGTTTGAAACCGATAATTTCTCTTACCTCTTTTACTGTTTTGGATGCACTGGCATGTGCTTTTTCTTTTCCCATTTGGGCAACTTTTCTCAGGTAAGCATCATCGGCGGCAATGGCATTGATTTTCTCTCTGATGGGAGCTGTAAAGTTGATGATGTCTTCAGCAAGTTTTTTCTTCAGATCTCCGTAGCGAATGATGCATTTGGCGTAATCCTCTTTAAACTGATCGAGCACTTCTTTTTGTGAAACCACTTCCATAATGGTGAAAAGATTCTGAACAGGCTCGCTGACCGGAGAGTCGGGCACGGTCGGGCCGCTGTCGGTGACTGCTTTCATCACTTTTTTGCGGATGGAGGCAGGTTCCTCGGCCAGAAAGATGCCATTGCCTTCGGATTTCCCCATTTTGCCTGAACCATCGAGCCCCGGGATTTTTATAAGAGACTCTCCAAAGTTAAAAGGTTGGGGAATGGTGAAATAATCCGTTTCGTAAATTCGGTTGAAACGATTGGCAAATTTGCGTGTCATCTCCAGGTTTTGCTCCTGATCTTTTCCTACCGGTACTTTCGAGGCCTGGTGAATAATGATGTCTGAAGCCATCAACACCGGATAGGTCAGCAGACCGGCATTCACATTCTCGGGCTGTTTGCGGGCTTTATCCTTAAAGGAGGTGGTGCGTTCTAACTCACCCAGGTAGGCATTCATATTCATCAGCAATGTCAGTTCCGCTACTTCGGGTAAGTCACTTTGAATATAAATGGTCGCTTTTTCAGGATCGAGACCTGCTGCCAGGTATTCAGCAAGAATTTGACGCACATTTCCGTGCAAATCTGCCGGGTGTGGATGTGTGGTTAGTGAGTGGTAGTCAGCAATAAAAAAGTAGCAGTTGAAGTTCTCCTGCATTTTCAGGAAGTTTTTTACTGCACCAAAATAATTGCCGAGATGAAGATTTCCCGTAGGCCGAATACCACTTACAACAGTTTCCATAATATATATCGTTCTTTTATTTGATTATCTGCAAAACGCCTGCAAAAATAGCAAAATAATTTGTCCGGCGCTTAGTTTATCAGCGCTGCGACCTCTTCTTTAATCATATCCCAGGTAGCATCATCCATTTTGGGACCAATTACTTCAATCACTTTTCCGGCAAGCAATGAGCCGATGCGGCCGCACTGTTGCATGGAGAGACCGTGAATCATTCCAAAGAGAAATCCGGAAGCATACAGGTCGCCGGCACCGGTGGTGTCCAGGCTTTCAACCTGAATGGGGGCGATTTTCACGATTTCATCATGGTGCTTGATGACAGAGCCTTTTTTTCCGAGTTTTAAAACGGTGAGATCGCAAAATTCGGAAATTTTATGTAGTGCTTCTTCTTCTGCCAAACCGGTAAAGGCTTTTGCTTCCTCCTCATTGGCAAAAAGAATATCCACATATTTTTCCACCATTTCATGCAGGAAGTCCAGGTTGTCTTCCACCACATTAAAACTGGCCAGGTCGAGAGATACTTTCAATCCTTTAGACTTGGCAAGTTGAAGGGCATGACGAATCAAATCGCGGTTCTGAACCAGGTATCCTTCAATATGCAATATGCTGTAATCGTCGAACAGACTGTCAGGTATTTCGTGGTGTGCCAGCTCAACAGCAGCACCCAGAAACGTGGCAAAGGTTCTTTCCGAGTCGGGACTGATCAGTGCAAAGGCGCGTCCTGATTCGTTGTCGCTTTCCAGCAGATAGGGTTTAATACTCCTCTTTTCCAGGTCGGAACGGAAAAATGCTCCCCACTCATCTCTTCCTACTTTGCCAAAGAAACCTGTCTCTACTCCCAGGTTGGCAAGTCCGTGGATGGTATTGGCAGCCGAACCTCCCGATGCCTGATTTCTGGGAAAATCGCGTGTGGCAAGTAAAACGTTGGCCACTTCCTCAACATTTACCAGTTGCATTGACCCCTTGGGGTATTTCAATTCGGAGAGAATGGTGTCGTCCTGTAAACGGGTTAAAATATCCACCAGCGCGTTGCCCATCCCAATAACCTTGCTCATAATGTTTTCTGTTTTGATTTTCGGAGTGCAAAGATGAGGATTTTTTTACAAAGCAGGAATTTTTTCAAAAAAATGCATTGAAGGTCTTGCACAGTTAAAATAAAGGTCATATTTTTGCAACCGCAATCAGATAAAAGCAACGGCTTTTAAAAAAACAAGAAATTGTTGTTTTGCACTTATTCCTCAGTAGCTCAGTTGGTTAGAGCGGCGGACTGTTAATCCGTAGGTCGTAGGTTCAAGTCCTACCTGGGGAGCTGAAAGTCATCCTGGATTCGGGGTGACTTTTTTTGTTTTAGGACACATTATTATCCGCTTTTTATTGAAGACTATAAGGTTTTAGTTTTCTTATTGATATTAATTTTTTAAACGAATGAATAGTCTTTTTTTGGTTCTGGTATTAACGCTTTTTGTTTTGCCGGATGTAGTTTCCCAGGATTTCAAAATTGAATTGAAAGGATATGTTGGCGTGAATGCTTCGGTTAACAGCCGTGAAAGTGCTGAAGCCCGCAACCGACATATTTATCTCTATCCTTTGCCCGAACTGTTGAACGATGCAGGAGAGGACGAACGTGATAAGTCGCAGTTTGACCTGGATGCTGCTTACAGCCGTTTTGGGCTTCATATTTCCGGTCCCGAACTTAAAGGATTCAAAACTTCTGCCATGGTAGAGGGTGACTTCCTTGGGAAGGGCAACGGCGACAACAATTTCAGGCTGCGACATGCTTTTGTGACCTTTGCAAAAGAAAAGTGGTCGATTACGGCAGGTCAAACATGGCATCCAATGTTTTTGCCCGAAAATTGTCCGGGCACCGTAAATGTAAATGCCGGAACTCCGTTTCATCCCCTGATAAGGAATCCTCAGATCAGAATTTCCCGACAGCTATCTCCAAAAACGCAGTTGCTCTTCTTTGTGGTGGAGCAAAACAATTTCAGAAACAGTGGTTTTGAGGTTTCCGGTACCGAGCATGCTTTGATGCCGGAGCTGGATCTTCAGATGAAATGGAGCGGAGATGGTGTCTGGACTGCTTTTACAGCAGGATATAAAACCCTGGCTGTCCCCGGTGAATTTACCGAAGGTGCGGATGTGGAAAAAGTTTCCGGGTTTCATTTTAACGGGTCTTTTAAATATAAATTGCCTGCTGTTACTTTCAGTATGGAGGGTATTTACGGAAGCAATCTTTCTGATTTGGTGATGCTGGGAGGTACCGGCCGGTCGGTTGGTGACAATGAGTTTGTCTCTCTTCATACTGCTTCTGTCTGGACCGATATTCATGGCAACAATAAGGAAGGTTTTCAGCCCGGACTCTTTGCCGGATATACTGCAAATATGGGTGCTCCCGGGGAGGTGACCGTAATCCCGGAGTTGTCACGCAGCGAGGGGCTGGTGGCCTCAGTCTTTGGGGTGTCACCACGTATAAAGTATCTCATGGGTAATGCCTGGGTAGGACTGGAATATCTGTTTACTGCAGCGCAGTGGGGAAACAATTACGACAGTTATGGTGTTCCTGTCAATACCGAAGAATATATTAATCATCGGATGTTGTTATCTTTACGGTATAATTTTTAAGCATATGAAGACAAAATTGGGAATTGTAGCTGTTTTGTTTGTAGTAATGGGGTTTGGAATGGTTCACGGTGGATCGCAAACCATGGAGCGTATAGCCATAGGGTTGATGGGAACCGGAATTGCCTATCTTCTGTACCTGCTTTTGTCGCAGAAAAAGAGCGAAGAGCAAAAGAATGACTAAAGCTCCGCTTTTTTGTCAAAGGATAATGTATAATCAGATCTGAAGCGAATATGTTCAGTAAAGAAGAAGCCAAAGAGTTGCGTCTTGAGTTTTGGCAAAAACTTTCCAACCGTACCAGAAGATTGCCAGGCCAAAAAGGGCGAAAACGTCTGTGGATTGGTGACAATACCGGAATTAAGGGATTGGATTTGCGGTTTGATGTAGGGCGTGAAAAGATCATTGTGGCTTTGGAGATCAATAAGAAAAAAGAAGAGGACCGCCTGGCCCTCTATGAAAAGCTGGAAGCTGCCAAAGAATTGTTTGAGCGGGAGTTTGAAGGGCCTTTGATTTGGGATTTTGCTTATACCAAAGACAATGGGCGGGATGTGTGCCGGGTGTATGTGGAGCAGCCGGGTGATATGTATGTCAGAGAGACCTGGCCCGAGATCTTTACTTTTATGATTGACCGGATGATACGTCTGGAGAAAGCCTTTCTGGAGGTCAAAGATTATCTGAAGTATATGTAAAGCAAGATTTTTATGGCCCGGAGTTGTCCTTTGTGCAATAATTCTATAGCAATTTCCCCCTTGAAAGGCCCCCTAAACAGGCACTATTTTCATTGTCCGGTTTGCGATCTGATTTTTGTTTCTTCTGATGATTTGCTGACCGTTGACGGAGAAAAGGAACGCTACGAAAAACACGAAAATGACATCAACGATGCCGGGTATGTGAATTTTCTTAATCAGGCAATGGATCCTGCGCTTCCCTTTATAAATACAGGAATGAGGGGGCTTGATTTTGGCAGTGGTCCGGGACCTGCCCTTTCGACGTTGCTTGGCAAAAGGGGCTTTGATTGTCAGGATTATGATCCTGTTTTCGGGCCTTCATTCCCGGAGGGACTTTTTGATTTTATTTTTTCCACCGAAGCGTTTGAGCATTTTCACGATCCTGTAAAAGAGATGAATCTTATTCATGACCGATTAAATCCCGGTGGATTCCTGGTAATCATGACCATGTGGCATTCGGGTCCGGAAAAATTTCTTAATTGGTTTTATGCCCGGGATGATACGCATGTGTTGTTCTTTTCATTCCGATCTTTTGAATACATTGCCCGCAGGTGGGGATTTGAGATTGTTTGGGACGACGGGAAAAGAGTAATCATTCTTCAAAAAAAGAAGCGGAACGAATAATTTATTTTTTCAGGATTGTGACTGAAACTGATAAATCATTATTTTTGATAAGTGTAAAAATCCATAATTGATTAAATTAAGGTTCATTACGCTAACAGTTAGAATACCATTACTAAAAAGAGACATTTGAAAGAAGGCGTTGTCATAAAATCGACCGGTAGCTGGTACAATGTGCAAACCAATGATGAAGCTCCTGTTTCCTGCAAAATCAAGGGGAAATTTCGGTTGGATGAACTCAAGAGTACCAATCCTGTGGCTGTTGGCGACAGGGTAATGTACAGTGTTGATGAATCCACCGGAACGGGCGTGATCGAGAAAATCGGAGAACGCCGCAATTTCATTGTCCGTCGCGCTTCCAACTTGTCACGCCAAACCCAGATTCTGGCTGCAAATATAGATCAGGCCATCATTGTGGCCACCATCAACTATCCGGTTACCACTCCTGTTTTTATTGATCGGTTGCTCGCCAGTACGGAAGCTTATGACATCCCTGCCACCATTATTTTCAACAAGGTGGATCGGTATGATCATTTTCATAAGGATCAGCTGGCTGAATTTCAGGAGATTTATGAAAAAACAGGTTACAATGTTCTGACCACCTCCGCCAAGCATGATGAAGATCTGGAGTGTGTGAAAGATCTATTGAAAGGGAAAGTATCTCTGCTCGCCGGTCATTCAGGTGTAGGGAAAAGTACACTGGTAAACAGGGTGGAACCTTCGCTGAATCTTAAGACCGGCCGCATTTCTGAGCGTCACCACACAGGGCGGCATACCACTACCTTTGCTGAAATGCATCCCCTCTCTTTCGGAGGATATATCATCGACACTCCCGGTATCCGCGGATTTGGACTCTTTAATATTGAAAAAGAAGAGCTGGCCCACTATTTCAGGGAGATTTTTAAGGTGGCTCCCGGTTGTCGTTATTACAATTGTACACATTTGCATGAACCCGGATGTGCCGTAAAAGAGGCTGTGGAAAACGGTGAAATTGCCGCTTCCAGATACAAGAGCTACGTAAGCATCTATCTCAACCGGGATGAGAAGTACCGGTAGAGGGAGTTCGGGGGGCGGGGTTCTGAGTTCTGAGTTCTGAGTTCTGAGTTCTGAGTTCGGGGTTCTGGGTTCTGAGTTGTGAGTTCGGGGTTCTGGGTTGTGAGTTCGTGGTTCGGAGTTTTGGGTTCGGAGTTTGGAGTTTTGAGTTGAGCGGATTGGTGGATGTGATTAAAACTTTCGTTGATATTGGGCATTGGAATAGAACAATTCATAAATGGAGATTTACAGTCGGAAAAGGTGGTGGAAGTTTCTTTTGATGACAGGAGCCCTGGTCATTGGAGGGGCTTCGTTGTTTTATACCAATAAACTTACCTCGGAGCTCCGGCGTGAAGAGACGCGTAAAATGGAATTGTGGGCCAAAGCCAACAGGCAGTTTACCCGTCCCGATATTGATGAGCAGTCGCTGGAGCTGGTGTTTGAAATTATCCAGAATAATACCACCGTGCCACTGATCATCGCAGACAAGGTGGATACCATATATTTTCACAGGAATCTGGAATTGCCCGATAAAAACCAGTCTGCTTTTCTTCAGCAGGAGCTTCGGCAGATGAAGCAGGGGAGGGAACCCATTGTAATTGACCTGGGGAACGGTCAGAGGCAGTATCTTTATTATGCAGACTCCATTATTCTGCGCAAGCTGCGGTGGTTTCCGCTGGTTCAGCTTTTTGTGGTGATTGTTTTTGTTTTGCTGGCATACTGGGCTTTTAGTGCTGCCCGGCGATGGGAACAGGATCAGGTGTGGGTAGGCATGGCCAAGGAAACAGCGCACCAGTTGGGTACTCCCACTTCCTCCCTGCTGGGTTGGCTCGAACTGCTGGAGATGAAGAAGGTCGATCCATCATTGGTTGGGGAGATGCGGCATGACATTCAACGGCTGCAAACCATAACTGCCCGTTTTTCGAAAATCGGGTCTCGTCCCGAACTCAAAAATGTGGATGTTACAGATATGCTTCATGAGGTGATCGGTTATCTGGAACATCGCATCTCTTCGGGCGTGGAAATCAGGGTGGAGCCACCTGAAAACATGGATACTCCGGGGATTCGGGTGAATCGGCCCCTTTTTGAGTGGGTGGTGGAGAATATCAGTAAAAACGCTGCCGATGCCATGGAGGGGAAGGGAACGCTCACTTTTGCCTGGGGAATTTTTAAAAATCAAACTTTTATCGATATTTCAGACACGGGAAAGGGGATTGCCCGGAAAAATCAGAAAACCATTTTTAAGCCCGGTTACACCACAAAAAAACGGGGTTGGGGACTCGGATTAACCCTTGTCCGACGGATAGTGGAGGATTATCACAACGGGCGCATCTTTGTAAAGGAGTCATCACCCGGAAAAGGAACTACCTTCCGGATTTTGGTTGGATAGGGGGTTTTGAGGGATGAGAGTTGAGGGATGAGGGATGAGGGATGAGGGTTGAGGAATGAGGTTGGGTGTCTGTAAAGACGCACGATCGTGCGTTTTTACAATCCTGGGTTTATTAGTGTTTTTGCTGATGGTTTCAGATCAAAAAAACTTTTTCTGAAATTATTTTTCCCACACAATGAATATTTTATACCTTTGCGAAGTTTTTACGTATGGCAGCAGAGAAGAAATTGAAAGAGTATGGCATTGCCTTTAAGGGACTTAAGGATGGAGAACACCTCTTTGAGTACCGTTTGAAGGACGCCTTTTTTGAGCTGTTCGAGCAGCCTCAGGTAGAGACCGGTGACCTTTTGGCCACTGTAACGCTCTTAAAAAGCAGCCGGATGCTGGAATTTCGATTCCGCATCGAAGGAGAAGTTGGCACGGTTTGCGACCGGTGTTTGTCGGATGTAAATGTTCCCATCGATTATGAAGGAACACTTTATGTCAATTTTGGTGATGAATATGCGGAGCCTACCGAAGAAATTGTGATCATTCCGCATGAGGAACACACCTTCAATATTGCCAGCTATCTTTATGAATTTATCGTGGTTAGCGTGCCCATCAGGCATATTCATCCCGATAACGAAGACGGCACACCGGGATGTGATCCCGAAATGCTGGAGCGACTGGAAGAATATATGGTCCACGACGATATTTCCGTTTCCGAAGAAGAGGATGCGGATGATGATGAACCTGTAGATCCCCGATGGGATGAGTTAAAGAAATTAATAAATAAAAACAACAAGTAAAAAGAGGTTATAAGATGGCACATCCAAAACGAAAAACATCGAAGACGAGAAGAGACAAGAGAAGAACTCACTACAAAGCCAGCATGCCTGCTTTGGGAGTTTGCTCTAACTGTGGCGCTACCATCAAAATGCATACTGTATGTGATGAGTGTGGCCATTACAGAGGAAAACTGGCTGTAGAGAAAGAAGTTACCGCTTAAGTTTCAGTTGATTGAGATGTTCGGTTGTAACAGACGAATCATCGGCTTGCAACGTGTTCCCGTCTTGCGGAACAGTGTGAAAGATGGTGTGACTTGTTGTACTGAACCGGCATCCCTTCAAATGACTGTTTTTGCAGACTACGAAATCTGATTGATTGAAATATGCCCCTAAGTGATTCATTTAGGGGCAGTTTTGTTTGCAGATGTTTGGTTGGTGCCAAACGCTGCCATTATCAGGCCCAAGCCATGGCCCGCCACATTCCGTGACGCACCGGGATACTTACGGCCTCAAAAATTCTGTTTGTTACAATGGAAAAATTGAATGCAGTTATTACCGCCGTCGGAGGATATGTCCCCGATTATGTTCTTACCAATGAGGAATTAAGTAAAATGGTGGAAACCTCCGATGAGTGGATTACCACCCGCGTAGGTATTAAAGAACGCCGAATTCTGAAAGGGGAGGGCAAAGGCACCTCCGATATGGCTATGATGGCCGTGAATCAGGTACTGGAAAAATCAGGCACTTCTCCCGAAGAGGTGGATATGCTGATTTGTGCCACCGTAACTCCTGATCATGTTTTTCCTGCAACCGCCAATATTGTTTCTGACAAATGCAATATTCGCAATGCTCATAGTTTTGACATTAACGCGGGTTGCTCCGGGTTTTTGTATGCCCTGGATACTGCAGCCAAATTTGTGCAGACCGGAAGCAGGAAAAAGGTCATTGTGGTGGGAGCTGATAAAATGTCGTCCATTACCGATTACACCGATCGGACCACCTGCGTGCTTTTTGGTGACGGAGCCGGTGCTGTACTGTTAGAGCCTACAATCGAAGAGGTGGGAGTGCTCGACAGTAAATTGCAAAGTGACGGATTCGGGCGTGTTTACCTTCATCAGAAAGCCGGTGGATCAGTGAAACCGCCATCGCACGAGACCATCGACAACCGGGAACATTTCATTTACCAGGATGGCCCTCATGTATTCAAACATGCGGTGTCGAAAATGGCCGATGTGGCCGTTGAGGTGATGGAACGCAACAACATTACTTCCGAAACGCTGAACTGGCTGGTGCCTCATCAGGCCAATATGCGCATCATCGAAGGTACTGCAAAGCGTATGGGTATCGATAAGGAACAGGTAATGATCAATATTCATCGCTATGGCAACACTACTGCCGGCACATTGCCCATCTGCCTTTGGGAATGGGAAAACCAGTTGAAAAAAGGAGACAACATAATTCTGGCTGCTTTTGGGGCAGGATTTACCTGGGGTGCCCTCTATCTGAAATGGGGGTACAACGGTGATCAGAAATAATTTCTGTGTAAATACAGAATAACAAACGCATAAACAAAAGCCCGGTATCGATTGATGATTCAATTGATGCCGGGTTTTTTGCTGAGTTTTTCACAACAATTCACAATCTCGTTGGTTAGCCTTATGAACCGAAAAAGATTGTTTATGCAATTTCATGTTAAGATTAATGAGGTTAAAAACACAGACCAGCTGGAAGATGCCTGGTCGCTGGCCGATTTCAAAGAACTGATGACCCGTTTTGAGGTGCCGGATGCCGAAACGGTGAAGGATAACGAAGTGAAGGATTTTCTTTTTATGGCCATTAATGAATTTGAGCCCAGGGAATCCGCTGCCATTGTGCTTGATTACAAATTATCTGACCAGCTGACAGAGGGGCAGATTGATAATATCTCGCTGGAAATGCTCAGTGAGAAGATGGCGGAAAAATATACAGAGATTGACCTTCACAAACCTTTGTTTGAGGTTAATCAATTGCTTTACAAAGCCTATAACGGAAAGTTCCCGCATATTCAAATCAATGTGATTGATTTGGAGCTAAGTACCAATGAAGAAGGTGCTGAGTTTAATAAAGAGGTGGTTTTAAAGGCTTTTAGTCAGGGCTTGTCGGACAATAACCTGCTTCATCGCCTTTTTGGAGATCAACTGGAAGGAAAGGTTCCGTTTCCCGAAGCCGAGGGAATTGTCTGGGAATTGAAAGAGAAAGGGGATGATCATTATGAGGTGATCACTTCAGAAAAATGGCTCACCAAAGAGGAAGTTGTCAAGACTGAATTTGATGCTGTGGTAGTGCTCTATGATGAGAATGCTGCCGAGGCATAGCATGGGGCCATTCGGAAAAGCCCCAGCCGGGGTGATACCTTGATTGAAATCTATAATATTTCTCCTGCAATAATCTCTGCCATCGTGGCCAGCCCCCGGGTATCCGGGTGGATGCTGTCGAAAAACATTTCGCCTTTGTCCAGCATGGGGGTGTAGAGATCTATGACCCGGAGGTTGTTGCGTTGGGCAACCCTCTTTACAACGGGGATGACGCCATTGACCACCGTAGAATCATTGATGCCCCACTTGGTTTTAAAAACCGGCACGGGGAGACAGACATAAATTTCCGGGTTGGTTGGGATGGTCTTAAACGTATCAATCATTGCCTGATAACTGCTTTCGTACTTGTCTTCATTCCAGTTGACAGGCTTGGTATCGTTGGTTCCGAGCTTTAGTATGATTACATCAGGCTCATACGCAAAAACATTGGAGAACTCCTTGGCTGTATGATAGGGGAAATTGCCGTCATATCGCATCGTGGTGGAGGTGCGGCCAAGATTCATCACAGAATATTGATTGCCCAAAAGACTGTCCAGAATTACGGGATAGGCCAATTTGCTCTGGGGCGAAATCATGAACCCTTCAGTAATGCTGTCACCCACGCAGGCAACCTTCATTTTTTCCTGTGTGCAGGAGGACAGTGCAGTAATAAGCAGTAAGGAAAATAATATTTTCTTCATTTATGTGATTTTAACAAAGACGCATTAATATTTTAGCAATTTTTCTTTTCTTTTTCTGGTAAGGTATTTGCGCACAGGTGTTTCAATAAGTTGCATAACCAGCCACGCAAAAAAGATCATGAGCGCCGTTCCTATTGCGATGATCCACGTAAGTTGCTCATCCGTAGGATTCCGTGTGGTAAAATAGTGACCAAACATCCAAATGGCTGCATAATGAGTCATGTATAATGGATAGGATATTTTGCCCAGAAAGATGCTTGTTTCTTTCAGAACTCCGGAAAGTGCAGAACCTGCTCCAAGAGCAACGATAAAAGGGAAGTAAAGAAGAACTATAAGGGATTCGGTAATCCAGTTTTGAGAGTGCCATGGCATGAAAAAGGCGGCGGACAGCATTAGGGCCAATGGGACAAATCCCAGTTTGTTTTTGATAATCCATCCGGAACGAAAGATGAGTAGTCCTGCCAGAAATGAATAGGACATTCTTACCCCGCCGTGCAAAAAAGTGTTGCCATCCCAGCCTCCCAGAAGGTTGCCGGCACTGTAGCTTACCCATACCAGAGCTATAGCTGCCGGAATAAGCAAGACCCACAGAGTTTTGCGCGAAAGTCGGATCAAAACAAATGCATAAAGTATATTGGCGATGTACTCCCAGAAGAGTGACCACGAGGGAGCATTCAGCCCAAAAAGATTAAAGCCTCTCTCTTCCATTACGGGGAGAGGAATCATCAACATGGAGGCAAGGAAAATCAGAGCCATTGCCGCCAGTGAATATCCTTCTGCATGGTTGGCAAAAGGGTCAGCCAGAAGCGCAATCAAGCCAAGAATGGAGCCGATAATTACCAATGGATGTAGTCTTATCAGGCGGGAGATAAAGAAATCTTTACGTCTCATTTTGGGCAACCGATTGTCGTATGCATAGGCAATTACAAACCCTGAGAGGCACAGGAAAAAATCCACTGCGAGGAACCCATGTCCGATAAAGTTTTGGGAAATGTCCGGTTTTATCCATTCCATATAATGAAAAATCACCACCGCAATGGCCGCAATCCCTCTTAATCCGTCCAGGAGATGAAAATGTTTTTTACTTTTTAATATTACCGCTTCCGGGGTGTGACTCATTGTCCTTTTGTTTAACAGATTAAATATATTTCAGCATATTAGTGAATTAATATTTAATTTTGGGGTAGGATGTTACCCCCCAAATGCGACTGGCATTGCTTTCACAAAAACTCAAGGCCTTCGGTGTCTGGTATTGTATGGTCCGGGATGTTTCCCAATATCACCAAATATTGCTTTTTAAAGAAACAGGTGTTTTACAGGAAGGGGTTTTGTAAGAAAGGAATAATCACATTTTATGCTGATGTTGCAAACATAATAAAATTTTGCAAACACGGTAGCAGAGGGCGGTGTGAATTGTATGAAGCAGCTTAAAAACCTAAAGATTTCATAATGGCATCCAGCTCCGATGAATGTTTTCCTTTGCTGGAATTTACAGCTTTGGCAGCAGGCATTCCCAAAATCAGCACCTGATACAGCGCCAGCCTGATTGTTCGTTTTTTTAACAGAGAACTATTCTCATTCTCTCCGGCAATGAGTTCGGCATAGATCACCGAAAACCATTGCTCCACTATTTTTTGATCGCCGTGAAGATAAGACCCGGTAATTGAGTCAATCAGGCTCAAAACACTTGTGTTGATGTTGTAGGAGGTACGTTCATAAATCTCAACAAAATCATTGTAAAGTTTTTGAGGTGCATAGGTTTTTGAGATTTTATAGAGATCAGTAAGGTATTCTTCTTCACGGGGTGTTTTCCGGGTACCATCTGCCTCAACAATCCAGACGCTTCGATTGTCAACGGCTCCTTGGTCATATACGACTTTTCTGTTGTTCTTTAAGTTTTTTACCAGTTTGCTCATATTTGCTGTTTAGCAGTGTATTCAAGAGTGATATTTGTGGATGTTTTCGCAGTTCCTGAAGGTTGGATGATTGGGGAGCCTGTTCGGTACATTCAACAGATCAAATGTAGTGTAAATTTTTGAAAGAGGGATTTGAACGAATGGCGATGAGAAGGGAAATTGTCTTAGGTGCCCCTTCCTTGTCGTTTAATGTCGGCAATGGTCAGTCTGCCGGTTATTCCCTGTCTCTGAACGGATATTTTTGTTATTTTTACGCTAACAAAAGCATCTTTCTTCATGGAACTGAATCTTCTGAATCCCCGTAAGTCTCTTAACAGCGCATTTAGAAAAGTAAAACCATCCGAAAAATGAACAAATTGATATCAATTATTGCAATTTCCGGGCTATTGGCTGGTACCGTCAGTCACGCACAAACCGACCAACCCAAAGGTCCCTGGAACAATCACAAAGCAGCAGTGGTACTTACTTACGATGATGCGCTCAATGTGCATCTCGACAATGTGGTCCCTGCCCTGGATGCCGCAGGTATGAAAGGAACATTCTATGTACCCGGCAATGCTTTGGCACTGGTGGAGCGCATGGATGAATGGCGGGATATAGCCCGAAGCGGTCATGAATTGGGTAACCACACTCTTTTCCATCCTTGCGATGGCAGTTTGCCCGGCCGCGAATGGGTGAGTGCGGATCAGGATCTTTCCACCTACTCGTTTTCGCAGTTGACGGAAGAGATTCGGATAGCCAATGCATTCCTGAAAGCCATAGACGGAAAGGATCAACGCACTTTTGCCTATACTTGTGGCGATAAAGTTGCCGAAGACTCCTCTTTTGTGGAAGCCATCTCCGGCTGGTTTACTGCCGCTCGTGATGTGGTTTACCGCATCGAGAAACAAGGTGAGATCAATCGTATGGAGGTAGGTTCTTTTGTCGCCATGAATCACACTGGTGAAGAACTGATTGCACAGGTTGAAAAGGTGCGTGAAGAGGGCGGTTTGCTGGTATTCCTGTTTCACGGAGTGGGGGGCGAGCACAATATGAATGTTTCGCTGGAGGCACACAACAAATTGTTGGAATACCTGCAGGTCCATGAGGATGAGGTATGGGTCGCTCCGCTGGTGGAGGTGGCAGAGTATTTTTAGAAGGAAAAGGAAAATCCAACTGGTTGAACACCCCAATCCCGAAGGGAAGGATTTGAGGATCCAACTCCCCATTTGCTTTTGTTAACAATCAGCAGTTTAGGTGCTTCTGTTTTCGGCAATACAGAGTTGTTTATCCTTTATTTTGGGTTGTTCGTCAAAATGTGGTGTTGCTTTGTCTTGAATTACAATCTTTTACATTTTTGTGGCGTAAGAGGGGATAGAACATGTAGAGGGGAAGACCATGACCATGAGGTTTTTACACAATTTGACACGAAAGGCAATTATCCTTGTGCTTTTGATATCAGTGGCTCTACCTGCCGAGGCAGGTAGAGACGATTTGCATATGCGTACATTTAAAAAAGCATTTGCTGCTGCCGGGGATAAAAATTATGAGGAGGCAATTGCCTTATACACAGAGATTCTTGAGCAAAATCCGCAGCATGTGGATGCCCTGACACAGCTGGGTATCTGCTTTGTACATACCAATCAGGAGCTTGATTCGGCATTGGCGCTTTTTCATACTGCACTTAGTATTATTCCTGTATCCGACAAATTTTCCCCGTTCGGGGTGGATTTGCAACGCACCATTGCGCGTACATACCACCTGGAACAAAGACCCCGGGAGGCCTTGTCTGTTCTTAAAACCCTTCGCGATTCCGTGACAGAGGCTAATTTGCGGGAGGAAATCGCCGCAGAGATGAAGCAAATCCGGAATTCTGCTATTTTGTTGAAGAATCCCGTGCCGTTGAAGATTACCAACCTTGGGGATTTTTTTAATTCTGACTATGACGATCACAGTCCGCTGGTTTCGTTAACCGGGAATCGTATTTTTTTCACATCGCGCCGTCCTGCCGGTCGCGGGGCACAGTTGCCCGACGGACAATTTGCCGAAAAGGTGTTTTTCGCCGAGCGAAACCAAAAAGGGTGGAGCAAACCCCGGGTGCTGGATGAATTCTTTTCGCGCACCGAACACAAATCCATATTGTCTTTGTCGCCCGATGGCAATCGGTTATTTCTTTTTAAAAACGACAGGGAGGGGAAAAGTATTTATGTGAGTGATTATATGAACGGAGAGTGGCAGGAACCTGAAAAATTGCCTTATCCGATCAATTCCCGTTGGGATGAAACGCATGCTGCTTTGTCGCCGGATCAGAGCACACTCTATTTTACCAGCAACAGACCCGGAGGATTTGGAGGACTTGATATTTACAGGAGCAAACTTGATGCTTATGGACAATGGGGAGAACCGGTAAACCTGGGACCGATGATCAACTCAGAACTGGATGAAGAGACTCCCATGTTACACCCCGATGGACAAACGCTCTATTTTGCCTCCGAGGGACATACCTCTATGGGAAGATTTGATGTTTTTTACAGCCAGATCCAGTCAGAAGAGACCTGGACCGAGCCTGTGAATATGGGACATCCCATTAATACACCCGATGATGATTTTTTCTTTGTTCCCACGCTGGACAAGAGTCAGGCTTATTATGCATCTTACCGGTTTTCTGAAAATGTGGGTCGTTCAGACATCTATAAAGTAGAGTTTGATTCTTTGTATAGCGGTTCTCTGGCAGTGATTGAGGGAACCATCAGAAATTCCGGGGATGTACCTGTTGAACAGATCAGGCTTCTTGTTTCGCGTGATTCGGATAATAAGCAGGTGGGCGATTACCGTCCCAACCCTGCCAATGGTCGTTATCTATTGTTCCTGGAAGCAGGTGAAAACTATACCATTGAAGAAGTTACGCCCGAATCGGCGGAACAGCCTTTGAATATTCATGTGTCAGACCAATTGTCGTACGATAAAACAGAGCAAATAGTGATGTTGCAGGATCCGCGGATGGCTGCTCCTCTGAAACCGGGTCTGGTTCCTGAATCGGGAAATTATCGCAAACTGGCAGAAATTCCGCAGAACTTAGAAAAACTGCAGGCTCGATTGGATACCACTTTTACCATTCAGGTGCTGGCACTCCGCCATTATCCCGAAGTAGGTTTTTGGTTCTTCCGGGGTCTGGATCTGGAATCGGTCAACGCTCTTGAAGGTCGTGACGGCTATCTGCGATACGTAACCGGACGCTTCCGCAATCGGGAGGAGGCTGAACAATACCGAACCCGTATTCAGCAAAACGGTCGTTTTAGTGATGCCTGGATTCGGGCCTGGGAGCCTTTGGAGGAACTATCTGAGCCGGACAACTCTAATAAAATTTCTGCTTTGCAAACCAATGTTCAATAATGGAGAAACTGAGTTTGAATTTGTGATAACGCTCTTCGATAAGTCCGTTGTCTGCAGTTCCTTTTATGGAGTATTGGTATGATAGATGGAACCTGTTTCCGCGATCGCTTACCGGAACAGAAAAACCGGCACTAAATCCTTTTTCAGCAATGCGTGTTCCATTGATGCTGATATGTCCGTCGGTATAAAAAGCTCCTGCCTGCCAATTCATCTGATTAATACATTTGTGTTTGTTGTTAGGATTGGACCAGGATACTCCTGCACCAAAGGTTTGTGAATCATGAAAAGTACCGTTCAGTGTGCTGCTGTGGTTCAACAGAGCCCATTCCGCCAATGAGTAATCAGCTGCTACCTGCCATCCGGAGTTCCATTGAGCTGCCAATCCGATGTTGTAAATGTTGGGTAACCACACATCATCAGCCGATTGGTCTTCATCGTAATAGGTGGTACTTTCATCCTGTTCGATGGTTTGGTTGAAGGTGGCATAAATGTTGGTTTGGGGTTGCCAGGTGGCACCGGCATGCAGACTCCCGTTTTTGAGTCGCGCCTTGTATTGCAAACCATATTTCAGATAAAGATTGTTGAAATACCATTTTCTGGTGTTGCTAATGGTCATTCCACTAAGAGATGAATAATCAGCTGTCTCCATAATGTCGGTAGATCCCCAGAGGAAAGAAAAGTCTATACCCGCCGACAGGTTTTTCCAAAGCTTAATTCCGTTGGACATGGTTATCCGCGAAAGGCCTCCACCTCCTTCATAAACAATGGGGTACTCGGATGTTGACCCCAGTATGTCACTTTGGGCGTTAATCTCGTATCCTATACTTGAGAAGGGGTATAAACCCACCGACATTCCCCACCGGGGAGTAATCCGGAAGCCCATGGAAAGAATGTCAAAATTGGAATCAAAATTGGTTTGTTCCTTTCCTGACATGATGAATTTGTTGGAAGTTCCCTGTGCCTGGAAATTGAAATAAAAGGACAGAGAATCAAGATTGCTGAGTGAAGCTGGATTCAGTGTGTTTAGGTACTTTTCTGAGGGTATTGCCACTCCGCTGTTGCCCATGGCAGTGTTGTGAGCATGTGCAGCTGTTTCCATTACCCCAAATCCAAAAACAGAATAAGGAGATGAGGTGTTGTTCTGCGCTTTTAGCTGCACTATACCGTTGATTGCAATCAGAAAATACAGGAGAATACGTTGTCTATTCTTTGTCATAATTGTAGTAAAAAACATTTAATCTGGTTTCTGCCGAAGGGTCGGTATATCCTTTAAATTTCACTCTGTCCACACTACTTTGAAGGTCTTCTTCGGGAAGTGCCAGTACAATACCTGTGCCTTCGGTGGTAACTTCTTCATTGATGAGCGCATTCAGAAAGTAGGTGATGTCGAAAGTGTAGGTATAGGATTCCTCATAGAGGGAGGTTGATTTACTCAAGGTGCCGGTTACAGTATTGCCACTGCTGTTCACAATGTAGGATGATAGCTGATTGATTTTGTCAGCTTCCAGTAAATACAAAGTTGTTGGTGGTGTTTGGGTTTGGTGACTTTCCGCTTTGACACCCACTTGCAAGGTAGCCTTTACAATTTGCCCCTGCTGTTTCAGTGCCTTCATGGATGGGAGTCCGGGAAGGTCTATGCGGGCGAAGAAACCGGTTCCTCCCTGCAAGATAGCTGATTGATTCAATTGAGATTCGGGGACTTTTTGTTTGTAAGATGTCAATGATCGCAATGCTTCCTTATCGGAGATGCTTACAATATTATTGAACTGAAGGGTTGTTTCTGCCAGTGGAAAATCGTGGGTGAGTTCGGTCTTTTCCAAATCCACCTTATGGGTATATAGCCGTAGATTGATGCTTCCTTCTTCGGCTTCAAATCCCAGGACGGCGTTGGAGATGGTTGAGTCGGGAACCAGGGCAAGACCATGAAGGATCCCTTCAAAGTCCACAGCCGTAAGTGATGTATTGCTTTGCAGTGTATCCAGGAGCATCTGACCAAATGAATCATCTATCCTGATAAGTAACTCCTTCTCTTCGGTGGTGTTCGGCTCGGGATAATAAGTTACCTGTCCGACAGGCCCTTTTGCATAGTGGAAAAAATTATCTGCACAAAGCGTTCCTGCATCGTTGGCAGTGATTTCTTCCTGAAGCAAATGAACACTGACCCCAAATAGTTGAGTTGTATCCCCCAGGTAATATCCTGAATGTTGTAAGACCAGGCATAGTGAATCGTACTTCTCACCTTTGTTGATGTTATCGGAAGTTAGTTCGATATTGAAATAACTGGTGGATTTTGTTTCGTGTATCTCGCTATAGCCGCAAAGAGCAATTCCTGTTCCGGATGTTTCCACACTATCCATCCTGAAGGTAGAAAGGTTCAGTGAAAAAGTATCTGTAATAGCTGTGTAGGTTTCTGTATCTACAAAATCATCTCCAATAGAAAGATCCCCCTCTGAGCAGGAAGGTAAGAGGGGGATTCCGGTAAACAAGAGAATCTGAAGAAGAAGTAACGTGGTTTGCTTATTCATACATGGTTGTTTTTCCTGACCGCGAATGTATGACAGGGGGCGCTCTTCAGTCTCTTTTTTTCAACGAGAGGGGCCAATCTGCCGGCAAGCACCTGATTATTCTCAATGATGGTATTGGACATTCAGGAAATAGAGAAAACCGAACCGTTGAAAGAGTTTGCTCTCCTGTTGGTTGAAAAAAAGGTGGTGGAGAGTCAGGTTATTTGTCTTTTTGTGGTCAGCCAGCTCGTTATCAGTGAGAGGGTAAAAAGAAAAAATATAGTTTGGAATATTAAATAGCAATATCTTATGCAATTATCTAAAATGTTATGGTGGATTCTATTATCCACAATTTTGCTGTTTGCAGCATGCGATGATGACGACGATGAAGAACTATTGGGCAACTGGGTTGAAATGGGAGCCTTTGAAGGAATTCCCCGTACCGATGCTGTGGCTTTTGTAATTGGTGATTATGCCTATATAGGCACCGGTTACAATGGAGAGGAAGATGAGCGCCTGAGAGATTTCTGGCGTTATGATGCAGCCAATGACAGCTGGAGAGAGGTGGCTGCTCTTCCTGACGAAGCTCCTGCCCGAAATGGGGCCGTAGCTTTCTCTGCCAACGGTAAAGGGTATGTTGGTACAGGGTATGATGGGGACAACAAGCTAAAGGACTTTTGGGAATTTGATCCTGCAAAAGGCGACAACGGACAATGGACACAAATTGCCGATTTCCCCGGTACCGCGCGTTATTCAGCGATTGGCTTTGGTATCGACAACCATGGATATGTGGGCACCGGCTATGATGGCAACCGGCTCAAAGATTTTTACCGGTATGATGCTTCGAGTGGTAGCTGGTCGCAAATTACCAGCATTGGTGGTTCCAAACGCCGGGATGCCGCCGTCTTCGTATTGGAAGGCAAAGCCTATGTGTTTACCGGGGTTGACAATAGTGAGTATGTGACCGATGCCTGGATGTATGATCCGGAAAGTGACAGCTGGACCGAGAAACGTGAGATTACCAGTAATACAAATGATGATGAGTCGTATGATGATGATTACAGTCTTGCCGGGAGCAACGTCGTAGCATTTACAATGGATGGATGTGGGTATCTTACAACCGGGGGTGCAGGATATGCCGGCAATTCTACCTGGGAGTACAATCCTATTACCGATTTTTGGGAGGAAAAGACTAATTTTGAGGGATCTTCCAGGAGTGATGCCTTGGCTTTTTCCATCAACAACACCCCTTATGTGGCCACCGGCAACAGTTCGGCCTATTATTTCGATGATGTGTGGACGTTTCGCCCCGGTGAAGAACAAGATGATAATGATTAACCTGTTTTTAATGAAGTGCGATGAGTTGGGAGAAGAATAGCAAATCTGAAGGGAAAGTATGGCATGTGATTTCAACCGAGTTTAAACGGCTGGGATGGCTTCATATTATGATATGGGTAGGTTATTCATTGGTGTTTTTTTATGGCCCCAATCTTATATTCGATACTGAAACGGCCATCTTGATGACCTTGCGAACGCTGGCTGTTAATGCATTGATATTCTATATTAATGTTTTGGTTTTGTTGCCTTTACTTGTGGGTCGCAGCAAATTTAAAGCTTATGCTGTTGCTATTCTCATTTTGTTGGGCAGCGTTTCGTTGTTGTGGGAGGTTACCGATCCGGTTGGCCAACAGGACTGGGAGAAGCTGAGAAGGAGTCAGCCGGAGGTGTTGCATTTTAGCCAGGGAGAGAATCCGGGTGGGGAGCAATTGTCGCCAAGACCTCCACAGCCCGGGAGACCGGGACCTGAAGTGGATGAAAAGCCACCAAAGCCTCCCTGGGATCTTTTTGGAAGACATACCATGTTCAGTATATTCTCTTCTCTGGGGATTCTTTTTCTAAGTACCATGTTTTGGTTGATGGTTGATGCGCGAAGGAAAGAGAATGAACGACTGTCACTGACCAATGAGAATCTGTCCACGGAGATGAAGTTTCTCAAGTCCCAGATGAATCCGCACTTTCTTTTTAATGCCCTGAACAATATTTATTCTCTGGCACAGCGGCAGAGTAATAAAACTGCTCTTCTGGTTTTGAAACTCTCCTCCATGCTGCGGTTTATTGTTTATGAAACCGATAACGGTAAAATACCCCTTCAGAATGAGGTGGATTATATCCGCAATTTTGTGGAGTTTCAAAAAATTAAACTGGAGGAGGAACCGCGGCTTGAAATCAATCTGGAAGATGTTCGTCCGGGTGTGAAGATTGAGCCTATGCTTCTGTTCCCTTTTGTGGAAAATGCCTTTAAGCATAGCAACATCGATGATACTGTGAATGGTTGGATTCAGATGAAGCTTGAGTATGATGGGCAGACAATCCGGTTTAGTTGTGCGAATAGTAAACCTCCCAGAGATATTTCCAAGGACAAAGTGGGAGGGATTGGCATAGATAATGTAAAAAAACGGCTTTCTTATCTTTACAGAGATTGTCATCATATTGAAATTAAGGATGAAGCAGACCGTTTTGAAGTGTTGTTGGAAATAAACCTGAGTTGATGAAGATTAGGTGTGTAATAATAGACGATGAATTTCCTGCCCGGGCTCTGCTGAAAGATTATATCGAGCGGTTTCCGCATCTGGAACTGACGGGCAGTTTCAAATCACCGTTGGAAGCGCTGCCCTTATTGCAAAGTGGGGGTGTCGATCTGGTGTTTCTGGATATTCAGATGCCCGAGATTTCCGGAATGGATTTCCTGAAAGCTTTTCACCTTAAAAACATTCTGGTGGTTATTACATCTGCCTATCCGGAATATGCATTGGAGGGATACCAGCTCGATGTGATTGATTACCTGTTGAAACCTTTTGCATTTGAGCGTTTTGTGCAGTCTGTGCAGAAAGCCGGCGATCGGTTGCATCAAAGAAATTCGGATAGCTCTACGACGGCAACTGCCTTTGCCGAAAGCAGGGAGTTTATTGTTGTCAAGGCCGATCATAAATCTTATCGCGTCAATGTTGCTGATATCCTTTTTATTGAAGGGATGCGGGAGTACGTAACGTTTCATTGTTTAAACCAGAAACTGGTTGCGCTGGAATCCCTGAAGAATCTGGTAGAGCAGCTTCCGGCCGGGTTATTTATGCGGGTACATAAATCTTACATCGTCAACCGGCAACAGGTGAAGGCGCTTTATGGCAATCAGTTACAACTGCACAATAGTGATAAAACCGTTCCCATAGGACAATCTTACAGGGATGAGGTTCGGAAAGAGCTGTTTAACCTGAACTGAATAGTTTATGATTTGGGATTCGTTGTGATGTCCGGCATAGATTTTTGAAGGGTATGATAGATGAAAAAAAGGGAGGCGGCCAATTAGGCTACCTCCCTTTCTCATTCACAATAAATTGAAGATTACTTCTTTTCTTTGTCACACTCTTTTTTCTCAGCTTTCTTGTCACATTCTGCCTTTTCAGCTTTCTTGTCACATTCAGCTTTTTCTTTTTTACAACACTCTTTCTTTTGCTCACACTCTTTCTTTTCTGGTTCCTGAACCATGGCTTCAGACATTACCGGAGCAGAAAGAGCCAGTGTGAATACAAACAAAAATGATAAAGCTAATTTACGTTTCATAGCGCTATTGTTTATTAGGTTAAAAATTCATTTTGATTTCATACAAGTTTAGATTGAATCTTAATAAAGATGTGTTAATGTGTTGTTATTTCATGTTAATGAAAAGTTAACGTGGAGATGTACTGTGAATGTGAAATAAGACAGAAATGGCTGTTGGTTGAGGATTTTAAAGGGTTGGGTGAAATGATTTCAGGAATATTTTTCCCTTTTGGAAATTTGTTTCCGAAATCAATTTTGAAAGGTCAGACAAATGAACAAAGGAATAAAAGCTGGTATCTTCTCCCTCATTTTAGTGTGGGGCCTCTGCCTGGAAACATTCGGACAAATCAATGATTCGGTTGCCGGGAGACTATGGACGCTGGAGAATTGTATTGAATATGCACTTGAAAATAATATTCCTGTGCAAAAGACCCGGCTGCAGGAAAAATCCGGAGAGGCTTCTTTTATGGAGGCAAAGAGTAGTCGTTTGCCGTCGGTGAATGCGTCAGCGTCCTTTTCCGGGAACAATAGCAGAGCCTACGATAATACAGGAGGGGAGTTTTCAACCGGAGCGCAAATGGGCATTAATACCGAATTACCCCTATATCAGGGAGGCAGAATTTCCAATAACATTCAATCATCACGCATTGAGCTGGATCAGGCAAGGTTAAATACCAAAGAGGCTGAAAATGACATAGTGCTTTCTGTAACTCAGGCCTGGATGAACATTCTTTTTGCCCGTGAAAACTTTCTTTGTTTTAAAGAAGCGGAGTCAACATCTGCAGCTGCACTTGAGCGTACCGGGGCACTTATGGAGGCGGGTGCCGTTTCCAGACAGGATCTGGCCGAAATGCAGGCCCAGTATGCATCTGATAAGTATTCGCTGGTGACGGCCCGGAATGAACTGAATGTGAGGATTACAGAGTTGAAAACCCTGTTGGATTTATCTTTTGATACTGATTTTTCTCCTGCCTGGCCGGCACAGATTCCCGAGCCTGGTAAAGAGTTGCCTGCTTTTGGTCAGATAACAGAAGAGGTTTTGGCATATAGGCCGGAGATTGAGAATAGTGCTTTGTCGGAAGAAGTGGCCTCAATCGATTTGGAAAATGCCAGGGCCGGAGCTTTGCCCCGCCTTAGTTTGAGTGCTTCGGCGTCATCTTCTTATTCTGATATTTATGCTACCTCTTTCGGTACACAGTTGAATGACCGATTCTCTCAGAATATAGGTCTTTCCATCAGTATCCCGGTGTTTAGCCGAAATGAAAACAAAGCCAACGTGGCCCGTTCAAGGATAAATCTGCAACAATTAGAATTGGAGAGCAGAAATGTGCGAAATCAACTGCTGCAGACAGTTGAACAGTTGTATGTGGATGCGATGGCCCAACAATCGCGATACAGCGCAGCTGTTGAACAGGAAAGGACTGCGCGCATTAGTCATGAGTTAAGACAGGAACAATTCGATTTGGGCATGCTCAATGCCATAGATCTCAGGCAGTCGAAAGACGAATACCTAAATGCCCGCGCCGAATTGATCCAGGCCAGGTATTCAGCATTGTTGTATCAGAAAATGCTGGACTTCTACCGTGGAAAACCGATCACGCTTGCCCAAAAAGAATCAGGTCAATAAAAACTATAACTACAATGAAACTAAAACATGTCATTATTCTTGTTATCCTGTTGGTGCTGATCCTTGCATTAGCCTTTATTTTCCGTACGGGTACGTCACCAAAAACTGCTCAGCCCAGAATTCACCTGATAGAGAAAGGCAGCATCATAAATACAGTTACTGCTACCGGAACAGTGGAACCCATCGATCAGGTAGAGGTAGGAACACAGGTGTCCGGAGTCATTGAAGAGATATTCACCGACTATAATGAAAAGGTAGAGAAGGGGCAGTTGATTGCCCGTATTGATGAAAGTACCCTGCGGGCTCGTTTGCTTCAGGCTCGTGCCAGTCTGGCTTCTGCCGAAAATGAACTGGATTATCAGCAAAAGAACTATGATCGCACCAAAAAATTATATGAAAAACAGATGGTGAGTGAGACGGAATATGATGAGGTGCTCTACAAATACAGAAATGCGAAAACATCGGTGGAGTCTTTGAAATCAGAGGTGGAACAGGCTGAGGTAAATCTTTCTTATGCACGCATTTATTCACCTATCAGCGGGGTGGTTTTGAGCAAAAGTGTGGAGGTAGGGCAGACGGTAGCTGCCAGTTTTAATACGCCCACCTTGTTTTTGATTGCCAAAGATCTGACCCGGATGCAGGTAGAAGCCGATGTGGATGAGGCAGATATCGGGCAGGTAGCTATGGGGCAGCAGGTCACATTTACAGTGGATGCTTTTCCTGATACGGAGTTTAAGGGGGAGGTTACGCAAATACGACTGGAACCAACAGTGGAGAGTAATGTTGTTACTTACACCGTGATTATTGATGCTCCCAATCCCGGGTTAAAATTAAAACCGGGGCTCACAGCCAGTGTAACCATTGTTACACGTGAGGTGACGGATATTCCGGTAGTTCCGATAGCCGCATTGCGTTTTGAACCGGATCCGGAGATGCTGCCTGATATTACTCCGCTTCCCGGTGCGCCCGGACGTTTTGAGCAAAGATCTACCGGCAAAGAGGAGAATGCTGAGAATGTATGGGTGATGAAGGATGGGAGAGTTTGGCCGGTTTCTGTAAAAATAGGACTTCAGGATGGTGTAATGGCCGGGGTTTTATCCGGGTTAACTGTTGGCGATTCTGTAGTTACCGGTTTCGAAATCAGCAATGAAACTCATTCCGGACAGGCCAGAAGTCCTTTTATGCCCGGGCCTCCCGGGAATGAGAAAAAAGAAGCTAAAGAAGAATAGTCGGAAAATAATGATAAAGCGGATATAGTTCAGAAATGATGATGGAAAACAAAATAATCAGAATTGCCAGTCTGGAGCGTGAATTTTCGGTAGGTATAGAAACCATTCATGCTTTAAAGGGGGTTTCTTTTGATGTGTTGGAAGGAGAATTTGTGACAATCATGGGGGCCAGTGGCTCGGGGAAATCAACATTACTCAATATACTGGGAGCTTTAGATCGTCCTTCGGCGGGTGATTATTTACTTGATGGGACAAATGTGGGAACATTAACAAAAGATCAACTGGCCGGAATAAGAAATCGTAAGATTGGGTTTGTTTTTCAGTCATTCAATTTGCTGGCCCGTACCTCGGCACTGGAAAATGTGGAACTCCCGTTGATGTACAACGCAAAAGTGTCTCCACGTGAACGCAGGGAAATGGCATGTCAGGCACTTGAAACTGTTGGGCTGGCTGATCGGATGGGGCATGCGCCCAATCAATTGTCGGGCGGTCAGCAGCAACGGGTCGCCATTGCCCGGGCCCTTGTCAATGATCCTGTAATGGTACTGGCAGATGAAGCGACCGGGAATCTGGACAGTAAAACAACCCTGGATATCATGGGGCTTTTTCAAAAGCTTAACAGCGAGGGTAAAACCATTGTTTTTGTGACACATGAAAATGAAATAGCCGAATATAGTAATCGTACCATTGTTTTGAAGGATGGAGAAATTGTCAAAGATTATACAAATCAAGGGCGTCAGGCTATTCTGGATTGAATAAAACTGATGCAATCAAATTTGTGTTTTCTGGTTTTACGCACAATTGTGCGTCTCTTTATTACATGAATTACGCAGGGTTAAAGTAAAAGACGCACGGTCGTGCGTCTCTGCAAAAGAAAAATCCCATAACGCATATCCAATGACTGTATTTAATCTCTCTAAAATAGCCGTGAAGGCAATGGCCCGTAATAAAATGAGGACGTTTCTGACGATGCTTGGCATTATCATCGGGGTGACTTCCGTTATTACGATGCTGGCCATCGGGCAAGGATCCAAACAAAGCATTCAGGAACAGATTTCTTCCATGGGGGCCAACATGATAATGGTACATCCGGGAAGCGACATGAGGGGAGGTGTAAGAATGGATCCTTCCTCCATGAAGTCTTTGACGCTGGACGATTTGTCTGCCATTCGTCGTTATGCCGCTCAGTTGTCGGCTTTGTCACCAATGGTGAGTTCCGGAGGTCAGGTAATCGCAGGGGGCAGCAATTGGCCTACAACTATTCAGGGGGTGGGAGAGGATTTTCTGATGATTCGCAAGATGGAGGTTGCAGAGGGCGTTATGTTTACAGACTATGAGGTAAAACGTGCTGCGAAAGTCTGTCTGTTGGGGCAGACAGTGGCGGAAAACCTTTTTCCGGACGTTGAGGATGTGGTGGGACAAACTGTCCGGTTTAAGAATATCCCGTTAAAAGTGATTGGGGTTTTGGCTGCCAAGGGACAGAACACTTTTGGTCAGGATCAGGATGATGTAATACTGGCCCCTTATACCACCATTCAGAAAAGAATTATGGCCATTACCCACATTCAATCTATCTATGCAAGTGCAGAGAGTGAGGGGGTATCCGAACAGGCAGAAAAGGAAATTACAATGGCCCTCAGAGCATCCCATAGTCTGGCTGATGATGAGGAGGATGATTTCAATGTCCGGTCGCAGCAGGAACTTATCAATACATTTAGTTCCACCAGTGAAATGCTAACCCTTCTGCTGGGAGCCATTGCCGGGATTTCACTTTTGGTGGGAGGCATTGGCATTATGAATATTATGTTTGTTTCGGTAACAGAGCGAACCCGTGAAATTGGTTTACGGCTGGCCGTTGGTGGGAGGGGACGCGACATATTGTCCCAGTTCCTGATGGAGGCTGTGATCGTAAGCGTAGGAGGCGGATTGTTTGGAGTATTGCTGGGGCTGGCGCTTGCTTATGGCATGGGAAATATGCTTGATTGGCCTGTGGTTGTAACCAACCAATCCATTGTCATATCTTTTGTTGTTTGTGCGGTGGTCGGAATTTTTTTTGGATGGTATCCTGCCCGCAAGGCTGCAGGGCTTGACCCAATTGAAGCACTTCGTTACGAATAAAACGGCCCCAAAATTGTAACAATTAGGGAAACAAATCCATAAAAAGGCATGTAAGTGGCTGCTTTATGGGCCAAAACCGTAATTGTTATGAAAAATTTTATATTTATATCTGCACTGATCTGGCTGACTTTGAGTGGTGTAAGTGCCATAAACAAATATCCACCGGCGAATGGGCGTGGCTTTTCAGGCAATCCGGCTGTTTATCAGGGGGGAGAAGAATTAATGTATTCTCTGAAATATGGTTTCATCAAGGGAGGTGAAGCCAATCTTACAGTTAAAGATACAGTTTTCAAAGGTGAGCGTGTACATCATGTAATTGCCAGCGGAAAAACAGTGGGGCTGGCCGATGCCATCTATAAAGTGCGCGATCGCTACGAGAGTTTTATCCATCCTCAGACAGATCTTCCCGTGAAATCGGTTCGCAGCATCCGCGAAGGAAGCTATCGTTATTACAATGAAGTGGAATATGAGCATCATCATGCCGATTCCGCCCTGGTGCTGAGTCAGAAATCCGGAAAGCACTGGGTGCCCGAAAACATTCAGGACATTCTGTCGGCATTTTATTTTGCCCGCAAGCATAAATTCAATGATGATTTACGAAAAGGGGAGATGATTGAAATCATGACCTGGTTTTCGGATGAACTGTTTCCGCTACGCATTCGTTACAAAGGCCTCGAAACCATAGATACCCCTTTGGGCAAATTGGAGTGTTACAAGTTTGTTCCTGTTACGGAGGTGGGGCGTGCTTTTAAAAATGAAGACGATATGGAGGTTTGGATATCCCGTGATCAAAACCGGGTTCCGGTACGTATCCGGTTTGAATTGCGTGTTGGTGCCTTTACCTGTAATCTGGAACAATTCCGGGGATTGGAAAATCCGTTTTCCAGCTTTCACCTGGATTGAAGGGGGCAGAGTTGAGAGTTGACCGAACCCCTAACACATAAACTCTAAAATAATGTGGCGTTTTAATTGATTTACACTATTTTTGCAGGGCAAAAAAATACACACCACATTTAAGAACAGATAAAATGGCAACAACCGCAGATTTTAGAAACGGAATGTGCATAGAATTCAACGGACAGTTGTTTTTCATTATTCAGTTTCAGCACGTGAAGCCCGGAAAAGGGCCTGCATTTGTACGTACAAAGCTTAAAAATGTATCCACCGGAAAGGTGCTCGACAATACTTTTTCATCGGGTGTTAAAGTGACCGAAGCCCGGGTGGAAAGACGTCCTCATCAGTTTCTTTATAAGGACGATTTGGGATATCACTTTATGAACAGTGAAACTTTTGAGCAAATCAATCTTGCTGAAGATTTGGTGGACAGTTCTCATTTGCTGAAAGAGGGGCTGGAAGTGGAAATCGTTTACCATGCAGATACCGAAACGCCTTTGATGATGAACCTTCCACAGTTTATCAATTATGAGGTAACTTATACAGAGCCCGGTGTTCGTGGAGATACTTCTTCCACCAATTCACTGAAACCTGCTACAGTGGATACAGGAGCTACTATTATGGTACCCCTGTTTGTAAATACCGGTGACAACATTAAAGTAGATACACGCGACCAGTCTTACGTGGAACGGGTTAAGGAGTAGGCTTTTACCGAATATTTTTGAACCCGTCAGGTTTCTTTTATCAGGAAGAAATCTGACGGGTTCTTTTTTTCGATTGTTGAAGGCTCCTGACATCCGACGAACAAATGTTCGCATATAAAAATTTTATTTTGTACATTTAGGCTTGTTGTTATATATATTTATTCATGATTACGCAGGTAAAAAAGAAAAGACTTCGCCTATATAAGGACAGGCTCAATATATTACTCGACATTGCTCAGACTATCAATCAGGACCATACGGTTGAGGACTTGCTGGGGGAGTTCGAGATATTGTTGCGTGAAGAGTTGGAGGTGGGAAAGATTTTGGTGTTTACCAATTCAGATGGCGAATGGAAAAACCTGCTTATATCCGGTGTTTCTGCATCAGAAGTGGAGAAGATTGATGTGGAGCATGACCTTCTGCAGTTTAAATCCATCGAAAACATTACCCTGGCACCTCCCGAGCCTTTGCAGGGTTTTGATGCTGTCATTCCGCTTTTTCACCGTTATCGTGCCATTGGTTATGTGTTGATTGGTGATGTGGAAGAGGAGCACCAGGGCATCAGTCCCACCATTAAACACCTGAAACTGATTCAGATTATCTCCAACCTGATCATTGTTTTTATAGAAAACAAACGAATGCAGGAGACCATCCTTGAACAGGAAGCTTTAAAGAAAGAGATGGAGGTGGCATCACGTATTCAAACTCAACTTATTCCCGGGGAAGATGAATTGCCAAAGCATAAAAAACTATCGCTTCACTCTTTTTATCACCCACATTGGGGGGTAGGCGGTGACTATTACGATATTATTCCACTTTCTAAATCTTCTGTGGGGTTTTGCGTAGCCGATGTTTCCGGAAAGGGAATTGCAGCTGCTTTGTTGATGTCCAATTTTCAGGCCGTCATACGCACACTTTTCACATCTGGGATTAACCTGAAAAAACTGGTGCATCAGTTGAATGAGCGGGTAAACAGCAGTGCCAACAATGAGAAGTTTATCACCATGTTTATAGGAAAGTATAATCTTCGGAGCCGGCGATTTACCTATGTGAACGCAGGTCATTTGCCACCGCTGCTTTTCGATTCCAAGAAATCCCATCTTTCGTCTCTGGATAAAGGGTGCATCGGGTTGGGTATGCTGGATGTTATTCCATCGGTAGAGGTGGGACGGATAACCATTCCCAAAAATGCCAAAATGATGGCTTTTACTGATGGTTTGATAGAACTGGAGCGCGACAATGAAGTGCATTCGGGCTTAACCAAAATTGAAAAGATCATCAGCAACGGGCACGATATGGAGACCAATATGGAGGAGGCAAAAGCGCTGGTTAGCAGATATATTGAGTCGGGTGCTGTTTTTGATGATATTTCACTTATAGGAATGGAGTTTAAGTAGTGGTTGTTCATAAAGCACCATTTGCTGCGTTACGCTTGTCCGAAAATCACTCATTTACAATTAGCAAACTCCGTATTTTCCGACTTCGCAAGCCTTTCAACCTGCACTTTCTGACCAGACACATGACTAAAAACAAACTTTGCGTAGTTTATAGACGGACTCTAGGTAGCCTCTGTCCATAAAGAACGATTTATGTTACTCTTCCTCACTTACTTTTTCCCACATATCCCGGATTTCCGGGCAATATGTTTTTACTATCTGCAGGTTTGATTCTCCCACACTTTCCTGTAATTTTTCTTTGTTTTGGCCCAGTTCTTTGTTGAGAATGCGGATGTTGATGCGTTTTTGGTCGTCGGAGATGTAGGGGTTCTCCGTGAGCTGCTCTTCGTTCGACATTAGTATCTGCTGCCGCTGCGTGAGCAGCGAGTCGTAATGGAGGCAGAACCAGGTTTTGCAGAAAGTTTCGAGTGCTTCCAGACGCAAAGCATCGTAGCCATAATCTTCGAGCAGAATTGCACCTCTGGCATCCAATGAAGCATCCCGGGGCCAGATGTAATAAGCCTCGTTGATGGTTATTTCTGTCTCCCTGAGCTGAGGAATCATTCGCGGAAGTGTGCGCATAAAATGTCGGATGTCGGCATCGGTTAAATCTTTAACCTGACCGGAAGAAGGTTGACCGGCGATCATCCAAAACAATGTAGAAATGAGAAAAGTTGCTTTACTTAACATGGTCCTGAACAGTTAGGGCATTGCCCGTTATCCAGAACCAAGTTAGTAAAATATTGGTTGATTACTTCATCTCTGAGGCTTTATTTGTCAGATCATCAATGTCTTCAATTCTGAAATCCCCATAGAACGAGAAAACCACCAGGTTTTTTTCCTCGTTGCTGAGCAAATGGCATTCCTTTACTTTTCGTCCGTTTCTGATGACAAAGATGCGACCGTCATTGTCGTGATCTCCTTCTTCGTCTTCGACTTCGGAATAGGGATGCTTTTCAAAGGTACGAACCACATCTCGGCGGATTTTTTCATCCGTTCCTTTGCAAATCATCATTTTAACTTTCTTCAGTTCTCCGTTGACTTCCGTGTTTTCATCCTCATCCACAAAAATATTGGCCAATTCTATGGCATTTTGCGAAAATGAGAGAATGGTAATACCCTCGGCACCGTCGAGTTGTGCATAGAGTTTTTCTGAAGGACTGTTTTGACCTGTCATGGTGATTCCGGAGGCCAAAATGATCAAAATCGTTAACAGTGTTTTTGCTTTCATGGCTTTTATCTATTAGGTAAATGCATAATGCTACTTTGACAAGATTTAGGCTGTGTTTTTTTAAGGCCGAAGGTCTTTAAGCAATAACCTGGGGCAACGCCCCAGGGAAATTGTAACTACTCCCCCCCTCATTATTGGTCGCGACCAATAATGAGGGGGGATGAGGAATACCTCAAAACCCAGGGCTATTGCTCTCAGGCTTTCAGCCTGTTTATATTTCACCTGTCTTATGTATAAGGCAGTTTAAAAACTATTCTCTTCATTGGATACATCCACGATGTATTTCAGGTCATCTGACACTTTCAGTTCTTTACCTTCAGGGAGATTGATATCCACAATTACTTTTTGGTTGCGAATGATAGATGGTTTTTGGATGTTGAAGTAACGGTCGAGCATCAAAACTGAGTCATTCTGAAGATAGAAAAACTCAATGTCCGATGCGTTTCTTTCTGCGATTTCACGTGTTTTTCCCCGTGCTTCTTTTCTGATGGTAATGCTCAGTGCATCGGTGTTTTTGGTTACATTAATGTCAGGGGTTCCGATGAGGTTGAGCTGATTGTTCTGCTTTCGGACGGATAACCCTTTGTGGCTGAACAGGAAGTCGCCTTTGCCCAAGGGCAGAGAGGACTTGTTTACATCGATGTAAAGGGTGTCGGCAGGGGAGATGCCCAGTTGAGATGTTTCTTCCAGTGTCTCGTGATGAGAGAATTCCGAGGCAACATTAAGAGCAGTATAAATGACCAGGCCGATACCTGCCAGCCAGAGAACCAGGGCGGTTATCAGGAATGCAGGACCTCCTTTTTTAAATTGGAAAATCAGGTACATACCCAGATAAAACAATACCAACAGAGGTATTCCGGCAGTTAAAGAAAGTCCCAGAAAGGCAGAAAATCGCTGATCCGGCATCAAAAACAGGGAGTCAAGTTGTCCAATCCAAATTTCATTGCCCGGGAAAACACCCAGCAATACATCGGTCATTGTAAAGGTAATAATGAGTCCGGTAAGGGAAATGAACGATGCCAGAATCAGAAAAATACCCAGAACAACTGCCAATGCCCGTATAATACCGTTTCCGGAGTTTGTGGTTGCCGGCCGGTAAGTTTGTCGCCGGCGCCACGATTCGCTGCTGCGGTTTCCCCCGGTCATCATGATGCGTTGCTGTACTGTAACGGCTTTGGGAATGGCAATCCACAATACCAGATATGCCAGAAATGATGTGCCGTAGAGCAAGGTTGCTGCAATAAAGAGCAGACGGAAAATGATGGGATCAATTCCGAAGTAATTGCCCAGTCCGCTGCAAACACCCCCCAGTACCCGGTTGTCAGGGTCCCTGAAAAGCTGTTTTTTATAGGGAGGTTCAAAGGAGGGGCGCTCCTGACCTGCCTCTTCCGGGTCTTCCGGGGTTTCATAATCACCCGGGTCACCCAGTGTTTTTATGATCTCTTCCACATCATTTAAAGTGATGGCAGACGTGGCATCTGTATGAACGCCACGAAATAGTTCTGCGATGCGAAGATTAATGTCTTCCAGTGTTTCCTGCGCCTCTTCGTTGTTGCCGAGCTTTTTTTCCACGGCCTTCAGGTAAGCATCCAGTTTTTCGAAGGCATCTTCATCAATGCTGAATGCGTGACCTGCCAGATTGATATGTATGGTTTTCTTCATAATTTACGTTGTTTTTATAATTTCTTTTAATCCGAAATTTGGAGAATCGGCAAGTAGGAAGCCGGAGTTAACTCAAAACTCAGAATCCAAAGCCCAAAACTCAAAACTCTCCGGCTATAAAAAGCTGTGCATTACGTGTGGCCAAAACACAAATCCCATTATTTTAAACAGAATAGCTGCCGCCACTACCACCCCGATGAGGACTAAAAAACCTTTCATAGCAGAACGAAATGCCAGACCCAGGATCAGCAAAATCAGGATCAGGGGGAAGAGGCCGGGAAAGCTCAGTTGGGTAAAAGGCATATTCATGTGAAATGCAGGCCCGATTCCCAGATGAAAAGGGATGCTGATGAGGTTGGAAAGCACAATGACCCCGACAATTACTGCCGCGATGATGAAGATGTTGCGGTCGCGTTTCTGAAACCGGCTGAGATAATCTTCGCCCCTTTTGAAAGCGGATGATTTCTGAAATCTTTCTTTCACATCGTTGTATTCATTTCGGATGTTCTTTTCGATGTTGGAAATGGTTACATCATCTCCCCTCATCTCAAGGCGTTGAGAGGAGGTAAGGGCAGGAGGGATGGCAATCCACAATATGATGTACACCGGCAGAGCGGTGCCGAAACTCAGGAAAGCCAGCAATGCAAACAGAACTCTTACCACCACCCTGTCGATGTTGAAGTAGGCTGCAATGCCTGAGCAAACCCCGCCGAAAACTTTGTCTTCCATGTCACGGTATAATCGCCGGCGACCCGGACCTTTCGGGCTGGTGGTGTAGTCTGTGGACGTTCCGGTTTTGGCGTGGCTGCTGTCTTCCTCGGCAAACTCTTCAGGTTCACCCATTGTTGCAATAATTTCACCGACAATATCCAGAGTAATAACACCGGTGGACGGATTAATTTTTTCTTCCAGCAGTTCCCGAATGCGGCCTTCTATATCGCTAAGAATCTCCCGACCTTCCTCTTTGTTTTCCGACCAGCGCTCCAGTCTTTTAAGGTATTGTTCCAGGCGTGCATAGGCGTCTTCGTCGATGTAGAAGGAGCGACCTGCTATATTGATGGTCATTACTTTCTTCATGATTGCGGATTTTTGGAGTGGATAAACTGAACTGAATCTACCAATTCGTGCCATGACTTGTCAAGGTCTTGCAAAAACTCCTTGCCACGATCGGTGAGTTCGTAATACTTACGTGGAGGTCCCTGGGTAGATTCCTCCCATCTGTAGGAGAGTAGCCCTGCATTTTTCAGCCGTGTGAGCAGCGGATAAAGGGTTCCCTCAACTACAATAATGCGCGCCTCCTTCATATCATGGATGATGTCGGACGCATAGGCATCGCCCCGCGAAAGAACTGAAAGAATGCAATATTCCAGCACTCCTTTTCGCATTTGGGCTTTCGCATTTTCTATCTTCATACTTTTTGGTTTTTAGAACGGTAAGCCAATCATAAAAGCAGCTGTGGCCTTCATATTTGATTTATCGGTGCCCGAATCGGGTTCGGAACATGGTTTAACATCTTGTCTGAAGAGCTCTTCATTGGGTGTGGCAAAGCTTTCGCAGGGAAAAAGGTCGCATTGCTGCTTCCCGGAAAGCAGGCCAAAGAGAATGAGGCCGATGAAAACAACCGGTATTATTTCTCTTTGATGCCTGATTTTTAAGGTCTTCATTTCCTTTTTGTTTAACCAAAATATTGAATTTGCTTTCAGGGTACTATCTATTACCCTGAATAGTGTAATGCAAATATATGAATAAAATTTAGTACCATGCAATACAAAGTACTAATTTTTTTTATTGAATTGTCATTTTTATAGTCGGGTAAATATTTTTCGGTAGGAACTCTTTAGCCACAGAAGTTTGTTACTTGCTGAGATTGCTTCGGCGTAAACTCTACCAATGACAGATTAGGTACGGCGGATCAGAATCCGCCGCACCTGTTTAATGAATAACCTTTCCTATAGTTTTAATATTGAGCATTTCAGCTTGTCATATTCCCATTATGTCTCAAAATTTAATTGAGGTGTTCCCTCGTAATGACGTCCGCATAGTGTCGGAAAGGAGAGGGAGGAACGTGTCATTCCGAGGGCAATGTCAGAAGCAATCTCTAATGACAAATACATGACTAAAACAAATTTTGCTTAGTTTATAGACGGACACTAATTAAACCAGAACTTTAAACCTTGAGAAGCTTTAAATTCGTTAAGCATATTTAACACGATTAAAACCATGTAACAGCGTTGATTGTTATTAATAAAGAGTACTTTTGCACGCTCTTTTAAGAAAAAATTATGCAGTCAATCAGAAATGTTGCGATCATTGCCCACGTTGACCATGGCAAAACCACGCTGGTGGATGAGATGTTGAAAGCGGGAAAGCTTTTTAGCGAGCATCAGCGTCCGGGAGAACTTATCATGGACAGCAATGATCTGGAAAAGGAACGAGGCATTACCATTCTTTCCAAAAATGCCTCAATGGTTTGGAACGATCACAAAATTAACATTATAGATACCCCCGGTCACTCCGACTTTGGAGGAGAGGTGGAGCGAGTGCTCAATATGGCCGATGGAGTTTTGTTGTTGGTGGATGCCTTTGAGGGGCCGATGCCTCAGACTCGTTTTGTGTTGCAGAAAGCTCTGGCACTGGGACTGAAGCCTATTGTGGTAATAAACAAAGTGGACAAACCTAACTGTCGGCCCGAAGAGGTTCAGGAGATGGTCTTTGACCTGATGTTTAGCCTCAATGCCACCGAAGATCAGTTGGATTTCCCGACGGTCTATGGTTCTGCCCGCGACGGATGGATGTCCACCGACTGGAAGAAACAGACCGAAGATATTTCGGCCGTGATGGATGCCATTATTGAATACATCCCGGTTCCGGAAGAACGCAAAGGAACACCGCAAATGCTCATTACATCTTTGGAATATTCCCCTTATGTTGGTCGGATTGCCATTGGGCGTATGCATCGAGGAACTTTGAAAACCGGTCAGGAAGTGGCTGTGGTCAGTCGCGATGGCAAGGTAAGCAAGACCCGGATTAAAGAACTTAATATTTTTGACGGGCTTGGGCGTGCCAAGACAGATGTTTTGGTCAATGGAGAACTGGGCGCAATTATCGGTCTTGAGCAATTTGACATCGGAGACAGCATTTGTGACCCGGAAAATCCGGAGCCATTGGATCCCATCGCCATCGATGAGCCTACGATGAGTATGTTGTTTACCATTAACAACTCGCCATTTTTCGGAAAAGACGGAAAATTTGTTACCTCCCGACACATTAAGGATCGTCTGGATAAAGAGCTGGAGCGAAATCTTGCGCTTCGGGTGGAAGAAACCAACTCTGCTGATGCCTGGAATGTTTACGGACGCGGAGTGTTGCATTTGTCGGTGTTGATTGAAACCATGCGACGCGAAGGATATGAGTTGCAGGTGGGGCAGCCTCGTGTAATTATTAAGGAAATTGGCGGTGAGAAGCATGAGCCTGTTGAAGAGCTCACCATTGACCTGCCGGATGAGTATAGCGGACGGGCCATTGAGATGGTGACCCAGCGCAAAGGTGAGTTGCTGTCGATGGAGCGCAAAGGTGAACGTGTGGTGCTGGAATTTAATATCCCGTCGCGCGGAATTATAGGGTTGCGTAACAATATGTTGACCGCCACAGCAGGAGAAGCCATTATGGCGCACCGTTTTGTGGAGTTTCAGCCCTGGAAAGGTGAAATCACCAAGCGCCAGAACGGATCTTTGATTGCCATGGAGTCCGGTAAAGCCATCGCTTATGCACTGGATAAGTTGCAGGACAGGGGTAAGTTTTTTGTTCATCCCATGGAAGAGGTTTACCTGGGCCAGGTAATTGGAGAAAACAGTCGCGATGGAGACATGACTGTAAATGTCACCAAAGAGAAAAAACTGACCAATATGCGGACCTCAGGCTCTGATGAGAAAGCCAAGCTGGTTCCCCCGATCATTTTCAGTCTTGAAGAGGCACTTGAATACATTCAGGGAGATGAGTATGTGGAAGTAACGCCCAAGAGCATTCGTTTGAGAAAAATTCTGTTGCAGGAGCATGAGCGGAAGAGACTGGCCAAGAATAGTTAGTTTCTGTCCATAAAGTACCACTTGCGTCGTTACGCTTGCCGCCAAAATACTCATTTACGATTAGTAAACTCCGTTTTTGGCGGCTTCGCAAGCCTGGCAATTGGCACTTTCTGACCAGAAACAGCTCTGAAAACAGAATTTACTTAGTTTATGGACAGACGCTGGTTAACGTCTTTATCAATAAGATAGAAAAACCCATTTGCGATTAACAGCAGGTGGGTTTTTTGTTGTGAAAACTAATAACCGGTTGGTTTGTTTATTTGTCAGTAAATGTTCTAAATACTAAAACCATGAAAACAAATGTTGGAAACACTGACCGGCTGATTAGAATTGTAATTGCCGCCATTCTTGCAGGACTTTACCTGGCAGAGGTTGTTTCAGGTACTTTGGCAACCATATTTTTAATTGTGGCAATTGTATTATTGGTTACTTCCTTATTCCGGTTTTGCGGGGCATATACCTTGTTTGGTGTGAACACCTGCAAAAACAAACCTGACAATTAATAATCAGGTTCTTTCAGTCAAGGAGGTGTTGCGCCTCCTCCACAGAGTGTACCGGCAACTGACAAGCTCCCTGAGCGCAAACGTAAATGGTGATTTCGTCATTTGATTTGCGGTTTTCTGTAATGCTCAACTTTCCCGGACTTTCCGGTTTTAGAGGAGCCCATATGACGTTCGGGCGGTATTGCTTTTGTAGTTGTTGCAGTGCCTGCCCGGCCTCG
Source organism: Marinilabilia salmonicolor (assembly GCF_003003035.1). Classification (GTDB taxonomy): domain Bacteria; phylum Bacteroidota; class Bacteroidia; order Bacteroidales; family Marinilabiliaceae; genus Marinilabilia; species Marinilabilia salmonicolor_A. The sequence continues at coordinate 170,812 of NZ_PVTS01000002.1, read as the reverse complement.
GAACCTGCTACTACCACTTCAAACGAGGATTTGTGAACCATCAGCATCAGACTGCCCCAATGCGCAAAACCCCATGGATAATCTTTGAATTGCAGCAGCATCTGCTTCAACATGTTTTCCGCGGTTTCCCGATGATGTTGATTGCGGGTCAATGCCGCCAGTTTGAAAAGAGCATGCCCCATCATCGCGTTTGCTGATGGTATCACATTGTCTTGTGTGTCAAAATGATTGGCAGGTAATTCCGTCTGGTTTTTTTCCATATAATGAAATTGACCGGTTACTTCATCATAAAAGGCTTTTTCGGCATAATCAGCCAGTCTGATTGATTGGTCAATCCATTTTTCATCACCGGTTATCTCATACAATCCGATAAAAGCGGAGATTACTGAGGCATAATCTTCCATAAATCCCGTGACTGATGCCCGGCCGTCTTTCCAGGTGCGGAATAGGTTGCCGTTTTCTGAAATCAGAGAGCGACTGATGAATTCGCCGTTTTTGAGCGCCAGTTGTCGAAAATGACTGTCGCCGAACGCCTTGTAGGCTTCCGCCAGACCTTTGGTCATCAGGGCATTCCATGAGGTGATGGTCTTGTCATCAAGCCCCGGTCGTATCCGGTTTTTGCGGTGATTGACCAGGTCTTTTTTCCACGCAGATACCTTTTTTTTCACCTCTTCAAGGGTCATCTTGTGCTTTTGAGCAAATTCTTCATCAGAGGCGGTTCGCAGCAGAATGTAATTTCCGTTTTCCCACAAGCCGGTTGCATTTACGTTGAAGTAATCAGCAAACAGAGGGAAATCCCTGCCAATGATATCTACGAGCTCTTCTTCTGTCCAAACATAAAATTTTCCTTCTTCTCCTTCACTGTCGGCATCAAGAGCTGAATAAAAAGCTCCGGAAGGATGCATCAGCTCATTTTCCGCAAAAGCGATGGTTTCTTTTACCACGTCCCGATATTCCTCCATTCCAAAATGAGCGTAAGCATGACTGTAAAGTTCGATGAGCTGAGCGTTGTCGTAAAGCATCTTCTCGAAATGTGGGACTTTCCAGAACTCATCTACCGAGTACCGGGCAAAACCTCCGCCTGCCTGATCATAAATGCCGCCCCGGGCCATTTGCTGAAGTGTGGTGTTGAGAAAATCCGAAAAGATCTTTTGAGGATGATGAAAATGGAGATGAAGCAGAAACTCCAGATTTACAGGCATGGGGAATTTGGGTTTGCCTTGTGAGCCGCCAAGTTTCAGGTCCCACTGTGCCGACCAGCGTTCAATTGCTTCATTGATGACTTCCGAAAGGTCGGGAGCTTCCGTCTGTTCAGGTGAGATCAGGGATGACTGTTGAATTCCTGTGGTCAACCGATGAGCATGATGCGTTAGTTTTTCGCGGTCGGACTGAAATAAGTTATTGATCTTGAATAATATCTCTTTCCATTGGTCTTTGGGGAAATAGGTTCCACCCCAGAATGGTTGTCCGTCGGGCAATGTCACCACATTGAGGGGCCATCCCCCCTGAGCACCCATTAATTGAACTGCTGTAATGAAAAAGTGATCCACATCAGGGCGTTCTTCCCTGTCCACCTTAATGCAGATGAAGTGTTCGTTCATTATTCGGGCTGTCTCTTCATCTTCAAAACACTCATGCGCCATGACATGGCACCAGTGGCATGCAGAGTAACCAATGCTTACCAGCATAAGTTTGTCCTGCTCTCTGGCTTTTGTTAGAGTTTCATCGTTCCATGGGTGCCAGTCCACCGGATTGTGCGCATGCTGCAGCAAATAGGGGGATGTGGAGTGGATGAGGTGGTTGGTATGTTGGGTATTGTTCATAGTATTTTTTATTAAGGCATTAATATAGAAAACAGGATGGGCTTGTCTTTTGTTTTGTAAAAGCGGAGCTTTATCACCATAGGATATATTCGTTAAGCTTTGATGGAGCTTGTTTGTGAGAAAATCATACCCTGATTTTTGTAATTTCCCCTGTAATGCTCCTTTCTGCAGTACAAAAAGCAACTTTATTGGAATTGTTTCGTATTGGGAAATGGCTTGTTTTGTTTTTTTTACAAAACAGATTGTTTTTTAACAGAGATGAATGGAGTTATGCATTTTTGTTTTATTGGGTACTTGCATTAAGCCCGTTGTCTCAACGGGATGAAGAAAATGAGAAAACTTATGCTCAGGAGTTTGTTTTTGATACTTCTATCCTTCTGTCTGCTGCACTCAGGAGCTCAAAGTCCGAATATGAAATTCAGACATTTCACCTCTAAAGATGGACTGGTTCAGAATAATGTGGTGGTCATCCTGCAGGATTCAAAAGGCTTTATGTGGTTTGGTACAAGAGCCGGACTGAATCGTTTCGATGGTTACGACTACCGGCTTTATGAATACATTCCGGGCGAAGAAAACACATTAATAAGCAGTCAGATAAGTGCGCTGTACGAAGACAAAAGAGGGTATATCTGGATAGGACATGAGGGAGGAGGTCTGGATCGGTATAATCCTGAAACCGACAGTTTTGAAAATTTCAACAGAACTCCTGAAACAAATGTGGAACTACCCAATTCAAATGTTTCTGCCATTACAGAGGATGATCAGGAAAATTTATGGATTGGGACTTTTGGCAATGGTATGTATGTCATCAACAAGGCGCGTACCCGCATGACGCATCTTGTTCATGATCCGGAAAACGACCGGTCGTTGGGAGCTAACAGTATCCGAACCTTGCTTAAAGACTCCAGCGGAAACCTATGGGTCGGTTTCTGGTCTGAGACAGGAATTGACCGCTATGATCCGGAAACAGGGGTTTTCCACCATCTCATTGTCAGGGAAGATAAGGAGGGAGTTGTTACCGGTGATAGCTTCTATGATATCTACGAAGATTCAAAAGGTAGAATCTGGATTTCTCTAAGGGGAGTTGGTGTTAGCTGCTATTATCCGGAGGAAAACCGTTTTGAGAACTATTCGCACGATCCTTTCAATCCAAATTCATTGAGCAGTAATGTGGTTAGAGCTATTGTGGAGGATGACGAAGGAAACCTCTGGTTTGGAACAGAGAACGGAGGGCTCAGCATTTTAAATCCGTCCACCGGAAAGTTTACGAATCTTGTAAACGATGATTTCGACAAAGAAAGCCTCAATAATAATTCTATTTATTCACTGTATAAAGATGCTGAGGGAAATATCTGGATTGGTACTTATACCGGGGGGGTGAATGCCTATTTCAAAAGCTATAACACCTTTGAGCATTTTCGTAAAAAGAGTGGACGGGAACAGTTGAATCACAACAGTATTACCAGTTTTGCGCAGGATCATTCAGGCAATCTCTGGATTGGGACCGATGGAGGAGGCGTAAATATTCTGGAGTCGAATCAGTCCCGCTTCAGGCATCATCAGTTTCAGAGAGGGAATGATACAACCCTGGGAGCTGATTATGTGATGGGTGTTTCTACTGATTCCGCAAAAAATATGTGGATTGGTACCTGGGGAGGAGGGCTGAACCGATATGATTTTGATACAGGCAAGTTTACACGATACCAGCGAAATCCTGACAATGAAGGGGCTATAAACTCCAACAATGTCTCCATGGCCTATCAGGATTCAAAGGGAAATCTCTGGGTGGGAACCTTTGGTGGTGGCCTCAATTTGTTTGATTATGAAACGGGGACCTTTACAAATTACACCAATGAGCCGGGCAACCTGTTGAGCATTAGCAATAATCATGTGGTAAATATTCTGGAAGGGGATAACGGTCTGCTTTGGCTTGGCACAGATGGTGGAGGAATCAATATGATGCGACGTAATCATACTTTCAGGCAGTTTCTGGGCATTGAGGACAACCGCAGGGGGCTCAGAAACGGCAATATCTTATCTTCCTTAAAGGATGAAAAGGGTGGTTTGTGGTTTGGGACCAATAAAGGATTGCACAAGCTTAATCCTGAAGCCTTGCAGTTTCACTATTATGCTATGGATGACAGTCTTTCTGAGCTGCGGGTGTTGGGCATAGAAGAGGATATTCACAATAATCTGTGGATTAGTTCCAACAACGGATTAATGGTCTTTAACCCTGAGTCGGGATACTTCAGGCGCTTTACTACTGCGCATGGATTGCAGGATATAGAGTTTAGCCGGGGTGCATCTTTCGAGGATAAAGATGGCTATCTGTACTTTGGAGGGATTAACGGGTTTAACAGGTTTCATCCCGATAGTGTTGATATTGCTATCAAAGCCCCATCTATTGAAATCGTCGATTTTGAGATCTTTAACAAGTCCGTGAAGATAGGTGAGATGGACTCGCTGTTGAAAAAATCCATTACTGAAACAAGTTATATAGAAATTCCCTGGCGCTATTCCATGTTCTCGATGAGGTATGCAGCCCTGAACTACAATTTCACTACGGATATTGAATATGCCTATAAACTGGAGAATTTCGATAAGGAGTGGTATTTTGTGGGTAAGAACCGGAAAGCAACTTATACCAATTTGAATCCCGGCAGGTATGTTTTCAAGATTAAATGCAAGATAGACGGAGCCTGGGGCAAAGAACAGCGTAAACTTGAAATTGTTATTCTTCCTCCCTTTTGGCAAACTTTCTGGTTTCGGAGTCTGGTGGTTCTTTTTGTGTTGTTGATTTTTGCCCTGTTTTACCGGTCAAGGCTGCAGCGGATAAAAAAGCTGAACCGGCTGGTGGAAAAACGAACTGAGGAAATCAGGCAAAAAAATGAAGTGCTGGAAGATCAAAAGCAACAGTTGCTGGAGATCAATGTTAAGCTAACAGAGCGGCAGGAGCAAATTGAGATGCAGGCCAGGGAACTTATCCGTCAAAGAAATGAACTTAAACAGACCAATGCTACTAAAGATAAGTTTCTTTCCATTATTGCTCATGATTTGAGGAATCCTTTCAACACGATTATCGGGTTTTCCGAATTGCTGCTGAGTGATCTGGATTCTTTTGAGAGAAGTGAGGTGGAAAATCAATTAAAACAAATTCTGAGAGCCGGGGAGCAAACATATAGCCTGTTGGAGGATCTGCTGATGTGGGCCAATTCTCAGTCAGGCAAACTTAATGCCCGGACTGAAGAAGTGGATTCCCGGGAGGTGTGTTTGAATGTAATGGAGTTAATGAAGGATCAGGCAGACCGGAAGAATATTGAAATATCCTGTAACACCTTAGAAACAGTATTGGTGAAAGCCGATCGGTTTATGCTGACTACGGTAATCAGAAATCTGCTCTCCAACGCTATTAAGTTTACTGAACAGAGGGGAAATGTTATGCTTTCGGTTGTCCGCAAGCATAATGAGGCAGTTGTTACGGTTGCCGATACCGGAGTTGGAATTGATGAGAAGAATCTTCTGAAACTTTGGGACGTTGCCGGGCATACTTCGCATGCAGGAACCGAAAACGAGCAGGGTAGCGGTCTTGGGCTCTTGCTTTGCAAAGAGTTTGTGGAAAAACAGGGCGGTAAGATAACTGTGCAGAGCCGGGTAGGGAAAGGAAGTGTTTTTGAATTTACAATCCCTTTGGCTGATTGATCGATTTTGACACTTCAATTATTCTATATATCTTCATATCCCTTTCAATTTAAACTTTTACGGATATGGCAAGTGATATAGAAATCGCCCGGAAAGCGGGCATCAAACCCATTGCGGAAATTGCAGAAAATTTACAGATTCCGTTTGATAAACTGGAACTCTACGGTAAATACAAGGCGAAGCTGCCGCTTGATTTGATTGATTCTGAAAAAGCCCGGGAGGGTAAACTCGTATTGGTTTCGGCCATATCTCCCACACCTGCCGGGGAGGGTAAAACCACCATCTCCATCGGACTTAGCGAAGGACTTAACCGAATTGGCAAACAAACCACCGTCGTGCTTCGGGAACCCAGTTTGGGGCCTGTCTTTGGGATTAAAGGCGGCGCCACCGGCGGAGGCTACTCCCAGGTCATTCCCATGGAGGACATCAATCTACACTTTACAGGGGATTTTGCAGCCATCGAAAAAGCCAATAACCTGTTGGCTGCTTTGATCGATAACAATATCCAGAACAATGGTCGCTCATTGAATATTGATCCACGTACCGTTCACTGGAAGCGTGTGATGGATATGAACGACCGCTCCCTGCGGAATATTATTGTCGGGCTGGGCGGAACCACCTCCGGAATACCTCGTGAAACAGGATTTAACATTACCGCTGCTTCTGAAATAATGGCCATTCTTTGCCTGGCCGAGGATTTTCACGACCTGAAAGAGCGAATCGGAAATATTTTTGTGGGATATACCTTTGATAAGAAACCGGTTTTTGCCCGTGATCTGAATGCGCAGGGTGCTATGGCCGCTCTTTTGAAGGAGGCCATTAAACCTAATCTGGTTCAGACACTGGAGAGCAATCCGGCCATTATCCATGGAGGTCCCTTTGCCAATATTGCTCAGGGAACCAATTCTGTGCTGGCAACCAAAATGGGCCTTTCCCTGTCCGATTATGTGGTTACCGAAGCCGGATTTGGTTTTGATCTTGGTGCAGAGAAATTTCTGGACATCAAGTGTGTGTCGGCAGACCTGAAGCCTCAGGCCGCGGTATTGGTGGCAACCGTGAGGGCGTTGAAATATCATGGAGAAGTTCCTGTGCCCGATCTGAACAATCCCAATGTGGAGGCGGTGAAGCAGGGAATAGAAAACCTGGAGAAGCATGTGGAAAATATGCGAAAATTCAATGTGTGTCCGGTGGTGGCGATCAATCGTTTTGTCTCCGATACCGACGAGGAGATCGCTGTAGTAAAAGAAAAATGCAAAGAGCTTGGCGTGAAGGTGGCTGTGGCCGATGTGTGGGCCAAAGGAGGTGAGGGTGCCGAGGAATTGGCTCACCTGGTGGCAGAGGCAGCTGAAAGCTGCACTTCTGAAATGACACCGCTCTACGACTGGAACTGGTCAGTAGAGAAGAAAATAGAAACCATTGCCAAAGAAATTTACGGAGCCAAAGCCATTGATTATACAGCTCAGGCCAAAAAAGATCTCAAGGTGGTTGAAGAACTGGGGCTGGGCAACAAAGCGGTATGTATTGCCAAGACCCAGAAGTCGCTCTCCGATAATCCCAAACTGCTCGGAAGACCCGAGAATTTTGTGGTTACCGTTCGTGAAATTGAGATTGCCGCAGGGGCCGGTTTTATCGTTCCCATTACCGGTAACATTATGCGTATGCCGGGACTGCCGGGAACTCCTGCTGCTGAGAATATTGACATTGATGATGATGGCGTAATCTCAGGACTTTTTTAGGAAAGAGCATTGTGCATGGAGCAGAGAGGAAAGTGCAGTGAGCAGAGATTGCATGAGGTGAGGTGATAGCTGTTGGCTCATAGCTCTTAGCTGATAGGGCAACCTAACTGCTGCCAAACTGGTGCCCCGCCAGTGCTGGCCTACTTCTTGTTGTTCTCAATTCTTGCCTTCATTAATGCCATGGTTAATGCATACCGCATTCGGTAAAGCGAATAGGTAGCTCCCGACACTGCATCCACATCCATTATATTCTGCTTTTCCAGCAGTTGCTGTTCCATTATCGGGTAAGCAATGGCCGGAGTGGTTCCGGCGGGTTGCATCTCTTTGCAGTAAGCGGGATCTTCCTGCTTGCCTTTGCCGGATTGTTTTATTTCATTGTAGTCAACTGAAGTGATTCTTTCGTTTTTTACAGAAATGGTAACGACATGTTGGTAGTCAAAGGCATCAGCAGGAGTCGCTGCGCTGTAGGTGCCATCCGGAACTCCTTTGGCAGAAATGGGGAGCTGGTATGCATCAATAATCTGTTGAAAGGAAGAGTCCACTCTGTCTATGGGGGAAGTTTCGATGATGAAGTGGAGACTCATTAAAGAAGACTTGAAGTACTTGTCTTCAGGCTTGAATGCTTTAATGATGTCAAGATCGCTTTTTTGCTGTTGCTGGCAGCCTGTTATTATCAATATTGCTAAAGAAATACAGAAGATGTTGAAAATATACCTGAGTTCTGTTTGCATCGGTTCTTTTTCTGAGAGTGAGTGTATCATCTTATTTAGCTGGATTAATTTATGGATTAATCAGACAAGGAATGTCAGCGTAATGACAATTAAATATAAGAAATCCCTTATTCCAAAGTTATAAAACATCTTCTTTCAATATTCCGGTAAACTCTTATAAGAGATAGTAAATTATCTTCTTTCAGTTGGACATGTGTTCGCTTCAATGTTCTGGTCATAAGTGCTATATGGTTTGCCTTGAAACTTATGTCTATAAGTCTGACGATCTATTGTGCTTTGGAATTGTAAAGAATTACCCATCCGTCCAGAGTTTCTTTTTCCGTGAAGAAATTTTTCAGTTTTTGGAAGTCCGTTTTGCGGGCATCACTTAGCCTGGCAATTAGAACACTGCCTTTAAAGAAAGCAGGATTTTCTAATCGTTCATCACCAAAATCTATCAGGGAATGTTTCCATTTGTCCGTTTTTTCAAATCTTGTTTCCCGATTCAGTCCTCTGTCCCCATTAAATATTGATATTACGGGCTGATGGGCATGGAAGGCCACTGATGGCAATCGTCTGTCATAAACCATGATATGCCCGTCTTCAGTTAGTTTTGTTTTTGCTTCGATGGCTACATTTCTCTGGTCATTGGCTATGCGTGGATTGGCTTGCATGAAATAGGTGCTGAAAACAACAAGTAACAGCGTAAATGCGCTTGCGACAGGAACCGTAAATTGGGTCCTGTTGATTTTTATGGTCTGAAAAGATATTAATAAACCCATCAGGCCAATTATCACGTACATGCCGACAGAAAAGCTGATGTCTTCAGAAGTTATATATCCTGCCGATAACAATGTGACAATAATTAGAATGTGGTAGAAGGCAAGAGCCTTACTCCATCGTTTTCTGTTTTTCTCAGATATAACCCCCCAGGTGTTGGCTGCAATGATGGCAATTGCAGGAAAAACGGGAAGTACATACAGAATTAATTTAGAAGTGGAAAGCGAGAAAAAAAACAAAGGAATGGCGATCCACAGCCATAGTAATTTGCTGTAGCTGAATGGGCTTTTAAAATTTTTGGCTGAATGGTATATCGATAGTATAAACCATGGGAAGGACATGGCTGGTACAAAAGCGAGATAAAACCAGAAAGGTTCGCCCCGATTGAATTGATTAGTGGCAAATCGATTGATGGTGTGGTCTATGACGAAATAGTCAATAAATTCCGGATTTTGCCAAACCAAAAAAAGATACCAGGAAATCCCGCTAAATAAAAATACCATCAATCCGGAAATATGATGAAAAAACTGCTTTTTTTGTTTTAACGGGAAAAGATGATTGATCAATGGTAGGGTAACAGCCGGAATAATAAAGACAACCGGCCCTTTGGTCATGAAGCCGAGTCCAAGAGACAAATATGTAAGATAAAGCCAATGGGGTTGTTGGGTGATACGTCGCTTGGCCCAGAAGAAAACCGAAAGCAATACAAAAGTGTTGAGAAATGCATCTGTGGTAAGGGCCCGTGCAGAAATAAGTACTGCCGGGAAACTGATGTAAATGAGTGCGGCCGTGATAGCGATTGTTTTGTCCTTTGTAAACAATACCGACAAACGAAAAACTAACCATATCTGTATTAGTATCATTATTTGCAGAAAGAAGCGTGCTCCAAAAGCATTCGGCCCGAAAATATGATAAGAAAGTGCAGTTATCCAATAAGTAACAGGAGGTTTATGGTAATGCTGAATCTCTAACAGACGGGGATGAAGATAATCACCGCTTTGATACATTTCATAAGCAATTTCTGCATAGCGGGCTTCACTGGTTTCGGTTACCCCCCATCCGTTCAGATTGACTAAAAGTGCTATAGCAGATATAAGGATAATGAACCATAAATATTTTCCTTGCTCTAATCTTGCGGTGAAAATCTTTTTCATTCGTATAAAATTTATTAATTAAGGTCTGATGGAACTCGCATTTAAGAACTTATACATATCCTCTTGTGGCAATCGTTGCCATGCTCGTTTCATTCGTTTAAAATTTTGTAATTACCTGATAGGAAGTTAATTAAAATTTTAGAAAAAATGAAACAGCTTCGCCCTCGCAAAAATTTTTTTAACATATTCTTTTGTCAATAGCCCGTTAATGTCCTGAAACATACTGATATTCAGGTGTTTGTTGACGTTGCGGGGGATTGTGTTATCTAACAGGTTATCAGAATTATAGGTTTTACGTAAATATTTTATCTAACTCAATTGTCAAAACACTCTGTTATAGTTAATTAATCCTTAATTTAGATCTTTTTTATCAGTCAAAATTTCCTCAAAAAGCTAAGGAATGACTGTAAAGTTGAATACTTTTCTTCTGCCTTCTGCCTCTCCAACTTCTGCCTGTAGGGTACTTTCATATAACAAGAATCATAAAGACTTCAAGATGTGCTGTTTAGGTAATTTTGTTAGTTCCTTAGGTATGTCGGTAATTAAAATTCGACTACTGCCTACTGCCTAACTTTCACTGTGTTTTATTCTGTTTGAGCCCAACGCTTTTCTCTTGCACGAAGTAGTGAATAATCAGATTTCGGCTGTAGAGAAGCATGCCAAATGCTTGACCGACAATTATTACCGGGTCTTTTCGAATGATGGCATATGCAATGATGACGGCTGCACCTGTTATGCTGATTAACCAGAATAACGGGGGAAGTACGGAAATCTTCTTTTTCTCGGAATAAAGCCATTGAAAAATAAAACGGAAGGTGAAAATAATCTGTCCGGCGGTACCAAGAATAAAAAGTTTAATGTTTATGTCAGGGTTGTGTGTAAGATCGAAAAAGTTGTAGCCGTGATGATTAAAAATGAGTAACCCCAGGGTGAAAGCCGGGGCAATAAATGCGACAACCCGTATGGGACGGGGAAGAGGTTCCCAGCTGCCTTTAAGTTTCAGGTTTCGGATATAAATGAAGTAAGACACTAATTGCCCTCCCAGAATAACCAGATCCTTGCGAAGCAGACCATATCCCATCATCAATAAGGAGGCAAAAAGGCTTAATTGCCAGAAAATTTCCGGGGAGACAACTTTTTTTGCTTTTTCGGATAATAGCCACTGAACCAATAGTCTGGCTGAGAACAGACCTTGAGCCACAAAGCCCAGTCCAAATATAAAATAATTGTTGATCATTGCTTTGTGGTGCTTTCTTTGATTGAATAGCTGATGTTTCTTTTGCGCATCCACACAAATGCGAGGGTGTCAAGAAAAGGACCAATAAGGCGGTTCCTAAGATTGTATTTCGAAGTACCTTCCATTCGCTTAAAGTGTTGAACCTGAATTTGCTTAACATTGCCGCCATGCAGTTGTACCAGGGCAGGAATAAAACGATGCATGCCGTTAAAGAATGGCAACTCCCGGGCCATTTGTGTTTCCATCAGTTTTAGCGGACAGCAGGTGTCTTTTACATTGTCATGAATCATCCACTGTCGAAAGCTGTTGGCTATTTTTGAAGACCATCTCTTTATCAGTGTGTCTGCTCTGTTTTTGCGAATGCCGTTAATGATGGTAAATTCCCCAATGAAGTCATAAAACCTGATGAAATCCATGAAACTGGTTTGTAGATCTGCATCGATATAACCAAGATAGGGGGTTTTTACATGATCAATCCCGGCTTTAATGGCCGTACTGAGTCCTTTGTTCCTTTCCAGTGCGATAAAGCTGAAATAATCCGGGTCTTCGGAGCAATAGCGACGGATGATGGAAAGACTTTGATCGGTGGAGCCATCATCGACAAAAAGAATACTTGTTTTAATGAGGCTCTCGGTTTTAAACTTTTTAGCCTCTGCTCTTAGTCTGGGCAGGCTCTCTTCCTCATTGTAAACCGGAACAATGATTGTTAGTTTTGAGTCAATTTGCATGAACTATTATTTTTGAAGGACCTAAATGAGTTCATTTTGTTTTGTATCAGTGTTTTAATGCATTAATAATCCAGGTGTTAATCTTTTAATTGATGCAGGCCTGAGACGAAATGCAATCATGATTTTATAATTATTAGTGGACTGTCATTCAAAATTCACTTATTTGTCAGTTTTCTGAATCACTTTTCCAATCCGGATGTTCAAATAATTATGAGTAATTTAATAAAAAATTAATTACAAAAACAGTGCCATATCTGGATGTGTTGATATAAAGATGAAATAAAATGGTCTAACCGGTTTAAAGGAGGGGTAGAATGTAAGGGATTTCATTTAGGTTTTTTATAAGCTTTTGACCACCTCTGACAATTCATCTTATAGCTTTTTGGTAACTTTGTCGGATTATGAAAAGCAAAACAAAACACATTCAATGGCCATTTTTTTATGGTTATGTGGTGATGGTTGTTGGCACCATTGGCATCTGGGCAAGTGTTCCGGGTCAGACTATCGGGGTATCCACTTTTACCGACCCGGTAAAAGATGCACTGGGGCTGACGCGTGACCAGTTTAGTGCGGCCTATATGGTGGGAACTTTTGGGAGTTCGTTGTTGCTTGGATGGGCCGGACGTTGGTTCGACCGCGCCGGAGCAAGAATTGTGGCTGTTTTATCAGCGGTTATGCTGGCAGGTACTTTGTTTTTAAGTTCTATCTCTGATGTCCTAAGCGAAAGTGTAAAATCGATTACAGGCATTGAGCATTGGGGAGTGCCCTTTTCTATTATGATGGTGTTCTTTTTCCTGTTGCGCTTTAGTGGTCAGGGAGTACTGACCATGGCATCGCGTAATATGATAATGAAGTGGTTCGATCGTTACCGCGGACGGGTCAATGCTTTTGTGAGTATCAGCATTTCTTTGGGTTTTTCCAGTTCACCACTGTTGTTCGATGCCATTATTAAGGATTGGGACTGGAATGGAGCCTGGCGTATTTTGGCCATCGGAATCCTGATTATTGGTGTTCTGATGTGGATTTTTTATCGCGACAATCCTGAAGATATGGGGTTGGTTCCTGATGGGATACGGGGTAGCAGCAACCCAAAGCACAAGCCGATGCCCAGGCTGAAACAATTTCTGCCCAAAGAAGCCTTTGTCACCCGGGCATTTTGGATGTATGCCATGATGATGTCCTTCAACTCCTTTTTTATTACCGGTTTGTCATTTCACATGGTTGATATTTTCACCTCCACCGGGCTCGACCGGGAGGAGGCAGTGGCTGTTTTTCTCCCCATATCGGTCATTAATGTGAGTGTTTCCCTGCTTTTCAATTTCCTTAGTGATTCGATGCCGCTTAAGAAACTTCTTTTTGTAATGATTGGGGGAGCCTTGGTTTGGGTAGTCGGACTCATTGGTTTGTCTGGCGGCTGGGGCTTGTGGTTGATAATTGTTGGGTCAGGAGTCAGCGGCGGCTTGTTTGCTGTACTGAACTCTGTTACCTGGCCCAAACTTTTTGGACGAAAACATTTGGGCGCAATTTCCGGGAAGGCAATGTCCATGCTGGTGTTTGCCAGTGCTTTGGCTCCGTTTTTCTTCAGCCTTTCCAAAACGATATTTAAAACCTATACTTCCATGGGATGGCTTGGTTTGGGATTTGTTATTATTATGTTTATTGGTTCGTTTAAGGCTAATGATCCACAACCGAAAGTTGTTGAATAGTAAGAGTTTTGGGGGCTAACAAAAGCGGCTTGTTTTTTGTTAGTTGTGTAACAAACCTTTCCAATATAATTATTTTAACAGAGCTGTCAGGCTTGTTGGGTGCCGACCTTGGCAGGTAAGCCTAAAAACAAGATTGTTTTATCGAAAAATCGTCTTTGTTTGAATCTCACGCGCGCAGCAAGTGAGATGAGTTTAGACGATTTCGATGGAAGAACCGTAGTTTTTAGAGCGAAAGCTGGCAAAGTCTTGATCTTTTTTGTCCCGAAATAAATTTTTGTTGGTTTTGGAAAATCAAAACCTTACAAAATCATAATCGGGATCAGGGTTTAAGGGATGAAATCCCTTTTGAAAATGTTTAGGACACTATTGGTTGTGTAACTATAATTTAGCTGCTTTTTTATGCAAAAGATATTTATTTCTCTCCTTTTCTTTTCATTTGGATTATTCGGGACGGCACAAACCCCGGATTATTCCGATGTGGAGTTTGACAAGCAACAAATGCTGGAATTGGTCAACAATGCCCGGATGACCAAGCGTCGTTGCGGAGGTAAGAAACATGATGCAGTTGCTCCGCTTCAATGGAATAGAAAGCTGGCACAAGCAGCCCAAAAGCATGCCGATGATATGGGCGATAATGACTTTTTTGATCATACCGGTTCTGATAAATCCACTGTGGTGGTGAGAGTCGAGCGTGAGGAGTATCTCTGGCGCGCTGTTGGGGAGAATGTAGCTATGGGACCACGTTCGGTTTCCGAAGCCGTTAAAGGATGGCTGGATAGTCCCGGCCATTGTAGCAACATTATGAGTGATGGTTTTACGGAAATGGGGGCTGCGTTGTCGAACAACGGGCAGTATTGGGTACAGGTTTTTGGTGCTCCGAGAGGGGAGTAGCTGTTAGCTGTTAGCTCTTAGCTCTTGGCTCTTGGCTCTTAGCTCTTAGCGCTTATGTCCTCGAGGTTCTGTCCGCAAACGCAACTGTTCGCAGTGCTCAAATGGCCTGCGCTGACGCGTTTATAACCACTGATCCGTCCTAGATTTTGTTTACAGATTAACGGTTCATAAATTGAAACTTCAATTGCTCTTGGTGGAAGATAAAACCTAAGCTTTGACGGGTTTCTTTCAGTTTCTTCATTGCTTAATAACTTCTTTTGAGAATAATTCTTCCATTATCTTTTTAATTAGGGTGTCACCCCTGCCGGGGTTTTTATCACATTTTGTAATACCATTGCTACCATACTATCGCCCCGCTGGGGCTGTTCCAGCATGCAATGCATTGTCCCAATTTCATATCCCCCGCTGTTTCTCCTGACAGCTATGAGCCAGGAACGACCTCCCCGCCCTATGCTCCATGCTCCCTGCCCTTTGCCAATCCCTCTCAAAACCGCTCAATCACTTCAAGTGTCATCAATCCCCAAACTACATAGCGTAGAGCCTTGCCCACCAACATTCCGATGGCTGAAACCCAAAAATTGCTTTTGAGAAGACCCAGAATGACAGCTATGATGTCTCCCACTCCGGGAAGCCAGCAAAAAAAGCTGATCCACCACTCTTTTCCTTCTACTTTGCGGTGCCATTTTTCCAATTTTGATTGGGGAATGTGCAGATATTTTTCAATCCACTCAAATTTTCCTACCCATCCTATCCAGAAAGAGGTCAGTCCCCCCAGCCAGTTGCCCAGTGTTGCTGTAGCCAGGCTCAAAACCGGATCTCCTCCGGCAGCCAAAATGCCGCTAAGAACAAATTCGGAACTGAAAGGAAGAATGGTTGCTGCTAAAAAGCTGGCCAGAAAGAGGCCGAGATATCCGAGGTCGATCCACATGGGGCTATTTGAATCCTTTGGTTGGTCTTTCCCATTCTTCGATGGGAATAAAAACTCCGGCTGTTTCACCTTTGTTATCAAGGATATATTGAAGATGCATGAAAATTTAAATATTGGTTGACAATTCAAATATATGGACTTTTTTTACCATGAGCAATCTGTTCATGTTGATCCCCATTTGTTGGTATTTTTAAACCAAGACGGGGGGATGTTGGTTTTCTTTAGTTGTTTGTTTCTATTTTTGATGTCATGAAGAAGATTTGTTATCATATTCCCGGAATGGATTGCCCCTCTGAAGAGCGGATTATCCGCATGAAGCTGGAGGGTGTAGAGGGGCTCGAAGCATTGGATTTTGATTTGGACGGACGGAAACTGGATGTATTTCATTCAGGGAAAGTAGAAGATATTACTCCACTGATTGAGTCTCTGAATATGGGGGGCAGGCTCAACCTGGTTTCGGAGGTAGATGAATTGCCCGATGAAACTGCTGATCATTCTGTCGAGCGCAAAATGCTTTGGGCGGTTTTGATCATCAATGCGGTCTTTTTTGTGGGAGAGATGATTGCCGGTTGGCTTTCCGGTTCGATGGGACTGGTAGCCGATTCGTTGGATATGCTGGCCGATGCACTGGTGTACGGACTTAGTCTTTGGGCGGTAGGTGCATTGGTTTCCCGGAAAAAGTGGGTGGCTGCGGTCAGCGGTTATTTGCAGCTGGCACTGGCAGCCATGGGATTGATGGAAGTCCTCAGAAGGGTTACCGGAGTAGAGATATTCCCGGATTTCCGGACGATGATTGTGGTGTCTGTTCTGGCATTGGTAGCCAATTCTGTTAGTCTTTATTTGCTGCAAAAATCCAAAAGTAAGGGGCAACACGTCAAAGCCAGTATGATCTGCACCTCCAATGATGTTATTATCAATGCAGGTATTATTGTGTCAGGAGGATTGGTTTACTGGACAGGTTCAGCCATACCTGACCTGGTGACAGGAACCATTGTATTCGGACTTGTTGTATGGGGAGCAGTGCGGATTATTAAATTATCCAGATAAAAATTAAATATTTTGTTGAAATGTCACATACACATCATCATGTCACCAGTGGCCGAGCATTTGCTATCGGGATTACACTGAATATTGTGTTTGTAGGGGTTGAAGTTTTTTATGGCCTTGTGGCCAACTCTTCGGCGCTGCTGGCCGATGCGGGGCATAATGCCAGCGATGTGTTGGGACTCTTTTTTGCATGGGGGGCATTTCGTCTGGCCAACAGGAAACCCAAGGGTAAATATACTTATGGATTGCAGCGCAGTACTATCTTGTCATCAATACTCAATGCGGTGCTGCTTTTTATAGCTGTTTTCTTTATCGCAAAAGATGCCATTTTAAAACTCGATAATCCACAGCCGGTGGGAGGAACCAGCGTGATGATTGTGGCCGGTATCGGGGTTGTTATCAATACCATTACGGCTTTGCTTTTTGTGAAAGGTCAGAAACACGATCTGAACATTAAAGGTGCGTTTTTGCACATGGCTGCTGATGCGGCTGTTTCTGTGGGCGTTGTAGTAGCCGGCTTGCTCATCAATACAACAGGATATCAGTGGATTGATCCCGTGGTGAGTTTTGTGATTATTGCAGTAGTGCTCTATGGTACCTGGGGCCTTTTTGTGGATTCCGTAAATCTCGCACTTGATGCGGTTCCAAAGAATATCAATATTGCTGAAGTACGTGATGCATTGAACGATTTTCCGGGGGTAAAGGATGCCCATGATTTGCATGTGTGGGCCCTTAGCACTAATAAAACTGCTATTTCGGTGCACTTGGTGGTGCCCGATGGCGGCAGTGATGATTTTTTGGCAGAAGTTCAGCAGATGCTCGATGACCGGTTTAATATCTCGCACACAACGGTTCAGGTGGAGACTCATGTGGATAATGGGATTGAGTGCAATCATGTGTGATCTTAATGAGGCAGAAGTTAGTGACCAACAGGCAGAAGTTTAAGAGGCCGAAGGCAGAAGAAAAAATATTGTGCCGCATTCAAAAGATGGAGATTGATGAACACTTTTGAGACAGTGAATCTGCTGGCAATGGTATTCGGCAATTAAAAATTAACTATGCCAGAGGCTATAGAATACATTTTAAAGAATTTGACGGGAAAATTATTATTCTGTTTCTTTTGTGATATTTATGCTTAAAAAATATCATGCTCGTTTTATTTGTTTAAAACTTTTTCAGGGAATCACAGTAAAAAGAGAAATATTCTATTTAATTTAGAGAAAATTATTGCCCGGAGATGATTAAACAGCCGATACGACCATTTATCTTATTTCTTCTTTTTCTATGTGTCCCCCTTTTTTCTGGAGCTCAGATTAACAATGAATCCCGGTACTATTACCCGGAGTTTGAAGAAGGGCGTAAACATCAGCTATTGCTGCACCTGGCCAATATCAACTTTGTAAAGAATAACGAGTATAAAAATAAGTTTGCCTGGGGACATACACTTATTGGTTATGGCATTCAGCCCTCGCTGATGTATTATGCCGGAGACCGCCTGAGATTAAGGGCAGGTCTGTTTTTGCAGCAATACAGTGGTCTCAATTATTACAGCGAAGTGCGTCCGGTTTTGTCGGCTCACTTGAGAGTCAGTCCCTCATTCGATTTGATTATGGGAACGCTCAAAGGGCATGTGCATCATGATGTGATAGAGCCTTTGTTCGATACGGAGCGTCAATACACCCGTCCGGTGGAAAACGGAATTCAGTTCCTGATTGACCGCCCGTGGCTCGATATGGATGTGTGGGTTGACTGGGAGCAGTTTATCCAGGAGGGAGATGACTTTCCGGAGTGGTTTACTGCCGGCATGAGTACTTCTCTTCAGCCAAATGATACTACCGGGCGTTTATGGCAACTGAATATTCCATTGAATATGATGGCAGTGCATCGGGGAGGAGAAGTAAGCAATTATCCCGAACGGGTACAGACCTCCATGAATCTGGCAGCCGGCATTCGTCTGAACAGGAAATTGCAAGGCGCTTTTGAGGATGCGGGACTGTTCGCTTATGCCATGAATTATAACAACCTAAATGATGTTGGTCAACTGGGTGTGAATAATGGCTATGCCTGGTATGCCGGAGTTACCGCCAATACCCGGCGCACAAATTTGATGGCAGGCTATTTTTACGGACACGATTTTGTGGCACTGCGAGGAGGGGGCATTTTCCAGTCAGTATCCCCTATTCGCGACAATGTCTATATCCCCACACGACAGCTGGTTACTATGAAGATTGGATACAACCGTATGTTTTTGAAGAAAATTAAATTCTCCTTTCTTTTTGAGGGCTATTACGATATTCCTGATGCCCGTTTTGACTTTGCTCCGGGCATTCAGTTGGTGTTTTCACCCAGTTTCTTTTTGACTGAGGCTGAGTTCTTTTAATTGGGTTTACTCACAAACTCCCCCGGCGTTACCTGGAATTCCTCTTTAAACACCCGGTTGAAATACGAAGGATCACTAAAACCACAGACATATGCCACTTCACTAACAGAGAGTTTTCCTTCGGAGAGTAGCTGACTTGCGCGTCTGAGCCGGTTTTGTTTTATCAGTTCACTTACAGATTGATTGGACACAGCCTTGAACTTTTTGTAAAAGACACTGCGACTCATGCCCGATTGTTCAATCACTGCATAAGCGTTGAATTCAGGATCCTCGAAATGATCCTTGATAATATCCAGGACCTGTTGGAGAAATCTTCTTTCTGATTCCCGTATTTTACTCTCGGGGTTGATGGTCAGATCCTGTCTGATGAGCTGATGTTTGAGACGTTCCCGTTGTTTGATGAGGTTGCGGATTCTGGAGATCAGAATGTCGGCTTCAAACGGTTTGCACAGATAGTCGTCTGCGCCTGTTTCGAAACCTTCCAGTCGTCCGGTGCGTGAACTGTCAGCCGTTAGCAGTATTACCGGGATGTGAGAGGTGCGCAGGTCTGTTTTTATTTTTTCGCACAATTCATACCCATTAATGTCTGGCATCATCACGTCGCTGATGACCAAATCGGGGACAACCGATTTTATTCTTTTTATGCCCTCTTTTGCATCACATTCTGTTGTTACGTAGAACCAGTCCTTCAGACTCTCACGTATGGTGTCGCAAATTTCAGGATCATCATCCACCACCATTACGGTAATATTTTCGGAGGGAGCAGCAATTTGCTGAGAAGAGTCGGGTAAATTGATTTTCGAAATCATGGTGAGTGAAGATCCGGGTGAAGCTTCCAGTATTTCGTTTTCTGAAAGGGGGAGCCTGATGGTGAAGCTGCTTCCCTGGCCGGGCCTTGATTCTACGGTAACTGTTCCATTCAATAACTCTGTAACACGTTTAACAAGATTTAAGCCGATTCCACTGCTGGAATTTGCCTTTCCGGCAGAGTAGAAACGGTCAAATATTTTCTGCATCTCCGGTTCCGGAATACCTGTTCCTGTGTCAGTAACTTTTAGAATAAGGGTATCGGTATTTAAAGCTGTTTCAATGTAAATTTCTCCTTTTTTGGGAGTGAATTTTATTGCATTGGAAATCAGGTTGGTGAGTATGAGGTCGATTTTCTCCTGGTCGTGAATAATCAGTAGTTTGGAGTGTGTTGTTTGAAAGAAGAGGTCGATTTTTGCGGCTCTGGCCTGATAGGCAAAATTGTCAGCCGTAGCTTTAACTGTACAGATAACATCAAAAGGAGTTTTACTCACGGGCATTGCTCCGCTTTCTATTCGTCGGAAATTAAGGATTTGGTCAACAAGCCTGTTGATTTTAAGAAAGTTGTGATGGATAATTTGAAGTTCAGGGGAGTTGTTCCATTTTTCCTTCAGTTTTATTAATGGGTTAAGAATGATTGTCAGGGGGGTGCGCAGTTCGTGCGAAATATTGGTGAAAAACTGCAATTTCATTTGCGTCAGTTCTTCCTCTTTCTCTTTTTGAAGATGGTCGAGCCAAAGTTTATTTTTCATGTTGACGGAGATTATAGTGTACCGTCTGAAAAAGTATAGCGTCAGCACTATCAGTATTACGTACAGGATCTTTGCCGGGAGTGAGAGCCACCAGGGAGGGTGAATGATAATGCTGACTGATGCTGCCGTGTTGTAATTAAAGTCGGTTCCCGTGGTGCCGGCAACCAGAAAAGTGTATTCACCTGCATTGAGGTTGGTGTAAGTTGCCGACCGGCTTTGGTCTGCCTCGGTCCATTGCGCATCAAAACCTTTCAGCTGGTAGGCATATTTTACTTTTTGGGGATGCAGGTATTCGGGAGAGGCAAATTTAATGGTAAAAACCGATTGATCGTGCTGCAATTCCACCTTCCTGCATTCATTGATGTGTTTCTCCAGCGGGGCATTCGGAGTTCCGATCTCAGCAGTTTTGTTGAAGAGCAGGAAGTCGCTGAATGCAACCGGAGGATGATGGGTTTCGGTTCTTATATCCTGCGGGTCGAAAACATTGAACCCGTTCATCCCGCCAAAGAACAAACGGCCGTCTTTTGTTCTCAGAGCAGATCGTCTGTTGAATTCCAGTCCCTGCAATCCGTCGTGAATGTCAAAGTTCTGAATTACAGGACTTTTTGGGCAGGAAATGCCATTTACAATTCGCGATAGTCCTTTCTTGGAAGAAACCCATAAGTTGCCTGACTCATCTTCCCGGATGGCGTTAATGGTGTTGTCCGAGAGGCCATGGTTAGTCCCATAGCGCATGAATGAGGAGTCTTTTCTGATGAAAAGGTTCAATCCGTTTTTTGTTCCTATCCATATATTTTTTTTGCTGTCTTCAAAGAGGCAAATGGCATTGTCAGAACTGATGCTGGCCGGATTGTCTTGTGCATGCCAAAAAGTGTGAAACCGGTTTGTTTTCAGATTAAGTACGTTGAGTCCCCGGGTGGTGGAAATCCAGATTTCCTCGTTGCTGCTTTCCATAAGCGTTACGACCCAGTCGTTGCTGATGCTGTTTACGGGATTGCCAAACTGGTATCTTTTGAAGTTTTGTTTTTCAGGGCTGTAGCGGTTCAGACCACCTCCCAGGCAGGCGACCCAGATTGTGCCCCGGCTGTCCTCGATGATTCCGAATACATGGTTGTTTCCCAATGAATGAGGGTTATCCGGATCATGCCTGAAGTTTCTTTTTTCTCCTGTTTCAGGATCATAGACGATTATTCCATTGTCCCAGGTTCCAATCCAGATGCGGCCTTTTTTGTCGCGAAGCAGTGACCAGACAATCTGGCGATCCTGATCTTCTGTTTCGGGCAGATAGAGACCAATATCTCCTGACTGTTTATTTAAGGTGTTGAGGCCGTTTTCGGTGCCAATGAGAATTTCGTTCTCCAGTTCCAGAAAGGTGTTGACAGAGTTGCTGGTAAGGGAATTTTGAACTCCCGGAAGGGAATAATAGTGGCTGAACTGAAAAAGGTTTTGGTGGTAGAAATCGACACCGTTGCTATACAATCCAAGCCACATAATGCCTTTGGAATCTTTGTAGAGGGCATGAATAGAATTGAATGACAGGGAGCGTTTGTCAACCGGAGAATGAGTGAAATGCTCAACAACAGGCTGGTCATTTTTTTTGTCCGGGGGAGTCAGGATATTCAGGCCTCCGTTTTCCAAACCCACCCAGATGTTGCCGTCAGGTCCTTCTTCAATCGAAAGAATGGCTCCTTTGCTGAGGGAAGAGGGAACATTCCGATCATGTTGAAAACGTTGAGATGAGAACCTGGTATGTGTTGAATCAGGGATTAGAAGGGTGAGTCCGTAACTGCTGGTGCCCAGCCATATTCGGTCGTGGCTGTCAATGAGCATACTGTTGATAAAGCATCCGGACAGAAGAGAGGTTTCGTCATCGGGCGGTTTGAAGAGAGCATTGGGTATTTCAGATGCTTTGAAGAGACAGGCTCCATGGGCTCCGGCGATGAAAATATTTCCATAAGAGTCTCCGGATATTTTTTCAATTTTTAGTCGCGGGTTTATCTGGAGTACAGACAATGATTTTGGGTTGAGTAGATAGAGGCCTCCCGGTGAACCTATTAGTAATTCCCCATTTGGGAGTTCAAAGATGTCGGAGACATAATTTTCCAATCCCGGAATACTCATAAAACGATTCTGATCCCTGAGGTACAGGTTTATTCCCCAGTGTGTTCCAACCCACAGTTTCTTGTTTCTATCCTCAAAAATAACATTGATGTTATTGTCGTTGAGGCTTTCGATAGAATCGCTGCTGTATTTATAGGTTTCAAATTGATAGCCATTGTACCTGTTGAGGCCATCGCTTGTGCCTATCCACAGAAAACCCCGGGAGTCTTCAAGGAAACATTTTACCCAGTTGCTGGATAATCCATCCTCAACATTCAGGTTTTTAAATCTTACAGATTGGGGGTTTGCAGCTCCCCAGAGGGGTGCAAAAAAGATTAACAGGATGAAAATCGGGTTTTTACGGGTCATAATTTTGCATTAATGGGGTTGATGCAAAATTAATGGTTTTAATTTATTTTATGAAATTTATCATGTTTTTTAGATTGAGGGGGTCGGATATTTAACGGTCCTTTCAGCATGCAAGATCTTCAGCGCCGATATGGTATCTTTTGCGAAAGCTGTAAACACAGGAGCCCTTCATGATCCGTTTCCTTCAATAAATCTCCAGTGCTTTCCGGCCCAATTCTCACCTGCATAGTCAATTCCAATTCGGGGTGATGTGATAATTTTAGGTTTCCCGGGCAGGTTTTTATTGTTTTCTACCCACAAACGTTTTGAAGAAATGGAGTCTTCTCCGTAGAAGGATTTGTCAAGATTGAGGGCACGTCCGATGCGTCCCGGCCCTTGAATTTCTGTAGTTCCCCTAATTAAAACTGCCTGCGGATGACCTTCGGTTCCTGTGGTAAAATTGAGCAGCCAGTACATTCCGTAGATGAGGTAAACATATACCAGGCCTCCCTGATGATACATCACCTCGGTGCGGGGTGTGCGTCCTTTACTGGCGTGGCATCCCAGATCTTCTTCGCCTCTGTAGGCTTCCACTTCGTTGATGGTAAGCCGGAGTTCGCTGCCATCATCAAATCGCCGCACCAGGATTTTACCTATAAGCTCGGGAGCTACTTCCAGTACATCTCTGGAGAAAAAGTCGCGGGGTAATCTCATAGAAGTGTTTATCTATAGACTAAGCAAAATTTATTTCTGGTTATGTGTTTGTCAAGAAAGTGCCAATTACAAAGCCTGCCCCGATTTTTCTTCGGGGGCCTGCGAAGCCCGAAAATACGCAGTCCCGAAGTAACTTATGTAAGGTTTTTTGAAAAAAACCAACAAAAAACACAATCGGGATGAGGATTTTTCGGGCAAGCGTATCGCAGTAAATGGTACTTTATGGACAAACACTAATTAGTATTCTTTTTTATCTTCATTTTGAGCCCAATGCTCGAAGGCATCTTTAATGTTTTTCGTGACGATTTGCTGAGTAGGGATGGAGCGTTGATCAATAGGTTTTTCAAGTTCGAGGTAAATAAACTCATCGTCAAATCCGATGGAGGCTGCATCGGAGCGGGTGTTACCAAAGAAAAGACGATCCAGCCGTGCCCAGTAAATGGCACCCAAACACATGGGGCAAGGCTCACAACTGGCGTAAATGGTGCAGCCGCTGAGGTCGTGGGTGCCCAGTTTTTGGGTGGCTTTGCGAATGGCCTCCACTTCCGCATGTGCAGTGGGATCATGTTTGTCGGTCACGCGGTTACAGCCTGTGGCAATAACTTTATCGTCTTTTACCACTACCGCTGCAAAGGGCCCTCCTCCATTTTTCACATTCTCTTCTGCCAGCTTCGCTGCCATTTTCATATATTCTTCGTGGTTGCTCATTTTTTTATCTTTTTACGACTTGCAAATATGAAGAAATCTTGTGGTTTAAGGAAATTGAGAAGAGTTCCGAGTTTCGTGTCTGATTTTTAGGATTTGTGCTTTTAGTTGAGGCGCTGCGGGGGGCGTTCCCCCTTCAGGTGGTTAGGGGGTAAGCGAAGGGGGAATTTTTGTTTTTGAGTTGCGGGTTTCGTGTTGCGCCGTCCTGATACAGGTTGACTTTTCATTTTGTAATTATTTGAATGACTGACATCTGCTGCAATGCTTGTTCAGGACAAGTCATTCCCTTTCCTATGCTTTCAACTCTTTACCTAAGAGTCAACAGCTAAGAGCCTTGACCTGCCCCATGCTCTACGCCCAAGGCTCTCCGCGCCATGCTCTCTGCCCATTGCTCCTGCCCCATGCTCCCTGCCAATTTTTATCTCTAAAAGGTTGGTGATTAATAAAATTAGCCGTACTTTTGCGGCCGATTATTATCCGTGCTAAACGACACAAGTGATTGTATTGCAGATGATTTGTTGCTGTTGCTGTTTGCCCGACGTCAATGGCAGCAAGAGATACAGCTATGTGTTGTGTGAATTTATTTTTTTAATGTAGGTCTAATTTTCAAAAGAGGAAGACTGTGGATACTTTAAGTTACAAAACAAAATCGGCCTCACAAGCTACCATTAACAAAGAGTGGGTTGTAGTAGATGCCACCGATATGGTGCTGGGTCGTTTGGGTACCCGCGTAGCGAAATTGCTTCGTGGTAAATACAAGCCCAATTATACGCCTCACCTGGATTGTGGCGATAATGTCATTATTATCAATGCCGACAAGGTGAAGCTTACCGGAAAAAAATGGAACGATCGTGTGTTCTTTTCGCACAGTGGTTATCCGGGCGGTCAGCGTGAAACAACTCCTGCCGAGATGTTTGCCAAAGACCCCACCAAACTGGTTCAGCATACCATCAAAGGAATGTTGCCAAAAAATAAGCTGGGAAACAAGCTGTTCAAAAACCTTTTCGTATATGTAGGTAGCGAGCACAAGCATGAGGCCCAGAAACCAAAGGTAATTGATATTAATACCATTAAATAAGCAGTATGGAAGTGATTAATGCAATTGGACGAAGGAAAGAGGCCATTGCCCGTATCTATGTAAGTGAGGGAAAAGGTCAGATTACCGTCAACAAAAGAGATTTGGCTCAGTATTTCCCCACCCCCACACTTCAGTATATCGTTAAGCAACCTTTGAATACCATCAATGTTGCCGGTGAATACGATATCAAAGTGACGCTCACAGGTGGTGGTATCAAAGGACAAGCTGAAGCTACCCGCCTGGCAATTGCCAGAGCACTCGTGAAAATCAACGAAGAAAACAAACCTGCTTTGCGTGCAGAAGGTTTTCTTACCCGCGACTCTCGTGTTGTGGAACGTAAGAAGCCCGGTCAACCAAAAGCAAGGAAACAATTCCAGTTTAGCAAGCGTTAATAATCGTCTGGTACGTTTAGTATCTAAACTGTTAAGATTCCGCGTAAAGGACTACTTAATGGTTGCGTTAAACAGAATGTAAACGAAAAAAACAAAAGAAAATGCCCAGAACTAATTTTGATCAACTATTAGAGGCCGGAGTACATTTCGGTCACCTCAAAAGAAAGTGGAACCCCGCTATGGCTCCTTATGTATTCATGGAGCGCAACGGAATCCACATTATAGACCTGCACAAAACAGCTGCTAAAATTGAAGAGGCTGCTGATGCTTTAAAACAAATCGCCAAGTCGGGCCGCAAAATTCTTTTCGTTGCTACCAAAAAGCAGGCAAAAGATATTATTGCTGATAAAGTTGGCGCTATCAATATGCCTTATGTTACCGAACGTTGGTCGGGTGGTATGCTTACCAACTTCCCAACTGTGCGTAAGGCCGTTAAGAAAATGGGTTCAATCGACAAACTGATGGGCGACGATGCCTGGAACCGTCTCTCCAAGCGTGAGAAGTTGCAGATTACCCGTCAGCGTGCCAAACTGGAAAAAACTTTGGGTTCAATCAAAGATTTGAATCGTCTTCCTGCTGCTATGTTCGTGGTGGATGTGATGAAAGAACACATCGCCGTGAGAGAGGCCCAAAAGTTGAATATCCCTGTTTTCGGTATGGTTGATACCAACTCAGATCCCAATAAAGTGGACTTTGTAATTCCTGCCAACGATGACGCTTCCAACTCGATCGAGCTGATCGTGGACATCATGACTCAGGCTATCAAAGAAGGTCTGGCTGAGCGTAAAGCTGAGAAAGACAAAGAGCCTCAGGGTGACAAGAAAGGTGGTAACAAAGGAGAAGGTCGTAAAGCACGTGCCCGCAAAGAGGACACTGCCGACAAGCAACCGGTTGCCTCTTCTTCTGACGAAGCAAAACCTTCAGACGAGGAAACAAAAAAAGAAGAGTAGTATTGTTTGAGGGGTTCGTTTTTTTAAGCGAACCTCCTCTTATTAATAACCTTTAAACTATATATCATGGCTATTACTGCTGCTGATGTAAGCAAACTCAGACAAATGACCGGCGCCGGTATGATGGACTGCAAAAAAGCCCTTCAGGAAGCCGACGGCGATTTCGATAAAGCTGTTGAAGTAATTCGTAAAAAAGGTATGGCTGTTGCCAATAAGCGTGCCGACCGTGAAGCTACCGAAGGCGTTGTGCTTTCAAAAGTTACCGATGATGCCAAAAAAGGTGCTTTGGTGGTTTTGAATTGCGAAACCGACTTTGTGGCTAAAAACGAAAGCTTCGTAGCTCTTGCTCAGTCTATTCTTGATCTCGGACTTACTCAGGGAGCCAAAACGCTTGCTGAACTGAACGAGCTGGAATTGGATGGAGTTGCTGTTAAAGACGTTATTACCGAGCAGATTGGTGTGATTGGTGAGAAACTTGAATTGGCTGCTTTCAACGTGGTTGAAGCAGAAAAAGTGGTTGCTTACATTCACCCCGGTAACAAACTGGCTACCCTTGTTGGTTTTAATAAAGCTGACCTGGAAGAGCAGATGGGTAAAGATGTTGCCATGCAGGTTGCTGCTATGGCTCCTGTTGCTGTTGATAAGGATTCAGTTCCCCAGGATGTTATTGATAAAGAGTTGGAAATCGGTAAAGAGATGGCTCGTAACGAAGGTAAACCCGAAGCTATGCTTGACAAAATTGCTCAGGGGCGTTTGGGTAAATTCTTCAAAGAAAGCACTCTGTTGCAACAGGCTTTTGTGAAAGACAACAAGATGTCTATTGAGCAATACCTGAAAGGTGCCGACAAAGAGCTTACTGTTACAGCTTTTGAGCGTTACTCTTTGAACAGCTAATCATTGCTGATAATTTTTCGCAATATAATGGAAGCCCGGTCATTTATTTGATCGGGCTTCTTTATTTAGTATCTGTCCATAAAGTCCCGTTTACTGCGTTACGCCATTAGCGGAAACTGCTCATTTACTCGAGTAAACTCCGCATTTCCGCTAATGGCAAGCCTTGTAAACGAAACCTTCTGAACAGACACAGCGAACTTGAGAAACTTTGCTTAGTTTATAGAAGGGCACTATTTATGGTAATGTCATTATGACCAAACTGTCGCTCCGCGGGGGCTGGAGCAGACAGATTGAGGAGTACGTACACTTCAACGAACTCTTTCTCCTAAGGAAATAAGAAAATTATCCAATTTCGCGGATAAAATAGGGGCTGCTGAAAAAGTCAGCAGACCAATTTTAATTTCTTTATTGATTTTCTTTTTGGCATTGCTCCAAAAAGAAGCAAAAAAATATAGTCCGTTTAAACCTATCCGCCCGCGAAAGCCAAAATTTCCGGCCATTGCGCAAGGCCTTAAAAGTCGCCCATTTTGGCTTCCCGCTATCCGCCGGCCCGGAAAACGGACAGGCCACCGCGCCTTTTAACCAGGGAAAGTCGTTTAACCTAGAAAAAATCCTTTGAACAGTAATCTTTTGACTATTAACCATCACTAGTGCAAACTTTTTGAAAGATTTACTTGAAATACCTTGCACTTTGAATGAAATGGCTGGCTATAATCGTTTTATTATTAGATCTTTAAATCTTTTTTTAGCAACCTCTGAAACGGGCGAGCTACCGTTGACATTTTTTCTTCTGCCTTCTATCTTCTGCCTTGTTAACTTATTCCCGCTCCATATGCCCTCTGACTGGACTTCCCAAAAGAGTATCTGCCAAAAAATGAAAACCCCTGAATTTATTTGTATTTTTGTGTCCGGAAAACAAATAAACCATTATGCAGTACAAACGAATTCTACTAAAACTTTCCGGAGAGTCGCTCATGGGCGAGCAGGGACATGGCATTGATTCCGAAAGGTTGAATGATTATGCCGGGCAGATCAGTGAGCTGGTAAAAGCCGGTGTGCAAATTGCCATTGTCATTGGCGGAGGCAATATTTTTCGTGGTCTGAGTGGCGCAGCCCAGGGATTTGATCGCTACAAAGGCGATCAGATGGGAATGCTGGCAACAGTAATTAATAGTCTGGCCCTGGCTTCTGCTCTTGATGCAATGGGCACACGAACGCGTGTGATGACCTCCATCAGGATGGAGCCTGTTGGGGAGTTGTATGCCCAGCCAAAGGCATTGGATGCATTGAACAACGGAGAGGTGGTTATTATATCAGGAGGCACAGGAAATCCTTATTTCACTACCGATACAGCTTCTGCACTTCGGGGCATTGAGGTGAAAGCCGACGTGATGCTGAAAGGAACCCGTGTGGATGGTGTTTATACTGCCGATCCGGAGAAAGATCCTTCAGCTACCAGGTTTGATACCATTTCGTTTGATGAGGTTTACAACCGTGGATTAAAGGTAATGGACCTGACCGCTACCACCATGTGTAAAGAGAATTCGTTGCCAATAATGGTTTTCAATATGGATGTGAAAGGCAACCTGATGAAGGTGATGAAAGGGGAGAAAATAGGTACCCTCGTGAAGTGAGTTACTAGGCCCTTTGGCGTTTTAGAATTGCCAGGGCCTCTTCCCGTACGTCAAGAGGTAGTCTGATGCCGCGGGCCATCATGCTGCGAAGCCAGGTATTTACTTCATGTGGATGCATTGTAAGGAGGACTTCACGGAATTGTTCTGTTTCATCGGGGGTATATTGATCCGGGGCTTGACCTTTAAAGCGGTCGAGCTCTTCATCATTGAAATAGATAATTTCACCATGCGTATGGGCAATAAGAGATTCTTTGTCGCATACCTCATGTGCACCGCAACAATCTGACGGAGGAGCCTCTTTGGATTCTTCCTTTGTTGAGGTCAATTTGTTGATAACCAGGGCGACGATGAGCGCTGCTGCAATGCTTAATAGTAAAATCCACATGGTGCAAAAATAATAAAAATTTGAACAGAAAATGGGGAAAAAAAGAGAGATGAACGATGAGGAGCTACACTTTCTTGGGATCAAAGTGGTATATAAGGATTTGGTGGACAAAGGCTATGAAGTATTGAATGTACGGAAGGAGGAGGATGTTGATCCCCAAATTCTGGCGCGCAAAGATGAGCAAATGCTTTTTATCGTGGTCCGTACCGCACGTTTTCCTGATATGGGTGTTTTAAAACCCAGGACTGCCGCGCGTGTGACGATGCATGCCAACAAACATAAAGCCATTTGTTATTTTGCCAGTGTGGGCATTGCCAATGCTGAGGGAGAGACTGATGAGGAGATGGGTAAACCTGAACTTGACGGGGAGTATTTTATCAACTATAAAGGATTGCAGCCCTTTCCTCAGTAGGCATGGGACTTAGCTTCCAGGATAAGCAACCTTGCTACAAACTATTCTCTATAAACTAAAAACTAAAACCATCAGTTGTCATGAGGCAATTCGATTTCCAATCATATTTGAAAAAATACGGGAAATTCATTCTGGCAGGATTGTTTTTTCTATTCCTGATAAATTATTGCAACCAGTCGCCCCGTGACCGACAGGCCCCCCCTTCTGAGCAACAGGAGCAGGGAAACTCAGCCCCGGTGCAGAACGATGAAATTACCACCCTTAAAACTTATGAGGAACTGGTAACCAAGCGGCAGATGCAGGAGAATGAGGGGCCCGGAAGCTTTATGATCATGTTTTTGTTGCTGACCATTGCATTTGGCCTGGTTTGGTTACTCCAGCAAAAGAGCGTGCAGCAAACTGTGCGCAAATGGCTGCCCGGAAGAGTAATGTTTCATGCAAGCCGATCGCATGATTCGGTGACCGGCCGTCGCATTTTAAAAATTGTAATTGTAAACAAAACAGATGAAGGGCTTACTTTTCTGCCACCCAACCTTGTCTTTGGTAAGTGGGGAAAAGAGCGGGTTTTCAGACTTAAAGGCAGCAATCAGGAGGATATGTTTCCCCTGACGTTAACCCCCGGAACAAGTCACAGGCTGGTTCTGGATTTGGAGCAGTTTTATGAGAAGATACCCGATCTTAGCAGCAGCAACAGGGTTGGAGCATCTGTGGAGACCACCGATGGTAAGAAATATCGTGCGTATGCATTGCCCTCCTGGCTGGCATGGTTGGTGAGGTAGCAGCGTGAAGTTTACCGGGACATGAACCGGGAAGCCGGAAAATTGTTTTAAATCAATTCAGTGATCATTAAACAGACCGATATGCTAAAAAAATTTTGGGAGAAGTACAGCAGAAAAAAACGGTGGTGGACCATTGCACTGGATTTTATTTTTGCGGGATTACTGATTGCAATGCTGTTTCCTGCAACACGGAAACCACTGTCTGCATTTTTAATCAGGCAAACATTGTTTTCTCCATCCGAAAAAGAGAATGTCGTTTATCTGTCTGACAGGGACTGGTCCATGCAGATGGAGATGGAAGGAGCGGATGGAATGATGAAACTCGCCGACTTTAAGGGGAAACCCGTTTTTTTGAATTTTTGGGCCACCTGGTGTCCTCCCTGTATTGCAGAAATGCCTTCCATTCAGGAGCTGTATGATGAGTATAAGGATGAAGTAGCTTTTGTGTTGGTAAGCAATGAGTCGGTTGATGTAATAAAGACTTTCTTTGAAAAGCATGACTATTCCTTTCCTATCTACATTCTCAGGGGAGGAGTGCCTGCTGTTTTTGAAACTTCCACCATCCCGTCAACTTATTTGATAGGGCCCAACGGACGGTTGTTGATCAGCAAAACAGGGGCAGCTAAATGGAACTCCACGAAAATGAAATCGATGCTGGACAATCTTATAAACTAAAAAAAGCGGTGAAAACCGCTTTTTTAATTCTTTTAAAATCTGTATCGCAACGAGAGTGCAAGTCCGAATCCAAACGGATCGTCCGGGGGATTCACAAACGACAATTCAGGTCGTGTATCAATGGCCACCTGAAGCGGTACCTCTGAGAAATTGTACTCAATTCCTGCATTTAAGGCAGCTGCCAGAAATACACCACTGTCATCAAGATCGTCATGCGCCCAGCTTCCCAATGAGGGGCCAACACCCAGATACCAGTAAAAACCGCTTTCGATGGGCATTACCCACTGGTAGAGTCCGGTTAATTTCCAGTAGCTGAAGTCGCCTCTTCCACCAAATCCGAGATCCAGTTCTGCACGGTTGTTGTCGAATGGAGTCTGGAATGTAATCTCTGTGTCATAACCCACTCCGCCACCGAATCTCAGACCGATGGCATTGTCGCCTCTCTGGGCCATTGAAATGGCCGGAATTGCCATGAAAAGCACAAAAAGTATTAACCCTGTTTTCTTCATCTTATCATTGTTTTTACTATTTGACCACAAATTTACGTAAAGTTTGTTTTGTCTGCTTGTTCATTTAACAAAAGATGTACCAAATGGTTTGGTTTTCTGGTTTTGGTCGGTGCTGTTACTAACGATTTTATGTTTCTGTTATTGTATTGCATTGGTATTCAGTACTCAGTTTAAGTATTTTTTTTAATTGTTTTTGGTTTTTTTCAAACCCTGGCACCCCGATTGCGTAGAATGATTTGTTTGTAAAGACTCATGAATTTTTGAGTTGTTAGTCTTCGGGATTGTTGATTATGAGGGATTTTAGTGACGATATTTTATTTCAGACTTTGCCAACCGGCGTGGTTTGTTTCGATAAGAGGGGGGCGGTTATGTGTGCCAATCCGGCTGCTCTTGAAATGCTTGGCATAAGTCTGGATGATTTAATGTCAGGAGAGAATGATGTTTCCTTTTGGCGTTTGCTTGCCGAAAATGGCGAAGACATCCCCATTGATCAGCAACCATCCCGAATTGCCCTGAAGACCGGACTTCCCGTAAACGATAAAATTGCAGGTTTTTATCATCCGGTTAAGAATGCTTACTGTTGGCTAAAGGTCAATGCAATACCTGTTTTTGAGAATGGCGAAGAATCCCCTTCCGGGGTTTATCTTAATCTTACCGATGTCACTTCCGAAATTATTGCGCGAAATAAGCTTCAACAGGCACAGTCCGATTATCAGATGCTTGTTGATAATATGCACTCCGGTGTTGCTATTATTCAGGATGGGCTGCTGAAGTTCTTAAACAATAGTTTCACTGCTTATACCCATAAAGAACTTGATGAGTTGGTAGGTACTCCGTTTATTAATCTTATTGTTCCTGAAGAGCGGGAAAGGATTAGTGAATTTTATGTGAAGAGACTGGCTGGACTAGAAGTTCCTGAAAGTTACAGAACTAAAATTTTATCCGTAAACGGTGCTCAAGTCTGGGTTGATTTTAAAGTTAAAAAGCTCGACTATCGTGGAAAGCCTACGTTATTGGTCTTAATCAACGATGTGGATGCCGAGGTCCGGGCTGAACAGGAGTTGAAGTATAGTGAGTTGAGGTTCAGGCGTTTGTTTGAAGAGGCGCCTATCGGTATTTCATTGGTGGCTGAAACAGGAGAGTTGCTGGAGGTGAACCAGAAGTTTGCAGATATTTCCGGATATACCCGGCAGGAGATGTTGCAAATGACATTTGCCGATTTCACCCATTCAGAAGATCTGGAAAAGGATTTGTTGCTTTTTGAAGAGCTTAAAGCGGGAAAGCGCGACAGTTATGAGATGCTGAAACGATACATTCGTAAAGATGGGGGTATTGTGTGGGGGGAGTTAAAAGTGAGGTCTTTCATTGATGCTTTTGAGAAACTTCAGATAATAGGGATGTTTGAGGACAGGACCAGTGAGGTGAATGCCCGTAAAGAACTGGAGATTGCCCGGGATATGGCCAATGAAAGCAGTCGGCTGAAATCTGCATTTCTGGCCTCTGTAAGCCATGAACTTCGCACACCGCTTAATGCAGTTTTAGGTTTTAGCGATATTATTCAAAATACAGCTGAACAGGAGAGCAATCGGGAATATGCCGGCTTTATTTATGAGGCAGGATTCAAGGTAATGACAATCATTGATGATATTCTGGAACTGGCGATGTCTGAACATGGAAAGATCAGATTACGTCCTGCCACTTTCCGATTGGGCGATCTCTTCGATGAGTTCGGTAAGCATCTTCAGGAAATTGTTTATAAATATGGGAAGGATGAAGTGGTGGATTCGCTCAATGAAATAGATCCGACATTGAGGGATGTTGAAATTGTGACCGATAAGAGTAAAGTGTATCAGGTGATTGTTAACCTTGTGAAAAATGCCGTGAAGTTTACCGAAAGGGGATTTGTGAAACTCGGGTGTTTCAAATGCAGCCAGAATCGAATTGCAC
Organism: Marinilabilia salmonicolor; assembly: GCF_003003035.1. Lineage (GTDB taxonomy): Bacteria > Bacteroidota > Bacteroidia > Bacteroidales > Marinilabiliaceae > Marinilabilia > Marinilabilia salmonicolor_A. The sequence goes on along the minus strand of NZ_PVTS01000002.1, from coordinate 136,912 downwards.
TATCCGTGCAGGATACGGGTATCGGGATTCCGGATGACCAAAAGGAGGTGATTTTTGATTTCTTTCGGCAAGCCGACGGACAGGATCATGCCAAATACGGGGGCATTGGTATCGGACTGGCCATTTCGCAGAGGGTGGCCAATGCCATGAACGGAGAAATCAGGGTGGATTCAGTCCCCGGAAAGGGAACCACCTTTACTTTTGAGATTCCGTTGAAATTGGAGGAGGGGCATTGATACTCTGAAAAAAGACATAAAAAAAAGCTGTAAATCATCCGATTTACAGCTTTTTTGTTGTCCCGCCAGGATTCGAACCCGGACTGGATGGACCAAAACCATCTGTGCTACCATTACACAACGGGACAATCATTGAGTGCTTTTTCCTTCAAAAGCGATGCAAATATAGGATGTTTTTAATGAACCCGCAAAAAATATTTCTCAAAAAAATTAAAGATTATTCAACTTCTGTTGAGTCTTGTTTTTATGGGGCTTTTGCAATAGTTTAGCAGCCAAAAGATTATTTGTGATGCATAAGGGGTTGAAATATCTGAAAAAAAAATTTCCCGGGTTATTGGTTTTGGGCGTTTCATTGTTTGTTTATGGCAAAACCATGGCACCAACTGTCAGCTTTTGGGACAGTGGTGAATTTATTGCCTCTGCTGCCATGCTTCAGGTACCGCATCCACCGGGTGCGCCGATATATCTTTTGCTGGGGCGTTTGTTCTCGATTTTGGCCCCCGGACCAACATACATTGCATTGTTTATCAACTTTTTATCGGTTGCAGCTTCCGCATTTACGGTATTTTTTGTTTTTCATATTTTGGTGCTTCTTCTCCGGATGGTCAGAAATCAGGAACAAGAGCCTGTTCATTGGGTTGAGCAACTGGCCGCAGGTGTTGGCGCCTTGCTTTTTGCTTTTACCGATTCTTTCTGGTATTCTGCCGTGGAAGCTGAAGTGTATGCGCTGTCCCTCTTCTTTTCGTCTGTTACATTGTGGGTCTTTCTCAAGTGGTATGTGGGCAGAGGTGCATCCCCCCGGTGGTTTTATCTTGGGGTCTTTCTTTTGGGACTTTCCATGGGTGTTCACTTACTTAACTTACTGATGGCCCCCGTCTTTGTTTTGCTTTTTGTTTGGAAAGTTTACGGAGCCGGGATTAAAACAACCCTGTTGGGGTTACTTATTGGGTTTGTCATTTTGGGCGTGTTGTTTTTTGGTCTGATATCATTTGGACTTTGGCCTGCCATGAAACTTGAATTGTTACTGGTTAATGAGTGGGGATTCTTTCAACATTCCGGAGTTTTGTTGTGGCTTATATTTCTTGCAGGTGCAATAGCTTTCGGCATGATTATTTCCTTTAAAAGATATCCGCTGGTGCATATGGGTTTTACCATCGCAGGACTGCTGCTTATGGGATGGTTTTCTTATTTGATGATACCTGTAAGAGCCTCAGCCAATCCGGATATTAATATGAATGCACCGGACAATGTTTTTTCGATGCATGACTATATCAATCGCACACAATACGGTAGCCGGCCGTTGGTGGTGGGATCCCATGCGTGGGCGCAGGCAGAGGACTGGAAAAATATTGATAAATATGTTTTTGACAGTGAGGATTCTGTTTATGAGAAGATTCCTGCCGGCACTGTTTTCTCTTATGATCCGGATGATTATGTGTTTTTCCCCCGTATGTACAGTCGCCAGAGTTATCACCAGGAAGGCTATGAGTGGTGGTCGGGTCTGGATGGTGAAGCGGAAACACCCCGGCTGGCCCATCAGGTTGATTTTTTTCTCAAATATCAGGTGGGGCACAGCTATCTTCGTTATTTGATGTGGAATTTTGCGGGCCGGCAGAACGATGACCAGGGGCATGGAGACATTGTTTCGGGAAATTGGGCATCAGGCATTGGATTTATCGACGGGCAAATGCTGGGCAGCCGTGAGCATCGTCATTCCGGAGAAACATACAGTGCTTCAGCCAATTATTATTACGGTCTTCCGCTTATATTTATTTTGGCGGGACTGTTTTTCCTGTTGTCCAAAGGACCCGGAAGAAAAAAGGTGTTGATGATTCTTGGAACGGTTTTCTTAATGACCGGGCCCCTGCTGGTGCTGTATCTCAATCAGCCACCTTACGAGCCCCGTGAACGGGATTATGTTTATGTAGCCTCATTTATGGCTCTTGCTATGTTTGGAGGGGTTGGGATTTATGCGCTTCTACGAACCGTTCTTCATTTTTCAAAATCATTCCTGACTACGGGATTGTCCGGATTGTTGCTTTTATTGGCCGGGCCCGGGTTGTTGTTTTCGGTTAACCTTAATGACCATGACCGGTCGGAAAGATATCTTGCCCGTGATCTGGCAATGTCTCAATTGCGCAGTTGTCCTGCGGGAAGTGTGCTGTTTACCTATGGCGACAACGATACTTATCCTCTGTGGTATGTTCAGCAAGTAGAGATGGTTCGCCCTGATGTAAAAATCGTGAATATTGGTTTGTTACATACATTCTGGTATCAGCAATATCTGCGGAATTCACAAAAGGGAAACGGGGCTCTGGAAATGACCTTGCCGGAGAATTTTTATCGCAGCAATGCAGTGACCTTTTTTCCGGTGTCCTCGATTTTCTCTGCTCCGGTGGAGGGGATTAAAGTTTTGAATGCTCTTGGAGCCGGGATCGACGCCGGAGAGAGTGGAAACCCTGAAGAGCGAATACATCCTCAGTGGGAAATGACTTTGCCGGATGGAAAAAAGATGGAGTTGACCCTTGATCAATCCTATTTGTCCATAGGAGACCTTGCCTTGCTGGATGTGGTAGCAAGCAATGTGCATCAGCGTCCGGTTTGTTTTACGCGCAATGTGGAAGTCGCGTCAATTGGGGGGCTTCAGAATCTTCTGCAACCATTTGGGTTAAATATGAAGCTGGGTCCCGGGAGATTATCGGATGAAGAAGCTTTCGCCGAATTAGAGTTACGATGGACCCTTTTTTCTGATAGTATTTCCCTGTTAAGAGGTGAGCCCTGGTTCGATAATACCTGCCGCCAGGCCCTTTCCACATCAGGATACCGGGAGACAGCTTTAACGTTGGCCCGGGAACTGATGGAAGCAGGAGATGAGGAACGTGCAGGAGCAGTGCTGAAGAAAAGTTTGCGGGAGTGGCCCTTTTCTCCCATGCAGGATCAGGATCTGATGCTCCAAACGGCACAGTTGCTGCAGTTGACAGGAAATGTTGATCAGGCTGCCGGTTTGGTAAGCAATATTGCCTACGTAAATTTATCCGATTTGTACTTTTTTTATTATTCCGGTTTTGATTTACAGTATCTGAAGCAACGGTATTGCCGGTTTTTCAGAGATTTGCATCGTTTGGCCAAACAGCTTGAGATGGACAGGCAGGCTGTGGAGTTGGAAATGGAGCTTCAACGGATTTGCAGTTTTTGAACGGTTTGTTTTAATTGATTCAAGCGGTTTGTTTTTACAATATTTATGAGTCGAATCTGATATTCTTCCTTACCTTTGTCTGCATAAATGTTAAGAACAAGTGGATTAATTCTTTTTTGACAATATTCACCTTCGATCTCCGGAAAATTCCGGAGCTTAATAAGGAAAGCCGGGGTAACCGGCCTGCATGGGAACCCTCGGGTTGAGGGCGTAGTTTGTTGCAACCAAACATCCGTGGTTGGCAAAATTATTCTGTGAATATCTATCATTTCGATTTCTTCTACCCATCTTTTCAGAATAAATCTTTGATTTCTCAATTGTGTCCATTTTATCGGGCACCAAATAATTTAAAGGGTATGTACAATTTTAGTCCCCACACATTCCACGTGCCTGTTATGGGCATTGGATATACCATAGACAGTCCTCTCAAACTGGCTCATTTTGGAATCACCTCCGTGGTATCACTGGTGGATGATATGCTGATGGAGAAAATGAGGGAGTTCCACACGAGAAGCATGAACTCTCCATTTCAGGGTATCTCCTCCAAAGTTGCCGATTTTAGGGCCCGTCGCATCACAGCTTTTTTAGATCTGATGGATGGTATGGTAAAAGAGAAGATTGCCGGTATGAAGAGTTCCTTCAACAGAAAAAGTGAGGAGGTTGACAAATATTTTGAAATGCTTCCTGACTTCTCAAAAGCACGGCAGACCTATTTTTACCTGAAACAAAATGCAAGTTTTAGCGACTTGAAAGATTGGGTCTTTGAAAATTTGCATCCCGGTCAGATCGATGTGAATATTATGACCAAGCTGGACAAACCTAACTTTTCAGGAAGTGAGCAGTTGCCCGTGGAGTTTAATGATGCTCATGCAGCATTGCGTGGCTTTGCAAAAAGTAGTTTGTCCTCTTCGCTGGTGCTATCTGCTGGAATGAATCCCCGTCTTTTTAGTTATATGGAGAAATGGGATGATTTTTACCCCGATCCGGAAGGGGTGATTAAGAAGAAAGTGACCATTAAAGTAAGTGATTTTCGCTCGGCGGTGGTGCAGGGGAAAATGCTTGCCAAAAAAGGGATCTGGGTGTCGGAATTTCGTATAGAATCGGGACTCAATTGCGGAGGCCATGCTTTTGCTTCACAGGGAAACCTTTTGGGGCCTGTGTTGGAGGAATTTAAACAGAAAAGAAAGGACTTGATTGAGGATCAGTTTCGTACTTTTTGTGAAGGATTGGCAGCAAAAGGGATGACCTGCCCTGAGCAACCCCCTGTAATGCGTTTTTCTGCGCAGGGTGGTGTGGGGACAGCAGACGAACACCAGTTTTTACTTCACCATTATCACTTGGATTCCGTGGGGTGGGGAACACCTTTTCTGATGGTGCCCGAGGCCGTTAGTATTGATGCCGATACCATCAATAAGCTTGGCCGGGCTAAAGAAAAGGATCTTTACCTGAGTGATATATCCCCTTTGGGTGTTCCTTTTAATAACCTGAGGGGAAATACCAAGGACCTGGAAAAAAAGCGCAAAATCGAAGCCAACCGTCCGGGAAGCAACTGTACCAAACAATATTGTTCGTTGAATAGTGAATTTTCAGGGCGTCCGGTATGTACTGCTTCCCGTCAGTATCAGCGGAAAAAAATCCTGTTGGCCGAAGCAGAACTGTCATCGCAGGCAGCCATCGATAAGGAAATTAAGAAAATTACCGAAAAGTCATGTATTTGTGTAGGTCTGGGGACTTCTGCTCTTATTGCCAACGGCATTTCCCATACAAGGGAAGGTGCCGGAGTCTCTGTTTGTCCCGGACCCAATATGGCTTATTTTGACAAAGAGGCTTCCTTAAAGGAGATGGCAGATCATATTTACGGACGGGAAAACATCATGAGCCGGTCAGATCGGCCACACATCTTTTTGAAAGAGCTGGAGCTGTATGTCAATTACTTTTTTGAGAAATTGAAGCCGCAGGAAGAATCAGATGTCCGGAAAAAGGCCGCAAATGAAAAGTTTTTACAGGCTATATCAGAATCTATTGAGTATTATCGCGATATGTACATTCGGCAAAGTGCGCAACTTGGAGTTGTGGTGGCTGATGTTTTGGGACGGTTGAGCTTTTTTGAAAAACAGGTAAATGGTACTTTATGGACAGAAACTAAATAGTGTTTCACTTCTGTTCCGATAAAGCAGGGATTTTTCTAACTTTTATGTATTTTTGGCAAACTTCTGATTAATCAGGCAGATCCGAAAATACTTTTGGTGAAATGGAGGTGTGGGAACCTGCCGCCATCAGCCTGTTGTCAGTTGTTTTTTGAAACGCCAAAAACGAAGGAAAACAAGATACAGATGAGACAATACAAAAAGTTTAATCTCGCATTGGGGTGGCTGACCTTCCTGATTTCAGCCATGGTTTATTTGTTGACCATTGAGCCGACAACCAGTTTCTGGGATTGCGGTGAGTTTATTGCAGCATCCTATAAATTATTGGTAGGTCACCCTCCCGGAGCACCATTCTTTATGTTGATGGGGCGCTTTTTTTCTCTTTTTGCTCCCGATGAAACTTATGTAGCTGCAATGGTAAATTCAATGTCTGCACTTGCGAGTGCCATGACCATTGCATTCCTTTTTTGGACCATTACTCATCTGGCCCGCAAAATCTTTGTGGATAATCAGGAGTCTCCCGAGGACTGGCGTTACTGGGCTGTTCTGGGAAGTGGTTTGGTCGGTGCCCTGGCTTATACCTTTACAGATACTTTTTGGTTTTCGGCTGTGGAAGGCGAAGTGTATGCCATGTCCAGTCTTTTTACGGCAGCAGTTTTCTGGGCCATCCTCAAATGGGAGAATGTGGCTCATCTGCCCCACAGCAACCGATGGTTGATTCTTATCGCCTACCTGATGGGATTATCCATTGGTGTACACCTTCTGAACCTGCTGGCTATTCCGGCCATTGTAATGGTTTACTATTTTAAGAAATTCGAGATTACCCAAAACAATACATTGAGGGCATTAGGTATCTCTGCCGTTTTGCTTCTCTTCATCCTCTATGGAATTATTCCCGGTGTTCCCAAAGTTGCCGGAGCTTTCGAACTGGCTTTTGTTAATGGAATGGGACTTCCGTTTAATTCAGGATTGCTGGTTTACGGAATTCTGCTCATTGGCGGACTTATTTTTGGAATTTACTACTCCTATCAGCACAAAAAGGTGGTTTTAAATACCGCCCTTACTGCTATTACGGTTATTATCTTCGGTTATTCCTCCTTTGCCATGATTGTTATTCGTTCTGCTGCCGAACCAACCATGGATCAGAACTCACCCAATAATGTGTTTTCTCTGATATCCTATCTCAATCGTGAGCAGTATGGTGATCGTCCGCTTTTTACCGGGGAATATTACAATTCAGTGATTGACCGGCAGGCATCACAGGCAAAGCAAGGGTCGCCTGTCAGAATTAAAAAGGACGGTAAGTACGAGATCGTTCAGTATCGTCCCGAGTATGTTTTTGACGACAATACCACTACCTTCTTTCCCAGGATGTACAGTCGTCAGCAGTCCCATATTTCAGAATACAAAAAGTGGGCGGATATCGAAGGACGTCCTGTTTCCGTTAGAGACAGCAACGGAGAGCCCAAAACCATTCAGCTGCCCACGTTTGGCGAAAACCTTAAATTCTTCTTTAATTACCAGATACGTCATATGTACTGGCGCTATTTTATGTGGAATTTCGCCGGTCGTCAGAACGATATTCAGAGTCATGGCGAGTTGCATCACGGCAACTGGATCTCCGGTATTCCTTTTATCGACAATGCCATGCTTGGAGACCAGAGTAAACTTCCCGATCACTTGAAGAACAATCCTGCCAGAAATGCTTATTATTTCCTGCCCCTTTTATTGGGGCTTATTGGCTTACTCTTTCAGTATGGCTCCGGCCGGCAGGGCAAGCAGGGTTTCTGGATCGTGATGCTCCTGTTTTTCCTTACCGGACTGGCCATTGTGTTGTATCTGAATCAGACTCCGCTTCAGCCCCGTGAGCGTGATTATGCTTTTGCCGGATCTTTTTATGCTTTCTCTATCTGGATTGGTCTGGGTGTACTGGCTCTGGTGGATGGTCTGCGAAAGATCCTCGGTGGCAGAAATGCAGCTCTGGCTTCCACTTTAATTGCACTTGGACTGGTGCCGGGCATTCTTGCGGCAGAAAACTGGGACGATCATGACCGGTCGCACCGGACTATTGCCCGTGATTTGGCCATCAATTATCTCAATACAATTGATGAAGACGGAATTATCTATACCAACGGTGACAACGATACATTCCCGCTCTGGTATGTTCAGGAGGTAGAGGGTGTACGTACGGATGTGAGAGTGTGTAACCTGAGCTATCTGCAAACCGACTGGTACATCGATCAGATGAAGAGAAAAGCCTATGAATCGGATCCTCTTCCCATCTCCATGACTCATGATCAGTATGTGACTGGTACCCGTGATATGGTTTATCTGATAAACAGAACTGAAGGAGCTCCTGACTTACAGGAGGCTATGGCTTTTCTGAAAAGTGATAATGAAAGAACCAAGCGAGTTCCCGGTTACAGTGAGGAAATTGAATATCTTCCTTCAAATTCATTTAGTTTGCCGGCCGACAGTCTCAAGTTGTTACAAAAGGATTTTGTTAGTGAGGAATATGCTCACCTGATTGATTCTGTGATGGAAATTAATCTCGGAAACAGGGATTATCTGCTCAAAAATGAGATGATTGTGCTGGATATGCTGGCTACCAACGACTGGGAACGTCCGATATTTTATGCTGTGACCGTAGGAAGCGATAATTATGTAGGACTGGATAAATATTTCCAGCTCGAAGGATTTGGTTACAGAATTGTGCCGATAAAAGGAAGTAATCAGCAGGGGCTCACCGGCAGGGTTGATACTGAAAAGGCCTATCGCAATTTCATGGAGGTTTACAATCTGGAAAATTTCAAGGACCCAAGGGTTTACCTGGATGAGAACCACCAGCGTATGGCCATCAATATCCGGAACAATATGGGGCGTTTGGCCACTGCATTGCTGAATGAGGGAAAGACTGAAAAAGCATTGGATGTATTGGATAAGGCGATGGAAGTACTTCCCGCCGACCGAATTCCGCACAATTATTTCTCCATTTTCCTGGCGGAAGGCTATTACAATGGCGGGGAGTTTGAAAAAGGAGATGAAATTCTGAAAGGGTTTGCTGAAGTGAACTTCCAGGAGCTGGATTATTTCCTTTCGTTGTCGCCGCGCAAACGGAATCGGGTAATGAACGACATTCGTCGCAATATGGCGATTTACGGAGAAATAGTTCGTACTGCTGAGAGTTTTGAGCGGGAAGAAATACTGGAGGGATTGGATCAGGAGTACAATTCAAGTCTTCAGAAAATGGGATTTTTTGAGTAATAGGAGTTCATGGATTGTGAGGCCCCCACTGTGGGTGAGATGGCTCTTTCCGGCCACCCTGTGGAGGGAAAATACACAGAAAAAACGTGTTTACCTCACTTTCGATGACGGCCCGGTGCCGGGAGTTACCCCCTGGGTTATTGACCAGCTGAAAGATTCGGGTGCAAAAGCGACGTTTTTTTGCATCGGCGATAATGTTAGAAAATATCCCGGAGTCTATGAAAAGCTTCTCCGGGAGAACTTTGACGTTGGTGCGCACGGGTTTGCACACCGGCCCGGTCATAAAACCGGGAGAAACCGGTATTTTAAGGATATTGACAGAGGGCTTGAATATGGTGGCAGGGTAAATTGGTTTCGACCACCTCACGGAATAATTTTTCCCTGGTGGGTGTCAGGAATTAAAAAAAAGGGATTGCAGGTTGTTTTGTGGGATGTTTTGTCATGCGATTATGACCGCTCACTTTCTCCTGCTAAGGTGGTTGATAATGTATTGAGTAATGTGAGGCCCGGATCCATTATTGTGTTTCACGATTCATTAAAGGCCTGGCCTAACCTGAAGGAGGCATTGCCCGCAGTTTTGAATTGGCTCAAAGCCAATGGTTATACAACAGAATTATTGACTTCTATAAACCAAAACAAGAGGAAATTATGAATATTTTGCTTCTGGGATCGGGGGGCAGGGAACATGCACTTGCCTGGAAAATGAGGGTAAGTCCGCTGCTGGATAATCTTTTTATTGCACCGGGAAACGCGGGCACCGGACTGATTGGAAAAAACCTGAATGTGGATCCCACCGATTTCAACGGGGTTAAAAATGCCGTAATCAAAAACAACATTGATATGGTAATTGTAGGCCCTGAGGTTCCGCTTGTTAAAGGAATTGTCGATTTTTTTCTGAATGATCCTGCACTTTCATCCGTACCGGTTATCGGTCCCTCGGCCCGCGGGGCCCAGTTGGAGGGAAGCAAGGAGTTTGCCAAACAGTTCATGGTTCAGCATAAAATCCCTACAGCCCGCTATCTGGCTGTTACTTCAGATACCATTGATGAGGGGGAGCGTTTCCTGAATACGTTGAAGTCACCTTATGTTTTGAAAGCCGACGGATTGGCTGCAGGCAAAGGGGTTTTGATTATTGATGATATTGACGAAGCAAAGAATGAGCTTCAGATGATGCTCAGCGGTAAATTTGGCAAAGCCAGTGACACTGTTGTGATTGAGGAGTTTTTGTCTGGCATTGAAATGTCGGTCTTTGTAGTTACGGACGGACACAGTTACATGCTTCTGCCAGATGCTAAGGATTACAAGAGAATCGGGGAAGGGGATACAGGCCTCAATACGGGAGGAATGGGAGCTGTTTCGCCCGTGCCTTTTGCCGATGAAGAATTCATGGAAAAGGTGGAGAATCGCATTATTAAACCCACCATTGACGGATTAAAAGAAGACGGAATCGATTACAAAGGATTTATCTTTTTCGGATTGATAAAAGTTGAAAATGATCCTTATGTGATAGAATACAATGTGCGGATGGGAGATCCGGAAACTGAAGTGGTGATGCCCAGGCTGCAATCGGATGTGGTAGAGGTGTTTAAAGCGGTTGCTGCAGGTCGTTTGAAAGATCTGACACCGAAGTTTGATCCGCGTACCGCGGTAACTGTGATGATGGTTTCCGGTGGTTATCCCGGAAAATATGAAAAAGGTAAAAACATTTTGGGCCTTGACCACGTAGAAGGCAGTATTGTTTTTCATGCAGGGACTACAAGCGGCAACGGAGTCCTCACGTCCGGAGGCCGTGTGCTGGCGATTACATCGCTTGGAAACTCTATTGATGAGGCGCTTGAGAAGTCCTATCGGAATGCAGAAAAAGTACAGTTTGAGAAGAAGTATTACCGAAAGGACATCGGGTTTGATTTAAAGTAATTAAAAAATGCTCTACAGGACGTTGCACAATAATAGCTTAATGGCTTTTATTCTTGTCCCTTTTATATTGCTCTTGTTTTGGGTCAGGGTTTTTCTTTTTGAGGGGGTTCAGCCAATTAGTTTCGATGGGATACATATGCCCTTGTGGGAGTGGCTGATTCGTCCTGTTTTTGGGCAAAGTGTATTTTGGGCAGCGGTGTTTTCCTATGTGCTTGCTGTCCTGACGGCTTTTACGGTCAACCGGGTGGTTGGCCGTTATGGTTTATTGGGCAGGCAGTCGGTCCTTCCCGCTTTGATTTTCGGATTGTTGGTCAGTGGCTTTTTGAGTGTGCAGCGTTTGCATATGGTATGGATGTTTGCACTGTTTTTCTTGCTTGGGATAGAGCGGATAATGGGAGCTCCTGCCTCCTCCCGCAAAGAAGTCAGATGTTTTGATGGAGGGGTGCTGCTTGGTATTGGTGTGCTGTTTTATGCCAAAGGGCTCTATCTTTACCCGATGATTGTGGTTGCAATGGGGGTGCTGAGGGTCCTTTCGGTACGTTCCTTTATCGCCAGTTTGCTCGGGCTTATTCTGCCTTTAATCCTGAGTGCAGGTTACTTTTTTGTTTTCTCCAGTGTGGAGGAGTTTGGGGTTTATTTTGTACTGAACCTGTTCAGCAATACCGGCCAGTTTGGTCACAATCTGGTTTCTCAAATTTATCTTCCTGTGGTTATTTTGCTTACTTTAGTAGGGTTGATTACTCTTGTGAGATATATTCCCACCCAGAAAATTATTACCCGAAAGCATTTCAGAGTGGTTGTGTGGCTGATATTGGTTACAGCTGCACTTTGCCTGACTCCCTATTTTTCAGTGGAACTCACACCCGTCTTGGCCATTGGGCCGGCAATTGTACTGGCTTTTTGGTTCGACAAGATGGGTGCAAAATTCTGGCGTGAATTTTTTCTTTGGTTTTTAGTGGTGGGTACAGCTGCTGTGCAGTTTTTTATGTAATTCATTTTTTACATAAGACAGATAAGGTGCAAGCAGGCTCAAAGTCATAAAAAAGTATGAGCACCTTTTGTTAACCTTATACATAAAACGCGGGTAGAGAGGTATTACAATTTCCCTGGGACGTTGCCCCAGGCTATTGCTTAAAGACCTTCGGCCTTAAAAGAACACGGCCTAATCTTGTCAAATCGGCTCTATGGATTTCTTGATATTTGAACATTTCATCACGAAGATTCATGAATAAATCAAGTTAAAGTAGTAGTTTGAATCTTCCAAAAGGAATAATCCGTGCTTTGAATAGTGCCTGTTTCTAACTGAATCAACGTAAAAACTGTTATGCTGTATTGCAAAAGTTAATTACATCCATTTCTGAATGGTGTGTTGCAAATCGTTTAATTTTACCGGTTTCCCGATGTAATCGTTCATGCCGGCTTCCAGGCATGCTTCCCGGTCTCCTTTAAGTACGTTTGCCGTCATTGCAATGATGGGGGTTGATATGCCTGCCTTTCGCAATTCCCGTGTGGCATCCAGTCCGTTAAGAACAGGCATCTGGATGTCCATCAGAATGGCATCAAAGGTTTCCTGGTTATTTACCAGTAAATCCACCGCTTCTGCTCCGTTGTTCGTAATAGTGGTTACCACGCCTATTCTGCTCAGCATTTTCTCTGTGATTTTCTGATTGATGGGATTGTCCTCTACCAGCAGAATTTTCTTATTCTCTTTGGGTTTGGATGAGAAGTTCTCATCTCCTTTATTCGTGTCGATACCGAATATCAGTTGATTGATGATGTGGAAAAGTTCTGTGTGTTTAATAGGTTTTTCCAGCACCATATCAAATCCCTTGAATGAATGTTTGTTTTGGGAGGTAAAAAGTAAGGTTTTTATTTTAGGGGCTGCCTCCTTTATCTTTTGAATTCCGGTCTCTTCATTGTTGCTAAAAATATGTGAATCAATCAGAATCAGGTCGAAATTTTTATCTCCCCGGAGTTTTTCAGAAGCCGATTTCTCATCGCTGACCGTTACCGGTGTTATTCCCCAGTTGTGAAACGCTTTTTTTAATAATAACAGGTTGGTTTTGTGATTGTCCACAATCAGGGCTTTCAGAGATTTCATTCTGGGATTTTTGAAATCATCCTGCTGATTTTTCTTGTCGGCTTTCAGGGGCACTGTGAAGTGGAATACGGATCCCGGATTCTCTTCAGACCAGGCAAAGTTTGGATTTGGACTTTCCACCCATATCTTTCCGCCCATCAATTCAACGAGCATTTTCGAGATGCTTGTGCCCAGTCCTGTTCCGCCATATTTCCGGGTAGTTGACCCGTCTGCCTGGGTGAACGATTCAAATATCTTCTCCTTTTTATCGGGGGGGATTCCAATTCCGGAATCTTCAATGGCAAAATGGACACTGAGGCTCTGTCCTTCCTGTTTCTCCAGGTCCACTTTTAGTACAACTTCTCCTTCCTGTGTGAATTTCACGGCATTGCCCATCAGGTTGATAATGATTTGGATAAGTCGTCCTTCATCTCCGAGCAGATAGGATGGAATGGTCTCTTCCACAGAAGCTATGAGTTCCAGGTTTTTATCGTGGCTTCTGAAGGCCATTTGGTCCAGCAGGTAATCAACTGTCGATCGTATGTTGAAAGAGTAAGATTCAATTTTCATTTTTCCGGCTTCAATCTTTGAGAAGTCCAGGATGTCATTGATAATGTTGAGGAGATTGTCGCAAGAGCGGCTGATGATGGTGATGATGTTTTGCTGCTCACGATTGAGTCTGGTTTGTCCGAGCAGCTCTGTGGCACCAATAATTCCATTCATGGGGGTGCGGATCTCGTGGCTCATATTGGCCAGGAACTCCGATTTTGCCTTATTGGCTTCTGCTTCGCGGTGTTGCATCTCTTTTTGGGCCGAGATGTCCATGAATGCTTCGAGGCGCACCTGTTGGTTGTTTATCTTCAGGGGAATGATGTTTTTCAGGATCACTCGGGAGATGTTGTTTTCCCTTACGTTCAATCTCTCTTCCATAGTGGAAATGGTCAGGCCTGATCCATCATCTTTGTAGTGTTCGTGTTTGATGGTTTCAAAGAGTTTGTTGTATCCCTGATTTTTCACCTCCTGAATGGCGTCCTCCAGGTTATCAAATCCCATGATGGTGGCCGCTGTAGAGTTGATCTGCACGATATTCCGGCTTTCGTCGGTAATGAGGATACCCACCGGCAGGTTTTCGGTAATGGTTTTCAGCGTTTCTATTGATTCGCGGAGCGATTGTGTCAGCAGGCGTTTTTCGGTTACATCTTCTTTGATGGCGATGAAGTTGGAAATGGTATTTTCATCGTTGAGCACCGGGGTAATGTATATTTTATCCCAGGTAGTTTCTCCTTTTTCGTTGGTAGATCGAATTTCGCCGTTCCAGGTACGGCCTTCCTGAATGTTTTCCAGCAGGATTCTTGCAAATTCATCGTTCTTGTCCGACTGTAGCAGATGGAGACTTGTGCCCTCAATTTCTTTCTTGGTAAGGTTGTTTTTTTGTTCAAACGATTTATTCACGTATTCAATAATGCCATTTGTATTGGTAATCATGATGGAAACCGGGCTTTGTTCCACCGCCTTTAAGAGTTTGACATTGGTCTCTTCTGCCTTACGTCTGTGCAGGATAACCAGTCCGATCTGATTGATGATGATAAAGGTAATTCCAGCTACGAGGAGGGAGAATATGATTAAGCTCAGGTATTTTATCCACGAATATCTCTCAAATACAAAAATGCTTCTTTCGTTTAAGTCAGAGATGGTTTTACTGATCTGAAAAGAGATCTGATTTTCTATTTCATAAATTCTGGAAAGAATGCTTTCTGCCTGTTTCTGGTAAAAACTGATGGATTCCAGATTTTCTTTAGCTACCGGTGCAGTGCCTGCCATTTGTCCTTTCAAAGAGCCGGTTATCTTGGCACTTAGTGATTGCAGTTCGTAGAGCATGGATGGAATGTCACGAATCTCCGGAATGGTTCCGGTATATTCATCGGCCCGGTAGTCAATTATTTCTGCTATTCGGTCTGCATTTTCCATGTTTACCGCTTTTATCACGGTAATGCTGCCCCCTTTGTCGAGTTTTTCCAGCATAGTCAGGCTTCTGTTGATGTTTTGCCTGATTCTGTTTTGAAGATTGCTAAGTTGCTGTGGATGTGAAACGGAAGAGTATGATTTGAAATCCAGGTTGATGTTAAGCAGATTCTCTTTCAGTAAAGCTTCTATTCTTTGCTTTTGTTCCTGATTCCTTATTGTGTTTTGATAATGGATGGTATAAGTTTTGTCGAAATAATTGCCAATAATGAGGATGGAAGCAATGGTAAAGATGAATATACCCAGCAAAAGATATAATTTGTTGATCAGGGGTTCTTTAAAAAGTCCGCTGCTCTTTCCGAAAGGAAGCCTTTTTAGAATTTTTTTACTTGTTTTCAGGACCAATTTATTGCGTTTTTGAGGTCAGGAATTTGTTGAACTGTCTGTTATGATTAAGGTTTATTACACCAGCTGGATGTTAACAAGTGATGGCATATTATAAGGTTAAATATGTGCTTGTCGATAAACTAGGTTTTTGTTTAGTGTCTGATCCCCAAAGTCCGTTTGCATTGTTTACTACCGACTGCCGCCTAACGCTTAAGCGGTGGCGCAAGCCGCCAAAAGAACCGGTTATTCTCCGGCAAAGTGCATTTTGGCAGCAATAATGCGAAGCAAGTGATGCTTTATGGGCATGCTCAAGATAGGGAATTAACATGTGAAAATAAAGCTACGCGCACTAAAAATCATATCGGTTGGCGAATTCCGTATTTTTCAAAAATTTTTCGGGCGTTTTTTTTATTCAGGCTTGAGAGAAACTCCACTGCTTTCTCTTTTTGTTTTCCTGTGTTAAGTAGTACAGCCACAGCAGGAAATGTTTTGTGTGGAGATGCTATGGAGAGGGTGTCCACCTGTGTTCTGATGCTGTTGGTGAGATAATCAGATTCCCAGGCTATGGCAAGTGATGCATGGTTATTAGCGATGTTTCTTACGAGGCTTCTGGAATCAGCAGTCAGAAAGAGCACCGAATTCATTACCTGGTCATAGATCTGATGTTTTTGCAGGAGTGTTCCGCTGGAGAACCCCAGCGTGCTGCTTTCGGGGTTGGCCAGGATAATTCCGTTTGCAGGAGTTGTAAGAGATTTCAGCTCACCGGTAAGCTTTAGCGGGTTTTTCTTGGGCACGATGAACACAAGAGTTTGATTTCCCACAGATACAGAGTCTGCGATTATTTCCGGGGAAGTCAGCAATATTTTATCGATGGCTTCTCTGGAATCAGGAATGAATATGTCTGCCTCTCGTCGATAATGGATGAGATTAACCAGGTTTCTTGCGCAATCGTTCTGGATACTAATATGAAGGCCGGTGCTGTCTTCATATTCCTGAACAATTTCCAGGATGGGAGCCAGAATTCCGTTTTCACAATAGATAATAATATCCGGATCGTCTTCTTTGTCGCTGGTTTTGCCTGTATTGCAGGCTCCGGTGAATAGAAGAACCAGTAAGCTGAAGAGCACAAAAGGGAAAAGGTTTAGCAATTTCCTCCTGATCAGTGATTGGTTATTGTAAAGACGCTCTCTCTCTGTTTGATGGTTGCCAGGCATGTTTGTAACGTTTCAATGTTGTCTCGGAAATGGATGGCAGGTTGGTGTAATTATTCAAACCTTTAAGGTTTTACATCCTGCCGGGCGGTTTTGTGCAAAAATAATTATTGGTCAAATGCAAGTTACAACCATAATAATTTTATAATCACCTGATTAATCACAAAAACCGTGCTGTTGGTCAAATGTTGGCGGTATGCTATAGAAACGAAAGAGGGTCCTGAATTATTGTTATTTCACTTTTCGACTTAGGAAGTGCCTTCTAATCCAGCGCGGAACCATAAATGTTCCGAATATCAGATAAGGATAATAGCTGACCATTCGCCACATGAATGCCATGGCAATACCTGTCCCCACAGGGATAAAGGCTGCAAGAAATTCTTTGAATACATATTCTGCGAAGCCGCTGCCACCCGGGGTGGGACTGATAAGCATCATAATCCACATGACCAGCTGCTTGGCAAATACGTGAAGGTGGTCCTCCCAACCGAGCCATTTAACGCCAAGGAAAGTTACAATCAGCGTGTTGACAACCCAATAACGAGAGGTCCAGCTGAAAAATGTTGCTCCGAATGCTTTCAGCCATTTTGAAAACGGCCATCCGCTAAATTCTTTGGAGGTTTGAATGAGGTCTGTGCCAGATTCATTGGCTTGAGGGCGCCATTTGCGGATGATGGGCAATTTGAAAATCATCAGAAGCAGCCATTTCAGACCTCTGGGATTGATGAACAGTCCGTAGCTGAGAATGAGTGTGTAGAGCAGTTTTATGGAATATCCTCCCATGGCCAGCAGGAAGAAATTGTTTTTGTACCATGGCAGAGCTGCATCGGCCGCATCCAGAATGAAGATGTCTGAGCGACCCAGTAATAACAGGATAATAGGAAAGGCAAGTATGAAATAGAGTTCATCCAGAAAAGAGGTAACCATTACTACAGCAGTGCTTCGCCCCAGGCGCACTCCCTCTTTGTTGAGAAAGAATATGGCCACGCTGGTCCCACCTATGGCAGAGGGGGTAATGGCGGAGGTAAACTCCCAAAGCATTATGATGTTGAACGCTTTCTTCCATGACAGCTCATTATTGGTCAGGATACGGATACGCATCATGTATCCAAAATCTCTGACTGCCATTAACGTAAAAGATACCAACAGCCAGAAAACAGACCAGAAAGTAAACCGCACAAAGCTAAAACTGCCGGGTTCGAATTCCCGATACAGCAAAAAACCTGTAACCGATAAGCCTATCAGAATTGGAAGGATTATCTTGGTGGGGTTAATACTTTTTATGATTTTACCTGAGTTGTCTGTCATGCTTATTTACTGAATGATTGA
Source organism: Marinilabilia salmonicolor (assembly GCF_003003035.1). GTDB lineage: Bacteria > Bacteroidota > Bacteroidia > Bacteroidales > Marinilabiliaceae > Marinilabilia > Marinilabilia salmonicolor_A. Next base: position 119,183 of record NZ_PVTS01000002.1, on the reverse strand, counting down.
GCGATCAATGATGTCTGAAATTGCAGGTAATTGATGCTTGTTGTTGGAGAGACAAATTTAAGGCTTACATTTAACAACCGAAAGACGCGGTGTTAAACTTTCTGAAAATGATATTAATAAAAACAAAAAAAACCGGACCTTCTGTCCGGTTCTTTGTATATTTAGTATAACAAACGTGGAGATGAGGGGAGTCGAACCCCTGACCTCGTGACTGCCAGTCACGCGCTCTAGCCAACTGAGCTACACCCCCGGTTTTCGAGTTGCAAATATAAATGAAAATCGGGAAACAGGCCAAAGGATTTTCGAAAAAAATGTGGTTTGGATTGGTATTTGTTACGTAATTACTGTTAAGGTGTTGAAATTTAGCGATGAAAGGTTTTTTTTGGGAAGTTCTTTTTTCTTGAATGATTAAAAAGAACCGTTAAAATTGCTTGGATTTGATTATAAAATCCTATTTTTAGCCTCTCAAAATGAAAGACGACTTTTGTTCGTTAGATTTTGGAACATTGAAAAGCAGTAAGAGACATTAAATTTTAGGCACCAAAATTCGATTTTTATTATGGAAGTAAAAAAGTCGCCCAAAGCAGATTTGGAAAGCAAGAAGTCAGTCTTCATGCAGATTGGACTTGTTGTGGTGCTTTCTCTGGTTTTCATCGCCTTTGAATGGACATCAACTGATGCTGATGTCAATGAAGGGTTTAAGATTGAAGAGGAGGAAGTAGAGGAGGAGATCATTCCGATCACCACCCAGGAAGAAGTGAAACCACCACCGCCGCCGCCACCACCGAAAGTTACAGATGTATTGAATATCGTGGAAGACGATGTGGAACTCGAAGAGGAGCTTGTTATTGAAGATACCGAGGCTACCGAAGAGATGGAAGTAGATTTTTCCGATATGGAAACAGAAGAGGAAACAGAGGAAGCTCCCGTATTCTTTATTGTGGAAGATATGCCTGAGTTCCCAGGTGGAGATGCTGCTTTGCACAAGTACCTTGCAACGTCCGTTGATTATCCTGTAATTGCTCAGGAAAACGGAATTCAGGGACGTGTGTATGTGAAGTTCGTTATTAACACCGATGGTTCTGTAACAGATGTTCAGATTGCCCGTGGTGTTGACCCGAGTCTTGACAAGGAAGCCATCCGGGTTGTTAAGAGTATGCCTAAATGGAAGCCTGGTAAGCAAAGGGGTAAATCGGTAAGAGTATCTTACACTGTGCCCATCAACTTTGTGCTTCAATAATAGCATTTTAAGGTTAAAATATTAAAAAGCCCGGTTTTTTCCGGGCTTTTTTAGTTTTATGCTAATTCCATTGCTTCGCGAAGGAATATTTTTTCCTCTTCTTTTTGATGAAATCAATTACTTTTGCATCTGATAAATATTGCACAATACTATGAACGACCTGATATCGACAGAAAAGGAACTTGAAAAAGTTGTTTTAGTGGCCATTCGTACACCTGACGTTTCTGAACGGGAGGTGGAGGAGTATCTTGATGAACTGGCTTTTTTGGCTGAAACGGCAGGTGCCATCCCTGTGAAACGTTTCGTGCAGTCGCTACCTATGCCCGATAAAAGGTATTTTGTAGGAAGCGGAAAGCTTGAAGAAATAGTGGAATATGTGAAGGTTCATGAAGATGTTGATTCTATTATATTTGATGATGAACTGACACCTTCTCAGTTGAGAAACCTGGAGGGTGCTTTCAGAAGACGGATTCTGGATCGGACCAATTTGATTCTCGATATTTTTGCACGCCGTGCCCGCACTGCACATGCCAAGACACAGGTAGAGCTTGCCCAGTATCAATATCTCCTGCCACGCCTTACCCGAATGTGGACACACCTTGAGAGACAGCGCGGAGGTATTGGAATGCGTGGTCCCGGGGAAAAGGAGATTGAAACAGACCGTCGGATTATCCGTGATAAAATTTCCAAGCTAAAAAATGATCTTCAGAAGATTGATCGTCAAATGGCAACTCAGCGGAAGAATCGTGGTAAACTTGTGCGGGTGGCCCTGGTAGGATATACCAACGTGGGAAAAAGTACACTGATGAACACGCTTGCCAAGAGTGAAGTGTTTGCTGAGAATAAGCTTTTTGCGACCCTTGATACCACCGTTCGCAAGGTAGTGGTGGGTAATCTGCCGTTTCTTTTGGCAGATACGGTAGGTTTTATCCGGAAATTGCCGCACCACCTGGTTGAGTCGTTCAAATCAACTCTTGATGAAGTGCGTGAGGCAGATATATTGCTCCATGTGGTGGACATCTCACATCCCGGTTTTGAGCAGCAGATTGAGGTGGTGAATAAAACCCTTCACGAAATTGATGAGCGGGAAAAGCCCATGGTTATGGTTTTTAATAAGGTGGATGCTTTTACCTACACGGAAAAAGAGGAGGACGATCTTACTCCCGAAACGCGTGAGAACTATTCCCTCGATGATTTAAAGGAGAGCTGGATGGCTAAGGATACTAAGAGTATCTTTATTTCAGCTAAGGAAAAGACAAATTTCGATGAATTCAGAGAGTTGTTGTACCGCGAAGTGGTAAAAATTCATGTTACCCGTTTTCCGTTTAATGATTTTCTTTATCCCGATATTGAAGCGGAATAGCAGGAGAGAGGGATAATTAAAACAAAAATCTCTCTCTACCTGCCCAATTTTCTGATGTTAAAGTGTTCCCACCAGCTCTGCAATCACTTTGGTCATTTTGGGTTCTGCCGCTGCTGCTACTTCCTGAACTTCCTCATGGGAGATTTCCACAATTTGTCCGGGGACGCCGGAGTCGGTGATGATGCTTACGCCAAAACAGGTCATGCCGGCATGGCGGGCTACGATGACTTCAGGAACGGTTGACATTCCCACGGTGTCGCCGCCAATTACCCTGAAAAATTTGTATTCAGCTGGTGTTTCAAAGGTTGGGCCTGCAGTCCCCACATACACCCCCGTTTTAAGCTCTATGTCATTGTTTTTTGCAATTTTGAGGGCTCTTTGGGACAGTTCTTTGCTGTAGGGTTCACTCATGTCGGGAAAACGGGGCCCCAGTTCATTATGGTTTCGACCAATGAGGGGGTTGTCTCCAAACATATTGATGTGGTCGGTAATGACCATGATGTCGCCAACTTTAAAGTCAGGATTCAATCCACCGCTGGCATTCGATACGATGAGATGGTCTATTCCCAAAGCTTTCATCACGCGTACCGGAAATGTTACTTCCTGCATATCGTAACCTTCGTAGTAATGAAAACGTCCCTGCATTGCTACGATTTCTGTTCCCCGGATAGAGCCGAAAATCAGGCGTCCCTTATGGCCTTCAACTGTTGAGACGGGAAAGTTGGGAATGTCACCGTAAGAAACGGTTTCTTTTATTTCAATTTCCTTAACCAGACCGCCCAGTCCGGTTCCCAGTATGATGCCCACCCGGGCGGAGGTCTTGTGGTTTTGCTTAAGAAACGTTGCTGTTTCCTGAATTTTCTTCAACATAACTTTTTACGGTTTTTATAAATGTGTTCTGTTCATTAAAGAGTATTTTCAACTCAATGGGAAGATACCAAATTTTTTTGGATAGACTGTCAGGCAGGTTTTTATGCCGAAGTCTAACTGCATCTTTTTCTGTGGTGATAACGATGGAGTCGGGTCCCATTTTCTCCAGCTTGGCGTTGATTTTTTTTATATCGGTGTCTGAGAAATCATGGTGATCAGGGAAGGTTATTTTTTCGAGTTCCTTAGTATAGCCTTCGACATGATTAAAGAATGGGGCAGGGTTTCCGATACCTGTAACAGCGAGTACCGGTTTGTTTTCTTTGCCGAACAGTTCCCGGGTATCGGTGCTTTTGAGTGATTTCAGATAATCGTAACCTATCGTGCTAAAGAATACTTTTTGTTGAGCTGTTGGTTTAAGCTTTCGCAGTATTTTGTCCTTTTCTGTTTCACTCAGGTTGTGTGGGCATTTGTTGACCACGATGATGTCTGCTCTTTTTTTTCCGGCAAGAGGTTCTCTCAGATTTCCGGCCGGCAGACAAAAGTCTTTGTAGATTGGGCGGTAATAATCGGTGACAAGAATGGAAAGTCCGGGGGATACGGCTCTGTGCTGATAGGCATCATCGAGCAGTATAACTTTTGGGGGAGGATTTAGTTGAAGCAGGTAATCCATTCCCCGGGTTCGTTTTTCGGCCACCATAACGGTGAGATCCCGAAATTTTTGCATGATCTGCAAGGGCTCATCTCCGATGGTTGAGGGAGAGGCATCGTCTTTTGCATGGATCGGCCCTTTTGTCTTTCTGCCATAACCCCGACTCAGAAGGGCACAGTTGTAATCCGGAGTCAGCGTTTTGATTAACAACTCGGTCAGGGGAGTTTTTCCTGTTCCGCCTACGGTGAGATTGCCGACAGAGATGAGCGGAACCGGGTAGGCGGTACTTTTTTTAATCCCGCTGTTGTATAGTGCATTGCGGATGGATGTTACCAGGCAATACAGCAACGAAAAGGGGAAAAGTAAAATCCGGAAGGCGCGTATCATTCGTTGGCTATTGGATAACAAAGGGCGCATAAAGTGAAACGACCTTATGCGCCCTCTGCAATAAAACAGTATTGTTAATTGATTGAGATTTCGTATGGAACCCGTGCCTGAATGGGGTATGACTCCTTCAGGTTTTCAATTGTTTGCATATACTTCAGGTATTCTGAGTTTCCAAAGAATACGGATTTCATATAGGCCGAAGCATTACCGGTCAGATCTTTTATCAATTGCTCAAATGGAGGCAATACTTCCGGCAGTTCCACTATTCGGTAGTTGTCAGCAATACCGGCTTTTTCAGCGGCAATATCTACGGCAGTGTCGATTCCGCCCAATACATCCACAAGGTCAATTTCAAGGGCATTTTCGCCACTCCAGACGCGTCCCTGCCCGATTTCATCGATGGCGGCTTTGGTGGTTTGCCTTCCATCGGCACAACGCTGAAGGAAAAAGTCATAAAAATGCTCAATGTAGGCCTGCATAATCTCCTTTTCTTCAGGACGGAACGGGCGTGTCAGAGCCGGCATGTCAGAAAATTTATTGGTATTAACAACGTCTGTTGAGATGCCTACCTTGTCAAGCAGTCCTTCCAGGTTTGGGATGGTTCCAAAGACACCAATGGATCCTGTGAGGGAGTTTGGGTGGGCAACGATGGTATCTGCAGCACAGGCTATGTAATACCCTCCCGATGCAGCCAGATCACTCATGGAGACAATCAGTGGTTTGGTGTCAGCAGTTAGTTTCACTTCTCTCCAGATAATCTCAGAGCCCATTCCGGAGCCGCCGGGTGAATTGATGCGCAAAACCACCGCTTTGATGGAAGAATCACGACGAGCCTCACGAATGGTACGCGACAGGTCTTCAGAATTGATGCCATCCTGACCTGAGTCAATGGCTCCTTCGGCATAAATAATGGCCAATTTATTCTTAGCAATTCCTTTTTTGCCGTCAGACACATAGGCTTTTGCATATTGTCTTACATCAATGCTGTTGAGGTCTTTGGTATAATCGGTTTTTGTGGAGTCCTTCAGTTCATTGAGCACTTGATCTTTGTACTTCAGATCATCCAGCAAACCTGATTTCAGAAGAAAGTCATCGGTTTGGAACATGGGAACCTGATTGGCGATTTCATTGAGCCTGTCGGGGGCAATATTCCTGACTTCTGAGATTTTTTGTGTGATGTGATCCCACATTGAATTCACATAGGTCTCGGTCTGGAGTCTGGCCTCATCACTCATGTTGGTACGGGTAAATGGCTCAATGGCTGATTTGAATTTGCCATGGCGAAACACCTGAACATCAACACCCAGTTTTTCCAGCGTGTTTTTGAAGTAGGTGTGTTGTGACGAGATACCCTGGAAATTAAGCATTCCGGCTGGAGGCAGATAGATGCGGTCGGCAGCTGATGCCAGGTAATAAGATTTTTGGGAATAGACCGGGGCAAAGCTGATGATAAACTTACCGGTTTTTTTGAAATCCAAAAGGGCATTGCGAATCTCTTCGATGGTGGCGTGACCTCCCATTACCAGTCCGGATTCAAGATAGATTCCTTTGATCCGGTCGTCGCGTTCGGCTTTTTTAATGCTTGAGAGGATCTGATTCAAGCCCATTGGGGCGGCTTCGCCCGAAATTTCAGCAAAAATCTGTGCGAATGGATCGTCGGCAAGTCTTTCAACGATAGGACCGTCCAGCTTGAGTACAAGCAGTGAGTTGTCCTTGACGGTTACTTCCTGAGAAGTTGAAGCTGCAAGAATGCCAACAAAAATAAAAAACCCGAGCGTCAGGATGGTGATGGAAACCACTGATCCTACAATGACAGCAAGGGTGTACTTGAGAAATTTCTTCATGTTTGTTTTTTTAGGGTTATTTTCTTGTTTAAGTTAAAGACAGGAATTGTTTAGTAAAAATAATAGATTTAAGACTTGTCTGTTTTCTTCAAAAGTCATTCTTTTACAAATTTGCGAAAAATTATTTATTTGAAGGTGACAGAATTCAGCTTTTCATCAAACGATGCACACTTATGTCAAATGTAATTCTGCTTCTCGGAGGAAACCGGGGGAATACAGAAAATGTCTTTAAGCAGGCTTTAGCGCTTCTTGAACAACGTATAGGGCTTGTTCAGCGCTGCTCTTCCCTTTATAAAAGTCCTCCATGGGGGTTTGAGGATGACCAGTGGTTTTTGAATCAGGTGGTTTTTGTGGAGACGCGTTTGGAGCCGCAGGCGGTATTGGTAGAAACCCAGCAAATTGAACGTGACATGGGGCGCAAAAAAAAGACGACCACTCATTACGAGGGTCGCCTTCTGGATATCGATATTTTATTTTATGATCACATCGTAATCTCTTCACCACTACTCACTGTTCCTCATGAGCGTTTGCATTTGCGACGTTTTACACTGCTTCCGTTGCAGGAACTTGCACCGGACTTCATACATCCGGGGATGAATAAAAGTATTGCAACATTGCTGAACGAATGTCGGGATGAGTCGGAGGTGATAAAGCTGTAAGCTGCTTTTACAGTTTGGGGCCGTAAGCCAAATCTCCCGCGTCTCCCAGTCCCGGAACAATGTACGATTTAGCGTTGAGTTCATCATCAACAGTGGCCAGCCATAGTGTTACAGGTTCGTCACCCAGTTTCTTCTGAATATACTCCACACCTTCCTGGCTTGCCACAATGCTCACCAGATGCACATGCTTGGGGGTTCCGTTGGCCTGAATAGCTTTGTATGCCAGTTCTAAAGAAGATCCGGTAGCCAGCATGGGATCGGCCATAATTACAATTTTATCGTTGAGATCGGGGGCTGAAATGTACTCAATATGAATGCGGAACTCTCCATCGTCGGTGTATTTTCTGAATGCTGAAACAAAGCCGTTTTCTGCCCGGTCGAGATAATTAAGCAGCCCGTTGTGGAGTGGTACTCCGGCCCTGAGAATGGAGGTTACCACCACTTGTTCCTGAGGCAACCACTCTTTGGCAGTTCCCAGTGGTGTAGGGATGTCGGTTTCTTTGTAGGTTAATGTTTTACTGATTTCCAGGGCAAAGATTTCGCCAATTCTTTCCAGGTTTCTGCGAAAGCGAAGGGGGTCGTGCTGAATATTAACGTCTCTTAATTCTGCTACAAAAGTGCTAAGGATGCTGAAGGGTTCATTAATGAGTTTAATTTCCATTTCCCGATTTTTATATGCAAAAATAATGTTTAAGTCTGAATTTTCCAGTTTGATCTATTTAAAAAAGAGCCGTTTTAAATTAAAGAGCAGATTTTTTTCTTTTGCCCATTTAAGGGGTTGAGGTAGTTTGTTTATTGTAACAGCCAGATAATTAGCTGGAGTGGCACCGAATCGATGATTGAAAGTAGCCACATTGGGAATGACAGAACCTGCAAAGTCCAGTGTTTTTTCTTGTTCTGAGTGTTCTTGTATAAACTTGTCAATAATAGCAAATGAGGTTTTATGAAATCTTCCCCGGGCATTTGCAAGATGAAATGCTATGATGCGTTTGTTGCCAATAAGGAAGAATGCTCCTCCAATAAGGTTGTCATTTTCCCAAACTGAATATGTCTTTCCCATGTTTTTATTTAGTGCTTGATGAGTCATTTCTTGTATGCGGATCCGACTTGTATGAGACATAAAAAGTTCAGGTCTTTTTTTACCTAAATTTTCAAGAAGAGAAGTGTAAACAAAAGATGCGGGATTGGAGTCAATTTTTAAATTTGTGGAATGAAAATGTTTAATATTGCGTTTATGGGACTGCGAAAAATGGCGGTATAAATTTTTATAACTATCTGATAAATTTAATTCATAAGTTTGTTTTATTTTGCTTCCCTGATGTAGTGAGGTTGGGACTGTTTTTATGGCTCCGTTGTAGTTTATGAAATGATACTTTGAAAAGGCAGAATGATTCAGAATGCCTGGGAAAAGACTTATTATTTCAGATTTATTCGAAAAAAGCCCTAAAGTTAAAACTCCTTCCGGCATCTGAATGAAGTTAAGGCCAAATTGCTTTCTTGCCGGGAGAGGCATTATTCCATCATAATTTCCCAGTATTAACCCCATCCAATTTGGAGATAGATGATCCAAAACCCAGCTGTAAGCCAGAGGGCTTTCGTTAAGAGCGTTTTCGATACATTTATCCCAGCGGCTGGTATTTATCTTTGCTCGGGGCAGCAACGCTACTGAATATCCGGCAAGCGTCTCTTGTGTAGATGTTGGAAAAGCATTTGGTGCTTTGGACATTACAAAAATCCTTTTTTATATCTGAGGCATTGATGTTGATCAAACATTATCAGTGAGGTCAGTGCTTCGCATGAAAAGGGAACTTCAAGTGTGAGGTTGCTTTCACAGTTGCTTTCTATCAGTTGATTGATGGCTTTAAATACACCATGTGATCGGCGTCCTTCCTGATTTTCTGTGCAATCGAACAGGAAAAGTCTGTTGTTGGATTTTATCAGGAAGACTGCTGCAATTAGTTCATTCCTCGAGGAGTAGGTGGCGTATATGCCTGCGCTTTTGTAACGGATCGCATAATTCATTATTCGTGTCAGTTGCATCTCTTCGGTGGCTCCTTTTTTATTTTGTCTTCTTCGGAAAAACATATATTCATCACTCCTGATCGAGCGCATCACAAAAGATCCGTCATTTTTAGACAGAGCTGCGTTTGCCTCTTCGCTATACCGCTCTTTTATCTTTTTATAGGGAGTAATCAAATCGAGTACCGGAACTTTTACGGTCCGTTTCCGGTTGTATTTGGTAAGTCGGTTCAGGTGGTTTAAAGTAAGAGAGATGTTGGCGTATGGGATGCTGTGAAGAATTGCTTCGACTTTTTCGGCGGGCAGGTGATTAGAAGAAAAAACACCAAGGAAAGGAGTCATGCGGGGCTGGCTGACCTTTGCAATTCCCATTTTGCGGATTAAGGGTATCGGACACACGGTTTCATAGTCTCCTTCTATTAGCAGTTCCCATTCGTCACAGGTTTGATCCATATACCAGGAGTAGGCAAAAATATTGGCATTGAAAGATCTTTTAAGTGCATTGTCATATCTGAGGCGGTTTATTTCCTGGTTGTGTAAGTGTTGAATTTTCATGAAAATGAGTATCTAATGGGGTTTTTTCAAATAATGAAGGATCAGAGGATGCCCTCATCGGCAAAGCTAAAATAATGGTTTTCGGCAATAATTACATGGTCCAATACATGAATGTCGAGAATTTTTCCAGCTTCGGCAAGTTTTTTAGTGATGGAGATGTCGGGCTGGCTGGGTTTGCGATTTCCGGACGGATGATTGTGGCATAGAATGATGGAAGAAGCGTGCTGATAAAGGGCTTTTTCCATGATTAGCCGCACATCAATGACGGTTCCGGCGATTCCTCCCTTGCTGATGTTGAAACGTGTCACCACTTTGTTGGCCTGATTGAGCACGAGAATCCAGAACTCTTCATGTGGCAGATCGGCTAAAGCCGGACTCATCAATGCAAATACATCTTCGCTTTTTCTGATTTGGGGTTTCTCTAAGGGGGAGGCCAGCTGACGTCTTCGGCCCAGTTCCAGTGCTGCAACAATGGTAATGGCTTTGGCCTGACCAACGCCGTGATAACGTTTTTGCAACGCATCAATGGTGCTTTTGCCCAGTTCGTTGAGGTTGTTGCGGACATCACCCAAAATTTTTCTTGAGAGCTCAACGGCTGACTCTTTGCGACTTCCGGATCCTATGAGGATGGCCAAAAGCTCTGCGTTGGAAAGTGATGCGATGCCTTTTTGTATGAGTTTTTCGCGGGGGCGGTCTTCAATGGCCCAGTTTCGGATGCTGGTTTTTTGATATTCTTCCATCCTTCTTTTTTTAGCACCAAATCCCGGCAAAATAGAAGATCCTGAGCAGGGGGTTGGGCGGGTTAATGAATTGTAAGGTTAAACCGGTTGATGCAATATACAAAAAAAGGAACAAAAAAAGGTCTTCCCAATATGGAAAGACCTCAGCAGTCCCTAGGAGAATCGAACTCCTGTTTCCAGGATGAAAACCTGGCGTCCTAACCACTAGACGAAGGGACCGTAAAAAGGCTTAATGCTTAAGCCAGCTTACTGATGTGGTTTGCCAAACTTGATTTCAGGTTTGACGCATTATTTTTGTGAATAATGTTCTTTTTGGCAAGCTTGTCGATCATAGAAGTAACCTGAGGATACATTGATTCAGCTTCTGCCTTCTCTGTAGTGCTTCTCAGCTTCTTGATAGCATTACGGGCCGTTTTGGCGTAATACTTATTGTGAAGCTTACGCTTCTCAATCTGACGAACTCTCTTCTTTGCTGATTGATGATTTGCCATCTCTAATCCTTGCTAATTGTTACAAATTTTTCTTTTAGCAGTCCCTAGGAGAATCGAACTCCTGTTTCCAGGATGAAAACCTGGCGTCCTAACCACTAGACGAAGGGACCATTTCGTTGCGCAGATGAAGTGTTCTTTTTCAAATGCGGATGCAAAGATAAATCAAATTTCACTTCTTGCAAATTTCGGGTATGAAAAAAGTGAAAAAAACTGCTCTCTTTTTTAAATTTTTCATGAGGCTGTTTGGTAAAGGTTTTTTAGTCAATGTTTTGTGGGTTTTTGTGTTTTGAAATGAATAATTTTTGTCGGTTAATGTTATGTCGGGGTATTTAGTGCTTGTCCATACAAGTCACATTTGCTTCCCGGAAGGATCCGGGCAGGCTGTTACGTCATTCCCTGAAAGGACTTATTTAGAGGCTGCTGAAAAGTTGGCAAACCAATTTATTACATTTTAAATTGTCTGAATTTTCTTTAGGGCAACGTTTTTTCTCTCAAAAACGATTCTTCAACAGGCCAACGGCCTGAGAGCAATAGCGTGGGGCAAGGCCCCAGGAAAATTTGTTACAACTCTTCCCTCCTCTCATTATTGGTCGCGTCGCGACCAATAATGAGAGGAGGGGATTGATGCTTTATAGAGCTGACTATTGCTGTCAGGCATTCAGTCTTTTTACATTTTACCCGTCTTATGCATAACGTGGCCTGGACTTCTCTTTCCCGGAATTTATTTATTGTGTGTGATTGACATTGTGTTACACGCAGATGAAGCAAAATATCGATGTTGTGTCGTTGTTTTTAAGTGACTGGCAAATAAATTTTTAAAAAATGTGTGTGCGTACACACAAAATGATTAATTTTGTTGCAGGAAAAAAGAATTATCCAATTAAATAAGGAGCCATTATGACAGAGTCAACATTAAGGAGTCACCTGGAAAAGGTGCCGGTTAAAGTTTTCAGCGATCGTGATGAAGGATCAGCATTTGTGGCAAGAGAAATAGCCTCATTGATTAAAGAAAAGAATAAGCTTAATAAAACAACGGTTCTGGGATTAGCCACCGGCAGTTCGCCGTTGTTGTTGTATAAGGAATTGATCAGGATTCATAAAGAGGAGGGGTTAAGCTTTAAAAATGTGATATCCTTTAATCTGGATGAATATTATCCCATGGGTCATGAGGATGTGAATAGCTATCACAGGTTTATGCAGGAGAATTTCTTCTCTCATGTGGACATCCTTCCCGAGAATGTTCATATCCCTGATGGGACATTGTCCCGGGAGCAGATAGAGGGGTATTGTCGCGACTATGATAATAAGATAAAATCGCTGGGTGGACTGGATATTCAAATTCTGGGTATTGGACGCAGCGGGCATATAGGGTTTAATGAACCCGGCTCGCAGGCAGGCGATGAAACGCGACTGGTTCATCTTGATGAGGTAACCATTGAGGATGCAGCCAGGGATTTTGGAGGTAAAGAAAATGTACCCCGAAGTGCCATTACGATGGGAGTGAAGTCCATCATGCAGGCTGAACGAGTTTACCTGATGGCGTGGGGTCAGGGTAAAGCGGAGGTTGTAAAAGCCGCGGTGGAAGGACCAGTGACCGCTGAGCTTCCTGCCTCTTTTCTGCAAAATCATCCGGATGCCTTATTTGTGGTTGATCCAGCTGCCGGGGCTCAACTTAGCAGAATTGAGACACCATGGCTGACGGGTGACTGCGAATGGAATGATACCATGCGGAAAAAAGCTTTGATTTGGTTGTCTAAGCAGACCGGGAAACCTATTTTGAAGCTTACTGAAGCCGATTACAAAGAGTGGGGTTTGAAATCTCTTCTTCAGACCGGAGAGAAAGCTTACGATTTGAATATCGAGATTCATAATATGTTGCAGCAAACCATCACCGGATGGCCGGGAGGAAAACCCGGAAGTGATGACAAGACTCGTCCTGAGCGTTCTGAGCCTTTCCCCAAAAGGGTAATTGTATTCAGTCCCCATCCGGATGATGATGTTATTTCGATGGGTGGCACGTTTATCCGTTTGGCCGAGCAGGGTCATGATGTTCATGTTGCGTATCAGACATCGGGTAATATTGCCGTTTTTGATGACGATGCTTACAGGTATTTGGATTTTATGCGCGGCCTTTCCCGTCAGATGTCATTATGCGAGACAGATATTGAGAAGTTCTATAATGAGATTACCGGTTATCTGAAAGAAAACCCGGGGAATGGGAATAGTCATCCATCTGTTTTGGCCATTAAAGGACAAATCAGAAAGGGAGAGGCTATTGCTGCCAGCCGTTTCAGTGGAGTGAAAGAAGAGAACATCCATTTTCTGGACCTGCCGTTTTATGAAACCGGGAGTGTGGAAAAAAGCCCTGTTTCGCAGGCCGATATCGATATAATTGTAGATTTGTTGCGGAAAGTGAAGCCTCATCAGATTTATGCTGCCGGTGATTTGCAGGATCCTCATGGTACACATGCGGTTTGTCTGCATGCCATTTTCGATGCACTTAAAGTTATCAGAGAAGAAGAGTGGGCCAAAGATTGCTGGGTATGGCTCTACCGTGGTGCATGGCAGGAATGGGATATTGAAGATGTAGAGATGGCAGTGCCCATCAGCCCCGATGAGCTCAAGAAGAAAAGAATGGCTATTTTTAAACACCAGTCACAGAAAGATGAACCTGTTTTCCCGGGAACTGATTCTCGCGAATTCTGGGAGCGTGCCGAAGACCGGAACAGAGAGACGGCTCAGCTTTATGATAGTCTTGGACTTACAGAATATGAGGCCATTGAGGCTTTTAGACGATACAAATTTTAAATCTTGAAAGAAATCTATTATGAGTAATCAAATTGCATCTGAAAAGAGAGGCAGCACACAGTTGGTTGCACTCGCCATTTTGGGGATGATGTTTTTTTCCATCGGGTTTGCCCTCGGAATTAACAGTTATCTGATACCACTGCTGAAAAGCGAGCTGAGTATTAGTTCTGCTGAATCGTATCTGGTGCTGGCAGCTACCTTCTCCGCATTTCTGATTTTTGGGTATCCTGCATCCTTTGTGATTGCCCGTATCGGTTACAAAAAGACCATGGCTTTGTCATTCCTTTTGTTCTCCATCGGCTTTTATCTGTATATTCCTTCGGGACAAATGGAGAGTCTTCCTTTGTTTTTGGCAGCTTCATTTTTGAGTGGTATGGGAAATACCTTTCTTCAGGCAACAGTAAACCCTTATGTGACCATTTTGGGGCCTATTGATAGTGCCGCACAGCGAATGAGTATTATGGGAATCCTGAATAAGCTGGCATGGCCTGTAGCACCGTTATTCCTTGCTTTGGTGATTGGAAAAAGTGTGGATCAGGTAACGTTCTCCGACACTACCTTGCCTTTCTACATCATCATTGGGGTATTTCTCCTTTTGGGGTTGATTGCATTGATTTCACCCCTTCCGGAAGTGAAAGCAGTTGGTGAAGATGAAGAAAGTGCCGATGACTGTCCTTATGCCGCTAAGAAGACATCAATTTTTCAGTTCCATCACTTATTGTTAGGTGTTCTTGCCCTGTTTTTCTATGTGGGTGTTGAAACGGTTGCGCTGGGGACATTGGTTGATTATGCCGAGAGTCTGGGACTCGCCAATCCTGAATGGTATGCATGGATTGCCCCGGTAGGAATGGTAGTTGGCTATATTGCCGGTATTATTTTGATTCCCAAATACGTCAGTCAGTCAAAGGCTTTGGTAATAAGTACGGTTACCGCAATCGTGGGGTCTTTTATGGTGGTTCTGGCGCCTGAGGAAATTTCAATTTTCTTCGTAGTGCTTATTGCACTTGGAGCTGCGTTGATGTGGCCTGCTATCTGGCCGCTGGCTATGACGGATCTGGGACGTTTTACCAAAGCAGGTGGATCACTGATGGTGGTCGCTATTGTTGGTGGTGCATTAATACCTACCTTGTATGGCTTTCTGAAGGATATGTTTGGAGCACAAAATGCATATTGGCTTTGTCTTCCTTTGTTTTTGTATATCCTTTATTATGCCTTAAAGGGACATAAAGTCAGAAATTAAAAAAATCAACCTTTTTGAAAAAGATTGCCCGCATAAAAGATATTGCCGAACAGGCAGGTGTGTCTGCCGGAACCGTTGACCGTGTGCTTCACAACAGGGGCAGGGTTTCGGAGGATGCAAAAAAGCGAATTAAAAAGGCGATGGAAGCGCTGGATTATGAGCCAAACATCATGGCCCGTGCCCTGGTTTCATCCGGAGAATATCGTATTGCGGCAATTATTCCCAACCCCGGTAATGACGAATATTGGAATGCTCCTTTCGCCGGGGTTGAGGAGGCTGCAGATCAGCTGCGCCAATATGGAGTGGTAGTTGATAAATTTCTGTTTAATCAGAAAGATTCGGAATCATTCAAAAGGGAAGCGCAGAAAGTCAGTTCGAGTCATTACAGCGGTATTTTGGTGGCTCCCATTTTTTATCGGGAATCGCTGGCTTTTTTGAATAAGTGGAAGCAGGAAAAGGTGCCATTTAATCTTTTTAATACGCATATTCCCGATTATGAACCGGTGGCCTATGTGGGGCAGGATTCCTATCAGAGCGGGTTGCTTGCCGGCAGATTACTCCATTACGGATGCAAGAAGCCGGGCACTTTTATGGTGGTTCATTTAGATGAGCAGGTAACCAACTCAACGCACCTGGTTCGCAAAGAACAGGGGTTTCTGGATTATTTTGAGGACCTTCGTTCTGATGGGTACCAGATCGTTCGTACGGAGGTAGATTTTTGGGAAGATACAACGCGTTTTAATCATCACATGAATAAACTGTTGGAATCAAATGCTGATTTGCGGGGATTTTTTGTCACCAACTCCCGCTCTTTTGTTCTTGCAGATTTTCTGATCAAACATAACCTGAAGCATTTTCAGTTGGTTGGTTATGACCTTTTGTTAAAAAACAGGGAACTGCTGAACAGTGGGGTTATAGATTTTCTGATAAATCAGAATCCGCATGGTCAGGGTTATTGGGGCGTGAAGCTTTTGGCGGACTACCTGGTGTTTAAAAAGCAGGTGGAGCAAATCAAATACCTTCCGCTGGATGTGGTAACCAAAGAGAATGTGCAGTATTATGAATGAGGGAGATTAGGGAGTGATATTTTATTTAAAAAGAGCAATGCAGGTTTTCTGTATTGCTCTTTTTTGGTTTATGCCAATTCAATGACTCCGAAAAAATCCGGTCGATGAAAGTTGGGGTCTTCAATTTCAATGGGGTTCCAGGAAATAAAATGGGGTTCGGGTGTTTTGTCCCCGCACTTGTAAAAATTTCCTTTGAGTTGCATTCCTGAAGTGAATTTCACCCCCGGATGATTGACAAAAGTGGCTGCTGGAATAATCAGGGTTAACTGGTACTCAAAACGGCCGCTTTGAGGTTCAATGGTTCTTCGTTTCAGGGTAGAATGTTTCTGGACGGCATCAATAGTTTCCGGATTCAGCAGTGTTCTTTCTTCTTTGTTGGCTCCCCACCCGATGAGTTGAGTGCCGATGCAATTGGTTTCTATATTGTAATAACCTTCATCGTCAAAGGCGCAGAAGAATTCACAGCAACTGTCTTCCCACACATTTCCGTTGGTTTCGGTTTCCATGGCTCTTATGTGCTGTTCCTGTACCTTAAAGTTCAGAAAAAGATGGTTTTCGTTGTAAGCCATGGCAAATGAAACCTGCGGTTGGTAAGGAAATTCTTTCCAGTTGACCGTTTCAATGGTTTCTTGCACTCCTTTTTCATCAAGGATTTCGACGATTTCCTCCGGCGATGAAAATAGTGTGTCTAAATATGGAATGGTGATTTTTTTCATGATGAGATAACTAGAGTCCGTTTTTACGTTTCTTGTTGTTCAATAATCTTTTGAATGACATCCCGGTTGTTTGTTGCGGTGTCACAATCAGCTTCCTTTTATCAGTTTAAAAATTTGTGTGAAAAGGGGTAAATCTGGAAGTAGAGTGAATCCGAAGGAAACACGCAAAAGCAGTGTGTCCCCTTTGACCATTACTGCTTTTGCGGTTCCGTTTCCGGACTATTTCTCAGTGAAGAAATCAGCAGGAGTAAGTTCTTTTACAGAACCGTCCGGCGATTGCCTTTTCAGGTTGAGGTTGTATCCTCCTCCGCCTTCCGTGAAATAAATTTTCACTTTATAAAGCCCCTTTTTCAAAGCAGCAGGTTCAATTACTGTTTGATTGGAATGGAGTCCGTCATTATCGATGAATTCCTGTTCGTTGAGGTACATTTTGCTTCCGTCGTCAGAGGAGAGATGAAAGTGATAAAGACCGTTCTTTTCAACAGGGAGGAGTCCTGAGAAGGTAAAACCAAAGGAAGCACTGTTCACAACCTCCGGAATCCATTTTGAAGTTACAATTCCGGTGTTTTCCGGTTGCTGTTCCTCCATTTGTTTTACGGTTCTGAAGAAACCTTCGTAATAACTGTATGTCAGACCGGTTTCTCCCGGAGTTATGTTCTCAATTGGAGCGGTGTAGGCTACTTTGGTAACCGGAATTTCCAATGTTTTACTGATCTCTCCTGTTGATGTTTTTACAGTAATGGCTTTTAATACTCCGGTTTTATCTACGGTTACAGGTTTTGTGTAAAGTGCTGATTCTGCTGTTGGCTCTGAGCCGTCAAGCGTATATCGGATTTCTGTATTTTTCAGCGGAGTGCTGAGTGCTATTTGGGTCGATTCCAGAAAACCTGCTTTAGCTGTGTTGGAGGAAGGCTTAGGAACTTCATAGAAGTAATTCACATCCAGAATATCCAGCCTTTTGTAGTGCTTTTCCAATCTGCTCAGGAAGTTGCTGTAATCTCTTTGCTCTTTTGGAGTCCAGACAACCTCAGAGAGCGCAACGGCGCGTGGATATACCATATACTCCACATGGTCGGCCGTTTTTACATATTCGGTCCATAAATTGCCCTGAGCGCCTAATATGTGTTTGGCTTCTTCATCTGTGAGGGCCTCAGGAACGGGGTGGTATGAATAAACTTTCTCGAGAGGCAGATAACCACCAATTCCCAATGGTTCATTTTCAGGATCAGTCTGGTAGTAATCCAGATAAAGGTGAGAATTGGGGGTCATAATTACATCGTGTCCCATCTTTGCAGCTTCAATACCTCCTGCTTCACCTCTCCACGACATTACGGTGGCACCGGGGGCCAGACCACCTTCCAGAATTTCATCCCATCCGATAATCTGGCGTCCATGTTTGTTTAGGAATTTCTCCATTCGGGTGATGAAATAGCTTTGGAGTTCGTGTTCATTCTTTAATCCTTCCCGGCGAATGCGGGCCTGACATTTGGGACACTCTTCCCATCGGTCTTTCGGAGCTTCATCTCCTCCGATGTGGATATATTCGCTGGGGAAAATGTCCATGACTTCGAGCAATACATTTTCCAGAAACTCAAAGGTCTTTTCTTCTCCGGCACAATAAATGTCCGGGAATACGCCCCATCGTTTGATCACTTCATAAGGCCCTCCGGTGCAACCCAGTTCAGGGTACGCGGCCAACGCTGCCGTTGCATGACCTGGCATTTCAATTTCCGGAATGACTGTGATAAAACGTTCTGCTGCATACGCCACCACTTCCCTTGCTTCTTCCTGTGTGTAATAGCCGCCATAGGGTTTGTTGTCGTATTCGAACGGGGTTTCTCCTCCATGTCCGATGAGGGTACCCTCTCTTTGACTTGCAATTTCCTGCAGTTTAGGGTATTTTTTGATTTCCAGCCGCCATCCCTGGTCTTCGGTGAGGTGCCAGTGGAATTTGTTCATTTTATGCATGGCCAGCAGGTCGATGTACTTTTTGATGAAGCTCACCGGGAAGAAGTGACGACCCACGTCGAGGTGCAATCCCCGATACTGAAATTGAGGTTCGTCTTTGATTTCCGCTGCCGGAACATTCCATGAAATTCCGTTCTGAACTGTGGATGACTCAATTTCTGCAGGCAGGAGTTGTCGCAACGACTGAACTCCGTAAAACAGGCCTATAGATTCAGGGGCTTCGATAATGACTTGATCATCAGAAACCGTCAGGTGATATGCGCCGGTCTCCCCTGAAATTTCAGGATTCAGTTTCAGAAATATGGTGTTCTTTGCCGCTTCTGTTGCCAACTCTGTGGTGAAAGCAAATCCGGTGGCCGGAGACAACAATTCAGACAAATATCCGGCGACTCCCAGGACTTCTTCATTATCGGAAGAAGTTAGAATTTTTGTGTCTCCGTTTAGTTTAAATTCTCCGGTTCCGGCAGTCATTTCCACCGGCAAGGGGATGATGGAAAGATCATCCTTAGTGGCCTTTTGAGAGTTGCACCCGGCAAAAAGAGTGATTCCCAAAGCCATTGAAAGTGTTAATAGTCCTTTTTTCATCAGTAAATAATTTATATAAGTTATTGGTCTGATTGAACTCGCATGGTTGATTGTTTACATTCTCTTTTGAGGCAACCGTTGCCATGCTCGTTTCATTGGTTTGAAATTTTGTGATTATCTGATAAATAGTTAATTCAAAGTTTTAGGTGTCAGGCAGTTTAAAAGTCCTGTACCTGAATAATTGTCGTTTCTCCCTTATAGATGGTCACATTGATGGCTTGCCCGTTGTAAACCACCGGAACATCCGTATCCACCGGCCCACTAATTTCTGCTGTGGTAAGGGCGCTATCGCTCCAGGATATGTTAATGGTATATCCACCCCGGGCCTTAAGCCCCTTTACAGATCCTTCCCTCCATTGTGAAGGTAATGCAGGCAGGAGTTCAATATTACCCTGATGTGATTGCAGCAACATTTCTGTTAATCCTGCGGTGCCACCAAAGTTTCCGTCTATTTGGAAAGGTGGATGATTGTCAAAAAGATTGGGATGGGTGGATTTTGTCAGCAAAGCTCTCATATTCTGATACGCTTCATTGCTGTCTTTGAGGCGTGCATAGAAATTTACCATCCAGGCCCGACTCCAGCCGGTGTGCCCACCTCCGTGTTTCAGGCGTTCTTCAATTACTTTGCGGGCAGCCTCCATCAGCTCGGGTGTTTTTTGCCATGAAAACTGACTGGAGGGATATAGCCCGTATAGATGTGACATGTGGCGGTGTCCGGGCTCGGCTTCCTTTAGTTCTTCAGACCACTCCAAAATGCGTCCGTCTTCACCAATTTCCGGAGGTGTAAGTTGTTTCAGCTGCCGGGTGATTTTTCGGGTGAAATGGTCTTCAGCATCTAAGACTTTGGACGCTTCAATTACCGATGAGAAGAGATGGTGAATAATCTGATGATCCATGGATGGCCCCATAACCACCGAAGCGCGATTGCCCTGTGGTGTGAAAAAAGTGTTTTCGGGAGACATGGAGGGGCCGGATACAAGCAGTCCGGTCTCAGGGTCTTTAACCAGGAAGTCGCTGAGGAAAAGGGCTGCTTCCTTCATTACATCAAAGCCATAATCCTTAAGAAATGTAGTGTCACGGGTGAATAAGAAATGCTCCCAGATGTGTGTGGTTGCCCAGGCAGCTCCCATCGGCCACATTGCCCATTGCGGTTGTCCCTGTGCAGTGGTAAAATGCCATGCGTCGGTGGTATGGTGAGCAGTAAATCCTCTGGCTCCATAGAGTGTTTTGGTTGTTTTCCGGCCATTTTCCCTGAGTTGTCCGATAAAATGCAGGAAAGGGAGGTGACACTCAGGAAGATTGGTGACCTCAGCAGGCCAGTAATTCATTTGTATGTTGATGTTGATGTGATAATCGGCATTCCAGGGAGGTGTTAATGTGCTTTCCCATAATCCCTGCAGGTTGGCCGGCATGGAACCCGGGCGTGATGATGAAATGAGCAGGTATCGCCCAAACTGATAGTACAATGAAAACAGAGCCGGGTCTTCAGCACCTTTTCGAAGTGCATTCAGTCGTTCATTCACGGGGAAATAGATGGCATCCGAAGTTCCCAGGTCCAGGGATACGCGATTGAACAGGGATTGATAATCACTTATGTGTTCCTTTCGGAGAAGCTCATAACTCTTTTCTGAAATATCATTCAGGTAGTTATTACACAGCAGGGTGGGGTCTTCTCCCCGGTAGTCTGTTGCTGCCACCTGAATCAACACTACTTCATCGGCACCTGTAATCTTTATGCGTCTGTCTGTAGCCTCTGTTTTCCCACCTTTGGCACGAATCTGAACCCGTGTTTCATAAGTAACCCCCTCTTTGTCATCCACTTTCTGATTCATGATGATGGTGTGCCCATCCACAGAGATATTCTCCCCATCACCGGGTCTGTTGAGCCTTGCCGTAAAAGAAATCTGGCCTGGTTGATCTGCCGATATTTTCATAATGGTGGCATTGGCCGGATTCGATGAAAAGTATTCTCTCGAGAAGTGAACTCCATCGGAGATAAAAGAGACCGAGGCAATTGCATCACTAAGATCCAACTGACGTTGATATTGGCTTATGGTTTCAAATTTCTCAAAATCAAGATAAAGATCGCCCAGGGTTTGGTAAGAGTTGGTGTTGTTTGGCATTCTGTCTTCCAGCAGGTGTCGGCGGACCAGTGTCTCTGCCTCTTCATATTGTTCCTCAAAGAGCAACGTTCTAATCTTGTTGATGTATTTATGTCCGTCCGGTTTGTCGGAGAATTCATCTCGTTTGGTCCAGATTGTTTCCTCATTTAGTTGGATTCTCTCCTTGTCTGTGCCCCCAAAAATCATAGCCCCCATGTGGCCGTTTCCAATGGGAATGGCCTCTTCCCATTGACTTGCCGGCTGATTGTACCACAACGTCAGCGGAGAGGGAGGATTGTCGGCAAACAGCAATGAACAGATTGCTGTGAGAAAGAGGAATATGAGAAGTGATTTTTTCATAAACATTTTACTGGTGATGGTTTTTACAATCGTTTTTAAGGTCATTTAGAGGCTGTCAAAAAAAGTATAAATCACACCAAAAGTGTCATGTTGAGCGTAGTCGAAACAGCTGTTTTTCAAACAAACAGATTCTTCGACAAGGTACCAATGACAGATTTTTACAACAATCGGAAAGTCAAGGTTGTAATTGTTGGCCCCCATTCGGGGACCTGATTCCAATCGTTCAGCCTTACCCCGGGTTATCGACCCGGGGTTATTAAAATTTGCCCCTTTCAGGGACAAGCCAATTCTGTCATTTACACATTATTCCCCAAACTTTTTTGGGGTAGGCACTCAGAATGACATTAAAATTGTACTTTTTGGACCGCCTCTTCTGTGTTATTCATCTATTGGTAATTTGAAAACCGGAGAAGGCTCATGTGCTTCCTGCATGGCAGCGCTGATTTTGCTTAACACCTCCGGATGATTTTCTGCCACATTCCTGGTTTCTCCCGGATTTGTATCCAGGTTGTAAAGTTCAATATTTCGGTTGCCTTCCGCCAGGTTATAGCGTAAACCTTTCCATTTTCCCATTCGAACTGCCTGGCGTCCGCCCAGCACCGGGAATTCCCAGTAAAGGTAATCATGCCGCGGTTGCTCTTTTCCTGTGAATTCGGGTACCATAGAGATACCGTCGGTGTTTTTTTCCGGTTGCTTTCCTGCGAGTTCACAAAAGGTGGGGTACATATCCCAAAAGGCTGAAATGTGATTTGATTCACGCCCGGGTTCGATCACATTTTTCCATCTGGCAATGAATGGCACCCGGATGCCCCCTTCGTACAGATCTCTTTTATATCCACGTAATGGTCCGTTGCTGTCGAAGAAATCGGGATCATTGCCCCCTTCCACATGTGTTCCGTTGTCGGATGTGAAAACGACGAGGGTGTTTTCATCCAACCCGAGATCTTTCAATAATTGCATTAATCTTCCGATATCCCGATCCATGTGAGTTACCATGGCGGCAAATGCAGCACGCGGATGTTGTTGTGCACCATAATGTCCTCCCGGAAACGGGTTTGGTTCCGGATACCGGTTGATAAATGGTTCCATGTATGCTTCAGGCAGACGCATTTCCGCATGCGGGATGGTATAAGCCAGATAAAGAAAAAAAGTACTATCCTGTTGCGACCGGATGTAATCGAAAGCTTTTTCTGTTTGTACATCGTGGCTATAAACTTTCTCCGGATATTCGATTTTTCGATCGTTTTCCCATAGATAGTCCACAAAATAATGGTGGGCGTGTCGCTGACAGTTGTAACCAAAGAAATAGTCAAATCCCATTTTTAACGGGTCACTTACCGATCCGGGATAGCCAAGGCCCCATTTCCCAATACAGGCTGTATTGTAACCTGCATCTTTTAGTTCGTGCGCGAGGGTGCGGGTATCTGCCGGCATGGGTTGCTGTCCTTCGGGTTGAATCTCGCGATTTCCTCGGACCGGGGCATGACCTGTATGCAAGCCTGTGAGCAGGGAGCATCTGGAAGGAGCGCAAACCGTACTGCCGCTGTAATGGCTGGTAAACCGGATGCCTTCTGCGGCAAGTTGGTCGATGTTGGGCGTTTGAAATTTCTCCTGCCCGTAACAACTAAGGTCTCCATATCCCAAATCGTCTGCCAGTATGTAGATAATGTTGGGCTTTTGAGGAGGCCTTTCTTTTGGTTGCCCGCAGCTGCTCATGGCCAGCAGGGCCATGGCAGCAGGAGCATATTTGAAAATGTTATTTTGCATGAGAGTCATTTTTCTTTGGCTTTTTGTATAAGTTGGTCTTGATCATTTGCTTCGACCGGAATCAGCGTGAAAGAATAGGTGTATTCTTTGTCCGGATACAACCGGTATTTATCAAGTGGCTGTGCTCCCCAGCTATTGATGCCTCCCAGACCTCGCTGGCCGTAATCTATATTCCAACGGATCAGGTCTCTTTCTTTTACCTGTGCAATGTGTTTTTGCTCCAGGTGTACAGGGCCGTACTCGTATCCTTCTCTTGCATCAAAATCAGCTGTGAGATAAGGCATGGCGGTCATTTCGAATCCTTCTCCCGGATGCTCTGCTGAAATGGCCATGAGTCCCACCCCTTTGCTGTTGGTGAGTGCCGCCCAACGAACTCCTGTCTTGTTTCCGTTTTCCTGAGGGCGCTCGTAAGGCACCATCTGATCTGATGCTTTTGAAGAATAAAGTCCCACAAAAGAAGCTGCCTTTCTGTCCACATAATTTTCCCATGGGCCGCGTCCAAACCAGGTGAGTTGATCAAATTCCCGGGGAAGAGTCAACACCATACCCACTCTTGGGATGTCATTGTTTTCAGTAGCTGAGGCTTCCAGCTTGTTGTTCAGTGTTACACCGCCATTGCCATGAATGGTGTAGGTAGTATGGAAACGGGTGTCGGTATCAGACAAATTCCATACAACAATGATCTGGTATTCACCTTTGCTATTTTTGACCAATTCAATACTTTCAAGCTTTTGGTTTTGGGTGGCCTTTTTCCAGTTGATGTTGTTCTTTGGCATTCCTGCTCCGAAATCATTGTCGTTGGGGGCTCTCCAGAAATCGGGCATTGGACCACCATTGTCAGTCAGAAGATCGGTTTTGTTCAAACGATAGCTGTTTATTCTTCCGGAGGTCTTTTCTATGGAAAGTGTCACTTTGCCGGTTTCAAAGACAAAGTTATCAGCTGTTTCCGTTTGCTTAACATCATATGCTAAGTTCCCAATTTCCGGGTGTTCTTCTTTCCAGGGGAGTTTAAACTGTTCCCGGGCAACTAAATGCCCTTTGGGAATAACTCCATGAGCTTCTCGGGAGGTTACTTCCAGTTCCAGGAAATACTCAGTGGCTGGTTTTGGGGAAATGCCGGAAATGTCGAAGGTGATGGTTTCTCCCAGATGAGGAGGTGTTTCCATTACGGGAAGATCAACCGTTTTCAATATTTTTCCGTCACTTTTAATGAAAGCGCTAATTTGATATTCTCTCAGGTTGGTGAAGTCATAACGGTTTTCCACCAGTATTTTGGCCGTTCTTTCGTTCAGACGCAATGGCTCAAAGGTAATCCACTCATGAGCTTTCTTTGCTTCCAGGAGGCCCGGCTGGGGGGTACGGTCGGCATTCACAATTCCGTTGAGCAGGAAGTTTCCGTCACTGGGCATATCTTCTCCAAAATCGCCTCCATACGCCATAATTTCGTTTCCTTCCCGATCTATCGAGCGGATGCCCTGATCGACCCAGTCCCAGATAAAACCACCCTGTAATTGCGGGTATTTATTGATGACGTCCCAGTAATCCTGAAAGTTTCCCATACTGTTTCCCATGGCATGAGCATATTCTGAGGGGATGAAGGGCCGGTCGAGCAATTTTTCGCCAAACCATTCAAAAGTGGATGGACCCGGATATTGAGGAACGATGATATCGGTATTCCATTCAAAATCGAGCGCATAACGACTTCCAACTTCGGTACGTTCATATTGAACCGGCCTTTTGCTCCTGTCTAATTCTTTGATGGCTTTGTACCCTGCATAGAAGTTAACTCCGTTACCCCCTTCGTTGCCCATTGACCAGATAATAACAGATGGGTGATTTTTATCACGCTCTACCATTCGGGTCATTCGTTCTACGTGAGCCTTTTCCCAGAGGGGATTTTTGGCCAGAGATCTGTCACCATAGCCGAGACCGTGCGACTCTATATTGGCTTCATCCACAATGTAAAGACCATGTTCATCGCATAATTCATACCAGCGCTCTGCTTGCGGGTAGTGTGCCAGACGGACTGCATTGAAGTTGTTTTGTTTCATGAGTTCGATGTCACGCATCATGGTCTCCTCATCCATAACATGGCCTGTTTCAGGGTGATGCTCATGAAGATTGGCTCCTTTGAGAGTGACGGGTACTCCATTGACGAGCAGCTGTCCCCTGGTGATCTCCACCGACCGGAATCCGATTTTACGGGTAGTGGATTCCAGAACTTCTCCACTTTCATCATAGAGTTGGATGATCAGGTTGTAAAGATTGGGGTGCTCAGCACTCCAGGGCTTGACATTCTCAATGGTGGCAGCCATTTTAACAGTGACTTCACTCATTTTTGGAAGTTTTATCGATTGCTTTTTGGCAACCACCTGGTTGTTGTTTGTCTCTGTCAGTTCCATGCCAACAGTAATGTTCTTATTGGCCGGCAGATGGTTTTTGATGTTCACAAAAAGGTCAAGGTTTCCGTGTTTGTAACTATCATCGAGGGTCGAAACGACTTCAAAATCCCGAATGCGTGTTTTGGGTTGACTATAAATCTCTACATCCCGTTCGATGCCTGAAATGCGCCAGAAGTCCTGACATTCCAGGTAGCTGCCATCGCTCCAGCGATACACTTCCAGTGCGACTGTATTCGGTTGGCCAGGATGAACAAGATCAGTAATGTCAAATTCAGCAGGCAGTTTACTTCCCTGGCTGTAGCCCACTTTTTCTCCGTTTACCCAGATGTAAAAGGCCGATTTTACGGCTCCCAGTTTGATATAGATCTGACGACCATCCCAGTTTTGAGGTACCTCGAAAGAGCGACGATAAGAACCCACCGGGTTATAATCGCGGGGTATTTGAGGTGGATTGGGCCCCTCTTTCATCTCAGTGACGGGAGTTCTGGGATCGGCAAACTCATATTGGATGTTCACATAGATGGGGATGCCAAAGCCCTCTACTTCCCAGTTGCCGGGTACTTTGATATTGTCCCAGTTGCTGATGTCGAACGATTCTTTGTAAAAATCGGTTGGGCGCTCAGATGGGTTTTTGGAAAAATGGAATTTCCAGGTTCCGTTAAGTGATTGAATATAGGGGGATTGCTCACCGCTTCTTGCCATGTTGGCATCAGGATAAGAGGTGAATGTAGCTCGTGCGGGCTCTTTGTTAATTTCCGTTACCAGAGGGTTTTCCCAGTCTGGGCGTTCGTTGCTTTGTCCTATTGCAGGGGCAAGGACTGCGAACAAACCGACTAATAGAATTAGTTTATGTGACATTCGGTATTGTATTTTTAATTGTTTCTTAATTATTTCTTTTGTTGTGTTTTAGGGAGCATTTGACTCTCCTGAAATAGCTTTACTTCCCGTTTTCAGGTTGTGGTTGAGAAACTCTGCATATATCAGGAAAATCTAATTTATTTCGGTGACCCAATAAATCTCGTGAATCTGGCTTTGTGATGGTTGATTGAAAATGGTGATGTTGTCAATTATCTTCTTGTTCCCTTCCGATAGTTCGGAATAAAGAATTGATGAATCATCAACAAAATGCACTGTTGCATTTGCAAAATCGCCAAGAATCACAACCGAGGTAACTTGTTGGTTTTCGGGGGCTGAAATTTTTATGGATTCTTTCGAAACCGGCAATTTGTAATATGAGGAGACAGTTTTGTCCGTCATTGCTCCCGGGCTGTTAACTCTTGAATTCTCGGGGATATCCACTTTAAACAGATCTGTTTTGAGAGCCACAGTCTTGTCAGATATGTTTATGTAGCGAACAAATCTTATTTTATCTTCTTCGTCCAGTCGTGCCTGCATCGTTCCCTCGTTGTTGCGGGTATCTATCTTTTTCCAGTCTGTTCCATTTTTTGAACCCTGGATTTCTCCGTATTCAGAAACTTCATTATTTCCAAGGATGGCGTGTACATAATTGGCAAAGATACCTTCAGGGAGTTCGATACCGATGAAATCGCCCGGGTTAAGCTTTAGGATTTCCAGTATGGGGTTGATTTTTATGTATTTTCCATCCCGGGTGAGCTGAAGATTGGTCAACGAGGTCATGTTGGTGATTGGTTTGAAGAAAGCTTCGCTGAGTCCTTTTGCAACCGGTTTTTCTCCGGTGATTATAGTATGAATTTCGGAAGCACGAAGTTGAAACAGGTTTTGTACAAAAGGTGTAAGAACCGTGCCACCCGTGACGCATCCCTGTGCCCATGGATCCGGTTCTCCGGCTTTTTTCTGAAGCTTACTATAGGTATCCATTTGCCTGAATTGCCCAAGCATCTTATTCAGTTCTGCAATCCGGGTTTTGGAAGATTCATTGGTTGTCCGGAGGTTATTGAGGAGTGTCGTTCCTGCTTCTCCAAGAGATTCAAATGAGTAGATCCAGTATTTTGTTTCTTCAAAAAAGGCAGGATGAGAATTTGGGAGTTCTTTCCTGAGTGTTGCCCCTGCTTCCTTTATTTTTTGAAATTCAGTGGTTATTTTCCGGTAGGTGTTGGGTTGGAAAACGCCGTCTTCTGCGTAGGAGTGCATAAACTCCTCAATAAAAGGGCGGATGTTTTCCGATTCTTCCCGTCTGTAATTATGTGTATTGGGCCCCTGATCGCTGTTGTGCATGGCAAAAGTTATCATGGCCTCTGATGATTCAGGGAAAAGACGTTCAATGCCTTCTTTCCAGGTGACTTCTGAATTAAAATCCTTCATGTTCCATGTATAGTCTGCCACTCCGAACAGTCCTATTTTTGAGGCCTCCGGTTTATCCATGGGATTGGATGTAAATCCTGAAAGAGATCCCTGATTTTCTTTATCCAGCCCGTAAACACGCCCCAGCAGCAAACGGGTGCGCACATAATCACTTACAGGCCAGTTCCACCAAATGAAAGGTTTTCGTTGAATTCTTTCAGTTATCCAATCGACACTTTCTTTGGTGATGTCTGCACAGACCGAGTTTCCGGTCCACATAATCCGTATGTCCTGATCCAATTCGCTTCCAAGTATTTGGAGGTAATCTCCTGATGACCAGGCTCTGTTGTATTGTGTGGGGCACATGATTAATGGTGTGACATCCTGTTTTTGGCTTACAAACTCCTGATTTAGGTAGTTCAGCATTTTGGCCTGCATTTTGGCATTGGTTCCTTCCCCGCTGATATCATCGAAGAACACCGCAAATGACCGAACACCCATATCATACATCAACTCAAATTTTTTACGGCAGGCTTCAAAATCATCGATGGTTCCATCTTCATCATTATCTGTCCAGTGAATATCTCGACCGGGGTGCACAGCCCATACATAATTTACATGGTTTTTTCCGGCCACTTTAACCAACTCTTCAATTTCCCGGGCTTTTTCTTCCGGATAGGGTTCTCTCCATTGGTCTGAAAATCCGTGGAATGGGTCATCTTTTGGGCCATAGATGTAAGTATTTAGCTTGTGCTTTCCATAGAATTCAAGTTGACTTAATCGATCTTTATGACTCCAGGGTTCTCCGTAAAACCCTTCAACAGAACCTCTGAACGGGACATCCGGCCAGTCAGTAATTTCAATTCCCGGGATTTGCAAAGGTTGATTTTCTTCCGGAACAATTTGTTTGATTGTCTGAAGTGCATAATAAAGGCCATCATAGTCGTGACCGGACAAAACAACGCTGTCTCCGGATAATTTAAGATAATATCCTTCCGGTTTTGACGGGGCTGATTTAATTGTATGATTTTTCGACTCTTCCCAAATTCCTGCAATAATGGTAATATTCAGATTTTTGAATAATCCCTGCAATTCTTTTGTAATATCCGGGTCTATGTTACTACTCAACTTCCAGGTGGTTTTTCCTTTCTCAGGAGCAAATTGATTTCCGGTGTAGGATGTTTTCTGTGGTGTTGGGAAAACATCAGGAATGTTTTGTCCAAAAATGGAAGCAGAAAATAAAAAACTGACAGAGAAAATCAGCAATTGTTTTATTGTAACTGGATGATTCATGAGTGCAATATTTTTGAAGTATTATTATCTTTTAATGCTGTCGAGCCGGGTTTTTAAGTTGTTGACTATATCAGGATGTGTTTCTGCAATGTTCTTGATTTCCTTAGGGTCTTTCTTCAGATGATACAGCTGGGACTCCAACGTAAAGCCGGTTTCTATATTCACTCCCCAGGGAACCAGTTTACTTCCGTCCTTGGGAGCGATGTATTTGTAACCTTTTGCATCCAGGATGGAAAGGACTCCCTGAATAGCCTCCTGAACCACCCATTGACGTCCGTTTTTGTCTTTTCCCATGAGGGTGCTCCAATTGTTTTGTGAATCTATGGCCTGATTCCCGTTGAAGTCGGTTTTTGTGAAATGGGCAAAGGAGGCCAGCAGATCAATCTGACTGAATAAGGCGGTGCTTGTTTGGTCTGCTTTAATTTCTTTGGGCCAGGAAACGATGAAGGGGACTTTGGTTCCTGCTTCAAAAGCACTGTATTTGCCACCTCTCAGGTTGCTGAACGGGTCGTGAAGTCCCAGTTGCTCAGCAGCATTGTCTTCATATCCGTCATCAAGCACAGGACCATTGTCGGAAGAGAAAATAATTAGTGTATTCTCTTCAAGTCCTTTCTCCTCAAGTAGGTTCATCAATTGGCCTACCGACCAGTCGAGCTGGGCTATGGCATCCCCTCTGGGACCCTGGTCTGTTGTTCCCTGAAACCGTTCGTGCGGAACTCTGGGTACATGGATGTCGTGTGTGGAGAAAAGGAGGAAGAAGGGTTTCTCTTTTTCCTGCTCCAGAAATTTTTTGGTCTGTTTCAGGAACGTATCTGCAAAGTCCTCATCCCGCCAAAGCGCTGATTCCCCTCCTGACATATAACCTATTCGGCTGATACCATTGATGATGGTGTGATTGTGACCGTGCGACCATTGGTGTGCGAGTTTTTCCGGATTTTCAGTCCCGGTTGGTCGGTCTCCCACTTTTTCGCGAAAGCTTACTTCAATAGGATCTGATGAATCAAGATTTACCACATGGTGGTTTTCCACAAAAACAGTAGGAACGCGATCGCCTGTGGCGGGAATGATAAAGGAGTAATTAAATCCGATTTCAAGTGGTCCGGGACTTATTTTTCCATTCCAGTCGGGGCCGTTTTCTCCTCCCAGGCCCAGATGCCATTTGCCAATCACTCCGGTGTGGTATCCTGCCCGTTGCATTACAGCGGGTAAAGTTTCTTTGCCCGGACGGATGAGGGCGGGTGCATCCCCCGGTGCAACGCCACGACCCGGCTGGCGCCAGGAGTATTCTCCGGTTAGAAGTGAAAACCGTGACGGGGTGCATGTTGCAGAAGTTGCGTAGGCATTGGTGAACTGGATTCCATTTTGGGCCAGTGCATCAATGTGTGGAGTTGGCACTTCTCCTCCATAAATGCCAATATCTCCATATCCGACATCATCGGTGTAGATAAGCAGGACATTGGGCTTGGGAATATTGCTTGATTTTTTTTCCTGAGGAGTCTGAGGGGAACAACTCATTAATATTCCGGCGGCAATGGATGATATATAGAAAGTATTTTTCATGAGAGTTGAATTCACTTGATCGTTTTGTGTTTTTATTGGAGGTAGGATGCAATAATATCTCTCCAAAGCATATAGCCTTCACCCATAAGATGTAGGCCATCATTGGTGTATTTCTTGTCCATTTTGATGCCTGATTGATCGACAAAGTGCGAGAACAGATCGATATAGGTGACGTTCTTTTTTCGGGCCAGCAGCTTCAGTTTTTTGTTGATTTCAGGAACCATTTGATAGCGGGAAGTATGGCCTTTAAATCCGGGAAATTCATCATTCACCGGCAGTACACTTTGCAGGAATAATTGTGTGGCAGGGGATTCCCTTTTAACGGTCTCTGCAATCAATGCAATGTTGTCGACAATGGAGTCAACGGACAATCCCCGGGCCACATCGTTAATGCCGATTAGAAGAAAAATCTTTTCCGGTTGACCTTTGAGAATGGCATCTAAACGATCATAAACTCCCGTGGTAATATCACCGCTGATGCCCCGGTTTTTGACATTGGGATTGTTGAAAAGCTCTGCCCATTCGCCTCCGTCGGTAATGCTGTTTCCCAGGAAAATGATGTCGTTGTTGTCCACCTGGAGTTGCTCAAAAAGAGAAGCTCTCTGGTAGTAATAGGTGGAGTATTTGGCTTCCTGTGTCCTTGCATTTAATGCTGAAACAATAAAAAGGAATAAGAGAAGATATTTTGTGTTCTTCATAGCTTAATGATTATTACAGTATTTGTTGTTTTATGTTATTGCGGTTTTTTCCCATTCTCGAACTGAAAAACATTAAAGGGAGGATTGGTTCCGTCAATTTTCAATACTACTACTCCATGGGGAGGTATTTCATAAGAGAGTGTTGGTTTTGTCATTCCGGATGATGTTGTATGTTCCCAACAGTCTTTTACGACGTAGCCCTCGCCGGGAATGATGGCAACTTTTTCCAATTCGAGGGTCATCGTTTGATTTTTGTCAGATCTATTAAGCAAAGCCACCGCCACCCGGCCGCTCATTGTTGATCCCAATGGGCGGGTCCAGAGTTCCAGGTCGCCATGATCCTCCAGTTTCCGTGCCTGATAGACCAAGGGGTCCTGGTTAATGGAAATTAATTCTTTGTTGGTCAGAATCTCCAGTGTTTCATCCGACATTTTTGTAAGGTCGTTTCCGGCAAGCAGCGGGGAATTGAGCATGCACCACATGGAGAAATGGGTTTTGTCCTCTTCATAGCCCATACCACGCCCCACCTGCAGCATATCCATGTCGTTGACGTGTCCGGGACCCGAATATTTCCAGAGGTCAGCATTCCGGTCAACGATGTGCATTACAGATTCAAAAGTATTGGTGATGTCTCCGGAGATGCGCCATGAATCAGCGGTTGTTAATGCCCATTTCCCAGGAAACTCCCATCGGCAAATATTGTAAACCACATCGGGACGGATGGAGCGAATCATTTTTCCCAACAGGGTGTATCGTGTTTCTTCGTCGAGGTCGAGCCATTGTCCGCCGCACCAGTCGATTTTTATAAAATCGTACCCCCATTCTTTGAGCATCAGGTTTAAGTCGGACCATTCGTGCCCATACAACCCCATGCCTGAGCCAATGGTGTCCTGGTCCCAGTAGGAGGCACAAGTATTGATGCCGGCATCAGAATAGATTCCGGCTTTTAAGCCTTTTTTATGAATGTAATCGGCCAGTGCCTTCATGCCTGAAGGAAACCTTTTTTTGTGTGCCAGTAATCCGCCATTTTCATTGCGTCCGCCAAAAAAGCCATCGTCGATGTTGATGTAAGAGTAACCTGCTTCTTTCATTCCCGAGGCGGCCATGGCATCAGCCTGTGATTGAATAATTTCTTCACTGATATTTACATGGTAGTTGTTCCAGCTCGACCATCCCATGATTGGCGTACGGGGTCGGGGCGTTTCCGGGGTTTGTCCGGAAACACAAATCGAGAAAAGCAGAGTTGCCAGGAGTGATGTGATGATTCGGATCATGTTATTGTAATATTGATGATAGTGAGGAGGTTGTCCGAAAAGTCCAAATTTGATGTCATTCTGAGCTTGTCGAAGAATCTGTTCATTTGATAAACAGATGTTTCGACTACGCTCAACATGACATTATTCTGGTATTTTATATTTTTGGGACAGCCCCCTCACTGAGTTCTAATAAACCAGGTTGAAAAGTTTATTCAGTAACAACCAATTCTCCTTCAAAAATCTTCAAAGCCTTTTGGTCATCGTATTCAAGCATCAGCTCTTTGAGTTGTTTCTTGAGGGAGACAATCTCTTCCTGATATTCAGGTGAGTCGATGAGGTTGTTTAATTCTTTGGGATCATTTTTCAGGTCATAAAGTTCCCATTGATCGATGTCGTAATAGAAATGAATCAATTTGTATCGGTCGGTTCTTATGCCATAATGTCTTTTTACCATGTGCTCGTTGGGGAACTCATAGTAATGATAGTAAAGGGCATCGCGCCAGCTTTTGTCAGGCTCTGAATCCATTAGCGGGAGCAATGATTTTCCGTGCATATCCTCCGGGATTTCAATCCCTGCAATATCCAGAAATGTGGGAGCATAGTCAATGTTTTGAACCATCTCGGGCACTTCTCCGGTTTTTTGATAACCCTTAGGGAAGTGCATCAATAGGGGGGTGCGGAATGATTCTTCGTAGATAAACCGCTTGTCGAACCATCCGTGTTCGCCCATGTAGAATCCCTGATCAGATGTATAAACCACCAAGGTGTTGTCCAGCAAACCTTCCTTGTCGAGATAGTCCAACAATTTTCCGATATTGTTGTCCAGGGAGCGGATGGTTGCCAGGTAGTCTCTCATGTACCGTTGAAACTTCCATTCATTGAGATCCTTTCCGGAAAGATTGGCCTGCTTGAAATCTTCAATAATAGGATCGTAGTGGTCATCCCAGCTTTTTTTCTGAGCATCATTCAGACGTGCATAGGCACCATGTCTGTATGCTTCTGACAACCTTGTCTGAATGTCACCCTCTTTGTCAGCCATTTTAAGGTCATATACCACATCCATATCGTCGGTGCGGATACTCAGGTTTTGTTCTTGTGCGGCCTTTCGACCTTCATAATCATCATAGAAAGTCTCCGGCAGGGGGAATGTAGTGTCGGCAAACTCCTTCAGATGAGCGGTATCCGGCATCCAGACCCTGTGTGCGGCCTTATGGTGTAGCAGCAGACAGAAAGGTTTTTCTTTGTTGCGGTTTTCAATCCAATCAATACCGAAATCGGTTGTCAGATCGGTGACATACCCTTGGTAGCGTTTGTTTTCACCCATTTCAATAAAATCCGGATTGTAATAGGAGCCCTGACCCGGCAGTATGTTCCAGTAATCAAACCCGGTGGGGTCACTTTTCAGGTGCCATTTGCCAATGAGAGCGGTCTGGTAACCGTTTTGACGCAGGATTTTCGGGAATGTTTGCTGGCTTCCGTCAAAAGCCGTGGAGTTGTCAATTTGACCGTTGGCATGGCTGTGTTTCCCTGTGAGCATGACAGCCCGGCTGGGGGCACAGATGGAGTTGGCCACAAAGCTGTTGGAGAAGATGACTCCGTCGTTGGCAATCCTGTCCAGATTGGGTGTGTTGATGTATCGATTATCGTAAGCACTCAGCGTCTGATAGGAGTGGTCATCAGTCATGATGAACAGGATGTTGGGCTTCTCCGGCTTTTTCTCCTGCTGTGGCTGGCATCCGCCTGCTGCGAGAGATGCCAATGCCAATCCTGTTGTGAATATTGATGTTCTCATTAAAAAAACTGTATTTATTATTTTATATTCAATAGTGTACTAAATATTTCCTAAAAGGGATTTCATCCCTTAAACCCTGACCTACTTTAGTTCACGGTATAATTATTTTTGGCGTTCATGATTTCCGCTGCGCTCCAATTCTTGTCTTGATACAAGAAAGTAGGCAAAGAACTTATTTTACATTCATTACACCGATTTCCCCAACTGAGATCCATGCTTCATTATATGCACCTTCATGGCTAACGAGTTTGAAGAACCTTGCTTTACAGGTTTTGTTGAATGTGACCTCCTGCCGTATGGGGTTGTTGGCAATGTTGCTGAACTCGGCATTGTCTTTAATTTTCGTCCATTTCTTACCATTTTTGCTGATGAAAAACGAGTATCGTGCAATGGTTCCGCTTTTGTTTTCTCCGGCTCTCGGGCTGTAGTAGAATCCATTTATTTTTAGCTTTTCTCCCATATCCACTGTAATGTGATGAGGGTGCTTGTCCACATTTTCACCCCACGGGGTATGCCACATGGTGCTTTCGTTTCCATCAATGGCGTTGGTAGCGGGGTAACCCTCGTGTTGAGTGCTGTAATCTGTGACAGCCCATTTGGACTTGTTGATGTAGAATACCCGTGTTACTATGCTGCTCTGCTCCTCAAAATTGTTGATGAAGGCACGCGCTTTGACTGTACCTCCGCTTTCAAGGATGAACGGTCCTGTGTATTCCATGGAGGAAGCGGTTGGTTCGGATCCGTCCAGGGTGTATCGAATTACCGGATGAGCCGTCTCTGTAGTGATAACCACTTCTCCTTTTTTGTTTCTCAGAATCACCGGATCGGATAAAATCTCAGGTGCCTGAAAAATCCCAAAGTTGGATATGATAGCTTTGTCGCGGGATTTGTGAATGGTTAGCCGAACTTTGTTGGTGGTGGTTTCCGGCACCCGCAGCAGTTTTTTGTAACCTATGGTGGTGGAGGTTGCTATGGTTTTCCAACCATTGTTAATCCATGCTTCCACGCTGAACTCTTCCACCCGCTGTCCTTTGGTAATGTCTTCCTGCAGCAAAACAACGTTAAAGGTTTTTGTTCCTTGCAACGAAGCCTCAGCAGAAGCAGGAATACGGGGTGTTTTCCAGGCGGCCCCGTAGAGGTTGTCGGCCGGGATGGTCTGTGTCTGTAATTCAGGCGCAAAAGTGGCGCCCTGCATCAGGTTGTTTTCAAACGTCTTGTCGATGTAGGTTTTTAATTTTTTTAGCACAGCTACATCGTTTTCATGAATCAGACCTCTTTTATCGGGGGGAACGTTCAGCAAAAGAACTGCATTCATCCCTACAGAGTTGTAGTAGATGTCCACCATTTTTGCCAGTGATTTTACGCGACTGTCCTCCTCTTCGTGGTAAAACCATCCGGGACGAATGGAAACATCCACTTCCGCGGGAAACCAAAAGAGATGTTCAGCTTTTTTTATCAGCTCCCGGCTTCCAAGATCTTTCGACTGTGCATTGAGGTCCAACTCTTGGTTGATGGCTTTCATTTCAGCTGTTCCCCCCGGAGCAAGAGCGGTAACACTCCATTCGGTCTCACGTCCGTAACCGGTTTCGGTTCCAACCCAGCGCACATCTTCACCCATGATGGCTACCACAGCTTCGGGCTGAAGCTCTTCAATTTTTTTGTAGTAAGCGGACCAGTCATAAATTTGCTTTTTCCCGTTGGGGCCTTCTCCGTTGGCGCCGTCGAACCATACTTCGTCCACCTTGCCATACCAGGTGAGCAATTCGGTGAGTTGATCCAGGAAAAATTGATTGTATGCAGGGGAATCGCCGTAGCACTCGGCATTTCGGTCCCAGGGAGAAAGGTAAACACCGAATTTCATGCCGAACTCATCGCAGGCATCTTTCAACTCTTTTACGATGTCTCCGTTTCCGTTCTTCCAGGGAGATGAAGCAACCGAGTGGTCTGTGGTTTTGGTGGGCCAAAGACAGAATCCATCGTGGTGTTTGGCGGTGAGAATGACCATTTTCATCCCTCCTTCTTTCAGAGACTTTACCCACTGTCTGGCATCCAGTTCTGAAGGATTAAATATTTCAGGTGATTCGCTTCCGTCGCCCCATTCACGTCCGGTAAATGTATTGATCCCAAAGTGAATAAAGGCTGTCATTTCCAGCTTTTGCCAGTTGAGCTGTTGTTGGGTAGGCACAACTCTGGCAGCTTTGTGAATTTTGCTTTGGAGCGTTTCTCCCTCCTCAAAGTCCACTCTTTTGATGTATTTTTCCTGTGCCGAAGCATTCAGAAATGCAAATCCGGCAATCAGGATGAAAATGAAATACTTTTTGAAAGTCATGTGACATATTTTTGTGTGGTAATGAAAGACACGCCGAGTAAACCTTGACCGGTTTTTTTGAGTGCAGTAATTTTTTTCATGACTAAGGATTTTAATAGGAGTACCGGTATTTCTCCGGTACTCCCTGCCTTTCATCAGTATAAAATTAATTTTTCAAGGTCGGATGGAACTCGCATGCAAGAACTTATACATATTCTTTTGAGGCAATCATTGCCATGCTCGTTTTACTTATTTTGAAAAATCCAGAATGAAAGAAAATGAATAGTTGTCGTCAGAAAGGCGGAATTGCGGATGTGCAATTGCCTTATGTGACCATGAATCATCACCTCCTAGTCCCATCTGGCCGTAGTCGATGTTGATCGTATATACGTCTCTGGGCTCCAGTTCGTTGATGTGGGTGGCTTCTTCCAGGTTTTCCATTGACCATGGCCATACTGAAAAATCGAATTGTTCAATGCCCTTCACCTGAATGGTATTTTTGCCTCCGGAGATGTTTAACCATCTCACATCGTTGCGGTTGCCGTTTTCCTGAGGATAAACATAGTTGTAAGGGATTTCATCCAATGACATGGTGAATTGGCCGAGTCGTGCTCCTTCTTTTCTGTCCCAATAGGATTCATGCGGTCCTTTGCCGTAGAACTCAACATCGTT
The DNA here is from genome assembly GCF_003003035.1 of Marinilabilia salmonicolor. Lineage (GTDB taxonomy): Bacteria > Bacteroidota > Bacteroidia > Bacteroidales > Marinilabiliaceae > Marinilabilia > Marinilabilia salmonicolor_A. Next base: position 81,510 of record NZ_PVTS01000002.1, on the reverse strand, counting down.
GAAAGAACCCGGGATATCTCCCTGCATTCCGAAGCGGGGAAGAGGAGGAGTATCTTTTCCTTTTTGGATGTTCATGTCCACCGCGATTTCTCCGTCGCCATTGACTGTGTAGGTCATAACAAGAAGACTCTCATTAACGGGAAGTTTGTACTCGGCCCTGATGGTGTGAAGTCCTTCATTGTTTTTGATGACTTCCCAGTTTTGGAGTTTCATATTGGCTGCGGCCTCTTTCCAAACTTTCATGGATTTAAAGATATGGTTCCCCCCGGCCATATCATTGTCGGTTGGAGCCCTCCAGAAGTTTGGTTTCAGAGGTGCTGACAGCATTTCTTTACCTCTGTAGGTGAATGAAGCAATGCCACCGTTGGTTTTATCAAAAGTTGCGCTAAAACGTCTTCCGGAGAGTGTGTAGGTATTTTCGACCTCTTCACCGGTAAGACTGCCTGTGGCCTGAACATCAGAAATCTCTTTATTGTCGGCCAGCAGGAACTGATCCCAACCCGCTTCAAAGCCTTTGTCAGCATATTTTGTAGCAGATTTCAACGTGTAGTTGAGCTCCAGCAGGTATTCCCTGTTTTTTTCTTTCTTAAATGGTTTAACCGGGATTTGAACAGCTGCATAACCACCCGGGAGAATTACAGGAAATTGAAGTGTCCCTGACTGAACAGTGGCTCCGTCAGCCAAAACTTTCCATTTCAGCTCGTAATCCGACAGGTCGCTGTGCGAGTGTCGGTTAAGTATCTTTACTTCGTAATTTGAGAGGTCTCCGGGAAGTGCTGTAATTTCCTGGAAAATCTTTTTCAACTCATACATCTCCGGTTGAGGTGTCTGGTCGGCAGAAATAACTCCGTTGATACAGAAATTGCCATCGTTTGGGGTATCCCCAAAATCACCGCCATAGGCCCAGTATTCACGACCATTTTCATCTGTTTGCAGAATTCCCTGATCCATCCAGTCCCAGATATAAGCCCCAATCAGATTGTCGTAGGTATAGATGTGATCCCAGTATTCCTTGAGGTTTCCTACTGAATTACCCATGGCATGAGCATACTCGCAGATTACGATGGGGCGGTTGATATAGGGACTTTTGGCCAGTCCTTCAACCTGGTCCGGACTTGGATACATTCGACTTAAAACATCCACGTAGTAAGGATCGGTAGGGTTGGCCATGTATTGAACCCGTTCTTTTGATCCGGGTTTGATATAATCCGGATGTTCATGATTGCCCTGAGCTCCTTCGTAATGAATAAACCGCGTAGGATCGAACTCCTTTGCCCAGCCGGCCGCAGCTGCATGGTTGGGGCCTGAGCCAGACTCATTGCCGAGTGACCAGGATATAATGGACGGGTGGTTTTTGTCGCGCTCCACCATTCTCACCACCCGGTCAAGGAAGGCGTAGGACCAGTCTGTCTGATTGGAGAAATAACCTCCCACTCCGTGAGTTTCAATGTTGGCCTCGTCCATCACATAAATTCCGTACTCATCGCAAAGTTCATAGAAGTAGGGATCGTTGGGGTAATGTGAGGTCCGAACAGAGTTGATGTTGAATTGCTTCATCAGCAATACATCTTTGAGCATCTCTTCGCGCGTAACGGTTTTTCCACCTGTTTCACTGTGATCGTGCCGGTTAACTCCTTTAAGTTTTACCTTTTTCCCGTTGACCAGTAACGTACCGTCCTTGATTTCAATTTCCCGGAAACCTACCTTTGACGGAATGGCTTCCACCACATTTCCTTTGGCATCTTTGAGAGTGAGGATGAGGTTGTAGAGATAAGGATTTTCTGCGGTCCACTTACGAGGTGCAGAAATTTCCCTTTCCATCAGGCCAAAATAGACATTGTCGCGTTGTGGATAATATTCGTTGACAACGCGGTTAATATCGACGGTCAGTGGCGAATCAAGTATGTTCTTCCCGCTGGCATCCGTCAAACTTGCTTCGATGGTCCATCCTTTGATGTCGGTGTCATCAAAACGGGCAATCTCGGGGCGGATCTGCAGCAAAGCATTTTGATATGTTTTGTCAAAACGGGTGCGTATGGCGAAATCGCTGATATTGATTTTATTTCGTGCCATTAGGAATACTTCCCGATGAATTCCGCTCATTCGCCAGTGGTCCTGATCTTCGAGGTAGCTGCCATCACTCCAGCGGTAAACCTTAACAGTAATGCGGTTGCTGCCTTCTTTCAGGAAGGGTGTTATGTTGAATTCTGACGGCAGCCGATTTCCCTGGCTGTATCCTGCTTTTTCTCCGTTTATCCAAAGATGGAATGCGGAGCTAACTCCTCCGAAATGAAGTATGATTTCTTTTTGGTCCCAGTTTTCAGGAAGCTCAAAGTCACGTGCATATATTCCCACCGGATTGTCCCTGAGGATGTGAGGTGGTTTTACGGGGAATGGATAAACCACATTGGTGTAAATGGGTGTGCCATATCCTTTCATTTCCCAGCTGGAAGGTACTTCAATGTTGTCCCACGTGCTGACATCATATCCGCCTTCATAGAAACCTGATGGAATTGTTGCTTCCGTATCGTTGAAGTTGAATTTCCAGTCCCCATTGAGCATAAGCATCTCTGATTGCTCCCGGTTAAAGGTTTTGGCTTTTTCAGCATTGGAATAACTGTAAAAAGTACTCCGGGGTTCCATTTTGTTATCGGAGATCATCCGTGAGTTTTCCATGTAGCTGCCCTGGGCTGCAAGGAAAGCAGCCATTAACAGAAATAGTGTGAAGATGGTTGTTCGTTTCATCAGTAAATAATTTATCTAAGTTATTGGTCTGATGGAACTCGCATGGTTGATTGTTTACATTCTCTTTTGAGGCAACCGTTGCCATGCTCGTTTCATTAGTATAAAATTTGATTGTGAAGGTCTAATGGAACTCGTCCCGACTAATCGGGAGTCGTTTTATAGTTATTTTATTTTTCAATTGTGCATGGATTTGTGGAGGATTCATGAATTGTTTTCTGCCTAGCTTTAAACCTGAAATTGTGTTTTTGTTCGTTAATGATTATTTTTGATCCAGAATATGTATTACATAATGCCAAAAATAAGAATTAATTTTACCAAAAAACAATAACAATGAAAAAATATAAAGTTTTCATTGATTGATATTTGGGCGACAGGTTGAAATGAAGGGTCTTTTTTTTTTTATATCAGATGATTCCGGAATTAGCTTGTCCAACGATCTGATAAAAAATAAACAAACTAATTCCACTTTTTTACAAAAATAACAAAAGAACCTTAGCAAATGTAATCATTGGATGAGTGGTTTTTTTGCAAAATCTTCTAATGTTTTTTAGAAATTGTATGAGAAGGACTAATTGAAATACCGGAATGAGGTTGTATTCCAAACTTTAGCTAAATTGAAATAATTGTATGTAATATTATATTAGAATTAACATTTTGAAATATGAGAACCAAAAAAGTAATATTGTTTTTATTCATTGCTTATTTCATGATCGGTTGCGGGCAGGAGAAGGAAAATGAGTTGTCGTTCCGGCAGTTTATGCAAAGTAAGACTGAAAATTCTTCTCCGGCAGCGGCAAAGATGGTAGGATCTCTCAGGGAGCGAAGCAATGAGGAGGAGGTAACCATCACTTTTCCCAAAGGGAGGTATGATTTTTATGAAAACAGTTCTTTTGTGCGGGAATACTACATTTCCAATCATGATCAGGTGAATCCCAAACGGGTTGTCTTTGCACTGGAGAACTTAAAAAATGTTACCATTGATGGTCAGGGGTCTGAATTTGTTTTTCACGGTCGGATGATCCCATTTGCACTATCGGGATGTGAGAATGTTACCTTGAAGAACTTTTCTGTTGATTTTGAAGTTCCTGCTTTACGACAACTTGAAATTCTGGAGGTTGATAAAGAAAGTGATGTGCTTGAGGCCACGATTTGTCCGGGGGAGAATTACAGGATTGAAGAAGGAAAGCTGGTAGTTCTCGGGGAAGGTTATGAGTATCGGCCTTTTGTTTCGATGGCTTTCAGGGAAGATAAACGACTTTCCTACAGGCGCGGTGATGTGAGCTTTAATCCGGAGTCGGTAACAGAAATTGCTCCGGATACCTTCAGGATTGAGGGGTGGAATCAGGTAAATGTTACTTCTCCGGGAGAAAGATATGCCTTGCGCACCTATTATCGCCCAACCCCCGGAATTTTCATCAATGAAAGTAAAAACAGTGTGCTGGAGAATGTGACTGTTCATTATGCCGAGGGTATGGGCTTGCTGGCGCAAATGAGCGAAAACATCACACTTGAAGGGTTTAATGTTTGTCTGAAGGGGGAGGAGGACCCACGCTATTTCACAACACAGGCAGATGCCACGCATTTTTCGGCATGTAAAGGGACCATTATTTCTAAAAACGGTCTTTACGAAGGAATGGCGGATGATGCCATCAATGTGCATGGAACTTACCTGAAAGTTTTTGAGCGACCCGCTGACAATATTCTGCATGCCCGCTATATGCACCCTCAGGCCTGGGGGTTTAAATGGGGAGAGCCCGGAGATAGTGTACAGTTTGTGGAATCAGAAAAAATGGAGCTTGTGGGTAATCATGTGAATACCATAAAGGAGATTCGGGCCCTTGACCGCCCAACTTATTTTGGGGCCAAAGAGTTTGAGATTGTTTTTAATGATTCTTTGCCAAAAGAGATTTCCGGAGAGGGAGCATATGGCATTGAGAATCTGACCTGGACTCCGGAAGTGTTATTCTCTGGCAATACCATCCGAAACAATCGGGCAAGGGGAACTTTATTCAGCACGCCCAAAAAGGTGATTTGTGAAAACAACTTGTTTGATCACACCCATGGGACCGCAATCTTGCTTTGCGGCGATTGCAATGGATGGTACGAGACCGGATCCTGCAGAGAAGTGATTATACGGAATAACAAATTTGTGAATGCACTGTCAGCCAACTATCAATTTACCAATGCGGTCATCTCCATCTATCCTGAAATTCCAAACTTAGAGGAGCAGGAGAAATTTTTTCATTCGGGCATTGTCATCGAAAACAATACTTTCGAGATGTTTGACCGGCCATTGCTGTATGCTAAGTCAACCGACGGACTACAATTCCGAAACAATACCATTACCTACAACAATGCTTTTGATCCCTTTCACTGGAATGAGCACATCTTCTTTTTTGAGAAAGTGGATAATGTGCTGATTGAAGGCAATGAGTTTGAAGAGGGATTGAGCAGAGAAGATGATGTGAGGGTGGAATTGTCGGAAGATGGAGCCGTGAAATTAGAGGATTGAATGAAAGAAAAAGAAATGAGGCTGCATATTGTATTGCCTCATTTCTTTTTTATTACTCATTCATTGAAAACCTGCAATTCGATATTAGTTTTATAGGACAAAACACTTAGAACCTTAAAAAGTCAAACTTCTCAAAGTTTTCCAATTGCCACTTTTGTCAAAAACAGGAGCTTTCATCAAGGTTCAAAACATAGGTGATTACTTTATTTAAAAGAATACCTGATAATTTTGCACATCATGAGTTTCAATCAGTCCGTAGTTAACTCCGTCAGAGGAAAGAGATACCTCTACATCCTCATACGTACGAACCCCTCCGTTATAAACACCTAATTTGAGCGAATCAAAAAGAACAGCCTGTCCCAGATTTATGAGCAGTAATCCGCTGGAATCTAGTCCAAAATAGCCCGTGCTTGCTCCGTTTACGCCTATGCCATCTCCTAATACTGACGGTGCATCATGACCTGCAGGCATAACAAATTCAGTCCCATCTTGAATAAGCGTGACTTCGGTTAAGTGACTCCACATATTGGCTGTACTGCCGTGCATTTGTATCTTAATATACTGGTTAGGAATCGGATTTAATGTGAATGTGGCATGGCTTTGTACATCCTGAATAACTGGGATACTATAGGCCGATCCATCAGAAGAAGTGGATACTTCGACATTAGGGTAAGTACGACCATCTCCATTATAGACTCCTAACTTGACAGCATCAAATTCATAACCTTGTCCCAGATCTATTTCTAACAATCCGTTTTCATTCAAACCATAGAAGTTCGAGGAAGCACCATTTATTCCTATCCCATCTCCCAATAAAGATGGAGCATTATGTCCCACTGGGAGATTGTATTCTGTACCTTCATGAATTAATGTTACTTCTGTCAGGTGATCCCAAGAATTAACGGTATTCCCATTCATTTGAATTTTGATAAGCTGATTATCTCCTGATGGGGGGGTCGGATTAGGAATATACTCGTAGTATTTTACAAAGTCTATGATAAAATCAACCGGTAAATGGCTTGCATTGACATTTCCAACCCAGCTTCCACCCAGTTGTTGGGATAAAATAATATGAAAAGCCCTGTCGAATGGCCATTGTCTCCAATCTGCTCCCGTTTCTTTGTAATAGGTAAATGTTGTAGTCCCATTTATTGTGAATACTATTCTGTCAGGATACCATTCAGCTCCGTAAACGTTAAATTCACCAGTGTTAACCGCTGCAGTTTTACTACTGGGCGAACTTTTTGTGTTGCTGTGGATTGTACTGTAAATAAAGTTGTCAAAGTTGAGGTGTTCCATAAGGTCAATTTCTCCATAATCAGGCCAGCCGCCATACTCGCTGGTACTTCCCAGAAGCCATATAGCCGGCCAACAGCCTTGAGCTGCCTCCATTTTTGCCCGAACCTCTACTTTTCCGTAAGTGAAATTGAACTTCCCCCGGGTCCAGACACCTCCCGTTAAATAGGGTCTTGGATCAGCCTGGGTATCAGGATTAGTTATGCCCTTTAGATATAGATATCCGTCAGACAGTTCAAATACCTGATCATCGGTGGTCATGTAGTTTTTCCAATCCGGAGCTCCCACTGGTATTCGACTCCATTTGTTCTCATCAAGTGAGGATTCATTAAAATCGTCCTGCCAGGCCAATTGGAAGTTTCCGGCCGATTTTAAGATGTTGTTCTCACTTTGTGGTTGGCTTGTTTGTTCAACTGATGTTGTGTTGGTAGTTTCAAGTTCTTTATTTTCGCATCCAAATAATGAAACTACACAAAACAGAATAATCCATTTGTTTTTCATCCTTCTTCATTTTAAGTTGGTTAATATGGTTTTTACATCGGTAACTCCAGTTGTGCCCAGAGATTACTTTTTGAAAGATCAATGGCCCGGCGAAGGTTTTCTTTGGCTGCGGCTGTCTTTCCCAGACCCTTGTAAGCAAGGCCTTTTAATAAATACGCATAAGACAGCCGTTCGTTTTCAGCCTGACCTGCACCAAATTTGTTGAAGAAATCCGTTTTCGGGCTTTGTTTAAATTGTGCTTCGGCTTCCTCAAGCATGGAGTTGAGAATGTTTTCCGCCTTATTTTTTTCACCTAGTTTTAGTAAACTACTGGCCTTGTAATAACTGACGAATTCGGATGGATGAGCCGTCAGTTCCTTTGCTTTGTTGAAATACTCTTCGGCTTTGGCCTTATCTCCTGAGTTATAGTGGGCCAGCCCGGTTAAAAAGTGCACCTGAATATTTCTGTTGCCTGTTCTGCTTTCGCTGGCTTCCTCGTCGGGGACCTGTGCTTTTGTGAACATTTCCAGTGCCTTGCGGGGCTTGTTTTCCTTCAGACATTTCAGGCCGGATGCAAGATGTGCATTTATTACAACGTCACGGGTCCTTGAACTACCCTCCCGGTAACTGAATGTTTTACCATCAAGGTACTCTACAGCTTTATCAGCTTTGCCTGCCAGTGTTAAAACTTTAATCTGGCGAACAAAAGCATCATCACGATGGGATACTACTTTATGGTTTCCTTCGAATAATTTCAGCCTGGTGTCGATGGATGCATTGCTCATTTCATATAATTCATCCAGCTCTTCATAATAAATAGCTTGGTCTTTGCGTTGTTTGATTGCTTCTTCGTATGCTGAAATTGCTTTTTCTCCATCGTCCAGGTGATTGTAATAGGCCCATCCTAAATTCCGATGGGCTACAGCCAGTTCCCAATTGTGTTTTACAGCCTCTTCCCAATAGTTGATGGCTTTGTCGCGTTGATTTCGATGGTAATAAATGTTTCCGAGGTAGTAAAGTGCTTTTCCATCAGTAGAATCATGTTCCAGTGCACTTTCGAGCACTTTTACGGTTAGCAGGCGGAAAGGAAAAACATAATCCACCGATTGCGCAGTTGCTTTTTTAAAATGGTCTGCAGCTTTGGTTTTATTACCTTTCTCTATTTCAAGGTAGCCAAGGTAGTAATCCACAATGGGGTTTGTTCCGTTAAAGCGTGAAAGAATATCCTGCGCCTCATCCGGTAAGCCATCGTTGATATATGAAGTGGCCACATCAAGGTAATTCTGGTCAAAACTGCGCATGTTTTGTTCCAACATCAATCTTTTTTCATCAGCTTTTTCTATATCTCCCTGCATTTTTGCAAGAAGGTAAGTCTCATTTGCTGCTTTCAAATCGAGTGGGTCCTGGTTGAGTAGCGACTTCAGAATTTGCTCTGCGACTTCATCATTTCCTGTTTTTCGCAAAAGAACGGCTTTTAAAATAATCGCGCTGTTGTTTCGGGCATTGGTAGCAAGAGATTCGTTGATTTGTTCAATTGCTTTGGGGAAGTCTCCTTTCAAAGTGGAAATCCTTGCCAGTTCCAGATAAGATGCAGCTGAGAAAGAATAATCCCAGGCGGCCCGGTACAAGGTGTCAGTTGCTGCCTCATATCTTTCAAGTGCTTTAAGTGTCAACCCTTGGAGGTAAAGCGCTTCACCATCTTTGGGACGGGTATAGTCTCTGGTAAGTCGCTCAATTGCTTTTCCCAGATATTCACGGGCCTCTGAATAATTACCATTTTGAAGATGAATATTACCTATTGCAGTATTGGTTCTGATGTCGCCCGGGTCTCTTTTCAGAGCTTCACAATAGTAATTCAGGGGCTGGTAGGTTGCATGATGAAACTGTTCGATTCTTTTGCCTGTCAAAAAGAGTTCCTCAACGGTTTTAATGTTTTCCGGTTCTTCCGGGGCTTCCACAATTTCCGGAAGTTCTTCCACCTTTTCTTTTATTTCGGGCTTATACGATATCAGAACTTCTCCTGTTTTCGTGTTTACCAACTGGGTGTAAAGGTTTGTAAGTTTGAATGGGCGATCCAGTTTTATTGACTGGGAAAAGGCCGCTTCTGGCGAAATGCTGACCTCTTCTTCAAAAACGGTGTTGTTCTCATTCTGTAATATGATTTTGGCAGTTTCGATCTTCTGAGTAGAGTAATACCCCAGAAAAACGGTGTTGTTATCCCTTTCTTCCAGGTTGACGGCCCCTTTTTTGTTGGCATTCTTAAAGCCCTGGATGCCTTTTACCGGATACCAGTATTGTTTTGAGGTTTTTACTTCATAAGGTTTTATCCAGCTATAGTCCGGTTGATTGTCGGAGTAAGTTCCTACCATTATTTCCACGTATGGTCCGGCATTTTCTGTGAGCCTGGCTTCCGTTGCCTGTCCCCGTGGTCCTGAACCCCATTCCCAAACTTTTGCACCCTTGCTGATGTGATGATTGCCCACGTGTATGGTTCCTGATTGACGACCATGGTCATATCCTCCCATAAAATCCTCTTTCAGGTTGTGTGCAAAAAAGGAGTTGGAACGCTTTGAGTTTTTCCAATAGCTGATATCAACGCCCTGCGTAAAATCCTGCCCACGATAAATCTCTGTGGATACAGGCCATCTCGTGAAATCATTTTTTGCATGATAAGTGGCCAACTGAACGCTTGGTGGGAACAGTATTTGATAATCCTGATTGGTGTGGGTTGCTACATTGGCCCAGTATAAGAAGGAGTGGGTGAAGGGGGTGGCGTTGTGAATTTTTAATTCGACTTCAAAATACGATTTTCCCGGAAACGCTGTGATTCCCATGGTCCATCTTATCTGTTGACGAGGTTCAGTTTCCCCAATCCAGATGGTTTTACTGCCATCCTCGTTTTCCTGGAGATCATAATTGACAGGGAGGAATGTGGATGCCCTGTGGTGATGAAGCACGCACCATTCAATACCTCCGGAGACCCATGCTCCGGTCATCCCGATGTTGGATGGTTTTACCACATCGTTTTTGTAAATAAAATTGTAACCATTGGTTTTGTCGGTGGCATAATAAAGTTTACCCCCGATTTCGGGTGTAATGCAAAGTTCGATGTAATCGTTTTCGAGGATTAATGCTTTATATGCTTTCTCAATACGCTCATGAAGGTAAGTGTCATTCAGGGCATAAGGATAGATGTGTTTGGCAGCTCCCTGATGAGTTTCATTGTTAAAGAATATTGGATTTTTATCCGCCGGGGCTACCGGGTAGGTAGGCAAAACCATTTGTTCTTCTCTTAGGGAGACTTTAGATTGTGAAGATACAATCTGAACAAATATCAGGGCGAGGAGGATTGAAATAATTTTTTTCATAGTAATCCTTTTAGTTGATGTAACTGGCAATGATGTTTTTGTATTCTGCGCGTGAATGAGCACATATGGCGCCTGTTTTTCATTGATTTTCCAGGTTTTTGAGGGGTCAGCACGTATTGTATTTATCCTCTTTAATGCTCAATTTGGGTCAGAAAAGCCCTTTTGGTGACAGGTTTAACAACTACGATACCGCCGGGTCAATTAATTATCTGACACAATGGATGTCGATGGATAGGAGCTGGTGTTCAGGTGTCTTTGTCTTTATTTGAACTTTATAGCAACAGTCCGTTAAATTTTTCCAAAGCTCTGGAAGTTAGACCGTTAAATTTGAATGAATGTTTTTGATAAAATGCAGAATGTCAATATCTTAAGATTTATTCTAATCTCTAACTTCTAAAATCTAACGATTTATTGTTATGGGATCTGACAAATCAATACTTCCCTGTGCGGGATGGGGCGCAACAATCAGTTGAGGTGCAGGGTAAGCGCAAACCTTTTGAAGCGTGTCCGTTCTGTACGGATGTTTATTTTTGAAAAGAGTTGGAACGGGGGAGGATTCTGTAAAAATATTTATGGGGATGTTATAACCTGGATTATTCATATATTATCTATTAAGATGTCCAACTCCCTGCTAAATTCAGACGTCCTCAATAAAATTGATTTGAAAATAGCTCACTATTCCCTTCATCAATTTTCTTTGCGGTTGCCTGAATTTATTGGTATTTAAACATCTCATAACGAAAACTTATGAATAAACCAGGGTAAATGAAAATTTAACCCACCGGCAGAAAACTTTCCGCCGGCAGGTTAAAAGACCCGTTCACCCTATTATTTTAAGTTTGGATTAATCCTTATTTCGCTATCGGGGATTGGAGCAAAATAGTCTTCTTTTGTAGGAGGATTTGGAATGGGCAGCTCCCACTCGTGTCTGTCACTGGCAGCTTCTTCCACCCGCTCCAGCCGCACAAGGTCATACCACCGTGCAGGGTTGATTTCTGCACCTGCAAATTCCCATGCACGCTCCATTACTACAGAGTCTCTGAATGCAAGTTTTGAGAGTCCTGTGGTCATATCTTCCAATCCGGCACGGTTACGAACCTGGTTGAGTGCATTATAGGTTGATGCGTCTGGTCCTGAAGCCATTGCCTGTGCTTCTGCATAAATCAGGAGCACCTCAGCATACCGGATTACCATATTGGTTCTGCTTCCCCACCAGCTGGGGTTGATCCAGGGCTTTTCAGGATCAGAACCTTCCATGAGTTGCATCTTTTTGTAATAGGGGTGCTTTTGAGCAGCTTCTGTCCAGTGCAAAGTGGTTTCTGCATCCGGACGGATGATGGTTTGGAAAGTGGCATCTTTACGAGGTCCTTCGGGGAACTTATTGAAGAAGTTAATTTCCACCATGTAATCATCCCATCCGCCTTCTTCTTCCGGCTTGCCTCCCAGGGGAGCCCACATATTTCCAAGTCCAAGCTGGTGCTCATAAACCAGGCTGAAAACCATCTCATCGTTAAATTGCTGAGGAGTCCATAAATCAGCAAAGTTGTCCAGCAGGCGGTAACCATACACATCTTTGTTGTCAATAACCTCTTTGGCTTTTTGAGCAGCAAGAGCATATTTGCTTTCATCTTTAACCGGGTAACCGGCCATTTGCAGATATACCGAAGCCAATAGAGCTTTGGCGGATCCTTTGGTAGGAGCGACTCCTGCTTTGAGTCCGGTCCAGTTTTCCGGAAGGAAATCTTCAGCTTTTTTGAGGTCTTCAATAATCAAAGCAAAAGTTTCTTCCGGGCTTGCTTTTACAGCCTCATAGTTTACTTCTAATTCAGTAATCAGGGGGATTTCATTGAATACCCTGACCAGCCAGAAGTAACTGAGAGCTCTCATGAAATAAGCCTGTCCAGCCGCTAACTGTCTTTGACCCTCTGTTGCTTTAACTGCATTTGGATAATTGACAATAACATTGTTGGAAGCTAAGATAACAGCGTAAGGATAATGATAATACACCCAGGGGTTGGAGTTGGTTGCCGAAAAGGTGTCGTATTCACGAAAGGGCCCCTTGTTACTACCTGTTCGGGTGGTAATGTCATCAGCACCAAAGAGCGGTGTGAAGATTTGAGTCGCGTTGAACATCGTGCTTATCTTATTGTAAATAGCCCGAAGTCCTAATTCCAGGTCTTGTTCATTCTGAAAGAAACCATTGGTGGTTAATTGCCCTTTGGGAACTTCTTCCAGAAAATCATCGTTACACGAGGTAAACAGGGTTAATAATATCAGTATGCTGCTAATATATTTTTTCATAATTAAGTCGATTTAGAGTGATTAAAAGTTTAATGTCAAACCTAAAGTGTAGGAGCGGGCTGTGGGGTATGACCCTAAGTCCAGTCCCTGGTCAATATCACTTTTCCCGGTGGATGAAACTTCCGGATCAAATCCTTTGTAATCGGTAAGAGTAAGGAGGTTTTGGCCGCTCAAAACGATGCGCAGGTCACCTATTTTTAGTTTTTCTTTAGGAATGGTGTAGCTGAGACTCACGTTTCTTAATTTGATGTAACTGCCATCCTGTATCCATTTTGTGGAGTTGGTCAACTCTGTGTTGCTGGAACTTCCGATTTTTGGCCAAATGGTGTTGGTATTTGTTGGTGTCCATGTGTTTTTAGCTTCCTCCAGAGTAATAGAGCGGGCATCGCCAACTGCCGTTGCGGTTCCTGCGTAGGCCAGGTTCAGGATGTCGCGACCCTGTACACCTTCAATCATCAGGTTCAGATCAAATCCTTTGTAGGATAGTGTGTTGTTGAATCCCCAGGTAAAGTCGGGCAGGGCATTGCCGATAATTTTACGGTCATCACCATCGATTTTGTCATTCCCATCCAGATTTTCGTATTTTGAATCTCCCGGCTGATAACCAAATCTGGCTGCTTCGGCTGCTTCATTTTCCTGCCATAAGCCCAGGAAGTTATATCCATACATTGTTCCCAGCGATTCTCCCGGCTTTACAATAAAAACCTTTTCAGATAGAAATCCGGGGGCATAACTCCCTCCGGGAAAGATCTCATCTTCATCTCCGATAGAAATTACCTCATTTTTAATTTTTGAATAGTTCAGAGAAGCGTTCCAGTTAAAGTCTGAAGTTTTTATGATTGTTCCTCCCAGGGCCAGTTCAACCCCTTTATTCTCAATTTCTCCAATATTTGAGATGATGGTGCCTCCACCATTGTAGGCAGGCAATGCCTTTGCCTGAAGCAGACCTTCTGTGTTTTTCTTAAAATAATCGATGGTTGCATTCAACCGACCGTTAAACATCAACAGATCCGCACCTATGTTAATTTGCGTTGTCTCTTCCCATTTCAGATTTGGGTTTGGAGCACCGCTGGGCATATAGCCAGTCAGTGGGTTGGAAGTTCCATAGGAGTAGGTTTGTTGTGACAACAAAGCCATGGTTGCGTATGGATTGATGGCCTGGCTTCCGGTCACGCCCCAGCTTGCGCGTAACTTTAAGTTATTCACACTTGATGCATTGTCCATAAATGATTCTTCGCTGAGTCTCCATCCGAGGGCTACTGATGGGAAAGCACTGAATTCATTATCTCCCTGAAATTTTGAAGATCCGTCGATCCGGTAGGTAGCTGTAAGAAGGTAACGGTCTTTCAGTGAGTAGGTGGCCCGGCTGAGGTAGGAGCGTAAAGCCCAACGTCTCCAGTATGAGCCAATGCTTGATGATTCATTCAGGGCCAGGTTGTGATAACCTACAGATTCACTGGCCAGATTATTGCCGTTTGCATTAAATCCCTTTGTGGTATTTTGTGATTGCTCAAATCCACCCATTAACGATAAACGATGAATGTCATTAAAAGTGTTGGAATACGTCAGCAGGAAGCTTGTCTGCCAATAGAAGTTATCGGCAAAGGAACGGGACGAGCCGGTTGTGGCATTAACGTATTGATTTGTGAAACTTGCATTCTCGGTTTTTATCTCCTCGGCAGCGAGTGTTGCTGTAAAATCGAGCGTTTCCAGAATTTTGTAATTAATCTTGGAATTTGCCAGCAGCGAGGTGGCAAAAACGTCATTTTGACGCTCTTTAGATCTCATATAAGGATTGTAAACAATCGATCCGTACTGGTCGGTTTTGTTGTAAGTACCATCCTCGTTGTAAACCGGCTCAGATGGAGACCAGATCAAGGCATTCCAGATAGGGCTTTGTTTTGAGGCCTCCAGAACGTCGGAGTTTGTTGTCTCTGTTTTCGATGCAGTAACATTCAGAGATATATCCAGACGGTCATTTATTTTTGTATCCACGTTTGACCGCAGGGTGTATTTTTGATAGTCTGTGTTGATTAACAGTCCCTTCTGGTCCACCATGCTTCCGGACAGGAAGTAGTTCAGGTTATCTTTTCCACCTGATATGCTTGCACGGGTGTTGCTGGTCATACCTTGTCTGAACAGCATATCCTGCCAGTCGGTATTTGCGACCTCACTTGTGGGGGTAATGTTGTTGAGTGCAATATAATCTTCACCATTTAGTAGATCATAGGTGTTGGAAACCTGATCGATGGAATAGTCTGTAGAGATCTGAACCCGGGGGGCTCCTGATGCACCACGTTTGGTAGTGATCACAATTACTCCGTTGGCTCCCCTTGATCCGTAAATGGCCGTGGAAGATGCATCTTTTAGGACATCTATCGATTCAATGTCGTTGGGGTTGATGTCATTGATGGACATATTGACGGCAACTCCATCCAAAACAATGAGAGGGTCGTTGTTTCCCAACATTGAGTTGCTACCCCTGATTCTGATTTTAGAGCTTACCCCCGGGGCTCCTGAATTATTGACGATAGACATACCTGATACACGTCCCTGCATCGACTGGGTAATATCTGATGATGGCAGATCTTTGAAATCATCGGTGCTGATTTGTGAGGTAGCACCACTAACATCAACTTTTCTCATGGTACCATATCCCACCACAACAACTTCGTCCAGTCCTGTTATTTTTTCATTCAGGGTCACGTTGAATTTCAGGTTTTCACCTACCGGAATTTCCTGTGTCTCCATCCCTATAAAAGAAAAAACCAGAACCTCGGCATCATCAGGTATGGAAAGAGAAAAGGCACCATCCATATTTGTAATTGTTCCCTGCGATGTTCCTTTCACTGTAATTGTTGCGCCGGGAATGGGTTCTCCGGTTTGATCTGTTACGATTCCGGTAACAACCCTGTTGTCGGCTTGCTGATCCATTTGCCCTTTCGGAGCAATGGCCACATAATTTTCAATGATTTTGTAGGAGTAATTCGTGTCCTCCAGCAGGCTGTTAAGGACTTCCTGTAATGAGGAGTTCTCGAAATTTACACTGATATTGGATCTGCTTAATTCCGCCTCATTTCCCTTAAAAAAGAAATAGTAATCAGATTTGTTTTCTATTTCGTTTAGAACAGCCTCAATGGTTGTTTGATCAGATGATATGTTGAACATATTGCTTTGACCGGAGGCAGCAAAAGACTGGATTGTAAAAACAACCATTAATGCGAAGGTTAGTTTCATAGCTAAAAATATCTTATTAAAACGCCTGAAACATTGCGCGTTTAAATTCTTTTTTCTCATATTTGAAATTTAATAGGTGAATAATGTGTCACGTTAGCATTTGTTGACTTTGTTGTTCATCTGGTGGCGTTTAACCACATTTTCTTTTGGGAGCTGCAGGAAACTGGTACTTTTCTGCAGCTCTCTTCTTTTAGCTCGTATTGTAATACATAATAATCCAAAGGGCTTTTTTTAGCCTGCCAAATTCACGAAGATCTTGATTTATGATAGGTGAATAATGCAGGCACGTTTAACATTTATTGTTCATTCGATTTCTTTAGCTTAATTAAAGTGGGTGCATCATCGATGTATTGAATTTCATAACTGAATGATGCTGTAATTGAAAGTGCTTCAAGGATCTGATCCACCGGCTTGGACTTTAGTAAAGTGCCTGAATATCTTTGGTTTTTGAGTTCGTCTGAAACAATTTCAATGTTTACATTATACCAGCGTTCGATTTTTCCGATAATATCGCAGAGCGCGACATTCCGAAAGGTTATAATTCCTTTTCTCCAGGAGGTATATAGTTCTGTGTCCACTTTCTCAATGGAGACCTTTTTCCTTTCCGAGTCGTAATTTGCTTTTTCTCCGGGCTGTAACCTGACGAGTTCTTTTCCGTTTTTTGAATTAAGACCTAAGCTGCCTTCAACCAGGGTAACATTCATCAGCAACGGGTCATAAGCTTCAACATTAAAAGAGGTTCCATGAACAATCAGGTCAAGTTTGTCTGTTTTAATGATAAAGGGATGTTGCCTGTCTTTTGACACTTCGAAAAAGGCCTCTCCAATGACACTCACAATTCTATTGTCTTGTAAAAAGTTATTGGAGTAGGATATTTGGGTGCCGGAGTTCAGGTAAACGTTTGATCCGTCGGGCAAAGTAACCTGTGCTCCCTGCCCGGGAGGTGCCTGAATGACAGCCATATTCTCCGGGACCTCCTGCACAGTGTCTGTTAGAGATATAAGTTTTTCTGCAATTAAACCGGCACCAAATACAATGATGAACATTGCTGCATATTTGAAATAAACGGGGAGTCTGCTGGTTCCTCTATTTCTGTTTTTCCGAATTTTTATTTTGAATGTCTGCCAGGCATTTTCAATCTGCTGACTTTTAATGCCTGAATCGGTTGCAGAAAGGCTCCAGGCATTTTTCAACTTTATGAATTCTTTTTTATTTCCTTTACTTTCATGGACCCAATTGAGGACTTCCTCACGCTCCCTGGCGGAAAGTTCATCTGTGAATAATTTTATGATCTGGTCTGTGTTCATATTGTTTGTTGAAAGTCCTTTAGTATTATAATCCACTGTCACGCTTTTCCCCTATATGGAAATTGTGTTTTTTTCATTATTTTTTACAAATACGGTATTTTTCTTGTTTTTTGAGAGGCGAAAATGATGGCTTATGACAGTGGTTAGATAAGTTCAAACGCCACACAGAGTATCTGTGGAGTTGTTTTTGTATGTGTTTGTTGCTGAGTTTGCGATGGAGACCGGAGGTGGATGGTTAAATTAAGTATTGCTTGGTTTGTGCAAAAAGAATTTAGTTTAAGAACAGAATACACAGAGGAAGGTAATCTTTCAGTTCAACCTTTAACTTCTTCAGAGCCCTTGAGATGTTGGCCTCAACAGCTTTTTCAGTAATGTTGAGTTTCTCTGCGATTTCCCGGTTTTTCAGTCCGCCAAATCTGCTCAGATCAAAGACTTCCCTGCATCGGGGAGGAAGTTCTTCCAAAGTTTCATGAATAAGCTGTTCTATTTCTTTAAATTCCAGTTCTGATGTCTCTAACTCCACAAGGGCCATGGCATTTAGGCTTAGCTCTTCTGCCCTGTTCTTTTCGTATTCTTTGTGGTTGTCAGATGTTTTGAGGTTTCTCAGGTGTTTTAAGCTGAAATTCTTAACAATTGTGTACAAATAAGCATTTAGGTTGGTGTCTTCCCTGAGTTGGCTTTTCTTGTTCCATAAAGTCATAAAGGAGTCCTGAACAATGTTTTCTGCAATTGATGAATCCACTACATATTCTCTGCAAAACGCCTGAAGTCTGGCATAGTAGGTCTTGAAAACCACCTCAAATGCAGCTTCATTTCCTTCTTTTAATAATTTAAAAGTGCTTTCTCTCAGTACTTCCATGGCTTATGTATTACGAAAGCCAAATATAAGAAACTTCGGATAAATTAAAAAAAATTAACAAACGCAATGATGGTGGATTTATATTATCGGGTTTTGTGTGAATAGATGTAAATTTGCAATGCTCACCCAGTTATGAACAGGATAGGGAAATGTTGCTTCTTTATCGATGGATATGGTTTGTGTGTTTTCGGTTTTATTTTTCACATTCACCTTAAACTGGAAAGATTCCCCTCTTTGTTTGGGGTAAAAATAGGGATCGGCAAAAATACCTTTAGCATCAATAGACACCGAAAAATTTTGGCCTGTAACGCTACCTGCGCATACCAGGGCAGCCATTAAAATTACAAGAGTAATTGTTGATTTTGTCATCATCGTTTGATTTAATTGTTTAACATTTTATTCTTTTATACAACGGATAGAACGACCACAAACAATGCCTCCGGTTATCATTAGATCTATATTAGGAAGTAAAGAGGAGGTAGAATAAACACATGTTTTAATTTTTAATTCAGAATCGTAATATGTAGTAGTATAAAGAGAAGCCATTGTAGTTGTTGCAGAAAATTTTTCTCCAACGCGGTATCCTGTAGGAAGCAGGGTAAGTCCACTGCTATTGTCTGACCTGAGATTAAAGGGCTTCCAGTTCTTGTTACCTGTTTCGTTCAACATGCCGCCCACAATGGTATTGCCTCTAATATGAGTTGTACCTTCATCAGTATTGAGATGGTCTATCAGCTCAAACAAATCTTCTTTAGTGGGAAGCCGCCATCCTTCCGGGGCTATTTGTCGCTCATCAGCCACAACATAACCGTTATACAGCAATCCAAAAGTAGCTGTGCTATCGGGGTGGTTACAATTATTTACAGCACAGTAAGCCGGTTCTTCTATGCCAAACCAATTTCCTTCAGGGCGGGCTGTTATGGGGTCGCCGTTGCGGAAGTGCTTAACACGCAGGTTTTGAGCCATCCAGGTTTGGTTACCTATTTGTATAGTACGGTACTCATTACCATCTATATCTGTCATAATACCGTAGCTTTTATCAGGGTTAAACACAGCATCAGATTGACCCTTATACGGTTCAGTGTCATTTTTGTCACAGCCGGAACTAATAACCAGTAGTAGTAAAAAAGCAGGAACTGTTAATAATTTTCGTTTGTTCATAAATTGTAGATTTTTAAGTGTTATTTTTTATTTGGTTGCCCCCAAATCAGGGACTAAACATCCGGTCCCCCTCAGTTTGAGGATATTCCTAATTCGCGGAGCTTACTCATATTATAGGTGCTGCTGAAAAAGTCAGCAGCCCTATTTTTATTTCATTTTTTATTGTTCTTTTTGGCATCGCCCCAAAAAGAACCAAAAAGGTCTAGTCCGTTTAAACCTATCCGCCCGCTTCAGGCTTAATTTCCGGCCATTGCACAAGGCCTTGAATGTCGCCCATTAAGCCTTTCCGCCAACCGCCGGCCCGGAAAACGGACAGGCCACCGCGCTTTTCAAATAGTAACAGTCGTTCACTATAATAACATTCCTTTGAACAGTGATATGTTGACAATTCACCTTTGCGGGTGCAACCTTTTTGAAGGATTTGCATAAAAACTCTTGCATATGAAAAGAAATTACGATATTTAAATAGCTGAATGTTAGTTTTCTAAGTGTTTTTTTAGCAGATCCTATTATAGATGTTCGACAATGATTTCATTCAGTTGCTTTTTCGCATTTTTCACAAGATTTGCTGCAGCTCCCGGACTGGTTATGTTTTGATGAGTGAATGCGGAAAGTACACTGTTCAGTTTTTCCAATCCTTCCTGATCATCCTGTTCTTTCAGCCTTTCGCGAATGATTCGTATTTTTTCAAAATCCTGAATGCCTTCTCTGAGTTTTTCAAAGCGAATAGAACTGAGTGGGCCCGGGTATATCTGATAAGTATCTCCGGCCGGCCAGGTGATGAATCTTGAATCCATTAAAGGATCTTTTACCCATGAGTTGTAGGCCCAGCGGAGAAATCCATCGAATCCTTTTGCTGCTGCGTACCACCCGATTAAAGTCTGTTCTGCCGGAGGTGAAAAAGTGAAATTGTTGGGATGTTCCGGTGCTGCGCAACTGGTGTAAAAGGTGGTGATAAGCCCTTTTTCTTTTCTGTCAGTAATGATCTGGGTGTTGAGCTCCGGATTATGAAATACGCAGAGATCTTTCAGGTCATCAGCAATTTCCTCATGATAATTCCCGGCCAGTGCAATGTTAAATTCCGGAGTAACCTCGTGAATAAAGTCAATGGTATTTTTCATTTCCTCCACATGTCTTTCATCCATGGCAATGTTGGTGATGGAAAGCCACCCTTTCTCTTTCAGATGATCTCTAAAGCTAAGCAGAAATGGTTTCCATAGCGATTTAAACTCCTCCGAGCCGGGCTTTACCGATTTGGTAACATGACCGGCGGAGTCTGTATCAAAATAGCGTACTCTGTTTCCCCAGGGAACCATTGAGTAGCAGTTGATTTGGTTGGTGATACCTGCATCCATGGCCAGTTCCACCCATTTGTCAAAGACTTCGTAGTCGAATGACCATTGGTTTTCACCCTGGTGCGTCCATTGTATCATGGACTCAAAATGGTCATAAGTCTGACCTCCCCATGGACGATGCAAGATGCTTGTGGTGATGCTTTTTTGTCCGGCTTGTGCAAGCATTTTCAGGTAGGGGCCACATACTTGCAGATGTTCTTCACTCCACAATTCAGTGTTGTGCAAGCGGGCAATGGAAAACGGATTTTGCCAGAGATCCAGGTGGAAAGTCCAATCGGATGGAGAGGGAAGTGTTAAATCCTGAACATCCAGTGTTAGGGAGAGTGTTTGTGAGTTTCCTTTGCTGGATTTTATCTCTATTTCCCCATGATAGCTTCCATTTGTTGCATTGGCAGGAATATCAATGGTGATCCAAACGGGGCGGGTGGTTTTCTCTTTTAAATCAAAAGGCAGGTTGTTTTCCAGAATATCAGCCACGAGATAAGCAGGTATGGTGTCTTTATCGCGATGGCCGCATCCGGTAAGGAATTCATCTGAGAGGACATATCTGACAGGATGGACGTTCACATTTTCTGTTGGAATAGTGCTGGCACCAGGTCCTTTTAATGCTTCAGGCGTTATTTCAATCTTATTAATGTCTTCCGAACTCCAAACCAGCATTTGAAGGTTTACCCGCTCCCCTTTCCATGAAGTTATCTTTTGCCCGGAAGATCCTGCAATGTTAGGGGGGATTTGTTTTTTGAATTTTTGGTCTGTGGGAGCAAAGGAAGCGTGTAGCTTGGGTGTTGTTTCTTTCCAGCCCCGGGCAATGGTTTCAATAGGATTTTCAGGTTCCTGGAATGCCTGATGACCTTCAGGATTTCCACATGACAGGAAGATCGGAATTATTAGGGGGAGAAGCTTAACGTTTTTCATTCGTTTAAAATTTTGTAATTATCTGATAAAAAACTAATTAAAAATTTGAGAACGAATGTAACCGCTTCGCTCTCGCATAATATTTTTTTAACATGTTCTCTTGTGATATTTATGCTTAAAAAATATCATGCTCGTTTCATCAGCATAAAATTTGTCTAAGTTATTGGTCTGATGGATCTCGCATGAAAGGGTTTTATACATATTCCATTGTGGAACCCTTGCCATGCTCGTTTCATTAGAGACAGATTAAAGATTACATTGCAAAAGGGGACCCTAAGATAGTAGTGCGGTCACAAAATACTATTTCATATTTTACATCCCTTTTTCCATTCTGCATCGTTAAAATTTTTCAACGTAGCTATGGCTATGCTTCAAAATTTGGCCTTGCAGAAAGAAAAAATGAAAGCAAAATATTTGAAATGCTATTTTTCGAACGCACTAATAGTGAATTGACTTTGGCCCCCTGAAAAGAAAATGGCGGATAATTATTGGGTGGTTACTGATATACTCTTACCCAATCCACCTCCATGGTTACCGGTAAATCTTCATCAATGATTTCTCCGACCCAGTTGCCACCAAGGGCCTGATCAAGGATGATGTAAAAAGGTTGATCGAATGGCCATTGTGCAGCACCTTCTTTCTCAACTTTGGGATATATAAGCGTTTTTTTGTTGTTTATCATGAAAACAATGCTGTCCGGATACCATTCCATTCCATAGGTGTTGAAATCTCCTTCTTTAAAAGATGCAGTGGTGGAATAATCGGGGTTTTGACGTTTATTCTGAATATCCACATATTCACTATGCACTGTCTGATACACGAAGTTGTCAAAATTGAGGTGTTCCATAATATCAATTTCTCCGCTATGTGGCCATCCCCCGTATTTATTTTCCGAAGGCATCATCCAAATGGCCGGCCAGGATCCTTTTCCTTTTGAAAGTTTGGCTTTTATCTCAATTCGTCCGTATTTGAAATCGAACTTTTCTTTTGTGGAGATACAGCCGGTATTGTATTTGGCGGTATCTTCAGGATTTTCTGAGAGTTTGCCTACAAGGTGCAATTTCCCGTCCCTGACAAAGGCGGTGGAGGGATCGTCAGTA
This sequence comes from Marinilabilia salmonicolor, assembly GCF_003003035.1. Taxonomy (GTDB): domain Bacteria; phylum Bacteroidota; class Bacteroidia; order Bacteroidales; family Marinilabiliaceae; genus Marinilabilia; species Marinilabilia salmonicolor_A. Next base: position 58,874 of record NZ_PVTS01000002.1, on the reverse strand, counting down.
CAATAACATGCCCAGTCAGGAGTATTTCTTCCGGCAAAGGTCCATTTCTCCGGATCCGGAGTTCCGTCCTCGTTGAATTCATCCTGCCAGATGATTTTTCTTTTGGGTGTGTCTTCATCTTTCCCTGAGCTGCAGCTGACAGATATGGCAATCAGGAAAAACAGGTAAATCTGTAAGTGTTTCATCCGTGTAAAATTTTTCTATGATATTGGTCTAATGAGAATATTCCCGAGCATTCGGGACTGGTTTCATTGAGATGTTTTTTGTTTGCCAATTTCCTTGGCAAACGGGTAAAAAAAAGCTGCGCATCAGAGGCGTAGATGCGCAGCTTTGAGATGTCAATAAAACTAGTCTATTGCGCCCGCATTAGCCTGCATTGGCCATCCGGGATTCTGATAAATTACAGATGTTTCAGGTTTAGTAGCATCTGTAGCTGTAATGTTGAAGTGCTCGATTGCAATAGGGCTCAGGTAGTGAGCCGGAGTCCATGAATATCCGTCTTTAACTCTGTTGGACTGGTCCAGGTTGATTCGATAAGGACGCAGATAGTCACTTTCAGTGCTGCTGGAAACGTTGGGAGTTTCTCCTTCTGTTCCGGGCTCAATGAGCGTTGACGCACCTTCTTCGTCCACATACCAATTCTGCATTGGCCCCCACAATTTGAAACCTTCTACCATATATGGGTCGGTTTTCAATTGATCCAGAGCTCTCCAGCGTTTCAGATCAAAAAACCTCATTCCCTCGGCGATTAATTCGCTTCTACGCTCTCTGCGAATGTTGTAAAGAGTTGCATCTGTAAGAAGTGTTCCTGCTGAGTAAGCGGCAAGATCGTTTTCTGCTTCAAGGCTGATGTCGGTAGCTGCTACAGTTACGGTGTAATCGGGGTTCACGCCGGCACGTTCACGAATTGCTCGCCAATACTGGTCTGCCTTACTATCAATGTTACCGTTTTTCAGGTAAGAAGCCTCAATGTAGTTCAGGTAAGCTTCTGCTGCCCTAAACACGATGCTTCCGGTTTCTCCTATGTTACCTTCTTTTTGTGACTCCAGATAGGAAAGCCCTTTCTTTACGGCATACCCGGTCACGTAACGGGTTTCCTGAATATCGGTAATCACCGGGTAGCCTTCCAGAATTGGTGAACCATCAGGATTGGTGGCATCTGTAAACCTCAGATCACCGGGAGTTTTCATAAACAACTGAAGACGGTTGTCACGGTCAATTTGAGTCATGCTAATGGAATCATCTCCCTGATATCCGGAACCTGCAGCATAAATAGGCAGTCCGTTGGCCATCAGGAAATTATCCACATACCCACGGGTGTATCCGGTGTTTGCACCGTTTTGATTGATATAATGGTTTACGTTGTGTGTAATACTCTTGGAGGCATCATAGTCACGCCAAAGCAAAACTTCCTCATAACCATTTAGGTCAAAATCTCCAAACATCGTGAAATACGGGTTGTCTGAGGAGTTGTATCCGTTGTCCTTGGTGTTTGTGGTTAACGGCACTTCGTCGGCAACTGCAGCAGAAGCAGTCATTGCTTCGGTCAGGAAGAAGTCAATCTCAGCATCAATGTCAATACTGAAGTTTTCCACTTTTCCTTCTCCCGGCCATCCCGGTCCACCCGGAACATGAGCAGTTCCCCGGTGATATTTTAACCAGGTAGCTTCGTGAAGGGCAACTCTTGATTTGAAAAGCTGTGCAGCGTGTTTTGAGATGCGGTTTTTTCCACCCGGAGCATCTGTTTTTAGGAGCATGATGGCTGAATCAAGATCTGCAATGATGAATCTTGCCACTTCGTTGCGGGGCTCACGTTTAGCCGCCTCAACCAAAGGATCCATTTGGTCGGGAAGTGTGTTTCTGATGATTGGGAAATCACCAAACGTTTGAACTTTGTTGAAATATTCGTATGCTCTCAGGAAATAAATCTCACCAATGTAATGGTCAACATTTTCTTGTGAGCCACTAAGATCTCCTGCTTTCCACCTGGGAAGTACTGTTTCTAAAAAATAGTTACAGTCACGAATCTGGGTAAAATCCCAATCTCCGCCGGATTGTGGAACACGCCACTCACCGGGAACCCATCGGTTGCTGTAACCTGAGGAAGCCTGGTTGTCTGTGTGATTGTCGTTTCCAAATGTTCCGGGTCCCCATCCTCCATGGGTTGGGAAACTGTACTGTCCAACTGCATAAGCAGCAAGATCGCTTTCGGTCCACAGGTAATCTGCCGGTGTTACATCCGACAGAGGTTTTCTGTCCAGATAGTCTTCGCAGCTACTGAATGATATGACTGTCAGTAGCAAAAAGACCTGCCATAATATATTGTTATGTTTGTTCTTCATTGCCTTAGATTTTAGAAGTTAATGTTTACACCACAGGAAATCACTTTTGCCAGAGGGTAAGTTTTTCCGTCATTCCATCCGCTCAGACCAACTGTTTCAGGGTCAAAGACCTCAAACAAATCTGTGAATGTCAGTAAGTTTTCACCTGATACAAAGAATCGTGCTCTGGAAATTCCTACGCGGGAAGTTATGGTTTCAGGAAGTGTATAGCCAAATTGAAGGTTTTTTAATCTTAAATAGGATGCATCCTGAATGTAACGGGTCGTCGTATAGGTGTTTTTTGTATTTCCAAAGTATGGCTTTGGGAAATATGCATCTTTATTTACATCTGCTATACCTGCCTGGACCATAACCGAATTTTCATCACGATAGAAGTCCATGTGCTCTTCGAAGCCTGTAGCTTGCCACATATTTCCGGTTGCACCCCAGAAATAAGGGCCATTAAGCATCCAGTCACGTTTTCCTATTCCCTGAAAGAAAGCTCTCATATCAAAACCTTTATAGGATGCATTGAGGTCGATACTATACCGGTATCTGGGAGTTGAGTTACCAATGATCTTGATATCACCCGGGTCATCAGTTGTGTAAGAACCGGAATTAACTTCTCCGTCTCCGTTTACATCAGCATACATAAGGTCTCCAGCCTGCCAGTTACTTCCCATGGTACTTTGGTTAACCTGTGCGAGGTGGGCATCCATTTGTTCCTGGGTTTGCGCAAGTCCCACGGTTTCGTACCCCCAGATCTCACCTGATTTTCTTCCTTCGTACCACTGACCAATGTCATTAGTGGGGTTGGGATATTTGGTAACCTCCTGCTGGTCGTCAGATAAAACACCACGCACTGAATAGCTGAAATCTCCGATTTTGTCTTTCCAGAGCGCTTCCAATTCGAAACCATAGGATCTCATATCAGCATTGTTTATTTGGGGCACGCTTGTTCCCAGAGTTGTTGGGAGTTTGGGTGCAGGTCCTACCATGTCGAAAGTGGTACGCTCAAAATAATCGAAATTAACATTCAGACGATTGCTCAGGAAAGCAATATCGGCTCCAACGTTCCAGCTTGTAACGCGTTCCCATGTTAACAGAGAGCTTACAATGCCAGGCGCGCTGGCGGTTGTAGGTCTTTCTCCGTTGATGAGCCATGATCCGTTGTTTACGCCAACGGGCATCTGGGAGTAGAATGGATACCAGTTATTGGTGTTCTGGTTTCCGAGCTCACCATAAGAACCTCTGATTTTTAACATCTGAATCACATCATCAAATGTCCAGAAGTTTTCTTTGGCAATGTTCCAACCTGCAGAAAATGAGGGAAAAAGGTTCCACCTTTTTTCGTCCAGAAAGCGTGAACTTCCATCATACCGGGCATTAACCTCCAATAGGTAACGTTCTTTGTAGTTGTAGTTCAGGCGTCCAAAGAACCCTGCTGTTGACCAGTGTTGATACTGTCCTTCAGTAGCCTTACTGTCATCCGTGGCAGTGTTTATGGTTGGAAGACTTGGGGTAATGAGGTTGGTTCGTGAAGCACCAATGGTCCTGTACTTATTCAACTCAGAGTTGAAACCTGCCATTACCTTAAAGTTGTGTGCAGCGGCAATATCAAATTCATAGTCACTGTAGATGTTTGAGCCGAAGAAGTTGGACTTCCGGTTGTATTCATAAACGTAAGTATAGCCTGGTGCATTCCATCCAACTGCTACCGGATAGGGATTTCCCTCAACGTCATAAGCATAGGCAGGTGTTACGTCGCTGTGATTGTTGTAGTTCTGGATGTTGTAATTCCCCTCAGCATAGATGTTCCAATTCTCAACTGGAGTGATGACCAATTGTCCCTGAAGATAAAGCCAGTCGTTTTGATCACTGGTAACTCCTCCATCCCTCAGCTGTGCAATCTCACTGGGATCCGTGTAGTAGCCATTGGGATCCGTTACCGGTACGGTAGGCCAGCGGCGCGCAATGTTGTGATAGAAAAGACCAGTCATGTGAGTTGCCTTCTGATAATCAGTGCGTACGAATTTTGTGCTGGTGTTAAGCTTCACATGCTCAGAGAGGTCAGCATTTAATTTTGCTGTTAAAGTGTATCTCTGCAGGTCATCATTGGTGTGACGACCCAATCCTTCCTGATCCATATATCCGGCTGATGTATAATAGCGAGAATTTTTATTACCTCCACTTACGCTTACGTTGTGATCTTGCGCGAAGGCAGCATCCTTATATTGTTCCTTGAACCAGTCTGTGTTACCATTTGACCCTGTGTAATACTGGTATCTGTCTCCTGTGTTGGTTGGAACAGTTCCATAGTCAATTTCCCCGTTTTGGTATTGGACGATCCGCTCCAGTACCTCTTCAGAAAATTTAGGGCCCTGGCCTGCGTTTGCTGCTGCCTCGTTATAGTATAAGGCAAAAGTGTGAGAGTCCATCATGGACGGCAGGTTCAGCGGTGAAGTCCAGCGGAAGTTGTTGTTGTAATTTACCTTTGTGTCTCCGGCTACTCCTTCTTTGGTTGTAATCATAATTACTCCGAAGGCTGCTCTCGAACCATAAATAGAGGAGGCTGCGGCATCTTTAAGGACTGTGATATCGGAAATATCGTTTGGATTTATGGAATTGAGGTCCCCCTCTACGCCGTCAATGAGAACAAGCGGACTTCCTGATGAACCTGAACCAATAGTACCGGCACCACGAATGTTAATGCTCATGGATTGGTTTAGCTCACCTCCCATGCCTGAAACAGACATGTTTAGTCCGGGGATAACTCCCTGAAGTGCTTCGCCCACATTCTTTACAGGCCGTGACTCCAAAGATTCCGAATCAATAGATGATACCGACCCTGTTAGGTTGGCTTTCTTTTGACTACCGAATCCTACCACAACAACTTCATCCAATCCGAGGCTTTCCTCCATGAGCGTTACGTTGAGGCTTGACTGGTTTCCAATAAGGATTTCCTGTGTTTTCATCCCAATGAATGATAAAACCAGAACATCCTCGGAAGTTACCCCCGGAAGGGTAAAGTTTCCATCAATATCGGTAATGGTACCTTTAGTTGTTCCTTTTAGAACGACTGATACGCCGGGTATTGGTTCTCCCTGCTCATCAATAATAGTACCTGTGATGGTTTTTTCTGTTGACTGAAGAATCTGATTCTCTTTCGGTGTGGTTGACATTTCTGCTTTTATTCCCTGGGAAAAAAGCATGATGAAGGCCAGCAATAAACCTGGTCTCCAAATTAAACCTTCATTCCACCTTTTTGTAAGTGGAGTGAAATTTGATAATCGTCTTTTTTTCATAAAACTGAGCGTTTAATTAAAATTGAACTTCTGTATGTCATCTCTTTTTGACTTAATTATAAAATGCATGTGTGAATTATGTACGACAAAATCAACTGTTTCTTTAAAGTGAGTTTAGGAAAGACAAATGTGTTGTTTTGTTAGATTGCTGTTTGATTCAGGGATCAATTATTCTGAAAACACTTTGTTTTATTGATTTAAACGCTGGATTTAGGTCCGTGGACTTCATTGAAGTTCTTGCTAAATCATTAAGATCTTTCACAAAGATATTGCAAGAAGAATTAGTAAATTTTCACAATTCTATAAAATGTTTTTAAAATCGTCCAATAATCTCTTTTATAGGGTTTTTGTGAAGCTATATTGGTGTTTTTTTGGACAATTTTGTAAAAAACAGAGTTGAGGCATTAGGGGTTTTTCAGAAATCGTCCAGAAGATTTGGCGTTTTTTGTTTTTTATGGTTAAAATTGTTTCGTTGAGTATGGATATTTCGTATGGTTTAATTTTTTTATAATAAAAACGAGCTATTATATTTCTGGGTTTTTTTATAATGTAGATTTCGCAGTAGGATTTTAAAGAATTTTGCTTTTTTATCTGATGCTATGGAATTTCGTTTATGGATTATCGTTAGTAGAAAAAACGAAATAGAATTTTCCATTTTTAGCTTTCGGTAAAAAAAAGATTGCTTCACTTGGCTTTCAATAATTGAGCGAAGTGAAGCAATCTTTATTAAGAATGAGTTTTCCCGGTTACGAGAAGCATTCTTTATCAATAATCCAATAACAGGTGCTTTCAGGAGATTTCCAACTCTTTCCAAACCTGATACAGCCCTCGTGGTACATGGAAGCACCCTTTCCATTTGCCCCCTTTCAGGCTGAGCGATACCTCGCCGCGACGGTTTAAGTAGCCAAACCACTCCGGGTGTTGGGTATCTTTGAAGTGCGCCCAGGTATATTCGTGCACTTTTTCGAACCATTCGAGACTTTCCTGCGAGCCGGTGAGCCGGTAACTTTTAAGGGTTGAAATCAGCGTTTCCAGATGTACCCACCAAAGTTTCTGATCCCATTCCAGTTGTTGAGGCGGGTGGTTTTTAGCATCCATAAAATAAAAGATACCGCCATGTTCCTGATCCCACCCATGTTCAAGGGTTTGGAGAGTGATTTGCGATGCTTTGGTGATGATATCTTTTTTATTCATCCGTTCGGCCAGGTCCATAATGAACCACATGGCTTCGATGGCGTGTCCCGGATTAAGAAGTCTGCCGTCAAAGGTGTCGGAAAAACTGCCGTCGGCGTTTACATTTTCCACGATAAGTCCCAGTTCCGGACGATAAAATACATTCATTACCTCGTCAATGAGTTTTTCGGCTGACTGCTCCACAAACTCTTTCCCCAGAATGTGTTCCATTTCCAGGTTGAGATTACACATAATCATGGGAAGCGCGAAGTTTTTGAGGTTGCGAGTACCCGGAACGGCCTTATTGTACCGTCCTTTGGGATTGATCTGGCGTTCTAATATCCGGTCGTAGGTGGCTTTGGCGATGTGTGTATATTCGTCGCTGCCAGTTGCCAGTCCCAGTTGGGCAAATGCCATGGCAGCAAATGTGTATGAGAAAATATTGTAGGGCTGAATCAGTGGCTTTCCCTCTTTTGTGAGACTGAAATACCAGTTGTAGTTCCCGTCGTGACCATACAATTTCAGGAACTCACCTCCCTGCCTGGCACACTCCAGCCATTCCGGTTTTTGCTCCACTCTGTTGTAAAGCATTGAGAACAGCCAGACCTCGCGTGCCTGAAGCCAAATGAATTTATCGGTATCATAAACATTGCCTTCTCTGTCGAGACAGGTGAAATAACCACCGAACTCCTGATCCTGGGATTTGTTGAGCCAAAAGGGAACTACATTATCCAGTAGTTCATTTTTATATTGAGTGCTTAAGTTTTTAAAGTCCATAGGTGTTATTTTTTTCCAATAAGAGAACGATAGGTCAGACGGTTAATATCCTTTTTGTTGGGCAATACCAGACTTACCAGTAATGCAATTCCAAGACTGGAGATAAGTCCGATGGCCCCGTAAAGCAGGAATGATACATCGGTCATTTGTTTGATCATCAGTGTAATGATCAGACCCCCGATAAGTCCGCTTAATGCTGCTTGTGGAGAAATACGTTTTGAGAAGATTCCCATCAGGAAAAGAGCTCCGATGCCACTGGTCAGAAGACCCAGGAAAGTGTTGAACTGGTCCCACAGGGATTCAATGCTCCAGGTGGCCAGAACCAGTGCCATACCAATTCCGAGTATTCCTATGACGATGCTGGAAATGCGTGCCACCATCATGCTTCTTTTCTGGGAGGCTTTTTTGACAATGGAGATGTAAAAATCAGAGGTGAATACCGATGCTACCGAATTGATGTTGGACGATAAGGTGGACATGGCCGCAGCAAAGATGGCCGAAATCAGCAATCCTGCAACCCCGGCAGGCAGTTCACCTACGATAAACTGAGGAAAAACTGAATCGATGTTGGGATTGGTGGCTGCCAAGCGTTCGGGATTGGAATAGTAAAAGGCAAAAAGGCCGGTTCCAAGCAGGAAAAAAGTTATTGAAACGGGAATGCTGATGATTCCGTTGAGCCAGATACTTCTTCCGGTTTCCTTTTCGTCTTTGGTAGTCATGTATCTTTGTACTACCGACTGGTCACTGGTATAGAGGATGAGCGTATTTGCAATGCCGCCCAGTAATACAACCCAGAAAACAGGTTTCGAAAGATCCATGCTGAAATCGAAGATGCGTAACTTTTCATGGCTGATGACGATTTCCGTGAAACCTGAAAACCCGCCTTCAATACCCGTGAGCATGAAAATGAAGGCCACGATTCCGCCTCCCATCAAAATGATACCCTGAATGACATCTCCCCAAACCACTGCTTCAATTCCTCCGGAGGTGCAATAAATAATGGTAACCACCCCCATCAGGATAATGGAAAGATAAATGTCGAACCCGGTAACTGCGTTTAGTGCCAGTGACGGCAGGTAAAGTACCACCGCAATTCGGGTGATCATGAACAGGATAAAGAGGGCCGATGCCAGCCATTTGATGGTGCTGTTGAATCTCAGCTCCAGATACTGATAAGCCGTTGAAAGATTGAACCGCCTGAAAAAGGGCAAAAAATACCGAATGACAAACGGAGCAATCAGAATGATGCAGAGCTGAAAAACCAGCATGTGCCAATCGGTAGCGTAAGTCTTGGCCGGGATAGATATGAAAGTGATGGCACTAAGTGTGGTGGCAAAAATGCTGATGCCTGCTGCCCACCAGGGAATTCTGCCCCCTGCCTTGAAGTAATCATCCACATCACCATCTTTTTTCACAAAGTAAAAGCCCAGGTAGAGCATTCCGGCAAAGTAAAGCCCCAATACCAGATAGTTGAGCCAGCCGAACTGAGGACTGGTGGATACAGTGAGTGCTTTTATCTGTGAGGTGCGAGTGCCCGGACTTACCTCTCCCATGGGAATAAGGTATTTATTGTTCCAGGGAATCATTTTGGCCATTACGGGGGCTTTTCCTTCCCATTGAGCAGTTGAGAACCATTTGTCGGTGATGGTATTATAGACCAGAATCTGATTGTTGAATCCGGGATGGTTCATCCATAAACTGTCGCGTTTAGCAGCTGCTTCCGGGTTTTCTGCCATTTGGTTGATGGCTTTTTCGATTTTGTTGTACTGGGTGCCCGGATCTCCTCCAACAACAATGATATGTGATGCTCCTGATGGAGCACCTGCAGCTACGGCCAGTGTCAGTGGTTGGCTTGCATCCTCTGTCCGGATGGCTCCTTTAACTGTCCATTTATTGTGCGTGGGGGAGTAACTCCATACTTTTGTTTTGAAAGTGGTGACAGAGTCCTCAGGTTTTTTGACACGGCCACCGATGGCAAACAGTGCCGTTTCCTTTCCGTTACTTTGAGCTTCCAGAATCATTCCGGTTCGGGCCTCGGGCATATCAGCCATTTGTTGCCAACCACTTTCCGGAGAAATCATGTTCAAGGACCACATTTTAGAAGAAGGGCCTTCCGGCGATTCCCCTCCGGCAAGATAAACTGTCGTTCCGATGGCGGTCATGCTGTGTCCTTTTACCGGAACAGGAAGAGGAGGGAGGGGCGTGAGATTGACCTCATCGCCGGTAATGGAAAGGATAAAGGCATCGTCGTTAATTCCTTCAGGACCTGTTCCTCCTGTGCAAACCAATCCTTCAGCCGTTGATGCCGAAGCTCCGTCAGTCAGCTTTGCGGGTAGTTTTTTTGAACTTAATTGCCATTTTGCTCCTGTATCAGACAAGGAACCGATTATGATATCATCAAAAACCTGCTTTTCTCCACCTTCCCAGGGCTTGCCGGAAGCAAAATTGCTGCCTCCTGCAATAATAAGGTGATTGTTGTGAATCCCCCCGAAATAGCCTGACAGCCCATCCCGGAGCTTGTCATTTTCGGAAATATCCAGGGTTGCAAAATCTTCCTGATTGGTGATATTTACATTTTGTGACAATGCCGGGAAAAGTCCCAGCAAAAGTCCCAAAAGAATTAAAAACGATCCTTTTTTTAACATTGTCCTGTTTTTTATTCAAATATTGCTGTCAGAGAAATTATTACTGACTTCCGAGCCTGGAAAATAATTCATTCATTCCGAGCGTCTCTATATCTTTACTGAAATTTTTAAAATCGGTTTCATTCATTACCGACACGGGCTGACGAAAATGGCCGCAGTCCAGGCCGATGTATTTCATGAATGCTTTGCCGGTGCCGATGCCACCATATTTGCCCAGCAGTCCGATCATATCGATGGATTGTTGTTGCAACTTTCGTGCGCTCTTCAGGTCTCCTTCATTGAACGCTTTGATGAGGTCATAATACAGCGGAGCTGCATAGTTGTAAGTACTGCCAACGCCTCCTTCGGCACCGAGAGCCAGTGCGGCGAGCAGATTCTCGTCCCGGCCCCACAGCATGTCGTAGTAGCCGTCTTTGTAATTTAAGCAACTGAGAAAATCCATGAAATCTTCGTGGGTATATTTAATTCCTGCAAAGTTGGGAACTTTTTCATCCATTTCTTTCAGAAGATTTGTCATAGGGAAGTTAACTCCTGAAAGCACAGGTATATGATAAAAATATACCGGCATTTCGGGAACTGCAGCAGCAATGGCGGCAATAAAATCTGCCAGATGTCCAACGGTTGGCGGCTTAAAGTAGAAAGGGGCCAGCACAGCAATTGCATCTGTTTTGTTTTCTTGTGAATACTTTGCCAACTCAATGCAATCGGTCAGCGAAGTGCCACCCACCAGATTGATGATGCGTACACCCGGGCTTTCAGCGGCTTTTTTACACCATACGCGGGTGACCTCTTTTTTCTCTTCCATGGACATGGAAACTCCCTCGCCGGTACTTCCGTTGATGAAAGCTCCGGAGATATTATTTTCTAATAGCAGATTGTAATAATCGTCTATTTTGTCAAGGTTGAGCTCACCGTTTTCGTGCATTGGGGTAAATGGTGCTGCTACCAGCCCTTTAAATTTTTCCAGTTTCATATTTTTTGTTTTATATTTTTTGATTTTCAAATTTCTTAATGATTGCTGTCCTGAGGCACTTCAACCTGGAATGTCGAAACAGCAATGCCATGCTCATTGGCAATGTTTCCATTGGAATAAGGCCTCCATCCGTATCTGATCTGTTTTATTTCTCGTTTCGGGTCGGAGATGATGATATTGTTGTCTTTCAGACTTCCATCCACCGGTTTGAAAATGCCATCCTTGCCGGCGACTTCTAATTCCCTGATTGGTTCAGAATCTTTTGTTTGAAGCTGGTCGGAATGGGAGATCTTTATTTCAATATTGTTTTGCAGTCTCCTTACCGATTGGATAGGATTGTTCCCTGTGTGAATATGGTTCAGACCATATATCTGATTCAAGGCTGTCAGTGCCATTCTTTTTCCTACAGGGTATTTGTTCACCGGGTGCACATCGGTCTCATTTCCGTAGTCACTGGTTACTACCATCCAGGTATAAGGGATTTCTTCAGCAAGTCGTCGTTGACTGTCCCTGAAATGTGGCCAGCTGGGGCGGTTGAGAGATGAGAGCTGGGCAAAGATGAACGGCAGGCTTGGTTTATCCCAGGCCTTTCGCCACGATTTCACCATAGTGGGAAACAGAATTTCATGCAGTTCGATGTTGTGTGCATTGGATTCACCCTGATACCAAAGAACTCCTTTGATGGGATAGCCGCTGATTTTACTGATTCCGGCTTCAAACAGATAAGCCGGATGATAGGGATGTCGTTGCAGATTATGATTGGATTGACTGACGTTTTTTTGTGCCCGTTCGCGACACCATTGCATTACATGGTCATTGGTGTTCCAGGAATAGAGATAATTTTCCAGTCGGGGATGGAATTCCATCGTTTTCCGGTCGATGAAAGATTCCGTGGGAGCGCCTCCTACAGCTACCTGGATGAGACCGACAGGCACATTTAATTCTGTCTGAAGGGTTTGGCCAAAGTACCAGCCGATGGCCGAAAAATCTGCAACCGATGCTTCAGTTGCAGGCTCCCATTTTCCTGAGAGGTATTTCAGATTGTTTACCTGGCTGAGTGTCGTTGAATCCCATGCAGTATTGTTTGTTTCTGCGATGGTATGAAAATTCATAAGTCGTATTTGAGCGGAAGAGGCATCTGAAATGGCTTCTTGTCCTTTTGTCGATTGTTTTACCTTGAATGCCATATTGGACTGGCCGCTGCAAAGCCATACTTCGCCAATCATGATATCTTTGAAAGTGATATTTCCGGATTCGGCATCTATTCTTAATTTATAGGGACCACCGGCCGGCATTGCCTTGAAGTTCACTTTCCATTTTCCATCATACCCTGCCCGGGTAGTAATTTTTTGATTATTAAGCTTTAGTTCTATTTTTTCATTTCTGTTGGCAATTCCCCACACCGGGATTAATGTGTCCCGCTGTATGACCATATGATCTCCAAAAACAGAAGCAACTCTGACTCCTCCAAAGTTTCCGGTGATGTGTTGAAAAGCAATTTGTGCCACTATAGTGGCGCCTTCCTTTACGGGATGTAGAGCATCCGGGAACAAGTCCGGACGTACGTGGAGGGGAGTGTGCCAGTCAATCAACCTGGCATTACAGTTTTCTGCAATCTGTCCGATGGTTTCCTGAATTTGCCAAAACCAATCACGTGTTCCGGACATGAAACGGGGATGGGAATGAAAAATAGGGGTCATTCGTCCAATCCATATTTCCGGTTTCGAACCGTCTGCTTTTTTGAAACTGTCGATCAGGGCCATGTAATCGGCAATAAAGTCATCACGGTAGTTGGGCCAGTTGCGTGGATCGGTATCGTTGAGTCCCAGGGAAACAATGATGATATCCGGCTGAAAAGCCACTGCTTGTTTAAATTCTTCCTGTTCCATATATGGGCGATGCCCTTTACGCAGAAGTGTGGCTCCGCTTTTCCCGAAGTTTCCCACAAGATACTCGTCACCCAGAAGTTCCTGTAACTGCGAAGGGTAACAGTTCTCTTCCCGGTTGTCAATTTTGTAGCCAAAAGTCACACTGTTGCCAATGCAGGCTACCCGGTTTTTTTGGCTAAAACCAGGGAGAGACACCGCCGCCAGGAGCAATAGGATCAATAGATTTCTTACTCTGGCTGGGCTTGTTACACAGGTATTTTGTTTCTTTGTTTTCATGCTTCAGGCCTATTTCTTTTTTTTGTCAGGTGAATAAATGATTCCGTCCAATGCTTTTTTCCCATCAAGGGTTACAATGACCGCATTGAACATCCATTTTACCAGTCGAACCTCTTCGGAAGTAAATTCCCCCACAGGCATTTTCAACAACAGTTTGTTCCATCCTTTTTTCAACGAAATCGGAATGGGATTCTTTCCTTCCCAATTTTCGTTGCGAAGAGATATTTCAGATGTTCTTTCTTTGTGTTGATTCTCCCAATGGGGCGGGCCTATCTCGTTGTCGTTCAGCCAGGCCCGGCTTTCTTTGTAATCCCACTTTCCTTGTGGAGGCGGTATGTCTTTTTCGGACCGGCTGTAGTTCTGGAAACGCAGATGCAGCCCTGCTTCCTGATTTTTGGGCGAGTAAATCCACGTATAGGCATAGGCGGTATGATTGGGTTTGGGGTTTTCATAAAAGGAAGGAACCAGGGTTCCCCATACATGCCTCAGGTAAATACCGGCACCTGTAGCTTCGGTGGTTTCAAAAATGTCATCTTTCCACCGGTATTCTTTTTTGATTTTCTTTTCGGGAGGGAATTTCTTTGACAAATCGCCTTCGTTGGGGAATTGGTCTGTGATCCGCCATTTCACATTGGATTGCTTAACGTAAGCGAAAGGCTCGCATGCAAACACCTTTTCCTTGAAATGAAGCATCCGGGCTTCAAAGTTGCTGAAAGAGGGATAATCTTTTTTCTCATCAGGTTTTATTAAGGTGCCCTGTTCGTAAAAATACTTATCTCGTCCGCCATGCCAGGTTGATTCTGCCAGCGTCAGCATTGAAGGATAAAATCCGTTTTGAGAGAGGATGTCTTCGGTTGATTCCACATGTCGGTCGTTCCACAAAGCGATTATGGAACCAGCCACGTCAGGGGTTCCTTCACGCACACCTGCAACATTGCTGTTGTAAAGAGCCACGATGTCAGCAAACGAGTCGAAATGGTTGATGTAGTGCAGTCGTGAATCAATAGCGGGAGTGCCGGGTAGCAGTTTTCCCCGTGAGCTCCACATATGAATCATGTCAATCTCGTCAGACTGGTAATCCCATCCCGGATTCCAGCTGATTGCTTTCATTCCTTTGTTTCGGATGTAGCTAACCATTTCCGGTACAAAATAGAGATTGGTAAAGTGAACCTCGTCGGTGCCGATGTGAAGGTATGGTACATCTGCAAATACTTCGCAGATTTCATCCATCAGCATCTTGAGTTTCTCCATCCCTTCTTCAGATTGCATATCGTGTCCAATGGCCCGTGTAAAGGCAGCACTGTGTCCGGGCATGTCAATTTCGGGAATGAGTAGCACCTGATGTTTTTTTGCAAACTGAACCAGTTCTTTGGCTTGCTCAATGGTGTAGAATTTCCCCGGGAGGCGCTCGAAATTGGCGCTTTCGGTAAGCTCGGGGAAAACTTTACTCTCCAGTCGCCAGCCGATATCTTCGGTAAGATGCCAGTGAAATACATTAATCTTGAAGCGGGCCAGCAGTTCAATCTGTTTTTTGAGTTCATCGAAAGGAATAAAACCCCGGCCGGTGTCGTGCATAAAACCTCTTATGCGAAATGCAGGCCAGTCGGTGATTGAGCACTCACGGATAACAGGTGTCTGAGAGTCTGCAACAATTAGTTGCCGAAGCG
This sequence comes from Marinilabilia salmonicolor, assembly GCF_003003035.1. Taxonomy (GTDB): domain Bacteria; phylum Bacteroidota; class Bacteroidia; order Bacteroidales; family Marinilabiliaceae; genus Marinilabilia; species Marinilabilia salmonicolor_A. Next base: position 43,848 of record NZ_PVTS01000002.1, on the reverse strand, counting down.
TTTGTATGGCCCGGTAAACGCCCAAATCAGTGATTGCTTCAATGTTTATTTTGTTGTTTCTGATGTTGAGGCGATAGGCCTCGTCCTTGTTCACAGAGGCTTCCTCAATGTCACCAACCTTGTTGACAAGGATGGTGACAGGAGAAGAATTGTTTTGCTTCAGTCCAATGGCATTGAGCCACTGTTTAACAGCTCCTTCTTCATCCTCTCCGGAAATTGAACCGAAGGATGCCGGACAGTATCCGGAATGCCAATTCACCTTTTGTGGCATAGGTAGGAGATATGGCACATTCTCTTTCTGAGCTGTGGCGGAAATGAAAAATCCTAATGCAAGGAGTAAGGTGAAACCCCATTTGATGTGAGCTGCATTTAACATTGGATACCGAAGTTTTATTATTATAGAGTTCAATCCTTTAATGGGAACCTATTGCTTTAATATTTCAGCAACAGGAATCTTCTGAAAATAGAGGTTTTTAACCCCTTCATATAAAATACCCACATGTTGGTCGTCCACCATGGTCATGCAGGAATAGCCAAAGCCGGGAGCTTCGTTAAGCAGAACGTGGTATTCTTCAGGCCATGAGTTTCCCTGATCAAGACTGGCTTTGATGGTCATATCCACGCGCTGGTGTTTGCTGGCAGGATTGGAGAAGAAGAGTACGTTTTTATTGGTTCCTTCCACTGCCACATTACCGGAAATAAGGCTGGCCATACAGTTGGGTTCAATGAGTGCCGAATTTGAAGTCGGATGCTCTTCCCAGGTTTGCCCCAGATCCTTGGTGACAGCCACTGCGCGTCCGTTGGTTTCGTCTTTTACTTTTCTGTTTCGGTCGTCCCGCATGTTCAGCATCAGGGAACCATCACTCAGTTCCACTACCTGTGCTTCTGTAGTGTTGGTTTTTGCACCCGTTCCAATTGTCCAGGTTTCTCCTGCATCGTTGCTGTAGATGATGGTTGAATGCGGTGTGAACTGGCCCCCGTCAATGGCTTTTTCTCCAATGTCAGCTTTAAACTGGGCAGGGAAAACGAGGGTGCCGTCGCTCATGCAAATACCTTTTCCGGGTCCTTGCAATAGAAGTTGCCAGTCCGGATTTTTGATTTGTTTGGTGATGTTGATGGGATCTGACCATGTTTTGCCATCATCGGTGCTCTTTACCAGTAAGAATTGTCCGGTTTGAGATGGCTCCATGCCGGGTTGTGAAGCCCACCAGGTCATTTGATCACGGTCGAAACCATGCATCCACAATGCGGCCACCCAGATGGTATGAGTGTTTGGATCGTAAAGAACCGAAGGATCTCCCACTCCATTTAGATATTCGGGTTTTCCTCCCCATTCACCCAAATCCATGATGACCTGCATAGGCTCCCATGTCTCACCTCCATCGGTACTGCGGCTCATACCCACATCAATGTGTTCCTGGAGGTCTTTGCTTCGCGTATATCTGTTGTCGTAAACTGCGATGAGAGTCCCCTCCTTCGTTGTGACCATGCCGGGAATTCGGTAAGTATCACAGTTGTCTTGCCCCGCCGCGCGAACCTCAATGGCAGGACGAAAAGTTTGCTCAATGCGTTTTTTGAAGATGTCTTTGTCTTCGAAAGTTAATTTTATCTCTTCCAGTTTAACTGAAGAGGAGATGCTCATTGTTTTTGATGCCGTAAGGTTTAAGAATAATGCAGTTGTGTCATTAACCGCAAGGTCAGTGAGGGAAAACCGCACTGCATCGGTGCTGAATTTTGTTTCTGTGGAAATTTTTTGAGTTGAGTTTGATGCAGGACTTTTTGTTGACAATGACGCCTCCATAAAAACATCGGACAGTTCTTTGTCAAAAATAAATTCCACCTCAGTAATTTCTTTGTTGCCCTCTTCGCCCGGCATTAAAAGGATACTTACGAGTCCTTCCGTATTTTTTTCTTTTACCAGAGGAACCGTTCGGGTTTCAGTTACTATGTTAGAAATCCCGGAGGGGATCGTGTCATAATTTTCTTCTGAATGACACCCGCTTAGGATGGGGATCAAAAGAGTGGCAGCGATAATTTTTTTGATCATGATATTGTTTTTGTTTCTATTGACAGGGAAAAATTTAACTAAAAAGATAAATTTCGAATATGAGCAATACAGGTAAGCCTCTAAAAAAGGCTTACCTGTATTTAGTTTATTTTAAATTATTGAGATGTCTATTGCTCGTATCCATCTGTTTGTTCCAGTTCAGAGTCATTGGAAAGCATATCCTGTGATATGGGGTAATAAATCTTATATGCTTCCGATTCATCCAATGTGGCCACTTCATCGAAAACAATGCCATCTCCGGCGCGAACCAAATCCCACCATCTTTTTCCCTCACCGATGAACTCTTTGTAACGCTCATCGAGGATGGCTGTTTTGTTTTCGCTTTGTGTTCCGCTTACAAAACCATGAATGTTGGCATCATAGTTTTCTCCATAAGCTCTCTGCCTGATCTGGTTGATTTCACTGGTAGGGTCTTCTCCCAGATTATTTTTGGCTTCGGCCAAAAGAAGAACTACGTCGGCATAACGATATAGAGGTACGTTGTTGTAGCTCCAGCGCGTTCCGTCATCTCCAATAATTCCAAGGAATTTTTTCAGGATGGATCCTACATAATTGGGGTTATCTGCCTGGAAAGGAATGTGGGCTTCTCCATCATTGTAAACCCGGATGAAAGTCTCGCGTCTTTGATCAAGAGGATCTTCCAGCATCAGGAGTGTTTTGTCTGACGGGCCATATCGGCTCAGACCGTTGACTACATATCCTTCCATTGAGTTTCCTTCTTCATCAAACAATTCCGCGATATCCACAGCCCTTGTTGTGAAATAGGTGCCATAAAAGTTGCTTGCCTGGTCTTGCTGATAGTCAAAGGCGAAGATGAATTCATCGTTGAATTCGTTTTCCTGCCCCCAAAGGCTTGAATAATCAACCAGGGTAAATCCATTGATTTGTTCCAATGCATTTATTGCTTCAGTGAAGTCGGAATCACCCCCTCCTAAAACTTTTCCTGACCACAAATAAACATCTCCTTTGAGAGCGAGAGTGGCCGGTTTTGACCAATAGAGATTTTGGGCATCCCAAAGACTGTTATCGTTTCCGAAATATTCAAGAGATTTGGCGATGTCGTTTTTTATTTGAGTCATAACCTCCTCTTTTGAGGCTCTTGATTTCTTCAGCACCTCAAGGTTTACTTCCAAAAGAGGTTCTGTGGAGATGGGTACTTCTCCCCATGCTTTGAGCATGGTATAATAGACGTAGGCACGTAATCCGTAAATCTGACCCAGCATATGCTGTTTGTCCTCTTCGTACTGGAACGGGACATCTGGTGCATTCTTAATAAAATCATTAAGGTAATGCACCAGTCCGTAAAAGTTGGCCCAGTTGCCAAAAGGTACAATGGTAGAACTAATGTTGTTCTCAATGAGGTCAATGTCATTGGGGGCATTTGCAAAAGTTTTTCCACCCCATACATCTGCCCTTACGCCTCCCATTCGCCAGAGGGTAAAATTGTAATTTCGAAATGAAGCATAAATTCCTGTGTGAGCAGCGCGGGCTGCTTCTTCAGTTTCCCAAAACCCATTGAAGGTTAAGTCACTTTCAGGCTGCATGTCCGGTTCGCAAGAACTAACCAGCATTGCTGCCATTAATATTAATATATAATTAAGTATTTTCATCGCTAATTGTTTTTTTTGTTAAAAAGTTACATTCAGACCCAACGTGTAAGTGCGGGGAACAGGGAATCTTCCCATGTCGATACCACTGTATATCTCTTCAGGTGAGCTGCCTGAAAAATTATTAAAGTATTTGAGGTTAGATCCTGTAACATAAATTCTTAAGCTTTGGAACAGGTTGTTGGCAACCTCTCCGTCAAGGGTGTAGCTCAGCGTAACTTCTCTGAGGGCCAGATAATCTCCTTTTTCGATCATACGAGAACTTCCGCTGGTTATAGAACCCTGGTCCCAACCACCGGCCAGGTGATTGTTTTGACGGTCCACAAGAGTGAAAATTGGGATGTTGGAATCGGGATTTTCCGGTGTCCATGAATCTGCAATTTCAGCAGGGCCGTTTTGATTTCCTTGTGTTTGTGCAATTCCTTTCACACGGCGACCATTAATAATATGATGCCCTACTGCAAAGTCCGTTTTGACAAACAGGTTGAAATTCTTGTATGAAAGATCGGAAGTCAGCCCACCAACGAAATCGGGGGTGGTTCGTCCGATGACTACTCTGTCGAGATTATTGATGACATTGTCTCCGTTTAAGTCTTTCCATCGGGTATCTCCAAGAAAGCGGGTGTCAGATTTTGTTGCGAATTCCACAATTCGGCCTGCATGCTCATCAATTTCCTGCTGAGTCTGATAGACCCCATCAAATACATAGGAGGTGATCAGGTCATATCCCACGCGTTCGCCTTCCTGTAGCCCTCCAACATATTTAGATTCTCCGGTTGCGGGGTCATAAATTTCCTGACCTCCCTGGCGGTTTTTCTCCACCCCGTTTTCTGGTAATTTATGTGCATAGTTGCGTACTGAATAGTAGGTAAGTCCCATGTTCCAGTTCCAGTCATTGTTTTTAACGATGTCTCCATTTATCTGGAGCTCCAGCCCTTTATTGCGCAAAGTCCCGTTATTGGTGGTAATCGATGAGAATCCGGTCCAGAGCGGGAGAGTTAATCCTGCCAATTTATCCTTCACATCTCTCACGAAGTAGTCACCTATCAATGTAATACGATCGTTGAATAATCCAAGATCAAGACCTATGTTGAATGTTGTGGAACGTTCCCATTTTAAGTCAAGCAGGGGCAGGTTATTGTTTACGTATCCCGATTGGGTGTTGTAAGTACCGGTGGAAGCATAGGTTCCGAACACCCCGAAATTGGAAAGAACTTCGATGTTCCCATTCACACCGTAGCTTAACCGGGGTTTGATATTGCTGATATAATTACTCACCTTTGACTCTTTAAAGAATTCTTCTCGGTGGATATTCCATCCTACTGATACGCCCGGGAAGAAATCGTATTTGTTGTTTCCAAGGCGTGAAGTTCCATCCCTGCGGAAAGTGAATCCGAACAAGTACTTATAATCAAAGTCGTAGTTCAGCTGCCCGAATAGGGATGAAATCTCATATCCTGTTCTGTAAGAGGAAGGCGTTCCGGCAGCTTCTGAGCCAACGTTCATGGTTGGTATCAGGTCGGTCGGAGAAAGACGGGTTGCTGCATTGAAGCTGAATGTCTTTTCTCTGAAATACTCAGTTCCGAGAAGCGCGCTGATGTTGTGGTTTTTTGCAATTCGCTTGTTGTATCTAAGCATTGCAGTGGCCTGGTCGCGAAGGGTTCTGGCATGAGAGGCAGAAGCTCTTCTGTCGGTAATCAATGTTCCCGAGTTAAGATAGGCCTTGTTGAACGACTCATTTGAATTGTTAATGGTGAAATGGCTTCCGCGCAAACTTAGTTTAAAGTCATTCAAAAACCTGTAATCCAATTGAGCCGAAGCGGTCAGACGTTGTTCCAGATTGTCTCGAATAAACTTATCACGATAGTATAATGGATTTCCAAATCCCAGGTAAGTTCCGGGTTGATATTCTTCTGATAAGCTTCCGTCCGGATTATTGTTGTAAATTCTTGATGTCGGCGCCAATCCTGCAGTTCGTTGAAACAGGTTGTATTCGCTGTCGTATGGCAGGTTTTGGCTTGAGTGTGCATAAATAATATTTGATGACACTTTCAGATTGTCCGTGATGTCATACGAACCGTTAAAGGTACCTGAATAACGCTGGAACGAACTTCCAAAGACCAATCCTTTGTCATCTAAATAGCCAAGACCCAGATAGTATGTGGAATTTTCATTTCCTCCATCAACAGAAAGGCTATAGTCTTGAGCATGACTGTCCTGGTAGAACAGTTCGTTCATCTGATTTTCCTGAAAAATGAGCATTGTTCCAGGATTTACAGGGTCTTCTATTGTTTGCCAGCCTTCGTAGTCCAATAAATATCTGTTGTCGTCTGAAAGCACCATTGTGGTATAAATGGAATTGGTAGTATTGTTTCCGGTACCTGCTGCGTTGGCTCCTGTCAAAAACTGGTTGAGCCAGGCATATCCCATTACATCCTGCGCCTGTTTAATTGCAAGTCTGTTATATTTGACGTATTCTGCTGCGTTCAGATAGTCCATTGGATCTTCACGACGTTGATTATTGGTGAATTTTGAGCGAAATGTGACATTCGTTTTTCCGGCTTTTCCTTTTTTTGTCGTTACCAAAATTACTCCATTGGCGGCTCTTGCTCCATATATTGCTGTTGATGCAGCATCTTTCAGTACCTCCATTGATTCAATGTCATCGGAATTTAGAGCATAGAACGATCCTGGTACTCCATCAATCAGAATCAGTGGTGTTCCACTTCCATCGAAGCTTGTTCCTCCTCTTAATGTCATGCTCGGAGTAGATCCTGGTTGTCCTGTTGTTTGGGTTACTTTCAGACCAGCGATGGTTCCCTGAAGCGCTGTTGCGGCATTGGATCGGGGAGCGCTTTCCAACACTTTGGTGTCCAGTTTTGATACAGAAGTTGTCATTTGACTTCTGGTCTGAGTACCGTATCCTACGACCACCACCTCGTCAAGTTTTCTGACTTCTGGCATTAATGCCACATTGATAGTGGTCTGTCCGGTTGACTGAACTTCCTTCGGAACAAATCCGATGAAAGAAAAAACTATGACGTCTCCTTCTGAGGCCGAGATTTCATAATTCCCCTCCATGTCAGTGATTGTCCCCGTGGTTGTTCCCTTGAGCGTGACGGTAGCGCCTGGAAGCGACTCTCCCGTTTCACCGTCCGTCACAGTTCCTGTAATGAGGGTTTGGGCATTTAATACCCCTGCCGTTAGCAAAAGCAGGAGTAAAGTCATGGTTGTTCTTGTTACATTTACCATTGTTTTCATAGAAATTAGATTTTTATGTATGACATAATTGCAAAAGTATTTAATTTATGGTGTGAAATCAAAATTTTTTTTAAAGATTTGTAAAATAATTTTTTATTAAGTATTATATAAGGATTATGAAAGGATTTGATAACGAGCTGGGTAGGGTCGATACCCGAAGTCTGGTTGATAAGGTTGAGATGACCTTAATAGACTATTTAATTCGTAAAAAACTTAAGCCCGGAGACAGAATACCTAAAGAAATTGAGTTAGTTGAAGTTCTTGGTGTTAGCCGGACTGTTGTGAGGGAGTCTCTTAATCGTTTAAAGACGATTGGGTTGATAGAATCGGTTAAGCACCGCGGAGCTGTTATAAAAAGCCCTGACTTGCTTGAAGTGTTAAAAAAAGCTATAATTCCGGGTGTAATGGACAGCAGTACGCTTCGGGATATATTTGAACTGCGTCTGGTACTAGAGATAGGAATGGGAGATCTTATCTTCAAGCGGAAGAAGCCGGAAGATATCCGGGAACTTCATAAAATAGTGGAGAACGAACCGGATTCAAGTGAAAATGTACTTTTTGAAATTGATCATGAAATAAAATTTCACAGCAAGCTGTATCAGATTACCGGAAATCAGACCATGATGAATTTTCAGACTCTTCTTTTGCCGGTTTTTAGCTATGTTTATGATTCAAAGTTAATTGAACGTCCTATAGAGAAGAAGAATTATATGTCACACAAACAATTGGTAGAGATATTGGAGTATGGAAATGGTGAGAAATTCAGAGAAGCAATGCGTATGCATCTGGAGAATCATTTTCAGCGGTTGTTTGGAACCGACTCTGTTTCTTCTTAACTTATCACTTAGCTTGGTTTCGTTTTATTTTGAATTTCAGAAATGAAAAACTTGATAATCATTCTTGTTTTTTCTTCTTCCTTATTGACCGGACTTTGGGGGCAGGCGAACTATCACTTTGAGCAGATTTCTCTGGAACAAGGGCTTTCTGAACCCATGGTTCAATCCATTTTGCGGGATGACAAGGGGCTTCTCTGGATTGGGACCATTGATGGTCTTAACAGGTATGATGGTAATGAAATGATTACTTACTATAGAGATAGTAAAGATCCAACCTCTATTCCCGGGAATCATATCTATTTTGTAAAAAAAGATGACAATCAGAATCTCTGGATAGGAACGAGTCAGGGTCTTGCAAGGTATGACCCGCGTACCAATGGGTTTGACAGAGTGGAACTTTCAGAAGAGCAGTCGGAGAGTGATTATTCAGGTTTTTTGGAGTTGGAAGATAAGGTTGTTTTTGGAAGCTCTGAACACCTCGTAATTTACTCAAAAAACGACCAATCTTATAAATTACTGTCTTTTAAGGGTGAGGTTGGTTTGATATCCCTTCAGTATTCCATCCTTCCCTGGGATGAAGAGCGTGTTTTAATTGGATCCATTTGGAATGGATTGTTTCTATGTCATCTGTTGACAGGTGAGGTTGAGCGCCTTGATTGGGATCTAGGCAGTCGAATTATGGATTTAATTATTGATCAAGAAGGGAAGGTCTGGCTGAGCGTATATGGTCAAGGTTTGATGAAGTTTAATCGCCGAGGTGAGTTGGAGGCATCTTATAAGAGTGCGGATTCAGGTTTAACGAATGACATTATTCTAGACATTTGTTTGGTTGACAGCACTATCTGGATTGGTACAGACGGTGGTGGAGTGAATGTCCTTTATCCCGACAAAGGTGAAATTGTTCCCTTGTCAAATGTTACCCACGAACAAGTCTTTAGTCAGTTGAATTCAATTTACGAGATTTATCAGGATGATTATTCAAATATTTGGTTAGGAACTATTCGGGGAGGAGTTTTTGGGGTTAGAAATACAGGCATCTCTTCTTTCTCGGAAGCTCCACTGGGAACAAATTTAGGAACAACAAACCCTTCGGTAGTCAGTTTGGTTGAAGGGACTTACGGTACCATTTGGGTAGGCACAGACGGAGGGGGAATCAATGCTTTTTACCCGGACAGTAACAGATTTGAGCATTTTCCATCTACCTTATCGTTAAAGGTAAATGGCATGTCCACAATGCCTGGGGGCAAGTTGTTACTTAATGATTATGGTCACAGACCCAGAGTTTTTGATATTGATACGCATGAATTAAAGGATTTTCTTCCCGAGAAGCTGGGGGACTTTGATTTGCCGGGAACCGGTCGGTTAGGGGTAAACATGCATAGGGTTGATGAGCGTATTTTTATTTTTCAGGATTCGATTTATGTTTACAATAGTCCTGATAATAGTATCCGGAGATTAGAGTTGGAAGGCGATTTTTCCACTGAAGGAGAGTTAAAGTTTGCCGGAAGAATGATGGAGAATATTATTCTTTATGGTAATCAGGGGATTTATCGGTTTAATTATCACCAGGAAGAAATTGATTTATTGTTTAGTGCAGAAAAGTTGTCTGAGGATATGATTTACTCTGCCTGTATGTCACCTGATGGGATGATTTGGATTGGAGGGGCCAGAGGGATTTACCAGGTTACCCAGTCGGGACGTGTTATTAGTAGTGAAGAGTCTGATGTTTTTAGAAAGGTGACCAGTATTATTGCAGATCACAAGAATCGTATTTGGTTTGGTACTTCCGGCAGCTTGTTTAGTTACCATAAAGAGTTGGATGTCATCCAATCTTACGGACCGTCAGATGGAGTCCGACCCAATCAGTTTTTGCATAAACCGGTGTTGAGAGCCCAAAACGGAGATGTGTACATGGGAGGGGTTGCTGGTTTTGTCAGAATTAGAGCAGAACGATTATATGAAGATGCGGAATCCGTTGCTGAACCTTCTATCATCAAATTGAAGCAGGATGGGCGATTGTTGGATGAAAAACAATTCCAACGTTTTTCTGAACAGGGTAATATTGTTTTGCCACACGATTTCAATAATCTGGAAATTCATTTGTTTTTGAATGATGAGGAACTTTTTAATAAGCAATATTACAGATATTGGCTTAAGGGAGCAATGATGGATACCATCGAAACCACATCGATGAATCTTAGTTTCTCAAATTTGGAGCATGGTAATTATACCCTTTATGTTTTTGCAAAAACATCGGAGGGGGTGTGGGGAAAGGCTGAAAATCTATTGGAAATTAAAGTTAAGCCTGCCTGGTGGAATACCTGGTGGTTTTATTTGATGGCATCATTGCTCTTTGGAGGGTTATTGTACCTTGTCAGGCACCTCATATACAGCCGAGCAATGGATAAAATGCAGGTGCAGCTGATAAAAAGAGAGAACCAGTTAAATGAACAGAAGGTTAATTTTCTGGTTAATATCTCTCACGAATTGAGAACCCCTTTGAGCTTAATATACAATCCACTTGAAAGGATGTTGAAAGGGCTTTGCAATTCGAAAGAGGAGCAGGCTCAATGGCTACAGAATATATTCCGGAACGTAAATTATATTAAAGGACTTATTGATCAATTGATGGACTACTCCCGAATGGAGAGTACTGAAAATAAATTAGAGCTATCCTCTACTTTGTTTAATCAATGGTTGCTTTCAACAGTTAGAGAATTTGAGAATGTTTTTAGAAATGTGGGGATTGGATTTCAGTTTGAGTTAGATGACAGAATTGGCGAGGCCTCCTTTGATTATGAAAAACTTAAGCGGGTTATTCATAACTTTTTGATGAATGTTTTGCGTCATGCACCTGAGACAAAAACTGTGACCATAAGTAGTCAGTTGCTTTCCGATCAAAGAGTTCGTGTAACCGTTGGAGATGAAGGGCCCGGATTTTCTGCCGGGGATGTTGAGAAAATCTTTGAACGCTACTATACCGACAAAGAAACCAAGGGTGGAACAGGAATTGGGTTGGCTTTTTCAAGGATGCTTATTCAAATGCATCAGGGAAAAATAGGAGCATTGAATAGAGAGAATGGTGGGGCTGAATTGTATTTCGAATTGCCGATGAATTCCGGAGGTAAAAAAAATGAAGGTGAGGCAAAGAGAGAAATTCCTCAGGATCGTGTTCAGGAGCATGAGTATCAGGAATTAGAATTTGTTGACAAGGAGGCTTTGCGTCATTTAACTGTTTTGTTGGTGGAAGATGACCGGGAGCTTTTAAGTTTTCTGAAGGATTCCCTGAGAACGATGTTTAAAAAGGTTCTGACAGCGGGAAACGGCCAGGAGGCTCTGGAGATAGTTGGTTCTGACAGCCCCGATCTTGTCATCAGCGACGTGATGATGCCTGTTATGGATGGCTGGGCACTATGTAAAAAACTGAAATCAGACCCGGAAATCAGTCACATACCTGTAATTCTGCTAACAGCCAGAAGTTCCGAGGCGGATTCGGTTCACGGGTATAAACTGGGAGCCGATCATTACCTGACCAAACCGGTCAGTCTTGATCTGCTGACTTCGGTAGTACAGAATCTGGTACATACCAGGGCGGACCTGAGAAAGAAATACCGGGAAAACAGGAATGTTGTGGATGTTGCAGATGTTACGTTTAGTAATGCGGATGAAAAGTTTCTGAATAAGTTAAATGAAATTATAGAAAAAGAGATTGAGAATCCTGAATTGAACGTGGACTTGCTCGTTGATCGTATGGCAATGAGCAGGGCTTCATTATATACAAAGGTGAAAGCTGTTGTGGGTACCGGTGTGAATAACTACATCAATGAGTACAAAATTAATTTTGCATCACGGATGTTGAAAGAAACCGATCTGTCAATTGCTGAGATTTCTTTTAAATTAGGGTTTTCCAGTCAGGGCTATTTTAGTACGCTATTTAAGCAACAAACAGGGTATTCCCCTAAAAAGTACCGGCAGGTTGAGTAGTGTTTGGTAAAAAAACTTGATGCTTTTGTAATGAACAAAAAGTTATTAATGATCCTGTTTGTAGTGTAAGGTTTGTAAACCATCCATTGAGTTATCAAGAATTCTCTGTTCCATCTACCTTAATCATAAAACAGGTTAGGCATAATCAGGTTGAAAGCCTGACAGCAATAGCCTGGGCACCGTCCAGGGGTTATAGTTATCCCTCACGCCCCCTCTCTTGTTATTACAATTTCCCCTACCAACCCTGCTAAACCCTTTTAGACACTGTTATTGCGAGTGAACACCTCAATTAAATTTTGAGGCATAAAAGGAATATGACAGATATGGGAGGTCCCTGGAAGGGGCCAATTTGAATAACCCCGGGCGGGTAACCCGGGGTTGGCATAACAAATGAATCAGGTCCCCGAATGGGGGCCAACTATTAATTGTCTGATTTTTTGTCTGTTACAAAAATCTGTCATTGGTAGCAGAGCGAAGCAATCTTCTTTCATAATAACAGTTTTTTCCGGACAATAGTGAAAATTTATCTAAGTTATTGGTCTGATGGAACTCGCATGTAAGAAATTATACATATTCTCTTGTGGCAATCGTTGCCATGCTCGTTTCATTAGCTTAAAATTTTGTAATTATCTGATAAAAACCTAATTAAAAATTTGAGAACGAATGGAACCGCTTCGCTCTCGCATAATATTTTTTTAACATGTTCTCTCGTGATATTTATGTTTAAAAATATCATGCTCGTTTCATTGCAATGTTTTTCCCGGGCCGATGAGAAATGGACTACATCTCAGGCCCATCCTTTTCTATTATTGTATTTGTATTTATAAAGCTGTTTAAATTCTCCTTCCAAAAAGGCCAAAGAAGCCTCAAACAAAGACAATATTGAAAAAACAACAGTTAAAATCAGAAAAATACGAGGTTGATAAAATCTATTTTTGACTTTACCGGGAAAAGTTAAATGAGGTGAGAAAAACATTTTTTTGTCCATGGAAAACTTCCAGACATAAAATGCTTTGATCGCTCAACTCAAAACAAGATTAAAACTTCGTATTCATGTGTCAACGATTCAATTCTAAGAAAATTATTACAGGGCTTTTTATTGCTTTCTTTGCTCTTCTGTCTCAAAATCAAACAGCTCAGATAAATGTTGTTCCGGTTCCCCGGGAGGTAACCATGCATCCCGGCGTCTTCCGTTTTGATGGAAATACCCGTTGGGTTACGGAAAATATGACCCAGGAAAAACTGCTGGCAGATTATCTGGAGTATTTCAGGGTATCAGCCAACATAGGGTATCGTCCCGAATCTGGTAGGGAAAATATGAAAAATGCGGTTGTTTTTCGGACCAATAATGGCTTGCCAGACGAAGGATACCTGCTGGATGTGAAAAACAATGTTGTAAGACTGGAGGCTTCTTCCCCTTCAGGATTTCAATATGGAATGAATACCCTGATGCAACTGCTACCCCCTGAGATTTATTCGAGCAAGTGGGAAAAAGATATTGAATGGGAAGTTCCGGCTGTTACTATTAAAGACTATCCACGCTTCAGTTACAGAGGTTTTATGTTGGATGTTGCACGTAAATTTATGCCTAAGGAGCATGTTCTCAAGATCATTGATTATCTGTCATTGCACAAAATCAATTATCTTCATTTGCACCTGGTAGATGACAATGGATGGCGCCTGGAGATCAAAGAGTATCCTGAATTAACGGATGTAGGCGCATGGCGGGCAGATCGATATAATTATTTCTCAGCTCGACAGAATCCTGTTGATGGAGAACCAACGCCTGTGGGGGGCTACTACTCACAGAAAGATATACGGGATATTGTGGCGTACGCTGCCAACAAGCAAATAGAGGTGATACCGGAAATTGAAATGCCGGCACATACGGTCTCTTCTCTTTCCGCATTTCCGCACCTCACCTGCCCTGTTGTGGAAGGACCAATCAATGTGTTACCCGGAATAGGAGGGGATCTGAGTTCCGTGATATACTGTGCCGGCAATGATTCTGTGTTTTCTTTCCTGGAAGACGTCATTGATGAGGTTACCCAATTGTTTCCATCAGAATATATTCATATCGGTGGTGATGAAGCATGGAAAGATAACTGGGAGAAATGCCCGCTTTGTCAGAACCGGATAAAAGAGGAAGGCCTGGAAGATGAAGAAGCACTTCAGGCCTGGTTCGTGAACCGGATAGGTGATTATATCAGAAGTAAAGGGAAGAAAGTCATGGGCTGGGATGAACTAACCAATGGGAAAATTCCTGAAGGAGCTACTATTTTGGGTTGGAGAGGTGATGGTCGTCATGCCCTGAAAGCTGCAGATCAGGGATTCCCGTTTATTATGTCTCCCGCCATTCCGTTTTATTTTATCCGATATCAGGGGCCGCAGTGGTTTGAGCCATTTACTTATTTTGGCAACAATACGCTGCGCGATGTTTACAATTATGAACCTTCGGATGACATGAATTCCGGTCAGTTTAATTTACTGAAAGGTGTTCAGGCATGTTTGTGGAGTGAGTTTATTGATGATCCGGAGGAGGCAGAATACATGATATTTCCCCGGTTGGCAGCATTCTCTGAGGTTGCATGGAGTAACCCCGAAAACCGTTATTGGGATCAATTTCTTCCACGACTGGATCATCTCACTGAAATTTATGATCATCTGGGAGTGAATTATGCTTCCAAATCAATGTTCAACCTGTTCCACTCTGTTCGTCCCTTGGATGGGAATCTTGAAATTGACTTATCCTGTATCCGGCCTGATGTTGATGTCAGATATACCACTGACCGGGATGAACCGGATGCCTCTTCAACGATATATGATGCCCCATTTGAAGTGGAGGATGGAGAGATTGTCCGGGCTGCTTCATTTGTTGGAGCAGAAAGAAAAGGGGAGATATTGACACTGAATCTGAGGTACAATAAAGCTACCGGAGCCAGTGTGATGTCTGAGGAGCACAATGCCGGTGTTTTAACCAATGGTTTATTGGGAAGTGAGAAGCTTACTGACGGGGAGTATGTTGATCTTTACAATCGTGGTGGTGAATTTGTAATTGACCTTGGTAAAAAGAAGTCATTTTCAAAGGTTACGTTCAGTTTTCTGAACAATTATGGTCGAGCAGTGCATCTACCTTCCGAAATTCAGGTTTCAGTAAGTGAAAATGGACGAAAATATCGTTTGGTGGTCGATCGAAAATTATCAGAACATGAACGCCTATCAGAGGGAATTAAGCATGAAATGGTTGGGTTTAACCTGGATCAGGTTAATGCACAGTATGTGAAGATCCTCCTCAAAGCAACCGGGATAATGCCGGAAGGACATGTATTGGAAAATGATCCGGGACGGATTGGGTTTGATGAAGTGAGGGTCGAGTAACCGATAAGATCAATCAGATAAAATAAAAAGGGGCTGCCTCGCGAGAGGCAGCCCCTTTTGTAATTATTTAGGAGAATGGTACTAGTTAATTGAACCGGCTCCGTATTGTGGGTTGTTTTTGTCGAACCACAATCTTTCAGAATTCAGAACTTGAGGATCTAATGTTCCTGTGGTAAATCCTTGTTCAGTAACAGAATTCAACTCGTTTTCGTAGTTTTTGCTATCTTCAGTGGGCGTGCCAATTCTAAAACGACGTGGTAATGTTATCTCATTACCGGATGATAACAAATCTTCCCAAGCGAGATAGTTACTGTTCTTTTTAGGAATTCCAGCTCTGCGCACCAGTGTCCACATATCATTTGGTGTGTTTGCAAAGTTGATATACTGTTGGATGTAAACCTTTTCCAGACCATCTGTTGTTAAGTCATATGCCGGTTGAGTTAGCAGCGCATCAATTTCTCCTTCCTTTAATTTAGTAGAAGCAGCTTCAGCTTCTGCATCCAAAGCATAAACGGGATCACTATTGTAATATGGCATTTGGTTGTTGTCCGCAACGGCATCCATTCTTCTAACAGACAATCTTACTCCCTGGTCAAAATAATCCTGTGCAGCTCCCGGGATGTTTGCTCCCAATAATTTGAACTCAGCCAGGTAAAGATTGGTTTCAGCAGATGATCCTAATACTACATTCAGAGGAGGGTCGTTGTCTTTCAGTTGGATTACTCTTCCCCCTGGTTTTGTGGGGTAGGTGTAATCGTAAGAAGTTCTGACTACTTTTTCTGAATACAAAGAGGTTCCTGCATACGATTTTTCTGCGTCTCCGGCTGAAATTCTAAACAGTGATCCCTGGTTGAAGTAGATGTCATTTTCGCCTTCAAGCTGAGCATCCGGGGCTAATGGAATTCCATGATAACGAACCCAGGGTTCACCGGGACCTGCCCATCCTGCGAAATTGCCATCTCCATCATAGGTGACATATTGCTCCACGTATGGGGGAAGATCAACTTCTGCATCTATAAAAGCTTGTACAACCTCAGCATTGAAACCGTTTTTCTCGAAAATGAAACGCAAGCGCGGATCCAGGTTGTCACGTAAAAAGTTGATTACGTTCTGACCTCCATAACCAATCCACATTCCTTCCAGAGTTCCGTAATACTTTATTCCACGATGGTATATAAAGTCATCACCCAGAGCATTCATGTAGCCTGCTTCTGATGTGGCAACATCCTCTGCTATTTGGAGAGCTTTGGGCAGGTCAATGTTAATCATCCTGGCTGCAATCTTCAGCTTCAGAAGGTTGCAGAATTTTGCCCATTTTGAGTAGTCTCCGTTATATATTAAATCCTGAGTTCCAAAGTCAATCTGGTTTTCAGCATTCGAAAGAATGTTGATTGCTTCATCCAGTTGATTTAACCAAAGATTGTAAAGCTCCTCCTGGTTGTCATACTCGGGAGTAATTAACGGAGGGTTGGTGAAAGGAGCCATACCTGCCTCTTCATAAATTACTGAACCTACGAGGTCAGAATTTGCCATTGCCGGCAATATCTGAACAGGGTAAGTGATTGCTTTGAGGACCTGATGTCTGGCCTTTTCTTCGTCACTCATTTGATCAATCCGATACTGAATATCTCTTGTTTGAGGGAAAAGAGCACGATAAATATTCTGAGTGCCAAAGGGCCCCATTTCGTTTATGTCAGGGCCATTACCTCCCTGTTCGGATGTCAACTGAGACCATGGGAAGATGTACTGAAAGTTGTTGTAGAACCAGGTTGTGTAGTCATTCTCATACATTTGCTCAACGGCCTTGGTAAGAGAAAAACGCAAATCGGGTTCATCCAGGACTGCCGGATCAGTATTCAATTCGGCAAACTCATCTTTATCACAGCCTATGGCCGTAATAAGGAAAAGACCTAATAGGATAAATGATATATTTTTCATAACAATTAATACTTTTAGTTATTCTTAGAAGTCAACTTTTACGGTGAAAGTATAGCTTGCGGTATAAGGCATAAACGAACGCTCCAGGAAGCTTTCTGTACTGGTGGTTCCCCGGAATCCTTCGGGATTTAGATTGTTGGGCATTGAGTTGTAAAGATATCCCAGATTTCGTGCGTTAAATGCAAGGTAAAGGTTTTGAGCTTTGATGGATTGAGCTATACTTTTTGGGAGGTTATATCCCACAGAAATATTACGTAAAGCAATGTATTTAACTTCTTCAAACCAATCATCGTTTACGACTCCGCTTCCCCATGAGTTGTTGAAATAAGTGTGGGTGCCAGCATGTGTAGGCTCAACATACCCTGCATCAAAAGCTTCCTGATAGGTCATTCCACCAACATCAACGGTGCTTCCGTTAGGAGCTGTTACCGTTTGTCCTTCCTGGAAAACCCCATCAGGTATTACCCCATCTGAATATGTTCTTCCTTCGGTATCAGAATATTCTGAAGTCCATTCTACACCACCATGTTGAGGGTCACGTCCGGCTAGAGATGTCTCAAGCCATCCGTAAGCAGTACCATAACGGTTTGCATATGATGCAAGGTGCCCTCCATATCTGGCATCCAGAAGAACTGACAAGGTGAGCCCTTTAAAGCTGAAACTGTTGTCCCAGGAGCCTTCAAAGTCTGGCTGCATCTTACCAACTTCTTCCACCTCATAACTGCGTGTATAATATGCGCCTCTCCAGTCATCTCTCCAGGTAAGAACTTTCATTCCGTTCCGGGGATCATTGGCATCCTCAGATTGCCATACTTTTGGTTTGCTGTCAGACATCAGAACGCCATACTCACCGCCTTCGTATGCCACCGAGCCAATCCGGAAGTTTCCATAATCAACATAACCACCAAGCACACGATATGCACCATAATCTTCGTGCAACTCAGTGATTTTGGTTGTGTTGTCCCAATAGTTGAAGGTTGTGGTCCAGTTAAAGTTTGATGTTTTAACCGGGGTTAGTTTCAAACTTATTTCAAGACCTGAATTGTTCAATGTTCCAACATTGGTTAATAATTCATTAACTCCGGATTCATAAGGGATAGGAACATTACCGATTTGGTTCTCAATGGTTTCATCGTAATAGGTGACATCCAAGCCAACCCGGTTCTGTAACATTCTTAAATCCAAACCTGCTTCAAATGAGTTTTTGCGTTCCGGTTTAATGTCAGGATCTACAGATGTTGTTGACCTTGTATTGTAATAAGCAAAGCTTGACTCATTGATTTGGTGGTTTCCGACAGAATATCCCTTGTTGATATTGTAAGGATCTGTGTCATTACCTACTTGTGCCCATGATAAACGAACTTTTCCGAAAGTCATCCATGCCGGTGTGTCAAATGATTCGGTGAAAATCCATGATGAACTTACTGAAGGGTAAAAGTAGGAGTAGTTTCCTGTACCATCGGTATAAACTAAAGAAGAAGACCAGTCGTTTCGTCCTGTGATGTCAAGGAATAGTTGATCCCTCCATCCAAAATTTGCCAGGAAGTAAAGCGAATTAATCTGCTTTGTTCCATATACACGTCCTTCGCTGAGCTTGGTCTTTTTGGAGTTGTCCAGAAAGAATTTACCGGGAACAATCAGTCCTCCGTCAGTCCAGGCACGGGTCATTGACATTTCCTGGTCAAAAATTTCCCCGCCGAGCATTACACTGGTTGAGATATCTTCAGTGATGTCACCATTGATGTTGGCTACTAACTTCCCGGTGCGACTAACATTCCGGTCATGTTTCAACTCGTAATATCCTCCTTCATTGGCATATCCTTGTCCCAGTTGCTTAAGTTCATGTTCCATGGTATAATGGTTCATGTTTCCTTCGGCTGTGATGGAAACCCAATCGGAGAGATCCGCTGTTAATCTTACAATCGGACGGGTTACCTGTTCTTTTCGAACATTCTCATTCATGTTATATGAAAACCAAATGGAGTTTCCGGGAACATAAGCGTATTTGTCTCCATATGCACTGCTTGGAACTCCTCCGTGTGAAGCCTGATAAATTTCTCTTTCTTTCCAGCGCTCGGTGTCATAGAGATTGTTTAGACCACCTGTTGCAAATTGCTGTGCAAGGTCGTTTTGCGGATTCTTGGGCGTGGATGTAGTAAAAGAGATTGATGCTTCAGCTCTAAGCCAACTGGCTAAATTGTATGAGCCGGAAAACTTAGTTGCATTTCTGCTAAAGGTGTTTTTTGGTAAGGTACCATTCCTGTAGTTGTAAGAATGAGAGAGGTAAAAATTACCATCCTCATTTCCACCCTTCAAGGCAACAGATGTGTTACTGTTTATTCCCAAATCATAAGCATCAAGCATATTGTCCTTTGCAGGCAGGTATGGACGCATTTCCCCATCGTAATGTTCTACCATCCGGCCATCATATTTTGGCCCGAATCCGTAGCCTCCGCCCCATGGATGGCTTCGGAATGATGGATCTCCATTGCTGTTTAAGTAGAATTGCTGAGAATCAAATCGATAATATCTGTCGTTGGCATCTTTCTCTCCATAATCGATATAGCCAGGCATAACCCCCGGACCGTATTCGTATTGAAGATCAGGTGTGTTATACACATGATCAATACCAACGGTTTGACTTACTGAAACACCTATTCCTTTGGCACCTTCACCATCTTTTGTTGTGATTACGACGGCGCCATTAATACCACGTGATCCATACAATGCTGTTGCAGCGGCACCTTTTAGTACCGATACAGACTCGTACTCATCCGGGTTTAGGTTTTTCAACATGTTTCCAAAATCGTTGGAGCTGGCAGCCCAGTCGGCAGAAGAATCTGTAATATTGTTGTCAAGAATGACTCCATCAACAACAAAAATTGGTTGGTTGTTTTTTGAATTCATAACAGATACTCCCCGAATCTGGATCTTAGAGTTTCCAAACAGGCCACCATCAGAAGCACCGATGGTCAAACCGGTTGATTTACCCTGAAGTGCCTGTACAGGGTTGACGGTGTTTGTGGATGCGATTTCATCACCAGCCACTTCTGTCATTCCGTAACCCAGTTTTTTGGTCTCTCTCTTAATCCCCAGCGCAGTTACTACCACTTCGTCAAGGCCCAGACTCTCTTCTTCAAGAGTTACATTGATGGTCGAACGGCCTTCCACCGGAATAACCTGAGTGTTAAATCCGATAAATGAAAATACCAGGGTGCCGTTTTCGGGGGCATCCAGGCTATAGTTACCATCCATGTCGGTAATGGTTCCTGTGGTAGTTCCCTGTATCACAATGTTTGCTCCCGGAACAGGCATTCCTTGTGTGTCCTGGACATTACCTGAAACTGTAATTGTTTGTTGCTGTTGCAGGCTTGAAATGACTTTTTCATTGTTCTCATCAGCAAAAGCTGAAGCAGCTCCTCCAAAAGCCAGTAACCCGGCTAATGTTAAAGCCCCAATTTTGCTGTTCCATTTCCCCGTTTCCAGGGGGAAACAACTTTTTAATCGCCTCATAGACTAGATTTTTAATTAATAATTAAGTAAAACATAAACCTGACTTTCAAATTGAATTTCATTCAATTTACAAATTTTTACATAAAATGACCTTGGTGATTAACTTTCTTTTGTTAAAAAAGAATAGAGTTAATTCTTTAATGGTGTTTTATATTGTGCAAATGTATTATTTTTTATTTCTTTTGCACATTCTTTTATTATTTTTTTACAAAAGTTTCTTTTGTTGGTCGGGTTATTCTTGTTTGTTTTTGTTGTTTAGCGAACAATGGCTAATACAAAAAACTACAATAAAAGACAAAAATTAACTATTGTTTTGCCTTTGCTTTATTGTTAACTGTTTGTATGTCAGGAGCTAAACTTCTGATTGAGGAAGTTTTTTATGATATGGGTTTGCAACCGGGGTTCTTGACTGACGTTGATTTTCGATTCACGTTTGCCCCTTGTAGGGATGAGTCAGTTTTGTCATCTCCGCATTATGCGCTACTCTCTTTTGAGGTAGGCACTCATGATGACAAAAGAAGCTCATAACCAAACCTTAGGAATAGTCCATATTTAATTACTTTCAATTACTTGTCCTTCTTCAGTGTACAGGGACACGGGGCCGTCGAGCAAAACGGCTATGACTGTAGCTTCCGGATCAAGTACAGATTCAGGAACGGGGATGTAGGCAATTCCAGGAACATCACTCCAATACAGTTTTCCAAGAATTTGGTGTGATAATTTAGTGGCGTTGCCAACGACCCAGATGCGGTTTATCTTATTGCGCAACCCTTTAATCATTAGCGGTCCGTTTGGTTTTCCATCAAGCAGGAGATACAAAATGTTTTCATCTTTAGACAACAGGGAGTTTCCTGCAAAATGCTGTGTAGAGATGCCGGGTTTTACTTTTCCCATCAGGGGGAGGTGTTTTTGGTTCCATGCCTGGTTTTTCGCAAGTTTAGCGAATTCCTCCATTGCCTGATTGGTCTCCGGTTCTCCGGGTTTTACCTGATCAGCAAAGTCAACTGCAATAACAGTGATTGCCGGATCGCATACTTCTGATGGAATGTTAACCGCCAGGTTGGCCTGCTCCTGATTATATTGATAATCGATTTTGGTTTTCCTGCCAACCAATCTTACATTCTCAACTTTCCCGTTGATGCCATGCACAAAAATGGGGCTTTCAGGAGTGTAATCCAGATACAGGTATAGTGTTTTGTGATCCTTGCTAAGGGCCGTGGGGCCATTGAAATGCCCCTCGGGCAGACCTTCTCTGGTACCGTAAATGGCTTCACTGTGCTTGCTTGTCCACCGGCCGAACTCTTCAAGGATTTCGATTTGTGGTTTTGGGATCGTACCATCCTGCATAGGACCAACATCCAGTAACAGGTTTCCTCCCTTGCTGATGCAATCCACAAAGGTTCGCAGCAGTTGGTAAGGCGTTTTATAATTGTGGTCGTTGTGCTGATATCCCCAGCTGTCATTCATGGTAAGGCAAAGTTCCCAGTATGGGTTTTCGGGCTGAGCCACCGGGACTCCTTGTTCCGGAGTCATGTAATCGCCATATTCATTGAGTCGGCTGTTAATGATTACCCCTTCGTTATAGGAAAACAACTTTTCTCTTACCTGTTTTGACCTCCATTCGTCGGCAGAATGTTCCCAGTCTCCGTCGAACCAGTAAAGATCGGGATTAAATGTGGAGGAGAGTTCATCCAGTTGTTCGAAGTAAAAGTCCACAAAACGGGCCCATCGCTCCGGATTGTTCGAATATCTGACGCTGTCGCGTTTGAATGCCGGGTAATCCGGGTACGACCAGTCTATTAGTGAGTAATAGAGTCCCACTTTAAGATCGTTTTTACGAAGTTCATTGACAAAGGGGGTTATCAGATCCTTTTTTGCAGGGGTGTGTTTTGTCACTTTGTAGTGATCTGTTTCTGAATCCCAGAGAGCCACCCCGTCATGATGTTTGGTGGTGATGACCGAGTATTTAGCCCCTGCATTTTTGAAAAGTTTAGCCCATCGTTCGGCATCGAAGTTGGAAGCGGTAAATCCGTTAAGCTGGTTCATGTAATCCTCGTGGGAGATATATCCGTTGAAGAAAGACCAGGACTCATCAATCCCATTTACGGCATAAATCCCATAATGAACAAAAATACCCAGTTTGGCATCTTTGAACCATTCCATTCTATCGGCCTTTTCTTCTTTTGTTTCTTGTGCCTCAACGGTGAATAAAACCATGAGGAGAGATATTAAAAACAGAGTTGATTTGCGAATCATAGCTGAATGTTTTAAGAACGATTAGTTATTCATTTTTGCTGACCACACCCGGCCCTCCTGGTTGATGAACCAGTCGGAGTTGCTTAGGGATGATTTTATTTCAAAGGTGTGCCATCCCGTGCGAATTTCATAAGATTCATTTAACGCATCAGTATTAAATCCCACCTCTCTGAGCTGATTTAGAGAATCGGCAAAATGACCATGGAGGCCATGATACTTTCTTTGGGCCAGGAAAATATTCCTAAGGGCCCATTTGGTCTCTTCTTCTAAGCGATTTTCAAATTTTGAGCTTCCGGCTCCGGACTCTGATTCCGAAAACTGGACATATCCCCATGTCTCCGGTCGGTGCATATCGATTACTCCCTGCGGAGACCATACCCAGTTTTCTTCAGGCAGTGGGTTTCCGGTTTCGGGGTCTGTTATTTTCTCATAGACGCCATCCACTAATCTGGTGTGCCACTGAACACGGCTGAAATTAACCCTCCATTGGGTTCCTTCTGTAGGTTTTTTCTTTCCGTCAAGCTCGGCGAGGGTGGCAAGGGGGATGGCCATCTCCACATACCAGCAGGAATCCTTGTCTTCAGGATGGTTTAAAGTTCCGTTGATGTGAACTGCTGTTTTTATCCCGGGAGATTCCAGACTGTTTATTGGAGGCCCGCCAACTCTGTATGGCTTGACCAGTAGGAGATCCCAGATGGTGTTGAGTGCATTTATTTCCAACTCGTAATAGAGGTGTGTGTCGCCGGA
The DNA here is from genome assembly GCF_003003035.1 of Marinilabilia salmonicolor. Taxonomy (GTDB): domain Bacteria; phylum Bacteroidota; class Bacteroidia; order Bacteroidales; family Marinilabiliaceae; genus Marinilabilia; species Marinilabilia salmonicolor_A. The sequence goes on along the minus strand of NZ_PVTS01000002.1, from coordinate 20,260 downwards.
TGGGTCAATGAAAACCTCGAAGTCGTTATCACGAAAAATAACTGCATCATGTCGGGTGATGGTTCCCTGGATATGAGGTTCTTCCAGACGTGCGGCTACGTAAAAATAGTTGTCGTCCCAGAGCATCTTGACTCTGGTTGCATAAGCAGGGGTGGGAAATCCAGCCCCTCTGATATCCACAAATTCACCGGACCATTCTGCTTTTGTCCAGCTGTATTCATCCGGAATTCCATCAATATTTATGGAGTCAGATGTACGGTAACAAACATATTTTTCCCGGTTTAATTCAGGTACGGGTGCATCTTTGTGCCAGTATTTGTTTTTTGTTTTTCCCTGAATTGAGGCGGTCAAAAGAATAAGTGTAAATGCGAGTAATACAAATTTCATTTTTTCCGGATTTATTCAACAACAATTTCATCAACAAAAAGCCAGGTGGGTTTTCCTTCTCCCGGATGTCCTGCCGGGCAAACTCCGAAATTTTCGGCAGTTACTCTGATAAACCGGCCTTTAGAGGTGTTCTTATCAGTGGTGTAATTCAGGATTTTGTTTTCTTTATTGTCCCGTTTTATCGGCAAATCCACAGTTTCCATTCGGGAAAATGTTTTCCCGTCCGTAGAAATTTCAAATGTTACAGAAGAGGCCGGAAATATCCAGTCTTTTCTTTTTTGCAAGATTCCCACCGATAAACGATTGATGTCTGTGATGGTCCCTAAATCGATGGTGGCGATCATATCTGTGGCGTGAAATCCATGCCAGTATTTTCCTACTGTGAAGGTACCCCGAACACCATCGGTTAAGGAGTTGGGTCCATCGGCCATATAATACCGGCTCACAGGATTTTTGTAATCGACGTTTTGTCCAACCGCTTTGTGAATTTCAAAAGACTGTGATGCAGGTACCATCCCGAGTACTTCTCCATTTAGCAGTGTGGATGCTTTGATGGTGGATGATTCTCTGATTTCGACAGGTTTTGAATACTTTTGGCTGTCTCTTTGCGGCCGGGAACCATCCAGGGTGTAAACAATTTCTGCCCCTACGATTTCGGATTCAAGTTCCACCAGGAGTTTGCCATCAACAGATTGGGGTGTAATCACCACTTTGCTGTTTCCTTTATTGTAATGATATCCCTTTTGATCGAATGCCCGGAAATGCCAACCGCGCAGTCGTTTGTTAAAATCTTCCCAGTCACGATGTTTTGAAGGCGACCAAACCACCTCCGATAATGCCAGCATACGAGGGAGAACCATATATTCGAGATGCGACAGGGTGGCAATGTATTCCGTCCATACATTTGCCTGGGCTCCCAGCACATATTGTGCTTCTTCTGTATTAAGTTCCTTCGGGATGGGTTCATATTCATAGACATCTTTAAGGGTATTCATACCTCCTATGGCTGCCGGCTCTCCTTCGGGCCCGGCCTGATAATGGTCGAAATAGCAGGGTGAGCCGGGAGTCATCACCACATCATGTCCCATTTGGGCAGCTTTGATACCGCCTGCTTCACCGCGCCAGCTCATTACGGTGGCGCCGGGAGCCAGGCCTCCTTCCAGGATTTCATCCCACCCAATGAGTTTTCGTCCGTGTGCATTCAGGAATTTTTCGATTCTTTTGACCATGTAACTTTGTAAGCCGTCTTCGTTTTCCAGATTTTCTTTCTTAATTCGGGACTGACAGGCATCGCACTTTTCCCATTGCGATTTGTCCAGTTCGTCACCTCCGATATGTATGTATTCTGAAGGAAACAGTTCCAATACTTCAAGAAAGATGTCTTCCAGAAAATCAAATGTTTTGTCTTTTCCCGGACAATAGGCACTCTGGATTCCTTTTGGGTATATACCTCCTGTATTTACCAATTGGGGCTCTTCGGTGCAGGAATATTCGGGATAGGCTGCCAGTGCTGCAACCGAGTGGGCAGGCAATTCAATTTCGGGGACAATAGTGATGTTGCGCTTTTGTGCATAGGCAACAATTTCTTTGATTTGTTCCTGAGTGTAATATCCTCCATACGTAGCTTCTTCGCCTTCCTGAGCAGGTGGGCGTTCGCTCCATACTTTGTCGAGATGATCTACACGCCATGCTCCAACTTCGGTGAGTTTTGGATATTTTTTTATTTCAATCCTCCAGCCCGGATCATCTACCAGATGCCAGTGAAAGGTGTTGAATTTATAGGTAGCCAACAGGTCGATGTATTGTTTAACTGCTTCGGGCGAATAAAAATGTCTGCTGACATCCAGCATCATCCCCCGCCATTGAAACCGGGGGTAGTCGGTTATTTCCATGGCCGGGATCTCCAGTGAGGCATTGGTCCGGATGGCGGGAAGCGTTTGGAGTATGGATTGTATGCCGTAAAAAATTCCCTTGCGGTTGGCAGCCTCTATGATGATGCTCTGAGGGGTGACCTGAAGATGATATCCTTCATCTAACAGTGTGTCATCATTTGATTCTCTGAAAATAATTTTCTTATTGTCTTTGGCGTTGTGGGACAATTCAATTCCCGAAATATCCCTGATGTACCTGGTAAGGAACTCTGCAACTTCACCCAGCTCTTTCTTCTTTTTATCGTATTGGATGGTTGTCCTGGCATCAATAAGAAATGTGCCTTCATTAACTTCCATCTTCACGGGTGTTGGAATGATGTCTGGTGATTCCTGACTGTAGCCCTGGAGGGAACTGAGCAATATGGCTATTATAAAGATTGTTGGTTTCATTCGTTTAAAATTTTGTAATTATCTGATAAAAAACTAATTAAAAATTTGAGAACGAATGGAACCGCTTCGCTCTCGCATAATATTTTTTAAACATGTTCTCTTGTGATTTATATTTAAAAAATATCATGCTCGTTTCATCAGTAAATAATTTATCTAAGTTATTGGTCTGATGGAACTCGCATGGTTGATTGTTTACATTCTCTTTTGAGGCAATCGTTGGCATGCTCGTTTCATTAGGATGAAATTTTACTGGAGTCCGGTTAAGAAATTGAGATTGCTTCACTACGTTACCAATGACAGGTCTTTGTAACAGGCAAAAAATCAGATGATTAATAATTGCCCCCCCCATTCGGGGATCTGATTCATTTGTTATGCCAACCCCGGGTTAACCACCCGGGTTTATTGACTGTCGTCGATTTTCGATTCAAATCGGCCCCTTCCAGGGATCTCCCAGATCTGTCATATTCACATTCTGCCTCAAAATTTAATTGAGCAGAGCGAAGCAATCTTCTTTGGAAAAAATAGTTTTTCCGGACACTAGTAGTGCGATCACAAAATACTATTTCATATTTTACATCCCTTTTCCCATTCTGCATCGTTAAAACTATGGCTATGCTTCAAAATTTTGCCTTGCAGAAAGAAAAAATGAAAGCAAAATATTTGAAATACCATTTTTCGAACGTACTACTAGTGGTAATAATTGAATATGAAGGTCTAATTAGAGTCCGTCAATAAACTAAGCAAAAATTGTTTCTGGTCAGAAAGTGTCAATTGCCAGGCTTGCGAAGCCGCCAAAAACGGAGTTTACTAATCGTAAATGAGTATTTTGGCGGCAAGCGTAACGACGCAAGTGGTACTTTATGGACAGAAACTAATTAATCTCTGTTGATCCGGTCTTTATGCACCAACTTACCGTCCACGTATATCTCCACAACATATCGTCCGGCTGGCAGATAACTCAGAGAGTACTCAAAAGTTCCCTGTTTAAAGTTGGAATATTCATGTGTTTCCACAGCTACACCATCAGACATGAATTGTACTCTCATGGTTTGGGGTTTCTCAAGAAAAGCATCCAGCTCAAGTTTGTCTTTTGTGCGACGTGGATAAATGAAAAAGGCATTTTGAGAAACGGTTGTGTCTTTTTTTGCATCCGTTGTAGCTTCAAACGACAGGAACCGGCCATTGCCGCAGTCGCTTATAAAGTGATGAAGAATGTTCCCCTCAATATCCAGAAAGCGCAGATATCCATATCCGGCCTCCGGCTGGGCCCAGAATTCAAGACCGTTCCCTGCGGAGTCGGTTAGCTCGAACTCATAAAGTCCGGCATCTAACCTCAAGGTGTCCTGATAAAGTGTGTTGGCTTCACATTCTGATGGCATCCTTTGATAAAGGGTGTCCTTTTTCGCATTGATCAGAAACAGGTGGTTCTCTTCGGGGTTGTTATTGGTTTTATAGGTAACCACAAATTCTGTGGGCAACTGTTTGGGAGCATGGAAAACCGATTTCATTTGATTGTCCCCCTGCCATTGATCTTTTTTTCCGTTTGGACGCAGCAACTCAACACTGTAGGTATTTTGTCCAGCATTGAACTGTGCCATCTCCGGGAGGTAAAGCGTTGTCTCTTCGCTAAAGTTGAGGTTTCCTGTCCATTTGAAGGTTTTTGGCTTGAAGCCCTCAGTTCCGTATTTGATTTTAAGTTCTTTCAGTGGTTCACTACCGAGGTTTCTGAAACGAATTACCGGTTCAAAGACCGCCGGGTTCATACGTCCGTAATTTTGTTTTTTATTGGGCACCATGATTTCTTCCATGGCCACATCAAATTTGTTGTTGGGAGCAGCGTACTCAATCAGATAAGCAGTTACTATTTCACGCCCTTCCACTTCGCCTATTGAGTCCACATAGGGCATCATATCGATGTCAATGGAGTTGGTTCCTTCTTTGGCGGGCACTTGAAATACATCCGGATCCTGCAGATCTCCCGGGCACCAGTGTCCGCGATCAAAAATCCAGGTGCCTCCCTGGGGATATAACGGGTTGTCTCCGCACTCTTTCCACAGGTGACGCTTGTCAATTACCTGGTCGTTGAAAACCACTTCGCGCCAGCGGGTACAGAATTCACTGCAGAGGTCGGGTTTTCCAAAGCCATGTCCGGTATGCTGAATTCTTATTCTTCCGAAATCGGTCTGCTCCTCAAAGCGGAATGATATGGGTGTAAGATAGTTCTCTACAGGGTCATCAATATTTCCATAAGGAAAATCTCCTTTGTATAACTCTGTGAACTTAATTTGCTTTGCAATTTCCGGCCCTTTCTGTATCTCAAAGTTAACCGTCAGTTCCCATCCCAGTTTCTCGGGCTCCCAGCCATTATGGACAAATTCAATCAGTACACTGTCGCGCAGCATTGAAGAGAAATCAGTAACATCCACTTCCCATGTGTAACTCCAGTCTTTGGTGAAGCTGCTTCCATAAGGAGTTATCAGTCGTCCGAGCTCGATGTCGCGTGTTTGTCCTGAATTTCCTCCCGTTTTTTTGATGTTGATAAAGTCCAGGTAATCCCAGTGGGCAATAGCCAGAGAATCCGGATGCCCCAGAGTTACCTGCATTTTGATGCGACGAATGCTTTCCTGTTGATGCGGGAATACCCCCCATCCGGTAAAAGAATTGGTGCCCTGCGAGACATCGGTAGTGATGGTGATGTGATCGTGGGTCGTCATATTGGTGACCTCCTGAGCTTTTGCGTCTGAAAAAGCAAGTGTCAGAGCGAGCGTGCAAATACTCCAAAATATTTTTTTCATCGTTGAAGTGATTTATTCTGTTTTTGTTTTCTAAAATGATTGGGAAGGGGTGTTGAAATAAACTGCAAAATGGGGCGGGAGAGAGTCGCTTAGTGGCGGTATAGAATTTAGTCAAATTGGTGCTGTTTTATTTTTCAGCATTAAGATGCTCTTGTGAAGCAGGTTCCGGCTTCTCTTATCAGAAGGCGAAACCTGCATCTTCAAGTTGAGTGTGTGTGAAAAGAGATTCTACTTTGCGATTTTTGTAACCTTGATTACCCAGGCATATTTACTGGGTGGATTTTCTTGCAGAGCAGAAGGAATGTTGACTGTAAAACCCTCCTGAGTTTTTTCCCAATCCAATTGCTCCTGGGTTCCAAGAAGGGATACCATTGCCCCTTCTGCAGGGCAATGGGTGTTGATGGAAATTGATGGAGGCAACTGATTGGTACCCTTTTCGTCTAAATAGAGAAAATAAACAGTTCCCTCTTTTTCGGTAATACCGATGTTATCTGTTTTATAGGGTTCCATGGTGCGGGTTCCGTAAATGGCCTCTCCGTTAACTTTTATCCAGTCACCGATGTCTTCCAGCAGGTCGTAAGCTCCCTGTTGCCAGTCACCGTCCGGTCCGGGGGCGATATTGTATAGCAGGTTTCCTCCTTTAACTACAATGTCGATGAGCATATGGATGGCCTCCTGACCGCTCATGTATTTTGCATCAGGAGTATATGACCATCCCCCTCCTGAAATTATGCAGGATTCCCACGGATAAGGGAGTGGCTTTTCCGGAACACGGTTTTCCGGGGTTAAATAGTTTTGGTTTTTACCATGAACTGCCCGATCCACTACGATGAGACCAGGTTGTTTTTTCCTTGCTTTCTGCACCAACTCATCCATGCGGATGTCCTGATTTATTATTTGGGCTTTAATAAAACCCGATTCATTGCTATCAATCTTGCGTTTATAAGCTTCTTTGATGGTTTGGGGAGATTTTTTTGCGACCCATCCTCCATCAAGCCAGAGAATGTCAATGTCTCCATAGTCGGTCATTAATTCCAGAATCTGGTTGTGGGTAAACTGAACAAAAGATTCCCATTTCTCAGGATATTCTTCCGGATCGTAGTTGACATTGCGGTCAGGGGTGGCAAAATTGCTCCACCAGTAATCATTGTTGTGCCAATCCGGTTTTGAGAAATAGGTTCCAATCCAAAAATCTTTTTTCCTGAATGAATCAAATATTTCTTTTGCAATATTTGCACGTTTGTTGGTATGGAACGGACACTCCTCGGAAGTTACCTTGTAGTCGGTATATTTGGAGTCGAACATGCAAAATCCATCATGATGTTTAGTAGTAAAAACAACATATTTCATTCCTGCATCGTTGGCTGCTTTGGCCCATTTGTCCGGATTGAAATTTACGGGGTTGAAAGTTTTTTTTAATCCTTCGTATTCTTTTTTGTATGCAATATAATCCTCATGTGGACGCCGACACCAACCCTCATCCTCGGCACATATACTCCAGGATTCAACGATTCCCCATTGACTATAAGGGCCCCAATGCATTAGCAGACCGAACTTAAAGTCTTTCCATTGTTCCAGTTTTTCCAGTACCAGTGGGTCTGTTTCCGGGACGTATCGTTCGTCTTCATATATTGCCTGGCCTTGTGCATAGGCCGTTAAGAGTATGACCATTGTTGTAAGGAGTAGATTTTTCATGCTTGACATAGTTGAATTTAGAAAACGTGATTTCTCCATGTTTTTATAAGGTTGGGATTAGGGACTTTTAATCTGAGGGGCAATGAAGAATGCTTATTAAATATTCAGGATTTATGGTATTGCACATCCCGTCACTACCTGGTTTAGTACATCATCTCCAATACCGATTCTGTAGCCTGAAGAGTGATATATAATCTCTTTGTCACCATTGATGACAAGGGCAACGGGTAGCTCATTTTTTCGAATGCCTTTGACGTCCTGGTTAAGTGTTGAAAGCCAGTCCGAGTCATCGGTGGCAAAAACAGTTCGGGTGGGTAATCCGGGGTATTCGCCTGGGGAAAAGGCCGGGGTGATTTTATCATGGTCTGTCAGGAGAAGAATGTTTCCATCCCAGTTATTGAAATTGCTTCTTAGTCTGATCAGATCGTTTAGCAGGTGTTTGGAAGGTTCCCGGGCAGGATCAATCCATATAAGGACGAGTCCAGACTCACTGTGTAATGATTGCACATTAATTTTTTCAGAAGTATCCCATGATTTTACGTACTGGTTAAGGTTGATGGGAATCTCCCTTACCAAAGTATTTTCATTTTCACTCTCTTCAGGGATTTTAATGGTAATTTCCTGATTTTGTTCTGCTTTTATTTCGAAAAATAAGCGTCTGGTTTTTGATGATCCATTGGGTAGTCTTCTGACAGTTACCAAAGAGTACAAGCCTTCGTCAAGTTGAATTGACGCCGGGAATTTGTTCAAAACATCGGTGTTGCTGAAGTCCAGTGTCTTGAATTGATTTTCCTCAAAATGGTTGAGTGTGAAATCTTTGTAATATTCTGGAAGGGAAGTGTTTTCCTGCGGGGCATCAAACGTCAGTCTCAGAACCCCTTTGGGGGAATTGCCCACTTTGTTATTGTCCGGATCAACATCTGTCCATTTATTGTTCAGCAGAACCTGGGGCTCTTTATCAATCAGATTAATTCTCGAAGGAATACCAAAGCTCCGTGCAATAGCGACAAACAGGATATTTCTGGAGTTGGTGTCCGCAACTTTCAATTCAAGAACCCCGGAAGGCAGCTGAGGGACTCCCCATGCGTTTGCAGAATCCCGGACTTCAATATTGTGGTGAATCCAGTCAACTAACACAGAGACATCCGATTGGATCTTGGTTTTAAACTGATCGTCAAAATAATCCCGGATAAAAGCTTTGTATGCGGAAATTTTTTCATTGGCGATTCTCGGGTTCAGAATGTAACTCCTGAAGATTTTCGGATCGATATTTTCTTCATTGATGGAATGATCAAAATGGTCTGTAAATACCTCAAGGGGGGTATCGCGCCGGTCTTTGTCAGAAACCACTGAAAGAAGGGTCAATGCTTTTTGTTTATCAATGGGGGCAGCGTACTCCAAAAATTGCTTTATGATGTCCCAGTTACCTCTGCTTTGTTTAAACAGGGTAATGGTATGCGTTGGATCGATCTCCAAATCTTTGCTGATTTTCAGTGATGTCAGAGAATCAATGAAGGTGCTGACGTAAGCATTGCGAATAGAATCTCCCTGTTTTAATCGCTGTGCATGTCCGGTTCTGTCAACATTGCTGTGATCTTCAGTGGACGATGGTTGGGGTGTATTTATCAAGAACTCCCTTAGCGTTCCGGCAGCTGGCATGCTGTTGTTGCTGACAGTGACAAGGAGTGTGTCTGTTTCGGGCACGGGAAGTTTCTCCCAGGCATATTGCTGATTATGAATGACCTGCACCATCAGATCGCCCAGTCCTGTGGTAAATTCAATTATTCCGTCTTTGTTGGTGCGAATGCTTGCAATGTTGTAAAACTCAGCAAAATTGGGAAGCTGAAAATTTACAACCGCATCTTTAAGGGGGGTTTGATCCTCATCCTGTACTTTGACCCATATTGTTTTTGTCGGAGCATAATGTTCAAGGGTATTAATCTCTGTATAGTACCTGTTTTTAGTGACGATCTCTTCACTGGTAGAAATGTGTCCATATGTTCGATGATGGGTAAGCATTGCTCTGGTAGCAGGACTTTCAAACCATCCCATGTTTAGTTCGGGTTCGGGTTCGCAGGCTCCCATAAAGTACCAATTGCCGTCGATCCATACTTCCACCCATGCGTGGTTGTCGTTGGTGTGTGCCCAGCGAGGTGTGTAAATCTGGCGGGCCGGAATACCTACAGAACGCATGGCGGCGACTGTAAAAGTGGACTGTTCGCCGCAACGTCCATAGGCTGTCTTGACCGTGCTTAACGGGGCGCTGGTGCGGTACTCGTCGGTGGAATGATAGATTACTTTTTCCTGACACCAGTGGTTAACTTCGAGGGCCGCCTCTTTTAAAGACAAGTTTTTTACCCGGTCTTTAAGTTCTTTGTAAAAAACGACTCTGGAAGTATCGGTATATTCATTATTGACCCGGTGGGGCAGGACGTAATGCAGAAAAATTTTATCCGGAATGTTTTTCCCCCATGGAAGTGTATTCTTTGCTTTCAGCGCATAGCGAACGTTTTGCAGGTAGAAATCTCCCGTATGGTTTGACAGGTCGCTGAGGGGCATCCATGCATAGAGAAAGTCTAATGCCTGCTTTTCGGAATGAGAGAGGTTTTCATTTTCAAAGTTGAAGAGTTTATCTTTTCTGCCAGATGCCAGATTTTGGGTTTCTTCACTCTTTTGTTTTATTTCCAGTGCTTTTTTTTTATCCACTGTCAGTGTGTCGTGGGTTTGGCATCCCGATATAATAAGGGTGCAAATAAGCAATATGGAAACTCTAATGAACATACCAAATTGTGTTTGAATTTAAAACCAATGGTCAGCCATCCAATTCTTTGAACCCGTTGTTGGGTATGGCTTCTTCAATAGGCTTTATTTAATTGTAAAATGTTTTGTTCAGGTGTCAGACAAGAATCTTACCTTTTTTCTTGCTGTGTAATCCTGCCAATTCATCAAAAACATCTTCCATGGCTACAGCCAAAGCCCCTTTTAAGCCTATTTCTTTGCCCATCTCAGAGTTTTTGATGGTAACTCCTTCGCTGATTTTGTGCATAGAATAGGTGTTGATTGACTTCTGTACAGGAATGGTAATGTATTGTCCCGATTCTGCCATTTTACCTCCCAGGATGATCATTCCGGGATTAAAAATCTGGATGAGAATTGCGATGGCTTTTCCAAGATGTTCACCCACCTCTGAGAGCAGGTTGATGGCAAACTGATCTCCATGAAGGGCGGCCTCTACAACAGTTGTCATATCTACATCTTCAATGTTCTCGGCGGCATAATGGGACATTAGAGAGCTTTTTCCGGCCATGATTCCTTCCCGGGCTTTGGCCACAAGTGCAGAACCTGAGGCGATAGTTTGAAGACACCCGTTTTTTCCGCATATACATGAAGCCCCGTTTTCCACCATGGGAATGTGGCTCAATTCTCCGGCAAACCCATTGGCCCCCCGGTATAATTTCCCGTTTAAGATCATTCCCAGACCAATACCCCAGTCCAGCAATAATACCAACACATTTTGTTGATTTCTGGCGGCTCCGAAGCGCCATGCAGTTAATGCCACTGCCTTTGCATCATTTTCTATGAAAACAGGAAGATCCAATTCTTCCTGCATGAGCTTTCTAAATGATTTTTCTCCATAATTGAAGTAAGAATAATTAAACCCGTTTTGTGAATCTACCAGTCCGGGCATGCTAACTCCTACGCCAATAATTTTTGAGGACTCAATATCCTTTGTTTGTATGTATTTCTTTATTTGTGACGTGAGTTTTTTTAATGTGGTCAACTCACTGTCCATTTCAAGGGGGAAAATAAATGTTTCCGAGATTTGCTTATTCTCGCTGTCAAAAATGGTTAACCGTGTTTTGTGGATGTTCATGTCCACTGCCACAGTATAGAAGGCATCTGCTTTCAGACCATACAATTCGGGTTTGCGGCCTCCCTTGGAAAGCCCATAGCCTTTTTTTTCTATCAGGTTGTGATCCATGAGCATTCCCAAAATGGCATTCCCATTTGGAGAGCTGATCTTGAGGTGGCTGCAGATGTCGGCAACGGGATTTGGGCCTTTAAAATAAAGGTACTTTAAAACTCTGACCAATAAGTTATATTTTTTCTTCTCAATATTGGAGAGTGTTTTAAATAAGAAACTGTTAAGTAATATATTTTCCATTTTATTTTGCAACATAGTGAATTAGATTTTACAAAGCACACTATTTTTTTTCTTTCTTGCAAGACTTTTATCAAAAAATACCAAAAGAAAATGATGTTGTGTTATTTTTTGTATATTCGCATGGTAATAAATTCTAAATACCGCAAAATGTAAATGCATGTTGGTTGTGCCAATATGAAAGAGCGGTTGTTATCGAAAATGATGTAGAGTTCATGGGAGGTGGTTTAGCGTGCATTGTCAATTTTTTAAATTAAAGAACAGTGCTGTTTTTTCTATTTTTTTAAAAGTATAAAAAATAGTGTTTAATACATTTATTCTAAGAATCCGGATAAGAAATTATTAATGAGGAATAAGAAGATATTTTTGACATTGTTGCTGAGCCTGAGTGTTGGCGTAATGTCCGGGCAGGTTTATAAAAATTCTTCCAATGGTGTTGAAGAGAGAACTCAGGATTTACTATCCCGAATGACTTTGGAAGAAAAAGTTGGACAGCTGCTTTGCCCTCTCGGATGGCCAATGTATGAGAAGAATGGGAAAGGGGTGGAAGTTTCAATGCAATTTAAAGAAAGTTTGAAACAGAATCATACTGGAATGTTGTGGGCTACTTTCCGGGCAGATCCATGGACCAGAAAAACTTTGAGGAATGGTTTAAATCCGGTATTGGCAGCTGAAGTGGCCAATTCTATTCAAAAGTATGCCATGGAGGAAACCCGTTTGGGAATCCCTCTTTTTCTGGCAGAAGAAGCTCCTCATGGACATATGGCTATCGGGGCTACTGTTTTTCCAACCGGGATAGGTCTTGCGTCCACCTGGGCTCCTGAATTAATTGAAGAAGTTGGTAAGGTTATTGGTAGGGAAGTCCGCCTCCAGGGAGGACACATTGGTTATGGACCTGTTTTAGATTTGGTACGTGATGCCCGTTGGTCCAGAGTTGAGGAGACTTATGGGGAGGACCCCGTGCTTGCCGGAATTATGGGGGCAGCTATGGTTAGGGGAATGGCTGGTGATGGTCTGCATGATAAATATGGTCTGATTGCAACATTGAAGCACTTTTTGGCTTATGGAACTCCAGAGGCTGGTCAAAATGGCGGTATAACAACGATAGGCCCGTTGGATGTTATGCAAAATTACCTGCCTCCCTTTAAAGAGGCTATTAATGCAGGGGCCTTGTCGGTAATGACTTCTTATAACTCCATAGATGGTATTCCTTCCACATCAAATCGTTACCTTTTAACAGATGTTCTAAGAAATAAATGGGGTTTTAACGGCTTTGTCGTTTCGGATCTTGCGAGTATTGAAGGATTGCATGGCTCACATTATGTTGCCAAATCTGTTCAGGAGGCTGCCAATATGGCTTTGTCAGCGGGTGTTGATGTTGATCTTGGATCTAATGCCTTTGTGAACCTTGTGAACTCGGTAAATGCCGGGGAATTGAAGGAGTCATTGATTGATACAGCGGTCGCCCGGGTATTAAGGTTGAAATTTGAAATGGGATTGTTTGATGATCCTTATGTTGATCCCCGAAAGGCTGAAAGAATGGTTCGTTGTCCCGAACATATTGCCCTGGCCAGAGAAGTAGCACAAAATACATTGGTGCTGCTGAAGAATGAGCATGAGATTCTCCCTTTAAAGAGGGATCCGGGGAAAATTCTGGTTGTTGGGCCCAATGCGGACAACCAATACAATATGCTGGGTGATTACACAGCTCCTCAGGATTCTGACAATGTGGTTACTATATTGGAAGGAATATTGAATAAATTATCACCCGAACAGGTTGAGTATGTTAAAGGTTGTGCAATCCGCGATACCAGCAATGTAAATATTGATAAGGCAGTGGAGGCGGCTGAGCATTCTGACGTTATTCTTGCTGTGGTTGGAGGTTCTAGTGCCAGGGACTTTAAAACTGAGTATTTGGAGACTGGTGCTGCAGTTGCCAATAATCAATCTGTTAGTGACATGGATGCAGGTGAGGGTTTTGACAGGGCAACACTGGATTTGCTCGGCAAACAGATGGACTTGTTGAAAGCGTTAAAGAAAACCGGTAAGCCTCTGGTGGTGGTTTACATTCAGGGTCGTCCTATGAAGATGAATTGGGCTGCGGAAAATGCCGATGCTTTAATCTGTGCCTGGTATCCGGGACAAGAGGGTGGAAATGCCTTAGCTGATGTTGTCTTTGGGGATTATAATCCTGCAGGTCGATTGCCCGTATCGATCCCAAGAGATGTTGGACAAGTTCCAATTTATTATAATAAAAAGAATCCCAGACCGCATGACTATGTGGAGTTATCTGCAACACCACTTTATAGTTTCGGTTATGGGTTAAGCTATTCTTCTTTTACCTATTCTGATCTTGAAGTTGCTCCTGTGGGGAAAGAGGAATTTGTCGTGAACTTTAAAGTGAAAAACACCGGAAACTTTGATGGAGATGAGGTGGTTCAGTTATACCTGAGAGATGAATATGCATCAGTTGTTCAACCTGTTCAGCAGCTTAAACACTTCAACAGATTGTTCTTGAAGAAGGGCGAAGAAAAGCAGGTTTCTTTTTACTTGAATGAAAAAGACCTTGCCATACTCAATCAAAAAAAAGAATGGGTAGTGGAACCGGGGACCTTTCAACTGATGATTGGTGCAGCATCGGATGATATCAGGTTGTCAGGAACAATTAAAGTTGATTAGTTATAAGTTTAACCTTTAAAGGATCTCATGAATCTCTCACTAATAGATATAAGCATTCTTCTTGGTTATTTAGTCCTCACCTTATTTATCGGTTTCTGGCTGTCAAAGCGTGCATCCAAAGATCTGGAAGCCTATTTTCTTGGAGGGAATAAAATCAAATGGTACTACCTGGGCTTATCAAACGCTTCGGGAATGTTTGATATCTCCGGCACAATGTGGACTGTGGCCATTGTTTTTGTTTATGGTCTTAAGAGCGCCTGGATTCCCTGGCTGTGGCCTGTCTGGAACCAGATATTTGTGATGGTTTTTCTTGCCGTCTGGATGAGACGATCCAACACCATGACAGGGGCCCAGTGGATCACTTTCCGCTTTGGAGATGGTCGGGGCGGACGCTTGTCACATATTATCGTGGTACTTTTTGCGGTGGTCAGTGTAATTGGATTTATTGCCTATTTTGTAGAAGGCATCGGGAAGTTTGCCACCACCTTTTTCAGTTGGGATTTGTCGGCCTCCATCCTGGGGCTGCAACTTACCTCCCAACAGGTTTATGCTTTGATAATAATTGCCATCACTACCATATATACCATGAAAGGCGGTATGTATAGTGTGGTAAGTACCGAGGTCCTTCAGTTTTTGATTATGACGGTTGCCTGTGTTTCCATCGGGGTAATCGCATTTAATGAAGTTACACCAGACCAAATAGCAGCTGCCACACCCGAGGGGTGGGCCAATCTGTGGCCCGAGTGGAACCTGAGCCTTGACTGGTCGGGAATATTTCCTGAACTTAACGATAAAATAGATCAGGACGGGTACGAAATGTTTGGTATGTTGTTGTTGATGATGATTCTCAAAGGAGTCTTTGCCAGTCTTGCAGGGCCGGTTCCAAGTTATGATATGCAGCGAATCTTATCTACCCGGACTCCGGCAGAAGCTGCTAAGATGAGTGGCCTGACCTCATTGGTTCTTTTTATCCCGCGTTACCTGATGATTGGCGGACTTGCAGTACTGGGACTGGTTTATCTGAAACCCGAGCTGATGAAGATGGGGGCTGACCTGGATTTTGAAATGGTACTGCCCATGGCTATTCAGGAGTTCATCCCGGTAGGAATTAAAGGATTGTTGCTTGCCGGTTTACTGGCAGCTTTCATGGGCACTTTTGCTGCATTTATTAATGCCGCACCTGCCTACCTGATCAATGATTTGTATAAGAAATACCTGAATCCCGGCGCCTCCGATAAGAAACTGGTTCGTTACAGTTATATGTCCAGCTTGTTGCTGGTAATAATTGGACTGATTTTTGGGCTTTTTGCCCAGTCGCTGAATAGTCTTACTTTGTGGATAACCTCCTCTCTTTATGGAGGCTATGCTGCCGCAAACGTTTTAAAATGGATCTGGTGGCGATTCAACGGAATGGGCTATTTCTATGGGATGTTGGGAGGTCTGGTCGCATCGGTTGTGGTGCCCCCAATTTACAGAATTATAGTGCCCGGGACCATTGATATTTATATGTTTCCTGTTACTTTGCTGATTTCCATGTCTGCCTCAGTTTTGGGAACCCTGCTTACCAAACCCGAAAAGATGGATGTCCTGAAAAAGTTCTATAAACAAACCCGTCCCTGGGGATTTTGGGAACCTGTAAAAAAGGAGGTTATTAAAGATGATCCGTCTTTTATGCCCAATAAAGATTTTAAACGTGACAGTTTTAATGTACTGATTGGTATCACCTGGCAGATGTCGATGGTGGTGTTGCCGCTCTATTTTCTTTCGGGAGAATATGCGGCAGCCTGGATTTCGCTGGCAATACTGGTTGGAACGTCTGCAATATTAAAGTTTACCTGGTACGATCATATAAAAAATATTGATTGAGTTTTATGAGTGCAAAAGATATTTCAATTCCCTGGGAAGAACGTCCTGCTGAAAGCAAGGATGTTATGTGGCGGTATTCCAGCAATCCGATAGTTGGTCGGTATGACATTCCCTCTTCCAACAGCATTTTTAACAGTGCCGTGGTTCCTTTTGGAGACGGTTATGCCGGAGTGTTTCGCTCTGACAACAAGGCGGTGCAGATGAATATCTATGCCGGATTCAGTAAAGACGGGATCAACTGGGACATCAATCATTCGCCCATTGATATGAAGCCCGGGAATACGGAGATGATCGATTCGGATTACAAGTACGATCCACGGGTGGTCTTTATAGAAGATCGTTACTGGGTGACCTGGTGTAACGGATATCACGGGCCGACCATTGGTATTGCCTACACTTTCGATTTTGTGGATTTTTATCAGTGCGAAAATGCATTTCTCCCATTCAATCGCAACGGGGTTTTATTTCCTGAAAAAATTGACGGTCGTTATGCCATGCTTAGTCGTCCAAGTGATAACGGGCACACGCCTTTTGGAGATATTTACATCAGTTACAGTCCCGATATGAAATACTGGGGAGAGCACCGATGTGTCATGAAAGTGGCGGATTTTGAAGACAGTGCCTGGCAATGCACAAAGATTGGTGCTGGTTCGGCTCCCATCAGAATTAATGAAGGGTGGCTGATTTTTTATCACGGTGTCATCAATACCTGCCGTGGTTTCCGTTATTCCATGGGTGCTGCCATTCTTGATTCGGAGAATCCGTCAAAGGTGCTTTACCGGACACAGCCATATTTACTGGCTCCCAACGAAACTTATGAACTGACGGGGGATGTGCCCAATGTAATTTTCCCTTGTGCAGCTCTTTGTGACGGAGAGAAGGTGGCTGTTTATTATGGTGCTGCCGATACGGTGATAGGACTGGCTTTTGGTTACCTCGATGAGATTGTAGCCTTTACGAAAAATAACAGCTTGTAATGCTGGTTGAATTTAGATGATGGAGATGAGAAAAAAAATACTTGAAGTTTGTGTGTTTTCTTTGGATGCGGCATTGAAAGCAGAACGTAGTGGCGCAGACCGGCTGGAACTTTGCAGTAACCCGATGGAAGGAGGAACAACACCTCACCCTGCTTTGGTAAAAGCAGCCTGCAGGAAATGCAACATCCCGGTATATCCCATTATTCGTCCACGGGGTGGTGGATTTTGCTATTCAGAGGATGAATTTGAAATGATGAAGGAAGATATTCTCTTTTGCAAAGATGCAGGTTGCAAAGGTATTGCTACAGGAGTTTTATTACCCGATAACCGTGTGGATGTCATCCGAATGAAGCAGCTGGTGGAACTGGCACATCCAATGGGTGTTACTTTTATTCGTGCGTTTGACCTGACTCCCGACCCGATTGAAGCACTGGAGGATGTTATTGAAGCCGGATGCGAAAGGATTTTGACTTCAGGACAAAAAGATAAGGCCACGGATGCTCCGGAGTTGATAGAACAGCTGGTGAAAAAAGCTGCCAACCGAATTTCTATTATGCCGGGGTCCGGGGTTCGGGCTGACAATATCAGGCAAATTATGGATGCAACCGATGCCAATGAGATCCACTCTTCTGCCCGGGTGTTCCTGCCCAATGATTCGAAAATGGCGGATGAGCTGGGATTTGGACAAGCTGTGAGTTGTGATGAGAATCAGATTCAGAAAATGAGAAAAGAAATAAATTAAAAATAAATCATAATACTGTTTAGCCATGTTTCAAGTTTTTCTTTTAAAAAAAATACGAAAGCCGGGAGTTTTGCTGCTGGCAATCCTCGGGCTTTCTGTTATTCAGGGATGCTCTACTCCACAGGAAGCTGTTGTGGAGGATGATTTTGCACAATATGTAGATCCCTACATTGGTTCTGATTATCATGGACACGTCTTCGTGGGGGCAAATGTTCCGTTTGGGGCAGTTCAGCCCGGACCTACCAATTACATTAAGGGGTGGGACTGGTGTTCCGGTTATCATTACTCCGACAGCATAATGACCGGTTTTTCCCAACTCCATCTTAGCGGAACAGGGATCGGTGATCTGGGAGATGTGTTGATTTCTCCTTATACCGGAGACATCCTCTTTTCTCCCGGAACGATCAAAGAGCCTTTGGCAGGATATGCCTCCATGTATTCTCATGATCGCGAAAAGGTGGAGCCCGGATACTATGAGGTGGATCTTCTGGACTATGATGTGAATGTGAAACTCACCGCCTCGGAGCGGGTGAGTTTTCATGAATATACTTTTCCTGAAAACAATGCTTCCCGGATTGCCATAAATCTTGAATTGGGAATTGGCTGGGATGCTCCTGTGGATACTCGTCTTGAACAAATTAACGATACTACTCTTGCAGGTTTCCGGCACTCAAAAGGATGGGCTGAGGATCAGGAACTTTATTATGCCATTGTGCTTTCCAGACCTATCGATAATTTGGATTTACATACCGATCAGGGCGAAATTGAAGGTAGCCTTGCACAGGGTCGTGATGTTGTAGGAGTGCTTACTTATTCAACGGCTGCAGAAGAGGCGATTCAGCTTAAAGTGGGGATTTCTCCTGTCAGTCACGAAGCAGCTCTTAAGAATATTGAAAGTGAGATCCCTCACTGGGATTTCTCTCAGGTGAAAGCTGAAGCCCGTGAGAAGTGGAACAATGAATTGGGAAAAATAAAGATCGACGTTCCGGATGTTGAAACCAAACGCAAATTTTACACAGCGATGTACCATTCATTCATTGCTCCGGTTCTCTTTAATGATCATGACGGATCTTACAGGGGAACAGATAAGAAGGTATATCAAAATCCCGGGTTTAATAATTATTCTGTTTTCTCTCTTTGGGATACTTACCGGGCAAATCACCCTCTTTTTACCATTGTTCAGCCCGAAAAGGTGAATGATATGATCAATTCCATGCTGGCTATTTACGAGCAGCAGGGCAAATTACCGGTTTGGCACCTAATGGGTAATGAAACCAATTGTATGGTAGGCTACAGCGCGGTTCCCGTGGTTTCGGATGCTTTTTTCAAAGGATTCGACGGGTTTGATGAACAGACTGCCTTTGAGGCTGTTTTGGCAACTTCTAACAATGATGAGTTTGGGCTGGATGAACTGAAAGAGAAGGGGTACATTCCTGCCGATAAAGAGAAGGAGTCGGTTTCCAAGGCACTGGAATATGCCATCTCTGACTGGGCCATTGCACGTTTCGCTGAGAAGATGGGAGATTCAGAAAATGCAGCCTATTATCATGATCGCTCCAGAGCTTACGAAAAGTATTTCGATCCGGAAACCCGGTTTATGCGTCCCATAATGAGTAATGGTGAGTTTAAATCTCCCTTTAATCCCTTCCAGTCAGTTCATGAAGTGGGCGACTATACCGAAGGAAATGCCTGGCAATATACATGGATGGTTCCCCATGATGTTCAGGGATTGATTGATCTGATGGGTGGAGACGATGCTTTTGAAGCCAAATTTGACAGCTTTTTTGTGGTGTCCGGAGATATGGGCGCCGAAGCCTCTCCGGATATTTCCGGGCTTATTGGTCAGTACGCACAGGGCAATGAGCCCAGTCATCATGCTGCTTATATGTATGCATTTGCCGGTCGGCAGTGGAAAACGGCCGAGAAAGTCCGACACATAATGGATGAGTTCTACACCGATCAACCCGATGGTATTATAGGAAATGAGGATTGTGGTCAGATGTCGGCCTGGTATATCTTTTCTTCCATGGGTTTTTATCCTGTGAATCCTTCCAGTTCGGTGATGGTATTGGGTTCACCCGATCTCGACAGAGCGGAGGTGAAACTTCCGGGTGATAAAACTTTTACCATGATTGCGCATAACAACAGCAAAGAGAATATTTACATTCAATCGGCAACTCTCAATGGTGCTGATCTTGAGAGAAGTTATATCACTTACAAGGAAATTATGAATGGCGGAGTTCTGGAGTTGACCATGGGCGATACTCCCAACAAGCAGTTTGGTACTGCTCCGGAAAACCGGCCCATTGAAGAGCTACCCTGACAGTGTTTCTGTGAGGTGTGGAGTTAATTAGTGTATGACCATAAAGTACCACTTGCGTCGTTACGCTTGCCGCCAAAATACTCATTTACCCAGGTAAACTCCGTTTTTGGCGGCTTCGCAAGCCATGCAACTGGCACTTTCTGACCAGACACAGTTTCAGTTAAAAATTTTCCCGACTTTATAGATGGGGATTAATTAGTAATGCGAATTAAGGGTTGAAAAAACCCAATTTATTGTTTGTAAATATTTAAAAATCAATGAAATATATGCTTGAAAAATTAGGTTAAATCCCTGAAAATCAGTATCTTAAGAG
>NZ_PVTS01000001.1 GCF_003003035.1 Marinilabilia salmonicolor | reverse complement strand
TCTTTTAAGAACATATCCTCAAACAAAAAATCCCGACTCCAAATTATTGAAATTGACTTGTGGATCCGCTTTTACCTTGTTTTTGGTTTTGCATTAATAATTTCAAAGATCTTTTTTTGCCGTATAGTACGTTCATGAACCTACTGTACCGGCCGATGGCCCCCTTCGGGATGCCTGCTTTTTTTCAAAAGCGAGTGCAAAGATAAATCAAATATTTTTCTTCGCCAAAATTATTTTTCATCTTTTTTTCAAGTGCTGATCTCGTCAGCTCTTACTCCAAAAAGATTGCTCTGCTTTTTCGCTCGGACCCCTTGGTCTCTCTTGCAAAGCGGGTGCAAAGATAACGCATTGTTTCCCGCTTTTCCAAATCTTTTTTCAATCTATTTGTGTAAAAAAATGTCAACCCGCTGAGGGTCAAATATAGACGTCTCAAATTTTATGTCAGAAAAGTAAAAGTAAGAATTTTGGGGGAGAGTGTCAAGGGGAAATCAGGGTTGAGGAATGAGGGTTGAGCTCAACAGCTCATCAGCTCATCAGCTATTAAACCTCCTTCTCCAAAAAACCTTATATATAGAACCATTAACCAGTTCTAAATTCGTAAATTCGCACAAACAATACGACAAACATTCATATACCAACAAGCCAAATGACAGAATCAAAAAATCTGGTAATCATACCAACCTATAATGAAAAGGAAAATATCGAAGCCATTATAAAGGCTGTATTTGCCCAACCCACCCCTTTTGACGTTCTTATAATAGACGATGGTTCTCCGGATGGAACCGCGTCCATTGTAAAAGAGATGCAGCAATCGGCTCCGGAACTTCATCTATTGGAACGAGCAGGCAAATTGGGACTGGGAACAGCCTACATCACAGGTTTTAAATGGGCCCTGGAAAAAGGATATGAGTACATCTGCGAGATGGATGCCGATTTTTCTCATAACCCGGAAGATTTAAACCGCCTGTACAAAGCATGCTCCGAGGATGGTGCTGATTTAGCCATTGGATCCAGGTACAAATCGGGAGTAAATGTGGTGAACTGGCCTATGGGAAGGGTATTAATGTCCTATTTTGCTTCCACTTATGTAAGACTGGTTACCGGAATGAAAATAATGGATACTACCGCCGGGTTCAAATGCTACCACCGCAAAGTGCTGGAAACCATAAAGCTGGACAAAATACGTCTCAAAGGATATGGATTTCAGATAGAGATGAAGTTTTCTACCTGGAAATATGGCTTCAAGATTATTGAAGTGCCCATTATCTTCACCGATCGTCAGGAAGGCGCATCAAAAATGAGCGGAGGAATCTTCAGTGAGGCTTTATGGGGTGTTATAAAGATGAAAATCAGCAGTTTCTTCAAGAAATATGAAGTATAATCGCTTAGGCGTATCTGATTTTTAAGTTTTATTACCTGACAATTTTCCGTCGGTTTCTTATATTAAGCATTGTCATCTGTTAACCCTGCCTGTCACTTTATTCAAATACAAACTATGAAACGAGTCCCGATTGCTTGAGACGAGTTCCACCATACCAATAAATTTGTTTAATTACAGGCTACTGAAAAAGTCAGCAGACCAATTTTTAATTTCTTTATTGTTTTTCTTTTTGGCATTGCTCCAAAAAGAAACAAAAAAATCTAGTCCGTTTAAACCTATCCGCCCGCGAAAACCAAAATTTCCGGCCATTGCGCAAGGCCATGAAAGTCGCCCATTTTGGCTTCCCGCTATCCGCCGACCCGGAAAACGGACAGGCCACCGCGCCTTTTAAATAGGAAACATCGTTTAACCTAAAGAATAAATCTTTTGAACAGTAATATTTTGATTATTAACCACCACAAGTGCAAACTCTTTGAAAGATTTACTTGATAAACCTTGCACTTTAAATAAAATTATTAACTATAATCTTTTTACTATTACCTCTTTAATTGTTTTTCAGCAACCCCTAATTATATACTGATGAAAACACTCATAAAAAATGCAACCATTATCAATCAGGGGAATTCCTTTGAAGGAAGTGTCCTAATCAACGACCGTCTGATTGAAAAAATCTTCCGAAAAGGAGACCTGCTTCCTGAAGCCGACAAAACCATAGATGCAGAAGGATGTTACCTTATTCCCGGAGTCATTGATGACCAGGTGCATTTCAGAGAACCGGGCCTCACACACAAAGCCGACATTTACACAGAATCGGGGGCCGCGGTAGCGGGCGGAGTTACCTCATTCATGGAGATGCCCAACACCAATCCGCAAACCACCACCATAGAAGCGCTCAAAAAGAAGTTCCGGATAGGAGAAGAACGCTCCGTTGCCAATTACTCTTTTTATATGGGAGCAACCAACGACAATTTGAAGGAAGTCTTAAAAGCAGATCCGGCCACTGTCTGCGGAGTAAAAGTATTTATGGGCTCCTCCACAGGAAATATGCTGGTTGATAAAAAAGAAGCGTTGGAAAACATTTTCCGGGAAGTCCCCATGCTTATTGCAACGCACTGTGAAGACGAAACAACCATCAAGAACAACACCAAAATATTTAAAGAAAAATACGGGGAAGAAATGCCATTCAGGTATCATCCTCAAATCAGAAGTGCCGAAGCCTGCTACAAATCTTCCTCCATGGCTGTAGAACTTGCATCAAAGTTCAACACCCGGTTGCACATCCTGCATTTATCAACGGCACAGGAGATGTCCCTTTTTACCAATGCTCTCCCCCTGCGGGAAAAAAGAATAACCGCAGAGGTATGCGTACATCACCTTTGGTTTTCGGACGAAGATTATGACAAATTCGGATCCCGGATAAAATGGAATCCTGCCGTCAAAAGCACTCAGGACCGGGAAGCATTGAGGGAAGCCCTGCGAAACAATATTCTGGATGTAGTGGCCACCGATCACGCCCCCCATACCGCGGAAGAAAAAAACAACAGTTATTTCCAGGCGCCATCGGGAGGTCCACTCGTACAACACTCCCTGCAAGCTATGTTTGAGTTATCAACACAAGGAATTTTCACCAAAGAGATGGTGGTGGAAAAAATGTGTCATGCCCCGGCAGAACTTTTCGGAGTTGAAAAACGGGGTTATATCAAAGAGGGGTACTTTGCCGATCTGGTCATTATCGATCCCGGAAAAAAGGAAAAAGTTGAAGATTCCTCAGTACAATATAAATGTGGGTGGAGTCCTTTTTCAGGAACCACATTTTCGCATCGGATAACGCATACGTTTGTCAACGGACATCAGGCTTATTCAAACGGAAAAATCAACAGAAACCAAAACGGTATGATGTTAACCTTTAAAAGATAGCAATATGTTAAACAAATTCCTTTATTTGATCCTCTTATCTTTTAGTATTTTATCCTGTCAATCAGAATCCGAAAAAAAAGAAGCCCTGACTGTTTCTGCTAATTCAGGAATAATAGTTGCCGACACCATCCTTTACCCGGTGAACATCATCAATCTTGACACCACCAATACATGGGCCTCGTCACGCCTGCGAAATCTGGAACACAAAAAACTCATCAATCTCCTTTTCGAAGCGGTTTATGAAGGAAAAGCCCAGGCACTGGACTACTACAACCGGGAACCTATCTCTGTGGAGAAAGTAAAAGAGATGGAATCAAGCGGCAAATTTGAACGATCGCAAACTGCACAATTACAATTTGAAGAGACATGGCGTGTGGACCCTCAGGCCGGCACAATGACTAAAGATATTCAGTCGGTTCTTCTTGCGTGGCCGGTTTTGGACAGAGAGGGTAATCTGCAGGCATATCAGGCGGGATTTGTAATAAAGCTGAATCAATAATTTATGAATTATTCAGAAACAAAAAATACTACTTCCCTTGCTCTACTGACCGATTTCTATGAAATCACAATGGCTTACGGGTTCTGGAAACACAACATGCATGAGCAAAATGCCGTTTTCAATCTTTTTTTCAGAAGTAATCCGTTTGACGGAGGTTTTACCATTGCAGCAGGACTGGAAACTGCCATAGATTATCTGAACAGGTTTCACTTTTGCCAAGCTGACATTGACTATCTCCGGAGTTTAAAAGGGAATGATTCCAGGCCATTGTTTGATGAAAAGTTCCTGGAGTACCTTACCACCATGGAGTTTGATTGCGATGTGGAAGCGATCCAAGAAGGAACAGTTGTATTTCCAAATGAACCGCTCATCCGTGTAAAAGGGCCCATTTTGCAATGTCAATTAATCGAGTCCGCCCTGTTAAACATCATCAACTTTCAGACGCTCATCGCCACAAAGTCGGCCAGAATCAACCTTGCTGCCAAAGGGGAACCAGTCATGGAGTTTGGTCTCAGAAGAGCACAGGGCATAGACGGGTCTATCTCTGCCACCAGAGCGGCATTTATCGGAGGATGCTCCGGAACCTCCAATGTTTTGGCGGCATATCACCTGGGCATTCCGGCTCTGGGCACCCATGCACACAGCTGGGTTCAGGCGTTTGAGGATGAACCGGCAGCTTTCGATGCTTTTGCCGCCGCATTGCCCACCAACACCATTTTTTTGGTGGATACCTATAATACCCCTAAAGGAATAGACAATGCCATTGAAGCGGCAAAAAAGGTAGAAGCTCAAGGATACCGGATTAAAGGCATCAGACTGGACTCAGGCGACCTGGCTTATTTGAGTCAACTGGCAAGAAAAAAGTTGAACGAAGCCGGACTGCAGCATATGAAGATTGTAGCCAGCAATGACCTGGATGAATATCTGATTTCAAGCCTGAAGCAACAGGAAGCAGCCATTGATTCGTGGGGCATCGGCACGAAGCTCGTTACCGCTTTTGATCAACCGGCACTCGGAGGTGTCTATAAGCTCGCGGCTATAGAGACTAAAACCGGAGAATGGCTCGACCGCATTAAGCTATCCGAACAATCCATCAAGGTCAATATCCCGGGAATTCAACAAGTCAAAAGATTTTACCGGAATGGAGTTATGGCCGGTGATATGATTTATGATCAGCGAAAAGACCTCTCCGGCCCTGTGAAAATGATAGACCCTTCAGATCCGACCCGCACAAAGATTCTGGATAAGGCAAGTCTTTCCTGCGA
Organism: Marinilabilia salmonicolor; assembly: GCF_003003035.1. Lineage (GTDB taxonomy): Bacteria > Bacteroidota > Bacteroidia > Bacteroidales > Marinilabiliaceae > Marinilabilia > Marinilabilia salmonicolor_A. The sequence continues at coordinate 414,876 of NZ_PVTS01000001.1, read as the reverse complement.
GGACTTGCTGGTTCCGGTGCTGAAGAAAGGGAAATGCGTATATCAGCAAGAGCCAATTTTAAAACTGCAACAACGAACATCACAACAACTTGATTTGTTAGATAAAAGTATCAAACGATTTGTAAACCCGCACATATATCCTGTAGGAATTGAGGAAACACTTTACAACAGAAGACTGGAATTAATCGTGAAATATAAACAGGATAAGCAGGGGTAAAACTACCTCTAATCCTAACCTGAATATTTCACAAATAATTTATTACGATGCTCAACTAACTGCGAACTACAATCGTCCTCAATAAAATTGATTGGAAAATAATCATTATTCCCTTCATTAATTTTATCTGCGGTTGATTGGATTTCTTGCTATTTGAGCATCTCATTAAAAAAATTTATGAATTAATCAGGATAAAAAAGGTCTTGCCATGAATGCATTACTGATAGTAGATGTTCAAAATGACTTTCTTCCCGGAGGCAACCTTGCAGTTTCTCAGGGAAACCAAATAATACCTGTAATCAATGATCTCCAAAAGAAATTCAACCTGATTATTGCCTCACGAGACTGGCATCCTGCCAACCATGGAAGTTTTGCCTCCAACCATCCGGGGAAAAAACCGGGAGACAACACCGTACTCAACGGGCTGGATCAGATTCTCTGGCCGGACCACTGCATTCAGGGCAGTCCGGGGGCTGAGCTATCTTCCTTGCTTAACCAATCCCTTATTCACAAGATCATTTTCAAAGGCTCCAACCCGGAGGTGGATTCTTACAGCGCTTTTTTCGACAACGGCCATAAAATAGAGACTGAACTGCACCAATACCTCCGGAAAAAAGGAGTAAAACGCCTTTTTATCACAGGGCTTGCAGCAGATGTTTGTGTTTGGTTTACAATAAACGATGCACTGAAGCTGGGTTATGAGACCTTTCTGATTACCGATGCCACCAAAGGTGTTAATATGAATCCCGGTGATACAGAAAAAGCACTGAAGGATATGGAACAAAAAGGTGCGAACCTGATTTCATCAGAACAGGTTGAAGATTTCATGTAATACAAAAATATCAATAGTTCGTTAGATTTTTAGAAGTTGGAGGTTAGTGACCTACAGGCAGAAGTTTAAGAAGCAGAAGGCAGAAGAAAAAATATTAACACAAAAGCCATCCAAAAGAAAATTTTGCCTGATACTTAAAAAACCTTGCACTTTGAATGAAGTGAGCATGGCATAATTACAGCCATAGTGAACTACGGCAAAAAAGCTTAACGCAGGCAAATTAAAATAGCACAAAAATTAGTTTGAGAAATAATAGATCTTTACACTAGTAGATTCCGTGTCGGATTACAGCCACCGCGATGAATAAACCAGGTTAAGAACTCTGGAGAACAAAACGTGCATTTTTGCGGGTCACCTGCGAGTCAATCACAACCCGGTCTTTTAGTTTTTCATCAATCACCTCCTGATTGTAATGCCTGATAGTCAGCAACTCCACCTGATCGTTGTACCTGACACTGTAAAACTCCTTTAGTTGTTCCACCATTTTTACAAAACTGTCTTTGCGATCCACACAAACCGTAAAGTTAAGAGCTGAGGTTTGCAGCAGGTTTATGCGCACATGATTCTGACTAAAAAGTGCCAGAATTCTGCTCAGATTCTCCTCTGTGATAAACGAGAAATCCCGGGGAGACAAAGTCAGTAACACCTGATCTTTCTTCAGGATAAAAACAGGAACAGGGATTTTTGGACTCTCCTGACGAATGACCGTTCCGGGCAATTCTCTATCCAAAAATGATTTTACATACAAGGGAATCTGTTTATTCTGCAGAGGTTTTAATGTTTTGGGATGAATTACCTGAGCACCGTAATAGGACAATTCGATGGTTTCGGCATACGACAGGCTGTCAATTTTTTGAGCATCAGGAAAAATTCGCGGATCAGCATTGAGGATACCGGGAACATCTTTCCATACAGTTACCCTTTCAGCATTTAACACATACCCGATAATGGCTGCTGTATAATCGGATCCCTCACGTCCCAGCGTTGTGGAGATATTGCTGAATGTGCCGCCCAGGAAGCCCTGTGTCAGATAAAGAGAGGTCTCCGTGAATGAAAAAGTCCGCTCCATCAACTCCTCCGTCATTAGCCAATCCACATTGGCATCCCGATAAAGGTCATCGGTTTTCAGTACATGCCGGACATCCACCCATTTATTATTAACACCCGATGTATTCAGGAATGCACTTATAATGTGTGTGGAAAAAATTTCCCCAAAAGAGACAACCTGATCATATTCGTAATCGAAATGCATGGAGGGCAATTGTTCCAGCTTAACCTCCAACTGTCGCACGCACTCCCAAAAAGCTGAAAGCATCGGATGCTGAAGATCACCAAACAAATCGAGGATAATATTGTTATGAAACTCTTTAATAAATTTCAATTGAGCCTTGCATTCCTCTTTTTCTCCTGAGAAATAATACTGAATCAAAGTTTCAAAAGCATTGGTCATCTTCCCCATGGCGGAAACAACAATGACCTGAGATTTGTCCAGATGATTTACTATTTCAAGAAGATTCTTTACCGCTTCAGCATTTTTCACTGAAGCACCACCAAATTTTGATACCTGCATTGATGCTTTCTGATTAAATATTTATAAAAGATTCTCATTACCCATTCGGGGTGGATAAAAGTAAAGATAATTTAGGGCAGCAAAAGAAATCATTGTGAAAAAATTTCACAATGATCTGTGAAAACTTTTATTTGAAAATATTGGTGTCCGGTTAAAAAATTGAGATTGCTTCACTACGTTAACAACAATAGATTTTTGCAATGAGCTAAAAATCAGACGATTAACAATTGGCCCCATTCGGGGACCTCCCCTATCTGTAATATTCCCATTATGCCTCAAAATTTAATTGAGATGCGAACTACCAATGACAGGCTTTTGCAGGATATTGAGGGTTGAGGGCAGAGTAACGCCTCAGGGAATCGCATTTATTACCGGCCAGAGTAGATATGCAATCTCAATTTTTCACAAGTCAGTAGTGAATTAATTGAATAGTTTCTACTTTTGCAATAAAAATACAACACGTGGAAATAAGTACATTACCCGCAATATTCGGCAATCATACCAGTCTTCAAGAAATAAAAAAATGGACACAATCGCCTGACGGAAATCTGACACTCAAGGGACTCTCCGGGTCTTCTGCTGCACTTTTGGCAGCTGCTGCAAGCGACAAAAGCAAACATCTTTTCATTCTGGAAGACAAAGAAGAAGCAGCTTATTTCTATCACGATCTGGTACAACTTTCAGGAGAAGAGAGGATTTTTTTCCTCCCCTCCACCTACAAACGTTCTCCTGAATTTGGCCAGCCCGACAGCAACAATACCATTCTGAGAACTGAGGCTCTGGAGCAACTTCAAAACCCGGACTGTTATACATTAATTGTTACTCACTCGGAAGCCTTGATGGAAAAGGTTCCCACACGCACCGACCTTACCGGACAATCCATGACCATCAAAACAGGAGACAGTCTGGATCCCTCTTTTGTGGAAGATTTTCTGCAGGAGTTATCCTTCCAACGCGTGGATTTTGTTTATGAACCCGGTCAATATTCATTGCGCGGTTCCATTATTGATATCTTCTCATTCTCAAATGAAGACCCTGTCAGAGTAGATTTTTTCGGAGACGAAGTAGAGAGTATCAGAACATTTGACATAGAAAACCAGCTTTCAAAAAAGGCGTTGAGTCAGGTTACCTTGCTTCCCGACTTGGGGAAAATCGGGGACGGAAAAGAATACATTACCCTCCCCGCATTTCTTGATAAAGAGACAAAAATCTGGATTCAATCTCCCCGACAGGTCTTCCAGAAAACCGAAACCATATTCAAAAAAGTAGAAACAAAATACCACCAGAAGGATAAAGCTGAGGAAGTTTCAGGACTTCCTTCTCCCGAAAATTTAGTATCCCCAAAGGAGTTAAGGTCCGCTCTTGAAGACTTTCCGGTTATCAACTGGGGAAGCATCCACAGCAAAGACATAACCGGCCCCGTAATTGAATTTCAGACCTCACCACAACCGGTTTTTAAGAAAAACTTTGACCTTTTGGAAAAAGACATCCTTTCCAAACAAGGCGAAGGTTACCGAATCTTAATTTTATCGGACAACCCGCGGCAGCTGGATCGTTTGCGCCAGATTTTTGAAGACCGTGGGAAATCCCTCAGGTACGAAGAGATCAATCATGCATTGCACGAGGGTTTTATCGATCATGAATTGAAACTTTGTGTCTATACAGACCACCAGATATTTGACCGCTATCACAAATTTTCGCTTCGCACGGATAAAGTCAGAGCTGCCCGGCAGTCGCTCTCCATAAAGGAACTTACCCGACTAAACCCGGGAGACTATGTGGTGCACATCGATCATGGAGTAGGCAGATTCGGAGGGCTGGTGTCTTCTGAAGTAAACGGGCAACAGCAGGAAGCCATCAAGTTGATTTACAGAGACAATGATGTAATCCTCGTGAACATCCATTCGTTGCACCGCATCAGTAAATTCAAAGGAAAAGACGGAGAACCACCCAAAATCAACAAACTGGGAACCGGGGCATGGCAAAGGGTAAAAGATAAGACCAAGAAAAAAGTCAAGGATATTGCCAGAGAGCTCATTGCTCTGTATGCTGCACGAAAAGCGCAACCCGGCTTTTCTTTTTCAGCCGACAATTTCATGCAAAAAGAACTGGAGGCTTCCTTTATTTATGAAGACACACCCGACCAGAATAAGGCAACACAAGCCATCAAAGGAGACATGGAAGAGAAAACTCCCATGGACAGACTTGTGTGCGGTGATGTGGGCTTTGGAAAAACGGAGCTGGCAGTAAGAGCTGCATTTAAAGCCGTAACCGATAATAAGCAAGTGGCGGTACTCGTTCCCACCACCATTCTGGCGCTTCAGCACTACCACACCTTCAGGGAAAGATTGAAAGATTTCCCCTGTAATATAGAATATGTAAGTCGTTTGAGAAAAACATCCTCTACCAAAAGGGTTGTCAGGGAGGTCAAAGAAGGAAAAGTTGACATCGTCATCGGGACGCACCGTCTTGTTGGTAAAGACGTGGAATTTAAAGATCTGGGGTTGCTGATTATTGATGAAGAGCAGCGCTTCGGTGTTGCCGTAAAGGAAAAACTCAAACGCATCAAGGTAAACGTGGACACCCTGACACTGACGGCCACGCCAATACCCCGCACCTTACAATTCTCACTGATGGGAGCCCGTGATTTATCCATTCTGAACACAGCCCCTCCCAACAGACATCCGATTATTACGGAACTTCACACATTCAATGAAGCCATCATCCGCGAGGCCATCTCTTACGAACTGGAACGAAACGGTCAGGTCTTCTTCATCAACAACCGCGTCCATAACATATATGAGATGGAGAAAGCCATCAATCAGTGGATGCCGGAGGTAAAAACCGTGGTAGCACATGGACAGATGGAAGGCGCCAAGCTGGAAAAGATTATGATGGAGTTCATCGAAGGTGAATATGATGTATTGATTGCCACTACCATTATTGAATCGGGACTGGACATTGCCAATGCCAACACCATTATTATAAACAATGCGCACCATTTCGGACTGAGCGAATTACACCAGTTGCGCGGACGGGTAGGACGTTCCAATAAAAAAGCTTTTTGTTACCTGCTGGCTCCCCCATCATCAACCCTTACGCAGGATGCACGACGCCGACTGCACATCATAGAAGAGTTTTCGGAACTGGGAAGCGGCTTCAATATTGCCATGCAGGATCTGGACATCCGGGGTGCCGGAAATATGCTGGGGGCCGAGCAGAGTGGATACATTGCCGACATAGGTTACGAAACCTATCAACGAATTTTGCAGGAAGCGATGCTGGAGCTCCGTGAAGATGAGTTCCCTGAACTCTTCAAAGATGAACCAAAACCGGGGGATGAAACAACCGCCTACACTCGCGATTGTCAGATTGAAACTGATGAGGCAGTAAGAATTCCGGAAGACTACGTCAGCAATACAGCTGAACGTATGGATCTGTATCGGGAACTTGACAATATTGAAAAAGAAGAAGAACTTAAAACATTTGAAAACAACCTCACGGATCGGTTCGGAGCAATTCCTGAGTCCACACAATCGTTACTCGATGTGGTAAGAGTACGTATGAAAGCCAAAACAATGGGCATTACGCGTCTGCTGTTTAAAAACCATACAGCCCGACTACATTTTATTGACAATCAGCAATCCGGATTTTACCAGTCAGAGACATTCGGCAAGGTTCTTCAATGGATACAACAACACCCCAGAGAAGTTCAAATGCAACAAAAGAATGAAAAACTGGTACTCACCATAAAAAACATAAAAGGCATTACCAATTTACTTAATAAGCTGAACGAGATCACTACTCCATCTGCCCCTTAGGTTTGGCCTCACGGAGTACCACAAGAATCTTTTCGGTCTCTCCCTGGTCGTTGTTCAAAACGTAACCGCGGCATTCAAGTAAATGAGTGGTGGTTTCGATGGAGATAGTCACTGAGTCGGTAGTTTCCTGATTGAAAATATTGGCCAAGGCACCACGATCTATGTTCATCCAGGGACGCATAGTAAAAACCGAGTGGCCACGCATGTCAAAAGCAGGATTTACATACTCCCTGAAAGCAGGGTTGTAATCCACCACCTCAAAGAGTCGATTAATCACCAGAACAGGCCCCGCTCCGGTAAGGGCAGCTTCTCTCCACTTTTTAAGCTCATCGACACACGCCATAAACCCGGATATTTCCACCAGTCCAAATTGAAATGCAGGTCTTTGATTGAACAAAATTCTGGAGGCATGCACCATTACCTTCAATGGTTTTTGGTGAAAAGTTTTTATCTGAAGATGGAAAGGTTCAATTTCCTCGGAAAAATCATCTGCCAGAACACTTTCCAGCATCGGTACAAATTCATCATCCACAAAATCCACCAGAGAGGTTCCCACGATATCCTCCATATAATGTGTTTTAAACAAATCGAGGGCCAGATTATTGAGATACCTGATCATTCCGTCCTGAACGATGGTCATAGCTATGGGAGCCTTGGAAATATAGTTTCGGAAGCTTTGCTCTCTGCGTTTCTGGTCCACATCCGCTTTATGCTTGTAATAAGCCAGTTCCATAGTAATTCCCAACTCCTTTTTGGTGATGGGTTTCACAAGATAGCCATAAGAATTGGAGAACACAGCACGTTCCACCACATCATGGCTGGTATCACTTGAAACAAAAATCACGGGAACTTCGCATTCCCGCTGAATATGTTCCGCGGCCTGGATGCCATCCAAATCTCCTTCCAGATGGATATCCATCAAAACAATGTCCGGCCGGTTGGATTTGCACTCCTCCAGAGCAGCTACCCCATCCTTGCATCGTCCGATAATATCGAACCCCAAATCTTTAAGAAACAATGAAAATATTGCGGAGATGAAACGATCATCTTCAACTACCAAAACTTTTCGCATAATGTGGTACAATTTTTGGGAACAATCCCCAAACCAAAAAAAGTTGAATTAACCTTCATAATTGATAAATCAGGTTAAATTTGCCATGAAAAACCCGGCAAATGTTCAACAAACGGCCCTTTATTAACATTTCAGAACATGAATTTAGCGATTGATCAGGGAAATAGCAGTACCAAAATTGGTTTTTTTGACAAGGGGAAATTAATTGCCACTTACAAGCTGGTTTTCCTTGACAAAAAAGTGATCACTGAACTGATAAACCGGCATGGTGCGGACAATGTTATTTTTTCATCCGTTACAAACCAGACTGGGGAATTTGAAGAATTGATTCAAAATATTTCAGGATCATTTATTTTTTTTGATCATCACACTCCAATTCCGGTAAAAAACGGATACAAAACACCGGAAACCCTGGGCAAAGACCGACTGGCAGCAGTCATTGGAGCAGCAGCCATCTATCCGGACAGCCCCTTATTGGTTATAGATGCCGGCACAGCCATCACTTTTGATCTTTACAATGATCATGTTTATTACGGGGGCAATATTTCGCCCGGGTTAAAAATGCGGTTTGCAGCCCTTCATCAGCAAACCAGCCGGCTGCCGGCAACAACAACCGGTAACACTCCGTTCTGGGGTACAACCACAGAGGAGGCAATTCGTTCCGGAGTTCAAAACAGTTTGCTCATGGAATTTGAAGGATACATCAATAAAGTTATAAAACAATACCCTGATGCAAAGGTCATCTTAACCGGAGGAGATGCAGATTTTTTTGTCAGCTACACAAAAAGTATCATCTTTGCACAACCAAATCTGGTACTTTCCGGACTAAACCGAATAATTGAATACAATGCATAAAAACAACAGATACCACATCCTTTTGCTATTGGCACTTTTGATTTCAACTGCTGCATTTGGCCAAAAAAGAACCTTTTCACCCTTTTCCCGTTACGGCATTGGTGAGTTGAATACCTCCGGATTCGGACAAAATGCCGCTATGGGAAATACCGGAATCGGTCTCAAAAGTGACAACCACCTCAACATTCTCAATCCTGCATCCTACTCCGGAATAGATACCATGTCTTTCTTTTTTGAAGCAGGAATTTCAGGGTTTACACAGGAATTCTCCAGCGGCGATGGAAATGAAACCTACAACAATGTTGATTTCAGTTATTTTGCCATGGGTTTTCCCATTTCACAACGAGTGCATGCCACGATGGGATTGCGTCCTTTCTCCAACTCAGGATACAAATTTGAGTTTTCGGATGGGACAAGTCTCAATAAGGCCATTGGAACAGGAAATTTGTCCACCGTTTACGGAGGAGTCTCCATTATGCCGGCCAACAATTTCTCGGTGGGAGCACATGCCAGTTATATTTTTGGCAACATTCAGCACACCACCTTCATAGAATTCTCGGACGATCCTGAGGCTTATAAATATGGCGTTCAGTCCGAGATCCATGCAAGCGATTTCTTTATGGATCTGGGTGCGCAATATACCCATCAGATTTCGGAAGAGAAATCCATGACCTTTGGATTTACCTACCGGCCACAGGCATCACTGAAGGGAGATTTTCAAAGAACAGTAGCCAAAGGCACCAGTTACTCAGAAGACGGTAAACTTTTTGGTTCCAACATCATTATCCCTGAAGCCACCGACACATCAGATGTATCAGGCTTCGACATGGCACAATCCATTGGCATGGGTGTTTCCTACAAAAACGGAGACAGACTTCTGCTGGCGGCAGATTACACAATGGCCAACTGGGGGGATGTGGATTTCCCCGACAATCACACTCAAACCACCAACAGCACCCAACTTTCGGCCGGGGCTCAATATACCCCGGACAGCCGCTCACCAAACTATCTGGCGCGCATGAAGTACCGTGCGGGAGTAAAATTCGGAGAAGAGTACATTCGTATTGGCGATGATAAAATCAACAACTTTGGCATAACTTTTGGAATAGGTTTACCATACAACCGTTCAAAAACTTCAGTAAACCTTGTTTTTGAATACGGAACCAGAAAGCCAACGGGCAATCTGGACATGTCAGAAACCTATGGAAAAGTTACCTTGAATTTCACTTTCCATGAGTTCTGGTTTAATAAATGGAAGTTCCAGTAAATCAAACTCAGAAATCAAAAGATTTTTTCTGATATTTTAATTACCTTTGCAGCTGTTTTGAAAAATATGCCTTTTTTAACAAGCCAGATCAATATACGGAGAAGAGAAGGCAACAAAACACCCGGGAAAGCAAAGTAAAACAACAAATCAGACCAGAATAGTTTTTTTTTCAGGAAACTGTTTAAGATTACAAACAAAAATTATTTCTCATGAAAGCGTTTGCAATTATAACTTTAGGATTGCTGTTGTCAACAGTTCAGGCCTTTTCTCAAAAAGGCGTGGAAGACGGATCGAAGTACGGACACGGAGAAGACAGCATCCAATGTCTAAAAAACCTCTCACTTTATACCGAACTGGTAAAACAGGATCGTTATGATGAGGCTATGCCTTATTGGGAAACTGCTTTTAACGAATGTCCATTGTCCACCAGAAGGCTTTATACCGATGGTGAAAAAATCATGGAATACAAAATAAAACATGCAGAAAACCAGGCTGAGAAGGACAAATATTTCGACGAGCTGATGAAGGTTTATGATCAGCGCATGAAGTATTTTGGAGATCATCCCCGTTATGGCATTCCATACATCAAAGGGAAAAAAGCCATTTCGATGCTGGATTTCAAGAAAGATGACAGCGAAATCAGAAAAGAAGCGTATGGTTTGCTGAAGGAATCTGTTGAAGAAGACGGAAAGTCTGCTCAACCCGCTGTTCTCGGTATTTTCATGACCAGCACTGTAGCGATGTTTAACGATGGCGAAATTCAGGCCGAAGATGTGGTAAATAACTACACCACCATCATCGATTTGCTGAACGCACAGATAGAGAATCCCAAGATGGCTAAATACAAAAGCACTCTTGAAGATTTGGCGGGTAAAATAGAAGAGCTGTTTGCCCGCAGTGGTGCAGCCGATTGCAATACACTGGACAGAATTTTCTCTCCTCAGTTGGAAGAGCATAAGGAAGATCTTCCCTGGTTGAAGCGGGTGAGTCGTTTGCTGGCAAATGAGATGTGTGAAGATATGGATTTACTGTACAAAGTTTCTGAATACCAGCACACTATTGAGCCATCACACTCCTCAGCTTACGGACTGGCTCGTATGTACCTGAAATCAGGAGATACAGACCGTGCTTCCGATTATTACAAAGAAGCCATTAATTTGGTGGAGGATGACACTCAAAAAGCAAAATATTACTACCAGTTAGGATTGGTTAATCTGGCGGGAAACAATTTCTCTTCAGCCCGATCCAATGCACTGAAAGCTATTGAAGCCAATCCCGAATGGGGACAGCCTTATATCCTGATTGGAAAGGCCTACGCAACGTCAGCATCCTCAATTGGTGACGATGAGTTCACACACAAAACAGCCTACTGGGCAGCAGTAGATAAATTCCTGCGCGCCAAATCAGTAGATCCTGAAGTAGCTGACGAAGCCAACAACCTGATTAATTTATATGTGAAGCACTTCCCCGAAGAAAAAGAGATTTTCTTCCAGGGACTTGAAAAAGGAGGCTCATATACCGTAGGTGGTTGGATTGGTGAACGCACAACCGTTAGAAGCAAATAATCGTTTTTGCAAGAAAACAGCAATTCACTTGCTGACACTAAACAACATATGAATCACAGATTTAAACACCATAAATCAAGTGTACAAACAGCAGGCAGTATATTTTTACTGCTTGCTGTTCTTGTTTTGTTTTCTTCCTGTCAATCAAACACCACGGAAGAGATACAGGCTGCTGTAGATGAGAAAAACCTGCCATCTCTTTCGGTCAAAGATTTGGAAACAGCAGTTACCGACTCCGGCAGAATTGCTTACCGGTTCATCACCCCGGAGATGAATCAGTATGAAAATTTGGAAAAGCCCTACACCGAATTTCCGAAGGGATTACATCTGATCATTTACAACGAAAAAGAAGAAATTGATGCCCAAATAAAAAGCCGGTACGCCATTTTCCATGAAAGCGAAGACCTATGGGAACTTCAGGACGATGTGGAAGCTGTCAATTTCAAAAATGAAGTAATCAACACCGAGCAACTGTTTTGGGATTCACGGAAACACACCATCTATTCCGACGAGTTCATAAAAATCACTACGGATCAGGAAATACTGACCGGTTACGGATTTGAGTCGGATGAAAGGCTGGAGAACTACACCATCAAGAGAATAAGTGGAATATTGAGTGTTCAAGAGAACCAATCGGAATAATTCCCGATCAGAAAGATTTTTTGTTACCTTGCGATTCAGACTCCTATCAACTGAGTAATGGAATATTTACCGATCATCATTGCAACCATATTGTTTTCAGCTTTTTTTTCAGGCAGTGAAATGGCATTTCTCTCTGCCAACAAATTACTGATTGAATTAAACAGACGAAAAAACCCGAGAATAGCCCGCCTCATCGACCGATTTCTCCGAAAGCCGGGAATGTTTATCACGACCATTCTCATAGGCAACAACATTGCCTTGGTGGTTTATGGTATTTACATGGGCCACTTGTTTGAACCGATGATTTCCAGGTATTTCTCGTCCGACTTTGCCATCTTATTGTTTCAAACACTGATATCGACGCTCATCATCCTGATAACGGCAGAGTTTCTGCCCAAGATATTGTTCCGTCTCAACCCCGTTTTCACCCTGAATATGTTCAGCATTCCTCTGACACTATTCTACGGAACCTTCTTTCCTATTTCAAGACTCACCGTCGGGGCATCCAACTTTCTCCTGAAGAAATTTGGCAATTCAACAGAAGCAATATCCACCGAAGATCTGGTTATTGGCCGACTGGACTTCAACCACCTGCTGGAAGAGCACCAGGAACAGAATGCAACAGATGACAATATGCCTCAGGAAGTAAAGTTCCTGAAAAATGCGCTTGATTTTTCATCGGTAAAGATACGCGAATGCACCATCCCCAGAACAGACCTGGAGGCCATTGATGCAGAGGAGTCCATCGAAAACCTGAGACAAAAATTCATTGACAGCGGTCACTCCAAAATCCTGGTTTTTAAAGAAAACATCGATAACATTATAGGCTACATACATGTTTCAGAACTCTTCAAGCATCCCAGAAAGCTGAAAAACATCATCAACCCCATCAGTATTGTTCCGGAAACGATGACCGCCAACAAGCTGCTGGAAATATTTACCAAGGAACACCGCAGTATTGCGCTGGTGGTGGATGAGTTTGGCGGCACAGCAGGAATTGTAACGCTGGAGGACATTCTTGAAGAGATATTTGGAGAAATAGACGATGAACATGACATCTCAGACCTTGTAGAAAAGCAAATCGACGATTACAAATATCATTTATCCGCACGTTTTGAAGTGGATTACCTAAATGAAAAATATCCACTTGATTTGCCTGTTTCGGACGATTATGAAACCCTGGCAGGAATGATTCTCAATTTTAACGAATCCATCCCCACCATCGGTGAGGAGATCAGGATTCCGGGTTTCACCATCCGCATCCTGGAAGCCACCAGTTCCAAGATTGAATTGGTGGAGCTCATCAAACAGACTGAGGAATAATTGGTCAGTTTCCATAATCATTATAAATTCGCGCTTCTTAAAGAGGAATAGGAAAACGGATTGTGCAATTTTTTGTATATTCGTCACCTGATTTAAAAAAACAAAATTAATCTGTATTCGAATGGCAACTTTAGAAAGAATCAGAAGTAAAGGAGGAGTTCTTGTAGCCGTAATGATCGGCTTCGCCCTGTTTGCCTTCATAATGACCGACCTGCTGAGTTCAGGCTCATCCATTTTTCAGAGATCACAAATGGAAGTAGCGGAGATAAATGGAGAATCTGTCTCCATTCAGGATTTTCAGGCACGTGTGTCAGAAATGGAGGAATATACACGTTTGAACTCAGGAGAATCTTCTCTTGACGCTGAAATGGTTAACCGTCTGCGCGATCAGGCCTGGAACCAGTTAATAAATGAAGTAATAATGGGTGAAAAGTACCAGGAACTTGGTATTGAAGTAACCTCTGCAGAATTGTTGGAAATGGTAACCGGAACAAATGTTCACCCCACCATTCGTCAGCTTTTCAGCAATCCCCAAACCGGCGCATTTGACAAAGAGCAGGTGATTAACTTTCTCCGCTCCAAACAATACGATCCAACAGCCAATTTTTACTGGACATTTGTTGAGCAACAAATCATTAACGAACGTTTGTTCAGCAAGTATTCATCCTTGCTGGAAAATGGCATGATGGTTACCAACCAGTGGGTTGAAAGTGAAGCAAATGCCCGGAATACCAAAGTGGATTTCAACTTTGTGGTGGCCCGTATGACTTCCATCGCTGATGATGAAGTGAGTGTTACCGATGGGGAAATTGAGACCTATTACAACAACAATGAGGAGGAATTCAAGCAGGACGCAAGTCGTGACATTGAATATCTGACTTTTGATGTGGAACCCACCGAAGAAGATCGTGAACAGACCCGTCAGCGTTTATTGGAAATGCGTGAAGATTTCAGCAATCCTGAAATTGATGCAGCTCAGTTTGTAAGGATCAATTCGGACATTCCTTTCAACGGAAGATATCTAAAAGCAGAAGCTTTGGATGAGGAAATCAGAGGTTTTGTAACCTCCGCTTCCGAAAATGAAGTATATGGACCTTATTTCGAAGATGACACCTATAAACTGACCCGTCTGACAGATGTGGCTCAGTTGCCCGATTCCGTGAGAGCTCGTCACATTTTGCTACGTCAGAATCCACAGAATCCCAATGAGGCCAATGAAATAGCTGACAGTTTGATTAACCTGTTGAACAACGGAGCAAACTTTGCGGAGCTTGCCCGCCAGTACTCAGAAGATCAGGGATCTGCCGTAAACGGAGGTGATTTGGGATGGTTCCGTCAGGGTATGATGGTAAAACCATTTGATGATGCCAGTTTCTTTGGAAATAAAGGCGACATTGTGAAAGTGGAAACTCAGTTTGGAACACATATCATTCACATTCAGGACAAGGGAGTGCCGACAACAAAATATCAGCTGGCTACTCTGGGACGTGAAGTAACATACAGTTCTCAAACATATCAGAATGTTTATTCAGAAGCTACAAAGTTTGCTGCACTAAACAACACTGCAGAGAAATTCAATACCGCCATTGAGGAGCAGAATCTCACCAAAAGGTACGGACGTAATCTGAACAAGAACGACCGTCAGGTAGGTGCTTTGGAATCTCCCCGACAGCTTGTCAAGTGGGCTTTTGAAGCCGAACCCGGAGATTTGTCGCCCATTTATGAATTTGGAGACCAATTTGTAATTGCGGTTCTTACCGACATTACAGAAGAGGGTACCATGCCGCTGGCAGACGTTCGCAGTCGCATAGAGCGACAGCTGTTGAACGACAAGAAGAAAGAAGTTCTGACAGAACGTCTTCAGCAGGAAAAAGAGAGTGGTAAATCACTGCAGGAAATTGCTGAAAGCATGGAAGAAGAGGTTCAATCAGCCACAGGCATTGATTTCAGTGCATTCCAGGTTGCAGGAGCAGGTGTTGAGCCCGCATTGGTAGCTTTGGCAGTATTCTCTCCTGAAAATGAGTTGTCCGATGCAGTTGCCGGAAACAACGGAGTTTACCTGGTGGAAGTAACCAACAAGGAAAAAGCTGAAGTGGATACCGAACAGGTAAAACAACAGCTGGCAAGAACACTTGAATCAAAAGTGAGCTACCAGTTGCTGCAAACAATCAGAGAAGATGCAGAAATAGTGGACAACAGAGCCAATTTCTATTAAAAACAATATTGCACAGAAAGAAGAAAGGGCGGGATTTTCAAAAATCCCGCCCTTTCTTTATTATTCAAAATTTAAACTTAATCTTCACTGGCCAACAGACGCTTCACCGTATTGGAGACATCTTTCCCGTCAGCTTTTCCTGCCAGCTTTTTGGTAGCAATTCCCATCACTTTTCCCATGTCTTTTACCGATTGGGCTCCTACCTCTTCAATAATCTCAACCACCACTTTTTCCATCTCCTCAGGAGAAATTTGTTCGGGCAGAAATTCAGAAATCACTTCTGCTTCAGCGACCTCTTTATCATATAAATCGGCACGGCCCTGAGCAGAATAAATATTTGCTGAATCCTTTCTCTGTTTCACCATTCGCTGGAGTAACTTCAACTCCTCATCGGGTGATATTTCACCACCCGATTTTCCGGAAGTTTTGGCTTCAATAAGTTCTTTTTTTACGCTTCTCAATGCCTCTAATCTGAGAGCATCTCTGGCTTTCATAGCCACTTTAATTTCATCGGAAATTTTATCTATCAAACTCATAACTAAAATTAGATTAGTTGTATTTCAATCAACATTGTCGTTCAACCAGGGATTATTATCACTCAATTGCGGCCCGTTTTTACCGTCTTTAAGTGAAAACCTGGATACTTTACTGCCAGTAGCCTGCCTGTTTGGATTGCTTTCGGGTTTACTACCACTCTTTTTCAGTGTCACACCCCTCCTTTTATAGGCAGGAATCTTCTCCATTTCCTCAATCATTCGTTCATCACCCAGCTCCTCCGGCGTCAGGGCAGCGGCAGATCCCGGCTCCAGTAAAGAAGCAGAAGAAAGGTCAGCTCCCGATGACAGGGAAAACAGATCCTCTTCTTCATCTTCATTTTCAGGAGTCTCCTTGTTTTCTCCGTATAAGTCCTTTATTTTCTCTCTTTTCCGGCGCTCTATTTCATCAAAATCCACGACATTGGGGTGTTCTTCGCGCTCCAAATCAATATCTTCCTCATCGCCGGCATTGGTCACATTACCCTCTTCGTCCATATTGAATCGGGTTACCTTATTTTTGACCGGCTTCTCCTCATCTTTCTGGATGATATGCCCCGATGCAAATCCGGTGGCAATGATTGTTACCCCTACCTCGTTGTTCAATTGCTCATCAGTTCCGGATCCCCAGATAATGGAGGCAGTAGCTCCCACGCGTCCCTGAACATAATCAGTTATTTCAAAGACTTCGTCCATGGTGATTTCATCGACCCCTGAGGTAATATTGAGCAAAATATTCTTCGCTCCTTTGATATCGTTATTATTAAGCAGTGGAGACTCCAGTGCAGCCTGAATGGCATCAATAGCCCGTTCATCACCATCGGCAGTTGCAGAACCCATAATGGACACTCCACTGTCTTTCATTACCGTCTCCACATCGGCAAAGTCAACGTTGATGTAACCATGCACCGTAATAATTTCGGCAATTCCTTTAGCGGCCGTTGAGAGCACATTGTCGGCACGGGAGAAGGCATTACTCAGCTTCAGGTCGCCATACATATCCCGCAGCTTCTCATTGTTAATAATCAACAATGAATCCACATGCTTTTCCATTTCGGCAACCCCTTCAAGTGCCTGCTCAATACGAATTCGTCCCTCAAATTTAAAAGGAATGGTTACTATGCCCACAGTAAGGATTCCCATATCTCTGGCAGCCTTGGCAATGATGGGAGCAGCACCGGTACCCGTTCCGCCTCCCATTCCGGCAGTAATAAAGGCCATTTTGGTGTTATCGGCCAGCACCTGCTGAATGTTCTCCAGACTTTCAATAGCCGCCTCACGGCCTTTCAACGGTTTGTTTCCGGCTCCTCTCCCTTCGGTCAGCGACTCTCCCAGTTGTATCTTCACAGGCACGGGACTATTGGTAAGGGCCTGGGCATCGGTGTTACATACCACAAAACTCACGTCTTTTATGCCCTGACCGTACATATAGTTGACAGCATTGCTGCCGCCGCCCCCCACACCAATCACTTTAATGATGGAATTGGGATTACCCGGGATATCAAAATTGATCAAATCTTCACTCATAATAACCTCCTTGTGTACTGGAATTACATTTCCGTATCTTTTTCCTCAAACATACCGGCGAGACGGCTAAACAAATCCCCGGTAATATACTCCAATTTATCTCGCTTTGGTTTTTTATTTTTGGTGCCATTGTTCTTCTTCCGATCCGCTTTGGAAACCCGTGGTTCTTCTTTCTCCACATCTTCGAACAATTCCTGTTCCCGGGTAATAACACTTCCCGGGTATTTTCCGGCAGACACCAACAATCCGGCAACTGTAGCAAAAGACGGCACTCTCATGAGTTCCTCCTCCTCGAAGGAGCGCGCTCTGGAAACGCCACCTACACGTGCATCAAACCCGGTTTTAAGTTTTGTAAGTTCCACCAAATGTTTCAGCATGGATCCACCACCGGTGAAAACGATACCAGCTCCTAGTTTATCAAAATATCCGGAACGCTCAATGTGATGAACAATCAACTCAATAATTTCTTCCATACGGGCCTGAATAATACAGGCAAGACTCTTAAATGCAATTTCCTTGGGTTCCCAACCCGAAATACCGGGAATAGTAACCACCGCATCCTCACGGGCCATAGTTCCGAGCGCAGAACCGAACTGAATCTTCATCTTCTCGGCATGCTTTTGCAACACACCACAACCCTCTTTGATATCGTTGGTAACCACATTGCCACCAAAAGGAATAACAGCTGAATATCGCAAAACACCATCCTGAAAAAGAGCCAGATCAGTAGTTCCGGCACCAATATCCACCATCACTACCCCGGCTTCCTTCTCCTCATCGGACAAGACAGCCTCAGCAGATGCCAGGGGTGTAAAGATAAGCCCGTTGAGACGTAAGCCGGCCCTTTCAATACATTTTTCTATTTTTCGTACATCCGACCGGGTTCCGATAACCACATGAAAGTTTCCTTCAAGACGCTGACCTGAATATCCGATGGGTTTCTTCACTCCTTTTTCATGGTCAACAGCATAGTCCTGAGGTACCACATGCAGAATTTTCTCATCAGGCTGCAAAACAATACGATAACTATCCTGCAACAGTTGTTCCAGATCGAAACTTTTAATGAGTTCATCCTGTTTGATAAAGCGATAACAACTGTTTCCTATGGCACGTACGTTAAACCCTGAAACACTGACAAAAACATCAATCAGCTTGATATTCAGGCGTTGTTCAAGGGCGGAAACCACCATTCTGACGGCGTTAACAATTTCCTCCACATTGAACACCACGCCCCGTTTCATGCCATCACATTTAACACTCTCCATCCCCAGAACTTCCACTTGTCCATCGGAATGCTTTCGACCGACAGCGGCTGCTACCTTTGCAGAACCGATGTCAACAGCTGCTATTAAATTCATATCCTGACTCATATATTTCGTTTTTTAGAGCAAAGAACCTGTCCTTTAAATTTCAAATTTATAACCTGATAGTTGTTCCACTCACGGGGCGACAAGCCCTGTTTGTAAAGTGCTCTCAGATTTCTGAGTTTCTCTTCCACCCGCTCGGGCGGACCTAATAAAATAAGATGATCCCCAACACGAGGAACCATAACAAAGTCACCATTTCTTTTCACATAAACCTGCTCAATCTGTGCATCCCAAAAAGGATCATTTCTAAAAATCCTTGCCAGCCTGAACAGGTCATCCATTTTACCATCCAACTCACCACTCACCACAAGCACCCGGGCAGAGAAATTATCAAAAACAGGCATCTCCTGCCCATCCTCATCAATATAATAGGTGCGGGTATTTTCAAACACCCTGATGAGCGGTAAGTGCTGTTCAAGATCAACCCTTAAAAAACCGCCAATGGTTTGATAAACTTCACAAGTTTTAATGGCCGGATGCTTTTTAATAAAGTTTTCAATCTCAAACATGGAGACAGAGGTCAACTCCTTTCCCAATGTATTTTCATATTTCCCCAGCACTGCCTCCCTGATTTCCGCTCCGGTTACAAACCGGGTATCGGCACTATCTTTCACTGTGACCACCACATCACGACACACCACAGCCTCCTGATGTTCACCGACAAAGCTCAACATTATCGGGAAGTAAAGCAATAACAAAGCCCAAAGTAATATTTTCCTTATTCGCTTCATACTTTAGTTTCTTCAGCCCATTTTTTTATTTCCGGCACCAACCGGTCAATATCTCCTGCCCCCATGGTGATCAGCACTTCCGGATCAAGCTTTTCAATATTCTCTAACAGCTCCTCTTTTGTTGACATGCAAACATTTGCTCCGGATATTTTATCAACTATCAATTCGCTTGAAACACCCGGAATGGGCTCTTCCCTTGCCGGATAGACAGGCAATAGAATCAGATCATCCAACCCTTCGGAAAGAGTTTGGGCAAATCCGTCGGCAAAATCTCTGGTTCTTGAATACAGGTGCGGTTGAAACACTCCGGTAATGCGACATCCCGGATAGGCTGACTTTACACTGTTGAGCGTAGCTCTGATCTCTTCGGGATGATGGGCATAGTCATCAATATAGACAAACTTTCCGGCACTACGAAAAACCACATCAAAACGCCGGGCGATACCGCTAAAACCGGGCAGGGCATTTTGTATTTCTTCGGGAGTAACACCGCAGAGTAAACTCAAGGTGATGGCTCCAAGCGCATTTTCCACATTAATCAGCCCCGGAATAGATAAATGAAAATCATCCAACCTGCCGTCAGGCGTTTCCACACCGAAAGAGTAGCCATCGTTCTCTTCATTAATATTAACTGCCCGGTAAGTCGCATCCCTGGTAATAGAATAAGTAACAACCTCAACATTATCGGCGATTCCTTCAGGAACCGGCAAACCAGCTTTCAGCACTAACCAGCCGTTGCTTTTAATTCTTTGGGCAAAACCATCAAAGCCCGCTTTTACCTCATCCACACTACCATAGATATCCAGATGATCGGCATCCATGGAAGTGATGAGCGCGGCATAGGGAGTCAGTTGCCAAAAAGAGCGGTCAAATTCATCAGCTTCAAGAACCACAAAATCGGCATTCTTACCTCCAATAAAGTTGGTTCCGAAGTTTTTGGATATTCCACCCAAAAAGGCATTGATTTTCAGACTGCTGTTTTGAAAAAGAAATGCCGTAATGGTAGAAACTGTTGTTTTCCCATGTGTTCCGGCCACACAAACCGCATTCAGACTTTCGGAAACCATCCCCAGCACCCGGGAACGTTTAAACACATCAAACCCCTGTTTCCGGAACCACACCAGTTGATTTTGGGTGTCGGGAACTGCCGGTGTATAAACTACCAAGGTATCCGCAGAAGAGACAAACTCATCAGGAATTGCCTGCTCTGATGCATCAAAGAGCACCCGGACTCCCTCACGGGTCAAAGCCTCTGTTACCGGACCGACCACACGGTCATACCCTGCCACCAGATATCCTGAGGTATGGAAAAACCTGGCAAGAGCACTCATACCAATGCCCCCGATTCCTACAAAAAAGACCTTTTTATATTGTTCCAGTTGTGCCATTTAACTTTTTAGTGTTTGTCTATAAAGTCCAACTTCTGCGTTGTTGCTCAAAATCTAAATCCTCAAATACACTAGTATTCTGCGGTTTATATTTTTCACACGCCTTGAATTTGAACTTTCTAGTTCAAACAAGTAAGAAACGCTTAATTTATGGACATAAACTATTTAAAATCAGTTTATAACAATATTCTCCACCTCTTCAGCAATCTGATCAGCCGAATTGATATGGGCAAACAATTTAATTTTCTCCTCCAAACGCTTTCGTTGTTCGTTGTTTTTCAACAATTCCAAAGCCTCCGGTATCAGTCGCTCAGTAGTTTCATGATCCGGAACCATCAGGGCAGCACCCTCTTTCACCAGTGACATGGCATTTTTTGTCTGGTGGTCTTCCGAAACGTTTGGTGACGGAATCAGAATGGCAGCTTTTCCAAGCAAAGCAAGCTCACTGATGGTTCCTGCACCTGCCCTGGATACAACCACATCAGCCATAGCATAAGCCATATCCATCTGACTTATAAAGGGCATCAGTTTGATAGAGTCTCCTGCCCTGCTGCCAATCTCTTCTTCCAATTTTTCGTAATAATACGGTCCGCACTGCCACAACAATTGCACCTGATCATTCTGCAATAAGGTATCAACAGCATTGCGTACCCCGTTGTTGATACTTCCGGCTCCCAATGATCCGCCGATTACCAGAATGGTTTTCCTGCCACTGTCCAATCCGAATTCACTATATGCAGAAGCTCTATCCACATTGTGAAGCAGGCTTTGCCTTACCGGGTTGCCGGTGAGGACAATTCTGGAAGGCGGGAAAAACCGTTCCATATTGGGATAAGCAACACAAATACGTTTGGCCTTTTTCGCCAGTAATTTATTGGTTACACCGGGAAAACTGTTCTGTTCCTGCAATACTGTGGGAATTCCGGCAGCGGAGGCAGCCTTGAGAACAGGGCCACTGGCGTATCCGCCCACTCCCACGGCCACATCAGGTCTGAAAGAACGAACAATACTTCTGGCTTTCCACAAACTGGCAGCCAGTTTAAAAAAGAATGTCACATTCTTTAAAGTCAGTCTCCTTTGAAACCCTGCCACCGGCAACCCGACAATTTTGTAGCCGGCCGCCGGAACCTTCTCCATCTCCATTTTTCCCAATGCCCCTACAAACAATATTTCCACATCAGGATTACGTTTCTTAACAGCATCAGCAATGGCAATCGCCGGAAAGATATGACCTCCGGTACCACCACCACTTATTATTATTTTCATTTTTTTGTCCACTTGTTTCGTTTTAATTCTCAATTTCCCTGTTCGGTTTGCGCCAGGCGTGCTTCAGCAGCCTTTTCCCGGGCTTTCTCCTTTTGGTTATGCCGGCTGACAGTTAAAATCGCTCCCAAACCAAAACAGGTAAACAAAATTGAGGTTCCCCCCATACTTACAAGGGGCAGCGGCTGTCCTGTTACAGGAAAAATCCCAACCGATACACCCATATTCACAAAAGCCTGAATGACCAACATCAATCCCAAACCAAGTACCATAAAAGCAGGAAAAGTTCTCTTACTGGAATTTACAATAACACCTATACGCCCCAGCAAAAAGAAATAAGCAACAACCACCGCCATGGCACCAAAAAAGCCAAATTCCTCGGCAATGATGGCAAAAATAAAATCACTGTAAGGATGAGGCAGGAAATTGCGCTGTTCACTGTTTCCAGGCCCTTTCCCGAGCATTCCTCCGGTTGCAATGGCTATTTTTGACTGAGTAAGCTGATAATCACTCCCATACTGGTCATTTTCTGTCTCCTCATCCATGAAACGCTCAACCCTGGCAGCCCAGGTCTCTGCGCGATCTATCAACACTACATCATTCATAGCCAGTATAAGCACCAACGAAACAACAGCCAAGCCGGTAAAACCGGTAAAAAACAGATACTTAAATGGCACCCGCCCCAAAAACATCATCAACATAACCACTCCTGCCAATAATACAGAAGTGGAGAGGTTCTCCGGAAAGATCAGCAAACAAACAATACCGGCATGAATCATAATGGGCCAAAAGGCTCCCTCTGTAGGTCCGTCATCACGCTGATGCTGTGCGAGGACCCTAGCCACATACACAATAAGCGCGAGCTTTGCCATCTCGGAAGGCTGGAAAGAGATGCCGATCCCCGGTACTGTAAACCAGCGACTCGCCTCGTTCAAATTCTGGCCGGACACCAGCGTTAACCCAAGCAAAGCAATGGATATGTAAAGTGCCGGAACACTGAAAATGACAAAATATTTATAGGGAATGTTGTGAACTACCACAATCACCCCGATGCCCATAAGCAGAAATGTAAGCTGCTTAAACATAAAATAAGTAGTGTTGCCTCCCTGCGTTTTATACGCAAGGCTCCCTGTAGCACTATAAACTGTAAGCAGCGATACAAGTGCCAGAAAAACCACAATAACCCAGATGGTCTGGTCTCCTTTGATATATTTTCGAACAAAACTACTCATCAACCCTCATGTTTTTTTACCTCAGCTTTAAACAGGTCTCCCCGGTGCACATAATTGTCAAACAAATCGAAACTGGCACAGGCAGGAGACAACAGGACCACATCTCCGGGACGGGCAACATTTACTGCCTGCTCAACAGCCTGAGACATAGATTTTGCCTCCGAAACCCCGGGGAGTTTGTTTCCGAAAGCAGCCATCAACTTGGTGTTGTCCACGCCAAGACAGATAAGATGTTTAACCTTTTGAACGGCCAGTTCCTCCAATTCTGAGTAATCATTTCCTTTATCCGTACCTCCGGCGATCCATATCACAGGTCTCTCCATGCTTTCAAGTGCATACCAGGCACTGTCTATATTGGTGGCTTTACTGTCGTTGATGAAAAGCACCCCGTTTAACTCCGTCACACCCTCTAACCGGTGAGCCACCGACGGAAAATCTTTCAATCCTTCTTTCACAGCTTCTCCTGATGCGCCCATCCTCAAAGCTGCCAGCGAAGCCGCCATGGCATTGCTCAGATTGTGCTTGCCCGGAAGTGCAATTTCTCCTGCCGGGATGCTAAAATGATGATTTGGAGTGTTAAAAACCACCTTTTCTCCGTCCACACAGGCTCCCTCTCCATAAACATCATCAAAAGCAAAGGGACATCGATGTCCGGGATATCTCATCATCTTCAATCGCTCCATAATTTCCTTATCATGTGCGTTAAAGATGAAAATATCATCACTTGTATGATTATTCAAAATGCGGAATTTGGCATCCACATAATTTTCAAATTTATAATCGTATCGATCCAGATGATCAGGAGTAATATTGGTAATAATAGAGGTGTGACATTTAAAGTCCTTCATGCCATCCAGTTGAAAACTGCTCAGCTCAAGCACAAAAATATCCGGATCCCTCTCCAATAACTCGCGTGCCATACTGTTACCCACATTTCCGGCCAGCACCACATCCAACCCACTTTTCTTCATCAGATGATAGATCCACATGGCAGTGGTGGTTTTTCCGTTGCTTCCGGTAACACCAACCATTTTAGCTTTGGAGTATCTGCCTGCAAATTCAATTTCGGAAATAACGGAGATTCCCCGATTGCCCAAAGCCCTGACCAAAGGCGAGTGATCCGGTATCCCCGGACTCTTAACCACTTCAATAGCATTGAGAATCCGTTCTTCGGAATGCCTGCCACTCTCAAAGTCGATACCTGCAAACTCCAGTTCGGCCTGATGCTGAGGCTTTATTTTTCCACAATCAGATACAAACACAGAAAAGCCTTTCGCCTTCGCTAAAAGGGCAGCTCCGGTTCCGCTTTCTCCGGCTCCAAGAACAATAAGCTCTTTCTCCATGCTTTATCTGATTTTCAAAGTTACAATAGTCAATACGGCCAAAATTATCCCCACAATCCAAAAACGTGTTACGATCTTGGATTCAGAATATCCTTTAAGCTGATAGTGATGATGAAGCGGCGACATCCTGAAAATGCGGCGACCTTCTCCAAAGCGTTTCTTTGTATATTTAAACCAGAAGACCTGGATCATCACCGAAAGATTTTCCACAAGGAATATCCCGCAGAGAATGGGTATTAACAATTCCATTCTGATCAGCACTGCGAATACAGCAATGATTCCCCCAATGGTAAGACTTCCGGTGTCTCCCATAAATACCTGAGCCGGGAAAGAATTGTACCACAAAAACCCGACGGTAGCTCCGATAAACGCACTCATAAACACCACCAACTCCTCGGAGTGAGGGACATACATAATATTCAGATAATCGGCATAAATGGTATTACTGGAGACATACGCCAGAATTCCAAGTGTTGTACCAATAATGGCGGATGTGCCGGTAGCCAGTCCATCCAGTCCGTCGGTGATATTGGCTCCATTAGACACGGCAGTAGTAATAAAGATAACCGCAAAAACAAAGACAATCCATCCCCAGTAGGGAGCCTTATCGCCCAAAAATCCTAATACCGATTCGTAATTAAAGCGATTCTCCTTAAAGAAAGGAACATTGGTAACGGGCGCTTTAACGTACTTTGTTTCCGGAGCTTCCACAACCTCCTCCGTGGTAACCTGACGAGTTTCGGCATCTCCCGGCGATTCCATCCTGACCACCACATCATCGCTAAAATAGAGTGTAAGTCCAACAATCAGTCCAAGACCAACCTGTCCGATAATTTTAAACCTTCCGGCAAGCCCCTCTTTGTTCTTCTTAAACACTTTTATGTAATCATCCAGAAAGCCAATAATTCCCAGCCAGATGGTAGTGGTAATCATCAGCAAAACATAAACATTATCGAGCTTTCCGAACAATAAAACAGGAATAAGGATGGCTGCAATAATAATGAGTCCCCCCATGGTTGGGGTTCCTTTTTTCTGGTATTGACCTTCCAGCCCAAGATCACGGACCACCTCCCCTATTTGCTGCTTCTGAAGCTTTCGGATAATCACTTTTCCGAAAATCGTACTCATCAGAAGCGCAAAGATGATGGCCATTCCCGAACGGAAAGAGATGTATTGAAACATTCCGACACCCGGAAAATCAATAGATTCAAGATATTGATACAAGGAAAAAAGCATAGCTACTGTTGTTGTTCAAAAAACTCTCTTATAATTTCTCTGTCGTCAAAATGTGATCTTTGGCCTTTTACCTCCTGATAGGTCTCATGCCCTTTACCTGCTACCAACACAATGTCTCCGGGGCGTGCAATGCTGCATGCCGTACGAATGGCCTCTTTACGGTCGATAATGGCCAGCACCTTATATTTATCGGCAAACTGAACACCTTCCATCATTTGGTCAACTATAGACTGAGGCTCTTCGTCCCTTGGATTGTCGGAAGTCAGAATCACTTTAGAGCTTTGTTTAACCGCTTCCGCAGCCATCACAGGCCTTTTGGCAGCATCCCGGTTTCCTCCGGCTCCAACCACTGTAATAAGCGATTGTTCAGGAGTTCTGATATTGTTGATAGCTTCCAGCACATTCTTTAAGGCATCCGGTGTATGTGCATAATCGACCACTCCGGTAATTCCATTCTCCGATCGCACAGTTTCGAACCGACCACCAACAGGCTTCAACCGGCTCATTGCCACCAACAACTCATCTTTCGGCCATCCCAGTTCCCTTCCTGCTCCATAAACGGCCAGCAGGTTCGATGCATTAAATTTCCCGATAAACGGTGTCCAGAATTCATGACCATCCATCAGCAGCTGCATCCCCTCAAAAACGCCCTCCATAATGCGGGCTCTGTAAGTTGCAACTTCACGTAAGGAGTAACTCCTGGTCTCAGCTTTGGTATTTTGAAGCATTACACGTCCGTTTTTGTCATCCAGATTGGTGAGTGCAAAAGCAGACTGAGACAAGCCATCGAAAAACATTTTCTTAACACGGATGTATTCATCAAAGGTTTTGTGATAATCCAGATGATCGTGTGTAATATTGGTAAATATTCCCCCGTTGAACTCAAGACCTGCAACCCTTCCCTGATGCACAGCATGCGAGCTGACCTCCATAAAACAGTAATCGCAACCCGCCTCAACCATCTTGTGCATCAGGCGATTGAGGGTCACCGCGTCGGGAGTTGTAAGTCTGGTTTCCAGCATCAGGTCGTCCACATAGTTGGCCATTGTAGAACAAAGTCCTGCTTTGTATCCCAACAGTTTTGCAGTATGGTATAGCAATGTGGCAATGGTAGTCTTGCCATTTGTTCCTGTAACACCTACCAATTTCAACTTTTCAGAAGGAGCATCGAAGAAGTTGCGAGCCATAAAAGCCATTGCCTGATGTGCATTTTCCACTTTCAGAAACACTACATTGGGATGGCTTCCACCCGGCAACTCTTCACAAACTACCACCAGAGCTCCTGATGCAATAGCTTTATCAATAAAAGCGTGACCATCCGCACGAGTTCCCCTTAATGCAAAAAACAACGAATGTGACTCCACATTTCTGGAATCGAATGTAAGATCGGCAATTAAAGGATCAGCATCTCCGATTCGTTCCTTTATTTCGACGTCTTTAATAATATCTGAAAGTCTCTTTTTCATAAAACTCATCTTTTCTTATTCGAGATAAATGGTAATGGTTTCTCCCCGCTTAACTGGATGTCCATCAGGAATGGATTGATTTACCACCTTCCCAAAACCGGAAATGGCAACCTTAAGTCCTCTGTTTTCGAGCAAGGCCACGGCATCCTTGGCTCCCATGCCTTTTACCAATGGCACCACAGACAAAGGAATATTTTTAGGAACCCACTCCACGGTGTGTTCTTTGGCACGAGTGGAAACCCATCCGTCACCCAGTTCCTTATTAATACCGGGGAAGTTCATCTCTTCAAAAATCACCGACAAATCCTGAACTGTTCCACCCTTAGACCAGGGATAGAGGCCCTCTTCCACCTTTTTTGTATAGTAATTTTCCTCCAGTTTGTTGTAGCTTAATGCATAAACCCGGTCGGCAATCTCTCGAAATACCCGGCCGGCAACAACATTTCCGTAATAAACATTATTTGAAGGGCTGTTCACCGCAACAATGCAAGAGTACATGGGCCGGTCTGCAGGGAAATATCCCACAAACGAAGCCACATATTCCACTCCGCCTTCTCCTTTGTATCCCGAAGCACCTTTTGCAATCTGGGCAGTACCGGTTTTTCCGGCAATTTTATAGGTTTCATTTCTGATGTTGGTGGCAGTACCTCTCTCCACTACCCCTTCCAATAAATCCTGTACCTTCTCCAGGGTTGCCACAGAGCAGATTGCAGGATTCAGCACTTCAGTATCAAATTCACGCAGGACTTCGCCATGCTGGCTAATGGCCTCAACAAATTTGGGTCGGACCAGTTTACCATTGTTTGCCACGGCATTGTAAAAAGCCAGTGTTTGCAAGGGAGTCTGCTTTACCTCGTACCCTATGGACATCCAGGGCAGGGTAACGCCCGACCAGGATTTATCGCCGGGGTATTTTATGACGGGGTTTCCTTCCCCTTTTATTTCAACCCCAAGAGGTTCATTTAGGCCCATAGCATAAAGCCGGTCCACAAATCGCTGTGGATTGTTCCTGTAATTTTCAAAGATGATTCTTGAAATACCAATATTAGAAGATTTTTCGAACGATTCACGAACAGTTAATTTTCCAAAGCCCCCATGATGGCTGTCCCGCATCATCCGATCGTAAAAGGCATAGGCCCCGTTACCCGTATCCACAGAATCGGTCAATCGCACCACTCCATCTTCGAGGGCGGCAATCATGGAAGCCAGTTTAAAGGTAGAGCCGGGTTCAACGGCTTCGCCGATGGCATAATTGAAATGATCTTCAATATAGATACCCGGCTGACTACGGTATAAATTGACCATAGCTTTGACGGCACCTGTTTCAACTTCCATCAGAATGGCTACACCATGCTCGGCATCATGCATCTCCAGCTGATTGCGGAGTGATTGTTCTGCCACATCCTGCAATCCAATATCCAGAGTAGTTATAATGTCTTTACCATCCCTTGGAGGGATATCCTCCTCGGGAATCCAGCTGCCGGCAATGCGTTTCCATGTGCTAAGCCCGTTGGTTCCCTTTAACACATTATCGTAGGCCCGCTCAAGACCAACCATGCCTCCTTTATTTTTTTCTCCATAGAGTTTACCGATGGTTCGTGACGCCAAAGAGCCGAAAGGATGGCGTCGTTCATCGTATTGTCTGGGTATAAAACCGCCGGTATTTTTACCCTGTCGGAAGATTGGGAATTCTTTAACCTCCTGAAGTTCGAGATAGGAAATTTTGCGGGGGTGTACCAAAAAGTAACGAGAACCGTTGCGCCGTGCCTGTACCAGGTCGTTTTTAAAAGCAGAAGCACTTTTATCTCCGAAGAAGCGGGACAGACAGAGAGCCAGACTATCTACTTTAGCATTAAACAACGCAGACGTAAGGCCGTGCGCATGCAAATCCATATAAATTCGGTAACTGGGGACAGAAAGGGAGATTTTCCGGCCATTTTGATCCAGAATATTTCCACGGTTCGCCTCTATTACGATACTGCTGCTTTCCAGAGTTCTGGCTTTCTCCTCCCAATGAGAGGCCTCAAACACTTTCAGACTAAACACTTCAAACAAAATCCACAGCACTAAGGCGCCAAACACAAAGTATATGGCAGACAGCCTGAATAGTATTTTTTGTTTGATGCTCATATTCCCCAACCTGATAATTTCCCCAAATATTATTGTCCTTTTATTAATCCAGTTTCTCCACCTCCAGCTTTCGGGGAGGCGTCTTCAACACTTCCAGTTCTATACCGGCTCTGTTTACCCGCTCCATCACCTCACTTTGCTTGCTCATATTCATCAACTCGGAAGAGGTGGTAATCGCCTCATATTTTAGTTCTTTAATCTCCTGCAACAAATCCGCCTGCCTGTCCAGCAAATGTTCCATCTGGTATCTGTTTCCGATGTACAAAACACCCAGAAAAACCAGAAACGCAAGGAACCCCCAATGTTGTCCGACGCTTCTGCCTGCCAGAAATCGTCCATACAGAAACTCTTTGAAGGATATTCCCTTCAGTTCCCTGAACTCTTCTTTTCCGGAAAGAAAATCATTCTCCCCGGTTTTGCTCTTCTTCTGCAGAAACTTTAATAATTTCATCCGTATAAAATTTATTAATTAAGGTCGGATGGAACTCGCATGAAAGAACTTATACATATTCTCTTGTGCCAATCGTTGCCATGCTCGTTTCATAGCTTCTCAGCAATTCTTAATTTGGCACTGCGTGCTCTGGGATTTTCTTTTACTTCATCTTCTCCGGCCTTTACCGCCTTCCGTGTAACAGCATTAAAGGGCACATCCCGGTTGCCATACAAATCGGTCTCTGCCTGAGACTTAGCAAAATTACCCGAACGTATAAAGTTTTTGACCATCCTGTCCTCCAGTGAATGATACGCAATAACAACCAAACGTCCCTTAGGCTTTATCACCTGCGACATTTGCATCAACACCTCTTCAAGAACTTCCATCTCCCTGTTGACTTCAATCCTGAGAGCCTGAAAAACCTGGGCAAGATATTTATTCACATCCTTCCGCGGAGCTACTGTTTGTGCAAGTTCCCGCAGGTCAGACGTTGTTCTGAAAGGCTCCTTGCTTCGGGCTGATAAAATAGCTCTGACAAGTTTACCACAGGAGGGAACTTCCCCATACAGCTTAAATACCGAAAATAATTTTTCTTCCGAATAGCCATTGACAATGTCAGCAGCAGTCAACTCAATTCCGGGCCCCATCCGCATATCCAATGCACCTTCGAACCGAAATGAAAAACCTCGTTCGGGCGAATCAAAGTGATGAGAAGAAACTCCAAGATCTCCCAAGACACCATCAACTTTCTCAATTCCAAGATATTCCAAAAAGTGCTGCAGATAACGAAAATTGTGCTTCACCAGGGTAAAGCGCTCATCATCAGGAGCATTTGCCCATGCATCTGCATCCTGATCAAAAGCAATAAGACGGCCATCTGCCCCCAGATGTTTTAAAATCTCGCGACTGTGACCTCCCCCTCCAAATGTCAGGTCCACGTAAACCCCATCAGGCCTGACATTCAGTCCCTCAATGGATGTTTCCAATAAAACCGGAATGTGGTACTCTGTTGTCATTATCCTCCTTTATTGTGCAAAAATATCACCTAGTCTCTGTCCATAAAGTACCACTTGCTGCGTTATACTTGCCGCCAAAATACTCATTTACGCAAGTAAACTGCGCTTTTACCGGCTTCGCGAGCCTTGCAATTGGCACCTTCTTACCAGACACATGACTAAAAACAAACTTTGCGTTGTTTATAGACGGTCTCTACCTAATCTTTATCCTGAGACGGAAATTCACCTAAAATTTTCTCCGCCAGGTTACCCAAGCTGTCCGCCGGCATTAGCCCCTGGTCATACAACTCCTTATTCCAAACTTCAATGTATTGATCCACACCAAGTAAAACAACTTCCCGCTCCACACCAATCTGTTCCGTCAGTCGTTTGGGAATCAGAAAACGTCCATTTCCGTCGAGAGAAACTTCTGCCGATCCTCTGAAAAATTGTCTTAAAAATTTTGAGTGTTCCCGATTGTATGGATTTATCCTCCGTCGAATATCCTCAAGCTTCTCCTCCCAAACGGAATAAGGATAAATATGGAGACAGGGCTCAAAGAGATCTTTGCGCACAACAAGGCGCAAATCGTCCTCTCCCAACACCTTTTTAAAGACGGAAGGAAATACGATGCGGCCTTTTGCATCGGTTCTGCACTCAAAATCTCCTATAAATGTGAACATTACAGTTTGGGTAATATTTTCGTAAAACTACAATTTTTTTAAACCACAATCAACCACTTTGCACCACTTTATTGCATTTTTTTGATAAAAAGAGTTCCCTGTGGCTTTGAACAGGGATTTCCACAACCTTATTTTTTTTTTGTAATATTGCCCCCAAAAGGATTTAACCTGGATAACACATAAGACAGGTAAAATATAAACAGGCTGAAAGCCTGAGAGCAATAGCCCAGGGCAACGGCCTGGGTTTTGAGGTATTCCTCATGCCCCCTCATTATTGGTCGCGACGCGACCAATAATGAGGGGGGAGTTGTTACAAATTCCCTGGGGAGTTGCCCCAGGCTATTGCTTAAAGACCTTCGGCCTTTTAAAAATGCAACAACATTGTATATTCCTTTAAAATGAAATAGCCTCGCTATTAGGAGAACTGATTATTCATAAAATTTTATTCCGGTGGAAACAAACAATCCCGACAACAACGCCAAACTCATTGATGTTGAAAAGGTTTTTGCCAGCAAAAACCCGTCATTGTTTAAGGCCATACCCGCTTTTATATTCCGGTACCTGAAACGAATCATTCACCAGGAAGAGATCAATGAGTTTCTGGCACGCCAAAGCCATTTAAAGGGGGCAGAATTTGCCCAATCCATCCTCAACGACTTATTCGGAGCCAGCTACGAAGCCTTTGGGCTGGAGAAAATTCCTGAGGATGGTCGGTTTTTATTTGCAAGCAACCATCCGCTGGGAGGACTGGATGGCATTGCTCTTTTGGTAGCTGTAAGCCGCAGATTTCCGGAATTAAAGTTTCCGGTCAATGATATTTTACTCAATCTAAAACCCTTAAACAATATTTTCGTACCCATCAACAAGCACGGGGGACATTCGCGTGAAGCAGCACGCCTGATAGAAGAGGCGTACAAATCCGAAAATCAGGTTTTAATGTTTCCTGCAGGTTTGGTTAGCCGAAAGCAAAAAGGAGTTATCCGAGACCTGGAATGGAAAAAGAATTTTGTGCGAAAAGCCATACAGCACCAGCGGGACATTATCCCCGTTCATATTTCAGGAAAGAACACCAATTTCTTTTACCGGTTGGCAAACATCCGAAAGAAACTTGGCATAAAAGCCAACATAGAAATGTTGTACCTGCCGGATGAGATGTTTAAGCAAAAGGGAGAAAATCTGACCATCCGTTTTGGAGAACCAATACCCTGGGAAAGCATAAAAGAGGAAGGAACAGCAGAGGAGTGGGCCATTAAAATAAAGGAAAAAAGCTACGAGCTTGCAAAAAACCATTAATTTTGTAAAAGTCCCCTTTCCCAGGAGCAACCACAAAATAAATAGTTAGTGTTTGTCGATAAAGTACCATCTACTGCGCTACGCTTGCCCGAAAATTACTCATTTACTCAAGTAAACTGCGTATTTTCGGGCTTCGAAAGCCTTGTAACTGGCACTTTCTTGACAAACACATGACCAGAACCAAATTTTGCTTTGTTTATAGACAGGCTCTAGTTAGAGAATATCAAAAGGGTTGCCTGACAAATAGCAAGTTCCGAAATTGAACCAATAATAAGCTAATGAATTCTGAAAAACCAATCATTCCTCCCGTACCCCGGGAAGATCTGGAAGCAGAACTCACCACAGAACGTTTTGTACGTTTTACCAATAAAGGTGAGAATAAGATTTATGATTTCACAGCCAATGATGCACCTGCACTGATGCGTGAGGTGGGGCGTCTCCGCGAGGAGTCATTCAGGGCCGCAGGCGGCGGAACAGGAAAAGATTGTGATGTGGACGATTACGACATCGGTGATAACCCGTACCATCAGTTGATTGTATGGGATCCCAAAGCCAGAGAAATTCTGGGAGGATACCGTTACATTATGGGTAAAACCCTGAAACCGGATGCAGAAGGAAAGATTCATCTGGCCACTGCCCGGATGTTTCATTTCTCAGAACAGTTTATTAAAGAATACCTCCCAAAAACCATTGAACTCGGACGATCTTTTGTTCAACCTCAGTATCAATCCAGCAAAATGGGTGCAAAAAGCCTGTACGCACTGGATAATTTATGGGATGGCTTGGGCTCCTTAATCATCAACTACCCCGACATGGAATATTTCTTTGGAAAGGTTACCATGTACGCACACAGCAATCTTAAAGCCCGTAGTCTTATCAGAGCATTCATGGATAAATATTTCAATGACCCTGACAAGCTGGTCTATCCGCATAACCCTGTAAGTTCCGCACTGACCGAAAGTGAAGTTCAGGAAATCTTTTCGGGAGAGTCATTTGCTGCTGACTACAAAACCCTCAGCAAAACAGTTCGGGAACTTGGAGAAAACATTCCTCCACTGATTAATGCGTACATGAACTTATCCCCCTCCATGCGCACCTTCGGAACATCAGTAAATGAGCGCTTCGGAGGTGTTGAAGAGACCGGTATCATTATCACCATCAAAGAACTTTATCAGGCCAAAATAAGTCGCCACGTTCATACCTACAAGCCCGACGAACAAAATGAAGATTAATAAAAAGCTTTAATGTCCAAATCAACAGGTTATTTGAGCGATTTGGGCATTCCGTAACATTATCACTCATATAAATCTGCAGGAATGACAAATGCTACTGACCAATATTCTTTTGATGTTGTTGTGATAGGAAGCGGTCCGGGAGGATTCGCTGCAGCCAACAGAGCTACCGACTTTGGCAAAAAAGTTTGCATCATAGAAAAAAGTCACATCGGAGGAGCCGGCGTCATCAATGGAGTATTGACCTCTAAGACTATGTATGAGTTGAGTATGGACTATTCCGTTGCAGCGAGAGTTGATCGCGGATACCGGGCCAGTGCATTGAGCGTAGATTACAATCTGGTGCGCAATACAGTTTTGGAAGCTGCGCGGGAAAAACAATACCAGATGCGCAGTCAGATTGAAACCTTTGCCAATGTTTCCCACAAAGGGACCATCAGTCTGATCACAGGATATGCAAAATTCAAAGATGCTCATACGGTTGAGGTGGATGACCAGGGAAAAATGCTCACAATTCACGGGGATTATTTCATCATCGCCACAGGAGCGCATCCCCGGAGACTGCCCGGAGTAAAAACGGACGGAAAACGAATCATTACCTCAGACAATATCCTCTCCCTGTCAAAAT
This sequence comes from Marinilabilia salmonicolor, assembly GCF_003003035.1. GTDB lineage: Bacteria > Bacteroidota > Bacteroidia > Bacteroidales > Marinilabiliaceae > Marinilabilia > Marinilabilia salmonicolor_A. Next base: position 380,017 of record NZ_PVTS01000001.1, on the reverse strand, counting down.
TCCCCGGCCGTCTGCTCATCATTGGTTCAGGAATTATCGGATGTGAATTTGCCACCATATTCTCCAACTTCAACCAAACTCAGGTTCACCTGCTGGACCGGTCAAACCGGGTACTTCCTTACGAAGACGATGATGTAAGTGAGTTTGTATCCGACAACCTGGAAAAAAACGGTGTCATTGTACACCATACAGCCCAGCTAAGATGTATCAGGGAACATCCGGGGCACCTGGAAGTAGTGTTGGATTACGATGCGGGAAACAGCCGTGTAATCGAGGTGGATGTTGCCCTCATTGCCATTGGCAGGGAACCAAACACACAAAATATTGGACTTGAAACATTGGGGGTTACCCCCGATAAGCGAGGGCTCATCCCGGTAGATGAAAACGGATGTGTAGAGAACAACCACGGCCATACACACATCTATGCCATCGGCGATGTAACAGCGCAGGCCCAGTTGTACAGTGTAGCAGAATTTCAGGGACGATTGGCCGCGGAAGCCATTGCGAAAAGCATCTGTTACCTCCCCGATTATTCCAATATGTCAACCCTGATGTTTTTCAAACCGGAGGTAGCAGCAGTGGGAGCAAATGAAAAAACGCTCCAGGAGAAAAACATCGGTTACCGAGCAGTTTTCTATTCCAATATACTGGTCAACCGTGCCATTGCTATGCGCAACACTCACGGTTTTGTTAAAATTCTGGTAAGCAATGATGACGAACAGCGCATTCTTGGCATGAGAGCTTCCGGCCCTCAGGCTTCTGCTTATATCGTTGCTGTAGCACACCTCATCAACCAGGGCAACAGTCTGAGTGAAGTATTGCGGGTATTTTACCCCCATCCCAGCATCACGGAAGGCATTCAGGAAAGCATGAGAGCGCTCGCCTCAAAATCAATTTTTAAACCGGTTGCCTTTCCCAAACACATAAAAGTAAGTGAATGGAAGCCCGGTGACCCGAAAACGCAAACTCCGAGAGATGAAAAAATCAGGAAAAGTCAAAAAAAGTAAGACCTTTAAAATTGTTATTTTCTCAATTGTTGGTATAACGGCACTTTATACACTCCTTCCCGATTACCTTCAAAAGGGGATGATATACCTCACTCCCGATATTGATGACTACAAAATTTTCGATAACCGGGAAGTGAAAACCGGGACTCCACGCCCCTGGCCGCTAACTTTCGATTACAACCGCTATTCCATACCGGCAGAATCTGTCAGAGACTCAATGGAAAATCTTAAAACAACGGGGTTTCTGATCATCCAAAACGATTCTGTTCTTTTTGAACAATACCAGGGAGGCCATGACTCCTCAACCATCTCCAACTCTTTCTCAATGGCCAAAAGTATTGTTTCACTACTCATTGGATGTGCCATTGATGACGGCTATATTGGAAGTGTAGATGACAAAGTCAGCAAATACCTGCCATGGTTAAGAGGAACCCACAGTGATCAACTGACCATCCGGCATCTGCTGACCATGAGCTCGGCCTCTAATTGGGACGAACACTACAGCTCACCATTTTCCATTACAACCCGCGCTTATTATGGAAGGGATTTACCGGGCACCATGAAACGCGTTAAAATCGTTAACCATCCCGGAATCATGTTTAATTATAAAAGTGGTGACACTCAGTTTCTGGAAAGGATTCTTTCGGCCACAACAGAAATGTCACTCGCTGAATATGCATCCAAAAAACTGTGGCAACCATTGGGTGCAGAGGTGCCTGCACTCTGGTCGCTTGACAAACGAAAAGGAACCGAAAAAGCTTATTGCTGCTTCAACAGTACTCCACGAGACTTTGCCCGCATAGGTAGTCTGGTACTCAACCGGGGACGATTTCATGGGGAAAAAATAATCTCTGATCAGTATATCAGGGAGATGACAACACCTGCCAGGTACCTTACCAACGAAGATGCCCAAATGGTAGAATACTATGGTATGCACTGGTGGGTGATGAATTACGAAGGCGAAAACATTCCTTATGCAAGAGGAATTCTGGGCCAATACATTTTCGTAATCCCTTCCCATAATGCGGTGATTGTAAGGCTAGGGCACCAAAGAAGCAACGAATACATCAACCATCACCCAAGGGATGCCTATACATGGGTCAGGGCAGGATTAGATATTCTTACACAAAGACCATAAACCTCATCATCAAAAAGGGTGGAACTGCCAGCAGCTCCACCCTTTTGTTAACTTCAAAGCAAATAATCAATAAGCTCTGGTATTAATGCCTTCAATAAAGTTAATGAATGAGGTATTAACCACTTTATTTCCGCCCGGCGTAGGGTAATTTCCCGTAAAGTACCAGTCACCGCGGTCATTGGCACAGGCCCGGTGAAGATTTTCCACTGTTTGATAAACCACTTCCACCTCCGCATCGATGTCCGGAGGGGTCAGCATTTCAGCAATTTTTGCAGAAATCTGTTCATCTGTAAATGGCCTGTAAATCTCTTTCACATAGTTCACAATCTCCTCTTTGGGAAGATTTTGTTGCTCTTTACACTGACGGTAAACTTTCTCAATCACCTCTTCCTTACCCGAATCTTTAAGTAATTCGATAGCCGCACTAAAAGCACAAAAATCCTTCAGACGTGCCATATCAATGCCATAACAATCGGGGAAACGTATCTGAGGCGCCGAAGAGACCACAATAATCTTTTTCGGGTGCAGTCTGTCCAAAATCTTAAGGATACTGCGCTTCAGCGTTGTCCCCCTAACAATGGAATCGTCAATAATAACGAGTGTGTCCACTTTATTTTTTACAATCCCATAGGTGACATCGTAAACATGAGCTACAAGATCATCCCTGCTACTGTCATCAGTAATAAAGGTGCGCATCTTCACATCTTTTATGGCCACTTTTTCGATGCGTGGCTCAAGACTCAGAATCTCCGACACTTTTTCTTCAGTGAGATCTTTGCCCAAAGCCATTATTTTACGGGTTTTCTCCACATCCAGATGAGAACGAATCCCCTCAATCATACCGTAAAATGCAGTCTCAGCAGTATTGGGAATGTAAGAAAAGACGGTATTCTCCAGATCGAAATTTATTTTCTCCAGAATATTACCCGAAAGCAACCGTCCCAATTCTTTCCGCTCCTGATAAATATCCCGGTCGCTGCCTCTGGAAAAATAAATGCGTTCGAAAGAGCATGATTTCTTTTCCTGAGGCACGGTAACCAATTCCTCAGAAACAGCCCCGTCTTTTTTAATAATTAAAGCATGTCCCGGTTTAAGTTCATTCACTTCCACCGATCGCACATTCAGAGCAGTCTGTATTACAGGTCGCTCTGATGCCACCACCACAAACTCATCATTGGCATAATAGGAGGCAGGCCTGATTCCCCACGGATCCCGCATCACAAAAGAGTCGCCATGGCCTATCAGCCCGGCGATGACATACCCCCCGTCCCACCGGCGACTGGATCGTTCAAGCACTTTCCTTACATCCAGATTTTTCTCAATTAATGCGGAAATTTCTTTATTGGAGAAACCTTCATTCTTAAACTGTCTGAAAAGAAGTTGATTCTCCTCATCCAGAAAATGCCCGACGTTTTCGAGCATAGATTCAGTATCCGTATAATCTTTGGGATGCTGGCCCAGATCAATTAGCGTCTTAAAAATCTCATCCACATTGGTAAGATTGAAATTACCCGCCAGAACCAGATTCCTCGAGCGCCAGTTGTTTTCCCGCATTACCGGATGCACATAATCAATGCTGTTATTGCCAAAAGTTCCGTACCGGAGATGCCCCAGGTAAAGTTCCCCTGCAAATGGGAGGTTTTCTTTGGCCCACACAGGATCATTGAGCAGCTCGGGATGGTGATCATACGCATTGTCGAACCTGCGATGGATGTCTGCAAAGACCTCCTGAATAGGATTCCCCTTATTGGATCGTTGACGGGATAGATACTTCTTTCCGGCCGGTTGGTTCAGCTTCAAACTAACCACTCCGGCACCATCCTGCCCCCTGTTGTGTTGTTTCTCCATCAGGAGGTACAACTTATTCAACCCGAAACGCCACGTTCCATACTTCTCCTGGTAATAGCTCAGCGGTTTCAGCAACCTGATGAGAACAATACCACATTCATGCTTAATCTGATCACTCATAATTTAATCGAACAGTATAAAATTAATCAATGTAATTGGTTTCTGTCCATAAAGTACCACTTGCGTCCCCGAAGGATCGGGGTAGGCTGTTTCGCTAGCCGCCAAAATACTCAGTTACGATTAGTAAACTCCGTTTTTGGCGGCTTCGCAAGCCTAACAATTGGCACTTTCTGACCAGAAACAGGACTAAAAACAAATTTTGCTTAGTTCATAACCAGACTCTTCTAATTGGTCTGACGGAACCCGCGTATAAGTAGCTCACCCATTCGACTCTGGCCCTATTCCTTAGCAATACGTTATTTTTGACATCCATACCCGCTTCAAGAGAAACATATTTGCAGTGGGTTATTCCCCTTTACCGGGAAATAAATAACCGGAAACTGACCTCCTCGCAAACCGTGTAAAAACATTTTGCAAAAAGAAAAGCCCGCTTGATTGACAAGCGGGCCTGTTTTTTTACTTTAAAGATCTTAACGGGACATCAGAAACTTTAACCACATAGCAGGCCGGAAATAACTCTTTCAACTTATTGAGCAACGGCAATGCTTCGTGTTTGTGTCTGAAATTCCCCATTCTTACGCGCCAAAATGGTGCACTGTACTCTATAAAAACATTCTCTTCAGGAAAATCGGTCAACACCTTTTCTTTGGCTTCCAATGCTTCCTGCCTGGCTTTACTACCCACACCACTGTACAACTGAACCCGGAATCCTTCAACTCCGCCGGCTCTTTTATTCATATTGATATGCGTATTGACAAGCGCCCTCATACGGGCAGATTGCTCTATGGTAATAATTCCCTGATTGCTGCTTACCTGCTCCAATTCAGAGAAAACATCCGCATTGTATGCTGCAGTCTCTCCGGGCAATTGGGCATTTGCGCCCACAGCAATCAAAAAAAAGATAAATCCTGCTACTATTCTCATCTTAATCTGTTCTTCTTTTGCAGGCAAAGTTACAATTTTTATTCCTTAACCGGTACTACCAGAACGGGAATATCTGCAAGGTTGAGCAGCTCATTGGCGAAGGGCCTGAATACACTATCGAATGGGCTGAGTGCCTTACTCAAATGAATGGCAATAACGGAAGCACCCTTTTCTCTGGCGAGAGAAAGAATATTCTTTGCATCCCCACCCCATTTAAACGGGGTTACCGAAACCTCCAGGTCAGTATTGCTTTTAATGTATTTCTCAGCCTGTTTGGCATAGATATCACTCAAGCCGGGAAGTATCCATCTCGATTTACGCTGAAGTGCAAGAATATTGATTTCTGCCTTGAGCAATTTGCCAAAACCTGTTACCACAGGAACAATTTTCCGGGTAAGTTTATTGTGATCCAATGGCAATACAATTCGGTGTGGAGATTCCCATTTCATTCCTTTTCGGGTGGTTAATACCGGGCATGGAGCATGTGACACCAGCCGGTACGCATTACTTCCCAGCCAACGATCCTCCACTCCTGAAACGCCGTGTGTTCCTACCACAATAAGGCTTACATCATCATATCTGGCTTGATTGGTGATTTCCCTGACCACATTACCTTCCCTGACTTTAAAGTCGAATTCTCCATTATAAACGCGGTACTCCGGCCCGTATTTCTCTATCAAATGCTCCAACCACGCCTTGGCCTGCCCGATCAATCGCTCCTCCGGATTGTCTCCCAAAAATTCCGGTGCATATTTTTGACCTGTCTGAACATGAATCATTCTAAGCGATGCATGCAGGTGATTGGATAACTCCAGTCCAATTTTCAATGCGAAAACAGAGTTGTCAGAAAAATCGATAGGGACAAGAACGCGTTTCATTCGTTTAAAATTTTGTAATTATCTGATAAAAAACTAATTAAAAATTTGAGAACGAATGGAACCGCTTCGCTCTCGCATAATATTTTTTTAAAAATGTTTTCTTGAGAAAATTATATTAAAAAATATCATGCTCGTTTCATCCGTATAAAATTAATTTTTCAAGGTCGGATGGAACTCGCATGTAAGGAATTTATACATTGTCTTTTGTGACACCCCTTGCCATGCTCGTTTCATTAGTATAAAATTTATCTAAGTTATTGGCCTGATAAAACCGTACCTAACATTCGGGGCTCGTTTTATCAGAATAAGTTTTATAAAATCAGGAATTATACGAATATACGTAATGTGCCGCAAAGTAGTTGCACAAAACAATAATTTCTTAATCCGATTCGAGAGATTTGGCAAGTTCATCGGTCATTTCCAGGTTATGAAACACATTCTGGACATCGTCATTATCCTCAAATTCATCAATCATCCTCAGAAACTTCTTCGCGTTTTCAAGATCCAGTTCTTTATAATTATTGGGGATTCTTTGCAAAGCGGCATTCTCCACCTGAATATCCAATTCCTCAAGCTTTTTCTGAACAGCCCCGAAGTCTTCCATCTCCGAAGTTACCACAATCAGATCATCATCCTTCTCAATCTCCTGTGCTCCGGCATCAATCAGTTCCAGTTCCAGCTCTTCCAGGTCCATCTCATCATTTTTCACAATCTGAAAAACCCCTTTTCTATCAAACAAAAAGCTCAATGATCCATTGGTTCCGAGACTTCCTCCTCGCTTATTAAAGATAGATCGTACAGCTCCCACGGTCCGATTGTTATTATCGGTCATACACTCCAGGAAAACAGCTACTCCTCCCGGTCCGTAACCTTCAAAAGCAATCTCCTGAAAGCTGTCGCCACCTACTTCCGATGCTTTGGCAATGGCCCGGTTAATATTATCTTTCGGCATATTTACCGAGCGACCATTCTGAACAGCTAACCGAAGACGGGGATTGGTCTCCGGATCGGCTCCCCCTTCCTTTACCGCCACCTGTATTTCCTTGGTGATCCGGGTAAACATCTTTGCCCGTTTTGCATCCTGTGCACCTTTTCTATGTTTAATATTTGCCCATTTACTGTGTCCTGCCATAATTCAATACTTTTTTTTGATTTTTGCAGTTCGTTGAAAAAATGAAGCACAAAACTACAAAAAACCACTTTTCCTCACAAGCCGCTGATTTATTACACATTAGAATAAATCTACAAAAAAACCATTCAAAAATCCATCACTTTGGGGAAACCACAGAATAGCATTAAATTTGCCACCTATTTTATTGAGTGAAAATGAGAGATCAGGAAAAACAACAAGCAGACAAGGAAGTAGAAAACATCCTCGCCTACGAACACAACGGAAAAAAACTTTACATAGAGACTTACGGTTGTCAAATGAACTTCGCCGACAGTGAAGTAGTAGCCTCTGTAATGCAGATGGACGGATACGAGACTTCGGGAAGTCATACCGATGCCGATGCTATTTTTATCAACACCTGTTCCATCCGCGAAAACGCAGAACAGCGGGTCCTGGCCAGGGTAAGGGAGTTAAAAGCCCTCAAAAAGCAGCATCCCAAACTGGTAATAGGCATCATTGGTTGTATGGCAGAGCGTGCCAAAGAACAGCTGTTTGAGGTGGGCGCCGACCTGGTTGCCGGGCCGGATGCCTACATGGATTTACCCAACCTGGTCAGCCTGGTTGAGCAGGGAGAAAAAGCCATTAACGTTGAGTTGTCCACCACAGAGACTTATCGTGACATCATTCCAAAACGATTAGGGCCCAACAAAACATCGGCATTCATCAGCATTATGCGCGGATGCAACAATTTCTGTACCTATTGCATTGTTCCTTACACCCGTGGACGAGAAAGAAGCAGAGATCCCGAAAGTATCAGGGAAGAATTTGACAAACTGGTAAAAGAGGGTTACAAGGAAGTGTCGCTTCTGGGACAAAATGTCAATTCGTATCTGCACAAAGAGGAAAGTAAAGAGATGGATTTCTCCGGGTTACTGGACTTCCTGGCCGGGGAATTTCCGGAAACACGCATTCGCTTTACCACCTCACATCCCAAAGATATGAGTGATGAGACCCTGAAAGTAATGGCTGCTCATCACAATTTATGCAAGCATATTCATCTACCTCTGCAGTCGGGATCTTCAAAAATCCTGAAACTAATGAATCGTAAATATACCGCCGAGTGGTACAAAAACCGGATTGAGGCCATTAGAGAAATTTTACCCGGATGTGGCATTACCACCGATGTGTTTTGCGGGTTTCATTCAGAAACGGAAGAAGATCATAACGCGACACTTGAGCTTATGAAATGGGCTGGATTCGACATGGCATTTATGTTTAAGTATTCTGAACGCCCCGGCACCTATGCTCACAAAAAATTACCGGACAATGTTCCGGAGGAAGTAAAAGGAAGAAGACTTCAGGAAATTATTGCACTTCAAAACCAACTGTCACTGGAGAGCAACCGGAAAGACATCGGAAAAACCTTTGAAGTACTGGTGGAGAGTGTATCAAAAAAATCGACCAAAGAGTTTTTCGGACGTACTTCGCAAAACAAAGTGGTGGTATTTCCACGGCAAAATTACAAAGTCGGTGAGATCGTAAAAGTAAAAATAACCGAAGTCACGCAAGCTACCATGCTTGGTGTTCCGGTTGAAAAAAATTAAAAAGAGACATCATGAGTGATCAGGTAAAAGAGTTCAGGGATTTTCGTTCAAAAATGAATGAGCGCATCCTGTCGCAGGACAATCTGGTGATAAAGAGATTATTCAATCTGGACACCAACACATATCAGGAAGGAGCCCTTCCCGTAAAAACCAAGGAAATGCTCGGCCTTGTGGCATCAATGGTACTGCGGTGCGACGATTGCATTAAATATCATCTTGAGAAATGCTACGAACAAAATATTACCACTGAAGAAATAATGGAAGTTTTTTCTGTGGCTAACATTGTGGGAGGAACAATTGTGATACCTCATACCCGCCGAGCCATGGAATACTGGGACATATTAAATGGACATCAATAAATAAAATTCGTAAATTTAATCTTCTCCCTCCTCCTGTGGGGAGATAATAACAGACTGTTAATTTCCAAAACCGGTTTGTTTAAAGTAATTTTGCCACAAACCAAAAAGATAAAAATGGCCAAAGAACTGGATTTTGAATCGATACGTCCTTACCAGGACCATGAAATTCAACAGGTATTTGAACGTCTCAAAAATGAAACATCATTTTTGGATCTCATTGGATTTCTTTATCCTGAATTGTCGGCGCAACGCTTCATTGATATGATGATGCAGATAAAAAGCATCCGGCAGTTTCAGCAGGAAGTGATTTCTCCCTACGTAAAACAAATCATCAAAACCACCACGAAAGGAGTTACTTCCGAAGGACTTGAGCAACTGGATCCCAATGAGTCATATCTTTACATATCCAACCACAGGGACATTGTGCTGGATCCGGCAATTTTGAATGTCATCATGTTTGAACACAATTTTGACACCACTGAAATTGCCATTGGGGATAACCTGTTGATTTATCCGTGGATTACCGATTTGGTAAAACTGAACCGGACCTTTATCGTGAAACGAAATCTTTCGGTGAGACAGATGATGGAGAGTTCCACACTTCTCTCTGAATACATTCGCCATACCATAACCAATGTTGGACACAGCATCTGGATTGCTCAACGTGAAGGTCGCTCCAAAGACGGAAATGACCGCACGCAGCTCAGCCTGCTGAAAATGCTCAACATCAGTGGCAAAGACAAGTCTGTGGCAGAGAATTTCAAGCAATTGAAAATCGTCCCCGTATCCATCTCTTACGAATACGACCCGTGTGATTACCTTAAAGCCCGTGAATTTCAACAAAAACGCGACAATCCGGACTTTACAAAGACTCAGGATGATGATCTGCAACACATGGGGGCAGGGCTTCGCGGAAGGAAAGGACGCGTTCATTTTGCATTCGGCCAGCCTATCAACAACGAATTTGATGTTTTAAAAGGCATAGAGAACAAAAATAAAAAGTTCGAATTCCTGGCCGGATTGATTGACCGGCACGTCCATGAAAACTATCGTCTCTGGCCCGGAAACCTGGTAGCCTGGGATATGCTTAACGAAACAAATGAGTACGGCAATCTTTACACAGCTGAGGAAAAAGAAACTTTTAACCAATATCTGGAGGAACACCTCAACCGCATCGAAGGTGACAGAGCATTTCTGAAAAAAACCTTGCTGGAGATGTATGCCAACCCGGTGGTAAATAAGCGGGAACTGTCAGGAGATTCACTGTAAACTGAAGATTCATAATATTCCGGTGCTAAATTCCTCACCTGTATATCATGATATGAAATATAAAAAGCCCGGGAAGCTATTCCGGGCTTTTTTATGAATACAATATCTGTTTTTTTACTCCTCTTTGACTTTCTTAGCAGCCTCACCTTTCAGTTCGATCATCAACTCATTCAATTGAGCATCACTGATAGCAGAAGGTGCATCGTTCATTACATCGCGTCCGGCATTATTTTTCGGGAAAGCGATTACCTCCCTGATAGAATCCAGGCCGGCAAACAACGAAACCCAACGATCAAAACCAAACGCAACTCCACCATGAGGCGGCGCACCATATTTGAAAGCATTCATCAGAAATCCAAACTGATTCTCCGCTTCTTCTTCTGAGAATCCGAGAATTTTGAACATTTTCTGCTGCAATTCATCATTGTGAATACGAATGGATCCACCTCCAATCTCTACGCCATTGATTACCAGATCATAGGCATTGGCACGCACCTCAGCCGGATTGGTATCCAACAACTCCACATCCTCCACCTTGGGAGAAGTAAACGGGTGATGCATTGCATAATAACGCTCTGTTTCATCATCCCACTCCAAAAGTGGAAAATCGACCACCCAAAGCGGAGCAAACTTATTCTTATTTCTCAGTCCCAGACGAGACCCCATTTCCAAACGCAATTCGCAAAGAGCCGACAATGTCTTCTCCTCTTTACCGGCAAGAATCAGTATCAGGTCTCCAGGTTTGGCACCACACAAATCAGCCCAGGCCTTAAAATCATCTGCAGCGAAAAATTTATCCACAGATGTTTTGAAAGAACCATCTTCATTGTATTTCACATATACCAACCCCTGCGCACCTACCTGAGGGCGTTTCACGAAATCTGTAAGCTGATCCAAATCCTTACGACTGTAAGAAGCACATCCCTGAGCACAAATAGCACCGATATACTGAGCATCATCAAAAACCTTAAATCCTTTTCCAGAAGCTGTTGAAGTCAGATCGACAAAACGCATGTCGAAACGGATATCAGGTTTATCGCTGCCATAATATTTCATAGCCTCGGAATAAGGCATACGTGGGAAATCACCTTCAATCTCAACTCCGCGTAAAGATTTAAAAAGATGTTTGGTCATTCCTTCAAAAGTATTCAGCACATCTTCCTGATCCACAAAAGACATCTCACAATCAATCTGAGTAAATTCAGGCTGGCGATCAGCCCTCAAATCCTCATCCCGAAAACACTTAACAATCTGAAAATAACGATCATAACCGGCCACCATCAGTAATTGCTTAAAAACCTGAGGGGATTGTGGCAAAGCATAAAACTGTCCGGGATTCATCCGTGAAGGCACCACAAAGTCGCGCGCTCCTTCGGGAGTTGATTTCATCAGCACCGGGGTTTCCACCTCCATAAATCCCTCCTTATCCATATAATTACGTATCTCAAGGGCCATTTTATGGCGAAGTTCCAACGCTTTACGGGAAGGATTTCTTCGAAGATCCAGATATCGGTACTTCATCCTGAGTTCTTCTCCGCCATCGGTCTCATCCTCGATGGTAAAAGGAGGAAGATCTGAGGCATTCAGTACCTTCAATCCATCGGCAATCACTTCAATATCGCCTGTAGGAATTTTACTGTTTTTGCTGCTGCGCTCGGCCACCTTACCGGTAACCTGCACCACATACTCACGACCAAGGTTTCTCACAGCCTCACTCAGCTTATCCTCTGTTTCGCTGTTAAAGACTAGCTGGGTAATTCCATAGCGATCTCTCAGGTCAATGAAAGTCATTCCACCCAAATTGCGAACACGTTGTACCCAGCCACTTAAGGTGACGGATTTATCGATGTCTGCAATTCTTAATTCTCCACAGGTATGTGTTCTATACATTACAATTGTCTTTTTTGGGGATGCTACCACCCCGGTTCCAACAGAAATTATGATTTTATACTGATTTATTCCCTAATCTTCAATCCCGGATTTTCAAATATTCAGGAAGTACATCCAACTGTAGTCCAGAATTACTGCAAGATTAAGCACCTTCACTAATCTCCATACTTACCAGAAAAGTTGTAAGTTACCGATATTTGTTCATCCCAACAGAATAATTGGTGAATAATTCAGGTTAGAATATCTTTGCGAAAATATAAAGAAAATAAGAAACAGCGACATCGCTTTTCAAAAAGGTCGAAAAATATGGATAAAATTGATTTCACAGACCAGTATTTCATGAAACAGGCTTACATGGAAGCCAGAGAAGCACTAATGAAAGATGAAGTACCTGTGGGAGCGGTAGTGGTAAGCGAAGGCACAATAATATCAAGGGCCCACAACCTCACAGAAACATTAAACGACGTAACAGCTCATGCAGAAATGCTGGCCATCACATCGGCATCAGAAGCACTGGGAGGAAAATACCTGAACAACTGCACACTGTATGTAACACTGGAGCCCTGTACCATGTGTGCCGGAGCGCTAAACTGGTCGCAAATCGGACGAATTGTTTATGGGGCTGTAGATGAAAAACGCGGTTACAAAAGGTTAACACCATCCCCACTTCACCCAAAGACCGAAATTGTTGGGGGAATTATGGAAAAGGAATGTGGAGAGCTTGTGAAACAATTCTTTGCCGGCAAGCGATAATAAAAGTCCCCTCCTCCGGAGCTACCGAAAGAGGGGACAACCCAAGTAACCCTATGAAGTAATTAGCGAATAGCTACTTTCTTCGTGGTTCTGTGATTCCCCACGGTTACATTTACAATATATAGTTGACCACTCGCTAATTCTATTTGGTTAAACCCTGATGCTGCCTTTCGGCTGGTTATCATTCTACCACCCATTGAATAAACATCAATATTGGCCTGTGGTCCGGGAGCAGCCAGCAATGTTTCATTAATGCGAACATTTACCTGACCATAATCGCTTGATACCAAAACCGGCTCTTCTGTTTCAAATCCTTCCACTACGGAGGTAACTACCTTTGCACTTCGCGACAGATGCAGCACAAAACGGTCGTGATTAATTCCGAGATCCAGCGGAGTATAGGAATAAGTGGAGGTTCTGAGATTGGTATATTGTCCCAGTTCTTTATCTTCCAGTACCACATCATACTCATCGGTAAAATCTTCCAGTGTGGCAGAAATGGTACACTCATTATAAACCCGGTTTCTCACACTAACAGGAACCGCAATATAACTGCGTGCATTCAAGGCTGCAAAACCATTAATGGCCATAGCCTCATTTCCGATACGTGTGAAAATCTCAGGAATTTTTTCGTTTGAATTAAACATCTTATGAGAATCTTCCCGACCCAGTTCGTCGGTGAAAGAATCATAGTAATAGATGACTGTAGCATCGAAAATAAACTCGTTCTCTATCTTCAAACGAATAAGATCATAAACTGTAGTTGACTTCAGTAAGTTACCTTCTGTTGATACTCCGGTAAACTCATTTCTTTGTTGCTGAGCATTCAGTGAACCACTAACAGCTAAAAACAAAATAGCTAAAACGATTGAGTAAAACTTTTTCATAGGGCAATTTTTTACAATTCATTCAATGGCTTCTTGGTTTGACGAACATCAATAATTTTTTGATGAATTATATATTTTATTTGATGAACGTCTTGTTTTCTTTAACGAACGGCCGCAAGAAAAGGTTTCACTTTTTTTAAACTTTTTTTTGACGAAATATTACATTTTTTACACCAACGTAGTTTTTTCATTGGTAAAAGCAGTTTCAAGGAGGTCGAAAATGGTAAAAAAGCGAAATATAAAATCCGAATCATGGTTAATAGTGACCTTATCAGACAAGTGCAAAGCACAACCGACTGGTCAACAGGAGAAAATTACCCAACAGTCAATAGAATGAAGAAGAGAAAATGAAAGGTTAGTTGGTTGGATTTTTAGAGGTTAGTGACCAACAGGCAGAAGTTTAAGAGACACAAGGCAGAAGAAAAAATATTGACATAAAAGCAATCTTTCAATAATATAAAGAAAGTTTTACCTGATAAGTAAAAAGCCAACCACACACTATGTCATCTTAATATAAAACAACTTACGATTCGAGTTGGTGTAGAGACCCGTAATTTCCCCAACAAATTTATGTGCTATCTAATTTTTCCTGCGGTAAGCTTTTTCGACGTAGTTCACTATGCCTGTAGAGCTTGCCTTGAAAAACATTAGAATTTAGTAAAAAAAAACGTTTTTGGAATTAGAGATTGCTTCGGGCATTGCACTACCAATGACAGATTTTTGCAATAAGCAAGAAATCAGTAAAATAATAGTTGGCCCCCTATCGGGGACCCGGTCCCATTTGTTCAGCTTACCCCGGGTCGTTAACCCGGGGTAATTCAAATTTGCCCCCTTCGGGGACGAGCTAGTCCTGTCATTAACGCATTATGCCTCAATTCCTTGAGGTGCTCACTCGCAAGACAGTGCACTCCATTAAAGAGAGGGGAAATCTCAGGCATCCACTTTACGCAAAACGCTCCAATTAACAAGACTACAGACGCGATCTTTAAGAATCGGACACTTTTCATCAATAATCTGTCGCACTTCAGAGGGCCGTTCGACTTTTGAATCAAAAAGTGCCACAGGAAAAGCCACATCCGCCAACTCGGGCTCTGTATCCATATTGCGCAGTCCGAACGTACGGATAAACACCTCTTCATAGCCGGGCATTATCTGACGAACTTCACGAATATAACTGAAGGCACCCACCCTGTCTTCAGCAAAAACAGGATGAACATGGAACGCATTATTAATTTGTTGCATAAGAATCTGACGGAACTCTCTGCCAGCGATACCAATAACCATTGCGGTAACAATGCCACCGGAAATAACAATTTCGCCCGGCTGATAACGCTGATAATTATAATGACTGGGGTGTGTGTTCTTAAGATAGGTAGCCCAAAAAAGATTCTCACTTTTCCCGATAGGGCGGACATATGGGTGCAACAACAAATCTCCTGCACGGAAGCTAAAAATGACGTTCTCCATATCAATGCTGCGGGTACGCGCAAGAATCTGTTCCTTAAAACGATTGTTGTGGTAAGGTTCCTTTCGTTCGGGAGGAATCGATTTGCGGGGACTGACCTGGGGGAAAAGCGATATTCGGGTTACAGAAAAAACGGCCTCTCCCTTTTGATTGAAAAGCAAATGTGACGATTCAATAAGCGTGTACCCTTCGATACGGGCAGGACGCACATCTGTAATTTTTATTGAGCATGAAAAAGTGTCACCCGGAAAAGCAGGATTCAAATAAAGTGCATCACGCATCTCAACCTTTAAAACGCTGGAGTGTGCAAAATTCTCTACCCCAAGACTCAAGGTCAGGTTCAACAGGAATCCATAGGGTAAAAAAATCTGATGAAAGCCCAATCGTCCTGCAAATTCGCGACTGCTCTCAGGATATGAGGCGGTGGGCATAAATCCGCTCCACATACTCAGGACCGACTCGTCCACAGTAATGTTATACCGACTGACTATTTCTTTTCCGACAAAAACCTTGTCCAAATCGAGACCGTATTCGGCTCTCCGGTTTGGCTTTAAAAACTCTTCCATACACATCAAACTTCCCTGCAAAAATAGCAAAAGCACTCCACGCATTCAAACGACATCGATCATTGATTTTATCTGCCACACTGATTCCATCAAAATCATCTTCAAAAATTATCAGAATTTCTTAAGCATCAACAACCCGGCAATAAGCACTGTAAGGCCCATCAAATATCCGGAATTGACAAGTCCGGCAAACGGAACCAGAAATATAGCCATAAGAAAAGAACCAATGGCTCCTCCGGCCACATCTCCCATATAAATAAAAGCCGCAGATTGCTCAAAACGCCCTTTGTGCAGAGATAACCCTGAAACAAAAACAGCACCACCCAGCACGGCAAAAGAAAAAACCAATAAAAATACAACTACAGGAAAAAGCCATACTCCTGCAAGGGAATCGAGAAAAGGAACCGTTAAAACTGCTAACAAAGACATGGCAATCAACAAAACAGGAAGGTAATGAGCTCTGAAAAACCAGACTTTACGATGTCCCAGCAAGGCACCCATAGCCAGACCTGCCATAAAAAAGGAGAACAAAAGGCCGGTAGCACGAAAGAGATTCCCCATTACCAACTGCCAATACAGAAGCAGCAACACCTGCATACCCCCAAGCACAACTCCGGAAAGAAAAACCCCTCGTGCACTCTTCCGAAACAGTAATAATCCCGCAACAAACATTACCCCTATAACTATCGCAAACCAGGATAACTTAACATCCCAAAAATCACTCATATCCCGAAGTGCCAGTTGAAACAAAACCGGACTGACTCGTGTATTCAACCGCACATCTTTGTCAATCACTTTTTCTACCTCCTCCATTTGTGTTTTCAAAACATGAAGCGGCAGCATTTCTTTATTCACATACTTATTATTACTGATAACATCTGTATGCAATTCATACCAATCGGGAAGAATCTGCTCCTTAGAAGAGATAAAAATAATTTTCTCTCCTGCCCAAACACGCAAAAAAGGAAAAACATCACTAACAGTCTCTTCCAATACCATCAGAATCTGCTTTCCTGAATCAGACAATGTAGATGCATAGTCAACTCCCCCCGTAACAAACAACCCATCGGCATTCAGCTTCCCGGAAATCAAGAGAAAAAAATCGTTGGTATAAAAACGGGTAGATGCCAGATTTTCAGGAACCCCACCACCCAACAAGATCACATCATAAAGTGTATCGCTATGGTGTTTCAGGAACCTGTGCGGATCACTCTTTATAAACCTAACTCTCTCCATGGTCTCCTTACCACCCTCCAACAACCTTTTCTCCAATGAAAGCCGGGACTGATCGGCGGAAACAAAATCAATGTGCAAATCATCATATTTCAGTGCCTCGCTCACCAAGCCGGGACCGGCATTAACCAATAAAAGATGTCGGGGAGACGGGTGCAACATCAATGCCGGATGTAACTGTTCTTCCGCCTCTGCAAAAACGGCACTATCAGTAAAAAAACGTCCACCTGAAAAGTAACCTTCTTTTTCATTGTCCTCCCACACATCAATGGTGCCATGGGAGGAAAAAAAAGTACCTGTTACGTTCCGGTCACCAAAAATCATTTGTCGCCCCGCTCTGTACTGAGGCAAAAAGATCAAAACCACTAACAGCAACACCCCTGCAACAGCCAACCCCCTCTTCACGCCTCCGTTTACAGGCGCAACAAGAAACAAAGCTACAAGCGCATTCAAAACAAGAAGCAATGAAATTGCAGAAAAAGCATTCAACCAAAAAACCGGGATCATATAAAACAACACACCGGCCAACAGACTCCCCCATTGCTCGGAAATATAAATCCGTTCAGTTTGGCGTTCAGAATATCTATAACTAAGGGAGGCCGAAAACCAGGTAAACATCATTCCAGCAGGAAAGCAATAAACAAAAGTTACAAAGGCTGTAATCAACAACCAATCGGATATACTCTCAGAAAATCCGTTGCCTGCCATCCAGAAACGTGCAAGGTACAACGACCACAGCGACAGCAATGCCGCAAACCCTGAAACCAAAGGAAACACTGCTGAATAAGTCCACCTGAACCCCTTGAAAAAGCGGGCAAAAAGCGCCCCTGCTCCGGAGAAAAGCATCCAAAACGAAAGAAAAACACCTACAATCAACTCATTGACAACAAACAGGGACGAAAGCTCACGCAATAAAATAACCTGAACCATCAGCATAGAAAATCCACTTACAAAAGTTGCTGTACGTCCTTTAAATAAAGATGAGGAAGGATTCGGCTTAATAATATTCAACATTACAAAAAAGTTATCCTGATAAATTCTTAAACAGTTCTATCACCAAAAACAAGGGCTTCATAAACAAACACATCGGCATCTTTCCAACCATCCCATCCAAGTCCTGCCTTATCCCTGGCACAATGCCCAAGCAGCTCGTCCAGGCTCCAACCCGTTTTGGTGGCAACCTGAGGAAGAAAAGTCCCACTTCGCCCGTTTTTCTCGACAAAGATACCATGTTTTCCGGGCACAATCTCATCCACCTGAGCCACTTTCCTCCTGGGCGTCAGCACTGATATCTCGATTTCTATTTCACTCAGCTCATTCTCTGAAACAGGGTCAAAACGCGAATCATGCAAAGAAGCAGCAGCAGTCATCCGGTCAATCACCTTCCACAATGGTTCATCCTCACCAAAACCCCCAATACACCCACGCAACTTCCCGTTGTTATATAACGACACAAATGCCCCGGTAGTCATATTCAGATTTTCTGAGTTCAGATTTTCCGGTTTTTTTATGACCCGGCCTTTCACAGCCAACTTCAAAACCTGATGTGCTCTGTCCAGGAGCCATATTTTTTCACGCTTATCCAAAGAGAAACCGGAAACCTCCTTTTTTGTTTCAGACGATCTGAAAACAGCCATGGAGCGATAACCAACTACACGTTCTTTGTCACCAATTTGGGCATCTCCGGAATTTCCAAAATCAATCTCTTCCCACCTAATATCAGTGGCCTGCCGGGTAATGTTTAATAAAGTCAGAACCGAAGACCAGCCGCACATACTTGTGGAAAGCTCGTCTAAATCAAGCTTCCTGTTCTTCTCAAGCACTGACAACAACTCTTCGGGATCATTTTTCAGCACAGCCGCTGCCGTGTCAGCATCCACTTTTTGAGCAATTTCATAGGGAGGATAATGAGAAAAATCGGTACTGATTACAAATAAATTTCCCCGCCGAAACCACTTTGCCAGGGACGTTGAAACCTTGGAAGCTCCTATGGCGTCGTGAGGCCCGATAAGCAATGGAACCAGCTTGAAAGAATTTTGTAAATGAACCTGCAGAAAGGGCAATTGCACCTCAAGAGAATGCTCCCCGGAATGAATGTTTTCATCAGCAAAGATTCCGGAATTACTCTCAACCAGCTCCCCGGCCACCCGGCTATCCACCTCGACCCGCCCCAGAGGAGTCAGAAAATCGCCTTGCGTATATATTGCGGCACCGTTAAATGCAGCTCTATGACTGGAACCAATAAGAAATACCCTTTCAATTTTTGCATCCCGGGGTATCTGATTAAAACCCGATGCTGCAATCTTCCCCGAATAAACATAACCGGCGTGAGGCACAACAACAGCAGCAACCTCCTCCGTTCCAACCGGTGGTTTGGCAAGAGCAAACAGGTCCCTCAGATGCCCCCGCAAAGCAGCTGCATCCGCTTCGTAAAACATCCCGGCCACTGCCGGCTCTCTATCTTTTTTGTGCATCTCTTAACTATTTAGCCTGTCTATAAACTAAGCAAAATTTTGTTCTTAATCCTGTTTCTTGCCAGAAAGTACCATGTGCTAGGCTTGCGAAGTCGCCCATTTTGGCATCCCGCTATCCGCTGGCCCGGAAAACGGACAGGCCACCGCGCGTTTTAAACAGGAAAAGTCGTTTAACCTAAAAAAAAATCTTTTTAACAGTAATGCTTTGACTATCAAACACCACAGGGGCCAACTTTTTTTTTTAAGAATTTACTTGAAAACCTTACATTTTAAATATAATTATCACCTATAATTGTTTTATTATTAACTCTTTAATTATTTTTCAGCAAACCTGCTAAAAGCGGACAAGGTGTAAACCGCCTGAAAGTCTGAGAGCAACAACCCGGGACAATGCTCCGGGCGTACTCAAACTCCGAGGTAATCCAACCAAAGTTAAAGTTACAAACATTAACTGCAGACTCAAAAAAAACAACACCATTAATTCTCTCTACCCCCGCACCTTAAAGGGACGAAAACATTTTTTAACGTCATTTTTTCACTAAAAGGCTTGCGAGTTCCAAATGAACCCCCTATTTTTGCACCGCGTTTGAGAGAAACGGATGACTCAGTAGCTCAGCTGGTAGAGCACGTCCCTTTTAAGGATGGGGTCCAGGGTTCGAATCCCTGCTGGGTCACCAAGCAAAAAAGCCACTCATTTTTTGGGTGGCTTTTTTGTTTTATCCCCCCATCTTAAATCTTCTACTGACAGATATCATAACAGCTCTTGCCCAAAGATTGTAATTTCGGGAATAGAAACTTCTTTTTAAGATGGGCAGACAACTAAAAAACAACCTCTTCTCCAACACCCGTCGCGGTGGCGACATTCGTTTTCCGTGAACTGAAAGAATAACCAGAAACTCCTCAAAGTTTAATTCTTTCAAGACACATCATGGAAAACACACATTTAATATCTCCCCAACCACTGACATTTGAAGTCATTTACCAGATTCTCGATAAAAATAAAAAGCTGGAACTATCAGACGAATCCGCCGGTCTGATAACTCACTGCAAAAACTGGCTCGATCACAAACTTCAAACAGAAGATGGCCCGGTTTACGGTATCAATACCGGTTTTGGAGCATTGCACAATCGCTCAATATCCAAGAGCGACCTGAGCAAACTTCAGGAAAACCTGCTGCTTAGTCACGCCTGCGGAGCAGGCCCCGAAGTCCCCCGGGATGTCGTACGTCTTATGCTCTTACTGAAAATACACGCCCTGAGCCTGGGAAAATCAGGAGTCCAGATGCAAACAGTCCGGCGATTGATTGATTTTTTCAATAAAGGAATCGTTCCGGTGGTTTTGGAGCAGGGATCACTGGGGGCATCGGGTGACCTGGCTCCATTGGCTCATCTTTTTCTTCCCCTGCTGGGACATGGAGAAGTCTGGATTGGCGAAGAAAAAATGGAAGCTTCCGAGATGCTGCAAAGACACAATTGGCAACCGGTAAGACTGGAAGCCAAAGAGGGATTGGCGTTGTTGAATGGAACCCAGTTCATGAGTGCTCATGCCGTTTATACCCTACTGAGAGCTTTCAGGGTAGAACAGCAGGCTGACATGATTGCGGCTCTTAGCCTGGATGCTTTTAATGGTCGAATTGATCCATTTATGGAGATGCTACACACGGTACGACCACACCCCGGGCAGATCGAAACAGCCCGACACATTCGCGAACTCCTCGAAGGCAGTGAGCTCATTAACCAACAAAACAAAGAAGTACAGGATCCCTATTCATTCCGATGCATTCCGCAAGTTCATGGTGCCGTAAAAGATGCCATCGGATATGTGGCACGGGTGGTTGAAACAGAAATTAATTCGGTAACCGACAACCCCATCGTTTTTCCCGATGAAGAACAAATTCTGTCAGGAGGAAATTTCCATGGCGAGCCCCTGGCCCTGGCATTAGATTTCCTTGGAATAGCAATAAGCGAACTGGCAAGTATTTCGGAACGCCGCGTTTACCGACTCATATCCGGTGAGCGGGGATTACCTGTATTTTTGGTTGCCAACCCCGGACTTAACTCCGGCTTTATGATTCCTCAGTATGCCGCTGCCTCCATCGTAAGCCTGAACAAACAAATGGCCACACCGGCATCGGTGGACAGCATTCCCTCCTCCAACGAACAGGAAGACCATGTGAGCATGGGCGGCAATGCTGCCACAAAAACCTTAAAGATTGTACGAAACGTCGAAAGAGTGCTGGGCATTGAGCTATTTAACGCCGCTCAAGCACTTGAATTCAGAAGACCTTCTAAAACATCTGCTTTTCTGGAAAATCTAATGAAAGAATTCAGGGCACAGGTCCCCTTTGTGCATGAAGATAAAATCATGTATATGGAAATCGAAAAGACCGTAAACTTCCTAAGGGATAAACCAACAGAGAGATTCAGGTCTTAGCTATATTTTCAGGAGACAATTCATCGCAGCCCTCACAAGAAGACTCCTTACCCTTTCGTATCAGGTGAAGCATCTTTTTCTTAAACTCATGCTCTGCTCCATAAAGTTTTATAACCTGATCGATGGTAAGGATCTTTTTAAACTTTTCGTGGTATTGCTTTTCTACACGGGCTTTTTCCACTTCGTAATTGATGTAATTATCCACAGCGGTCTCTTTCTCCGATGCACTCAGCTCACTATCGGAACGATAAAGCTTATTAATATTACTCATCTTCTCGCTCCATAGCTGATCCATCTTCTCACTCATCTCATTGTAAACGGGCCAGAATTTCTGAGCATCTTCAGCACTCAACCCTATGCGCTCAGTCAGAAAAGCAACCTTCTGTGATTTCAGCCGCTCAATTCTGGATTCTTTATTATCCTCCTGAGCATTGGCAGGAACAACAAAAGCCTGTCCCATAACAAAAAGTATTACAATCAAATAATTAAAATGCTTCATGACTCAGATTTTATTGTAAGAAATTTTTATTCGAAGAAATGATTATTCAAAATAGGTAATGGCCGCCAACTCTTCTTCCGAAAAAGTGCCAAAAAACACAGAGTCGGGTGCCAAAACAACATTGGCATCCCCGGTCAGAATAAATTCACTGATATCTTTTTCGTCAACAATCAAAGCAAGGGAATTAATAAATTCTTCTTCCCCGGAAACTGATTGAGAAATATCTGCATCGTCCGAAAACAGCTTAGGCACCTGATAATACATGAGCGCAATGATTACGAACGAAGCCGCCATAGCCAACCAGGGCTTAACCACTGAAATTACCGAACCCACTTTATCCCCGGCGGTTTCCGTCGCCGATGCGGCCTCCATCTTTTTCAGCATGCGAGATTCAAAATCCCCGAAATAATTCTCAGGAACTTCAAACGGACATTTTTTATTTCCAAATAATTCTTCACTCATAGCTTTAACATTAACCCGGTTCAAACCATTTATTTAGAACATTCAAAATCATAAAGGTTTAAACAGTCAAAACACTTCATTCTTTATAAATGCTTCTATTTTTCTGACCGCATGAAAATAGGAAGCTTTCAGGGCACCCACAGACGTCCCCAGAATATCTGACATCTGCTCATAGGTCATATCATCAAAATACTTCATATTAAACACCAACCGTTGCTTCTCGGGGAGAGCCAGCAAACATTTCTGGAGGCGTTTTTGAATTTCATCACCGGTAAAAAGCGGATCTGATTCCACTTTGTTACCCAACATGGTTTCTATATCCGCATCCTCATGAAGCAGTCCTTCTTTCTTCTTATTAATGTAATTGAGTGTTTCGTTGGTGGCAATTCTGTAAAGCCAGGTATATAAGGATGCATCACCCCGGAAATTTCCGATATGTTTCCAAGCCTTCATAAAGGTATTCTGAAGCAAATCATCTGCATCTTCGTGAACAATTATCATTTTCCGAATATGCCAGTAAAGTCGCTCCTTATACTTCTTCATGAGCAACGCCAAAGCCTCATTTTTCTTATTGACTTTTTGCGCCAGATACAGTATTTCCTTATCGTCGGGCTGCATTAAAATTAGTTTATTAAAGTCGGATGAAACTCGCAAACCGTTTACACATGCACTTCCTCAAAAATACGAGGAAAAGTTGTGACACGTTTCTTTGCAATCAAAGCGGCAAAGCCGAGGAAGGAATCAATGTTCCGTACCCGTTTCGATGCGAAGATAATAAGAAAAGACAATTTAAGAGTTTGTTGACCCGCTTTATTCCTATCCCAAAAAAATCAGCTACCTTTGCACCCTGATTTTCGAAAAACCTTTAGAAAACAATAAAATACAGAATATAATGGCATTACAATGTGGCATCGTAGGCTTACCCAATGTGGGGAAATCCACCCTTTTTAATTGTCTGTCCAACGCCAAGGCTCAATCGGCCAATTTCCCGTTTTGTACCATCGAACCCAATGTGGGCGTAATTACAGTTCCTGATGAACGTCTGGTGCAACTGGAGAAACTGGTTAAACCTCAAAAAGTAGTTCCTACAACCGTGGAAATTGTGGACATTGCCGGACTGGTAAAAGGAGCGAGCAAAGGAGAAGGACTGGGCAATAAGTTTCTTGCCAACATTCGTGAAACAGATGCCATCATTCATGTGCTCAGATGTTTCGAAGACGACAACGTTACACATGTGGATGGGTCTATTGACCCGGTGCGTGATAAAGATGTTATCGACATGGAACTCCAGCTCAAAGATTTGGAGACCATAGATGGCCGAATCACCAAAACGGAGAAGATTGCCAAAACATCCAAAGATCCTGAAGCCAAAAGACTACTGGATGTTCTTTTGAAGTACAAAGCTGCGCTTGAAAGTGGGAAATCGGCAAGAACGGTAGAACTATCTGACCAGGAACAAAAGGTAGCCAAAGACCTTTTTCTGCTGACCAACAAACCAATCATGTATGTTTGCAATGTAGATGAAGCCTCTGTGGTAACAGGCAACAAGCATGTGGAAGCAGTAAAAGAAAACGTTAAAGATGAGGAGGCTCAGGTGCTGGTTATTGCTGCCCAGACTGAAGCGGAAATTGCAGAACTGGAGACTTTCGAAGAACGCCAGATGTTCCTGGACGATCTGGGACTTAGAGAGTCCGGTGTGTCAAAGCTGATTCGCTCGGCATACCAGCTTCTAAACCTAAAGACTTATTTCACAGCTGGAGAAAAAGAGGTCAGGGCATGGACTTTCCCGGCCGGTGCACTTGCACCCCAGGCCGCCGGCGTCATTCATACCGATTTTGAAAAGGGATTTATCCGTGCCGAGGTTATCAAATACGATGAATATGTAGCGCTTGGATCAGAACAGGCTTGCAAGGAGGCCGGAAAAATGCACATCGAAGGAAAAGAATACGAAGTTCAGGACGGAGATATTATGCACTTCAGATTTAATGTGTAGCCTCCGGATTAAATAAAATATTTTGTACCGGACTGTATCGAATTACAGTCCGTTTTTTTTGTTTCAAACAATAATGTCTGGCTAATATTGAGATTGCTTTCCGGAATAATCGGGATTCGCGATGACGGGTCCCCGAAGAATATTGAAGGATTGTAAAGGTTGCTTATCGCCCCTGCCGGAAATCACCGCCTGTCCTCCAGACTTAACCCCCGGGTGCAACAATTCATGACCACGAAATAAGCAATCTCTCTTCAAAACAAGACCCCCTGTGATCATTAGTGATTTTTTCACAAATCAGCCAATACAAAAACGACATTTTCCGATTAAATCTTATCATTTAAAACAGCAAAAAAGCTAATTTCTAGACCACTGACACCTAAATTAAAATATGTTAAAAAAACACAATGATAGTTCCGATGCTTCAAAATATCTGCAATTTATTTTTCCTTTGTACTCATGAATTTCCTGAAAAAAAAGAAGATGAGAGAGACAGAAAACGATACGATAGCGAAGTTGAAGAGAAAGATTTTGATTTATTCAATCATTGAAGTGGCGATTGTAATTGTGCTGATAGTTTTCGGCGCATTCCTATTTAATATTACCTTTTCGTAAAGAATCAGGGCAAAAATAACCTGAATTCTTTACGTGCAATTTCTTTCCCCCGAAGTTGCGTAATGAGTTCCCACCTTCCGGCTTTATCTTCGTAAGGCTCCCATACAGTATCTCCCAAGAAGAATTCCCAGTCGTTTGAATTAATCACCACCTCACCTGTAAAAGGAGGAGCCGTTTGTCCATCCTTATCCGGAAATGGAGGATGATCAATCACAAATTCCAACACTTCTCCTTTACCACCTTTTATTTTCAAGATATACCCAAATTCCACATCTGGAATCACAGGAATTTCGGTTGTAATCTTTTTTAATTTCGGCAAGTCACGGGATTTTCGGTCCCAGGAACTGTAAATCCCATAACTGTAAAGTTCTATCTCAGGCTTTTTCCTTTTAGGCATAATACAACAATTGGAATCAACTAATAAAGATTAATTTACCAGATAATAGCGCAATTGATCAAGCATGATAGGAATATCATCAGGATTCACGCCATGCTTCATTAATATATGCCGATCTTCCACAAAAGCCTGCACAAAGTCTTTCAACGACCATTCCTGATGTTTTACGGATTTCAGATACCACTCAAGAGCCGTTTTGCGATCGCCACGACACCAGTAGATATGTCCCATATTCATGAAATCATGCTGTGTAGGGTCTTCTTCGATTGGCTTTTCGCCGTATTTAAGGGCCTGATCCAACTTCCCCTCAACAAGCGAACACCAGGCAATGGGGCGCCACACCTTATGGTTGTCCGGGGCCAGATATTCCACTTTAAAGTAGTATTGCAAAGCCTCATCAAAGCGTTTCAACTCAAGCAGGCAATGACCAACACTTACCTGAGTATGCAAATCGTCAGGTTTGAGTTGTTCCGCAGCTTTATAGTACTCCAGAGCTTTCTCCGGATTTTTCAGATAACGATAGCAAAGGGCAATTTTTTTAAGATTCCATACCTGTGAATCGCCATAAAGATCGGCTTGCTGATAGTAGTGCAAAGCCTTTTCGTAATCATCGTTCTGTTGATAACAATAGGCCAGTTTTTGAAGAATCTGCCGCTCCGGCATCTCTTTTTTAGCCTCCTGCTCATACACTCCTGTGGCTTCGCGGAAATAATTTTTTCCAAACAAATACTCTCCCAGTTTCAAAGAAGTATTCTCGCCTGGTGTCAACAGTGGCAAAAACCATTTTTTATGAAATGCCATTTCCCAGCTAAACGGATCATCAAAGGATGCCTTTTGCGGATGAAGCTTAAAAAAGCGATAAAGATCCTGGATGTACTGATTGGAAATAAACAACTCTTTTTTCCCCGGATCTACCAGCTCATCACTCTGCTGAACCTCCCGCATAGCCTCCAGTTCACTCCCGAACATTTTTCCCATCATCTCTTTTTGCATTCCGGGCATTTGCGGAATACTCATCACGAGACTGTATTTATCCGAGTTGCACATAACTCCCGAATCGGCCATTGACTGAAGCATCTGCTCATTGTTCAGCGGTCCGGTTTCATTCCTCAATGCATCTTTCACAATCGGGTTGGGATAGAAAAAAGGCAAAAACCAATGATGCAAATCGTTGAAGAATGGAAAATGCTTCAGCATCTTAAAGGTGGACATAAACAAATCCGCACCCTCCATTTGCATATGACTCAACTCTTCCAGTTTGTTCATCAGTTCAGGTGAGTCCGAAAAAACATCCTCCCAGTCGGGATTTTTATCTTCAGACAGTGCATCGTTTAATAAATTATCAAGATCAAGCTTTCTCCTGAGATTAGGCTGAATACGGGCTACCTCGGGAAGAATCTCCTCATGCATCTTTTTTGTGAGCTTTTCGGTTTCGCGGGTACGAATAATCTGAATCAAAATTGATTGAATGGTCTCCACCGAAAACAGCTCATTCAAACGGGAGATTTTCTCTTTCATCCCGGGCGTAATGGAGAGTCGCGTATCGTATTCATACAGCACAAACAGCAATCCGGTAAAGGCCCTCAGCTTAACCTGCTTGTGGGGATGCTCACACAACTGAAACAACAGATCAAGATTCTCCCGGCGAAAAGTGGTAAGCAGATTAAGTGTAAGAGCACTAACCATGACACTCTGCCAGGGCCAGAAAAAATCTTCTCCGAAAAACACTTCTCGTACCTGTTCTTGTCTTGATTGGGCAAAACCAGGCAAAGAAGCAATCATTTCAAACAATCTGTCCTGCGATTTTTCCAGCTCATAGGACAAAGGAATTTCAGAATCTACCGTGTAAGCCACTAAATATTGGTCAGCAGCTTTCAAGTAATCATCCATAATACCTGTCAACTCCTCGTCTGATTTGCTTTTCAAATACCGACGTGCATCAAAAAGCCATCCCTGACCGGTTTTGCTTCGTAGTTCGTCCACTATCTGGTCGGCAATGCTGTAGATATCCACCAACAACTGGTTGTAAACCTTTTGGCGTTCGGGATCTGAAAACCCCTCAACAGTATATCGCAACAAACTTTTGTAAGTCATCTCCAGATTGTAAAGCCCGTCAATGAGGTCACTGTTGTGCGTTTCTTTTACCAAATCGCCCAACACATCAAGCGATTCCTTTACCCGCTTTACCTCCAAAAGCCGATAAACCTTCATGAGCTGTTTGTGCACTGGCGTTTCCATATCACTTTTTCTTTTCAAACTTTAAAATTACGTCCACCCCTGAATCTTTAACATCTCCCTGGGTAAGGCGCAGAAACAGGTTTCGGGTCACTTCATATTCAAGAGTTATGGTTTGCGGTGTTAAGGATTCGTCTTCATTCTCTCCAAAACCACGCTGATAAGTCACAAACAAATTGTTAGTAATGTACTTACCAACCATAAAAGTAGCACTTTCCCAGTTATCTCCGGCCTGCACCTCCACCATGTCAAGATTGAAAGTATTTCCGATCGTTTTTGTCAGCTGGGAGGACACCAAGCCTGACAACATGGCAGATGGCACATTGCCCGAAACCCCTTGTTGATTACCAAAACTAAGTTCATCAAACGACTGATTAAAAATAAGATAAGCCATCGCATCACGTTCGGTAATACTACTTCCGTTGAGGGTAAAAGAAAGGTTTGGTTCAAAGGCCGTGCCAGCAGCCTTCATTATCAGTTCATTTTTCTGTTTGTCTTTTCCTCTGAACTGGTATGAAGCCTCCAGATTGACTCTTGGATTGATCTCCTCACCTCCCTGGAAGTTCAGCTCTCCCTCCTGAATAATCAATTTTCGCCCATAAAGGGTGTAATAGCCTCTGGAAATTCCCAGCGAACCAAATATCTCGAAATAGGCATTGTTTTTTAACAGATCAAAATCGCCGTACAGCTCAAGATTCATATCCTCCGATTTGATCCAGGTATTTCTCGGAATTTTGACGTTTAGTCTGCCCGTAAGACTTTTCACCATATCGCTGGAAGGAAGAGAATCTCTGCGGGATATTCGCAAAGTATCGCCCTGCCGGACCAAAAGAGTGTCTTCATTCTGCTGTTCCAAAGCCCGAACCAACATAGGCTCATTTATATCTGACGATCCACCCATATCCAGAATTGCAGGAAGATAAAAGCTGGAACGCAGAACGGTAAGATCTCCTCCAAATTCCGGGATTTCATCTTTCATTCGCACCCATAAATCGGAATTTATCTGAATTTCATGATTGCGATGGCGGGAAAGAAAAAACTCATCCGCTTTTACCGACACATCTGCATCGGCCAGGTTGCCCGATACAAATGTTGAATCAAAAGCCAAATCACCTTTCACCAACATACTTCCTTTCTCACTACGGGCAAAAAGAGAGTCAATCACAACACTGTTACTATCCAGATTGGCAACCAGCTTTAGATCAGAATAACTGATTCCATAAGCAGGCCAGGACAACCTTCCGTTGGTCAACCGAATAAAGCCGCGCATCACCGGACTTACCACCTCGCCGGAAACTTTTACATCCATATCGAGCAGTGCCTTAAGAAGCTGCTCATCCTGATTATCAAAGACAAAAAAAGCTGATGGCCTGACTTTATTGGCAACAATCTCCCCATTTATGGTTTTCAATGTCGATACCATCTGACTATCGGTAAGATTGACATTTACCACCGAAAAACCATTGGCCATAATGGAATCGTCCTGATTACTCCTTATTAAAAGAGAGGCCCTTAACGTATCGGATTTGTGCGACACACCCACATCCAGTTCCTTTATCCGGGCATTATAGGCTTCCAGACTATCCATTCGCATTTTAAAATCCAACACAGGATTGCTCAAGGATCCGTCTGCCAAAATTTTTAACGATGCCATCCCGGAAAGAGGCAAGTCCTGTTCAAGGAACTTCTCAATCAGAGAAAGATCAAATTGATCAATGGAAACAGCGCTGCTTACGGAATCTCCGGGAATATATTTTCCATTGGCAGTCAGTTTGAATGCTGAATTCTGACGGGCAATCATCCTGAGTGAATCCAGTGACATCCGGACAGAATCTATCAGCACTGTCGGCCCTTTCCCCGCAAGGGAAAACTGCTCATAAGGGGTAAAGATATCGAGTTTCGGTATTTGAAACCTGAAGGGCATAGACATATTCCCCAAAATACGAGTATTCAGAGATAGTGAATCCGGCAACCAAAGATTGAGTTGTGCGTCCCAGTCGTCGATCCCAAGGGTTGCTTTCAGATCAAGCGAATCAGCCTCCTGCCCGGAAGCCCGAATCTCCTTAACCCGGAGATCTCCAATTCCAGAAAAACCTTTGGAGGATAAAAATCCATCAGCCTTCAGCCTGAGAGCACCTACTGTAGCTACGGTATCATAGACCAAAGAATCGGAATGCATCAGAACATCTGTCATGAGTGAATCTGCCCGTCCATTTGCTGTACCCGATATTTCCAGCATTTTCCAGGAAACAGGCTGGTCAACATAACGACTGAAGGCAGTCAAATCACGCAATGTCACATCAAAATCTGATGAGAGTTCCCCTTGTTTATCATAACTTCCACGGGCATTCAGACTCATAGAGGAATTCTGGAAGCGCATAGTATCCAGAAGCACACTCCCCTGTTGAATCCGCCCCGACATCAGCAAAGAATCAACGGACACCCCCGCTGCCAGGGACTGATGCATGAGAAAAGAAAAGCCTGCATCCAGCGAAGCAAAATCGGTTCCGGTTCCTTCCGCCTTCAATTTTAGATTCAGCAACGTACTATCGCCCCACTCCGGCAAAAACCTGTCGGCAGGAAAGCTGGTCACATCAAGCTTAACAGCCACCGGTCCTTTATCCTGATTCAAATTGGCAGAAGCTTCCAGATCAAAACTGCCCAAACCCAATAAAAAACCAGCTTTAACTTCAGTCTGCCCATCCAGAAAACTCCCGTCAATTTCAAATTCTTCCAACTGATACTCTTGCCATCGGGTGCCTGACAAATCACCTGTCAACCTCAACGGCTGAGTGCTTCCGGCCAGTCCGTTGCCCGAAATATTCAACACTCCATTAAGGATAAGTGGCAAATCTGAAAGCACCAGCCATTGTTCAGGATTCATATTTTGAATGTCAACCTGCAGATCCAACTCCGCCTGATGCCTCAATGAATCTCTGAGCGCATCGGGAAAATTCTGAACCGATCCTTGAACACCGATTTTCTGATCCTGCCAGGCTACCTCCAACTCCAAATTCAGATGACTATTCGCCACCGTGCTTTTGAAATCCACCCGAGGAGTCACGCCAAGCCTAAAATCAGGCATCACCCAGGCAAATTCCTCCAAATGAACAGGTTCGGTATCCAGGTCACCCGACAAGGAATCCAGTCCGGCATAACTACCTTTGAAATCCACACGATTAAGTGAAGTTACCAAAGCCAGATTCTGCACACTCCACACAGAATCTCTCAAACCCACCCCGGCCTGAAAATGTTTTACATCAGTGACACCTTCAGGAGTCTGGAACCCTAAATGCCTCAGGTCCACCTTCATTTCACCGGGGCTGTAACGACCTCCCACCTCTATGTTAAGATTGGAAAGATACCCCGGCACCATAGTATCGGACATCGACACATTGATACGCCCGTTACTCAGATTGAAAACGCCCAACTCAAAACTCATTTCGGGCGAAGCAGAAGAAGTGTCCTGCTTTTCCTCAGACTCCGGGAAGATATTTTGAAAATTCCATGAAGAGTCAGGATATTGAACCACGTTTACAACCGGGTTCTCTATATCTATGGATGCAACAAATACCTTTCCGGTAAGCAAGGGCCATAAGGAATAACGCAAAGAGAGCCGATCAAAGGCAAGGAGCGTATCTCCTTCGGTTTCTCCAACCCATAATCCTTGAAGAGAAAGGCTTGAAAAGAAGCTCCCTTCCACTTTCTCCAGCTTCACCTCCCCATCCAATTGTTCGTTGGCAATTTTTACCACCTGGCTACGCACAATTCCGCGAAAAACAGAAGTTTGTGTAAACAGCAGCAACAGCAGCACCAACACAATCAGGCCTGCAAAAAAGAAAACTATATATTTAATCAGTTTCTGCATATTAAAAAGCATGTCCGATATTCAAATGAAACTGCCATTTATTGTCGTCATCAAAAACCGGGCGGGCAAAATCAATCCCTACCGGCCCAATGGGAGTGGAGACCCGGATGCCTGAGCCGGCTGCAAAACGAACCTCATCAGGTTTAAAGGTATTCTCGTCACGCCAGACATTCCCAAAATCCATAAACACAACCATACTGAGAGGGCCGAATATCTTGATACGTGGTTCAATACTCCCTTCCAGCACCGAATTTCCTCCAATGGGAACATCCTCCTCATCCAGAGGGCCCAGCATCTGACGTGGCCAACCGCGAACCGACTGGCTTCCACCGGCAAAGAACCGCTCTTCAAAAGGAGTGACAACGCCACTTCCCCAGGGGCGGATACTACCCGCCTTTAAACGCATGGCCAGCACAAACCCACTGCGGACAGGTTGATACCGCTTCACTTCGAAAAGGTATTTAAAAAACGGATAAGCCGAATCAAAAAACGAACTGTTTGCCCGGGTATTGATTCCCAATGACCAACCGTCTGTGGGATCAAAACGAGGATTGGCAGTATAATATAGCAATCCCAATGAAACTCCGTTCTTAGAGTAGGTGGACTGATGCAGGTCGCGGAGAGAACGTTCAAATTCGGAGGTGATATCAATGTCCACGCGCTCAAAATAGAGGGATATCGAACCTGTAAGGTAGTCACTGAAATTTTGGTGTAGAGACAAATCCCCACCCCAGATGAAAGAATCAAATCCACGCTCATTCCTTCTCCTGATCATCGGTTTAAATTCAAGCGAAGAGCGAGGCCCCAGGATGGCAGGTTTGGTAACCTTAGCCTCGAAACGATAAGGTTCGAGCGATGAATGCTTGGCGTAAAAGTTTGTACGCATTACCGGCCCTGGGAAATTCAACAACCCCACATCCACGAAAGTTCTGAACTTATCTTCGCGCCCATATCCCACACCAAAGCGAGCGGCCCAGCGGGGAGCCTCCTCGATGGTTAATTTTAAGGGGATAGAATCCCTCTGACGGTTGGTAAGTCCCGCCTGCAACGATGCAATTCGGAAAAGGCCAAGCTCGTAAATCTGCTTCTGAGACTGCGATAACTGCCGGGAACTATAGACATCGCCCGGTGCAATGGTCATCTGTTTTCGAATGGCCCTTTCCGGGGTCCTCTCCAATCCTTCAATGGTAAGCTCTCCAAAACGGCAAAAAGGCCCCTTGTCAACATCCCAGTCCACATCAGCAGTCAACGTATCCTGAAAAAGAGAAATATCATGCTGAACATCCACATAGGCATATCCCAGTGAAGAAAACCAAGAAGATACCGCATCCTGATCACTATTAACATCTTCGTCACGAAAACGCGCCCCCTCCCTTGTTGCCAATTGGCTCTTCTCTTTCTGCCATTTTTCATTCACCAACAAAGAATCCTGCACTCCGCCCTTCACCGTTGAAAAACTAACTTCTCCGACTCTAACCGGCTTCCCCTCCCTGATTCGGATCAATATATCCACCTTGTATTTCCGCGGATGCATCTCTAATTCGGGTTCCTCAATCTGTACATGCAGATAGCCCTCACTTTGATAAAAAGCTTTCAACTGAGCCTTGTTCATCTCCCATGCCTCGGAACTATAAAAAGAAGGTTCTTGCTTGAAGATGAGTTTCCCTATCCAGGAGGCCTCGTTAAAGCTGATCTTCTCCAGCAGTTCGCCATCATCAAAGGCTTCATTTCCCTTAATCTTTATCTTTCGAATTTCCGCATTTTCCTGGGCATATCCGCTCAGGGAAAGGCACAATGCCATTACCAGAAGAAATAAACTGACTGTATATCGATTTTTTAAATTCACCATAAAAACTATAACCTACCACCTAAGCACAGTGACAAACAAAAAAGTTCAAAAACCACAAACTAAATGTATGCAATTTTCCGCTAAATAAGATTTTTGATACCGGTCAATGCCGGGAGTTTTCCAATCTGCTCAACTTTTCGAATGTTCTGCACTAAATTACACAAACCCTGTCAAAATGCCAGTTGACCAACCAATAAAGCTTACATTCCGACAGGACAAACACAGGTCTAACACACTTACTCACAACACAATAACCCCGGTGATCAAAAATTCACCTCATAGCATACATTTTGAAAAAATTTAGTGGAATACATCCTTAAGTCGAACTAAAAATGGAGGGTTTAGCTATGACACTTGCAAAAAGAAACAAATATTTATTCCCATCAGTGCCCTCATTTTTCGATAATTTCTTCAACGGGGATCTGATGGATTGGGGAATGTCCAAATTTGCAGGAACAGAATCCCCATTGCCTGCACAATTTCCTTTCTTTCGGAGATAATCCCTAAATATAAAGTTCACTTCCGCAGCATCAAAACACCAATTATTTTCCTACTATTTCAGTGTGCTTTAAGGTGGTTAAAAAACCAATACCAATGCAGTGCACCACCACCTCATTAATAGTATGATAAAAAAGAACAAAAATAAAAACAAACCCAAAACTGGCATCTTACAAAATTCTTTCATATCTTTGTAACACACTATTTTAATAGGAATTATGACAGCCATCCAAGCACTCAATAAAAGTTTTTCTATGTGCATGTGTATGCCAATCAGCATACACAAGGGAAGGCTTATGTGCATATAGCAATGACATTTTTTCATAGAAAAAGGCCTTCTGAAAATCAGGAGGCCTTTTTTTTTATTCCACCAATTCCTTCATGCTAAAAATCAAGAACTATGAGCAACCAAATCATTGTAAACAACAGCTACTCCGCATCAGGACTGACACCTCAAAAAGAACGATTCCTCAGAGAAGAGATCGCACAACTAAAAAAACAAATCAGAGACTTAATTGACAAAAACAGTGGACCCAATCCCCCCATCACTACCATAACTACTTTGGGAGTAGTCCAACAAAGCGGAAGCACACCTTTAAAGATTCGTCTAAAATCAACCGGCGGAAGTTTTTCACCGCATCAATTGACTGCGATAGCCAAAACAGCTTCAAATTATGGGCAGGGATTGCTTGTCCTTACCTCACGGCAGGAAATTGATATTCCCTTTATTGCAACCGAACACATCCCCGCCACACTAGAGCACCTGCTCTTTCAGGGAATCGACATCTCGGGCAACACGCACAACATCCTAAATATAACCAATCCGGAGGATGCAGGGACTTCATTCCAGGAGAAATTTGACACCACACCACATGTATTGGCGCTTAATAGAATTTTAAACCACCCTTCGAGTCCCACCCTCTTCCCCCCCGGTCTCCGCATCGGTTTTGCCGGAGATTACCGTGACAACTCGCTGGCTCGCTACAACGACATTGGGTTTATTGCCACTACCCGTGAAGGGAAAAGAGGTTTCAGGGTATTCATCGGAGGATCCCCCTACCCCGCTCCAACGCCGGGATATCTCCTGTCCGGATTTCTTGAAGAAACTGAAATCCTATACGTCATAAAAACAATCAAACGCATACTTGCTGAAAACAAGGAAATCATCCCCAAAAACGCCCTAAACCTGCGATCAGTTATTAATCATCTGGGACGAGAGAAAGCCTTTAAACTTTTCTCTTTCTACTATCCCGACATAAAGCAGGAAAAGAACTACCTTCTGGATTCAAAGGAACTGAGTCCTTCTCCCAGCACACCGCTAAAACCGGGTAACATCAACTTCCCGTTGCTCTCACGCCATTGGGTTTACCGGTATGTAAGAGATCAAAAACAGTCGGGCCTCTTTTCGGTGGAGTTACCACTGCCTGAAGGAAACATCAGCTCCTCCAACCTGATTAGGCTGGCAGAATTCCTAACACCTCTTGGAGAGGATAACATTCGGATGAGCGTTCATCGAAATTTTTTTCTAAGGAATATTCCGGGAGAACAATTGCTACCATTACAGGGATTACTAAAAGACATCAGCAGTCAAAATGATGAAAATGAAGAAATCAGTCCACTAGCGCTAAATGGACATAAGATTCTGGAACGGATTAGAAAAACAGGAAGTGCCGGAACATAGCTTCTCTGCCAGTTCTTGTATCTAACCTGCATTATTCACAAATAATCTATTCCGATGTCCAAATATCTGAAAAATCCAACCGTCCTCAATAACCTGAATAATTCATAAATAATTTATTACGATGATCAACCAACTGCGAAATATGAACGTCCTCCATAAAATTGATTTGAAAATAGTTCACTATTGCCTTCATCAATTTCATCTGCGGTTGTCAATATTTCTTGCTGTTTGACCATCTCATAACGAAAATTCATGAGTAAAGCAGGCTGAAAACAGAATCATTTTTTAAAAGAGAAAAAAGGAACCAGTTACGCATTAAACAATGTCCCTACCTCATTGGTTAGTCAGAAAAAACAAGACAATGGAACTTAAAGACAAAACAATCGTTGCAGTCATTCACGACATTTTTGAAGACCTGGAATTATGGTACCCCGTCATACGTTTACGCGAGGCAGGTGCTAAAGTAGTGCTGGCCGGAGAAAAACCGGGCAAGCAATACACCGGAAAAAACGGACTCCCCGCTACTGCAGATATTGGGTATGCCGACCTGGATGACAAAAAATTTGACGGACTGATTATCCCGGGAGGTTATGCCCCGGATAAGATGCGACGTTATTCCAAAGTGCTTGATTTTGTGAAGCAAATGGATGATGCCGGAAAGCCTATTGGCATAATATGTCACGCAGGATGGGTGCCCATATCCGCAGGCATACTAAAAGGCAGAAAAGCAACCAGTGTAGGTGCCATAAAAGACGACATGACCAACGCAGGGGTCAATTGGGTTGATGAACCGGTGGTCACTGACAAAAACCTTGTTTCAAGTCGTACTCCGGTGGATTTACCCGATTACATGAAAGCATACTTGCAACTGCTCAAATAAACAGGAAGATTATTTTCCTCATCAACCCCATTGAGCATTTTTCACCCAATCAACCACAAACCTGGCATTTTCATAAGGAATGTCGGGCAAGAATCCATGCCCCAGATTAAGCACCAGGTTGGGATGTTCCCGGTAAAAGGGGATGTACTTTTCCAGCTCTTTGGCAATATCGTCCCGGGAGGCATACAACAGGCGCGGATCAATATTCCCCTGAAGTCCCACCTGCGGATGTACCAGTTCACGCGCATCTCTTAGTGGCATTTGCCAATCGATGCTCACAAAATCGGCCAAATCGGGTGTTACGTTTTTCAATCCCGTTCCCAGTCCTTTGGGGAAATAAATAAACGGTGTTCCTGTTTCGCGAACAGCCTGTGATATTTTCTGTATTGCAGGCCAGAAAAGTTCATGGTACAACTCCGCCGGTATAACTCCGGCATGCGTATCAAAAAGCTGGAAAACATCTACGCCATACTTAATCTGGTTTTGTGCGTAAACCACCGACATATCCACGATGGCATCAATCAACTTCCGTGCATCATCCTTGTTGCGATACAGATATTTCACCACATCCGGAAAACTGGGATCCTTTCCTGTTCCCTGCACCATATAACACAATGTGGTAAGCGGGGCTCCGCAAAACCCAATTAAAGGAGTATTGGCAGGGCGATCCGTGATAATGGCATCAATATTACGGTAAATATATTCCAGTCGGGATGCATCAGGCCTGAGTGCCTGATATGGCTCATTTAAAGCAGCCAGTGGTTGTTCAAAAACCGGCCCCCTGCCTGTAAATGACATATCCATCCCCAAAGCTACCGGAACCACCAGAATATCCGAAAACAAGATAGCGGCATCCACTCCCAAATCATAAACCGGCATCAATGTCACTTCAGAAGCCAGCCGGGGATCACTCATCAGCTCGTGAAAATCATACTGCTCTTTCAGCTTTCTGTAATTGGGAAGAATGCGACCGGCCTGCCGCATAAACCAGACGGGAGGACGTTCGGTTGGAATGCCTTTTAGTTTATTTAACAATAGTGTATTTTGCATTTTATATTTTTTCAGACCGTAGAGACGCACGATCGTTATTTCAATGTATTCAACGCTTTCGCTGAAGCCTCAAGCAGTTGATTGATTTCTTCCATCGTATGTGCCTGGGAAACAAAGGTGCACTCAAACTGAGACGGAGCCAGGTAAATGCCACTCTCCAGCGATTTGCGAAAATACTGCGCATACCGTTGAGTATCGCAGGAGGAAGCCAACTCGTAATCAAACACCTCATGTTCTTCTGTAAAAAAAAGCGTTAACATACCGCCGACCCGGTTTACCACTCCGGAAACACCCGAATCCTCAAGGTTTTTGAGCAGTCCTGACTCCAAATAAGCAGCCAGGTCTTCGATATCATCATAGATCTCCGGGTTTTCATTAAGAATGTTCAACATCGTGCTTCCGGCGGCCATAGCCAGAGGGTTTCCTGATAATGTTCCCGCCTGATAAACCGGCCCTTCAGGAGCCAGATGGTCCATAATATCCGCACGTCCGCCAAAGGCTCCTACCGGAAGACCTCCACCAATAATTTTGCCCATAGTGGTAAGATCGGGAGTCACCCCCAGATATTCCTGAGCACCCCCGGGTGCCAACCTGAATCCGGTGATGACCTCATCAAAAATCAGCAAAGTTCCGAACTTTTCTGTCAGCTCTTTCAAACCCTGCAAAAAACCGGTACGGGGAGGAATAACTCCCATATTTCCGGGAACCGGCTCAACAATCACTGCAGCAATCTCATCCGGATACTCCTCAAAGAGTTTCTCTACCGATTCCAGATTATTGTATGAGGCTATAAGGGTATCGCCGGCTGCAGCTTTGGTAACACCCGGACTGTCGGGCAACCCCAAAGTCATAGCACCGGAACCTGCCTGAATCAAAAAACTATCGGAATGGCCATGAAAACATCCTGCAAATTTGATCACTTTGTCACGTCCGGTATATCCCCTGGCCAATCGCAGGGCACTCATGGTAGCCTCCGTACCCGAGTTAACCATCCGCACCTTTTCCACCGAAGGAACCATCGAAACAATCAACTCTGCCATCTGATTTTCGAGTAAAGTAGGAGCCCCGAAACTGGTTCCTTTGGCTGCAGTTTCCCTAATAGCTTCCACAATCTCCTCACGGGCATGACCAAGTACCAGAGGCCCCCAGGAGGCCACAAAATCAATGTATTCATTACCATCAATATCCCATATTCTTGATCCTTTTCCTCTGTCAATAAACAACGGGTCGCCTCCTACACTTTTGAAGGCACGCACAGGACTGTTCACCCCTCCGGGCATTAGGTTACGTGCTTTTTGAAAGGCTGCTATACTTTTGGTTGTGGTCATATAATTAATAGAATTTAGAAGTTAGAGAATAGAAATTAGACACTTGTCATCCAACAACTTACTTTGAGTGAATTTGATTCAACATAAATTCCTTTGCATGATAGGTAATAATCACGTCAGCACCGGCTCTTTTGATAGAAGTAAGAATCTCACGGATAATCCGCTGCTCATCAATCCAGCCATTTTGCGCGGCCGCCTTTACCATTGAAAACTCGCCACTTACATTGTAGGCAACCACCGGCATATTAAAAGTTGATTTCACCCGGTTAATCACATCCAGATAGCTCAGAGCCGGCTTCACCATCACCATATCGGCACCTTCGTTGATGTCTTCCTGAACTTCCCGCAAAGCCTCATCACTATTGGCCGGATCCATCTGATAGGTGGAACGGTCTCCAAACTGTGGGGCACTTTCTGCAGCATCCCTGAAGGGCCCGTAAAAAGCCGAAGCATATTTGGCCGAATAAGCCATGATGGGCGTATTTTCAAAACCATTCTCATCCAAAGCATTTCTAATGGCAGCCACACGGCCGTCCATCATATCACTGGGTGCTATAATATCAGCTCCCGCAACCGCCAGCGCCACTGACTGAGCAGCAAGCGTCTTCAGGGTAAGATCATTATTCACGTCACCATCTACAATCGTTCCACAATGACCATGAGTAGTATATTCACAGTTACACACATCCGCAACAATCATCACCTCAGGAACAGCCTCTTTTAATGCTGTAATAGCGCGGGGAACAATTGCATGCTGACTGCAGGCTACCGTACCATCCTCATCCTTTTCTTCAGGAATACCAAAAAGCAGAATTTTATCAACACCCGTTGTTTCGTAAAGATCTTTTACCTCTTTCACCAACATATCTATGGAATGCTGATAATTTCCGGGCATGGATTTTATGGGATTTTGCACACCTTCACCGGGACAAACGAAGTAAGGCATAATTAAATCGTCCTTATTAACGATGGTTTCGCGCACCATATTCCGGATGGCGGGTGTTTTGCGTAATCTTCTGAGACGTGTTACTGGAAAACTCATAATATAGATTGTTAGATTTTTAATAATTTATTAGTCCGAATCGCAAACATCAGCCTTTAGTTCAGAATCATATTTATACCATTTAAAAGGGAGATTCTATTCAATTTCTCTACATTCCTCCATGCCCCACTTCATTCAATCATCTCAAGCACACATTGCGCCAGACCTTCATAACTCTGCTCCAGGGCAGTAGCTACCGGCTCTATACCTACTTCCCGGGCAGCATCTGAAGTGGTTTCTCCAATACTTACAATCCTCATGAGTTTGGCTGTTTCTTCTAACTGTTCATAAAGATTTCTAATGGCAGAAGGACTGCTCACGGCAATAAAATCATAATCATCTCCTTTGATCTGATTTATCACCATCTGATCAATTGAACCGGGGCTTCTGGTTTCATAAACATCAATGCGCTCTACAATGTTTTGAGAAGACAGGGCGTTAAACAAAGTATCCGGAGCAAGATTTCCCAAAGCCAACAGGACACGCTTACCCTTACCTACCAATCCCACCAGTTCTCTGGCAAACTCCACCCCCGAATGTCCCGTCCCCACATAATCGGGCTGAATACCATAACTTCTCAAAGGCGTTGCTGTTCCCTCCCCTATAACTGCTATTTTGTTATTGGGATGAAAAGATTGTTGTTCCAGAAAGGAGGTTGCCCCGTTTTTACTGGTAAAAACCACCCAGTCATATTCCGACAGACGATCCGGAACAGAAAAAATCCGGAAGTTAATTTCAATCATAGGACACGACAAAACCAGCATCCCTTTTGCTCTCAGGACTTCAGCAAACCGGTCATTTGCTCTGACAGGCCAGGTGGATATGATGACTGGTTGTTTCCTCATCTCACATCACTTTAACGTATTTGTCCTAATATTTCCCGGCCTCCGGCCAACAAGAGCTTTTGGCCCAATTCCCGGGCATTTGCATTCGCATGCTCCAGGGAACAGGTCACCGATTCTTTCAGCAACTGACTGCCGTCCACCGAAGCCACCAATCCGGTCAGTGTAATTTTTTCTCCATCCACTTCAGAATAACATGCTACCGGAACCTGACAACCTCCTTCGATGGTTTTCAGAAAAACACGCTCCGCAGAAGTTGTCAGTAAAGATTTGGGATCGGTTATCTGAGTTATAATTTCTGTCATCTCCGGATCATTATCACGGATCTCCATGGCCACAGCCCCCTGACTCACCGCCGGAAGCATCACCTCCACAGGAAAAAATTCCGTGATACGCTCCTCCAGTCCCAAACGGATAAAACCGGCACCGGCCATGATCATAGCATCACAATGCCCCTCTTCCATTTTCCTCAATCGGGTGTTGACATTTCCACGAATATCCACCACCTGTAATTCCGGATTGAAATGCAGCAACTGCGCCTGGCGTCTCAGGCTGGAAGTACCTATCTTGTCGGCTGATGTCAACTCGTTTAACCCACGT
This sequence comes from Marinilabilia salmonicolor, assembly GCF_003003035.1. Taxonomy (GTDB): domain Bacteria; phylum Bacteroidota; class Bacteroidia; order Bacteroidales; family Marinilabiliaceae; genus Marinilabilia; species Marinilabilia salmonicolor_A. Next base: position 338,221 of record NZ_PVTS01000001.1, on the reverse strand, counting down.
CCATCTCGTGAAACCAAAACATCACGAACTTCCCCGCGTGGCAGAACGCCTCCAAGGGTAAGTCCCTCCGGCAATAATGTCGGAAGGTCTTTCAGACTGTGAACAGCCACGTCCACTCTGCCATCCAGCAGTGCATTCTCAATTTCTTTGGTAAAAAGTCCTTTATCCCCAATTTTCGACAATGCCACATCCAGCACTGCATCTCCTTTGGTATTGATGGGTACAATCTCCACCTGAGTATTCTGAAAAGTCTCCAGCAAAGCTTTTTTTACGGCTTCCGCCTGCCACATTGCCAGCTGACTGCTTCGTGTTCCTATATTTATCTTGTTTTTGGCCATATTTCTCAATCAAATAACCGGTTTACCATCTGCACAAGTTCTTCTTTGCGTCCATTCTCCGTATTGATTTTCAGGTTTTTAACCAGGGTATTGATGACTTTTTCTGACAAATGCCGTCCATATTTTTCCATGGCATCCACCTCTTCCTGTGAATGAGCAGAGCTGAAATTTTTTAATCCGTCATTGTGCATTTGTCGAACAGACGAAACAATATACCGGATGGTAGGAGCCAGTCGCAGACTCATCAGCCAATCCTGAAACTCGTCGCTTTTAGTGGCAATAATTTCTTCAGCAATATTGAAATAACTTTTCTTTTTCTCTTCATTCTGAATCACAACCTGTCGCAGGTCGTCAATATTCAGCAACTTGAGATTTTTCAGAACCCCTAATGACGGGTCAATATTCCGTGGTACTCCCAAATCAATCATCATTATTTTATGTTCAGGAGAATGAGATATGGTTTCTTTGTTGATCAGATGCTCTCCGGAAACAGAAGAAATAACAATTTCTGCATTGGACACCGCCCCCGGAAGTTTAGCAAAGGGAATTATATCGGCCCCATACCGATCAGCAAGTTGCTGTGCCTTTTTTATGGTACGGTTGGCAATAGAGATAAAACGACATCCCCTCTTGTAAAGGTTTTTCACTACCAACTCACCGGTTTCACCCGCTCCAACCAGCAGAATCTTTCGTTGATCCAGGTCAGAAAAATGAGCCCGGCACTTTTCCACTGCGGCGTAACTTACCGAAAAAGCTCCTTTACTGATTCCGGTGCGGGTACGTACCAGTTTGCCCACTTCCAATGCTTTCGTAAAAAGCCGGTCGAGCACTTTCCCCAAATTTCCCTGTTCACGTGCATGAGAAGTAGCTTCTTTTATCTGGGAAACAATCTGATATTCTCCAACTACCATAGACTCCAGACCGGAAATCAGCCTGAATAAATGAACCACCGCATCCGAGTCAAAAAGATGATAGAAAAATTCTTTAGAAACAGCTGAATGCCTAACATAATCATGCAAACATTGATCAATATGCTTCATAGCTCCCTTAAGGCAGCCTGACTTAGTAGTAAAATAAAGTTCCGTGCGATTACACGTTGAAAGAATGAGTATGCCATCCACCTCGCTGCCTGACAGGATGCATTTGGACAGTTTGTTCACATCATCCTTATTGAAAGCGAAACACTCCCGCACATCCAGGGAAGCAGATTTATAGCTTAAACCGATGATTCCAATCATATTGACGGTCGGTAAAAATTGAAAATTCTTTATTGAGAAACGGGGAGCAAAGCCCCGGTAAAAAAAGAGCCTGGTAAAAAATCAAGACATTGTCACCGGGGGTGACAACCCTGAAAAAGAAAATTCAAATAATTGTCCAGAAAAAAGCACATCCACATCTACCTTAGGCACCACGATAACCGGCCATTTCGTAAGATCTACCAACAAATTACAATCGGGAATATGCATCACTGAGCTACCATTCAGCAAACATTCTGAGGCGCATTGTTCGATGTCACATACGACCAGATAATCAACATCAGACAATAGCAAAGAAGTAGCAGGAACAAATAGTTGATGATTAGAAGCAACAGAAGTTTCGTCAGAATTGAACACACCATCATCAGGCCGGGCAGTGACTTGCATTGAAAACAAAAAAGCCATCCCCAGAAGAATCAGATAAGGAAGAAAGCTGCCTGTGATGCCTATTAAAAACATTTAGTTGCCTGTATATTAACCTGAATAATTCATAAATAATTTATTCTGATGATCAACCAACTGCGAAATATGAACGTCCTCGATAAAATTGATTTAAAAACAGTTCACTATTTCCTTCATCAATCCCATCTGCGATTGTCCATATTTCTTACTGTTTGATCATCTCATTGCAAAAATTCATTAATTAATCAGGTTAAATCTGTTCTTTCCGAAAATCAAAGATAGTAATTTCAAGCAAACAATTAACCTCAGGGATTATTGTTTACTTCTAATTTTAATCCAACCCGTAAGAATCAGCCATAACAAATTGTCGTTCATTTTAGTAAAATTCTTTATTAAAACTCAAATCTATATTCTATTTCAACAACACTCAATCTTTAAAAAGAAAAGGTGGAATCCACTCAATTTCATATACAAACAGAAAACATATTTCGTCATCCAGCTAAGTCCACAGTAATTTTTTTTACATCATAATTAAACAGGAACCCAAAATATTTGTTAGTACTTGAAACAGAATTAAAAAAGACGGAATTTTATTCAGAATATAAACAAACCAAAAATCATTATGAAAAAGAAACTTTTTTATTCAGCAATTATAATCCTGACCTTTATGGTCAGTGCATGTGGAGGAAAAACAGATGTAGTTGACTCCGGAACCTACGAGGGAACAATTAAAGAAGTTGAAGCAGAAAAAACTGAAATTTATGTTGAAACCAGTGACGGCAAAACACTCGAACTCTATTTTACAGATGAAACAAAGCTCACACAGGATGGAGAAGAGGCACAATTTTCATCGTTGACAGAGGGACAAAAAGTAGAAGTCACTGTTGAAAAGGTCGGTAAACGACTTGATCCTAAGTCCGTCAAAATACTTGAATAACATGGAGCAGTTACCAGATTTCTGGAGAACGGAGATATGGCATCCGCTTACAGTTCATTTCCCGGTTGCGTTTCTTACGTTGGCCACAATTTTTCTCATTGCCGGCTATTGGTTGCGCAAAGCCAACCCAACATACACCGGACAGATACTTTTGATTGCCGGAACCATCGGAGCCTGGATAGCTGTTTACACCGGCGGACTGGCCGATGGTATAGTGTCCCGTCAGATATGTGACCCGACTGTTCTGAAATCACATGAGAACGGAGCCTTTACCGTTGCCTGGCTTTTTAGCGGGGCTTCTGCATTGGTCATTGGCGACTATTTTGGTTTGTTAAGACAATTCCGAAACTGGTTAAGAATAGGGATAATTGTGCTCGCAGTTATCGGATCCGGTTTTCTGGCTTATACTGGTCATCTTGGTGCAACTCTTGTTTATCAACAAGCTGCAGGAGTATATACGCCATCGGATGACTGTAATGAATTTATTGAAACCTCCACGGAAGACAGGGAATAATCCAGTCTCTTCTTATGATTTAACAAAAAACCCGGAAACCTCTAAAATCTGCTATTTATATGATTTTATGAGGTTCCCGGATTTGTCAGTATGTATAATCCCCATTTCTGACTGCAAACTACTGAATAATTTACTTTCAGCCCCTTTTCAAAATCTCCTGCTCTGCCCCAAAAGTATTAATCTGAATCATCCGGAGTATTGTTTTCAGTTAATTTTCTTACCAACCTTTCGAAAATCAATCCATGAAAAGGATATACAGAATACCAGTACAATCGTCCTGCCAATCCTCTGGGACGAAATGTGGCAGTCTGAACCAGCCAATTATCCTGAATCCGGAATTCCAGCCAAGCCTCTCCGGGCAACTTCATTTCCGCAAACAACAACAACCGTCTTTCTGATTTATCAGCATAAAGCACGCGCCAAAAATCAAGCGAATCACCGGCCTGAATATCGTTAGCATTGGTACGCCCTCGCCGCAGGCCAACACCTCCGAATATTTTATCAATAAACCCCCTTAATTTCCAGAGCCAGCTGGCATAATACCATCCGGTTTTTCCCCCTATACGCCATATTTTTTCAATACATTCCTCGGTGTTTACAATATTTTTTCTTCGTACGTCTTTGAAACAACCGTATTCTGGCACCTTTATGTAGTCAGAAATTTTAAAGTCAAGCCTGCCGCTGACGGTGGAGTCTTTCCAGCTTGAAACAATCTCATTCTGCTCTGTTTTTTTAAAAGCCTGCCTGATACATTCTTTATAGGAAAGTGGATTCAGGTTAAGTAATTTAATTATTTCATCATCTTTGGCTACAACTTCGACTTTCATGCTGTCAACCAACGAAACAGCCAGTTTGTATGATGTAGAAGTAATAAAATACAACCAATAAGAAGATAACTTTGGTGTCATTACCGGAACCGTTCCGATATATCTTTTTAATCCACGAACAGCAGCAAATTCCAGAAGCATCTCCTTGTAAGTAAGAATTTCATTTCCTGCAATATCATAACTGTTATTAAATGTTTTTTCGTGATTAAGAATCCCCGTCAGGATTTTTACAACATCCGAAATTCCGATTGGCTGACACCTGGTATTTAACCAACGGGGAGCAATCATAACCGGTAATTTTTCCACCAAATCGCGAATAATTTCAAACGAAGCACTCCCTGATCCTATAACGATGCCCGCCCGTACGGTTGTAAGGGCATATTCCCCTTTCCCCAATTCAAACTCTACATTTTTCCTTGAATTAAGATGTTTAGACAAGGTTTGGGAATTTACAATTCCGCTAAGATAAATTACCTGCCTGACATTCGTGTTATTAAGTTTTTCTCTGAAGTTAACAGCTGATTGCTTTTCCAGTTCATGATAGTTTTTGGATGCCGACATGGAGTGAACCAAATAATAAGCAAAATCAATATCAACCGGAATATTTTCCAGAGTAGCCCTCTTATTCAAATCAACCTCAATAACCTCAACACTCTCTTTTACAGAATCCTCCGGATGGAATTTATTCACATCCCTCACGCAACAAATAACATAATACCCCATCTCTACCAAAACAGGCAATATCCTTTTTCCTATGTATCCGGTTGCTCCGGTTAACAATACTTTCATTCGTTTAAAATCTTGTAATTGTCTGATAAAAAACTAATTAAAAATTTGAGAACGAATGGAACCGCTTCGCTCTCGCATAATATTTTTTAAACATATTCTATTGTGATATTTATGCTTAAAAAATATCATCCTCGTTTCATCCGTATAAAATTAATTTTTCAAGGTCGGATGGAACTCGCATGCAAGAATTTATACATGTTCTTTTGAGGCAATCATTGCCATGCTCGTTTCATCAGTATAAAATTTATTTAAGTTATTGGTCTGATGGAACTCGCATGCAAGAATTTATACATGTTCTTTTGAGGCAATCGTTGCCATGCTCGTTTCATTCGTGAAAAATTTATTTAACCTATTTATTCTGATGTATCGTCAATATCATTTACCCCTTCATATCCCTGAAACAGGTAAAGTGTAAAAAGCTATAGTTTAAAGTCCTTTGGCCTTTTAAAAACACAGTCTAATCTTGTCAAAGCGGCATTATGCATAAGGCAGGCTAAACAATCCCTATATAAATAACCAATGAAAAGCAGGAGAGTTTTCCAAAGAGATAATTTGCGACTGGCAAACGCTCCAACTTAGAATCGCTTTAAATAAAAGATTTTTAGAGAGATACCATTGATTCTTTATGCTAAATACTTTAATTTAACAACAATCTTATTTCGCTAAAACAAGACAGGTTTCCGGAATCAACAGATTTGTCAGCCTTTCAAAATACAAACCTCAAAAAAGATCAACTAACACCGGTAACCGTTAAAGTTCAGCCAACGTGGCAATACACAAACGAAAAAACGTTTTTCATATTCTCAGAGAGCACCCAAAAGCGTTGTATATTAAGAAATAATACCAAAAACACCCATAACCAAACCAAAGAATCAACAATCATGAAATTAAAAAATCCTTTCGTAATTGTCGGCCCTTTCTTAATCGTTCTTATCCTTGGTTTTGCCTATACTCAGGTAAAAAAAGACCAATTCGGCCAGTTAAAATATGAGGAATTTGAAAAGCCCGGAAAATGTGCAACCTGCCATGATGGTTTTTACCAGCAGTGGGATCAGTCCATGATGTCTAAAGCATATTCGCATCACTGGGACGAAATTGAATACTTTAAACTTGCAGTGGCGCATTCGGAAAATGATCCCGCCATGAAAGGGGTACACGAGGGTTGTAACGGCTGTCACACACCCATGGCATATATGGCCGGTGATGTTCCTCCGCCCCATCCCTCGGAAAACTCCCGGGCCAATGAAGCTGTCTCCTGCGATGTCTGCCATACCATCAAAAGCATAACAGGAGATACTTCTTACAACCACAACTTCGTAATGGAGCCGGGTAACACCAAATTCAGTTCCCGTAAAGGAAAAGTAACTTCGCCCGAACATCAGATCGTCAAAAGCGACCTTCACAGCACAGCCCGGTTTTGCGGCACCTGTCATAACGAGAAAAGCGGCTTTGGCGCCTGGGTAAAGTCCACCCAACTGGAATGGGAAGAAGGGCCCTACTCGGACGAAGGAGTACGCTGCCAGGATTGCCACATGACCAAAGCCAATCTGAAAACGGCACGAATGGGAGATACGTACCCCGATACCAAACTGCACTTATTCCACGGAGCTCACGACCCGGGAAAACTTAACGGAGTTGTCGAGATCAGGATTTATCCCGATGTCAAAGAGGTTGTTCCGGGAGATTTAGTGGTATTTGACGTGATGCTTTTCAATCAGAAAACAGGGCATAAATTCCCGACCGGTTCGGTGGAGGACCGCATAGTATGGCTTCATGTGGAAGCAGAAGATGAGAAAGGCAATGTATATCACCTTCCGGTGGATAAAAAAGGTTTTGAAGGCGAAGAATATACCATTGCCAGTGATGCCCTGGCTTACCAGGATCTGGGAATACCTCTGAAAAAAGACAATTTCGAAGGTGTGCAAAGGGAAGATGTCCCGGTGGGCGACCGGATTTTCAGGTTGCCGTATTTCGATCCCCAGGGGCGTATGACCATGATGCAATGGAATACTAAATCGCTTGGCGTGGATTACCGCTTTGGCCCCAGAGAAACCAAAGTTGAAACCTACACTTTCAATTTACCTTTTGACGTTGCCCCTGGGAAACTAAAAGTATCTGCCGTGATGAACTACCGGCTGCTGGTAAAACCTGTAGGTGAATTACTGGAGGTTCCGGAAGAGGAGTATGCAATACATGAAATTAATCGTCAGTCAACCGAAGTAACTGTTTTACCCTAAATAGTATCTGTTCATAAGGCGCTGTTTGCTGCGTTAAGCTTGTCCGAAAAGTACTCATTCCGAAGTAGCTTTTGTAAGGTTTTTCTTAAAAAAAATAACAAAAAGCACATACGGAACTCCGTTTTTTTCGGACTTCGCAAGCCTTGTAAATAAATCCTTCTGAACAGGCACACGAGCGATAAGATTAATTTATCGTCTTTAGAGACCGACACTAATAATGTCTGTCCACCAAATTCCAGTTACTGCATGTTCATTTCATCCGTATAAAATTAATTTTTCAAGGTCGGATGGAACTCGCATGCAAGGAATTTATACATTGTCTTTTGTGACACCCCTTGCCATGCTCATTTCATATGTAAATCACGCATTTTCCAACAGTGCAAGCTGTGTAAATGGAACCTGGGAAACAGATACATGATTACTTAACACACATTGTCCGCTTTTTTGACGGACACTAAATCACAATATTATGGAAAAGAGAAGTTTTATTTTCGTTTTTCTTCTGACAATGGCCCTGAGCCTGATGACAGAACACACTCAGGCTATTCCGTCCTTTGCACGTAAATACAGACTAAGTTGTACCACTTGTCACAGTCCTTCAGTTCCAAAATTGAAAGATTATGGCGACAGTTTTGCCGGAAATGGCTTCCGTTTGGAAGATGAAGAATCGCCGAGATTTTTTGTCCCCGCAGGTGATGATAAATTATCTCTAATCCGTGATTTTCCAATGGCTGCCCGCTTCGACGGCTTTCTTGCCCAAAATGTCAACAATAGTGAAAGAGCAGATTTTCAATCGCCATATATCCTAAAACTGCTAACGGGGGGTGAACTATCGGATCGGATCTCCTATTATTTCTATTTTCTCTTTTATGAAAGAGGAGAAATAGGCGGAGTGGAAGATGCATTCCTTATGTATAACAACCTTTTCGGTATTGATTTCGATGTATATCTTGGTCAGTTTCAGGTGTCAGATCCTTTGTTTAAAAGGGAACTGAGACTAACCCTGGAAGATTATCGGCCTTACATTGCTCAGATTGGGACATCAGGAATAAACCTTTCGTACGACAAGGGCGTCATGCTTACCCTGGGGCTGGAAACTGGAACTACCATTGTGGGCCAAATTGTTAACGGCAATGGCATTCCAGAAGCGGAAAATCATGTATTCGACGATGATAAATATAAGGACGTTTTGGTTCGCGTATCCCAGGGAATAGGAGATCAGTTAAGCATCGGGGCATTCGGCTATTTTGGTAAAGAGGCTCTTGCCAATGATGCCGGGGAGGAAATAACAAATGAAGCCTTTATTTTTGGCCCCGACATTACCTTTGCACCCTCATTCATGTTTGAAGTGAATTTGCAATATATTTTGCGGGAAGATTCCGAGGTGTTTCCTGACATGGGCAGTGCAAATCCAATGCAGGATGTACTGACCAACGGAGCCATTGCCGAAATCATTTACAGTCCAAAGGGCGACAACAGCAACTTCTATTTTGCCGGACTGTTGAATTATGTAGAATCAGATTTTGATCCTGCCGATTATAAGTCTTACACTCTTCACACAGGCTACATCGCCCGAAGAAACGTCAGACTTGCTGCCGAAATTTCACTGGTGGACAAAAACCAGCAGGATCCTTTTGGGGTCTTTAGTCTCGGATTTGTTTCGGCTTTCTAAAAAATAATCTCATTTTTCTACCATGACACCAGAAAAATGCCCTGCGAATAACTTCCCGCAGGGCTTTTTCATATGCCCTATTTAAGCCAGGTTAATTGATTGCCCGTATGCAACAATATATTGTCAGCATTATGTCTTTTGCTTCATTCGCATTCAAATATTCCAAATCAGAAAGAAGTAAAGATAATTTGGGTCAATAGTTTTCTAAATAACATTTTCATCATTGTCAGAGGTTAAAACTTCAACTAATGCATCTATTAAGTCGGGAACACTGTTCTGAATGGCCGTTTTTTCGTGATTTTTAATCTCATGCATTTTTTCAAAAAGTATTTCCATCCATTTATCAAGAATCTCATCTTTTTTGAACAAATTATCCCGGCAGTGCGCATGTCAGGACTCCGTTTTTTTTTAATTATTGGGGTATTTATTTTTTGGGGAACCCGCATGGAATATGCCCAGGTAAAGTTTCAGTCATTCCTGTCTCACTATACAGCAAAAGACCTTTTAATGAAGGATTTTGAAACTCTTAGACCTGAAGGTTCTCTAAAAAAGGCTGTGGATCTGCCACTTAAAACACCACAGGCAGGTTTTCTTGTAAAAAGCGGAGATGATGTGGCCACAATTCTGTCCAAGAATGACATTATCAAAGGTCTTTCAAAACACCATGAAGAGGTTAATGTACGACCACAGGTAATTACCAGCGATTTCAAAAAGGTAGAGGCCAACAAATCACTTCGTAATATTTTTCAGACTATGCAGAAAAAGAAAATACAAATGCTGCCGGTTTATGAGCATAATAAAATGATTGGCGTTATTGATATGGAAAATATTCACGAATTCATGATGATCCGGTCTGCTCAGGATTAAGCTGACCGGAAAAGTTTTTTTTTTGAAGACCAGTTAAAAAAAACAGATTACACCTCATGTCTCATGTAAGGTTATGAAAAAAACGCTGCCGGCTGGCAGCGCTTTTTCATATCTCCTTTGATATTTTCAATAATCCGAAATTTTTACTCTGAAAAAGTCCCGATAATATCTTCCACTTTGACAGAATTTTGTTCTCCGGTTCCCATGTTTTTAAGTGTAACGGTCCCGGCATTCATCTCTTCTTCGCCCACCAATGCCACAAAAGCGATATTTTTCTTGTTGGCATAAGTCATTTGCTTTTTCATTTTGGCACTGTCGGGGTAAACCTCCACCTTCAGTCCTTCATTGCGAAGTTGAGCAGCAATTTTCAGACAATGTGCCCCCTCTTTATGACCAAAATTCACAAACATTAGTTGAGTCGTAGTGGTTACTTCGGGAGGATAAAGCTCCAACTGGTTCATCACATCAAAAATACGGTCGGCACCAAATGAAATACCTACTCCGGAAACATTTTTAAGACCAAAAATCCCGGTCAGGTCATCATAGCGTCCCCCACCTGTAATACTTCCAATCTGCATATCAAGAGCCTTCACCTCAAAAATAGCTCCTGTATAATAATTGAGCCCACGCGCCAGAGTGAGGTCCATCTCCACCCCTGTTTCCACATCAAGACTATCCACAAGAGTCAGCACCTCACGGAGCTCTTCCACCCCTTTTGTTCCTACCTCCGACGAAACAAGAATGTTGGCCAGCTGGTCGAGTTTCCCGCTATTGGAACCACTAAGTGAAAGAATAGGCTGAAGTTTTGCAATCGCATAATCAGTCAGACCCTTTTCGGATAATTCGGCATTCACTTTCTCCAGACCGATTTTCTCCAGTTTATCAATGGCCACTGTGATGTCTGTCAACCGCGAGGCCTCTCCGATAATTTCGGCAATACCCGCCAGAACTTTACGATTGTTGAGTTTAATAACCACCCGGATTCCCAATTTCTGGAAAACCTCATCCACAATCTGAATCAGTTCCACTTCATTAAAGAGGCTATCGCTTCCAATCACATCCACATCGCATTGGAAAAACTCACGATAACGCCCTTTCTGTGGCCTGTCGGCTCTCCAAACCGGCTGAATCTGATATCGTTTAAAAGGGAAAGAAAGCTCATTCTGATGCTGCACCACAAAACGTGCAAAGGGTACGGTCAAATCGTAACGAAGCCCTTTCTCACTAATCTGCCCGGTTACCCGGTTCGAATCTTTTTGGGCCAGCAGGCCATCATCAGCCTTATTTAGAAAATCCCCTGAATTGAGAATTTTAAAAAGAAGTTTATCCCCTTCATCGCCATATTTCCCCAGCAAAGTATCGAGGTTTTCCATGGCCGGTGTTTCGATAGGCATGTAGCCATATCGTTGAAAAACTTCCTTGATAGAATCGAAGATATAATTGCGCCGAACCATTTCGTCGGGCGTAAAATCGCGTGTTCCTTTAGGTATTGATGGTTTCTGAGCCATTGTCGATGCATTATTTAAATTCGGCTGCAAATTTAGGAATAATTCGGGAAGTGACTAAGAAATACCCACTAACCGTATATCAAAATACAAAACAGCATTGGGAGGAATCTTATTTCCGGTTCCTTTTCGGCCCCAGGCCAAATCCGACGGAACCCAGAATTTATAGCGACTCCCCACGGACATGAGTTGCAGACCTTCCTGCAAACCCTCAATCAACTCATTCAGGGGAACAATAGATGTCTGATTGGCCCGGTAGGTGTCTTCCAGAATGGTGCCGTTGAGCAACAAAGCACGCTGATGAATCTCTACGGTACTCCACTCATCGGGTTTTTCACCTTCTATCTCTTCCACAATCGTGTACTGAAGGCCACTTTCAGTCTCTTTTACCCCGGGCTTCTTACCATTCTGTTCCAGAAAGTCCTCACCGGATTTCCGGTTATTTCCGGCGGAACCTTTACTTTTTTGACGTTTTTCTCTTCTTGCCATTGAATTTGAGATTAAAATTGAGATTAAGGCTGAAGCGGACAAATCTCAAAGATTGGTCCACTTCGTTTACAAGAACCTGCAAAGAAAGGAATTACCTGATAGAAAGGGAAAAATTAAGTATGATAAAATTATTTGCTGAATATGCTTCTCATCCTTTTTCGGATATTTTTAATGGAGATAGAATGTTTGGCAGTACCCTGGTCTCCCAGCAAAAATGCATAGGGTTTCATGGCCTCCACATGAGAGAAAACAATCCGTGCAATGGCCAGAAAAGGAACAATAAGTAACATGCCGGGAATACCCCAAATAAGACTGGCCGCAACCAGGCCGGTAATGATGAAAAACGGATTTACCCGAACATTACCACCCACGATATTGGGTGTTAAAATATTGTTTTCAATAAACTGAATAATAATGAAAAGAATCACCACATGAAATGCCATAGTGGGGTTATTTTCTCCTACCAGTGCAAACAACAGAGGTACAAGTCCGCCGAGTAAGGTGCCGAAATAAGGAATAAAATTAAACACTGCAGAAATAATTCCAAGGGCAATGGGATACCGAATTCCCACAATCATGAGTCCGGTGGAATTGATGATGCAAAGAATAAAAACCACCGCCAAAACACCGGCCATATAGCGTCCGAAAACTCTGGAGACTTCCCTTAGAACACTGATTACCTCCTGTCTGTTTTCCCTTCCAAAAATCATCATTATAAAATAGGCAAACTTGGTTCGGTAATAGAGAAACAGAAAGATATAAACCGGCAGTAGGCCAAAACTCACAATAGTACTGGTGGTGGCATTAAAAATATCCTGCACATATTGCCCCCCCGATGCCAAAAGATTTCCTGCCTGTTCTTTTATCAGATTACGTGTTTCCTCCTTATCAAAACCGAAATGCTCACTGATTCCTGAAATGGAATCGGCAAGATTTCGAAGTCCACTCTCAGCCAATTGGGGCAAATCCCCTGCAATGGGTGTAATTTTGCTATACCCAAACAAACCAAGGCTGAATAATATGCCCAACCCAAGTATAATGGCAATAAAATTGGCCAGAATTCGTGGAATTTTGTGCTTTTCCAACCAGTTACCCACAGGAAAAAACAAATATGACAACAAAAAACCGAAGGCAATTGGCCATAAAAAATTGCGGACGGCGATAAGTCCGTAAACAAAAAGTATCAGAGCCAGAAGGACAAAGCTAATTCTCTGAACAAAACTGAAGCGTCTTTCCGACTTTTTATATTCGTTGGTATCTCTCATCAATTCGATTGTTTCCGTTGCTTGCACGAAGTTAATAAATTAACCTCATAAGGGAAATCGGAAAACACAAACTACACAACCTGACCTAAACTTTTTAAATTACCAATAATCCTTTTCCAAAATATGAGCTGTTCCTCTTTTAGGATTCTTTTATCCATTTATCCTTTTTAATTATCTTTGCACCCGATAATCAACAAAGGAAATCGATAAGATGAAGTACCACCTGATTACACTGGGATGCCAGATGAATATTGCCGACAGTGAGCGTGTAAGTGCTGTTTTGGAGAAAATGGGTTACGAGCGAACCGACAATGAAGAAGAAGCCAATCTACTCGGGATGCTGGCCTGCTCGGTTCGTCAGAAACCTATCGACAAAGTATATAACAAGATAGCTCAATGGAACCGATGGAAAAACAGGCGCAACCTCATTACTTTTATATCGGGGTGCATTCTGCCCACCGACAAAGAGAAACTCCTGAAACAGTTCGATATCATATTTGCCATGAGCGAATTGCCGCAGCTTCCCGACATGATTCGGAATTACGGCGTCGTCAATGAAGCATCACTCAGTTTGCCGAAACTTCGGACGCCAAAAAACGAGAACATCATTGGACTTTGGGGCATCAAACCCAAATACCACTCCTCTTTCGAAGCTTTTGTCCCCATACAGAACGGATGCGACAAATTCTGCACTTTCTGCGCTGTGCCTTACACCCGGGGAAGAGAAGTTTCGCGCCCTTCGGAAGAAATTGTTGATGAAGTGCGCCATCTGGTAAATCAGGGCTACAAGTCAATTACGCTGCTGGGGCAGAATGTAAATTCCTACGGTCTGGACAAAAAAGGAGAAGAAATCTCTTTTGCCGAATTACTTCGAAAAATCGGTGAACTGGGAAATGCTTCTGAAGAAGAATTCTGGGTTTATTTCACCTCTCCGCATCCTCAGGACATGAACCGGGAAGTCATCGAGGTCATTGCACAATACCCCTGTCTGGCAAAACAGATTCACTTGCCGATGCAAAGCGGAGACGACAAAGTGCTGATAAAAATGAATCGCAAACACTCCATGACTAAATATCGTCAGATTGTGCAGGATATCCGGGAACTGATTCCCGAATCAACACTCTTTACCGATATCATTGTGGGTTTTACCGGTGAGGATGAAAAAGCCTTTCAAAATACCGTGGCTGCTGTAAACGAATTCAAATTCAATATGGCCTTCATTGCCATGTATTCGCCACGTCCCGGAGCTGCCAGCTATCGTTGGGATGATGAGGTGAATCAGGAAGTAAAAAAGGAGCGGCTTCATACGCTGTCTGAAACCATGAAACAGCACACCAGAGTTTACAATGAGCAACTTGTGGGCAAAACCCTGAAGGTTCTGGTCAATGGAAAAGACAGGAAAACGGGCTTTAGCAACGGACTAACAGAAGGCAAGATTACGGTGCGCCTCGACCGATACGCACCCGAACTGATGGGCAAAATTATAGATGCAAAAATCACTTCTGCAGCAGACATGTCACTCAGCGGGGAACTTTCAGAAGTTTATACGGCAAAGGAAGCGTAGGCTTCATCAAAATAACAAACAGTTAATTAGTTTCTGACCAGAAACAGAGCTAAAAACAAATTGTGCTTAGTTTATAGACAAGCACTAATTAAACTCACCTATGGATTCTGTCATCTCAGCAAAAACACCTCAATCAATAACCCTTTCACCCGGCGCAGGTCGCAAGGTGGCATTTAAAACGTTAGGTTGTCGCCTAAACCAGTATGAGACCGATGCACTGGCCACACAATTCGACCTGGCAGGATATCAGATTGTTGATTTCAAAGACAAAGCTGATATCGTGGTAGTGAATACCTGCACGGTGACCAACCAGAGCGACCAAAAGTCACGTAACCTCATCAATCAGGCAGCCCGCAACAACAAAGGAGCTGTGGTAGTGGTGACCGGATGCATGGCCAACAATCACAAGGAACAACTGGAAAGTGACCAAAAAGTCACTTATGTGGTGGAGAACAACCGCAAAGGAAATATTCGTGATTTGGTGGACGCTCACCTGAAAGGAGAAATTATTCATCCTTCTGACACCAGCGGTGATGTATTCCGATATAGTGCCGTTGACAAGAGTCTGCATACCCGTAGCGCCATAAAAATACAGGATGGATGCGATAACTACTGCACCTTCTGTATTATCCCGACAGTGAGAGGTCGGGCTGTCAGTCGGCCACTGCCTCAAATTCTGGAAAATGTAAAGCAAACGCTCGATAACGGTTTCAAAGAGCTGGTAATAACCGGGGTAAACATCGGACGATACCGATGGGAAGATAAAACCTTTGAAGATGTGGTGGAAGCCATTCTCAATATCCCGGGAGATTTCCGGGTGCGCATCTCATCGCTGGAGCCCGATGGGTTTGGCGAACGGTTCTACAATCTTTTCAAACACCCCAGGCTGGCGCCCCATCTGCATCTTTGTCTGCAAAGCGGTTCCGACAGTGTTTTGCTGCGTATGCGGCGCATGTACAGCCTGAAAACATTTGCATCCATCCTCGAACGCTTCAGAAAAGTGCGTCCCGATTTTAATTTCACAACCGACATGATTGTGGGCTTCCCCGGTGAAACCGTTGAAGATTTTCAGGAAAGTATGGATGCCGTAAAACGCTTTCAGTTTAGTCATGTCCACACGTTCAAGTACTCTGTTCGCCAGGGAACCCGTGCGGAGCGAATGGAAAATCAGGTGCCTGAAAAAATAAAAACCTCACGTTCAGCAGCCATCAGAGAACTGTCTGAAAAGAATCAGAAAAAATATTACACCAGGTTTGTGGGCCAAAAAGAGCGGGTTCTGATAGAGAAAATTGATAAAAACGGGTTCGCTACCGGATATGGAGAACATTATATCCCTTTCCGCTTTAAGGCCGATGGCATGGAAAAGAACACCTTCCAAACCGTTCGGGCCATCCGGGTGGAAGGCGAAGGTGACAAAGTAAGACTCTTTGGTGAACCGGAGTAAGAAAAAATCAGAAAATCAACACCGGCCCCTGGCACATGGACTATTGGTCACAAAAAAGCCAAAGAATCCACCCAAAACTACATGTTTTACTATTTCGTTGAATGTCATGGTTTCCATGGATTGACCTCCCGTAAAGTAGTAATATCCAAATCCGGCAACAGCTCCCACCGCAATACTGATGAGTGATGTTTTAAAATGCTTCGATTTCAAAAGGCCTTTGATGCCTTTCTCCCCTTCTAATTCTAATTTCTTAAACTGCATAATCTCTTTTTTATGCAAATATATAAATATTTAAATATTATTCTATAGTCTGACTTTCTTCATTCAGAAAAGTATTCGTGCTCTCCCCTCCTTAGCAAGATTTTCTCTTTCTCCGATTTCTTTTCCCTTTACCTTTCTTTTCCCTTTACCTTTTTTCGTAACTTAATCGTCTGGTTAAAAGCACCTCATCAACTAAAGACTCGCATATAGTTTTCACTGTTTATCCGGACAATTCTACTCACCACCACTTATTTAAAGGGCCAGGAATCCAAAGAGGTTGTGGCCTTGCCAATAGATAAGCCATTGACCATTGATGCAATGCTGGATGAAGCATGCTATCAGCAAGTCTCTCCCGCTACAGATTTTCTGCAACTGGCACCCCATAACGGAGATCCATCATTTCAACCATCAGAAGTCTGGTTCTTTTATGATCAAACAGCCATGTATGTAGGTGCGATGCTGCATGACAATCAGCCGGACAGATTATTCATACGGCTACGTGGATTGCAATGATTCGGAAGACAGCATCTATATGCACGGAGAAATGTAAGACTATTCGAAAACCAGATTGAAATGGCCCTTGCCTTCAATAATGCCCTGAGTATGCGCTTGCGGGGTCGCCATTACTGGTCGTCTGTAAACAATCAGGAATACTATCTGCTATCGGAGGATGGCTCTTTGACCTCTTATGGTGATATGCTGAGGATGCCACGGCTGCCGTATCATCGCTTTGTTGCCAACAGTTTTAATTTTATTCTGGTTTTTGCAATCGTTTTTATTGCTCTATCGTGTCTTTTTGCAAATTCTGGTAAATCCTTATTTAGTCAGCCCATTACCATAATGA
This sequence comes from Marinilabilia salmonicolor, assembly GCF_003003035.1. GTDB lineage: Bacteria > Bacteroidota > Bacteroidia > Bacteroidales > Marinilabiliaceae > Marinilabilia > Marinilabilia salmonicolor_A. The sequence continues at coordinate 321,010 of NZ_PVTS01000001.1, read as the reverse complement.
TTGTATTATGCGTATCTTCAAGTTTGTTTAAATCCTAAGAGACTGGTTCGTGATGAAAGATTCTATTCCTAAAATCCCGAATTTTATTAATCGGTGCTGATATTTTATTTCGCTGCCGTTGTTTCTTTTCAACGTATGGGAATGCTTTTCTTAGAGGTTTCCATAGAATTCTTTAGTATTAAGCATTTAAAAGTCTAACCCAGAAACCTAAAGTCAATTCTGCAACAACCTTATTTGCAGAAATATTTTCATCTCTATTTGCTATATGTTTTTTTGCTGTATTAATACTATTCTTTAAATTTTTTAATCCAGGAACAGATTCAATCTTAAGATACCAATCTTTTGTTCCAAAGTATCCTGTGAGTTCACGATTTAAACTATTTCTCAGCGCAACTTCAAAGATTGACAAAACGGAATAAAAGGATTCTGACAATTCAATGTTTAAATGATAATGTTCGATTGCTTTGAATTCATTATCAGGGTATCTCTTAAAGTATTTTTCCATTCTTTGAGTTGAAAATACCTTCTCATAAAATTGTCTATTCATAAACTTTTTCTTGATCTTTGTATCAAGCAGTCCCGGTAGTTCCTCTCCCAGATATTAGATGCTGGTGATGAATCCGGGTTTTTTTATGCTTTAAAATTAACAATTCTTCTGCTTTTCCCCATAAATTTTTTCTGTTTAGCAGGTCGTCTTTAAAATGGGCCCCAACCTCCCGGCTAAATGCGTCTGAGCGTGGTTTCAGCCCAGCTATAGATTAATCAGCTTGAACGCATGGGAGAGGGTAAACCGAAACTCTCAATATGCTATGGATGCCACGACTGGCGTATGATAGCTTTGTTGCCGGCTGGCATTCTATACTATTTTTTCAATTCATAATTTGTACTTCTTCCTCCTTCGGGTTCCTTTTGTAATATATTCTTTTTTATCAAGTCGTTAATGTCTCGAATTGCTGTGTCTTTTGAACACTTGGCCATTTTAGCCCATTTCATCGAGGTCAGTTTACCTTCAAATCCATCCAGAATTTTGTTTAATACTTTTCTCTGTCGTTCGATAATAATTGTTTTGGAGTGTCTTCTCCAAAAATCCGCTTTAAATAAAACCCGGGTCAAAATTTTATCTGTTGCATTTAAAGCATTAATCAAGCAATTTAAAAACCATTTTATCCATTCGGTTATGTCAAGGTTTCCTTTTTGGGATTTTTCAAGAATTTCATAGTATCCTTTTCTTTCTACTCTAATTTGAGCAGACATGCTATAGAATCGTTGAGTACTTTTGTCTGATTGGGCTAACAGCATATCAGTTAATGCTCTTGCAATTCGTCCATTCCCATCTTGAAAAGGGTGAATTGTTACAAACCAAAGATGTGCGATTGCTGCTTTTATTACTAAATCAATATTCTTCTCTTGGTTGAACCATTTTAAAAATTGATTCATTTCATTTTCTATTAAATCTGCATCTGGTGCCTGGAAGTGAACCTTTTCTCTTCCCGCAGAACCCGAAACAACTTGCATTTGTCCCGCTGTGTCTTTTCTCCAGTCTGCCACCGTTATCTTAAAGATTCCACTTCGTCCCATTGGAAACAGCGCAGCGTGCCAATCAAAAAGTCTATCTTTAGCTAATGGTTTGAAACAATTATTGGTAGCATCAATCATCATTTCGACCATTCCATCGACGTTTCTATCGGACGAAATTGCTCCAGCGAATTCCATTCCTAATCTCTGTGCAATTGAAGAACGAACTTGCTCGGGATTTAAAAGCTCTCCTTCTATCTCTGATGATTTTAATACATCTAAAGTTAAAGTTTCAAGTAATGCTTCATCTCGCAATTCAAATCCCAGAGATTCCATTTTGCCAATCAAGCGACCTTGCAGATTTCTGGTTTCACTTAGAAGGTTGACAAATTCATTACTATTCCATGTGAAATTTGGCCAATTCTCTTTTTGATGTATATAATTCTCCATTCGTCTTAATATTTGCAACAAATATACGCTTTAATCGTTGCAAAACAATTTTATCGTTGCATTTATTGCATTGAATAATGGGTTTATTCGTTGCATTGTCTTGTTCCTATGCTTGCAGGCAACGTCCCGGCTATGTGCGCCTGGGCATGGCTTTCAGACCAGCTGTGGATTTATCAGCTCGAATGCAGGGTTTTGGGTAATGCAAAGCCCTCAATATGCTGTGGATGCAACGTCTGGCGTATATAGCTTTGTTACCATGCGTTTTAATTATTCTTATTTATTAAGTTTACAATAACTTTTATCATTGTTTCTTTTTCTTCGGGTTTACTTACAGCAATCATAAGTGTTAATGCGACTAATGTATTATCTGCAATTCTTTTATTTCCAAATTCATTAAAGAGTAGACCATTTTTTTCTAAGAAATATAAAAACAAAAATGCTGCAATCCGTTTATTTCCATCGGTAAATGAATGATTCTTGGTTATGAAGTATAAAAGGTTTGCTGCTTTTTCTTCTATACTCGGATATAGCTCTATTCCTTGGAAGGTCTGATAAATTGTTGCAATAGAACTTTTAAATGATTCATCTTTTTCATGACCAAATAAATCACTGTTTCCATAGGTATCTTTAACTATTCGTATCTGTTTAATTGCATCTTTATAGGTTAGATGAAACAACTCCTTTTCTGATGTATTATTGATTTCAAGCTTTTGATAATCATATTGGTCTAATACATCTAATGCGTAGGAATAATCAGTTATGATTTTTAATAATCCGATGCTTTCGTTATTGGAGAGTGTTTTGAAGTTTAGGCCTTTGTCCAGTATTCTTACTGTTTTTTGGAGCTCTTTTAGTTGTTCATTCTTTTGGGCTAATCGCTGCTCATTTATTGCATAACCTTTTATTAAATATTCTTTCAATTTTTGGGTTGCCCATTTTCGAAATTGAATACCCCTTTTGGAATTTACTCTATATCCTACAGAAATAATTGCATCAAGATTGTATAAGTTGAGTTTTCTTTTTACTCTCCTTTTACCTTCTTGTTGAACTACCGAGGATTCCTCGGTAGTTGATTCTGTGTCTAATTCTCCCGATTTATAGATGTTTCTAAGGTGGAGACCAATTGTGTCCGTATTTTTATCGAAAAGATGTGCCATTTGTTTTTGCGATAGCCATACGGTTTCTTTTTCAAACTTAACTTGAACCTCTGTTACTCCATCTTCGGATTGAAATATTTCAATTTCTGTGTCTTTCATTTTTTGTTTTTTCCAAACTACTAATTTAAAGATTGTTTTGTGTACGAATGCTTGTCTGGTGAGAATTTCTGTTTAAATGCAGGCAACTACTTTATAAATGCACCTAAACACTTATTTTTTTTTGTAAAATTTCAACTTTCTTAAATCAAACTTATTTCATCCGTTTAAAATTTTGTAATTATATGATAAAGAACTAATTAAAAATTTGAGAACGAATGGAACCGCTTCGCTCTCGCATAATATTCTTTTAAACATATTCTCTTGTGATATTTATATTTAAAAAATATCATGCTCGTTTCATCAGTAAATAATTTATCTAAGTTATTGGTCTGATGGAACTCGCATGGGTGATTGTTTACATTCTCTTTTGTGGCAATCGTTGCCATGCTAGTTTCATCAGTAAAAATTCATCTAAGTCATTGGTCTGATGGAACTCACATGTGAAAAATTTATACATTCTCTTTTGTGGCATTCTTTGCTCGTTTCATAAGGTTCAAATAAGGAAACCACCATTAATCACGCAACCGAACACAGGGTTACAACAAAAACTCCTTACAATCGCCCTCTCCTAACTCATAGACTTTATCAATGAAGCCAATCTGAATCTGAGGTGAGCGTCCCGACTCAAACGAGACCTCGACCCGGTGCTGAGTGAAATGCAACCAAATCCAATGCCCGCGGTATCGAATACGCATATTAAAGCCTTTAATCTCTTTAGGCAACCGGGGATTCAACCAAAGGATTCCACCCCTGATTTCCAATCCGGTGTAGCAACGTTGAATCATATCCACCGTGCCTGCCATGGCGCCAAGATGAATCCCCTCGGCTGTTGTTCCTCCCTGTATGTCTTCAAAATCGCTCTTCAGGGATTCTTTAAAAACCTGATAAGATTCTTCTCTGTCGGTGCGTGAAAACACCCAGGAAAACACCAGTCTGCTCAGGGTTGAGCCATGGGAACTGCGGTCAATGTAATATTTTACCGTTTCCGGAATGGTGCTGCGGTCAAAATGATAACCCATACGACGGAACAACGCCTCCATTTCATCAGCCGATAAAAGATAAAAAAGCATCAAAACATCTGCCTGTTTGCTCACCTTATATCGATTGGGACTGTCACCCTCGGCTTTCAGGATGCGATCCAAACGTTGAATATCACCATACTTCTTTTTGTAGTGCTCAAAATCCAGTTCTTTTAAGTTATCATACCCCTCAAACTGGCTGATGATGCCATTTTCCATAAACGGCACATACATTTTTCGACTAATTTGCTGCCACCTTTCAATTTCATCATCATCGATTTTCAACTCTGCAAACAACTCCCGTTTCCTGGTATCCGAAAGCAAATCCACAAAATCAAGAGCTGTTCGAAGCACCCAAACAGCCATCACATTGGTATAGGCATTGTTGTTCAACCCCGATTTCTCAGAATCAGGATATTCGGTATGGAATTCATCCGGCCCCACAACTCCGTGAATCTCAAATCGTCCACGCTTATCATTAAATACAGCAATGCTTGACCAGAAACGGGCTATTTCAAACATCATCTCTGCCCCATAAGCCATCAAAAATTCTATATCCCGTGTGGCCTCATAATACTGATAAATATTGTAGGCAATGGCCACCCCCACATGACGCTGTAGGTATGTGTTGTCCGGGTCCCAGTTTCCGGATTGGGGATTCAGGTGCACCACCTGACTCTCCTCCCTCCCGTTACTTCCGCTCTGCCAGGGAAACATAGCACCTTTATAGCCGGCAGCTTTTGCCGCCCTACGTGCGGCCGGCAACCGATGATATCGGTACATCAAAAGAGAACGGGCAAGCTCGGGCAACTGAAAATTCAGAAAGGGAAAAACAAACAGTTCGTCCCAAAAGATATGTCCCCGGTAAGCTTCGCCGTGCCAACCCCGTGCGGGAACTCCCACATCCAGTCCGATTGTATTGATAGAAGCGGTTTGAAGAATATGAAATATATGGAGACGCAGAATCATTTGGGTCTGATCGCCGTCTTTAATGTCAATATCGCATCGATACCACAACTCCGCCCATGATTGTGAATGCGCTTTCAGCAATTCGGAAAAGCGTCCGGCTTCGGATAATGCATCACGAGCTTCCAACACCGGTTCAGTAATTGCCCGGTCACGTGAAGAAAAAACAGAAACAATCTTTTCGATGGTAAGAGGTCTTTTCTCCTCACATTCCAGTGTAAAAATATTTGCCACATACCCCACTTTTTTAAAAAAATCACTCTCTACGGAAACCGCCTTGCCATTTTTATAAATTCGTGTGCGTGCGGCCTGAACCATTCTGGTTTTTGACTGATTGGCCTGAACGCGCAAATAGATGGTATCGTCCTCAAACTGACCAACTTCCAGGGGTTGCAGATGTATTGAAGAAAGATCCCGATACCGGAGAACCCCACTATTTATCACAGTCCCGTCAAGCGCTGAGCGAATCTGAATTTTTCCCGACCAGTTCTCCGGAGTCAGCGTCCACTCAATACCAGCCAGATGACGATTTTTCATATTCACAAAACGACGGGCAACCAATGTCGATTCTTTCCCGTCCTTTTCCCGGAATCTCATACTCCGCATCATGATCCCACCATACATATCCAGTTCCTGACGATAAAATAAAAGCTCTACATCATCAATTTTAAACCAGTTTCCATCGTCATGTCTGAACGAAAGGGGCAGCCAATTTGGCCAGTTTACCAAATCTTCATTTTCTACAATCCGTCCTGAAACTTCAGAGCGGGCACGATTATACCCACCCGCCATATATGTCCCGGGATAATGGATATCCCCGGCAGCACATTCTTCGGCGGCGGCACGTGTGGCTACATAGCCATTTCCCAAAGTAAACAAGGCTTCCCGAAGTGGTTCGTGGTCGGGAATATAATCTTCGTAAATAACTTTCCACAGATTATTTTCCTTCATAATGTTATGTTTTTTAGAGGAAGAATTCCTATTCCTGATGATTAGCCAAGAAGTAATCCAAGCCCATGATGTGGCAACCTTTTCGGACCAATACGGTTTTACTAATATCCCGAATGCTCAAAAAAACAATTCGTAAATTCCTCCAATGCAGGAATAATCCATACAGTTCGATTTTCTTAAATTTAGCAAGAAATATCAAAATACCAATGATATCTTTGCAGTCAAAGTGAGTTATTATGGCAATGAAAGACTACAGAAATCTGAGAAAGGCACTGGGGAAAGAGGAAGAATGGCCCCAACTTTATATGTTTAAATTTATCGTACCCAATCAACACGGGAAAGTGGACAAAGTAGTTTCCATGCTTCCGGAAGAAAGCGACATCTCTTTTAAACACACCAAAAGTCTCCGGCATGTTTCGGTAACCTGCAAAGCAATGATGAGTCATCCGGATGATGTAATAACCATTACTCAAAACGTTACTGCCCTCGAAGGCGTGATGGCATTATAAAATATAAAAGCACCGAAAGGAAACATCCAGCCGGTGCTTTTTTTATGGGAAATTCAGCAATGCTTCTCCCTATTCCCGGGGCAGTATCTTAATGGCAATGCCTTTCAGAGTTTGCCATCCTGCTGCATCGGTCAGTCTTACCATAAAGTGATAATCACCCGTATCCGCATCTTCGGGGACAAAAACATCTACCTCCGCCTCATACAAAGTCAAGCCTGAAGGAATATTGTACTCCTCAATCATGTGAAACGGATTAACAGGATTCCTTTCCGGCTCCATTTCACATTCAACCGCATCGGTGCTGTGGGTGTGATGGTCAAAATTATCGTGCGCCTCAATGCTGAAAGCATCCAATTCTTCATTGTCGGTAAACACAGCCCTGAAAGTAAAAGTCTCCCCGGGATGTACCACAGAGCAATTTACCGGAAAAGCATCACCTCCTGACATATCAACAACCGGATACATATCGTCCTTATCATCGCTGCAGGATGAAAAAAGGAAAAACGAAATCATCAACACACTCAAGAAAATTCTCATCATCAAAAAATTTTAAATATTTACCAATAATTAAAAGGAAACACTCATTGAAACAATAAAATTACGTCCGGGCCCCGGAGCTTCTATCAGTCGATAAAAACTGGTATGATCCAGATACCGGACATCAAACAGGTTTCGTATCTGAAAACGCCAGTTGATTTGCGCCGCGCCGACCTTACGGGATGCCCCTGCCAATATGGAAGTCAGCCCATATCCCGGAGTTTTCTTTTCGGGAGGAACTATCTCATTCTGAGCTGCAACAAAGCGATACCCCCCTCTAAGTGTCAGGTTTTCAAATGCCCTAAAAGAAGGATGGGTATATTCCAGAGAAAAATCGGTCGTCCAGGGAGGTGAAAACGGTAACGTAAACCCCTCTTTATCTCCTGTCAATTGCCGGGAGTAAACATATTCCGATTCCAGAGCGCTTTTCAGTCGGTCAGAAATCCGATATTGCATCATCAACTCACCTCCTGCACGAAACACCTCATTTTCCTGATATTTGAAGCTTTGCAAACCCTGCTCAAAACCGCCTTCCGGTCCCAGATAAATATAATTTGGGAACCAGGCCCAAAAGGGGTTTATCTCAAACCCAAAGGATTTCCATTCCTGTCCAACCGCGGCATCCAGTTGCCACGATACCTCAGGCGAAAGATTTATATCCCCCTCCTCGTAACGGTACATGTGGTAGTTCATTCCATTTGCCGCCAGTTCTTTGGGGAGTGGCATGCGAAAGCCGTTGCCTAAATTCAGTTTAAAAAACAATTTTTCCTGATGATAGTTGACACCCAGGGCCCAGCTCACAAAGCTGAAATCCCGGTCGGCATCAGGTGCTCTGAGAATATACTCTTCTCCATTTTCACCAGGACTCACAAACCAATCGCGATGCGGCTCAATCTGAATCCGGGAAAAATCATAACGAATACCGGCATTAACAACCCAGGGAGGGGTCAGGAAAATTTTATCGTGAATGAACAAACCCGATTCAGTACTTTCAAATGCAGGAATAATAAATCCCCAGCCGTCAATTTCATTCACCTGACGCTCCACATCTCCGCCAACAGTAAGGTTGTGACGTCCGATTTCAGGAATTTTCCAGCGCACATTAACACTGCCGGTCTCCTTTTGGAACCACCGCTCCAGATTATCCGGCGGTTTTGGCATGTAACCATGCGCCACAGCCTCAGAGAATTCCTCACGCAGATTGTGTTGCCATCCTGCATTGATTCGTATTTGATGAGCACCTGGAGAAATCGTGGTATTGCTCGTCACTTTTCGATGACGCACCTGCTGATATGGCAAGTCTATGGTTCGTGAAGAGCGGTCATAATCGATGGAAGAAGTTCTAATTTCCAATCCGTGCGCATTAGCAAAAAAACCGCTTTTGCCATTAAGCTGACTAACTGTAAGTCGGGTCGTTAATTTATCTGAAGTCCACCCTAAAGCCAGGTTGCCATTATTCTCATATCCGGCGGTATTGCGCATCGCACCGTCATGGAGCCGAAAATAATATGAATAGTACTCGATACTATCGGCAGGCACGCGGTAATCGGCATAATCTACAGCCGACACTCTGGCCCGTAAAAACAAGTGATTCCATCTCTTAAAAAGTGCTACAGAACCACCAATCGACTGATTATTGCTACGACCAGTGAGATCCACCGCAACACCTGAAGAATTCTGTCCGGGAATTGAAAAACTACGCATCTCAATAACCCCACCAATAGCACCGGAACCATACATCAGAGATGCCGGTCCTTTAATTACTTCCACATTTTCAACCCCGTACTGGTCAATTTCCAGGCCATGGTCAGCTCCCCATTGCTGCCCCTGATGTGCCACCCCGTTTTCTGCCACCACCACACGATCGAAGCCAAGGCCCCGAATCAAGGGCTTCGATTGTCCTGAACCAATATCGATGGAACTGATGCCGGGCAACCGCCTGAGGGTCTGCATCAAACTTCCGGAACGATTATCCTCGATAAATTTCCGATCCACAACCGCCACACTTCGTGAATCTTCCCTGTTCAAAATACTTCGATAGGTTCCTTCCACCACCACTTCGTTCAGCGAATGATCTTCACGCTGCAAAGAAATATGCAGCGGCACCTGTTCGTTGATGTCAATTTCTCTTAACCAGGGCTCATAGCCCAAAAAAGACACCTCAACCACATATTTTCCGGAAGAAATATTTTTTATCAAAAAAGCCCCGTCTTCATCGGTCACCGTCCCCAGCCCCAAGGATTTGATGTGAACCACTGCCCCCGGCAAAGGATCATTGTGCTGACAAGTAACCACCCCTTGCAGTGATAAACTTGACTGGCCCGTTAACCCTGAACTCACCAACAGCAGCAACCACAGAAAAACACTTTTCATATTCAACACCATCATAAAAATCAAATCGAAACACCGGATTTTTTCACTCTATTCATTTTCAACCGTCGGTGAATCACTACATTGATTACAAATACCCCGAATCACCAAATCATGCTCTTCATCCACAAAGCCGGCCGGAAGGTTCAACGCTTGCACCTTAATGCTTTTCAGACAAAAAAGATTGTGACATTTCCGACAATAGAAATGAGCATGATCCACCTGGTGATGGTGCCCATTTTCACAATTGTTCAGTGCATATTTTACCATCACATTATCAGCGACAATGCGATGAATAATTCCGGCATGGGTAAGGGTCTGAACGCTCCGATAAAAAGTTGCCCGGTCGTACAATTCACCCATCAGGTCCTTAATCTCACCTTCGGATTGAGGGCCGGATACCTCCTGTAAAGCGTGCAATAAAGCGATGCGAGGTGCAGTCTTTTTCACTTTATGATGATCTAATATTTCTGATGCTGTCATAGAATACATTTGAAAATAAAGCACAAATTTAATAAAACAACAATTCAGTTGAAACATTGTTTCATTAAAAAACATTTTCTTCGTAGAGTAATACCAATAACACTTCCCCAATGAATTCCAAATCCGCACAGATGAAAGAAATTTTTAGTACTTTAATAGTCTTAAACTGAGAGAACAAAACCAATAAAAACAAAACTAAAGATGAAACATCACACACAATTTTCGATAGCAGTGGCAATTCTGACCGCACTTTCTTTAACTTCTTTCAGCCCCGAAGATGAGTGGGAAAACCTGCTGAACAAGGACTTATCCAAATGGGAAATGTATCTGAGTTTCAAGCATCAGAACGCTTACAACGGCAGCCAGCCATTGGATGAAAACGGTGATACCATTGCCCCCGTCGGTTACAACAAAAACATCAACAACGTATTTTCCGTAATTGAAGAAAACGGAGTTCCTGTTCTAAAAATAACCGGCGAATATTACGGAGCTGTTTTTACTAAAGAATCTTTCAGCAATTACCACTTGAAGCTAAAAGTAAAATGGGGGGATAAAAAGTGGGAACCCCGCAAAGACAAACTTCTTGATTCCGGACTTCTTTACCATTCAAATGGCGAAGCAGGAGTTGATTACTGGCGTTCGTGGATGCTGTCACAGGAATTTCAAATCATGGAAGGTCACATGGGCGATTACTGGGCCATCGGGAACACCGCCATTGATGTGCGGGCATTTCCCCAGGAAGGAATGATGAATACGGTTGCCGGACATGAAGAACCATTCATTCCCATTGGCGGAAGTAGTGGCCGTGATGCTTTTTGTTTACGAAGTGCCGATTACGAAAGCGCTCCGGGAGAATGGACGACCCTGGAACTCATCTGCTTCAACGGAAAAAGCCTGCACATAGTAAACGGGGAAGTGGTAATGGTGTTGCAAAACTCCAGAATGACAACCGAAGAGGGAACCCAACCGCTGGAGAGTGGCAAAATTCAGATTCAGAGTGAAGCTGGTGAAGTTTATTTTAAAGATATCAAAATCAAACAACTGGATCAATTTCCCGGACAATACGAAAAATTCTTTCATTAAACAAAACAGGGGTGGCTGATGAGCTCTTCCACCCCCGTCAAATCACATATCTCAGACACTCTTCAGACTGAAAGTTCTGTATGAGAATACTCAGCACTCTCTTACATCAATAGATTTTTAGATTATAAAAAAGGCTCTAGTTTAAAATGGTGATTATTACATGTCCCCGAATGGGGGTAAATCGCCTTAATAGAAAAGGTCCCCGACAGGGAGCCAACAACTTCTATCGACAATTACGAAGGCTTAACATACTGTAAATAAACCATTTGTATTATTATCGCGAATTTAATTTAAACCAGAGCCAAAATAAAACCACAAGACATTGATAGTATGCTTCTTAATGCAGAACAGACCATTAATTGCAAGCGGTTAAATACTAATTCTTTACAATCCCGAACTTCGAGATAACGGACTATTGTTACATAAGTGCTGTTGAAAAGAGCAGCAACCTCTACACTATTTTTATTTTACAAATCTCATTTTCGGACAACCTCATCTTATTTTTTCCTAATTAAAGAAAAAATTCCATAAATCAGCAAACATAAGGCCTCCCGTTCTGTTTTATTGGCAGACAACACAATCATTTATCAGGAAAAATAACAGAAAATTATGGTTAAGAAACAAGACCTCCGGGGCAAAAAACAGGTAATTGTGGTAGGAGGAGGGTTTGCCGGACTTCAGTTGGTACGAAATCTGGACAAACGACTTTTCAATGTCCTGTTGATAGACAAAATCAATCACCACCAGTTTCAACCCTTATTTTATCAGGTTGCCACATCCCAAATTGAACCGGCAAGCATCTCTTTTCCATTCAGAAATATTTTCAAAAGCAGATCTCACATTCAAATACGCATGACAGAGATGCTTCAGGTAAACCCTGAAGAACAAACCATTACCACGACCATTGGTGATTTCCCTTACGACTACCTGGTTCTGGCCACCGGTTGCAGAACCAATTATTTCGGAAACGCCAACATTCAGAAAAATGCATTCTCACTAAAAACAACCTATCAATCCATAACCATCAGAAATCACATTCTTACAACCTTTGAGAAGGTAATCGCCGCCCCCAGGGAAGACCGAGAACGGATGCTGAACCTGACCATTGTTGGTGCCGGTCCAACCGGAGTAGAACTTGCAGGAGCATTTTCAGAGATAAAAAAAGAAATTCTTCCCAAAGATTATCACGACATCGATCTGTCTAAATTTACCATTCGCCTGGTTGAGGGGAGCAATCATGTACTTAACAACATGAGTAAAGCATCGGGGCAGGCGGCTGAAAAATATCTGAAAAAAATGGGTGTGGTCCTCCTGAAAAATACCTTTGTAAAAGATTATGACGGAGAAAACCTCACTCTCAGTTCGGGAGAAACCATTAAATCTGCCACCGTTATCTGGGCAGCAGGAGTGACGGGAAGGGAGACCCGTGGAATTCCGGCAGAATCCATTGCACGTGGCAACCGAATAATTGTAAACCGCCAAAACAAAATCCGGGGATTCGACAATATTTTTGCAGTAGGAGACATTGCCTACATGGAAACCCCCGATTATCCCAACGGACACCCACAGGTAGCCAACGTGGCTATCAACCAGGCAAAATTACTGGCCCGAAATTTAAAACAAAGTGAACAAGGAAAACCGGTGACCGATTACAAATACAAAGACCTGGGCTCCATGGCTACCATCGGACGTAACAAGGCGGTCGTTGACCTTCCTTTCATCAGGTTTAAGGGCTATTTTGCCTGGCTCGTTTGGATGTTTTTACATCTGATGCTCATCCTGAGTGTTCGAAACCGACTCATTATTTTCATCAACTGGGCCTGGCTTTATGTGACCAAAAATACTTCCCTGCGATTAATTCTCACCTCAGGAAAAAACATCTGATAAAACGAGCATATCAACGATTGAGAAAAACCAGTTTTCAAAATTGTCGTCTGCCCAACTTGACAGATAAAACAATTAAAAAAGTTACTTTAACAACTTCAAGTATCACATAATAAAGATGATCCAGGGAGTCGGCAACCTGCTTTCCGTCAATGATCATTAATGCTCTGTCTGAAAGAGCGGGCAAGAGAACAAAGGTCTGAACAAGCAACACGAGCATTAAAACACCTGAAAGACTTTTAACTAAAGGAGACAGCTTTCTGATGCTCAACATCAGAATGGCCGAATAGGATAGCAATAAGGCCCATTCTATAAAATTTAATACTCTGAAAACTTTCATCCCAATACTCAACCCAATGGGTAAAGTTACCCCGGGTGCCTGAAACTTAATCCAGGCTTCCATAAAACTTATGGAACTTACTGCTCCGGCCCAAAACGTCAGAATAATTATGGCAAATAAAATGGTTTTTCTCATTACTATAATTCAAGCTCAAGGTTCAACACAAGAGATTTTTACCTAACAAATATACAAAACCCTTAAATAAAGGACAAAAACATCCTTTATTTTCACCATTTGACCTGCCTGCCACTCTAAAACAAATTAAGGAAAAGAAAAAAACCCACCCTATCCAACAATAACAGGAAACATCTTGTTACACTCTAACATGATTAATTGGCTGAGTCGAACTTCGTTTTACCAACCATTTATTGCGATGTTCAACCACCTAATAAATCATTTTAACATATCAAAAAACAGGATTATGGAAAATCAACTCAATAAATACAGTCGCCTCATCACACAGGATGAAAGTCTGCCGGCAGCGCAAGCCATGCTCTATGCCATCGGGATGAGTGAAGACGACCAGAAAAAAGCTCAGGTAGGAATCGTAAGCACCGGTTTTCAGGGAAATCCCTGCAATATGCATCTCAACGACATAGCCACCATGGTAAAAAAGGAAGTTGACCGGCAAAAAGACCTTTACGGGCTGATTTTTCATACCATAGGAGTTAGCGATGGCATAACCAACGGTACGGAGGGCATGAAATATTCTCTTCCATCCAGAGAGCTTATTGCCGACTCTATAGAAACCGTTGTTAGTGCCCAGTTTTACGATGCCGTAATACCCATCGTAGGATGCGACAAAAATATGCCGGGAGCCATGATTGCGCTGGGACGCCTAAACCGACCGGCTATTCTGATGTACGGTGGAACCGTAAAAAAAGGAAGCTGGAAAGACAAAGACCTGAACATCGTCTCGGCCTTTGAAGCTTATGGAGAAAAACTACGCGGGAAAATCTCCGATTTCGATTACAAAGGCATCATCAGACACAGCATACCGGGAGCAGGAGCCTGTGGTGGCATGTACACTGCAAACTCCATTGCCGCAGCAATCGAGTGCATGGGCATGAGTCTGCCCTACACCTCATCCAACCCTGCGGTGAGTCCCCAAAAAAGAGATGAGGCACAAACAATGGCATCTGCAATCAAAGCGGTTTTGGAGAATGACATCAAACCCCGGGACATCATGACCCGAAAAGCTTTCGAAAATGCCATCACACTCATCATGGCAATGGGAGGCTCCACCAATGCAGTTATTCACCTCATCGCCATGGCCAAATCGGTAAACATTCCGCTCTCCATCGATGATTTCCAGGAGATAAGCAACAGAACACCCTATCTGGCAGATTTGAAACCAAGCGGGAGATACCTGATGGAAGACCTGCACAACATCGGAGGGATTCCGGCAGTCATGAAATTCCTGCTAAAAGAAGGACTGATTGATGGAAATCCTATGACAGTGACGGGAAAAACAATAGGCGAAAACCTCGAATCGGTTCCAGATCTACCGGGAGACCAAAAAATCATTGCCCCGGTGAGTCATCCCATCAAAGAATCGGGACACATCCAGATTTTGTATGGAAACCTTGCAACAGAAGGAGCTGTAGCAAAAATTACAGGTAAAGAAGGGACCCACTTCAGTGGCCCCGCCCATGTATTTGAAGATGAAAAAGAAGCCATCGAAGGCATCGGAAAAAGTGTGAAACCCGGGGAAGTCATAGTGATTCGAAACAGCGGCCCCAAGGGGGCACCCGGAATGCCGGAGATGTTGAAGCCTACAGGAGCCGTGATGGGAGCAGGTTTGGGCAACGATGTGGCGCTCATTACCGATGGCCGGTTTTCAGGTGGTTCACACGGATTCGTAGTGGGGCACATCACCCCCGAAGCCTATAATGGAGGACTGATTGGATTAATACAAGACGGAGATATCATTACCATCGACATCAATAAGAATCTGCTGGAGGTGGACCTTGCAGAAGAAGAAATAGAAAAACGGAAAAAGAGATGGAAACCTACAGAAAAACCTGCAACCGGAATTCTGAAAAAATTCAGAAACTCTGTGGCATCAGCCTCTCAGGGGTGTGTTACCGATCAGTAAAATGATCCACCATCAGCTTTTCCAGCCAGACATCTGCATCCTGAGTTCCCTCTGCCGGAGCCCATGGTGCAAACTGTTTATCGCTGGATGGATCATAGGGGCCGTCTTTCACTTCATAAACAACCGTCCCGGCCTCCAAAGAAACTGCCATATGCCACTCGCCCGGGGCTATCTCCACAGCATATTTCCCTGCTTCCGGATCCAGTAGCTGACGATGAGTAACCCGACCCGTATCATCAAAAAAGAACATCATCAACCGACCTCTAAGCAAAATAAAAACTTCCCTCTTAGCAGGGTTTTCATGCTTATGAGGACGCACATAAGTTCCGGGTTCAAAGGCATTCAGCATGCGTTGCAACACATCTGCATCTCCGAAGTGATAATTCAGGTTTTTCCTTTTTCGGTCTGAAGATCCGGCTTCGGCCGAGAGGGCATCCAACAAAGACTCGTCAATTAACTTCATCAGGCAGGAATTATTTAATCAACCTCAGATTATATGGATATCGATACGATCGTCCTTCATTCGTTTCCATAATGGCTTTTATAATGAAAATTAAAGTAAAAACCACAATGGCAATCAACAAAGGAATGCCAATCAAAACCACACTCAGGGCTCCTGCAACCATAACCGCAATAGAAACAGTAATCTGAAAATTTAAAGATTCTTTTCCCTCCATGTCAACATGAGGATACTCATCTTTCTTAAGAAGCCATATTACCAACGGACCAATCACATTTCCAAAAGGAATCAACAACCCGGCAAAGGCAGCCAGATGGCAATACATTCCCCAATTTTTTTCATCTGTTGTCATATTCTGATATTTAACTTGCTTTACTATGGATTTAAAAAGAAAAAATCACCTACACTCTTAAAAACAGTAGAGTGTCTCCACTCGTGTCAGGCATAAAATTATCCTTTTTTCTTATGAACATCAAACGAATGATTCCTGAAAGTGAAAAGAGGTCACAACAGGGCCGCTTTTTGAATTGAAGATCACTCCGGAGCTGATTTTCATGACCTGATCTACCAGACTGATTAACTGACAAAAAACAGTGAGGGATGCTATCAAAAAACAGTATGGGAAAGAGAGCAACACTCCCGGAAGAAACTCCCCCCTTATGGCCCCAACGGGCGGCGTCACCAATCAGCTTCGGAGCTCTGTTTTAATCTTTTTTATCAGTTTGCTACAAGAAAAAACACATATCAAAAAAAACATTAACTTTGCCTTTCTAAAACTCATTTTCAATGCCCTCAAACAAACTGACGATACTGATTGCAGACGACATGGACAGCATTGCAGAGTTTATCAAAGCTCAGCTTCATACACTCAGCAATGACATCGATTTTCAGCGTGCCCGCGATGGATACGAAACCTATCGTTGTGCTCTGGAAACAAGTCCCGACATCATTCTGCTGGACTGGGAGATGCCTGAAATTTCAGGAATGGAGGCTTTGAAGAACCTCAAGCTAAATCCCAAAACCCAGGATATTCCGGTTATTATCATTTCCAGTTTTTCAAGTTCTGACAAAGTAAAGGAGGCCCTGGAAGCAGGCGCTATTGATTATGTAAGAAAACCGATAGAGACCGACGAGCTCATTGCAAGAGTTAGCTCTGCCATGACCCTGGCCAACACACTCCGCGAGCTGAAAGTACAAAAACAACAGCTGGAAACTGAACAAAAAAAGACCCATCACATACTCAAGAATATTTTGCCTGCCGAAATTGTCAAATCACTTAAAAGTGGTGTGGTAATACAGCCCCGACCTTATCGAAATGTTACCATTATCATGGCTGATTTGGTAAATTTCACAGAGAAAGCCACACGCATGTCTCCCCGAAAATTACTGGATGAATTGCGCATTATTTTTACCAAGTTTGATGAAATATCCCAAAAGCACAATTGCGTGCGCATCAAAACCATTGGCGACGCTTACATGGGGGTCAGCGGAATGTTCAGCAACTCTAAGGAACATGCCCTGAGAGCAGCCAAGATGGCCTGCGAAATGAGAGATTTCATTCGCGATCGCAACAAGCAAAACGGCATACAATGGGAACTTAGAATCGGGCTGAACTCGGGTGAGATTATTGCCGGTTTCATTAGTGAACACAATTTATCTTACGACATTTTTGGAGACAATGTTAATATTACGGCCCGAATGCAAACTTACAGCGGACCTATGCAAATCAATGTTTCCGAATCAACACGCAAACTTCTGGAACCTCATTACAACTTTGTAAGACGGGTTCCTCAGAGAGTTAAAGGGAAAGGGATGATTGAGATGTACTATCTCCACAAGCCCCGGGAAGATCAAAGTTTCAACACCAAAAGCATCAACAGCAATCAACATTCTCCAATTACCTAACCCGGTTAAACAACAATGGCCGGATTTCTCCGACCATTATCGTTCATCTCAATTGCTGTTAACCTTTCTTCTGAAGGGTTCTGTATTTTATCCGGTGCGGAGAGGCGTCTCCCAGTCTTTTCTTCTTATTTTCTTCATAATCGGTGTAGCCCCCTTCAAAGAAATGCACATTTGAATTACCCTCGAAAGCCAGAATGTGTGTGGACACCCGGTCGAGAAACCACCGGTCGTGCGAAACAATTACTGCACAACCTGCAAAATCATCAAGCCCCTCTTCCAGCGCCCGCAAAGTATTCACATCAATATCGTTGGTTGGCTCATCAAGCAACAGCACGTTGGCCTCTTCCTTTAGTGTCATGGCCATGTGCAGGCGGTTGCGTTCACCCCCCGAAAGAGCTCCACACTTTTTCTCCTGATCACTTCCGGTAAAATTAAACCTGGCCAGATAGGCACGGGCATTGATTTCTTTTCCTCCCATTTTCAGGGTTTCATTACCTCCGGACACCACTTCGTACACCGACTTTTCTGGATCAATATCGGCATGCGACTGATCTACATAACCTACTTTAACAGTTTCTCCCACTTCAAACGTTCCGCCATCGATGGTCTCTTGCTCCATAATCATCCGGAACAGAGTAGTTTTTCCGGCACCATTGGGACCAATAACTCCCACAATACCGTTTCTAGGCAGCTGAAAATCAAGATTATCGAACAGTAAGCGCTCACCAAAAGCCTTAGCCACATTGTGCGCTTCAATAACTTTATCGCCCAATCTTGGCCCGTTCGGGATAAATATCTCCAGTTTCTCCTCCTTCTGTTTCACATCTTCCTGCATCAGACTTTCGTAGGCCGAAAGACGGGCTTTGGATTTAGCTTGCCGGGCTTTAGGAGCCATCCGCACCCATTCAAGCTCCCGCTCAAGCGTTTTTCTGCGCTTGGACACCTGTTTCTCTTCCATTTCCAGTCGTTTTGCTTTCTGTTCCAGCCAACCGGAATAGTTCCCTTTCCAGGGAATTCCTTCACCACGATCAAGTTCCAAAATCCATCCGGCCACATTGTCAAGGAAGTATCTGTCGTGAGTAATGGCAATGACAGTTCCCTGATAATTTTTTAGAAATACCTCAAGCCATTGAACCGATTCTGCATCCAGGTGGTTGGTAGGCTCATCAAGCAACAAGATATCAGGTTCCTGAAGCAAGAGACGACACAATGCTACCCGCCTTCTTTCGCCTCCCGAAAGTTCACTCACCTGCTGATCTTCAGGTGGACAGCGCAATGCATCCATTGCTCTTTCCAGTCGGGTATCCAGATTCCAGGCATCATACTGATCAATTTTCTCCTGAAGTTTAGCCTGCTCATCCATTAACGCCTGCATCTTGTCCGGGTCCTCAAGGACCTCAGGATCTGCAAATTTCAGGTTCACCTCTTCATAGGCTTTCAGCACATCTACCACATCTTTCACTCCCTCTTCCACTACCTGCCTGACGGTTTTATTGTCATCCAGGTGAGGCTCCTGTTCCAGATACCCTACTGAATACCCCGGAGAAAAAACCACATCTCCCTGATATTCCTTCTCAACACCGGCAATAATCTTCAAAAGTGTTGATTTTCCGGAACCATTCAAACCAATAATTCCAATCTTAGCTCCGTAAAAAAACGAAAGATAAATATCCTTCAAAACTTTCTTCTGGGGAGGGTAAACTTTACTAACCCCCACCATGCTAAAAATAATCTTCTTATCGTCAGACATATTTTTTCTTTTTAATTCTTACACTCCGATACAAAACAAAACCCGCCGGCAAAATCACCAACAGGTTTTGATTAGACCTTGTCAATAGACAAAATCTATCTTATTTTCTTCAAATCTTTTTCCTGAAATGCGTCATCCTGGGCCACCTTCATCATTGTATAATCAAAATAATAAAAATGCGGATCCCCTGCCCCAACCAGCATTTTATATACACGGGCTCTGATGCGTGTTTTTTCCGGACCTACCTTATGAAGAAATACCACATCCTCACGTTTGTCTGCAATCGCCTGTGCCACCTCCTCACGAGTAACGATTTTAAACGGATGCGGGTAAATGTCGCGAATTTCACGTTCCGTATCGATCTCATTGGCCAGATCTTCTTTGGTAAGATAAAGCACCTTATTCTCCAAATCATCCTTCTTTTGCTTATTATAGTACTTAAAAGGATTATTGTTAATCAGAGAGGGATCATTCAACATTAACTGAACATGGTTTTGCATAAAACGGATAAATGCTTCCAGTTTATAGCTGAAACTGTCATCCTCCACCTGTTCGTAAGCCAGCGGCAATGAACATAAATCAGGCATATCACGAACTTTGGCAGCCCTTTCTGCCATTAACAGACTCAAAAAATTATACCTGGCTTTTGTTCGGTCCCGGTCAAAGGAAGCTTTAGTAATCATCAGAAAAGAGTAGGAAGGATTGTTCCGGTAAGCCTCAAATTCTGCATCATTGATAAATTGATAATCGGTAAGCGTCCAGGAATTCTCCATCACTTTCCGGATGGCCATATTGAAATCGCTCATCGGATTCTTCTCCAGCAAAACCAATGTTTTACTCTTCATGAAATTCTGATAATCCCCCTGCTCTGGAACGTGCTCCTGTGACTTAAGAGACAGGTTCACGGCTGCAAAAACCACAATCAATAAAAAAATTCTTTTCATATCACATCTTTTTTCAATTTTCAATCGCCTGACAATCAATCCCAAACTCTTTATCCGGGCTCAACTACCGGAAAAGAATCAGATCTTTCTAAAATTAAAAAGTAAAGGTACGTAATCAGGAATCAAAATTAAGGAAATTTTACCATCTTTATAATCAAAATAGAGCGATCACTTTCGTTAAAACGCTCAAACCCGGACCATATTTACCAAACAAGAAAAACCCTAAGAGAAAATTATGCTCACATCTTTTTTCAACAAAATCATCAGCCAGTTTATTTCCGACCGTGAAGACAAGGCCGACATGGATTCCAAGACCAAGACACTGTTATTGAACATCACCAATTTCCTATTTTTCATAACAGTGCTCGCACAGGGAATCATCTCGCTTATTCATGAAAATCTTATTCTGGCTGCTCCCTTACTTATTCTTGCTATTGCTTTTAGCATTAATTACTATTTCAGTTCACGCGATGAACAGGATTTGAGATTTCAGAATGTATTTCTGCTTATCCTCGGGCTCACTTTCTGTTTCTTTATCATTACCGGTGGCAGCACAGGCCTGGATGGATACTGGTCCATCTTTTTCCCGCTATTGACAATTACCATCAGTGGCCGGAAAAGAGGAAGTTACTGGGCACTTGCATTGTTTGCCTTCATAATTGTCTATTTTATCCTTCCGATTCAGCCCACAGGCTGGATGAACACCTACACCCTGGAACAAAAACTTTTTCTTTCCTCCTCCTTTATTCTGGCCTTTTTCGTAGGCTACACATTTCAGTTTATCAGGTCGGAAGTTTTTCTTGAAAAAGACAGACAAATCCTTGAATCGGAAAATCAAAACAGGGCACAGGAGAGCCTTATCAATAAACTCTCTTATCAAATACGCACTCCTCTAAACAATATTACAGGTATCCTGGAGATGTTGGAGAATTCGGTGATGAGCGACCAGCAAAGAGACTACATCAACACCATTCACGCATCAACAAACAACCTGGTAGATGTGGTTAACAATCTTGTTTTTTCGTCTAAAACTTTTTCACACGATCCCGAAAACATTACCAGTTTTAATCTTTACACCACACTCAACAATACAATCAGACTGTTTTCGGCCAAGCCGGCACATAGCAGAACCCGCTTTAACCTGTCTCTTTCGGCTGACATCCCCACCTCCATCACAGGCAACAGCATCAAAATAAAACAGATTTTTCTGAACCTGATCAACAGCATACTCAAAAACAATGATCAGTCCAGTAAGTTTATTACCATTGAAGTATCACGACTCGACAGCATGCCCGGAAAAGTAGAGTTGCAGTTTCGTATTGTGACCAACATGGTTGTTCCCACTGACAAAACAAGAAGTGATGAAGGATTTTACAACCACAACGATCTGGTAAGAATAAACCACAGCCGCATCATCGACCTTCTTGATTTGGGCATAACCCTGAAAATAGTTGAGTCGGAGGGCCGAACATTCAGTATTTTATGTGATGAGGAAAAAACTGTTTTTGAATTTTCCTCCTCTTTTACTGAAGGCCAGCAGTCCAACTCAGAGAGTCGTGACCAACACAAAGAGAATACACTGCAAACGCATGACAAACCGGGTATAGACCTTAAAAACGCCAACATCCTTCTGGCCGAAGACAACATCAGTAATCAACAAATCATTATTTTGTACATCAAAAATGCCGTTAAAAAAATTGATGTTGCCTTTAACGGTAAAGAAGCACTGGAAAAGTTCGGACATACCAAATACGACCTGGTGCTTATGGATATTCAGATGCCTATTATGGACGGCCTCAAAGCAACCCAGAAGATCAGGGAGATTGAACAAAGCACCAATTCGCATACGCCGATCATTGCAGTTACAGCAAATGCTTTCCCCGAAGATAAGGAGAGATGCCTGGCCACAGGAATGGACGATTACATCAGTAAACCCTTCCAGCCCGACGAGTTGCTGCAACTAATCAAAAAGCATCTCTCTTAAAGGTAAAGATTGTTGGCGGTACAATTTTCCACCGGCATTCGCGGGAGGTGGATTTTATTATTCGCAGACCTACAGATCGGTGGAATCATCAGTTCCCTTTAATCCGGCGAGCGGTTTGAAGCCAATTACCAGCATATCGTCCACCTGTTCTACAGCTCCTTCCATCCACTCTTCTGTTTTCTGATGCAGAAACCTCTTCTGATCATTAAACGCCATATTGTGGATGTGCAACAACAGCAACCGGAATCGACGATACTTAAATTTCTTATGATCCGGTCCTCCAAACTGATCGGGGAGTCCGTCGGAGAACAGGTAAACCACATCATCGTCTTTCAAAAAAACCTCTTTGCGGGTAAAAACAGGCGATTCTCCGTCTTTCAGATACCCAACGGGAAAGCGATCGCCTTTATAGGTATGTATTTCGTTATCGCGCACCAGGTAGAACCCGTTGTATGCCCCGGAAAATTCCAGTGTTTTCTTTTTCCGATCTATCACAATCAGCGACATATCCATCCCGTCGTTTACACGTCCCTCCTCTTCCACAACAGGCTGCTGACGATGCAGGGTTCGGATGAGGTCACCATTCATGGTCTTTAATATTTCGGCAGGTGATTCCACCCCCTGAACCTCCACAATATTCTTTAGAAGATCGATCCCAGTAATGGACATAAAAGCCCCCGGTACTCCGTGCCCGGTACAATCTACTGCGGCGACAAACACTTTCTCACCCTTTTCATGAAACCAAAAGAAATCGCCACTTACAATATCACGTGCACGTAAATAAACAAATGAATCAGAAAAGACTTCGGAAAAAGAGGCTTCTGATGGTGTCATTGCCTTTTGAATTCTGCGGGCGTAATTGATACTGTCGGTAAAACTGCGGTTGATCCGTGTGAGGACTTCCCTTTGTGCCTCTATCTGGTTTTTATTCACTGTTTTTTCCTGCAACTCTCTGTTGGCCTTTCTGTAATGCCTTACACGATAGTTCACAAACAGATGCAGGACAAATATTAATGCCAAAATATAAAATGCAAGAGCATAATTTGACATCCATAATGGCGGGGTAACGATTATCTTAAGTTCCAGAGGGTCATTATTCCAAGTAAAATCGTTGTTGGAAGCAACCAGTTTCAGCGTATATTCCCCGGGTAACAAATTGGAAAAAGAGACACTGTTTTCTCTGGTTACAGGTCGCCATTCCGAATCATATCCTTCAAGAAAAACACGATAACGGTTTTTGCCGGGCTGTGTAAACTCCAATGCCGAAAAACCTATTTCAAGACTGGTAAAAGCGCGGTATTTAAAACTGATTTCATCCGTAAACGGCCAAAAGGTATCAGACTCCTTTCCACGTCTCACAATCCCAATCCGTGTGATGGCCAAAGGAGGCTTATTAAGATTGTAATGAAGAGAGTCGGGGTGAAACCAACAAACGCCCCGGGTACCACCAAAAAACAGCGTCCCCTCCCTGTTCTTAAATACACTATTTTGATTAAAAACATATCCGGGAAGACCATCTACCACATCAAAGTTAAAAACCGTACCATCCGGGTTGAGGCAGGAGATACCTTTATTGGTGGACACCCATGCCCTGTTGGTATGATCGGCCACTACAGACTGAATCATATCATTCTCAAGATTCCGGTTTCCTTCCATCAATTCCGGGAGTGGCTTTTCCGGATCAAGCGTCCATACTCCCGATCGGGTCCCAACCCATACATCTCCGTTATAAGCCAGCTCCAGCGACAAAATGGAAGTTCTTATTCCAATACTGTCGTTCCCAAGAAAAGGAACTCTGCCAATTTGTTTGGTATCCCGGTCCCAAACATTCAATCCTCCTGACGTCCCAATCCAGAGATTGCCCTCCTCATCCGTTGTTAAAGCATTGATATGATCACTGTAAAGTCCTGATGCTTCTTTCTCATCAAAAAAGTGACTAAACACATAACGACCATCAAAACGATAAAGTCCAAATCCTGTACCTATCCATAAATTTCCTTCAAAATCATTGGACAGAGAATAAATATGATTGGTCTTTATCAGATTATCAATACCAAAATCAAGTCCACTCCGAAATTCCTCAAACCGGTCTGAATTATCATCCAACGAATATAGCCCGCAATTGGTCCCTGCCCACAAAACACCTTCATCATCTTCGAAAATCACATAAACAGCATGCGGATAAGTGTTTTTCCTTCCTCTGCATTCTATTGGGTAATTTCGAACCTCATTGGCAGTCGGATTGTATTTATATATTCCTGAATCAATAGTTCCTAACCACAAATTCCCTTTGTTATCCTGAAAAACACTCTGAAAGTTCAAAGAACCAAATGCTTCTCCCTGCAATACCTCCCGGGGAAGTGTTTTCACTTTCGGAGGAGCCGGGTTTACCTTTAAAACTCCGTTAAACCGGGTTCCGGCCCAAATAATCCCTGAACGATCTTCAAAAACCGATGTAATATCATAAGATTCAAAAAGCTTTTTGCCGGGAGTAAATCCTTGTCCATCGGAAGATTGATCATAAAAAAACAATCCTTGTCCGGTTCCGACCACGAGATTTCCGTTTTTCAATAACAAAACATCATTGGCATCAGGCATCTTATCAGCAGGAAAATTCATTACCGAAGTTTTCTCAAAATGTCCTGACAAATTAGCGCGCAGGATATTCAGTCCTGAGGAGCAGGCAAGCAGCAATGTATTCCCCTTCCACCTTACCAGGTCCAGTACCGATTCATGATTCGCTTTGGAACCGGGCTCTTCGCACCGTAATCTGGAAAAATGTCTCGTTTCGGTATTAAATCTGTTCAACCCGTCTTTGGTCCCCACCAGAATTGAACTATCCGATTCCAGCAACAAAGGATAGGAGATCACCTCACGCACATTAAAAACATTATTGAAGTGTCCGTAATTCTCAAATCCGATGGAATCCCCTTTAAAAACTGAAACAAACGACTGTGTTTTCACCCACAAATCGCCATACTCATCGGTGAGCAAGCCATAAACTCCGTTTTCCGGCAAAGAATTTTCATCTCCCGGATGCGAAAGAAAGGTAGTAAACCGACCGGTGGAATAATCCAGACGACTCAACCCGTTGTTTCTCGTGCCAATCCACAAATCATTATCCTCTCCCTGAACGATACACTGGATATAATTTCCGGAAATTGAGTGTTTATCAGAAGGATTATGACGGTATGTAATGTAATTATACCCGTCATACCTGTTCAGCCCATCCTCCGTTCCAATCCACAAAAAGCCATAGCTATCCTGAAAAATGACGGTCACCGAATTATTGGAAAGCCCATCAGATATTGTCATTTGCGAAGTTCCGAAATCACCGGCAAAATCAGCACTACTGATAGAAACCGGAATTAAGAAAACTAAAAATATATGGAATATGATTTTTTTCACAGTCAGGGATGTTGGCATAAATTACAGTATGTCTGAATACAACGAAAATATAAAAAACATAGCAATTTCCACCTATCCGCCACTAAAAAACCGGAAATGCATGTCAGCATTCCGGTTTAAATGGCTTACGGCAACTTATTGGCTTCTTGTATCACTCTTTAAAACCAACTTTATCTTTAAACCACTCAAGATTTTGAGATTTTGGCCTTTCAATGGGCAATCCATACAAGCGATCCCAAATCAGTTGCGTTAACACACCCAATGCCCTGGAAACGCCAAAAAGCATGGTATATACAGGATATTCGGTAATCCCGTAACTCGACAGTAAACTCCCCGAGATAGCATCTACATTGGGCCACGGGTTCTTTACTTTCCCGGTTTCGGTCAAAATATCCGGAACCACATCGTAAATTTTCTTCACCAGTTTAATAAGGGGAGCTTCCGGAATGTACTTATTGGCAAAATCAAGCTGCACCGCAAAGCGAGGATCGGTTTTTCTCAACACCGCATGACCATAACCCGGAATTACACGTCCCGAATCAAGGGTTGCTTTTGCATACTCACGTACCTGCTCAGTGGTCGGGGCATCCGTTCCCAGTTCGTCCATCAAACGCTGCAACCAGTGCATCACATTCTGATTGGCCATTCCATGCAAAGGGCCGGCCAGACCGTTCATGCCTGCTGAAAAACTGTAGTAAGGATTCGAAAGAGCAGATCCAACCAGATGTGTGGCATGGGCAGAAACATTTCCACCTTCATGATCGGCATGGATAACCATATATAAACGCATCAGGCGCTTAACCTCTTCACTTTCAAAGCCCATCATATGAGCCAGATTTCCTGCCCAGTCGAGCGACGGATCCGGGTCAATATACTTTTCATCATGAAAAACCCTGCGATAGATATATGCCGCAATTACCGGCAAACGACTGATCAGATCCATTACTCCTTCATACATCGGATCCCAATAATCACGTTTATCCATGCCTGCCAGATAGGCGCGTCTAAAGTGGGACTCTGTACTCATAGCCAGAATGGCGGAATTGAACTGTATCATTGGATGCGAACTCTTAGGCAAAGCATTGATGACATCAAACGCATGCTGAGGTATATCCTGCGCTCTTTTCGCCCATGAATCACTTAAAAACTTAACATCTTCATCATTAGGCAGCTCTCCCAAAAGCATGAGATAAAACAATCCTTCCGGTAAAGGTTCACCATCTTCGGATAACTTGGGTAATTTCTCCCTTAATTCGGGAATGGAATAGCCCCGGAAACGAATGCCTTCATCCGGATCCAGCTTGGAGGTGCATGTGAGGAGAGAAACAACCCCTTTCATGCCTGAAAAAACCTGTCCCAGGGTGGTCTCCTGAATAACAGAATCGCCATACTCTTTTTGTATCCGCTTTACAATCTCGGCCTGGGGCCTGCCCTTGGTAATGAGTTTATCTTTTATGTAGTCCATATAAAACAATAATTGGTTATTTTTTTAATGATTTTTCGGGAGTTTGCCGGTACAGACCAAAACCTGATAAACAAACAAAAAAAATTAAAAAATGTTTTGATCAACAATTTCAAACCATCTGCCTCAAAAAGATAAAGATGAACCAACAATATACAGCATAAACAAAACAACAATCAATCAAGGCAATAGAAGAAAACAGGGGCTACAATTAACAAATTCATTATTTTAGTTAATTAACACAAACATAAAAAGCCGGAAAGCATCTCTGCAATCCGGCTTTAAATTTTAATCCTCTAATAAAATCAGAGGGCTGTAATTCAGAAACTGTAAATTATTTTTTTACAATTTTTTTGTATCCATAAACAGCGGCATCCCCCAATTCTTCTTCGATGCGAAGCAATTGGTTGTACTTGGCCATACGGTCTGAACGGCTCAAAGAACCAGTCTTAATCTGTCCACTGTTGGTAGCTACTGCGATATCAGCAATGGTAGCATCTTCAGTCTCACCTGAACGGTGTGAAGTCACAGAAGTATATCCGGCACGGTGGGCCATTTCAATGGCATTCAGCGTTTCGGTCAATGTACCAATCTGATTAACCTTGATCAGAATAGAGTTGGCAGCACCAAGCTCAATACCTTTCTGCAAATAATCAACGTTGGTTACAAACAAATCGTCACCAACCAACTGGCACTTATCACCAATCTGGCTGTTGAGTTTCACCCAACCGTCCCAGTCACCTTCATCACAACCGTCTTCGATTGAATCAATGGGGAACTTTTCAATCAGTTCAGCCAGATAAGCAGCTTGCTCTTCAGAGTTACGCTTAGCTCCGTTGGGACCTTCAAACTTAGTATAATCATATACCCCGTTTTCAAAGAATTCTGAAGCAGCACAGTCAAGAGCGATAGAAACCTGACCACCATCTTCCAAACGTCCTGGCTTATACCCTGCGTTCTCCACGGCCTTAATAATGCAGTTCAAAGCATCTTCAGTTCCCTCAAGCTCAGGAGCGAAACCACCTTCATCACCAACAGCTGTGCTGAGTCCGCGCTCTTTCAAAACAGCTTTCAACGAATGGAAAACTTCAGCACCCATACGCAAACCTTCACGGAAACTCTTAGCACCAACAGGGCGAACCATAAACTCCTGGAAAGCAATAGGGGCATCGGAGTGCGAACCACCATTAATGATGTTCATCATTGGAACAGGAAGAGTAACTGAGTTGGTTCCTCCGATGTAACGGTAAAGAGGCATATCCAGATATTCAGCAGCAGCTTTGGCAGTAGCCAGAGAAACACCCAAAATAGCGTTGGCACCTAACTTGCTTTTAGTTTTGGTTCCGTCCATTTCAAGCATTTTATTGTCAACGCCAACCTGATCCAATGCACTCATTCCAACGAGGGCAGGAGCTATAACAGTATTAACGTTTTCAACAGCCTTAAGAACACCTTTACCAAGGTAGCGACCTTTGTCTCCATCGCGAAGTTCCAAAGCTTCATTCTCACCGGTAGAGGCACCTGATGGCACAGCAGCACGGCCAATAACTCCACAATCAAGAGTCACTTCCACTTCAACAGTAGGATTTCCGCGTGAATCCAGAATTTCGCGGGCATGAACATTAGCAATTTGTCCCATAATGTTATCGTTTTATTTCGGTTTAATATTTGATTAGAAAAAATCTCTCATCTAACCTGAATAATTCATGAATTAAGCAGACGAAGGAATTGCGCCGGAATAACTTCGTTAAAACAGTCAATTTATTCCTCACAAACCCTACGCATAAAATTACCACCCCAAAGATCACAAGAAGTAGCAGCATTGTCAAAAAAAAAGGATAAAGCTCTGACCCTTTATCCCTTTTTTAAGAACTTTTAAATCAAATGAGAGCTCATCTGGTTTATTCTTCTTTTTTCTCTTCAGCTGCATCATCAGCTTTCGGTTCTTCTTTTGCAGCTTCAGGAGCCTTTTCGGCAGCCTCTGCAACAGGAGCAGCTGTTTCAGCAGTTGATTTTTTACCTCCGCGACGACTTCTTCTGGTGCTCTTCTTAGCAGCACCTGAAGTCTCAGAAAGCATATTTTCGTTGTAGTCAACCAGCTCGATGTAGCAAACTTCAGCTGCATCTCCCTGACGGTTGCCAAGCTTCAGGATACGGGTGTATCCACCTGGACGATTGGCCACTTTCTCAGAGATTTCACGGAAGAGTTCTGAAACTGCCTCCTTATTCTGAAGATGGCTAAAAACAATACGACGGGAATGCGTATTGTCAGTTTTTGATTTATTGATCAGCGGCTCAACGTACATACGCAATGCCTTAGCCTTGGCCACCGTAGTTTTAATTCTCTTATGAATAATCAGAGAACTGGCCATGTTTGAAAGCATAGCCTTACGATGAGCACTGGTGCGGCTTAAGTGATTAAATTTCTTTCTATGTCTCATTGCAATTATTCCTTGTCTAATTTATACTTCGTAATATCCATACCGAAGTTGAGCCCCATGTTGTCCAGGAGGTCATCCAACTCAGTAAGCGACTTTTTACCAAAATTCCGGAATTTCAACAAGTCGTTTCGGTTGTATTGTACCAACTCACCCAGAGTTTCTACATCAGCAGCCTTAAGACAATTAAGGGCACGAACCGAAAGATCCATATCAACCAGTTTGGTTTTAAGCATCTGACGCATATGCAGTACTTCCTCGTCAAATTCGTCACCGCTGGCCTTCTCTTCTGAATCGAGTGTAATCTTTTCATCTGAGAACAACATAAAGTGATGAATCAAAATCTTGGAAGCTTCTTTCAATGCATCTTTGGGATGAATAGAACCATCAGTCTGAATCTCAAAAACCAATTTTTCATAGTCGGTTTTTTGCTCAACCCGGTAATTCTCTATATCGTACTTTACGTTACGAATAGGGGTATATACAGAATCGATGGCAATAGTACCAATCTCCTGTTCGGAATTCTGATTTTCAGCTGCAGGAACATAACCACGTCCTTTTTGAATGGTCAAAGTCATCTGGATCTTAACATCGGTATCCATATGCGCAATTACCAAATCGGGATTCAACACTTCGAATCCGTTAAGGAATTGATTAAAATCACCGGCTGTCAGGGTCTCTTTACCACTGACTTTAACGGTAATTTTCTCTTGATCATGGTCTTCCACTGTTTGTTTAAACCTGACCTGCTTAAGGTTCAGAATAATCTCGGTAACATCATCAACAACACCGGGGATGCTTGAGAACTCATGGTCAACACCCTCAATCTTCACAGTTGTTATCGCATATCCTTCGAGTGAGGACAATAAGATTCTTCTTAAGGCATTTCCAACAGTAATACCATATCCCGGCTCAAGAGGACGAAATTCGAAGCGACCGAATTTGTCGTCAGCCTCGAGCATGATGACTTTGTCAGGTTTTTGGAACGCTAATATTGCCATAAGAATTAATTATTTAGAGTATAATTCAACGATCAACTGTTCTTTAATATTTTCGGGAATTTCCGACCTGTCGGGAACATTAATAAATTTTCCCTGCTTGGTGTTGTCATCCCATTCAAGCCAGGAATACTTCTGAACACTTGAATTACTTAAAGATGTACTAATCACCTCAAGTGATTTAGATTTTTCACGTACACCAACCAACTGGTCGGGGCGCAAAGTATAAGAAGGAATGTTTACAATCTGACCATCTACAGTAATGTGACGGTGCAACACGAGCTGACGGGCAGCTGCACGTGTGGGAGCAATTCCCATTCGGTAAACAACATTGTCAAGTCTGGATTCGAGCAATCCGAGCAAAATTTCACCGGTAATACCTGGTTTGTTGGTTGCTTTCTTAAACAAGTTACGGAACTGCTTTTCCAGCAAGCCATAGGTATATTTGGCTTTCTGCTTTTCTTTCAACTGAACACCATATTCACTGGTCTTACGACGACGTGAATTACCGTGTTGTCCCGGAGGATAATTTTTTCTTTCGAAATATTTATCGGGTCCGTAAATGGATTCCCCAAATTTACGGGCAATTTTGGTTTTAGGACCAATATATCTAGCCATTCTACTAAATTTTTGATTTTAAATTTTTGATTTCAAATGATGAATATGACAGCCGCAAGATTATAGAGAGGAGGTTTATAATATATATAACCCACCTTATTCAAAACTCAAAACCAAAAACTTATGGTTAACAACTAGTTAAACAATTAAACTCTTCTTCTTTTTGGAGGACGACATCCGTTGTGCGGAAGTGGGGTCACATCAACAATCTCGGTAACATCAATGCCACTTCCGTGGATTGCGCGAATAGCCGATTCACGACCATTACCGGGACCTTTAACGTACACTTTAACTTTTCTCAGACCCATATCATGTGCTACTTTAGCACAATCGCTGGCAGCAGTTTGAGCTGCGTAGGGAGTGTTCTTTTTAGAACCACGGAATCCCATTTTACCGGCACTGGACCACGAGATCACCTGACCATTGTTGTTGGTCAGAGAAACGATAATATTGTTAAATGAGGAATGAATATGGGCTTGTCCCACAGCTTCCACTTTAACAACCTTCTTTCTTTGACTTCCCGTCTTTTTTGCCATAATTCACTTAATTATTTCTTCTTGTTAGCAACAGTTTTCTTCTTGCCTTTGCGAGTGCGGGCATTGTTTTTGGTTGACTGACCGTTCACGGGCAAACCAATCCGGTGACGGATACCACGGTAACAACCAATATCCATCAATCGCTTAATATTAAGCTGAACCTGAGATCTGAGTTCTCCTTCAGTAGTGATGTTCGAACTAATAATCTCACGGATTTTGGTCAGTTGTTCATCAGTCCAGTCTTTGACCTTGGTTTCACGGCTTACACCGGCCTGGTCCAGCACTTTTTGGGCGGTACTGCGACCTATTCCAAAGATATAGGTCAGAGATATCTCTCCCCTTTTGTGCGTAGGAATATCAACTCCTGCAATTCTTGCCATATTCGTAAAATTTTATCCTTGACGTTGTTTAAACTTCGGGTTCTTCTTGTTGATCACATATAAGCGACCTTTGCGCCGTACAATTTTACAGTCGGCACTGCGCTTCTTAACAGATGCTCTTACCTTCATGTCTCTATAATTTGTAAAATTATTTGTATCTGTAACTTATTCTTCCTTTCGTAAGGTCATAAGGCGACATTTCCACCTTGACCCGGTCGCCCGGTAAAATCTTGATGTAGTGCATCCTCATCTTACCGGAGATATGGGCTGTTATTACATGCCCGTTTTCCAACTCTACACGAAACATAGCATTGGAAAGTGCTTCGATAATAGTACCGTCTTGTTCTATAGAAGCTTGTTTTGCCATAAAATGTGTATCTTTTTATTTTTCAGACTGCAAATGTAATACTTCTTCGACAAATTTAAAACTGGATAATATATCTGCTTCATTTTTTCCCACTGCAACAGTGTGCTCAAAATGAGCAGAAACCTTTCTGTCACGTGTACGGATTGTCCAGCCATCGGCTTCCTGTACAATGTGACGTTTGCCCAGATTTATCATCGGCTCAATGGCAATAACCATCCCCTCCTTCA
Source organism: Marinilabilia salmonicolor (assembly GCF_003003035.1). Lineage (GTDB taxonomy): Bacteria > Bacteroidota > Bacteroidia > Bacteroidales > Marinilabiliaceae > Marinilabilia > Marinilabilia salmonicolor_A. The sequence continues at coordinate 288,072 of NZ_PVTS01000001.1, read as the reverse complement.
ACTTCACACCATTACCGCGACGCCCGTAATTAGGGACTTCCGGAGATTCGTGAAGATTTTTGCCAACACCGTGACCAACCATTTCACGTACTACCGAAAAACCATTGTCTTCACAATAAGACTGCACAGCATAACCAATATCTCCTATTCGTTTGCCCTCTACAGCCTGTTCAATTCCTTTGTACAAAGATTCCCGGGTAACTCTTAAAAGTTTTTTTATTTCTTCATCCACTTCACCCACACAGTAGGTATAAGCAGAATCACCATAATACCCGTTTAACAGTGTGCCACAATCCACAGAAACGATATCCCCATTTTCCAATGGTTTGTCGTTGGGTATTCCGTGTACCACCTGGTCATTCACTGATGTACAAAGCGAATTGGGGAAACCCTGGTAATTCAGAAAAGCAGGAACACCTCCATGATCTCTGATAAACTCTTCTGCTATTTTATCCAGTTTCAGGGTCGTTACCCCGGGTTTGATCCATTTGGCAACCTCACCATGGGTTTTGGCAACCAGCATGTTACTTTCCCGAAGTAACTCTATCTCCTCTTTTGTCTTTAAATATATCATTTTGTCAAACAGCCCTTCTTTTAATACATGGCAGCTCCACCACCGGTACGTCCTTTAATCCGTCCGGACTTCATCAATCCATCATAATGTCTCATCAGGAGGTGACTCTCTATCTGCTGAAGGGTATCCAGTACAACTCCAACCAAAATCAACAATGAAGTACCTCCATAAAACTGGGCAAAAGTCTGATCAACTCCTGCCAGCATTGCAAATGCAGGAAGAATAGCTACAATGGCAAGGAATATAGAACCTGGCAACGTAATTTTAGACATTACAGAATCCAGAAACTCCATGGTTTTTTTTCCGGGTTTAACACCAGGAATAAAACCACCATTACGCTTCATATCTTCAGCCATTTGCTGAGGATTAATGGTAATTGCAGTATAGAAATAAGTAAAGATAATAATCAGGAATGCAAAGGTAAAGTTGTACCAAAACCCGGTAAAGTCAGCAAATGTAGCTGCAAATCCGGTTGCAGTTTCACTATCAGCAAAACCGGCAAGCGTAATGGGTACAAACATAATTGCCTGGGCAAAGATGATGGGCATAACGCCGGCAGCATTAACCTTAAGCGGAATATACTGACGAACACCACCGTATTGCTTATTTCCTACAATCCTCTTGGCATACTGAACAGGAACACGACGTGTACCCTGAACCAAAAGAATGGTACCTGCAAATACAAAGAATAGAACTACAAACTCGATCAGTAACATTACCAGACCACCACCTTCTTCAAGACGGGAAACAAATTCCGCAATCAAAGCAAAAGGCAACCGGGCAATGATACCAATCATAATGATCAGTGAAATACCATTGCCAATACCTTTGTCGGTAATCCGTTCACCTAACCACATTACAAACATGGATCCTGCAGTAAGGATAATAGTCGAAGTCACTGTAAATCCCCATCCGGACGCAGCAAAAGCTGAATCGGGCAATTGAGCATGAAGATTGGCGATGTAACCGGGAGCCTGAAACAACAGAATAATAACGGTAAGATAACGTGTAATCTGGTTGATTCTCCTTCGCCCGCTTTCACCTTCACGCTGTAAACGCTGAAAATAAGGAATGGCAATACCAAGTAACTGTACAACAATAGATGCGGAGATATAGGGCATAATTCCCAATGCAAAAATAGAAGCATTGGAGAAAGCTCCTCCCGAAAACATGTTTAACAGTCCCAGTACACCACTGCTGGTTTGGGCCTCAAGATTGGCCAACTGATTTGGATCAATACCCGGAATAACAACGAAAGACCCCAAACGGTAAATAAGCATCAAACCGATTGTTGTCAAAATACGAGACTTGAGGTCTTCAATCTTCCAGATATTTCGGATGGTTTCTATAAACTTCATGAGTGTAATTTTCTATATTAACAAACAAACAATGACCCTCACAAAAGGTGAGGGCCAATGCTGTGTGTCTATAATTCTTCAGCAGTTCCCTGAACAGCTTCAATGGCCTCTTTTGCCGATTTAGAGAATGCATGAGCTTTTACATTGATTTTTGCTTTAAGCTCACCATCTCCGAGAATCTTAACAAGGTCATTTTTGGCGATCAATCCGGCATTGTAAAGTGCCTCGGGAGTAATATCTGCGTTATTGGTCTTGTCAACCAGTTCCTGCAGAGTACGAATATTAATGGATTTGTACTCTTTACGGTTAAAGTTCTTAAAACCGTATTTGGGAACACGTCTCTGCAAAGGCATCTGACCACCTTCAAAACCTACTTTCTTGGAATATCCCGAACGCGACTTAGCTCCTTTGTGTCCACGAGTGGAAGTACCACCCAGACCGGAACCCGGTCCGCGACCAAGACGTCTCCTGTAGTGAGTCGATCCTTTTGCGGGTTTTAAATTATTTAATTCCATGATTTATTTCGATAAAAACGTTAAACCAAAATTATTTCTCAACACTCACAAGGTGTTGTACTTTCTTAACCATACCCAGAATATTTGGAGTATCCTCATGTTCAACGGTACCGTTAAGTTTCTTAAGCCCAAGTGCATCCAGAGTGGCCTTTTGTTGTTTCGTACATCTGATGCGACTTTTAACCTGGGTAACTTTTATTTTAGCCATTTTAAAGGGTTTTATCCGTTAAAAACTTTGTCCAGGGTAACGCCACGTTGCGCAGCAACAGTTTTGGCATCACGCATCTCGCACAGTGCATTAATGGTTGCTTTCACAAGGTTGTGCGGGTTTGCAGAACCTTTTGATTTTGCCAAAACGTCTGTTACACCGGCACTTTCAAGTACGGCACGCATCGCACCACCGGCCACAAGACCGGTACCATGAGAAGCAGGTTTCATAAAAATCTGTGCACCTCCGAATTTGGAGATCTGCTCATGAGGGATGGTACCATTAAGAATAGGTACACGAACCAAATTCTTTTTAGCCGCTTCCACACCTTTTGCAATGGCTGTGGTCACTTCATTGGCCTTACCGAGTCCCCAGCCTACAACTCCATTCTCATCTCCTACGACAACAATGGCAGAAAAGCTGAAGGTACGTCCACCTTTTGTTACTTTCGTAACACGGTTGATTGCAACCAGGCGGTCTTTAAGCTCGATATCATTATTCGTTTTAACTCTTTTGTTGTTTCCAGCCATAATGTTTAGAATTTAAGACCGGCCTCTCTTGCAGCATCGGCCAATTGTTTAACTCTACCATGATACAAATACCCGTTACGGTCGAAAACCACATTTTCGATGCCCGCACTTTTAGCTCTGTCGGCAATCATTTTACCTACCAAAGCTGCCTTTTCAGACTTATTACCTTTTTCTGCAGCGATATCTTTCACCAAAGAAGAGGCAGCTGCCAGGGTATTCCCGCTTTTATCATCGATCAGTTGAACAGAAATCTGCTTATTACTGCGATAAACTGACATACGGGGTTTATCTGCGGTTCCGGAAATATTTTTCCTGACCCGCTTTTTAATTTTCAGTCTTCTATTTTGTTTTGAAAAAGCCATATCAAATAACTTTATTTACTCAGATTAAACCTTTGCGCTCTTACCAGCCTTACGACGAATCTGTTCACCAAGGAAGCGAACACCTTTTCCTTTGTATGGTTCTGGTTTACGCAATGAACGCAATTTAGCACAAACTTGACCCAAAAGCTGCTTATCAGCAGACTCCAGCGTAATCAAAGGATTACTTTTACGGTCAGTTTTAGCCTCTACACTTACCTCTTTCGGCAATTCGATGTGAATCGGGTGAGAATACCCAAGCGAAAGTTCCAGTATCTGGCCGGTATTTTGTGCACGATAACCAACACCAACCAACTCGAGTTGCTGCTTATATCCTTCGGATACACCAACTACCATATTGTTGATCAATGAACGGTACAATCCGTGCATGGCCTTGTGCTTTTTCTCGTCTGAGGGCCTTTTCACTTCAATATTTCCGTCGTTAACTTCTACGATCATATCAGGGTCAATCTTCTGATGAAGTTCTCCTTTGGGACCTTTTACGGTCACAACGCTCTCCTTAACCGTTACGTTAACACCGGAAGGTATGCTGATTGGTACTATTCCTATCCTTGACATAACTAAACCTCCTTTTTAATAAACGTAACACAAAACTTCACCACCCACTTTTTCATTGCGGGCTTCCTTATCGGTCATAACCCCCTTTGAAGTGGATATAATCGCAATACCCAAACCATTCAAAACGCGTGGTACTTCACGGTACCCGGTATATTTTCTTAAACCGGGAGTAGAAACACGCTTCAGTTTTTTAATGGCGGATTCTTTTGACGAGGCATCATACTTAAGGGCAATTTTGATAATTCCCTGTTTACCGTCGTCCATTACTTTGTAGTTGAGGATATAACCTTTGTCAAACAAAATTTTGGTCATCTCCTTCTTAAGATTGGAGGCAGGTACCTCTACAACCTTATGCTTTGCCATAACGGCGTTCCTGACACGTGTCAGGTAATCTGCAATTGGATCTGTCATCTTCTTAAGTTTAAATTGATCCCGCAACCGGGACAATATTTAACACTTACTCTCCTTACCAACTGGCTTTTTTAACTCCGGGGATCAAGCCCGAAGAAGCCAATTCACGAAAAGTAATCCTGCTAACACCAAATTGACGCATATATCCCTTGGGACGACCGGTGAGTTTGCAACGGTTGTGCTGTCTTACGGGAGATGCATTACGAGGAAGCTTTTGCAAGCCCTCGTAATCACCTTCGGCCTTCAGTCTGGCCCTTTTTTCAGCGTATTTGGCAATAAGTTTGTCCCGCTTACGATCGCGGGCTTTCATGGATTCTTTTGCCATATTAACTAGTTCTTTTTAAGGTTTTTAAACGGTAATCCGAACTCACGAAGCAAAGCAAATGCTTCTTCATCGGTTTTTCCTGAGGTCACAAAGGTAATATTCATACCCATAATTTTGTTAACGCTATCAATATTTATTTCAGGAAAAATGATTTGTTCTTCAACACCCAGGGTATAATTCCCTCTGCCATCCAGCTTGCTGTTGATTCCTTTAAAGTCACGAATACGAGGCAAAGCCACGCGAATAAGACGCTCCAGGAATTCATACATATTATCGCGGCGCAAAGTAACACTGGCACCGATGGGCATTTTCTTACGCAATTTAAAATTGGAGATATCCTTCTTGGAATAACGGGGCACTGCCTGTTGTCCGGAAATGGTTGACAACTCTTTAACAGAGATATCAATCAGTTTTTTATCGGCAACAGCATCACCAACACCCTGGTTGATTACAATTTTCTCCAATCTGGGAACCTGCATCACAGTTTTGTAGCCAAACTCTTTCATAAGAGCCTGTACAATCTGTTCCTTGTATTGTTTTTCTAATGTAGGTGTATAGCTCATTACTTGATCTCCTCTCCTGATTTTTTAGAATAACGAACCAACTTCCCCTGGTCGTTCAATTTACGACCAATACGGGTAGCTTTACCTGAGGAGGGATCCTTCAGGTTAAGATTGGAAATATGAATAGGGGCTTCCTTTTTCACGATGCCGCCCTGTGGGTTTTCAGAATTGGGCTTGGTATGTTTACTTACCATATTCACCCCTTCCACAATGGCGCGCTTCTTCTCGGGAAAGACCTCCAGAATTCTTCCTTCCTGTCCTTTGTTGACACCGGCATTTACAATGACGACATCACCTTTTTTGACATGTAATTTTCCCATGATTTTCTAACTCTTTAAAATTTAAAGCACTTCAGGCGCCAATGAAACAATCTTCATGTACCCTTCGCGAAGCTCGCGGGGAATGGGTCCGAAAATACGGGTTCCCCGCATTTCGCCCAAATTATTAATTAGCACACAGGCATTATCATCGAAACGGATATAAGAGCCGTCGGCGCGCCTAACTTCCTTCTTTGTGCGAACAACTACCGCTTTACTAACGGTACCTTTCTTCATTTCGCTTGAAGGCAAGGCACTTTTTACGGTTACCACAATGCGATCGCCCACTGAGGCGTATCTGCGTCCGGTACCTCCCAGTACGCGGATACAGAGAACCTCTCTGGCGCCACTATTGTCGGCAACATTAAGTCTGGATTCTTGCTGTATCATGATTACTTAGCTCTTTCAAGGATTTCAACTAATCTCCAACGTTTGGTTTTGCTCAGGGGGCGTGTTTCCATAATACGAACGGTATCCCCTATATTGCAGGTGTTCTCGGCATCGTGCGCGTGAAACTTCTTTGTCTTCTTCACAAATTTCCCGTAAATGGGGTGCTTCTCACGGATCACGACGGCAACAACGACGGATTTGTCCATCTTGTCGCTCACCACTACACCTGTTCTTTCTTTTCTAAGATTTCTGGTTTCCATCTACTTACGATTTTTCATTAAGTTGCTTCTGACGCAGGATTGTTTTCATGCGTGCGATGTCTTGCCGGGTATGCTTAATCTTCATCGGATTCTCCAGGGGAGAAATGGTATGATTAAGTTTCATACGAACCAGCTCCTGACTAAGCGCATCAATACGCTCCTCAATTTCGTGAGGTGCCATTTCTTTAATTTCTGAACTTTTCATACTTCTTAATCATTTGAAGATTCAACAAAATCCCGACGCACCACAAACTTGGTGGTAACGGGTAGTTTCTGAGCGGCCAAACGCAGGGCTTCTTTGGCTATCTCGAAAGAAACTCCGTCGCATTCAATAAGCATGCGTCCGGGTGTTACAGGGGCTACAAATCCTTCAGGAGAACCTTTACCTTTACCCATCCGAACCTCTGCAGGTTTCTTGGTGATGGGTTTATCGGGAAAGATACGAATCCAGATTTGTCCCTGACGTTGCATATAACGTGTCACTGCGATACGGGCAGCCTCTATCTGGCGGCCGGTAATCCATTTTGTCTGCAGTGATTTAATTCCAAAAGAGCCGAATGCCAGCTCATGCCCGCGTTGGGCATTACCCTTCATTCTTCCCTTTTGTTGCCTTCTGTGTTTTACTTTTTTCGGTTGTAACATCGTTAATGTTTCAATTAAAGTTTAACAGATGATTACTTTCTTCTCTTTTTGAATCCGCCTTTTCCTCCACGGTTTCCACCAGCTTCCTTCTGATTAAAATTAGGAGAAAGATCAGGTTTACCATAGATCTCACCTTTACAAATCCAGACTTTGATACCAATCAAACCTGTTTTTGTCAAGGCTTCGGCTTTGGCGAAGTCAATATCGGCACGGAAAGTATGAAGGGGTGTACGACCTTCTTTATACATTTCGGAACGAGCCATTTCAGCACCGTTCAAACGACCTGATACCTGAATTTTAATTCCTTCAGCTCCCATACGCATGGTAGAAGCAATAGCCATTTTGGTAGCACGACGGTAGGCGATACGGCCTTCCAGCTGACGTGCGATATTATTGGCTACGATCAAGGCATCCATTTCAGGACGTTTTACTTCAAAGATATTGATCTGTACCTCTTTATCAGTAATCTTTTTTAACTCTTCTTTTAGCTTGTCCACCTCTTGTCCGCCTTTACCGATAATAATACCCGGACGGGCAGTATAAACGGTAATGGTAACGAGTTTCAGCGTACGCTCAATGATGATACGTGAAACACTGGCCTTGGCCAGACGAGCGTTGAGGTATTTGCGAAGCTTGGAATCCTCCAACAGCTTATCGCCGTAGTCTTTCCCACCGAACCAGTTGGAATCCCATCCACGGATAATTCCTAACCTGTTACTTATTGGATTTACTTTTTGTCCCATCTAGCTCAATTTAATTTTCTTGATTTTCAACTTTACTGTCAACCTTGATAGTCACGTGGTTCGACCGCTTACGAATACGGTGCGCACGTCCTTGCGGAGCGGGTCTTAACCGTTTAAGGATACGACCTGAATCCACATAAATCTCTTTAACATAGAGATTGGCATCTTCCAGCCGAACGTCCTCGTTCTTTTCTTTCCAGTTGGCGATGGCTGACAACAAAAGTTTCTCAACACGACGGGAGGCCTCCTTGGTGGAAAACTTCAGGACGTCAAGTGCCTTATTGACTTCCATTCCGCGAACCATATCGGCTACAAGCCTCATTTTGCGCGGGGAAGTAGGCACATTCCGAAGCCGGGCAACATATTCCTGCTTCCTGGCTTCTTTTATTTTTTCTGCTCTTATTCTTTTTCTTGCACCCATTTTTTTGTCATTAATTAATTAAAACTGGGGGACGATTAACGTTTCTTGTTCCCACCATGACCTCTGTAGGTACGTGTGGGAGCAAACTCGCCCAATTTATGTCCTACCATATTTTCGGTTACATAAACGGGAATAAATTTATTTCCGTTGTGTACCGCTATGGTATGCCCCACGAACTCAGGGGCAATCATTGATGCACGGGCCCATGTTTTAATGACCGACTTCTTGCCGGATTCATTCATTGCTGCGACTTTCTTATCCAGCTTGTAATGAATATAGGGTCCTTTCTTTAACGATCTGCTCATAATTCAAACAAATTAACCGGTTACTTTTTCCTTCTTTCGAGAATGTACTTGGAAGAGGCTTTTTTCTTGTTACGGGTTTTGTAACCTTTGGCAAGAACGCCATTCCTTGATCTTGGATGTCCGCCGGAAGAGCGGCCTTCACCACCACCCATCGGGTGATCTACCGGGTTCATCACAACACCACGAACACGAGGACGACGACCCAACCAACGGGTACGACCGGCCTTACCTGATTGTTCGAGGGCATGATCGGAGTTACCAACAGCACCAACTGTGGCGCGACAAGTGGTAAGCACCATTCTCGATTCTCCGGAAGGTAATTTCACAACGGCATATTTTCCTTCGCGAGCAGAAAGCTGAGCAAAGGTACCGGCACTACGGGCCAATGCACCTCCCTGACCGGGACGCAGCTCAATGTTGTGCACAATAGTACCCAAAGGAATGTCTCCCAAAGGAATGCTGTTTCCTATTTCAGGTGCAATACCTGAACCGGATTGTACTTTGTGTCCAACCTGCAACCCGTTAGGTGCAAGAATGTACCGTTTTTCACCATCTTCATATACCAGCAATGCGATTCGTGCACTACGATTTGGATCGTACTGAATAGAATCTACAGTTGCGGCAACACCGTCCTTATTTCTTTTGAAATCGATTACCCGGTACTTCCTTTTGTGACCTCCTCCGAGGTAACGCATAGTCATTTTACCACTATGGTTACGTCCTCCGGATTTTTTCAGAGGCCTCAATAAGGACTTCTCTGGTACACCTGAGGTAATCGAGTCAAATGCACCAATAATTTTGTGTCTCTGCCCCGGTGTTGTGGGCTTTAATTTTCTTACTGCCATGTCAATTAAATATTGCTAAAGAAATCAATCTTATCTCCTTCGGCTAGTGTTACAATTGCTTTTTTGAAAGAATTGGTCCGTCCGTTGATGATACCGCCTTTGGTATAACGGGTTTTCAGTTTACCACCATAAACCATAGTGTTTACTTCGGTTACTGAAACGCTATACATTTCCTCAACGGCTTTTTTAATCTCAATTTTGTTGGCACGCTTGTCCACAATAAAGCCGTATCGGTTCAGGGCATCGCCAAGCCAGGTCATTCTTTCTGTTACTATAGGCTTAATTATTACTTCCATGACTTAATTTGTTAAGCGTTAAAAAGTTGGGCGATTTCTTCCACCGAGCTTTCGGCCAGAACCAGCGATTGTGCTTTCATAATACTATAGGTATTAAGTCCGGCAATGGTAGCTACTTCTGATTTGGGAACATTACGTGACGAAAGGTAAACGTTGCGATCGAGATCTTTCACTACAACGAGTGAGCTCTTTCCGTCAACCTTCAGATTCTTACGAATATTCACAAACTCTTTCGTTTTAGGACCTTCCATCTGGAAATCCTCGACCACTACGATGGCATTGCTTTTAGCTTTGTATGCCAGGGCCGATTTACGAGCCAGTTGCTTCAGTTTCTTATTCAGTTTAAAGCGGTAGTCACGCGGTTGCGGGCCGAAAACACGACCACCACCACGGAAAACAGGTGATTTCACACTACCGGCACGAGCAGTACCCGTACCTTTTTGCTTTTTAATTTTTCTAGTACTTCCGGCAATTTCAGCACGTTCTTTCGATTTGTGCGTTCCCTGACGGTTATTGGCCAGATATTGTTTCACGTCCAGATAAATGGCATGATCGTTGGGCTCAATACCGAAAACAGCGTCGGGCAATTGCACTTTTCTGCCGGTTTCCTGTCCTTGTATGTTAACTACGTTCAGTTCCATTACTTTTCAATAATTAGATATGAACCCTTAGGTCCAGGAACAGACCCTTTAACCATCAACAGGTTACTTTCGGGAATTACTTTGATAACTTTCAGGTTTTCAACTTTCACATTGTCACCGCCTGTACGGCCTGCCATTCTCATGCCTTTGAATACCCTTGAAGGATATGAAGAAGCACCCAGAGAACCAGGAGCACGACCACGGTTATGCTGACCATGGGTTTTATCTCCCACACCTGCGAATCCGTGACGTTTTACAACACCCTGAAACCCTTTTCCTTTTGAAACACCGGTAATGTCCACAAATGTGTTCTCATCAAAAAGATCCACTGTAACGACATCACCCAGCTTGAGTTCATTCTCAAATTCTTTCAATTCAACCAGCTTGGCCTTGGGAGAAGTTCCTGCCTTCTTGAAATGTCCTTTCAAGGGGTTGGTAGTACTTTTCTCTCTTTTCTCGTCAAAAGCCAACTGAATGGCTTCATACCCGTCGGTCTCCATTGTTTTGACCTGAGTGACGACGCAAGGACCAGCTTCGATAACAGTGCATGGAACATTTTTCCCCTCGGCACTGAAAACGGAAGTCATTCCGATTTTTTTTCCAATTAATCCTGGCATTGCTTAAAGATTTAAATAATTAGATCACACTTTAATTTCCACTTCCACACCACTGGGAAGTTCCAGCTTCATCAGCGCATCGATGGTTTTAGCAGTAGAACTGTAAATATCGATCAGGCGCTTGTAAGAAGCCAGTTCGTATTGTTCACGTGCTTTCTTGTTAACGAAAGTGGAACGCAGAACTGTAAAAATCCGCTTGTGTGTGGGCAGCGGAATAGGGCCGCTTACCACTGCTCCGGTGGTTTTAACGGTCTTAACGATCTTCTCGGCAGACTTGTCCACCAAATTGTGATCGTATGACTTGAGTTTGATTCTTATTTTTTGATTCATAATGGTTGATGAGAACTGTTTCTATAATAATTCGACTTTACCTTTGGCCTCTTTAACCACTTCCGTAGCAATGCTCTTAGAAACTTCTTCGAAGTGACTAAATTCCATTGAGGAAGTTGCACGACCCGATGAAATGGTACGCAAAGCAGTAACATAACCGAACATTTCGGCCAATGGTACTTTAGCTTTAACCACACGGGCACCGGCTTTAGATTCCATTCCTTCCACCTGTCCGCGACGCTTATTGAAGTCAGAAATAACATCTCCCATATACTCTTCAGGAGTTACCACTTCCACTTTCATAATAGGCTCGAGCAGCACAGGCTTGGCTTTCATACAGGCAGATTTAAATGCCTGGCGACCGGCAATTTCAAACGAAAGCTGGTCAGAGTCCACCGGGTGGAAAGATCCGTCAATCAGTTCAACTTTAAGACTGTCCACGTTAAATCCGGCCAAAACACCATTTTTCATGGCATCTTTAAAACCTTTCTCAACAGAGGGGATAAATTCCTTTGGAATGTTACCACCTTTAACGAGGTCGATAAACTGAAGACCTTCTTTATCGTCATCTGCAGGGCCTACCTTTACAATAACGTCGGCAAACTTACCACGACCACCGGTCTGCTTTTTAAACACCTCACGGTGATCAACAGTTTTGGTAATCGCTTCTTTATAGTTCACCTGAGGACGTCCCTGGTTACATTCAACCTTAAACTCACGTTTCAGACGATCAACGATAATTTCAAGGTGCAACTCACCCATACCGCTGATAACAGTCTGTCCGTTTTCCTCATCAGTTTCAACACGGAAAGTAGGATCCTCCTCGGCCAATTTGGCAAGTCCGGCACCCAGTTTATCCATATCTTTCTGACTCTTAGGCTCAACAGCCACACCAATAACAGGCTCCGGAAATTCCATTGATTCCAAAGCAATAGGATGCTTCTCATCACACAGGGTATCTCCGGTACGGATATCTTTAAAACCTACACCGGCACAAATATCACCTGCTGAGATGGTATCCCTGGGCAACTGCTTATTGGATTTCATCTGATACAAACGTGCAATCCGCTCTTTTTTCTCGGTGCGTGAGTTCCAAACATAGGAACCTGCATCAATTTTTCCGGAGTAAACACGCATAAATGCCAGACGTCCCACAAACGGGTCGGTAGCAATTTTAAATGCAAGAGCGGTAAAAGGAGCATCTTCGTCATGAGGACGAGCCTCTTCTTTACCGGTCCGGGGGTTTACACCTTCAATTTCAGCAACATCGACGGGTGAAGGCAGGAAGCCTACAATCGCATCGATCAAACGCTGAACACCTTTATTTTTGAAAGCCGAACCACAAAGCATGGGAACCACTTTCATATCGATGGTTGCTTTACGCAAAACCTCGATCAGTTGCTCTTTGGTGATGGATTCGGGATCTTCAAAATACCTCTCCATCAGCTCATCGTCATATTCAGCAACAGATTCGATAAGCTTACCGCGCCACTCTTCCACTTCGTCCACCATTTCGGCAGGAACGTCCTGAAGTTCGTAACGGGCACCCAATACGTCGTCATCAAACCAAACAACGGCTTTATTCTCAATCAGGTCAACAACTCCGCGAAAATCCTCTTCAGCACCGATGGGCACCTGAACAGGAACAGGATTAGCGCCAAGTACTTCTTTTACCTGACGAACCACTTCGAAGAAATTGGCACCTGAACGGTCCATTTTATTCACAAAACCCATACGGGGAACACCATACTTGTTGGCTTGTCTCCATACGGTTTCAGACTGGGGCTCAACACCACCAACGGCACAGAAAACAGCAACAGCACCATCGAGAACCCTCAGTGAGCGCTCTACCTCAACAGTAAAGTCAACGTGACCCGGGGTGTCAATGATGTTAATTTTATAGTCTTCGTTGTTGTATTTCCAGTTGGTTGTAATGGCAGCGGAAGTAATGGTAATACCTCTCTCCTGCTCCTGCTCCATCCAGTCCATTGTAGCAGAACCATCGTGCGTCTCACCGATTTTATGCGTCATACCGGTATAAAACAGAATCCGCTCTGTGGCGGTTGTTTTACCGGCATCGATGTGCGCCATGATTCCGATATTTCTGGTATATTTTAAGTCTGCCTTTGCCATATTAAGGTTTCCTTTATTTAGTTAAGTTTAAAATCTGAAGTGAGCGAATGCACGGTTGGCTTCGGCCATTTTATGCATATCCTCTTTTCTTTTGAAGGCTCCGCCTTCCTGGTTATATGCGGCAACAATTTCAGCACCCAGTTTTTCGGCCATTGACTTACCACTGCGCTTACGGGCAAATGCAATCAGGTTTTTCATACTCACAGACAACTTTCTGTCGGCACGAATTTCTGTTGGAACCTGAAAAGTTGCACCACCAACGCGACGGCTTTTTACCTCAACTGCGGGTGTAACATTTTCCAATGCTTTTTTAAACACTTCGAGGGGTGCTTTACCCTCTTTTTCTGCTTTGTCAGCAATACGATCCATCGCATCGTAAAAAATAGCATAAGCCACGGATTTCTTTCCGTCGTACATCATGTTATTTACGAACTGCGTCACCATGGTGTCATTAAACTTCGGATCGGGAAGAATAATCCTCTTCTTTGGTTTACTTTTTCTCATCTCTTCTTTTTGTTTATTAGCTTTATTATTGGCTGTATCCGTGTCTTCAACGGTCTCCCGACCATTTACTCAACCTTTGTTTACAAACCAATAAACAAAGACCAAACAGTGAAACTAAAATTACTTCTTAGGACGCTTAGTCCCGTACTTGGAACGACGCTGGGTACGTCCCTCAACTCCTGAAGCATCGAGTGCTCCGCGAACCAGGTGATAACGAACACCGGGAAGGTCTTTTACCCTTCCACCGCGCACCAAAACAATGGAGTGCTCCTGAAGGTTGTGTCCTTCTCCCGGGATGTAGGCGTTCACCTCTTTACCGTTGGTCAATCTTACCCTGGCCACTTTACGCATGGCTGAGTTCGGTTTCTTTGGTGTAGTGGTATAAACTCTTACACAAACACCACGTCTTTGCGGACATGCATTCAAAGCAGGCGACTTACTTTTCTCCACCTGTTTCTTCCGTCCCTTCTTTACTAACTGATGAATTGTTGGCATATAAACAATTGTTTTAAACTTAAATTACTCTTTTAAAACGGGTTGCAAAGGTAGTCTTTTTACATTAAAAATCTCACTGATTCTCAACATTTTTCACACCGATGCACAAAAAAGCGGTGCAAAAGTACTAATTTTCAATTGAAAATACATAATATAAGCTGAAAAATTCTTGTAAATATTTGGTTAAAAATACTTTTAATAGATTTACAAGACATCAGAAAAAGTTTCTTTAACGGTGATATTAGCTTAATGGAACCCGCATGCAAAAATTAATTCCTATTTTTAACCACCCGGTATCAGGTCTTAATTCAAAATTTCTCCACAACAAAATAAAACCATCATTCTTATGAAAGCACTGTCATTAATTTCATTATTGCTTCTCCTTTACACCCAATGTGCCTTTTCTCAGCTTACCCCTGAAAAGGGAAAAGCACTGGAAGGCATCACCGCCGACGGAATTATGAGTGATATCGAATTCCTCTCCTCTGACCTTCTCGAAGGCCGTGAAGCAGGTAAAAGAGGAGCCGGTATTGCAGCGCTCTACATCGCCTCAAGGTTTAAACAACTGGGCCTGCAGCCCTTCCACTCCAACTCTGAGCCAAATAACACCACGGAACATTACCTCCAAAAAGTACCCCTGATATGGAGCAAAGTTGAAGAAGCAACTCTGGCAGTAAAGAAAGGTGAGCAAAGTTTCCGATTTACTTCCCAAACTGATTTCAGCCCTGCGGCAACAAATTACTCCTTTAACGCAAATGGGAATGTTGTTTTTGCGGGATATGGAATAGAAGAAACGACCAATGGCGGATTTAAAAACAAGATACTTTTAAGGGCAAAGGGATACCCGGGAATGGGAGACACCTTGTCTAATGGACATCAAAAATACAACTCCCTTACCGAACGCGAACTGGCAAACATAAAAAACAATTTTGCCCGTGAAGCAGGAGCCTCTGTCATCCTTGAATTTGATCCTGAAAATCCAACCTTCCATCTGCCAGCAGATAACGACCAGAAAGATTACGCGGAAAAAGAACTTTCAAAACGATCTTCAGGGATATATAAACGCGCAGTTCGCCGAAGCGGAACCGAGCTTGGTAATACTCCTCCCATTTTCAAGGTATCTCACCGTGTCGTAGAAGCGCTGTTTCCCGAATGGCAGAAAGAGTTATCAAAATACACCACCATTGCAAAGAAAAAAAGAAAATTCCCCACCTCGACCTCCGGCATTGAGGTTGCTGTGCAGGTAGAAGAAACTCCTTTTATGTGTAGCAATGTGATTGGAAAAATTGAGGGTAAAAACAAAGACGAAATCATAGTTATCGGAGCACATTATGATCATTTGGGCATATACGATGGCTTTATTTACAACGGTGCAGACGACAATGCTTCCGGTGTTGCAGGGGTTATTGCACTGGCAAAAGCATTTGCAGAATCTGAAACCATTCCCGAAAAGACGTTAATCTTCGCAGCCTGGACTGCAGAAGAAAGAGGTCTTCACGGCTCCACTCACTTCGTTCACACCTTTAAAGATTTGAACAAAATAAAATATTATCACAATTACGATATGATCGGAAGAAGTTCGAATCCGGAAAAACCGGACTCTGCTGTTTCGTTTTTATATACAAAAAGCTGGGAGCAGGCAAAAAACCTTACTGATAAGAACAACACGGAGGCAAACCTCAACTTGAATATAAGGTGGGGAGCAATGGAAGATCCGACCGGAGGAAGTGACAACGCCCCGTTTGCAGAGAAAGTGATTCCCATTATGTGGTTTCACACAGGGGGACATCCCGATTATCACGGGCCGTATGACCATGCCGAAAAAATAGACCAAAATAAGATTGTAAAGATTGTAAAGCTCAGTTTTCTGAATATTTGGGATTTAACTAATAGAATAAACCAATAAAGAACATTCCCTGATAAACAAGACATTTAATCAGAACAATTGTATATTTGCAGCCTGAAATTTGTAAATTCATCAAAACCAACAAAAAATGAAGGCATACGTATTTCCCGGGCAAGGCGCCCAATACGTTGGAATGGGCAAAGATGTTTATGACAACAACCCCATGGCCAAGGAACTTTTTGAAAAAGCGAATGAAATTCTGGGATTCCGTATTACCGACCTCATGTTTGAGGGAACGGATGAGGATCTGAAACAAACCAAAGTAACTCAGCCGGCAATATTTTTGCATTCGGTGATTTTGTCCAAGACCCTGGGTAATGATTTTCAGCCAGAGATGGTTGCAGGCCATTCACTGGGTGAATTTTCTGCACTGGTAGCAGCCGGAGCCCTGTCATTTGAAGACGGTCTCAAACTGGTTTATCAGAGAGCAATGGCCATGCAGAAAGCCTGCGAAATAAAACCTTCTACTATGGCCGCCATTGTAGGATTGGAAGATTCAGTGGTAGAAGAGGTTTGCAATGCAGTGGACGATGTGGTGGTTGCTGCCAACTACAACTGCCCCGGACAATTGGTGATTTCAGGAACCTTTGAAGGAATTGACAAAGCCTGTGAACTGTTGAAGGAAAAAGGTGCCAAACGTGCGTTAAAACTCCCGGTAGGAGGTGCTTTTCATTCACCTCTGATGGAACCTGCCCGTGCAGAGTTGGCCGAAGCCATTGAAAACACAAAATTCGACATCCCGGTATGTCCTGTTTATCAAAATGTAGATGCCAAACCCCAAACAGATCCGGCGACCATAAAAGCCAATCTGGTATCGCAATTAACAGCTCCGGTAAGATGGACGCAAACAGTACAAAATATGTTGGCAGACGGTGCTGATCACTTTACAGAAATCGGACCGGGAAAGGTACTTCAGGGACTTATCAAGAAAGTGGACAGAAGTGCGCAAACCGACGGCATCAGTCAATTGCAATAATTAGAAGTTTCTGTCCATAAAGTACCACTTGCGTCGTTACGCTTGCCGCCAAAATACTCATTTACGATTAGTAAACTCCGTTTTTGGCGGCTTCGCAAGCCTAGCAATTGGCACTTTCTGACCAAAAACAGCTCTAAAAGAAAAATTTGCTTAGTTTATGGACAGGCAATAATTAGTTTGAAAATATCAGAGAACAGCCCGGCGAAACAATCGTCGGGCTGTTTGCTTTGATGATATTTTTGTTTTTTCAAGACAAGCTAACTACAGCGAAAAACTTAACGCAGAAAAAAGGGATGTAAAATAATAATTAGTATTTTGTGATCGCACTACTAGTTCCACATTACGACCGCTTTCTGCGTTTTTCCATCCATCAGAACCGTTAACGGCTTTTCAAACTGAATTACTTTAAAATATTTTGTCTCCTCGACCGGTGTTTGCGCCTTAAGAAAGTCCAGATCCACAAATTCCGCATCTGTGGTTCTCCTGACGGAAAAATAACCAACATTCATGGAGGTGACGTTGTGAAAGAAATGTGATCCCAGCGAAGCGTCGAGAGGAAAATCGGGCAGTCCCATCTCAACAACAACTCTTGCCTGCGAAATTTGCGACCAGTAAACAGGAATTCCTGTTGATGGATCGCGTGTTCCCCAGCGACCGGGACCAATTAAAACATACTCATTCCCCTCTTTCTCCATTTTTCTGTTCAACTCAGCCATCTCAGCAGCCATCTCCCGGGTCTTGATACGATCAAATTTTTCCACGTCCATAAATATCAAATGGCTAATATGTTCGTACCGGCCATTTCCCATCCCTTTTTCAGATTTCAAAACGATGCGTTCTTCCCTAACCTCATCAAAATTCACATCCACATGATTCTCCAACCTGATCAAAGGTTTTATCTGCAACAACCACAAAGTAGGATGTCCATTAGGGGCAGCATCCAGATCCAGGGCAAACTCTATTTCCACCGGAGCCCCCATGGCTTCCCTGAAGTAACGCAACAGCACATCCAATGCATGAGGCAGCGGAACCAAATCATATTTCAGGATATTGGCAAAATTCAACACCCGGGGTCCTCTCAGCGAAAGATCTGTGGTTAACCGGTCATTGTTGATGTCATAAACCATTGCACAATGTTTGAGGTTTCCATCCTCCTCGGCCTCGGAGATATCCAGTTTCCGAACAAAAGCATCCTCGCCTCCGTCCATCAGGGTTGAACTGGTATCCTCAAGATCAACGGCATAAAAATAGTCCTGAGAATCTTTGATCTGGTCACCCAGAGAACTCAGTTCCAGGTTGGGAAACCGGGGACAAAACCGCCAGGCCTTTTCCCCGCCTACCACATATTTCCCAAGTCCAACCCCGATTACAGCAAAACCGTCCTCGGGCTTCATATAAGAAAAGGGATAATAGTTAAATGATTGTGCCACTCCACTCACATGCGGATAAAAACGCTCATGCGCTTTTTGCCCAACCAGCTTCTGAATAATGACTGCCATCTTCTCCTCATCTATCTTATAATGAACTGCATCAAAGTAGTCTCTGGCAGTGGGACTAAAAATGGAGGCATACACCAATTTAACGGCAGAAGCCAGTTGATCAAAACGAACTTCGGGATTGGGATCATTGTTGGGCAAAACGTAGGTCGTGAAAACACCGGCAAACGGCTGCAAAAGGCTGTCTTCAAACAATCCGGAAGACCGCACCGCAAGCGGAGCATCCATATATTCAACGTACTGTCGCAACTTCCGGTCAACCTCGTCACTCAGGCGGGCAGCTATAAAACTTTTTTTGACCTCTTCAAAATCTTTCTCGTCATAGACCGATTTCTGAAAGTTGTTCTTCTCCAGAAACGCAGTAAACTCTCCGGCCCCAATAATGGTTGTTGGAGGAATTTTAATATTCAGTTCGGGAACGATGGCATTAAAATCAATATTCTCAATGAAATTGCTCAAAAAAGCAAGTCCTCGTCCCTTGCCACCAAAAGAGCCATCTCCAATGCGCATCACGAACCGATCCATATGAACCATCGCAGGATCGAACTGTACCACCCGCCCTCTCAACCGCTCCATTCGGGCTTCCTCAAATACATCCAGAATTTTCATTCTCAACTTAGTGGTACTGTCAAAATCCTCGATTCTGTAGGGCCTGAGTCGTTTGGCGATGGAAATTTCACCCCTTGCCATCAGCCAGGTGGAAATCCCGTTTCGTTGAGCATGATAAAGAAGGGATTCGGGAGGAACATCCTGCAGACAGCGAATAAACTCTTTCAAGTTCCGGGCAGTGGCAAGCGTAATGCCCCTTGAATTGGTAAAGACAAAATTGCCAAACCCCAGCTTTTGATGGATAAAATTATAGATATCCATACTCAGAGTATCAGAATTCTTGTCTATAAAATCGGCATCTACTTCCTCAGCTTTTTGAGCATTGGAGGGATCTGACGACTGCAACAAGGCAGGCAGTGTGGTTTTCGACTTGACATACTTTATCAAATCAACCCCCGCATTCCGATCCAACTTGCCGTTGCGGGAATATTTGACATCTGAAATGACACAAATAAGATTGTCCAGATAATGATCCACAATTTCAACTGCCTCCTCATACGAACTGACCAGCAAAACCTTGGGACGGACCCGCATTTTTAGTATTTTATGGGTCTGGTCCGAAGTCTCCTCTGTAAGGATATTTTGCGTCTGCGTCATTATGATGGAGTACAACAATGGAAGATATCGGGTGTAATAACGCTGCGAATCCTCTACCAGCAATATAATCCGCACGTCCCCCACTGCCACATCATTGGCCACATTCTTTTTATCCTCCACATACTTAATCATGGCCAGAAAGACTCTGGAATCCCCGTTCCAGACAAAAACCTTATCGATACTCCCTCCGGGAGCTGACGGCTCATCAAAATATTTCAGATCTTCATTATTGTTGACCATCAACAAGATAGGCAACTCCCTGTTTTCTTTTCGGATTTCCTGACTTAAAGAAACAGGCATTTGCTTATCCAGGCCTGCCATCAGAATAACCATGTCAAAACGGCGTTCGGATATGAGCGAAAGAGCTTCATCATATGTCGCCACGCTTGTAATACGGGGGGCAGAAAAAAGGTTAAGCTGAAGATACTCTCCAAAAATTTTATCAAAGAATCGGCCCTCACGAACAATGGAGTAAGAATCGTAATGTGTGGCAACAAGCAACACCTCGGTTACCTTAAACGCCATCAACTCCTGAAAGATATCCTGATCCGATTTTTTTCTTTTGAATATTTTTGAAAGCTCAACGTAATGATTTTCATTGCCCATGGTTCATCCTACTTTTTAATAAAACACCAAAACAAGGTATAGGATTTTGAGAACAAAACAAAGAGGGCAATCTCCATTAAAGACAAAAAAATCCTGCCTAAGACAGGATTTTCTTATAAAACACCGGGGTGGGGTTAAAATAATTTTCCGGACAACCTTTATTTACTTAATACTTTACTATTTTAAAATGGCATTAAGAACAGAGTTTCTAAGTTCTGGAACATCGTCGCCCGAAACCCCGAAAAGATTATTACCTTTCCAATACAAATAAATAGTACCGTTAAAAGGATCCTCAACCACAAAATCACCCTCTGCCAGGCTGGGAACTTCCATCTGAGCAAAGTTAAAATAGTTGCGAAGGATCTTTTCTATCTTCTCTTTTTCATCCCTTTCCATTATAAACAATGTTATCTTTCCCTCCTCATTCTCATAATCAGCCCGGAAAGCGCTTCCCAGAAACTCCAGCCCCATAAATGTGTTGGGAATAAACTGCCGTGAGTTGGGAACCTGGTTTTGGGGTGGAAATAGGTCAATCACAGCAGGAAGATCTGTATGCTCAGCTAAATCGGGAACAAGTTTATTGGCCGTCTTGAGCAGCACACTGCTACCCGCTCCTGGCTCCCGGTATGAATTCATTTTCACATAATAACGATCCACTACAAAATTAAGAATAGCGTCTTCATAATACCCCTGAGCACCGATTTTCCGCACATCTGCTTCCGGTGGACGCTCCATGCTGTATATGCCAAAGGCATGATTAGAATCACCATGATCATACACTTCAAGCGTTAATTCAGCATCCCCTTTTTTATAGCGAACAACCCAGACTTTCTGGAAGTTGTAGCTAAAATAGAACTCAGAGGCTCCATTGATATGATTAAATAAATTGCTCTGATCGAAAACCTCAACCTCTCCTTCCTGTTGCCACCCTTCTATTTGAGGAGGTGTAAAAGAAATGGCATTCACCGAAGCAGACAGCATCAATGCAAAAGAATACAACAAAAGTTTCATCAGTAAATAATTTATCTAAGGTATTGGTCTGATGGAACTCGCATGGTTGATTGTTTACATTCTCTTTTGAGGCAACCGTTGCCATGCTCGTTTCATTCGTTTAAAATTTTGTAATTATGTGATAAAGAACTAATTAAAAATTTGAGAACGAATGGAACCGCTTCGCTCTCGCATAATATTTTTTAAACATGTTCTCTTGTGATATTTATGCTTAAAAGATATCATGCTCGTTTCATTGGTATAGCAATTAAAAAATGAACAATAACTCAGCAGGTCAAATATTCCTTTATACAAGAAACTCCCCGGGAACATTTCTGATTCTGGCGATATTTGTAATCTTAGCTTTTACATCAAAACCCGCTTTACAATGTACGGTGCATTCCACACACCCAGAACAGGGATCGTCAGAAATATTCAGAGAAAGCACCGTTTCACGAGCCTTTGCAGGATATGCATAAGCATAATTATACATATAAGAACGCATCAGATCGGACACCGGCAAGTTTCGAGGACACTGACCTACGCATGAATTACATCCAGAACAAAACATTCCCTGTTCATTTCGGGCAAGTTCCAAGTCACTTTCTTCTGAGGGAGAAAGCGTTACATCCGAAGCAACAGACCAGTTTTCCATCAGCATTTCAAAAGACACAATTCCGGGGATACAAGTGTGAACGTAAGGTTTGGAAAGGGCAAACTTCAATGCAGCCTTACAGTTTACCGGTTTGGTTTTTTCTTCATCAAGCCATCCTCCGGCCATATTCTTCATGCCCACAATTCCAATGCCGGCTTCATGGGCCTTTTTGAGAGCTGCGTTCAATTCATTATCCCCGGCATACCTGAAGTTGTAGGTGGTCAGAATTACCTCATAAAAGCCTTTATCAACAGCCGCATTAATCAGGTTTGCCATATTTCGGTGGGTGGAAAATCCAACATGCTTAACTTTACCCGACTCCTTAGCTTTTTTCAATGCTTCAATAAATGCAGGTGAGTGAAGATACGCTTCATCATCAACTGCATGCAAATAAAGAATATCCACATAGTCCATCCGCAACCTTTCCAGACTGAGGTCAACCATTTTCAGGAAATCGTCACTGGAGGCATCTCTTTCCGGCTTGACTTTGGTTGCAATAACAAAAGAATCACGAGGCTTATCCTGAAAGAAAGCCCCGCACATCTCTTCATTTCGTCCTTCCTGATAGCCGTGAGCAGTATCAAAATGCTTAAATCCAAGATTGAAAGCGGCTTTAAGAATATTTGGATTATCAGCCCGCATGACCCCGAAACTAACTACAGGAAGTTTTATCCCCGTATTGCCAAGTTGTCGATAAATGACGGCATCCTTCTCCGAATTCACGCGGGAAATATCAGCAGGCATCTTCCCGGAAGTAGAAATAAATCCGGCCGTTGCAGCGGCACCCAGTTTAAGAAAGTTCCGCCGGTTAAAAGAAGATTTGTCCATACGATCAGAATTTAGAGGAAATCATTAAGCGATACACAATGCTTAAATATAAGGAAGAAATGCTCTGAAAACAAAAAAGGTCGATCTCAGCTGAGATCGACCTTTATATTATTTTGATCAAAAATCTTAAATTCTAAAAATGCAATAGAGTCGGAGGGTTTCACCTTGATGCCAAAACCTAAATCCAGTTTCCATCTCAGTACCTGAGAGGGAAAACCTTTTTTCAGATAGGCATAAATATAAGGATGAACCCACAAGGTCAAATTCTTCAATTTTTGCTCTTGCACTACAAACCGGAGTTGATTGTCTAACGAATCAACAAACAGGACAGAAGGAGTAATTTCCCCCGTTCCTTTACACACAGGACATTTTTCAGCTGTTTGAATATGCATTTCGGGCCTCACGCGTTGGCGTGTGATTTGCATCAGACCAAATTTACTCAGTGGCAGGATGTTGTGTTTTGTCCTGTCGGAGTCCATGGCCTCTTTCATTTTCTCAAATACGCGCTGACGATGTTCAGCCGTTTGCATATCAATAAAATCAACTACAATAATACCCCCCATGTCTCGGAGTCTAAGCTGCCGGGCAATCTCCTCAGCAGCAGACACATTAACTTCCACAGCGTTGGTTTCCTGATCAGATGAAGACCGGGATCTGTTACCGCTGTTTACGTCAATAACATGCAGGGCTTCTGTATGCTCAATAATAAGATAGGCGCCACTCTTAAAGGAAACAGTTTTCCCAAAAAGGGCTTTCACCTGCTTTTCAATTCCAAACTGGTCAAACAAAGGTGCATCACCTCTGTAAAGTTTTACAATTTTTTCTCTTCCGGGAGCAATCAACTCAACGTATTCTTTCACTTCCCTGAAGATTTCGGCATCATTAATATATACCGATTGAAATGAGGGATTAAGAAGATCTCTAAGAATAGCCGAAGTACGTCCCACTTCACCCAGGACAAGTCCGGGGATTTTAACGTCACGTACACGGGCAACAGAATCTTCCCATCTTTTAACGAGGGTACGAAGCTCCTTGTCAAGTTCGGCTACCTTTTTACCTTCAGCCACGGTTCGGATAATGACACCATAGTTTTTAGGTTTAATACTGAGCAACAAACGTTTCAGACGGCTTCGTTCTTCTGGAGAATCAATTTTCTGACTCACCGACACTCGGTCAGAGAAAGGAATGAGAATAAGATTTCGACCAGCAATGGAAATTTCGGATGTCAACCTGGGGCCTTTGGTAGAAATAGGTTCTTTGGCTACCTGGACAAGGACTTCCTGTCCACCGGTTAACACATCTGAAATAGTCCCGTTCTTATTAATATCGTTTTCCGGTTTGAACTTGTGCAATGAAACACTCCCTTTTTTGGTTTTGGCGAGTTTGAGGTATTTATTAAGACTCTGAAACTGAGGCCCCAGATCTAAATAATGCAAAAAAGCATCTTTCTCATACCCTACATCCACAAAAGCGGCATTTAATCCGGGCATTATTTTTTTCACTTTACCCAGATAAATATCGCCAACGGCAAATTTGATATTACTCTGCTCCTGTCTGAGTTCAACCAGACGTTTATCTTCAAGCAATGCAATAACAAGTTCGCTGGGAGTTACATCTACAAATAGTTCTGCACTCACAATACGAATTAAGTTAAATAAAAAATTATTTCAAAGAGCGATTTTATACTTATAACAAAAGAACAAACACCACAAAAAGGGGAGTTTGTTCTTTTAAGTCTTATGAGGTCAAAAGATTACTTTCTCTTTTTATGACGGTTTTTCCGTAATCTTTTCTTCCTTTTGTGCGTTGACATCTTATGCCTTTTTCTTTTTTTTCCGCTTGGCATAGCTTTTCAATTTAACAGTTAAACATCTTTACTGAACATTGTTTTTCACTTTCGTAACGAAGCTCTTAGATGGCTTGAACGAAGGAATAAAATGCTCGGGAATAATAATGGTAGTATTTCTGGAAATGTTACGGGCAGTTTTTTCTGCACGTTTTTTCACTACGAAGCTACCAAAACCTCTTAGGTACACATTTTTACCCTTTACCAGGTTACCTTTCACTGTTTCCATGAAGGCCTCAACAGTCTTCTGAACCGTAACCTTCTCAATTCCTGTATTCTTCGAAATTTCGTTAACAATATCAGCCTTTGTCATCTCTTTATAAAATTATTTAATTATCAACTAATTAGACATCTTTTTCGAAATTCAGAATGCAAAGATAAAGGAATTCCATAAGAAAAAAAACAAAACCCCTATTTTTGCATAAAATTTTAATAATGACCAATTTCCCCGAACAAATCAGAGAATGGTATATCGAGCATGGTCGCAGACTACCCTGGCGTGACACCAAAGATCCCTATAAAATATGGATTTCAGAAGTCATTCTGCAACAAACGCGGGTGGATCAGGGGCTGGCTTATTACCAAAGGTTTATTGAAGCTTTTCCGGATGTAACTGCATTGGCGCAAGCATCCGAAACCCGCTTAATGCAACTCTGGCAGGGCCTCGGGTATTATTCGAGAGCCCGCAACCTGCATCAGGCAGCTCAAACCATTGTCAACGAACACAATGGTAAGATGCCACAAACATACAAAAAAATCAAGAACTTAAAAGGAATTGGTCCTTATACTGCCGCTGCAATAGCATCTTTTGCATATAACTTACCGCATGCAGTAGTTGACGGAAATGTTTACAGAGTTCTGTCGCGCTACTTTGCCACAGGTTTACCCATTGATTCCACAGCAGGCCGGAAACATTTCTCAAAAGTTGCCGATGACTTTCTGGATAAAAAAGACCCTGCCGGTCACAACCAGGCCATCATGGAGCTGGGTGCTTTGATATGCAAACCGGCAAAACCGCTTTGTGAGCAATGTCCGGTAAATGAAACATGCGATGCTTTTGCCACAGGAACACAAAATCGTTTTCCTGTAAAAACAAAGCGAATAACCAGAAAAAAAAGATATCTGCACTACCTTATAATAATAAAGAATCAACACATCATTATAAATAAGAGAACAGGGCAGGATATCTGGAAAGGACTTTATCAGTTCCCGCTGATTGAAACTCCCGGACCGGCATCTTCGAATGATATTGAAAAAGAACTAAAAAACAAAAACACCGGGTTTTCAGGCATCAAGAAGTTATTGGAAAAGAGGCACCTGCTCACTCATCAGGAATTACATACCAGTTTCTACAGAGTGGAAATAACTACTGAGGAATTTTTAAGCAGATGGACGGATGAAACCTCTTTTCAATCCATTCCTATCACCCAAATCAAAGAAATTCCATTCCCACAGCTTATCGCTGAAAACCTTAGCAAACTTCTTCCTTAAAATAAAAAGTACGACAGCACCCTTCACAACCAACACAGACAACAGATACAGCAGTTTCTGACCAATGGAAACAAATCAAAAATCCTGAAAAAATAATGAAATGCAGCCAAAAGTTTAGTACTTTAGCTTTTTAAAATCCAAAACCTGAAAACAATGATAAATAAGGTAATTTTAGTAGGCAACGTAGGGAAAGACCCTGATGTAAGATATTTTGACAACAATGAAGGAGTAGCCAATTTTACCCTGGCAACCACCGAAAGGGGGTTTACCACACGTGACGGTCGGCAAATTCCGGAACGGACAGACTGGCATAATGTTACCGTACGTCGTGGTCTTGTTAAAGTTGCAGAATCATATATCAAAAAAGGCACACAACTGTATGTGGAAGGCAAGCTTCGCACCCGGTCGTACGAACAGGACGGAGTAACCAAGTACGTTACGGAAGTAATCGCCGACACAGTAAAGTTACTGGGTCGAAAATCGGACAATCCCGCCGTTGATGACAATTCATACAGTGGCAATTCAGGAGCACAACCGACTCCGGATTCAGGTCAGAGCATGGCCCCACAAAATCAGTCATCCGGAAATGAAGGTTTCAGTGCCGGAGACGACAGCAATGAACAGGAAGACGATCTTCCATTTTAATAAACAACAAAAAAACAATTACATCCTTGGAAACGGAACCTCTTCTGTCGGGATTTCTTCTAATGGCTTTTGATGTATCGCTACAACCATTCACCACAAGTATGGGGGTGGCCATTCTTGCGACCATCTTTTTACTGGCAGGATCGGCGCTTGTTTCAGGCTCTGAGGTTGCATTTTTCTCACTCAAACCCGATGACATCGATCATCTGAAGGTAAATAACACCTCCCGAAGCAAGCAGGTCATCAAACATCTGGAAAACCCGGAACTATTACTGGCCACCATACTCATTGTCAACAACTTCATCAACGTTGGCATTGTAATATTGGCAGCCTTTATCTCCTCGGGGTTAATATCTTTTGGAGACAGCACCACGCTGAAGTTCATATTTGATGTAATCATCATCACAGCCATCATCCTGTTCTTCGGAGAGATATTGCCAAAAGTTTTTGCAGGACAATCACCTGCCCGATTTGCCCTGCGTGTCGCATTTCCTTTAAAAACCGCGACCAATCTGCTGAAGCCACTCAGCATCCTTTTGGTAAAATCTTCGGAGTACGTAAGAAATAAGGCTGCACAACGAGCACGAAATCTCTCACTGGATGATTTATCCGATGCGCTGGATCTTACAGGGGATGAAGTCTTTGAAGAGAAAGAAATTCTCAAAAGCATTGTAACTTTCGGAAACATCAACGCGGGAGAGATTATGACCTCCAGAGTAGATGTAACAGATATAGACATCAAAAGTGATTTCAACAAAGTATTGTCGGTCATCGTGGAGTCAGGCTACTCAAGGATTCCGGTTTTTGAGGAAACCCCCGACAACGTGAAAGGGATCCTCTATGTAAAAGACCTGCTGCCTCACCTGGGAAAAGACAATACATTCAGATGGCAAAACCTGATTCGGCCCGCTTTTTATGTTCCGGAAACAAAGAGAATCAATGATCTGCTGACTGAGTTTCAGACCAATAAAATACATATGGCCATTGTGGTGGATGAATATGGTGGTACTTCCGGAATTGTAACATTGGAGGACATCCTTGAAGAGATTGTGGGAGAGATCAGTGACGAACTGGATGAGGAAGAAGATTTTTTCTCCGTTCAGCCTGACGGATCACTAGCTTTTGAGGGCAAAACCATGCTGAAGGATTTTGCAAAAATCACAGAGACCGACGAGTCAATATTCGACGATTATAAAGGAGAAGCAGAGACCCTTGCAGGGTTATTGCTGGAAGTGAAAGGGGTTATCCCCGAAAAGCATGAAATTATAGAAATTGGTCCATACAAGTTTACCATACTTGCAGCAGACAAACGGCGGATAAAGAAAATAAAATTTACAAAAAGGCAGGTTTTATGACACAAAGACTACTGATACAACGTTTTTCACTTCTTCTATTCGCAATACTGTTCTTTTCGTGTAGCAACAACTATGCTCCTAAACCAAGGGGATATTTCAGAATAACCCTGCCGGAAAAGTCATATCAAAAAGCAGACACCACACTGCCCTATGCGTTTGAGTTTCCGGAATATGCCCGTTTAAAACCCGACAAAACCGGCACACAGGAGCCCTTCTGGGTAAATCTTGACTTTCCCCGGTTTGATGCCAAATTACACATCAGCTACAAAGCGGTTGAAGGCAATCTTTATCAATTACTTGAGGACAACCGGGAGTTGGCTTTTAAACACACCATTAAGGCTGATGCCATAAAAGAGCAACTCTTTGAATCTCCTGAAAAACAAGTCTATGGCATACTGTATGAAATAGAAGGTAATACGGCCTCTCCGGCTCAGTTTTTTGTCACCGACAGCACCCGCCATTTCCTGCGTGGGTCTCTATATTTCAACACAGTCCCCAACAAGGACTCCATTGCCCCGGTACTCGAATTTGTAAAGCAGGACATTATTCACCT
The DNA here is from genome assembly GCF_003003035.1 of Marinilabilia salmonicolor. GTDB lineage: Bacteria > Bacteroidota > Bacteroidia > Bacteroidales > Marinilabiliaceae > Marinilabilia > Marinilabilia salmonicolor_A. The sequence goes on along the minus strand of NZ_PVTS01000001.1, from coordinate 259,158 downwards.
GATGGAAACACTTACCTGGAAATAGTTGCAGTATGCCGGTTTTGTTTAAGAAGCAAGAAGGTTCAACGCCTCTGACAGTGGTATGGAAAATCAGCGAGACAGAGGAAGAACTAATTAAAATACTGCCTCCCCTTAAGGATGAAGAAAAGATATTTCTGTCGCGACTGAGTTTTCCCGCACGCCGGCTGGAGTGGCTGGCATCCAGAATTCTCATCCATCTGGTTACAGGTCACTACCCCGCAGCGCGTTACAAAGATAACGGACAGCCTTTTCTGGTTGATTGCAATGACAAAATAAGCATATCCCACACGAAAGGGTATGCAGCAATCTCAGTTTCCAAAGACAAGATTCCGGGAGTGGACATCGAATACCCATCGTCAAGGATTGAAAAAGTTATGAATCGCTTTCTGCACCCTGAAGAGAAAGCGTTTTTATCCAATAATTCTGTTCTGAAAGAACGGCAACTGGGCCTAATTTGGTGCCTGAAAGAAGCAGTTTTCAAACAATGTGGAATTCCGGGACTCATCTTCAAAGAACAAATCATTTCCCAACCTTTCACGCCCGAAGACGATAGTGGAATTTTCCTTGCCAGGGTAGCTCACAGAGCGCAACCACCTGAAGTGTTAAACTTACAATACTTCATTCACCAGGATTTTTACCTGGCCTGGACTCTTTAAACGGCATATTAAGACAGGTTAGAGTCGCTTAAAAGTTCCTGCTTTTTCAGGAACTATTGTATATTTGCTACAACCAGAGTAAAGCATTAATCATATTATTACAGGTAACATTGAGCATCTATTCACATATACTCCAAAATACAAACCGGCACCACAAAATGCTGGCCCTATTGATTGACCCCGACAAGTGCCGGGACAAAGACCTTGAAAAACAAACACACCTGATTAACATTTATCATCCGGAGCTGATTCTGGTTGGGGGAAGTCTGACAACTCAACCGGTAGATCCGGTGGTAGAGTATCTGAAACAGCATACAGATGTCCCGGTCGTTTTATATCCCGGACATCCCTCCCAGGTATCTTACAAAGCCGATGCATTGCTCTTTCTATCAATGATATCGGGACGCAATGCGGAGCTGTTAATCGGGGCTCATGTAACAGCAGCCCCGGCCATTCGCCAAAACAGGCTGGAGACCATCCCAACCGGTTACATGCTTATAGACGGGGGCAGTCCTACCTCTGTTGAATACATCAGTCAGACCCGCCCCATTCCGGCAGAGAAAAACGACATTGCCGTTGCCACCGCCATGGCCGGGGAAATGCTGGGTTTAAGAATGATTTATATGGATGCCGGTAGCGGAGCAAAGAATGCAATTTCTGCTGACATGATCCGCCGGGTAAAAGAACACCTGCAATCACCATTGATGATTGGAGGCGGCATTAACACTCCAGAAAAACTTAAAGCAGCATTCTCTGCAGGAGCAGACATCGTTGTTGTGGGAAATGTTCTGGAAAAAGATCCGACATTATTGAAGCAGTTTACAGAAATCACGGCTCAATCATAATGTTCGCCATACCTGAGTACTTCCACATCTTCTAAAGTAATAAGACCTCCCGCTCCGGCTTTGTCCAGCAGACGATTAATAATCAAAGCAAAATCTTTCAAGCGGTCCTCCACATCTACCAACGTTATTATCATTGGTTTATCTTCTGAAAGAGCAAAAATTTTGCTGCTGTGTAAAAGGCTTTTTTCTCCGTACGACAACACACCACGGGTTACCGTTACACCAGACATTTTATATTTCTTTGCAGCATAAATAACAGCCTCAAAAAGAGGGCGCTGATATACTTTGTCAGATTCACCGACAATAATAACCAGCTTCTTGACCCTACCGGAAAGGTTCATAGTACATCATTTGATAAAACAGATAATCAATTTACTGATGTATTTCGACAATTTCAATTTAACTTTTACCAATGAATACATTTCAGTGATTTCAACCTTGTATCGGGGATTAACCAAATTCCGCAAGGAATAATTGAAGAAGTCGCGGTATTCCTTGCAGATTCGATTAAGTAGTTTCTGTCCATAAAGTACCACTTGCGTCGTTACGCTTGCCGCCAAAATACTCATTTACGATTAGTAAACTCCGTTTTTGGCAGCTTCGCAAGTCTAGCAATTGGCACTTTCTGACCAGAAACAGTACTAAAAACAAATTTTGCTTAGTTTATGGACAGGCATTAAGTAGTGCCTGTCATTTTAATAATTCAAGAATCGAAGATCGACGCAGTCATTAAAGCAGGCTAAAACCTTTTGGAAAATCAGGGATTAGAAAAACCATTGACTTATATTTAACCACACCTCTCACAAAAATTCAATAATTAACATTTTGCCATTAGAATTTTTCGTCCATTACTTGTATCTTTTCAGGGATTTACTAATTTTACGTTCAACCCTTTTTTAACGAATATTATTAACCTTTTATTAAATTTATGCTGCTATGAAAGTATATCAGGCCGATCAAATCAAAAACATATCGCTGCTTGGAAGCAGCGGCTCGGGAAAAACCACCCTTGCTGAAGCAATGCTTTTCGAGGGTGGTGTTGTTAACCGCAGAGGTTATATTGAGAACAAGAATACAATATCTGATTATCACCGGGTAGAGCATGAATATGGCTACTCGGTTTTTTCGTCGGTACTCTTTACCGAGTGGCAGGAGAAAAAGTTAAATTTCATTGATGCTCCCGGAGCTGATGACTTCATTAGTGGCGCCATTACCGCACTGAATGTAACCGACACAGCGCTGGTGGTTCTCAATACCGCACAAGGTGTTGAAGTAGGTACCGAAAACCTGTTTCGCTATACAGATACTTACCACAAACCGGTAATATTTGTGGCCAATCAGCTGGATCATGAAAAAGCCAATTTTGACAACACCATGGATATGGCCAAAGAGGCTTTTGGTCGAAAAGTGGTGGTGGTTCAATACCCGGTAAATGTAGGTCCCGGATTTGATGCTTTGGTGGATGTCCTGAAAATGAAAATGTACAAATGGGGCCCCGATGGCGGAGAACCCGAAATACTGGAAATTCCTGACGCCGAAAAAGCAAAAGCCGATCAGTTACACAATGAACTGGTAGAGGCTGCTGCAGAGAATGATGAAGATCTGATGGAGCTATTTTTTGAAAAAGGATCTCTGGACGAAGAAGAGATGCGTCGCGGGATTCGCAAAGGACTTGTTGCAAGAGACTTGTTTCCGGTATTTTGCGTTTCAGCTGTAAAAGACATGGGCGTTCGCCGATTAATGGAGTTTCTGGGCAACATTATCCCATTGGTATCACAAATGCCTCCAAAAAAGAACAATAAAGGAGAGGATGTTCCCTGCGATCCCAACGGGCCTGCCTCCATATTTGTTTTCAAAACAAGCATAGAACCACACCTCGGCGAGGTGAGTTTCTTTAAAGTGATGTCGGGAAAAGTTTCAGAAGGCATGGATTTGTACAATATGACCAGAGAAAGCAAGGAAAGATTGTCTCAGTTGTATTGCGTGGCAGGAAATACCCGTCATAAAGTGGAAGAACTTCAGGCAGGAGATATCGGAGCAACCGTTAAATTAAAAGAAACAAAAACCAACCATACGCTTAACGCCAAAGGCTGTAACTATATTTTTGAACCGATTAAATATCCGGATCCCAAATACCGCACGGCGGTTCGGCCGGTAAATGAGAGTGATGACGAACGACTGGGCGAAATTTTCCAGCGTATGCACGAAGAAGACCCCACCATTGTGGTAGAATACTCCAAAGAGTTGAAGCAGATCCTTGTCCACGGACAGGGAGAATTTCACCTTAACACAATGAAGTGGCGTATTGAGAATAACGACAAATTGCCCATCGAATTTTTAACACCTAAAATTCCATACCGGGAAACCATAACCAAGCAGGCCCGGGCGGATTATCGGCATAAAAAACAATCAGGTGGCGCCGGACAGTTCGGTGAAGTACACCTTATCATTGAGCCTTATTACGAAGACATGCCTGCTCCAACTGTTTACAAATTCAACGGACAGGAATTTAAGGTTAACGTAAGAAATACGGAAGAGGTAGAACTCAACTGGGGTGGGAAACTGGTTTTCTGCAACTGTATCGTGGGTGGTGCCATCGACAACCGCTTTATGCCCGCCATCCTGAAAGGTTTGATGGAAAAAATGGAAGAAGGCCCCCTTACCGGCTCCTATGCCCGTGACATCAGGGTTTGTGTATATGACGGTAAGATGCACCCCGTGGACTCGAACGAGATTAGTTTCAAACTGGCCGGGCGCCACGCCTTCAGTCAGGCTTTTAAAGAAGCAGGCCCAAAAATTCTGGAGCCCATTTATGATGTGGAAGTAAGAGTTCCTTCTGATCGCATGGGTGATGTTATGAGTGACCTTCAGGGACGAAGAGCCATCATCGAAGGAATGAACAGTGAGAAAGGTTTTGAGGTTATTAAAGCCAAGGTCCCCCTCAAAGAGATGAATAAATACTCCACATCACTGAGTTCACTCACCGGTGGTCGTGCCTTCTACACAATGTCATACAGCAAGTATGAGAAGGTTCCGCCCGAAATACAGGAACAATTACTTGCCGATTACGAGAAAGCATCCAAAAACAAAGAAGAATAAGCTTTTTCATTTTTTCCGGAAAGGGTGTCTCTTGCAGGGGCACCCTTTTTTGTTTAACTTATCGAACATTAAACCCCGCGAAGAGGTTAATTTAACAAGGTCTGATCAGACACATAATAAAAAGCAAATACAACTTTTAAGCAGAAAACAGATAACCCAAAGAACCAATAAAACGGCACTTTATGAAAATAGCCTTTTTTAATACAAAATCTTATGACAAAGAATATTTTAAGAACGTCAATAAAGAATCAGACATTGAGTTAACATTCTTTGATGGCACACTGAACTGCGAAACGACTGAACTTACGAAAGGACATCAGGGCGTTTGTGTTTTTGTTAACGACAAATTGGATGCAGACGTCATCAAAAGCATTGCAGAAAAAGGGGTTAAGCTCATCGCTCTCCGCTGTGCCGGATTCAACAATGTCAATCTGGAAGCGGCACAAAAACACAACATTAAAGTAGTTAGAGTTCCGGCATATTCACCAAGCGCAGTAGCCGAGCATGCTTTAGCTCTGATTCTCACGCTTAACCGAAAAACGCACAAAGCATACAACCGTGTGCGGGAAAGTAATTTCTCGCTGGAACGACTTACCGGATTTAACCTCAAGGGAAAAACTGTAGGCGTTATAGGAACCGGGAAGATAGGGGCCGAATTTTGCACAAACATGATTGGTCTTGGCTGCAATGTTATTGCTCAGGACCCCTACCCCAATGACGATTTAAAAAGTAAAGGGGTGAAATATATGGAGATTCAACAATTGCTGGAACAATCAGATATTATTTCACTTCATTGTCCGCTCACCCCGGAATCAAAACATCTGATTAACAAGGCAACCATTAAGCAAATGAAACCCGGGGTTATGCTTATAAACACCAGCCGCGGGGCACTTATCAAGACCAAAGATGCCATCAAAGGTTTAAAAAAAGGACATATTGGCTACCTGGGCATTGATGTTTATGAACAAGAGGAAGGATTATTCTTTAATGATCTTTCTGAAAACATCATCCAGGATGAAGATATCATGCGGCTGATGAGTTTTCCCAATGTATTGATCACCTCGCATCAAGCGTTCTTTACCAGAGAGGCACTGGAGCAGATAGCAACTACAACGGTTCAAAACATTCAAGACTTCAAAGAGGGAAAACCACTTGAAAACGAAATAGTTCCCAAACCTTAAAACAAAACATTATGGATACTTTATCAGAAGCAATCAACAAACTAAACAAGGACGGTTTTACCGAAGATTTTCGCGCCACCGAAGAGTGCATAGAAGCCCTGAGGAGCAAGAAGAAATTCAATCCCGAACAACTTAAAATTGTTCAGTCTTATCGCTTTGAAGGGCCAACCGACCCTGCAGACGAGATGATCTGCTTTGCCATAGAATCCAATGATGGCACTAAAGGGACCTTGGTCATGTCTTTCAATTCCGAGCATTCACAAGCCATAGAAACCATCAGGAAAATACCGGATAGAAAATAAAAACGATTATCTTTGAGTTAAACCTGAAAGCAAAAGCATATTAAGGTCAGCACAACCCTTACAGGCAAACTATGGAAAACCGTTCGAAAAAGATCAGACTTGGAATATTTATACTGGCGGGCTCGGCTATGTTCATTTTTTTAATTGCATTCTTCACAGCCCGTGAGTTTTTTGAAAAAACCGACACCTATTATGTATCCTTTCAGGATGTATCGGTCAGCGGCATGGAGGTCGGAAGCACTGTGAAGTACCTGGGGATAAACGTTGGAACCATATCTAACATCAACATAAACCCCAAAGATGTCACCAGCATCGTAGTTGAATTGTCATTAAAGCCGGGAACCCCCATCAAGGAAGATTCAAAGGCAGAAATAGTTTCACTTGGGATAACAGGCATGAAAGCCATTGAAATCAGAGGTGGAACTAACGAAGCCAACCTTCTTTCTCCCGGCTCATACATTCAGCCCGGGAGTTCTCTCACATCTGAAATTACAGGAAAAGCCGAAGTTATTGCCACAAAAGTAGAGAACGTACTCAACAATTTATTGGTGATTACACATCCTGACACACTCTCAAAACTGCCCCGGCTGCTCAGCAATTTCAATGAACTAACGCTGGATGCCGACCGAACCATTTTGCGGCTTGACTCACTGATTGACAACAATCAGTCAGATGTTGAATCAGCTATACGAAATGCCAACAAAATCAGTGAAAATTTGCTGGGTTCAAGCATTGCGCTGGACGAAACACTCCAAAAAGTCAACAAACTTATTGACAGCGACTCCATTGCTGACATCATCGGCAATACACGGGACATTACCCGGAAACTTAATGAATCTGACATAACTCGACTGATTGAAGAATTGGCAGGAGTAGTTGCCCGCACACAGGATTTGCTCATCAAGGTAGATGACGATATAAATCAGGGAACCCGTGATTTTGTGGAAAGTCAGGAATTACTAAAATCCACTTTACGCAATCTGGATGAGGCTTCAAGAAAAATCAACAACAACCCGTCTTTGCTTATCCGGAAAAACAAACAGAAAAACCTTCCCGACGAACAATTAAAAAATTGATATGAGACTACCCATTCTACTCAGCTTAATTACTGCATTTTTAGTGGCCGGCTGCGGATCTCAGAAAGAGGCTATAAAGAGATACTATGTCATTGAGTCTCTGAATGACTCTACCATGATTTCGACAGACCCGATGCACCAACCGGATGCATGGTGCGAAGTGGACGAGGTGGAAGTATATCCGGCTTTTGATACCCGTCGCATTGTTCTGCGGGACAATTCTCACCAGGTGCGATACTTCGGAAACCATGAATGGGCAGTCCCTCCGGCTGATTTTCTCACCCCCATCATCATCGATTATCTTGCTGAATCGGGAACATTTGCCAGAGTTGCAGCCCGATTCTGGGAGCGAACACCCGACTATCGGCTTCAGACAACCATATTTAATCTGGAGGTGGTCTCTTCGCAGCGTAAAACATTTGAAGCGCATCTGAACCTGAAGTTTGATCTCATTGACGTAGATACCGATGCCATTTTACTAACACATACAGCCGACAGGAAGTCTCCACTCCGTGAACGCGACCTGAACCTTCTGGCTTCAGAAATCAGTCTTATTTTTCATGAAGAACTGGCCGCTTTCGCATCAAAAACAAAGGAAACCTTGTCAAATCAATAGCCGGGCGTGAAGCAAAAAAACATCCATACATCGCAATATTTCAATCTTGAAGGAAGTACCATTTATGTTTCCGGACCCTTGAACATCTACAACAGTTCCGGTTTCCTTCATGATGCGGAGACCTTTTTCCGCTCGAATCCCGGCACCGGCTTCTCGCTCAACTTGTCCGGTGTAACCAGGCTGGACAGTGCCGGAGCCTTAGCGCTTCATTCATTACAAAAAACAGCTCAGCAACACAACATTACATTAAATATTGAAGACACAACCGAAGAAATCAGTAACAAACTTGAACTCTTCCGACCGGTAGAAAACAAAACGGTGGCTCCCGGAAAAAAGGAGCCCTTATTCTATCGTTTGGGCGACAGCGCAGTTCACATCTTTAATGAATATATCGTCACCTTCTTTTATCTCGTTTCAGACATATTGTTCTGGTCGGTCAAAGATGTCTTCAACAGCAAACAACGACGAAGAGGTGAATTTCTCAATCAGGCCGTGTCAATCGGAGTTAATGCATTGCCAATTGTCGCTTCAATGGCTTTCATAATTGGTCTGGTACTGGCATTGCAATCCTCCTCGCAATTAAGAAATTTTGGTGCCAACATTTACATTGTTGACCTTACGGTAATTGCTATGATGGCCGAAATGGGGCCTCTGATTACTGCTATTCTGGTGGCGGGCAGGAGCGGCTCAGCCATTGCAGCAGAAATTGCCACCATGAAAGTGACCTCAGAACTGGATGCCCTGAAAACCATGGGACTCAATCCGCTCCGGTTTGTGGTAATTCCAAAAATATACGGAAGTCTGATTACCCTTCCTTTTCTGACGATTCTGGCGAGCATCTCAGGCATTGCAGGTGGCGCCCTCGCGGCCTATTTGTATCTGGACATCACACCGGAAATATTTTTCAACCGGATGCCGGAAGCACTCTACCAGAAAGACATTCTTACCGGCTTGATAAAAAGCATCGTATTCGCCTTGATCATTGTGGTAACAGGGGCATTTTTTGGTTTTAAAGTAGAAGAGGGGGCAGAGGGAGTCGGACGCTCCACAACCAGCTCTGTAGTTGCCGCCATCACCCTGGTCATTATCGCTGACAGTATTCTTGGGCTGATGTTTTATTAGTTCACAGACAACAACATGAAAGAAAATAAGATAATAGAAATCAATCATCTGAAAGTCACCTTTGATGACCGCGAAGTGCTGAAAGACGTATCTTTTACGATCACACAGGGAGATGTAACAGTCATTCTCGGAGGCAGTGGCTCAGGAAAAAGTACCATACTCAAACACATACTGGGGCTGTTTCCTGTAGAAGCCGGTGTTGTCAATTTGTTAGACCAGGACATTGCCACCCTTAAAGAAAAAGATGAGCTTGATTTTTATCTCAAACTGGGCGTGTTTTATCAAAACGGAGCATTGTTGAACTCCCTTACCGTTGGTGATAATGTGGCACTTCCTCTGGAACAGCACACCGACCTCCCCCCACAACTGATTGAAGAGATGGTCAGAACCAAACTTAACCTGGTCAATCTGGAAGACGCCTATTATCTGTACCCCTCACAATTGAGCGGCGGAATGCTGAAGCGGGCAGCGCTTGCAAGAGCCATTATTCTGGATCCTCCCGTCCTTTTCTGTGATGAACCGGGAGCGGGTTTGGACCCTGTATCACTGGCAGCACTGGATGAACTTATACTGAAGCTACGGGATCAACTGGGAATGACTGTAGTAATGGTCACTCACGAAGTCTCCAGTATTCTGAGAATCGCCGACAAGATACTTTTTGTGGAAGATGGCGTTATTGGCTTTGACGGGACGCTGGAAGAAGCCAGAAAATCACCTCTCCCATCGCTTAAAGACTTTTTTACGGTAGGAACAGGAGGTAAAAAAGGATAACACTTCACCTCAATAACCGGGGAAACAAAATGGTAAGAATTACCCCCCGCGCCAGCATAAACAGTAACATCCCCAGCCACAAGGCATGATTCCCCAAATACGGGAAAAGCACAAAAAATGGAAGAAAAAAGAAGCATGCGGCAGCAATGACCATACTGTTGCGCATAGGAACTGAGGCAGTCGCTCCAATATAAACCCCATCCCAGATATAAGAAGCAAAACTTACCAAAGGAAGAAAAACAACCCACCATAGAAAATCACTCCCCCTGTCCACAACCTCTTGCTGATCGGTAAAAAAGTGAAGCAACTGGTCGCCGGCAACTGCATAAAGCACGGTGAACAAAGCTCCCAATCCAAAGCCCCAGTAAAAAAGAAACCCGATGGTTTTTCTCAAGGTTCTTTTGTCGTTGGCTCCAAACCAGCGCCCTACCATGGCCTCAGCTGCAAATGCAAAACCATCCAAAAAATAAGAAAACAACAAAGCAAACTGAAGCAAGGCACTATTGGCTGCAAGGGTAACATCCCCAATACCGGCGGAGCGCGATGTAAAAAAAGTAAACACAGCTATCACACTGAGGGTACGAATAAAAATATCCCCGCTCACATTCATAAACTTCGAAAATCCCACGCGCAAAAGCTCCAACCTCGAAGTGAAAAAATGCCAGGCCCATTGATATTTTCTGAAAAACAATATCAACGCTATAACAAGACCGGCATACTGACCAATTACTGAGCCAAGCGCCACCCCTTCAGCTTTTAGTCCCAATACCTGCACAAACACAACACTGCTCAAAACATTCAGCAAATTCACGCTCACGGAGATCAACATCGGATATAAAGCATTCTGCATTCCAAGAAACCATCCATAAAAAACCATCAGTGAAATAGCTGCAGGCGCAGCCCATATTCGAATAGCATAATAGTCCCGGGCAATAACTTTTACCTCCTCAGAACCTTCCAGCAGCCAAAAACTGAAATCACCCACAGGCCCCTGAAATACCAATAAAAGAGCTGCCCCTGAAAAAGCCACCATTAGCCCGCGCTGCAGAACCAGCGCCATCTCCTGTCGGTTTCCCCGACCAAACGATTGGGCGGCCACTCCACTCATACTCATGCGCAGAAAAGCAAATCCCCAATAGACAAAATTAAAAATTACCCCTCCCAATGCGACGGCTCCCATAAAAAGTGTGGAATTGAGATGCCCCATCAGATAGAGATCAACCATGCTAAGCAACGGAACCGTGAGGTTCGTCAGGATATTTGGTACTGCAAGCCGGAGTATTTCTTTGTTCATTAGAAAAAAATTTGTCTATAATGGCCCAATGGAACTCGCATTAAGGAACTTATACATTTCCTCTTGTGGCAATTCGTTTCATTCGATAACGAGTTGAAGAGTGCAAAGATAACAAACCCCAGCGACTGAAAACCCGTTTTCACTTATTGCCTCACCAGCACCCACACACAGGTTTACTATTTTGTCGAAGCCACGCCACAAAACATTTAACAAATTTTAAACCCATTTATTTGGAATAAATCCAAATAAGCATTAATTTTGGACAAGTTTATCTGAAATAAGAGAAAATAAATTGATTGTCTAATCATAAAAACTTAAACATTATGGCATTTGAACTTCCAAAACTCGATTATGCATACGATGCATTAGAACCTTACATTGATGCCCAAACCATGGAAATCCACCATACCAAACACCATGGCGGATATACCACAAAACTGAATGCGGCCGTTGAAGGCACAGACCTCGAAGGAAAGAGCATTGAAGAAATCCTGTCCAATGTTTCCAAACACTCAACTGCAGTGCGAAACAATGGTGGAGGTTTTTTCAACCACAATCTTTTCTGGAAAGTAATGGGTCCAAATGCGGGCGGAAAGCCGGAAGGCGAATTACTTGCGGCCATTGAGAAGAAATTCGGTTCTTTTGATGACTTTAAAGAGACGTTTAACAATGCAGCAGCCACCCGCTTCGGCTCAGGATGGGCCTGGCTGGTTAAAAAAGAAGACGGTTCACTTGAAGTAGGAAGCACACCTAACCAGGACAACCCACTCATGGACGTTTCTGACCTGAAAGGAACTCCGATTCTCGGACTGGACGTTTGGGAACACGCCTATTACCTGAAATACCAGAATAAGCGTCCCGAGTATATAGATGCTTTCTGGAGCGTGGTAAACTGGGATGAAGTGAATAAACTCTTCAAAGAATAAGAATACCAATAACCATTTGTCGATCAATATTTATTTGTACGTCAAAATGGGGCTGTCGCAAAAGACAGTCCCATTTTTTATGCGAGAAATTTAACCTGCCTTATACATAAGACAGGTGCGATGAAAACAGACTGAAAGCCTGAGAGCGATAGCTCAGAGTAACGTCCCGGGTCTGAAATTTTCCCGCACAACCACTCTCTTTATTAATCGCAATGCACCCCGCAAAGAGACAAAAGTCCATTCACAAAAAAACTCCCCCTGCCGGCAAAAGCCGACAGAGGGAGCCATCAAAAAGAGTCACTCAAAAATAATTTAACCTGGTTATTTAATTTCAATCATACGGGCAGGCTTCGGTTTTATCTCTTCCCTCTTCTGCAATTTAATTTTCAGAAGACCATCTTTGTAAGAGGCATCAATTTTTCCTTCATCCACCTCATTCTTGGGAATAGCAAATGAGCGGTTAAATGATGAATAGCAAAACTCGCGGCGGGTATAGCCTTTCTCTTCATTCTTCTGCTCATCTTTCTCTTCCATTTCGGCAGAGATGCTCAGCACGCCATTGTTCACCTCAACTTTAAAATCGTCTTTCTTCATACCCGGAGCAGCAACTTCAATTACATACTCATCTTCATTCTCCATTACATTAACAGCAGGAGTAGAAGTTTTGCGTACCTGACGAACGGGTGCTCCAAAGAAATCACCTCCAAAGAAATCGTCAAAAATGTTGGCGATGTCGGGTACCTGGTTGTTAAATCTTCTTACAAGTGTCATAACTATATCCTCCTAATTTTTTGGTTTGACATTTAATTTTTGTTTTCTGTCCAACCTACTTCAAAGGAAATGCCAATGCCATAAATCTGTAATAATGACAGCATTAAGACACCCTGAGTGCCGACTTGTCATAAAAGCAATTAAAAACCAGCCAACTTGACATGCAACTTGTTCAAAAATCATTTTAAACCCGAAAACATCACTCTCTAAACTCCAATATATCACCTGGTTGACAATCAAGCTCTTCACATATAGCCTCAAGCGTACTAAAACGTATTGCCTTAGCTTTCCCCGTTTTCAATATGGAGAGATTAGCCTGAGTGATATCGATCCTCTTCGCCAGTTCTCCCAGAGAAATTTTGCGTTTAGCCATGACCACATCCAAATTCACTATAATCGCCATCTTTCTTCCGTTTTAGATTGTTAATTTCCGTTCCTCCTCAAGCAAAACACCTTGTGCAAAAACTTCAGCCAGGAGCAATGCAACCACCCCAATAACCAACCAAAGAGGATCTGAAGCAATTTGAACTATAGCATAATCCTTCAAGTCAAATAATGTCAGATTAATTTTCCAGGAAAGATGCTTAAACAAATAATCGCACAAATAGAGCCCAATTATCATCCAACTCATTTGCCGGATAAGCCGAACATTTCTACGATCAAAGAAATATCCGTTTTGGAGGTATGAAATCAACCCAAAGAAACGGAAAGGCAACATAAGATAGAGCACCAACATGATTAAAGATATAATTCCTTGCAGAATCTCCATTGCATTTATTTTAGCTTTCCGCACAACCTCATCAGGCAAAGCTATTTTCATAAGCGAATAACTAGAATCAACATTTTCTCCTCCTTCTAATTGAATATTTTCCGGAAAGAACATAACACTCTCTTCAGGGGTAACTCTTACGTAAAAAACTTCAAACAAAGAATCCCTTACCAGGCCTTCCTGATTCTCATACCCTTCAACGCCCCAGCCACGCAGAAAACCTGACTTAGCATCTTCCCACTCATCCCAAACAGGAAAAATAAGCATCCATACATAAAGCACACCGGCAATAACAGAAAGAAATGTAATTTTTCTCTTAAAAAAAACCCCTTTAAGCATGCCCTTTTCTTTCTTCAAAAACAAATTTTTCATAAGTCAGAGTTTTATCGTTTATCAATAAACAAATATAAGACAAAATAATATTGAAAAACAAATATTTTTTATTGAAAAACAATATTTTTTTATTCAAAATCAATAACCAGGAAGGACTTTTCATTTACCTTTTGGATTATTTATTTTCTTAAAGCTCCGATTATCTGCAGGCCCGCCATCGTGCCTACTGTTTCATCACTCCTGGTTAGCACGAAGTGGAACGATTGTATGGAAGAAGTAGGGCCAACAAGAATTTAAAATACAGATAACACAGAGGTAATATGGAAGAGCAGGTAAAAGAAGATCTTTGACGTGGAGACATTTTTTAATTTCCTCCCAACAATTCCTGTGTGTAAAGGGTCGTTTCAAACGAGAAACGACCCTTTAATTGGTTTCTGTCCATAAAGTACCACTTGCGTCGTTACGCTCGCCGCCAAAATACTCATTTACGATTGGTAAACTCCGTTTTTGGCGGCTTTGCAAGCCTAGCAATTGGCACTTTCTGACCAGAAACAGCTCTAAAAACAGAATTTGCTTAGTTTAGGGACAAACACCAATTAGTGTATGCCCATAAAGTACCATTTGCATCCCCGAAGAATCGGGGCAGGCTGCTACGCTTGACCCCAGAATGCTAATGCTCTCTATTCATCCTTATAAAAATTATTTTCAAGGTCGGATGGAACTCGTCCCGAACATTCGGGACTCGTTTCATTGATCATTGATCATTGATTATTGGTCATTGATTATTAATCATTGATTATTGGTCATTGATCATTGTTAACTGGCAATTGCCTTCAGCCTCTGTAAAACAATGCCTTAATGATATAAAAAGCCATGCGCGGATTTTCCTTCAAACGCCTGGTTGAATATCCAAACCATTGTTCACCAAAAGGAACATAAACCCGCATCCGGTGACCTGCAGTTAAAAGCTCCCTTCTCAACTCCGGAGTTACACCATACAACATCTGGAACTCATAATCCTTATCGCTAAGAGAATAATGCTGAATCAACTGCTGAGCACCATCCGTCAACTCCCTGTCGTGAGTGGCAATACCCACAAATATTCCTTTCTTAAATAGAAAATCAAGGGCATCCAGAAAGTGGACATTGATTTCTTTACGGTCTTTGATGGCTATATTTTCAGGCTCCACATAAATCCCTTTACAAAGACGCACATTGACAGGCTTTTCGGGAGAATGCAATTCTGCAAGGAATTCCAGATCTTCAGGGGTGCGCTTTAAATATGCCTGTATCACGATGCCCACATTTTTCGGAAATAAATCATGAAGTTTCTGATACAGCTTCAGTTCATCATCCACGCAACTGCTGTCTTCCATATCAATGCGGACAAATGAGCCATAAGAACGGGCCTTTTCCACAATCTCCCGCACATAATTATACCCCGTTTCAAAATCGATCTGAAGTCCGAAGCTGGAGGGTTTCAGAGAATAAGTAGCCTGAATCCCTTCCTTTTCAAAACGATCAATCATTTCCAGATAGACTTTTCTTACCTCATCCGCCTGACTGATTTCTGAGATATATTCCCCGAGGTGATCAATGGTTACCCGGATTCCTTCCTTTGCAAGTTTGTGTGAAGCAGCAACAGCATCATCAATTTTTTTGCCTGATATATAGCGCCTTGAAAAGATCCAGACAAATTTCTTTGGCAGGTAAGGCAAAACCGATGCAATGAATTTGTTTATCATACGTTAAAGAGATAAGGACCGCAACCATGATGGAGAAAAACCTCATCAGGGTCAAAAGTCGTGAAACATAAGTCCTCATTTTCAATATAACCCCACCCAACCGCGAAGGACTTATGTAAATTTTCCAAAATAAGGTCAGAAAAAAAATGACACATCTCACGATTAAGTCAGCAATTGACTTAGTCTGATAAAATTCATATTTTGTTGTAAACCTGATTTGTAAATCGGGCCAAGACGAAGTTAAGAGGCGAGTGAAAGGGTCATACTCAAAAATATGAACAGAAACATATTCACAGGGTTATTTGGTGCCGCAGCATTCTGGCTGTTAACGGCAAACATGGGTTATGCGCAAAGTTGTGACTACTCCAACGGACAAAACGATGATTGGATATTCAATAAACGTTGTGCTCCGGTGACAGTGGAACGCATTGTCACGTTCCGCGGAGTAGATGATGGAGGGACAGGAAACGTTAGCATTTACTTCGACTGGGGGGATGGTTCAGATCCGGAAATCATTTCTGCATCAGAACTCACAACTGGTAACTGGCAGGCAAGTGCCACACATATATATCCTAAAAACGGAGACAGATGCAATTACTACGCAGAGGCCTTTTTAATGGTTGATGGCGTATTATGTACCAGCTCGGGACAGGGCCAGACGGCAACTGTATGGGACATTGACAACGAAAACGGAGGAGAATTAAACATCAGCCCGGTGGTTTTTCCCATTTGCGTTGGAAACGACGGAAGCGTACGTTTCACGGATGTAAGTCAATGGAATTGTACTCCGCCGGATGAAGAAGACACCCCAAATAATAAAAATCGATGGACGCAATGGATTTATGGAACAGGCTCAACTTCCATAATCGATGCAACAGTTGGTGGCGTTGGATACTCCTGGCCACACCGTGGCTCGGTGGAATATTATCCCGAACCGGCTGAAGCCCCTGCCCCTCCTCCCTCTATTTCTGAAGAGATATACATACCCGACTATTACGAGGTGGGAGATATGTTTGAAGTTACCATTCGCAACTGGAATACCTGCAACCCATACAATGAGGACCCCACAACCCCTCCGGGAGATCCAATAAACGGCGACAATCCACCAGTAACAACAACTGCCATGGCTTTGATTGTTGCCATCCCGGACGGATCTGTTGATCCTGCAGGACCCTTTTGTGAAACCGATGCTCCTTATACTCTGGTGCCGGCCACCCCCGGAGGAACCTGGTCGGGACCAGGAGTTGATCCCTCCACTGGTGAATTCACCCCTGTTGCGGCAGGTCCGGGAACGCACACCATTACCTATAATATATCGAATGCCTATGGCTGTTCAGCGTCAGGAAGTATTGACATTGAAGTAAGGGAGGCACCTTCCCTCGACATCACACCGGGCACCTCTATCTACCTCTGTCCGGGTCTGGATCTGCAACTCAACGCAGCCATAAGCGGAGGAACTCCACCCTACTCTATCCAATGGACGGGAGACACAGCCCCGCTTAGTGCCACCAA
The DNA here is from genome assembly GCF_003003035.1 of Marinilabilia salmonicolor. Classification (GTDB taxonomy): domain Bacteria; phylum Bacteroidota; class Bacteroidia; order Bacteroidales; family Marinilabiliaceae; genus Marinilabilia; species Marinilabilia salmonicolor_A. The sequence goes on along the minus strand of NZ_PVTS01000001.1, from coordinate 242,119 downwards.
CATCACCAATCCGGACTTTAACACAACCAATACAGGAAGCTTCAACCTCACGGCAACAGTCACCGATGACACCGGCTGCAGCAATCAGGCCAACATCACCATTGACATTGAAGAGGTTTCCATTGTTTTCGACCCCAACCCCATTGAGGTTTGTGCCGGTGAAACCGTAGAGCTTAGCCCTATTACCGATGGAGGCTCCACGGTATTTACAAGTCATACATGGAGCGGGAGTGATACCGACAAACTCTCAGCCACAGATGCTGCAAACCCGGAATTTAGTTCCACCGAAACAGGAACATTCACCTATACCTACACGGTAATCGACGACAAGGGCTGCTCAGATCAAACAGACATCAGTGTCATTGTCAAAGAACAACCCGTGGCTGATGCAGGCCCGGATGAACAACTCTGTTCTCTGACCCATCAGCTCAACAGCAATGAGGTTAGTGGAGCTACCGGACTCTGGCAGGTAATATCAGGCCCGGGCAATATTTCATTTGATGATGCTTCTTCCACCAACGCCACCATTACTGCTGACACATACGGTGTCTATGAACTGTCCCGGGAGATTGACCTGAACGGCTGTACTTCCACTGATGTTGTAACCGTTACCTTTTCCGAAAGTCCTTCCCCTTCAGCAGGTGAAGACATAGAAGTATGCGGATTGTCCACCAGCCTTGAAGCCATACCGGATTTCGGAACAGGCAGCTGGAGCATGACTACAGGCCCCGGAAGCGCAATATTTACAGATGCATCCGCCCCAACAACAGCCGTCGCCGCAGATACCCCCGGACAGTACCTCTTTACCTGGACTGAGACCTCCGCAGACAACTGCACCGGAAGTGCTGTGCAGACAGTCAACTTCCTCCCACAGGCAGAGGCCAGCCTGGCGCCATTTACAACCGAGGCCTGCTCTCCGTTGGAAATAACCTTTGAAAACACATCCGTCAATGCCCAAACCTACGAATGGGATTTTGGCGACGGAGCCGCAAGTACTCAGGAAAACCCGACTCACATCTTCCGGACGACCACCAATTCTCCTGAAACTTTTGACATCACATTTACAGCAAAAACCGCAGACAACTGCAACGACACAAAAGACTATCAAATAACGGTCAATCCAATACCTCAGGCCCTATTTGAGACCTCCGACCTTGCAGGATGTTCACCGATGAGTGTCACACTCAACAATCAAAGTTCAGGAGCCACTGGTTACACCTGGGATTTTGGAGACGGGAGCGATTTCAGTGAAGAAGAGACCCCATCGCACACCTACACAAACCAGGAAGCATATGTTCAATCTTTCAGAGTAAATCTGACGGCTGAAAACGACTACGGATGCACAGACAGCTATTTCACATACATTACAGTTTATCCCGTCCGTGAAATTGAGCTCACAGCCACACCGGAAGAAGGCTGTTCTCCGCTAACATCCCAGCTACTGACACAGTCAGGTGCAAAAAGTTATTATTGGAACTTTGGTGACGGGAGCACCGAAACAGGCAACTATCAAACCGCCCATACTTTTGTAAATAACAATCAGGAAGATATCAGCTACGAAATATCGGTAACAGGCACCTCGTCGTTTGGATGTCCTGAAGAGGCCGCGACAATGATAACCGTGCATCCGACTCCCTCGCCGGATTTTACCGCGACTCCGACAGAACAACAGATGCCCGACCGAACTGTTTCAGTTAACAATACAACGACCGGTCAATGGAATTATTTGTGGTCCTTTGGAGATGGCACCACTTCTGAAGCAACCAGTCCGGAACCTCATCAATACGAAGCCTCAGGAGATTATGAAATCAGCCTGCGTGCCTACAGTGATTTTTGTGAAGCCACCACATCAGAGATCATATCCATCCTTCCTATGATGCCCGCCATCGACTACGGGCAGGATGAAAGCGGATGTCCACCTCTGACTGTCTCCTTTTACAACAACACGCTTGATGCCACCTCCTATCTTTGGGAATTTGGTGATGGGCAGTCCTCCAATGAGCACGAGCCCACACACACCTACCGGGTACCCGGCACCTATCCGGTTCGACTCACAGCCTATGGCCCGGGCGGAACCATAACTGCAGAAGAGGTAACCATTCAAATATACAATACCCCTACAGCCCTCTTTGAGCCGGTTCCCAAGGTTGTTTACATTCCTGATGACGAAGTAACCTTCCTAAATAAATCGCAGGGAGCCGATTTCTGGGAATGGTCATTCGGAGACGGCAATTCATCAGTTGAATTTTCCCCCACCCATTCCTATGCCAGCACCGGCAGCTACGATGTTACACTAAGGGTGGAGAATTCAGATGGATGCACAGATGAAATTACCATTCCGGATGCGGTCAAAGCTGAACAGGGCGGAGAAATTGACTTCCCCAATGCTTTTACCCCCAACAAGAATGGCCCCACAGGTGGCCAGTACCAATTTGGCGAACGAACCAATCATGTATTCTATCCATTTGTGCAGAAAGGCATCGTAGAATACAAACTCCAGATATTCTCCCGTTGGGGAGAACTACTGTTCGAAACCACCGAAATCAATCGCGGATGGGACGGCTATTACCGTGATAAGCTGGCGCCTCAGGGTGTTTATATCTGGCGGGTAACAGCCACCATGAGTGACGGAAAACGAATTGAAAAAGCAGGAGATGTAACCCTGCTCAGATAAAGAGATGGCCCCGTTATGCATAAAATCAAACCAATACATATCGCTCTTTGGAGTATGCTTTTCCTCTTGTCAGGGACGGGCTCTTTTGCACAGGACCTTCATTTTTCTCAGTTCTATGCATCACCACTGTATCTGAGCCCCTCTTTTGCCGGGGCTACCGATGGAGGGCGACTGGTCATGAATTACAGGAACCAGTGGCCGGGAATAGAAAAAGCATTTTCCTCTTATGCCGTCTCCTTCGACAACTACTTCAACTCATTCAACAGTGGTTTGGGGATACAACTCATACAAGACAAAGCAGGAAGTGCCGGATTAACAACCACACATGCAGCACTTCAATACTCTTACAACATACAGATTACAGATCAGTGGCAGGTAGTTCCTGCCATTCAGTTTGCCTACGGAAACCGCTCCATTGATTTCAGCAAACTGCGCTTTGCCGATGAGCAAATAGGAGGAGGTGCGTCAGGTTCGTGGGATCAACTAACCAATGAACAGGCAGAGTATGTTGACTTTGCCTCCTCTGTATTGTTTTACAGCCCCTTCATGTGGGTTGGCATGACCGCCGACCACCTGGCAACCCCCAACTACTCCTTTTTGGGAGAAAGAATGCAACTTCCCCGGAAATATGTATTCTTTGGAGGAGTGAATTTCTGGACAGAAAGGCGGCGAAGAATAAAAGGAGACCGTTCCTTCAGCGGAACTTTCAGGATTCAGCATCAGCAAAATTTCAACCAGGCAGATGTTGGTGCATACTGGTTCAACGACCCGCTGGAAATAGGACTATGGTACCGGGGGCTTCCGGTGTTTGGCAACGACACAGAATCCAAATTCAATCAGGATGCCATCGTCCTTTCCCTGTCGTACCGTCATGGCGCCGTCCGTTTTGGATACAGCTACGACATTACCATCAGCAATCTGGGATGGAATTCTGCCGGAGCACATGAACTCTCCCTGATTTTTGAATTCAATCAAAACTTCAGCCTGCGAAACCGGGGTCAAAGACCTGCTGTCCCCTGTCAGGCATCGTCCAATCCACTCATTGACCAACAAAACACGGGTAAATACAGAAACAAAAGGAAACGAATATTCTGATTTGGACAACATCGTAAACGATGAAAAAAATAGAGAAATAATTCTTTAGTTTTTATTATATTTGTTAGAATGGTGAATGATCCATGCATCGACATACATTTGGATCACATCGAGGCATCACGCATTTAACCGACCTGATATATAAGAAAGATACGGTGAAAACAGGCTAAAAGCCTGAGAGCAATAGTCTGGGGCAACGCCCCGGGAAAATTGTAACAAATCCCCCTCCCATTATTGGTCGCATCGCGACCAATAATGGGAGGGACGTAAGAGATACATCAACTCCCAGGGCGTTGCCCTGGGCTATTGCTTAAAGACCTTTGGCCTTTTAAAAACGCAACAACATTATGCATTCCATTGAAAGAAAAAATCTCGCTTTTTAAAAGCCTGCTGTATTCATGTAAAGCAGACGATCATGAAGAAAACAAATTACTAACAAATAAAATAAGCACTATGAACTTTTCACTTCCTCAATTACCTTACGATTTGGATGCTTTGGAACCAAACATCTCAAAAAAAACACTGGAATTTCATTATGGCAAGCACCATCAGGCCTACGTAAACAACCTGAACAATCTGGTGCCGGGAACCGAATTTGAAAATGCCGATCTGGAGACCATCATCAAAAAAGCCGATGGAGGTATCTTCAACAACGGAGCCCAGGTCTGGAACCACACCTTTTATTTTTCTTCTTTCTCGCCCAAGGGAGGGAATGCGCCCACGGGGCCTTTGGCACAAGCCATTGACGAAGCATTTGGATCGTTTGAGCAATTCAAAGAAGAATTTGCCAAAGCTGCCGCCACATTGTTTGGTTCAGGATGGGCATGGCTGGTAAAAAACAGCAATGGCAAACTGGAGATTGTAAAAGAGAGCAATGCCGGAAACCCGCTTCGAAACGGACTTACCCCCATCCTCACCTGTGATGTGTGGGAGCATGCCTATTACCTCGATTACCAAAACAAGCGGCCCGATTACATCCAGAAATTCTGGAATTGTGTGGACTGGGACATCGTTGGAAAAAGATTCTAACAACTTAAACCAATCAGCTCCGGACAAAATGCCGGAGTTGATTTTTCAAATTAACCAAACACTATGAACAACCTGAAAGATTTAATCCGACGAAACAGAAGTTATCGTCGTTTCTATGAAGAAGAAAGCATTCCTCAATACATTCTGGAAGGCCTTGTTGACCTTGCCCGCCTATCCCCGTCAGCCCGCAACGCTCAAACCCTCAAATATTTCATCTCCTGCGATGCTGAAACCAATGCAAAAATCTTTCCGCACCTTTCCTGGGCTGGTTACCTGCCCAACTGGGACGGCCCGGTAAAAGGAGAAAGACCCTCGGCTTACATTGTAGTACTCAATGACACAAAAATTTCAGATAATTATTTTTGTGATGACGGCATTGCCATACAGAGCATACTTTTGGGAGCTGTTGAACAAAATCTGGGTGGCTGCATCATTGGTTCGGTGGACAGGCTGAAACTATCCAATGCACTGGAGATCCCAAAGCATCTGAAAATTGTTGAAGTCATTGCTCTGGGCAAACCAAGAGAACAGGTAGTTATCGAAGACCTGAAAGATGACAACATCAAATACTGGAGAGACGAAACTCAAACACACCATGTGCCCAAAAGAGCACTGGATGAAATTATTATCAAATGCTGATTTTTCAAAGGCTGTCCCACAAAGACAGCCTCTTTTTATTTTAGGCAGTGCGACTGGTCAATTCCACATCCATCGCCACATCATCCCCTTTTTCGTTGGTTACAATTCTGAATTTCACCTGATCGCCCGGTTCGAGATCATTAAAATCACACCCGACCACTGCTTCATAATGGAAGAATAAATTAAGTGGCGGATACTTTATAAAACCATAGCCCGATTTCACAGATAAAATGGTACTCACCTCATAATCCTCCCCCAGAGGTTCCTCCTCTTGTTCGGGAGTGGGCTGCTCATTTTTAGCTCCCGAGTCCTTATTCACAAAAAGGCTTTCCACCAGTGGAATCTCCTCAGGCTTTGGCTCATTAATAATCTCCTCCATGTAAACCGGATAAGTCACCATATTCAACAAGTCCTGAGAAGTGCGTGTCACCCGGTGATTTCCATAGTCATCGCGATAATCAAAATCCCAGGAGAGCAGCATAATACGCACTCCGAGGGAATTAAGTTTTCGCGCCAGTGGCACATAGTCACTGTCAGACGCTATAAGCACGATTACGTCGAATCGGTTGTGAAAGGCCAGGTCAAAAGCTTCAAGCGCCAGTAAAACATCAATACTTTTGTCGAATCGGGAGTTGCCACCTGCATTACTTTTCTGAGGAAGATAGTGCGTGGTAATACCTTCTGACATCAGAATATCATCAAATACCCGGTCGTAATAAAGCAAATTCCCTTTCTGGCTGGCCTCTGCGGCACCGGGGCGACTTCTGAAATAATGCGCATCTACAATCTGACTATGCGCAAACCCCATGGGGCCATATTCCACCGAAGCCACTTTATTGCGAATAAAATCATGTAATCCGGAGATGCTGATCCGGCTATGTTTTGAATGTACGTAGTTGTAATAGTTGCTTACATGAAAGAAATAATTGCCATCATAAAATACTCCTATTCGAATCAATTCTTTGTTTTTTTCCAATTGCATCTTTTAGTATTTGTTTTTTTGATTTTTTCAGACCGCCTTCCCTGCTCTATTTCCCCCTGATCAGGTGAACAGCGCCTTCTTTTCTGTGCACTTCATTATCATTGTATCCTTCACCTCGTATATAGTAAAAATATACTCCCGGAGCCCCCATGGTTCCACCTATTTTACCATCCCAGCCACGTGCAGGGTCATTTCCCTCATAAACCCGGCGGCCCCAACGGTTAAAAACCACCATTTCAAACTTCTTAATAGATTTGTAAGCCACTCTGAATTGGTCATTAATACCATCTCCATTTGGTGTAAAAACATTTGGCACTTCCAGTTCCGATTCCCATACGCTTACCACAAACGGAGCACTGAGGCTCTCACAGCCCGAGTCGCGGTTCACTACCCGCAAATATACGCTGTCGGTTCCCGCTGAAGAAAACACAAACAGCGGGTTTTGTTCAACCGACTGCCCCGAATTTCCAAAAGTCCATTCCCAGGCATTTACTTTCCCCTGCGATTGATCGTTAAATTTGATTTCGATGGGAGCGGACCCCTGCGCATCAGAATGGCGTTCGTTTGGAACAGTATCTTTTTTCACATCGGCTTCAAATTCTGCAGCAACAGCAATGGCAGAATAATCAATGGTCGATTCAAGAACATTCCCAAAGCGGTCGGAAACGGAAACCACGTAGGATAGATCCTCAAAAGGAGCATCAAATTCGACAGTCCTTCCTGATTGCGACCCGTCACCTTCGGGCAGAGTAGTCCACTCAAAAGCAAGATTGTAATTTACGCCCCCAAAACTTCCGTCCATCGGATCGTAGAAAATCAAAGGAACGGTATCTGCTGAGGCAGACATTTCAACACCATAACAATCATCATAAGTGATCTCAGCCTCTACATTTGTTATTTTTTGAGTGTTGTAAACCCAAAACCTTTCATCTGCAACAACCACACCGGCTTCATCTTCCACAACCACCCGATATCCGCCGGGAGTTCCGGCAGTAAGCTGATTCCCTGAATTGGCCAGTTGATTGTCCCAACTGTTGTCGGTTACGTCATGCTGAAACCAGGCAAACGAAGGATTGTTTCCGGCATAATCAAACCGCACTGACATGAAACTTCCTTCGGGAAAACAAAACACCTGATCGTTAGGAGTAGCGGATGAATATTCTGTTTGAGCCACCAGTGCATTCTCCGCAGAAAGCTGTCCGCGAACACTGACTGAAGCCATTAGAAAAACAGTAAAAAACAACAGTAAAGACCTAATTGAGAACATTCTGAAAATCATTAACCGTTAGAATAAGTGACGAAATTACAATAATAAAACGTACGAAAAGAGAAATTAATTGTGAATCTGATATTAATAGATCGTTAGATTATAGAAATTAGAGATTAGAAAAGATGTATAGCATTGGCATTCCGAATTTTATGAAAAACATTCATTTAGACCGAAAGGCTTAATTTCCAAAACTTTGAAAAAACTTAACGGACTATTGCAATATTAAAACACCAAAATTCAAATCTATAGAACAGTTTCATGTACCATCACACAGGAATGCTTATATTTGAAAGCGAAAAAAACAACCACGTCTATTATGCACAACAAACCCCTGATATACAAACCACAAAGCTATGCAGCCATGCTTTTGGTCATCATCATAGCTGCCTGTTCCTCTCCTGAAAAGAAAAAAACAACAAAAAAAGAGCCATCGCCGGAAGAAATAAACACAGAATCTTCAAAAAAGAACCTTGAAGAGTGGAAAAAAGACAAACTCTCACTTTTCGTCTATTTTGGGGTTTATTCACTTTATGAGGGAAAAACAGAAAACCAACCGATTGACGGAGCAGCGGAGAATATCCGTGCATTGGCAGGAATTACTCCCGAAAATTATGCCCGAAAAGCACGTGAGTTCGATCCTAAAAAATGGGATGCCAACGAGATTGTTAATCTTGCCCGTGACATCGGAATGAAAAGAATTGTGTTGGATGCCAAACATCATGATGGATTTTGCTTATTTAAAACCCAAACAACAGATTTCAATTCGGTTGATTTCACTCCGGCCAATAAAGATTTTGTAAAAGAGATGTCGGATGCCTGTGAATCCGGCAACATCAAGCTTAGTCTCAGTTACTCTCTAACCGACTGGCACCTGCCGGCTGCTATGCCAATGTCGGAGAATCACAACACTCCCGTAACAGAAGAACATCATAATGTCAATCTCAAACGTATAGAAGAATTGCTGACCAATTACGGTTCGGTATCCGAGCTATATCTTTATTCAGGATTAAACACCCCGGAACAAAGCAGAGACTTACGGCAGCTGATAAAGAAACTTCAACCTGAATGCCTGATTAGCGATGGCATTGGCAACGATATGGGAGATTTTGTTGCCTCAGAGTATAATTCGCTCCCCGCAAAAACACCGGATGTTGCATGGAATATGCTTGCATCCGCATTCTCTGATACACGAGGATACAAAGATACCAAATCCGAGGTGGATCCTCTGCCCATAGCAAAGAAGAAAGTCAAAGAAATGATTCGGGTATTATCATCCGGAGGAAATTACTCACTAAGTATTGGAGTCAAAGCAGACGGAACCACAGAAGGAGTAGAAGAAGAGGTGCTCAAAAACCTGGGACGTTGGATAAAGGTAAACAGGGAAGCAGTATATGAGACCATGGAAAGCCCTTTCAAAACGGCAGCCTCCAACTACAAAATAACCAGAAAAGAGAATAAGCTTTACCTCTTTATGGAATCTGTTCCTGCCTCTTCATCCATAAGAATTTCAGGACTGAACAATAAAATTACAGCAGCCCGGTTTCTGGGTAGTGGCATCCCTTTGGAAGTCGTGAACAGAGGCAACGTAAATGAGATTCTCTGGACAGCCCCTGCCATGGCCGATCCGATGGAAGTTCCTGTAATTGAGGCAGAATTTGAAGAGACTATCCGTCCGATACCCGAAAGGGGCATCAGCATCAACGCTGCAGACACGCTGACATTGGATAACACCAACGCTTTTCATCACACAGGTATCACACAACAGGATCAGATTACGGCTATTCCTTCCTCAACGGCTCTGACCTGGCACCTTAGCGCCGGGCATCCACAGCAGGCAGAATTTCGGTTCCTTCAAACGCTGAAAGGAAAAGAAATTGCAGTTGAAACCGCAAATGGCGAACAACAAATCGTCCTAAACGGAAAACAGAGCCGCCTGGTTTGCTCCAAATACGACACCATACAAACCGGAGACATCTATCGTTCGGAGATTTTCTACGGAGATTTAAAGGAGGTTCACGTAAACCCCAATGGCAGTAACAGATTGAGAATTTTGAACACATCATGGCACAATCTCAAAAACACAAAAGATTCGCACCTCATCCCCCTTCCCATGTCCACCAGATATTACTATGTGGAAATAGAGTCTGAGAATGAACAACAATATTGTTACCGCGTAACGGGCAACGATGGTATGCATGTCTGGTTCAACCAGGAGGAAATACTCCTGAGCCGCAATAATGTCCCCGGCACTCCGCTGATTAAAGAGCTGGTTTTTGACCTCAAAAAAGGAAAAAACATCCTCCTGATTAAAAATTACAACCGGGTGGGCAGCAAAGATTATTTTGACCTCAAGTCTCTGTCCGATGCACATTGGTGGCAACAGACCATTTCCATCCCGGCCGAACCGGAATACCTGAAATTAAAACCTGCGGGGCAACAAAACCCCTTTCAGGAAGCAGGATTCGAAAACTTAACCATTGTTTTGACACCCGAAAACCAAACGAAGTAGCCCACTAACACCCGAAAATTAAAAACCGAAGAAATCTGTTTTTTCGTGGAGAATTATTTACAACAGCTGAACGAAGCACAACATAAAGCGGTAATCAACACCGAAGGACCTTCTCTGGTCATTGCAGGAGCAGGATCGGGAAAAACCCGGGTACTGACCTACAGAATCGCCTATCTGCTGGAGAAAGGCATAGCACCCTGGTCGGTATTGGCATTGACCTTTACCAACAAGGCAGCCAGGGAAATGAAAAACCGAATCGGACAAATTGTAGGACAGGAAACAGCCTCCAAGCTATGGATGGGCACCTTTCACTCCGTTTTTGCCAAAATACTTCGCATCGAATCAGAAAAACTGGGTTATCCCTCCTCTTTCTCCATTTATGACACTGCTGATTCCAAAAGTCTCATCAACAGCATCCTCAAGGAAATGGGGCTCAACAAAGAAAAAGCCTACCGCCCCGGAACGGTTTTGGGCAGAATCTCCGCAGCAAAAAATGACTTAATCATTCCGGCCGTTTATGCCAGGGACCCCCAGCGCACAAGTGCAGATGCAGCAGCCCGTCTGTTCAGAATGCCGGAAATTTACCAACGTTACATGAGAGAGTGCCGAAAGGCAGGAGCCATGGATTTTGATGATTTGCTGCTCAACACCAACATCCTGTTTCGTGACAACCCCGATGTTCTGGAAAAATATCAAACCCGTTTTCAATACATTTTAGTTGATGAGTATCAGGACACCAATTTTTCACAATACCTGATCACCCGAAAGCTGGCAGAGAAGCATAAAAACATCTGCGTGGTAGGTGATGATGCTCAAAGTATTTATAGTTTTCGGGGAGCAAAAATTGAAAACATCCTTAATTTCCGAAACGACTATCAGGGGTACCAGCTCTTTAAACTGGAACAGAACTACCGCTCCACCCAAAATATTGTAAACGCAGCCAACAGCATCATTGCGCACAACGACAAGCAGATAAAAAAAGAGGTCTATTCACAGAACGAAGAAGGCCAGAAGATTAATATGTTTCAGGCACAATCCGATGTGGATGAAGGGTTTATTGTCATCAACGACATTAATGACACCCGCCTGAGGAACCAGTGCCAATATCAGGATTTTGCCATTCTCTACCGGACCAATGCACAGTCACGGATATTTGAAGAAGCACTCCGCAAGAAAAACATGCCTTATAAAATATACGGAGGTCTTTCATTTTACCAACGCAAAGAGATAAAAGACCTTCTGGCTTACCTGAGAATTACAGTTAATCCACGGGACAGCGAAGCCCTCAAACGGGTAATCAACTATCCCGCAAGGGGAATCGGGAAAACGACCATGGAAAAGATTGAAAATCTGGCAAACCAGAACAATCTGAGTCTTTGGGAGGTAATAACCAACCCTGCCCTGCCCAACACCGGATTTAACAGCGGAACCCTGAAGAAACTAAGCAGTTTTGCCCGATTAATCTCAGGTTTTATGAGCCAGGCTCCCAATATGTCCGCCTTTGATCTTACCAATGAAATAGCCACACAGAGTGGTATCATGAAAGAGCTCCATCAGGAAAAATCGCAGGAGAACCAAACACGCATTGAAAACCTGGAAGAGCTCTTCAATGCCATTCGTGAATTCTCAGATGAAAGGCAGGAGAGCGGAGAAAACAACAGTCTGGTTGATTTTCTGGAAGAAGTTTCATTGTTAACCGATCAGGACAATGACAAACCCGACGACCTAAATAAAGTCACATTAATGACCATCCATGCAGCCAAAGGGCTGGAATTTAAAAATGTTTATATCGTTGGTGTGGAGGAAGGATTGTTTCCGTCGTCGATGGCTTCAGCAACTGAACCAGGAATTGAAGAAGAACGCCGCCTGTTCTACGTAGCACTTACCCGTGCAGAAGAGAGAGTTACCCTCACCTGTGCCCGAAACAGATATAAATACGGAGAATTAACATTTGCCCGCCCCAGCAGGTTTTTAGGCGAAATTAATCAGGAGTACCTGAACATTCCTGCTGAATCACGAAGCTTTGCACCAACAGGTAAGGAAACCGGGTCGTTTGCAAAAAAGAAGCGTTTCAACCTGAAAGATGACTCCGCTCAGGAAAAGAAAAAATTTAATTTCAGCGGAAAAACACTCCAGAACAATGATTCCCCATCGCGCTTTAATTCTCTCGCCCCGGGCGAACAAAGCCAAATTCAGCCGGGCGTAATAATAGAACACGAGCGTTTCGGCCAGGGAAAAGTTCTGCATCTGGAGGGAGTCGCTCCAAACATCAAAGCCACTGTGTTTTTTAAAAATGCAGGTCAAAAACAATTATTGCTTAAATTTGCCAAACTTAAAATAATCACTTAGATTTGCAATACATTTAAGCTTCAAAGGATTACGACTGAAAAGATCGTATCTCAAACCAGACAATCATTTTTTGAAGATTTTTCCCTGCAAGTTCGTTTTTTTTAACAATGAAATACGATATTTGCAAACCCTGAAACTTACTTGAGAAGTTATCGTTATAACAAACAATTTTATATTCAAAATTTATGGTCGGAGATCCGGCTTTCACAAAGTTAGCATCAATAACAACCCTCTTGTGAACCCGGTGTCCGGGTGCATTTACACACTACTACGGACATCTTACCTTATTCAAAACAAGCATGCTGAAGCATAAAAAACGCTACGTTATTCAGCAAAAAATAATTTTTTTAAACAACTAATGGATTATAATTCAAGCCGAAAGAAACTGGTCTTGCCTGAATATGGACGTCATATTCAGAAAATGGTAGATCATGCACTTACCATTGAGGACCGTGAAGAAAGAACCCGATTTTCGAAAGCCATAATTGCTGTGATGGGAAATTTATTTCCACATCTGCGTGATGTCAGTGATTTCAAGCATAAATTATGGGATCACCTGGCCATCATGGCCGACTTCAAACTGGACATTGATTATCCGTACGACCTCCCTGCACCGGAAAACTTCCAGGCAAAACCCGATCCTGTAGCCTACAATCAGGGTAAAATGACCTTCAAACATTACGGCACCATCGTTGAGGAAATGATACAGGAAGCCTCTGAAATGGAAGAAGGCCCACTGAAAAGACACCTCATCATGCTCATCGGCAATCACATGAAAAAATCTCTTTCCAACTGGAATAAAGACAATGCCACCGATGATCGGATTCTCAACGATATCCAACGCCTTTCCAATGGCAAAATCAAGATTGAAGGAGAAGCAAGAATCAATGATTTCCGTGAATTCAAAGACACAAACAACAATAACAACCACAACCGTCAACGGAAAAAATTTATTCGAAAGAATAACAATTAACTAGTCTCTGTCCATAAGCTAAGCGTTTTTCACGTGTTTGAACCAGAAAGTTCAAATTCAAGGCGTGTGAAAAATATAAACCGCAGTCCCGAAGTAGCTTTTGTAAAGTTTTTTGAACAAAAAACCAACAAAAAGCACAATCGGGATGAGGATTTAGATTTTGAGCAACAACGCAGAAGTTGGACTTTATAGACAAACACGAACTACTTACCGGAAAGCATTTCCTAAAATCACCCAGAACAATGAACAGCTTCGAAGTGCAGGGAGGACTGCAATTAAAAGGCGACATTACCCCCCAGGGGGCAAAGAATGAAGCCCTTCAGGTTATTTGTGCCGTTTTACTTTCACCAGATGAGGTTATCATCGACAATCTTCCGGACATATTGGATGTCAATAACCTGATTGACCTCCTGCAGGATTTAGGCGTAACAGTAAATCGTCTGTCTGCCAAAAAATGCAGTTTCAAAGCTGAGAACATCAAACTTGACTATCTCAAGACCAAAGAGTTCAGAAAAAGAGCCGCTTCACTGAGAGGATCCATTATGATAATGGGCCCCTTGCTGGCACGTTTTGGAAAAGCCTATTTCCCGAAACCAGGAGGTGATAAGATTGGGCGACGCCGTATGGACACCCACTTTTTTGGTTTTGAGAAACTGGGAGCTACTTTCAATTTCGACTCCGACGACATCTTTTATACCGTCCATGCGGAAAAGCTGGAGGGATCATATATGCTCCTGGACGAAGCCTCTGTTACCGGTACTGCCAACATTATAATGGCAGCTGTTTTAACTCCGGGAAAAACCGTCATTTACAATGCCGCCTGCGAACCATACATTCAGCAACTTTGCCGAATGCTCAATTCTATGGGCGCTAAAATCAACGGGGTAGGCTCCAACCTGTTGACCATTGAAGGTGTGAAAGCACTTAAAGGATGTAAGCACCGCATTCTTCCGGACATGATTGAAATTGGCAGTTTTATCGGACTTGCTGCGATGACCGGAAGCGAAATAACCATCAAGGATGCAGCCACAGATCATCTGGGAATTATCCCCCTTGCATTCCGACGCATGGGAATCAACATGCACATCAGTAAAAATGAAATTTATATTCCTCCAAAACAAAAATACACCATCGAAACCTTCATCGATGGCTCTATAATGACCATTTCAGATGCTCCCTGGCCGGGATTAACACCCGATCTCCTAAGTGTTTTCCTGGTGGTGGCCACCCAGGCCAACGGAAGCGTTCTCATTCACCAGAAAATGTTTGAAAGCCGTTTGTTCTTTGTAGATAAGCTTATCGACATGGGGGCCCGGATTATTTTATGTGATCCTCACCGGGCAACAGTGATAGGTCTGAACCATGAAACACCGCTGCGGGCAAGTGTTATGACCTCACCAGACATACGCGCGGGAGTGGCTCTTCTCATTGCTGCCTTGTCAGCAAAAGGGAAAAGTATCATTCACAACATTGAGCAAATAGACCGCGGATATGAGCAAATAGACCAGCGATTAAACCAACTGGGGGCAAAAATCAAACGCATTTAAAGATACTTTTCTTTAATAGGATCCTATATTTTGTCTTTTTTACACCTTTTTAACTCAAATATAAAAAACTGATAACCAACATATTGGCTGCTTGTCGCATTAAAGATATAATTTATCTCCAATAATCCAAACAAACAACCTGCTATTTTTCATGTTTTACAGCATAGTTTTGTTGCGCAAATAAAACCACTGGTCACTCTTTTAATGGTATTCATCTAAAAACTTTGACCAGTCCGAATAATTTATTGAAACTTTGTGCAGTAACAATTCGGGAAAGGACTATGCTTATGAAGAACAAGTTACTATTAATCATCACCCTTACGGGAATCGTATTTCTGTCGTTCATCAATGGTTCCCCGGAACCACGCGTTGGGCTTGACATTGGAAATAAAGTTCCCGAAATCAGTCATCCACTTCTTGACGGGACTCCATTCAACAGCGAGGACCTAAAGGGGAAAATGGTTCTGATTGACTTCTGGGCATCATATGATGCTCAATCAAGGGTAGAAAACCCATTGAAAACAAAAATGCTTGAAACCTACAATAATCAGGAATTCCTTAATGGAAAAGACCTTGTTATTGTGAGTATTTCGCTGGACAGATTTGAAACACCTCTGAATCAGGTTATTCTTCAGGACAACCTGAAAGCATTGCATCACATATGTAATTTCCGGGGGCGTGAATCAGAACTGGCAAAAAACTTTAAGGTGGCAGAGCAAATGAAAAACTATCTGGTTGACGGAGATGGACGTATTGTGGCAGTAACCAACAATATCCAAAAAATCGACCAGACATTGGCACGACTCAGCAAATAGCTTATTTCGCATTTATTATTTACAGGGATTCAAGGACAGTAAAAGGCATCGGCTTTTTGCTGTCTTTGTCATTTTTACGGTTCCCTTTATGCCAAAATGTCCCTCTTTTCGATATGGCAAAGAAATTGCATACCTTTGTGCGCCAAATATTAAAATAAAGAGAACAAGATATGAGCAGAAAAAAAGCAACTGAAGAAAAGACAAAACAGGCTGAGGCTCAGGAAAATTCAGAAAACAAATCTGAAGAAACAAAAGAAAAGGAAACCACTGAAGCCAACGAAAAAGAAGCCGAAGAGATAAAAGCAGAAGGGAAGTGTGAAGAAGCAATGCAGGATGCCGAAGATGAGCAAACTCTGCTAAAAAGGCAGCTTGAGGATTTGAATGACAAACACCTCCGCCTCATTGCTGAATACGATAACTTCAGAAAAAGAACGCTGAAGGAAAAGATGGAACTGTCCAAAAGTGCAGGAGAAGGGATTCTTGCTGGCATCCTTCCTGTTATTGATGATTTCGACAGAGCCAGAGCACACCTGGGAACAGCCAGTGATCTCGATGCAGTAAAAGAAGGCATAGACCTGATATACAACAAATTTCAGGAATTCTTAAAACAACAAGGCGTTGTGGAGATTGCCACCGAGAGTGAGGAGTTTGACAGTGAAGTCCATGAGGCCATCACTAAAATTCCGACACCTTCGGAAGATATGAAAGGAAAGATCATCGACTGTGTTCAAAAAGGCTATAAACTCAACGACAAAGTAATTCGTTACCCAAAGGTTGTTGTTGGAGAATAAAACCAAAATATTATCATGTCAAAAAGAGACTATTACGAAGTACTGGAGGTTTCAAAAAGTGCAAGTGCTGAAGAGATAAAAAAGGCTTATCGTAAGAAAGCGCTGAAATTTCACCCCGACAAAAATCCGGGTGACAAAGAGGCGGAAGATAAGTTTAAGGAGGCGGCAGAAGCCTACGAAGTACTTGGAAATGCAGAAAAAAGACAACGATACGATCAATTTGGACACGCTGGTGTAGGCGGTGCTTCCGGAGGTGGTTTCGGAGGTGGCGGAATGAGTATGGACGACATATTCTCACACTTTGGAGATATCTTCGGCGGTGGTTTTGGCGGATTCAGTGGTTTTGGCGGATTCGGCGGATCCTCACGTGGCGGACAGCGTGTAAACAAAGGCTCCAACCTTCGGGTGAAGGTTAAATTGACACTGAAGGAGATTGCCAACGGTGTTGAGAAAAAAATCAAAGTCAAGAAATACGTATCCTGCGACCACTGTAACGGCACCGGAGCAGACGGAGGAACAGCATACAGCAACTGCTCCACCTGTGGAGGATCCGGACAGGTAACCCGGGTTGCCAACACCATACTCGGACAGATGCAAACACGCTCTGCCTGTCCCACCTGTAACGGAGAAGGCAAAACCATTACCAAAAAATGTGCACATTGTAACGGCGATGGCGTATTGAGAACAGAAGAGGTGGTGAGCATCAACATACCCGCAGGAGTGGAAGAAGGCATGCAGCTCTCTGTTTCCGGAAAGGGAAATGCTGCCCGACGGGGAGGAATCAACGGAGATTTATTGGTACTTATTCAGGAAGAGAAACATCCGGAGTTGATTCGAGATGGCAGTGACCTGATATATCATTTGCAACTGAGTGTTCCTGATGCAATATTGGGTACCCCTGCCGAGATTCCAACGGTGGAGAGTAAAGTGAAAGTTAAAATTGAACCAGGCACTCAACCCGGAAAAATTCTTCGTTTGCGGGGAAAAGGATTACCCGAAGTAAACAGTTATCACCGCGGTGATTTGCTGGTGCGTGTCAATGTGTGGATTCCCTCGGATGTATCCAAAGAGGAGAAGAAAACATTGGAAAAACTTAAAGAATCAGATTCTTTCACGCCCAAAGCAGGTAATGAGCAGAATGGTTTTTTCAGTAAAATGAAAGACATCTTTTAATTGTTAAAACTGTCTATAAAATACCACAAAACGGGCATCCCGGAAAGGATTCCCGTTTTTTTTATATCTTTTGCCTCTTAAAAACGCAAAATATGAATATCCAACAACTGGAATATATTGTGGCCCTTGACGATCATCGTCATTTTGTCGATGCCGCCGAAAGCTGCCACATCACCCAACCAACGCTCACCATGCAGGTGCGCAAGATGGAAGATGAAATAGGTGTGCAAATATTTAACCGGTCCAGGAAACCCATTGAACCCACTCCGGCAGGCGAAGAGATCATCATCCGGGCCCGTCAGATCCTCCGGGAAATTTCAGATTTGCGCAATTATGTCAGTCACGAAAAAAAAAGCATCGAAGGAGAATTCCGTCTCGGCATCATTCCCACGCTGGCACCATACCTTATCCCCCGTTTCCTGCCACAGTTCATCAGCGAGAATCCAAATACGCACCTGCGAATCGAAGAGCTGGAATCGGAGCAGCTGCTCAAAGCACTGCACAACGACCGCATAGACATAGGCTTAATGGTTACCCCGACAGAGGAAAGACAAATCAGGGAAATACCTCTCTTTTATGAGCCGTTCCTGTTTTATGCCCCCTATGACCATCCTTATATGCACAATGAATTCATCGAGGACAACCTTTTGGATCCGGCAAAGGTACTGGTTCTAACAGAAGGACATTGTTTCCGCAATCAAACACTTGACATTTGCGGCAAAGCCAATCAGACCAACAATGCCTTTGGGTTTTATTACGAAAGCGGAAGCATAGAAGCCCTTAAAGCAATGGTGCGCAAAGGAATCGGATATACCCTGGTACCAGAATTATCGGTTGATTCAATGACGGACCGCCCGTTTGTCAGGAGGTTCACTGTACCAGAGCCGGTAAGAGAAGTGAGCATTGTGGTACACCAAAGCTTTACCCGGCAATTATTGATTGATCAGATAAAGTCGGCCGTGCTTGACAACCTCCCGGATAATATAAATAAAACAAAGAGTGTAAAGAAGATAAAGTGGAGATAAATAAAAAACTTTCATAAAAATTTTGCATTTTAAAAAATCATTCCCTAAACTTGCAAAGTCTAAAAACATAACAAATATCATAAATAGTGGGTCTAACCCCGCAATTAACAAAAAACATGAACATTTCAGTTGCAAATATTTGGTGGTGGCGTCATTTCTTTTTTCCTCAGAGGGATTAAGGTGGTGTCTTCATGCTCAAATTTGTAACAAAAGCATAATACAGAAAGGCTTACCGGAAATCCCGGTGAGCCTTTTTTTTATCTCAACACTGAAAACAGAAAAACAACCGATACCTATGAAAAAGCAAAAATTAAACCTCTCATGCAGTCGTATTCCGGCCCACGTGGGCGATGTAGTAACTCCGGTAAGCATTTACCTGAAACTACGTGATCTGTTCCCCAACACCATTCTGCTGGAAAGTTCAGACTATCACAGCGGAAACAATTCCCTCTCCTTCATCTGCTTCAACCCCATCGCCGATTTTATCGTGGACAAAGAAACCGTAAAGACCCGCTTTCCTGACGGGAATAAATCGGAGATCAAGTTACCGGGCCAGAAATCTGTACCGCAGATAATGCAGGAATTTATCGACAGTTTTGACATCCCGGAAACGGAACAAAAAGAGTGCCCGGTTCCCGCTTCCGGTCTTTATGGCTATACCTCCTATGATGCCATCCGTTATTTTGAAGACATCACACTCAATGTTAACACGGATGCTCCCCACTCCATTCCCGATATCCGCTATCACCTCTACCAATCGGTGATTGCCTTTAATCATTTCACCAACCAGCTTTACCTGGTGGAACATCTCCTTCCCGGTCAGGAATCGTCTTTAAATGACACCCTGGAGATTTTGAAAAACCGTTCGGTGCCATCCTTTTATTTCACCCCCATTGAAAATGAGCAGTCACCTCTGAACGAGCAACAATATATGGAGATGGTAACCAAAGGAAAAGAACACAGCTATCGGGGAGATGTCTTTCAGATTGTTCTGTCGCGCCAGTTCTCACAAGCTTTCAAAGGCGATGAATTCAATGTTTACCGGGCATTGCGCCACATCAACCCCTCGCCTTATCTTTTCTATTTCGATTATGGCAATTACCGTTTGATGGGGTCTTCTCCGGAAAGCCAGCTGGTTATAGAAAAAGGACTTGCCACGATCAATCCCATTGCCGGAACATTCAGACGTACCGGAGACGACCTGAAGGATATGAAACTGGCCGAAGAGCTTAGCCAGGATCCGAAAGAGAATGCCGAACACGTAATGCTTGTCGATCTGGCACGCAACGACCTTGGCCGTAATTGCCGCGAGGTGAAAGTAAAAACATACAAAGAAGTTCAGTACTACAGCCATGTACTCCACCTGGTATCTGAAGTTACCGGAAAATTAAGAGACCCTAATGCCGTGGCACGTGTCATGGCTGACACCTTTCCGGCCGGTACCTTATCCGGAGCACCTAAATACAAAGCCATGCAACTGATTGACAAATATGAGCCTCACAATCGGGGATATTATGGCGGTTGCATCGGAAAACTGGGCCTTGATGGCTCATTTAATCAAGCCATTATGATACGGTCATTCCTAAGCAAAGACAACACTCTCTTTTATCAGGCAGGAGCGGGAGTAGTCTCCGAATCTGTTGAAGAAAAGGAGCTTCAGGAAGTAAATAATAAGCTGGGGGCTTTGAAGAAGGCCATCGAAATGGCTGCAGAATTCTAGTCAGATTTTGTATATAATGTCCAATTTCATCGTTACGCCACTTTCGAAAACACTCATTTACTCAGGTAAACTCCTTGATTTTCAAAAGTGGCAAGCCTCGAACTTGAACATTACAGAACAAAATCCGGACTTTTAGGACAGATCCTAACCATACAAAGAAAGACAGTTATTAACGACCTGGTTTAAACCCAAGTAAAAAAGAAAAAAATGAAGATACTCGTTATAGACAACTACGATTCATTCACCTACAATCTGGTGCATTATCTGGAAGAGGTGGCTGACCAGCAGGTGGATGTTTTCCGCAATGATAAAATCACCGTTGAAGAAGCCAGGGCTTACGACAAGATTGTTTTGTCTCCGGGCCCTGGCATCCCCGATGAGGCAGGAATATTAAAGTCTCTGATCAAAGATCTGGCCCCCACCCATTCGATTTTTGGAGTTTGCCTGGGATGCCAGGCCATAGCCGAAGTTTTTGGAGGATCCATCTATAACCTCCCGAAAGTTTATCACGGCATTGCTACTCCCATCAGTGTATGCGACCGCAACGAGATGCTATTTAACACACTGCCTGATACATTTATGGGTGGCAGATACCACTCATGGGTGGTCAATGAAAAAGACCTTCCGAAAGAATTAAACATCACTGCCAGGGATATTCAGGGACAAATTATGGCCATCACCCACAGAGAATATGACGTCAGAGCAGTGCAGTTTCATCCTGAATCCATACTCACCGAACATGGAAAGCAAATGATTAAAAACTGGATTGAAGGATAGTTTAGTGAGTAGTTTGTTAGTCAGTAGTGAATAGAAAAAATCTGATCTAAAAAATATATAGTTACCTAAGGATAATGCGATTTCAAGAGTGGATTGATCAGCCATCCATTCAAACCACAAAAAAGGAAGCCATCAAAATCTTTATACTCTTCGCAATATCACGAATGCGTTAAACGTTTATGCCAATTTTAAAAATTTAACATCCTGAACAATGTTACAACCAACATTAAAAAGACTTTTCGAGTATAATACCCTCTCAAAAGCAGAGGCCAAAGAAGTACTGGTCAACATTACCAGAGAGAATTACAGCAAGTCAGAAGTAGTAGCTTTTCTATCTGTATTTATGATGCGTCCTGTAACCGTGGAAGAACTCTCAGGCTTCCGGGACGGACTGCTGGAACAATGCAAGCACGTTGATTTATCAGATTTCCAAACCATCGACATGTGTGGAACCGGAGGTGACGGAAAAAACACCTTTAACATTTCCACGCTGGCATCATTGGTAGTGGCAGGTGCTGGCTACAAAGTAGCCAAACACGGAAATACAGGTGTCAGTTCAGCCTGCGGCTCTTCCAATGTCATGGAATATCTGGGCTATAAATTTACCAATGACAATGAATTGTTGAAACGCCAAATCGACCAATCAGGCATTTGCTTCCTGCACGCCCCGTTGTTCCACCCTGCCATGAAAGCAGTAGGTCCTATCCGCAGAGAATTGGGAATTAAGACCTTTTTCAATATGCTGGGCCCGATGGTGAATCCTGCCCATCCGCAGTTTCAACTGGTGGGAGTGTTCAGTCTGGAGCTTGCACGCATTTATCAGTATATTTACCAGCAATCAACAACAAAATTCAGTATTGTTCATAGCATCGACGGATACGATGAAGTATCTTTGACTGATGCTTTTAAAGTAATTTCGCACAAGGGCGAAAAACTGTTGAAATCGGAAGACATCAACTTACCGCCCAATCGTCCGGAAGACATTTTCGGCGGAAACACGGTGGAAGAATCAGCCTCCATTTTCAAGAAAGTCATGGCCGGAGAAGGAACCCCCGCGCAAAAAAATGCTGTGCTCGCCAATGCCGCATTGGCCATCAACACAATGGATGAGCAATTAACCTTTGAACAATGTCTGCAAAAAGCCACCGATTCTCTTGAGGGAGGAAAGGCAGCAGCCACCTTTAAGAAACTTCTGGAAATCATTTAACCCAAACACCTGATAATCATGAACATTCTGGATAAAATAGTAGCGAATAAAAAGGAAGAAGTTGCTGCAGCCAAAAGCAAAGTCTCAATAAAAGAATTAAAATATTACCGTCACTTCACAGCCCCTGTAGCCTCCATAAAAGAAAACCTGATCAAAAAAAAGGATTTTCCGGTCATTACCGAGTTCAAAAGACAATCGCCGAGCAAAGGGATCATACACGCAGGTGCAAAGGTGGTAGAAATAGTGCCGGGCTATGCAAAAGCAGGAGCCGCCGGTATTTCGGTACTCACCGATGTTCAGTTTTTTGGTGGAAGCAATGATGATTTAAGTCAGGCCCGGGATCTTACCGACACCCCCATCATTCGCAAAGAGTTCATCATTGACCCCTACCAAATATATGAAGCCAAAGCCATTGGAGCCAGTGCTGTCTTGCTGATTGCAGCCATTCTGGAGAAACAACAGGCTGCCGACCTTGCATCATTGGCTAATTATCTTGGGCTTGAGGTTTTGATGGAATTTCACGACGAAAGTGAAGCAGAAATGCTTAACAGTTATGTGGATATGGCAGGAATCAATAACAGAAATCTTAAAACCTTTGAGGTGGATTTGCAACACGCCGCCAACATGATATCACTGCTTCCCTCACACATTCTTCCCATTGCTGAAAGCGGAATACATTCAGCAGACGACTTCCTGTTCCTGAAAAACGCAGGTTTTCAGGGATTCCTCATGGGTGAATACTTTATGAAGCATTCTGATCCCGCAAAGGCTTGTGCTGATTTAAAAGCAGAAGTTACCGGAAAAAGTGTCACTCAGTTGTAAGCAGAGAAAAGAACAACACTCATGCAAAACAAGATAAAAATAAAAGTCTGCGGAATGCGTGATCATCAGAACATTCTGGATGTGGCTATGTTGGACCCCGATTATATGGGATTCATCTTCTATCCTAAATCGCCTCGTTTCGCCGGAAATATTTTAAATCCTGAAACCACCCGTCTGCTTCCTGACAAGATCCATAAAACAGGTGTTTTTGTCAATGCAACCTTGAATGAGATCAAAGAGACCTCTCTGAAATTCAATCTATCCACCGCTCAGCTGCATGGAAACGAATCCCCGGATCTTTGCAAAGAGTTAAGAGAAAACGGTCTGGAGGTCATAAAAGCATTCTCTTTAAAGAAACAATCTGACCTAAATGCAACCAACCAATACCGGGAGGCTTGCGACTTCTTCCTGTTTGATACCCCTACGGCCCGGTACGGAGGAAGCGGCAAGAAGTTTGACTGGTCAATCCTGGAAGGAATCCTTCTCTCGCGTCCATTCTTCTTAAGTGGTGGTATTGAAGCCGAAGATGCTTCCGGAATTCTGAAAGAATGCCCCATCGAGCCTTACGCACTGGATATTAACAGTAAATTTGAAACGGCTCCGGGTTTTAAAGAGATTGCCTCAGTAGAAAAATTTATCAAAACCATTCGCCAACAATAAGAAAATAATACAAAACATATGTCAACTTCATTTCAACCCGACGAACGAGGCTTCTATGGCCCCTTTGGAGGAGCATACATCCCCGAGATGCTCATCCCCAACATCGAGAACCTCAAAGAAAATTACCTGAGAATCATGAATTCGGAATCGTTCCGAAAAGACTTTAAAACACTACTTGAAGATTATGCAGGGCGCCCGTCTCCGCTCTATCACGCCGACCGGTTATCCGACCATTATGGCTGTAACATCTGGCTTAAAAGAGAAGATCTCAACCACACAGGCAGTCACAAAGTCAACAACACCATCGGTCAGATTTTGCTGGCCAATGAGATGGGGAAAAAACGCATCATCGCAGAAACCGGGGCCGGCCAGCATGGAGTAGCAACAGCTACCGTTTGTGCCTTGATGGGACTCGAATGCGTGGTGTATATGGGCGAAACCGATATAGAGCGACAGGCCCCCAATGTCGCAAGGATGAAAATGCTGGGAGCCGATGTCCGCCCTGCCATATCGGGAAGTCGCACACTCAAAGATGCCACCAATGAAGCTTTACGCGACTGGATAGCCAATCCGCTGGATACGTTTTACCTCATCGGCTCGGTGGTTGGGCCTCATCCCTACCCCGACATGGTAGCAAGACTGCAGTCGGTCATCAGCGGGGAGATACAATGGCAAATGAGAAACAAAACCGGCAACAGCAATCCCGACTATGTGGTAGCCTGCGTAGGTGGAGGATCCAACGCTGCCGGATCGTTTTATCACTTTCTGGACGAGCCGGAAGTGCAACTCATCGGGGCTGAAGCCGCCGGAGAAGGACTGACATCCGGCAAAACAGCTGCCTCCATTGCCATGGGCGAAACAGGTGTCATCCATGGAAGTATGACCAACCTGATGCAAACCGATGATGGTCAGATTACCGAACCATACAGCATTTCTGCAGGACTGGATTATCCCGGCATCGGTCCATTACACGCCTGGCTGGCAAAAAGCGGAAGGGCCAAATACCTTGCAGTTACGGATCAGGAAGCACTGGATGCAGCTCTTCAACTTACCCAAAAGGAAGGCATCATCCCCGCTCTGGAATCTGCCCATGCATTGGCAGCACTCAACCAGCTGGATCTAAAATCGGGCGAAAATGTGGTTGTTACCGTTTCGGGACGCGGCGACAAGGATATGAAAACCTATATGGAGCGCCTGAAGTTAACCTGACCTGATTTGAGAAATCAAACGGAGATAATGCAAACTTCTTAAACCAACAATTCCCTAAAAAACAAAAAGAAAAATACACAATGGAAAAATTACAGTCCCTGCTCCAACACAAAAAAGACCTGTTATCGGTCTATTTTACAGCAGGATTCCCCCATATCGACAGCACCGTTAAAGTGCTGAAATCGCTCGAAAAAGCCGGAGTGGACTTCGTGGAAATTGGAATGCCCTACTCCGACCCTTTGGCTGACGGTCCGGTAATTCAGAACAGCAGTACTATTGCGCTCCAAAACGGAATGACACTCAAAAAATTATTTGACCAGTTAGCGGATATTCAGGGAGAAGTATCTATTCCCATCATATTAATGGGATACCTCAACCCGGTACTCAAATTCGGCCCTGAACAATTTGTGGAAGAATGCCAGAAGAACAATGTCAGCGGGCTTATTCTGCCGGATCTTCCTTATGAAACCTATGTGGAAGAGTTTCAGGAACTGTTCACCTCTAATGAACTCAGCAATATTTTCCTGATAACGCCGCAAACTCCCGAAGAACGCATCAAAAAACTTGACAGCGCATCCACCTCCTTTATTTATATGGTTTCCTCAGCGGCTGTAACAGGGGCCCGTGACGGTCTATCCACTCAACAAATTGAATACTTTGAGCGGGTCAATGCCATGGAGCTAAACACTCCGCGAATGGTGGGCTTTGGCATCAGCAACCACGAGACCTATAAAAATGTGTGCCAGTATGCCCATGGGGCAATCGTAGGAAGCGCCTTTATCAAACACCTGGAACAAAGTGGAGATGATGAGGAGGGAATTATCCAATTCATTGAGACCCTGAAAACGGGAAAGAGCACAAAGTAATATGGGTTGGGCTGATGAGGAATGAGAAGCAAGATGAGAGAAGTGAGACTTTTCAGTTAGCTCGATTAACAAACTAAGGTATGGAGCCCCTGATCGCTTTTTAATTTATTACTTTTGTAGCCAAAACAGTTACAAATATGTTGAAAAACCAAACTGCAATATTACGAATTCATTGCCCCGACCAGGGTGGCATTGTAGCCCGTGTCACTGATTTCATACATCAAAACAAAGGAAATGTGGTTGCGTTGGATCAATATACCAATCGTGAAGAAAACCGTTTTTTCATGCGTGTAGAATGGGAACTGGATGGGTTCATGCTGGAACGAGACGATATCGGAACCGTGTTTGGCCCGCTTTTGGGCAAACCGCTGGAGATGGTTTGGGATCTGAAGTTTTCCGATCAAATTCCACGGATGGGAATATTTGTCTCCAAAAGTTCTCACTGTCTTTACGACCTGCTGGCGCGTTACGAAGCCGGTGAACTGAAAGTTAACATCCCCGTTATCATCAGCAACCATCAGGAAATGGAGAAAGTGGCCAAACGTTTCGAGATCCCTTTTTATCATGTGGCCGTAACCAAAGACAACAAAAAAGAACAAGAGCAGAAAGAGCTGGAGATATTGAAAGAGCACAAGGTGGATTTTATCGTTTTGGCCAGGTATATGCAAATTCTCTCGTCTGATTTTGTGAGCAATTTCCCCAACAAAGTCATCAACATCCACCACTCTTTTCTTCCGGCCTTTGCAGGAGCTAAACCCTACCACGCAGCCCATTCGCGCGGAGTAAAAATCATCGGAGCCACCAGCCACTATGTTACCACCGATTTGGACGCCGGCCCTATCATAGAGCAGGACATCATACGGATTTCACACCATGATTCGGTCGAAAGTCTGGTGCAAAAAGGGAAAGACATTGAGAAAATCGTTCTTTCAAGAGCCGTAAAAGCTCACCTGGACAGAAAAACATTGGTTTACAACAACAAAACAGTTGTTTTTGCTTAAAGAGTTTCTGTCCATAAAGTACCACTTGCGTCGTTACGCTTGCCGCCAAAATACTCATTTACGATTAGTAAACTCCGTTTTTGGCGGCTTCGCAAGCCTTGCAATTGGCACTTTCTGACCAGAAACAGCTCTAAAAACAAAATTTGCTTAGTTTATAGACAGGCATTAAATATAACGCTATGATAAAATTAAAACACCTCCTTTTTATTGTGATGATCATATCAGGGTTAAGTTGTCAGAGCCAGACCGACAACCGCGGTTACATCGTTGAAATCGGCGATAAAGCACCGCTTTTTGAAGCCACTCTGGCAAACGGGGAGACTTTCCGTCTGGAGGAAAACCGGGGAAAAGTAGTAATGCTTCAATTTACTGCCAGCTGGTGCGGAGTATGTCGAAAAGAGATGCCTCACATTGAAAGTGAGATATGGCAGCCATACAAGGACAAAGGGTTGGTTGTTATTGGCATTGACCGGGATGAGCCTATTGAAACCGTGAAAAAGTTTGCCAAAGAAACAGGCATTTCCTACCCTCTGGCATTGGATCCGGGGGCAGAGATTTTTCAGCTTTACGCCGAAAAAAAGGCAGGAGTAACGCGAAATGTTTTGATTGACCGTGAAGGTAAAATTGTTTTTCTAACGCGCCTTTTTAACGAGGAAGAATTCTCCGGCCTCGTGGAAAAGATCGACCAATTGATGAAATAATGAAGATTGTAATTATAAAATACAATGCCGGTAACATCCAATCAGTTAGCTTTGCCTTGGAACGCCTGGGATATCAGGCAGAAATCACTGCCGACCATGATGCCATCCGCAACGCTGACAAGGTTATTTTTCCGGGTGTGGGGGAAGCCAGTACAACGATGGCTTACCTGAAAAGCGAGGGGCTGGATCAACTGATTCCATCGCTGAAGCAACCGGTACTGGGAATCTGCCTGGGAATGCAGTTGATGTGTAGCCACTCCGAAGAGGGCGACACACCCTGCCTGGGCATCTTCGATGAAAAAGTAAAGAAGTTTATAGCCCCGCCAAAGGACTCCGGAAACATAAAAATCCCCCACATGGGCTGGAACCAGCTTACCAATGTCAGGGAGCCCCTGTTCAATAAAGAACTGGAAAACGAATATGTCTATTTTGTTCATAGTTTTTATGTGGCTACCGGTCCCGACACTGCTGCAGAAAGCAATTACATCCATCCCTTTAGTGCAGCCCTTCGAAAAGACAATTTCTACGCCACCCAGTTTCACCCGGAGAAAAGCAGCAAGGCCGGAGAGCAGATACTCAGGAATTTCTTAGAAATGTAGGGGCGGAGATAGAGGCTAGATGTTAGAAGTTAGAAGTTAGAGGTTAGAATTTAGAAATCATACTTTCAGTAAATGCAATCAATCGAATTAATACCCGCGATAGACATCATCGGAGGAAAATGTGTAAGACTCAGCAAAGGGGATTACAGCACACAGAAAACGTACAATGAACATCCGCTGGAGGTGGCCAGACAATTTGAGGACAACGGGATCAAGCGACTTCATCTGGTAGATCTGGATGGAGCAAAAGCAGGACACATCGTCAACTACAAAGCCCTTGAGACCATCGCCGGGAGAACGGGACTGACCATTGACTTCGGTGGCGGGCTGAAAACAAACGAAGATCTGCGCATTGCCTTCGAAAGCGGCGCCCAAATGGTTACCGGGGGAAGCATCGCCGTAAAAAACCCTGACGAGTTTTTGCAGTGGCTTACCACACACGGTCCTGAAAAAATCATCCTCGGTTCCGATGCCAAAGATCGGAAAATTGCCACTTCCGGCTGGCTGGAGACCTCCGAACTTGACCTGATGGATTTCCTGAAAGAATACATCAGCAAAGGAGTGACCCAAACCATTTGTACCGACATCAGCAAAGATGGAATGCTTGAAGGCCCGTCAACAGAATTATACAAGGAGATACTGGCCAATTTCCCGGATCTGTACCTCATCGCCAGCGGTGGCGTCAGCAGTATGAAAGATATCGATGAACTGGAGGAAGCAGGTGTGCCAGCAGTGATTTTCGGAAAAGCCATTTATGAGGGTAGAATTAAGATGGAAGAGATTGAGAGGAGGAGTAGAGGGTAGTCAGGAGTCATTAGGGAATAGCCAGTAGAAAATAGAAAATACCATTTTCTCTGGTGAAAGAATTATATAATTAACACTTAACTCAAAACATCATGAAAAAATTCAATTCATTTAAAGATCTATTGGTTTGGCAAAAATCAATGAATCTCACAGTTGCTGCCTATTCCAGCATTAAAAAGCTCCCTCAAATTGAAAATTTCGGGTTAATTTCACAAATGCAAAGGAGTGTTGTATCCGTTCCAAGCAACATCGCAGAAGGGTATGGTCGAAATCAAACAAGAGATTTCATTAGATTTCTGCAAATATCAATGGGCTCACTTTATGAGCTACAAACACAAATGGAGATATGCTACAGACAGGCCTATATTAAAAAAAAGGAATACGATAATTTTGATCATGACAGTGTGGAAATCGCAAAAATGCTTTCTGCCCTGATTCGTAAACTCAAAGAATCCCTTTAAACCTAAATATAATACAATTGAAACTACTGACTAAAAACTATTCACTATATCATGCTCGCAAAAAGAATCATACCATGCCTCGACATCCGCAACGGACAGACGGTGAAAGGCGTTAAATTTCTGGACATAAAAGAGGTCGGTGATCCGGTGGAACTGGGCGCCCTCTACGCACAACAGGGAGCAGACGAACTGGTATTTCTGGACATCACCGCCAGTCACGAGAAGCGGAAAACATTTGTGGATCTGGTAAAGAGAATTGCCCAGCACATCAACATCCCATTTACGGTTGGAGGCGGCATTAGTGAGTTAAGTGATGCCGACGCACTGCTGAGCGCAGGAGCAGACAAGATATCCATCAACTCCTCGGCAGTCAGGAATCCGCAGTTGATTAGCGATATGGCACAGCATTTTGGAAGCCAGTTTGTGGTGGTGGCCATTGATGCCAAACAAATTGCCGGAGACGACTGGACAGTAACTGTTAACGGAGGTCGTATTCCTACAGAAAAACGGCTCTTCAGCTGGGCCAGAGAGGCCGAAGAAAGAGGTGCCGGCGAAATCCTGTTCACCAGCATGGATCACGACGGTGTAAAACAGGGGTTTGCCAATGAAGCACTTGCCAGGCTCTCGGATGAGCGAGGCATTCCCATCATTGCTTCGGGCGGTGCCGGTGCCAAAGAACATTTTAAAGATGTATTCACCAAAGGAAAAGCCGATGCCGGTTTGGCAGCCAGCATTTTCCACTTTAATGAAATACCCATACCCGAATTGAAAGCCTATCTGAAAAATGAAGGCATCTCCATTCGCTAACCTGCAAGCCATGCCGGACAAATTATTATCTTTGTCCTCAGATAATTATGTAAAAACACAAACGACATATCATGCAATTAGATTTTTCAAAACTGGGGAACGGACTGATTCCCGCCATAGTACAAGATGCCCAAACCAATGTGGTGCTGATGCTGGGTTTTATGAACGAAGAGGCTTTCAATAAAACCCAGAAGGAAGGAAAAGTGACTTTTTACAGCCGAACCAAAGACAGACTTTGGACCAAAGGAGAAGAATCAGGAAATTTCCTGAATGTG
This sequence comes from Marinilabilia salmonicolor, assembly GCF_003003035.1. Taxonomy (GTDB): domain Bacteria; phylum Bacteroidota; class Bacteroidia; order Bacteroidales; family Marinilabiliaceae; genus Marinilabilia; species Marinilabilia salmonicolor_A. The sequence continues at coordinate 211,339 of NZ_PVTS01000001.1, read as the reverse complement.
GTTTCCATCACTCCTGATTGTGACAACGACACCGTACTGATCAAAGCAAATCCTGTAGGGCCTGTCTGTCACACTGGAACCGACACCTGCTTTGCCGAAGTTAACAAAGGCAACATTGACTTTCTGGTTCACCTGCAAGATTTGATTGACAAACGTCTGCAGGACATGCCCGAAGGCTCTTACACCACATCTCTGTTTGAAAAGGGCATCAATAAAATAGCCCAAAAAGTGGGTGAAGAAGCTGTGGAGACTGTCATTGAAGCCAAAGACAACAACGATGATCTCTTCCTTAATGAGGTGGCTGATCTCACCTATCACACCCTGGTGTTACTTACCGCCAAGAATTATCGCATTGAGGATGTGGTAAAAGTCCTTCAGGAAAGACATAAGTAGTACTTGCAAGAAAACGACAATTGCTACGATATGCTTGTCTTCAAAACAGTCATTTACGAAAAGTAAACTCCTGTTTTTCAGCCATCACAAGCCTTGCACTTGCCGACTTCTTGTAAGCACATTTCGAAAACCTTAGTTTACTTACGAAACAGGGCTCAATACAAAAAACGGAAAGAAAAAGATGGAGGGGGAAAAAGAAGCAATTCTTCAGATTTTTGATAAGTACTATTCTACCATTCACCCGGCACGTGAATTGCTGATTATCCACAGTCAACTGGTCCGGGACAAATGCCTGAGAATAGTGTCGGATCATCCCGAGCTTCATGCGGATGATTCATTTATTTCAGAAGCTGCGATGCTCCATGACATCGGAATTTTCATGACCGATGCACCATCCATTGGTTGTCATGGGCAATACCCGTACATCTGTCATGGATACCTTGGTCGTGAGATCCTTGAAAAAGAAGGACTTCCCCGACATGCACTGGTTTGTGAAAGACACACCGGAACAGGACTGACCGTTAAGGAGATCAAAAATCAGCAACTGCCTTTGCCTCAACGTGACATGGTGCCACGCAGCATTGAAGAACAAATCATCTGTTTTGCCGATACTTTTTACAGCAAAGGGAAAGACCTGAAAAAAGAGAAAAGTCCGGATCAGGTTCGGAAGGCTCTTCAAAAATTTGGCGAGGATAAAGTGAAAATTTTCAATTTATGGTGCGAGATGTTTCTGTAAAAGCAAAATCCCGGAGTGCCGCCTGGTACTACCATCATCCCGAATACGGATACAACTGTGCCCAGGCAATGGTAAAGCATTTTGGCGGGAGCCCCGAAGAAATCCTGGCCATGAAAAAGATGGGATCGGGTCGTGCCCCGGAAGGACACTGCGGAGCCTTGCATGGAGCAATCTACCTGCTAAGAAACCATCCGGAAGCATCGGACGAGCTCATTAAGAAATTCAGCCAGCAAACAGGCAGCCCCTTTTGCAGAGATATCAGAATGATAAACAAGGCTTCCTGCCGTCGATGTGTAGAGATCGCAGATGAAGTCCTTCAAAAGATTCAGAACACATTAAAATAGCAACCCTTATGCCCTCAAAAATTTGGAAAGAGCAAATCAGCGTATCTTCTTTTGATGTAGGTGCTTCAGGTCGTCTGGAGGCAGCTGCACTGATGCGCCATTTTCAGGAAGTGGCTGCCCATCATGCAGATGAATTGGGCGTCGGCTTTTCCGACCTGATGAAAGAAAAGGTATTTTGGGCCCTTACACATCTGCAAATTGAAGCTGATCGATGGCCCGGAATGGAAGAACAAATCACTGTAGAAACCTGGCCCCGGGGAACCCAAAAACTTTACACCACCAGAGATTTTTTAGTCTCCGATGGTTCGGGAAAAGTCATCATTCGGGCCACCTCTGCGTGGATCATGGTGGATTACCTGCGGAAACGACCGGTGAGACCGGCAGAGAGACTGGCAAACATTGATTTCACTCCCGGGAAGGAAGCCATCAGCAGCTTTCCCGAACCATTCACCTGTGAAGGAGATCAACAATCAGAAGCAGAGAGAAAAGTAGCCTATTCCGATTTGGACATCAATCAGCATGTCAACAACACCCGGTATGTGGAATGGATTATGGATGCCATCGGTTTCCTTTCAGAAAGGTGGCTCAAGTCACTGAACATTCATTTTAGCAATGAATTCAAATACAACGAAACAGCAATCCTAAAATGGTCAACAAACGGAGATGATTTCTATTGCTCAATCACGCACCAGAAAACAGAAAAAACAGGTGTCGAGGCCTGCCTGAAATTTACAGATTAGTAAAAAAAGCGCCTTCGGGGCTTCCCGAAAGCGCTTTTTGTTATTGATCAAAAGAAATTCTAGCAATATTCTTTTAATAAAAAGTCAGCATTCCTTACTGCTGTTGCTGTTCAGCCAATTTTTCATCCACCTTTTTCTTTACATCAGGGTTGGTGCTGTAAGCTGTGATCATCTCCTGATACAAAGCAGGACTAATTCCGGCATTTGAGATAATTTCATTCATTTTCTTCTGGGTTTCCATCTGGATTGCCTGCAATTGCTGGGAGATACTCTGAAACTTTTCCATATCAGCATCTTCCAGGCCTTCAGGTTGCTGTCCCTGCTGCATATTGCGAGCTATTTTGTTAAAATTGTCCAGCTTCATGCCTCCTTCTTCAATTTTTTTCACCATTTTCTGTTCAGCTTCCTGCTGCACCGGCACTACTTTCACCACAACATCAGCAAACAAATCAACCTCCTCATCAGAGTAACTTTTTTGTAACTGTTTCCCCTGTTCTTGCATCATCTGATTCTGAGCAGCAGCAGTTCCGCCAATCAAAAAAAATCCTGTTAAAAATAAACTTACAAATTGCTTTTTAAAACTCATATTAATACCTGTTTTACAGAGAGCTGAAAAAAATCATCCATTCGGGGAATTGCCCTCATCTAATTAAAAAAACCCGAATAAAAATTCTTAAAACATTATTATTTAACAACATAAGCAAACCTACAAAACCAGATATCCAATTCCAAAAAATTAATCCGCTGATTTCTTTCATACAAAAATCCAACAACACTATTTAGTATCTGTCCATAAAGTACCACTTGCTGCATTATACTTACCGCCAAAACACTCATTTACACAAGTAAACTGCGTTTTTGGCGCTTCGCAAGCCTTACAATTGGCACTTTTTGACCAGACACATGACTAAAAACAAACTATACTTAGTTTCTATACGGACTCTATTTAGTGTTTGTCTATAAAGTCCAACTTCTGCGTTGTTGCTCAAAATCTAAATTCTCATCCCGATTGTGCTTTTTGTTGCTTTTTTGTTCAAAAAACCTTACAAAAGCTACTTCGGGACTGCGGTTTAAATTTTTCACACGCCTTGAATCTGAACTTTCTAATTTAAACACGCGAAAAACGTTTAGTTTATGGACAGGCACTATTTAGAAACAATCTTGTTACAAATTACTAATATCAGATATTTGTATTTTTATATATCTGAATTCATTCCTAAATTCGAAACATCTTAAAGACAGATAGCAACAGCAACAGCAAAGAAAAATCTAAAGCCCAAAAAAAGAGTACCTCAACACACCTGGCACGTCAAATAAACCTTTATTAACAACTATACGTAACAAAAAAAATAGTTTAACCAACAGCAAACAAAATATGAAGAAGGTCGTTTTTTCCATCATTTTGGCATCCATCGGCATCCTGATTTTGATTCACATCGCTTACGACCCGCCACTCCCGAACCTGGGGGAGTTGAAGCTGAAACAGGAATATGCCATCAAGCCCACATCTCCTGTGGATCATTCTCTTTTTGAGGAACTTCAAAAGGATTTCAATTCTCCACAGGAAGTAACAGAGGCCTGTATCGAATGTCACAACCAGCGCCATAAAGAAGTGATAGCCTCCAGTCACTGGAACTGGGAGCGTATTTCCTATGTTGAAGATCGTGGAATCGCAAGCATGGGCAAAAGCAATGTATTAAACAACTACTGCATCGGGGCCAGTTCCAATGAGCAATCCTGTGCTGCCTGCCATATTGGTTTTGGGATGACCAACGACCGGTTCGATTTTGACAACGCCAGAAATGTGGACTGCATGGTTTGTCACGACAATAGTGAAGAATACCGGAAAGGTTCTGCCATGGCCGGCTATCCGGATCGATCGGTCAATCTTACGCAAGTGGCACAGAGTGTAGGGCGCCCTCAGAGGATGAATTGTGGTGCCTGTCACTTTTACAGTGGTGGAGGAAATAACGTAAAACACGGAGACCTGGAAGAGTCCCTTCTGTCAACCACCCGGGAAGTAGATGTTCACATGGCAGCCAACGGGATGAATATGACCTGTGTCGATTGCCATTCGGCGGAGAATCATAACATAAAAGGCAAGCTTTATTCGGTATCTTCCAGCGACGAAAACCGCCTAACATGTGATCATTGCCACACCAGCACCCCTCATATGGACAGGATGCTCGACCTACACACAGCCAAAGTAGCTTGTCAAACCTGTCACATTCCAACTTACGCCAAAGTGAACCCAACAAAAATGGAATGGCGTTGGTCTGAAGCCGGCAAACTTAAAGACGGTCAGCCCTATCATGTAACCGACACAGCATCGGGCGCGGAAACATATATGTCTATCAAAGGATCATTCCGCTGGGAAAAGGATGTAAAACCGGAATATTATTGGTTCAATGGACATGCGACTCACTATGTTCTTGGTGATCAAGTGGACAGCATACCGGTACAGATTAATCGATTATTGGGATCAGCAGCAGACAACAGATCGAAAATATATCCTGTGAAAGTCCACCGTGGAGACCAGATCTATGACCCGGAAACCAACATGCTGATTCAGCCTAAACTTTGGGCGGCAGAGAAAGGCGACAGTGCCTACTGGAAAGACTTTGATTGGCAGCTGGCCGCTGAAGCCGGAATGAAACGGGTAGGACTTCCCTACAGCGGCAATCACGAGTTTGTTAACACTGAAATGTACTGGCCTGTAAACCATATGGTAGCTCCCAAAGAAGAGGCATTGTCCTGCGAAGAGTGTCATAGCAGAGACGACAGCCGTCTGGCCGGTCTGAACGACTTCTATATGCCCGGAAGAGATTCACATGCAGGTCTTGACTTCATTGGCAGATTATTGATTATTGCAGCCATGGCAGGAGTCATTCTTCACGGACTGGGACGCATTGTTTCCGCCATCAGAAACAAAGAGATCGAATCTGAAGAAATCAACACCAATTACAATCAATAAGCTACAGGAAATTATGCAAAAAGTATATATCTATAAAAAATTCGAGCGGTTCTGGCATTGGACACAGGCCGCACTGATCTTCTTCCTGGCCCTTACGGGTTTCGAAGTACATGGAAGCTTTTCTTTCCTGGGATATGAACAAGCCGTTGAATCGCATCGCGTAGCTGCCTGGATGCTGTTGATTCTCATCGCATTCTCCATATTCTGGCATTTCACCACCGGTGAATGGCGGCAGTACATACCCACCTTCTCAAAGTTACAGGCTCAGATTCGGTACTACACCGTCGGAATCTTTAAAGGAGAACCACACCCAACGCGCAAATCAGTTCGTAAAAAGCTGAATCCACTTCAGGCCCTGACTTATTTGGGATTTAAACTGGTGATGGCTCCATTACTGGTAATCACAGGCATCGTTTATATGTTCTATCGCACCATAGATGCCAACAATATGGTTATTGTCAGCGACATTCCTCTGGAAATTGTTGCTTTTCTGCACACATTAGGCGCTTATCTGATCATTATGTTTGCCATTGTGCATGTTTACATGACCACCACCGGACATACGCCCACTTCAAATATCAGGGCGATGCTCACAGGATATGAAGATCTGGAAGATGATTCGGAACAACCATTGAAAGATGAAAATAAAAAAGAAGAGTAATATGGATCAGAAGAACAAATTCATGAACCCCTATCTGGCGGGTGTCCTCCTGGGGTTTGTATTGTTGGCGACCATCTACATAACAGGTCGGGGACTCGGTGCCAGCGGGGCAATGAAAAGCGTGGCTGTAACCACTGTCAAGGCAACTTCCCCTGATCACTACGAGTCAACAGCCTATTATCAGGATTATGCAGCAGATCATCCTGATGGCCCCATGAAATCATGGCTGGTTTTTGAGATGCTTGGAGTGCTGATAGGTGCCTTTCTAAGCGGGGCTCTGTCCGGACGTCTTGGACTTAAACTTGAAAAAGGCCCCGGTGTAACCAACACCACACGAATCATTGGTGCCATCATCGGCGGAATGCTATTTGGCTTCGGCAGTCAGCTGGGACGCGGCTGCACCAGTGGATCAGCCCTCAGCGGAATGGCAGTTATGTCATTTGGTGGCATCATCACCATGTTTGCAATCTTTGGCGGCGCCTACGCATTGGCATGGTTCTTCAGAAAATTATGGATAACCCGATAAATTGTTAAAAATGGCACCATTAATACCTGAAATAATATCTCCGGAATATAACTATCTCGTTGCTCTCATTGTGGGGCTGGGATTTGGATTTGCCCTGGAACAGGCCGGCTTTTCGAGCACACGCAAACTGGTAGGTCTGTTTTACGGATACGACTTCACTGTACTTAAAGTATTCTTCACTGCAGGCGTTACAGCGATGATTGGAGTGGTTCTGCTCTCCCACCTGGAAATGCTCAATACCGATATCATTTTTGTGAACCCTACATTTCTCCCATCTGCCATCACCGGAGGAATAATTATGGGGGCAGGATTCATCATCGGAGGTTTTTGCCCCGGAACCAGTGCTGCAGCGGCAGCCATAGGGAAGTTGGATGGTTGGGCATTCATTGGAGGAGCCACCATTGGCATTTTTGCCTTTGGAGAAGTATTTCCTCTGCTCGAAGACTTTTATCTGGCCGGAAATCAGGGTCCGTTACTTTTTTATGACGTGCTTGGCATAGAGAGAATCACCTTTGCACTGATTCTGACGGCTGTTGCTATCTTTGCTTTCGTTGCAACAGGCATGATTGAGGATAAGGTCAACAAAAAACCGGTCCACATCCTTAGTGGTAACTGGAAAAAGAAGACCATTGCCGCAGCCATTCCACTGGCCGTGGTTCTTTTAATCATGATTACTCCTTCGCGAAAGGAATTTACTATGGAGAAACTGGAAGCTCGCGCAGCTGCAGGAGAGTGCAAACCCGACCTGATTGATGCAGACAAACTAGCGTTTGAGCTAATGAACAACTATTATCATTATAATGTAATTGACGTTCGGTCTCCCGAAGAATATGAAGAATTTCATATTGCCACCGCCATCAACATTCCGTTGGACGATTTGCACAGCACAGCCTACCGGGAATTACTCAATCAACGCATTCAGACCAACGTTTTCTATGGAGCCTCCCCGGCACAGGCAAAAAAGGCCTGTCTGGTTGCCCGTTATCACGGGAATACAACCAGTCTGGCACTTGATGTAACTGCCGAGGATTTCAGAAACACTTTTTATGGAGAAATCAATATACCGGAGAATCCCACAAAATCGGAACAAACTGTGGCACTATTCAGACGCCGGGCAGCAGAAAAGATGAAAGAAATTGAAGCAAATCTGGCTTCCCGGGAGAAACCTGTACAAAAAAAGGTTACCCGGGTACAGGGAGGGTGTAGTTAGTGTTTGTCCATAAAGCACCACTTGCTACGATATGCTTGCCGCCAAAGCACTCATTTACTTGAAATGTATTGAGGGGGCTGATCTTCGTATTTGTCGAAAATCAGCCCCCTCAGTTCTTTTAAATCCGGCTATTCGTTTCCTTCTGCATACATCCCAATGTAAGTTCCCACAAAGCCACCGGCCGTTGCAGTACTCAAATAGGTGGCATCCTGACCTTCTGCCAAAGGCTCCCAATTTTGGTGATCTTCTGAAATTGAAAAATCGAGAAATGCTCCATTCCCTTCAACCCGAAGTAATATGGAATCATCAGCTCCCAGCCCTGTCTTCTTCATTGCCAGCCGCTTTTTTTCAGGAGTCCCCTGCCGAATAGTGGTTTTTTCCACAAAAGCTATTAACTCACCGTGCTCGAAGTTTACACCCAAAAAATAGTTATTCGCTTCTGTTCTAAAGCATACCAACCCGGCACGATTTCCGGCATTTGGGGAAGCAATTGTCACCTCAGTGGTGGCAATAAAGTTCTTATGCTGCTGCCTTCTTCCAATAAATGCAGGATTCTTCTTTTCTCTCATAGTCACTCCCCGAAAGTCCAATCTCAGGCTCCCTTCTTCCAAATCATACCAATCATTTTGAGGGGTACGAATAAAGTTCCAATACAGTGCCAGAGAGTCGTCTTCAAACTCATCCCTAATCGTGAAATTTCCGGATAGGCCAAAATCCCCCTCCTGTTTTTCATTCAACTGATGTGAAGACTTCACTTTCAAAGGCACCTCTTTGCCTGGTTCAAGGATAACCGGCCATCCTTCTGTCCAGCTTACTGGTAACAAGAATGTTTCCCGGCCGGTATTGTAATGATTCTCCAGATAAGGTCTGCATCCCAGAAAAACGGCCCACCAACTGCCATCTTCAAACTTGATTAAATCGGCGTGTCCGGTGGAAGTAACAGGGTTTTCCCTGTCATTCGGAAGATTTCGTTGCGTAAGAATCGGGTTATCTGCGAACGTTTCATAAGGCCCGGTTACATTCCGACTACGAAAAATAACCTCTGAATGATTTTCTGCAGTTCCTCCTTCAGCAGCCATCAGATAGTAGTAGCCATTAACTTTATAAATGTGAGGTCCTTCAATCCAGATAGGCTTTTCAGAAATGTCGTGGCCTCCGTCAACGATCATTTTTCTCGGACCTGTCATCTCGTCCTTTTCCACATCGTATTCCTGAATCCAAATGGCCTTATGTCCGGGATAAATGGGATCCCCTTCAGGATTACCGTTGTTCACAATCCAGGCTCGGCCGTCATCATCAAAAAATAATGAGGGATCAATGCCGGGAACCTCCGGAATAAAAATCGGATCACTCCAGGGGCCTGCTGGATCCTTTGCTTTTACCAAAAAGTTGCCGTTACCTCCAACAAATGTGGTTACCATATAGAAGGTGTCGTTGTGCGAATTGTAACTGATTGCAGGAGCAAAAATTCCTTCTGAGATCTCCTGATCTGTAATATCCAGCTGCGAGGGTCGGTTCAGCACGTGACCAATCTGTTTCCAATTGACAAGATCGGTACTGTGAAAAACAGGAACCCCTGGGAAAAAAGAAAAGGTAGAAGTAACCAAAAAATAGTCTTCTCCTTTCTTGCAAACAGACGGGTCGGGATAAAAACCACTCAGGATGGGATTAAAATACTCATTATCCATAAGTTGGTTTTCATCATAAAAACTGTCGCTCCCCTGGTATTCGTACCATTGAAAAAAGGCGCCCTTTTTAGCAGCTTCCTGAGTACTGCAGGAACTAACTAAAATAAAAAATGGCAGCAGAATAAAGATTCTGAGATTGTGCATAACAGCGTTTTTTTTAGTTGTTGCATCGGAATGGTTACTCCCGGATTAATTGTGATGTGTCATGTCAAATTTTATTTTCTTCAGTTCCTCCAGGTCATGAACTGGTCGCTCAAGTTCTGCAGGAATGGGCATTCCGGAAAAAGTCTGAAAATAAAGCAAGCAGGCATCTCTCCACCATTCGGCCTCACGGGACTGAATTTTCAGTTTATGCCTCACATGTTCGAAGCGCTCATCATCAATCAGTCCCTGCATTCGATCCCATTTTTTCTGCATCAGTCGCACTTCCTCTACCCCATCATAGTAATGATAGCAAAGCTCATCCCACAATGAAAGGCCTGAGCTCATGGTATAATCCCATGGAAGGTGATGAAACCATAGGATCAGGTTTTCCGGACATGTTTTGGGGTTGTTGTATATTGAGGCCAGCGGCTCCTCATATTGCTCCACAGCATTACTGCCACTCTCTGAACGATCAAAGCCAATACCATCCTCAGAGGCATTGTGGTAGTATTTGGGCAACCAGTCGGGCCGTGCTCCTTCAATTTCGGTCCACGGTTCGGGGCCATGGTGGTGGCTCCATCCCATCAGGTGATGAAGACCAAGCGGAGTCATGTAGTTTACCACCGCCTCACGAGAACGCATCATGATATTCAATGAGGGTTCCACAAAGGCATCCTCGTTGGAGAAGGTCATTCCAAGCCACTCTTTACCGATATCATCAGCCCTGAGAGTATGATCCCATGCCAGACGCCCATACGCATACCAGTTGGCCTGGGCAAAATGGTGACCTGTCCAGTTAACATCACGTCCAATATTTGCAACACCCGCAATGGCGGTATGCTTTTGACTAAACAAAGATCCATCGGTAGCTTTTGCGACAGTTGATCCCGGCCCTTTGGCATAAGTATCGCTTTCAAAAGTCTCTTTCTGCATCGTAGGCAAATAGGCCAGGTGATTGGAGAAGCCCAGGTATTCCTGTGTTATCTGAAATTCAATCATCAGAGAAGTCTCATCCATCGCCCCAAAAACAGGGCTAAAAGGCTCTCTGGGTTGAAAATCGATGGGACCGTTTTTGACCTGAACGATGACATTCTCATGAAATTTGCCATCCAATGGCACAAATTCAGTGTAGGCTTGTTTGGCCCGGTCGTCTCCGGATGGGGCATAAACAAATGCCCTCCACATTACGATTCCATTATAAGGTTCCAAAGCCTCTGCCAGCATATTGGCTCCATCGGCATGGGTACGGCCATAATCCTGAGGACCGGGCTGACCTTCGGAGTTGGCTTTAACCAGAAAGCCTCCAAAATCAGGTATCTCATCATAGATTTCCTCCACCTTTTCTTTCCACCATTCGCGAACTTCGTCCCTAAGCGGATCTGAATCTTCAAGGCCGCCTATTACAGCCGGTGACGAAAAGTTTACGGACAAATAAACCTTAATATTATAGGGACGCAATAAATCGGCAATACGAACCACCTGCTCCAGATATTCATCAGTTAAGACTTCGGGAGCAGCATTTACGTTATTCAGGACGGTCCCATTAATACCGACAGACGCATTGGCACGCGCATAAATTTGATAATGATCTCTCAGGTCATTAAAATCTTTCTCACGGTTCCACCAGATGGAATGTCCGGCATATCCACGCTCAACGGTGCCATCAAGATTGTCCCAATGATTGAGCAACCGCAGTTCATATTTAGGAGTTTCAACCACATTGATAGCAGAAATATCCTCCTCATTCTGCATCATGCGAATAAAGGCGAATGTTCCATACAGCACACCGGCATCGGTATTGGCGGTAATCACCACCTGAGTTTCCTTGTCTTTTCCAACCGTTCTAATCACATACCCTTCCGGGCCACAGCTTTCCAGCCCCTCTTCAAGCCCCTGAACATCTATTTTTTCATTCAGTCCGACTCCAAGAAGGATAGAACTTCCGGAAACTTTTTTACTGAGATCCAAATCCACTGAAGTCATTCCTTTAATGGCATTGATCAGTTCATTTTGGGCCACACCGATGACAGGGCTGTTTCCTTCCACATAAAGTTTCTCCAAAACTGAGTAGTCGTCAAACACATTGTCCGAAACCTTATCATATCTTAACCACAGGTTTTCGCCAGATTCGGCTAAAATCAATCCCGGCATCGAAAAAAACAGAAAAAACAATAATAAAATATTTCTTCTCATATCTACTTATTTTGAATCATTTATACTCATACAATGTCACACGTTGGATATCAAATTCGTCCACAGGAATCCTCAAATGTCTTCCCTGATGACTTTGATCTCCATTCATTCTGAACTTGCGAATCCATTCTCCTTTGTTTTTCTCAATCTGGTTTATCTCACCTATTCCTGCCTCAGTCCTTTCGTCCAGACTTTCAAATGTCACCACAACTCCTGTTCCGGCAACAATAAATTCATCCTCCCCCATAGAAATTATCAACCCGCCGGTTTCAGGCCACTCCGACCCATCTTTTGCAGCCGGCTTCCACAAGGGTATAATCGTGTTTAAAGTGAAACCTGTAATTTCCCATCACGAAGGAAGTATCTCTGCGTTCATTGTTGAACCAGACCCCTGCAGTTTGCTCTCCCTGCTTTTCTGCAAGGAGCGGCATCAACTGATGAAGAATATCGTAACTTTTGGTTAACGGAGCATTTGCAGGATCGGTTGTATCTTCTATGGAAAAAGGACTGAACCCCAATGCATCATGTTCTCCAAAAGCATAAAAAACACGTGCATGATTGCCTGGTTCATTTCTTATTTCAGGAATAAACAAAGGGTTATTGGGCAAGTGATAGAGATTGCACCAATGATTGAATCCCGCATCATAAATATCCAGTGCATAAACATCGATGGCAGGAGCTCCCAGTTTCCAAACATCGATAAGATGTGCCAACGGTCCGGCTGATGGATATTCGCCTGGTTTTCTTCCTCTGGAATTCAAGGCTGCATTGACATACATCGGCAAAGGATAAACGTTCTTCCCTGCCTGCGCTAACTCGCCGGCATATTTTGCAAAATGCCAGGCCATAAACAACTCATCGGCATAAAGGCTTTCGCCAAAAACGTCCTCCCAGTCACCCGCCACTTTTTCTCCATTGGAATTCCACATCTCAGATAAATGGTCCTGTGTTTCTTTGCTATCCTCTTTCAGCAGGCCGATAATTTGTTGAGGAACCTCCTGATTAAAAACTTTGTTTGCTTCAGAATGATAATCGCGGGCCTGGGGAATCATTCCTATTTCATTTTCCACCTGCACCATGATCACGGTGTTCTGGTCGCTGTCCTTTTCTTTTAAAAACTCCATCAGCTTCACAAAAGCTTCTTTGTCAGCTTCCAGATTATTTCGGGAGAATGGCGTCAGAATTTCCAAAGGTTTACCCTCTTTGGTTTTACTCCTGGGAAATCGCTTCCAATCTTTTTTGACCCACAAAGGAGCGTAACAGGACATACTGTTTTTCCAACTTCCAAACCATAGCAAAACAAGTTTAGTATCATACTTTCGGGCCTGATTGATCAATTGATCCACCGAAGAAAAATCAAATTCTCCTTCCACAGGCTCCACCAGTTCCCAATAGACGGGTGCCAGAACTGTATTGAGCTTCATTGCATTCAAGTCAGGCCATATCTTAGCCATAAACTCCGGATCGGACGCGCTGGAATTACCCAGCTCACCGCCCAACATAAGCCAGGGAGCATCATCCACCATCAGTTGAGTCGTCTCCCCACTGAAAGCCAGGTAAGGTATTTTGTCTTTTTGTGCTACCATGACAGATGGCGCCATCAACAACAAAATCACAAAACCTGTAAAAAAACGTTTAAACATAACTTAATCTTTAATCGTATAACTTGCAAAAAACATCTTCCACCTCATTCATTTACCCGGTAACATCCTAAAATACAATAAATAAAAGGATTAATGATAAACAAACGGACTTTCCTCCGGACCCAGATAGGAGGGCTTCAACCCACCGGAATCAATCACAATCTTCTGCAATCCCAGGCCGGGATCAACCATATAAAATTTCAGAATATGATTGCCGGATTGATTTATTTTATGCTTTGATGAACGAATATTTACATTGTTTGCAACCCAACTTTGCCAGTCGGCATGAGTTTCATCTTCATGGATATTAACCATTACAGGCTCCTCCCCTTCAAAGCCGACTGCATATCTGAATCCTTCACCACCTGTGTAATTCAGTGTCGGTGCAAAATGGGCGTAAACAGTTACCTCCCCGGTATCCGTAAAATGAACAGGATAATCGATGGACATCTCATCTCCGGGGGCCCTGGACTCTGCCGTTACCGGAGAAACGGTAACAGAAGATCCGGTACGCCCGAGATCAGGGATAACCCGCCACTCCAGTCCATCAACTTGGTTTTTATCTGAAAAATGTTCCGCCTCAATGGAAATGAAACCGTTGGTTTCCACAAAGCCCTGAATCATCTGTAATTCATCGGGGGCAAACTTTCGTGCTTTCACCAATACATCAACAGAATCATCTCTTCCCTGAATGGTCAAAATCCCCTGGTTAACTCCGGGAACCATCTTTTTCCAATCAACCGAAATCCTAATTCTTTTCTGCGTATCTATCTGCCCCTCCAAGCTCTCAGGAACAATCCAGGAATCAGAGACTTCCAGTTCATATGCTACCGGAATTGTTCCTCTGTTAAAAACCTCCACATATCCGGATTGTTTCCCTATTTCATAAAAGACAGGCATTTCCAAAGTTTGAGAAACATCCGGCCCCCATTCTTCAGAACCTTCTACTGCCACACCCAACTCACCTGAACTCTTATTCTCTATTCGTTGAGTTTCGGGGATATTGTTCTGTTCGGGCTGTTGCCAATAAGTATATCCGATATGGGTTTGCGACATCATGTGGTTCCATTTTCCATCCGCCATTTCCGTATGATAATAGTCGGCCATTTCCTGATCTTTTTGAAAAAGATATTCCACACTGTCGGCCATTACATTTGTCAGCACACGATTCTGACCGGCATACAATCGGTTCTTTGCTGTCACATAATACAATCGGTTGAGATTTGCACAAGCCTCTACCGGAAACAACACCAGTTGATAGAAAGCATCTTTCTGCTCTTCAGCCAAATCATTGTAAAGTACACGTGCATTACGGGCAAGGTCATCGTATTCGGTCACCACCCGTTCAAATTCATTGTAATATGTAAGACTATATGTATCAGGTGATATAAGCTCAGGTTTCCGTCTGCCGTTAAATTTGGTGTATTGTCTCAAATAATGAGCTATTTCTTCGGCATGTTCGGCGCCAAACTGCTGGGCTGCCCAATATCCAGGATAAGCATCCAACTCTTCAGTACCCATTGCATCAGGATTCCATGCCAGGTTCAGAAAAAACTGAATCGGTAATTCCATAGGTTTCAGATCGCCAACATTCACCACCCACAGTTGATCAATTCCATGTGCATAGGAAAGTTTCATTTGTTCCCAAACCCGGGGAAGAGGACTGGTATTTAACCATTTGTAATTCCGGGGGCCACCCACATAATCGAAATGATAATACATACCAGAGCCTCCGATTCTTTGACGCTCCTCCTCTCCTGGCATGCGTCGCACGTTGCCCCAGTTATCATCGCAGTAGAGCAGAGTGATATCTTCATCCACCCGCATTCCCATGTCATAATAATCCTGAACTTCCTTGTACAGAGCCCACACTTGTGGAGTTTGGCTGGCAGGCTTTTCAGTCTCTTCTGCAATAATTCTGCGCTGATTATCAATAATCTCAGACAAAAGTTCAATGTTTCGGTTGGTACTCATGGGCTCATCGCCGTCACCGCGCATTCCCACTGTAACAAGACTTTCATTATCACCCATACGATCTATCCCCACACGCCAGAATTCCTTCAATTTGTCTGCATTTCGATTATAATCCCAGGACCCTTCACCATATCTATCCCATTCCACATGTGCCCGCATCATGGGTTCATGGTGAGATGTACTAATTACCACCCCATACTCATCGGCAAGTTCTGCATTTTGAGGATCGTCATCATAAAAAGCCTTTCCCCACATGGCGGGCCACAGGAAGTTACCCTTCATACGAAGAATCAGTTCAAAAACTTTATCATAAAACTGTGCGTTAAAATCTCCAAAATTTTCCCTCACCCAGTTTCCCAGTGCAGGCTCCTCATCATTGAGAAAAATACCCCGATACTTCACTTTGGGACTCTCAGAAACATAGCGTCCACCTTTAACAAAAAGCTGATTTTTTTTCTTTACCGGAACATCGGCCCACCAATACCATGGAGAAACACCCATCTGCTGCGACAGATCAAACATTCCATAAATGGTTCCGCGTTTATCACTTCCTGCAATTACAAGAGCAGACTGAACACCCTCGACAGGTGTTTTAACAGTGGTAACCACAGTTGCTTCCCACATCCCTTTCACATCATCCACAGAAACAACTCCGTTTTCTGCTAATTGCTGAACGACAGGGCTTTTATCAATTGTTCCAATAATTATCAAATGTTCAGCCCCGGGAATGGTATCGCTGATAACCAGTCGAGGCTCAACGCCTGATACTTTTAGAATATCTTTTTGCAAAAGTTTAGCAACTCTTTTTACACCTGCCTCATCAGAATTGGCCACGTATAAGACGGCGGCATCACCGTTTTCAAAAAGAGGAAAGCCTCTCTCCGGTTTAGATTGAGTAGTATAATCAAGATAGTTAAGGACTCTGTTTGCGGGTTGCTGAGCATTTGATCCACTATGAAGAAGAAAAAAAAGAAGGAAGGAAAAAAGAAGACTTGTAATTTTCATAACAATGTTTTTTAACTTTCTTTTTTGAGATAATAAGACTGTTTGGATTGGCAATCAATCAGCAACCATTCCTCAATGATAAATCCCCAAAATTCAAATGTGTTTAAAATAATAGATTGGTCACACATGAAAGTGCAACCAATCTATTGATACTATCTAAGAAGCTTTATCCAAGATAACTTGCTTAAAAAAACAGGATAAAACTTGCATGATTATTTAATTTAAAAATAGAATTTCAGAACACTCATTAATTATACCCCGGATTCTGATAAGCAGCTTTCTCAGCCTCGTCCATCTCCATAGCATCTAATTGCCCCTGGGGTATTGGACGCAGATAATGGAAGTCCTGAATTTCACGTGTAAACAAGTCGGGTTCATTACCTTGTTCATCCAATGATGCTGAACCAATGCTATATTCAGATGAAAGCTCACGCCACATTTGAGTACGCACCAAATCATACCAGCGGTACCCTTCACCGTAATATTCGCGAGAACGCTCGGCAAGAATATACTCAACGTCAACGTCAGCAGGAGTCGCATCCATCATTTCCTGACTAAAATCCTCATTTTTCGGAGCATTTCCATTGTTATCCCATCTCCAATTTCCGGCGCGACCACGAATCACATTGATAAGATCTCTCGCAGTCATTCCTGCAGTAGTGGCAGCACCTTTCACCGCAGCTTCGGCAGCAATAAAGTAGAATTCAGAGAATTTAGCGATATTAAAGGGTCTGGTACTTCCGGCGTTGGGTTGACCAAGACCTCCATTATTATCGGTACGGTAAACACCAAGTTTCCAAAGGCCGGGATATCTTAAACGGCTAATACCGCTTGGAGGAATCACATAATCTGCTCTACCTGGAATCACGCCGGCACCAATATCACTTTTATATGGATCGTTGGAATAATCCACCTCCACAGCAGGTTCATCCTCAAGGAAGGTAAGAATTGGTTCCCCCGGAGCGACGGTCATATTGTTTGCATTGTAAACAACATCCAGATCAGTTCCACCTTTTGGCCAGTTGGCACGATAAACCGTAGTAAATGTTCCATCGAAACGGGAATCCAGTGTTTTCTCGGCAAAAGTCTCGGTTACAACTTCAATTGTGGGACACATTCTTGTCCATGGACGGCCCAAGGGCTGTGCCGCTTCACGCAATACCGGGCTTACCCGCTCGTTCCAATTAGGATCAGCACCACTTTTTGTATTAATATAGTTCCATGTCATGAACCAAACAGCAAAGTTGGCAGGAGCACTTCCTCCATTATATGTAAGACTGGATCCATTATAGTATTCACTATCCTCAGTATGATCAGCATACAGCAAAATTTCACTATTCCGGTCATTCTGAGCCAGATTCACATCATAAAAAGTAGGCTGAAGACCATAAGGGCCGGGATTTTCAATGGCAAAAGTTGCTACATCATACGCCTGTTGAAAATACCATTGAGCATCATGTCCGTCAGGATCATTTCTGTCTGTTTCAGGATAGGTAGGAATGTTTTTAGGATTCTCTAACCACCAGCCATAAGTCAGGTATGCTTTAGAAAGGAAAAGACGGGCCACAGTCTTGGTTACCCCACCTGTCACTCTCTGATCGACCGGAAGATTCTCCACAGCAGTTAAAAGATCAGGAAAAATAACCTTAGAATACACCTCAGAAACAGTATTCCTTTTAGAATATCTGGAAGTTGAAGTATTAAAAGCCAATTCTCCTGCACCCAAATCCAATGGTACACCACCAAAAGTTTGAACAAGCATAAAATAATTAAATGCTCTGAAGAAACGAGCCTCAGCAACCAGTGCATCAGAAATAGATCCTACTTCTTCTGCATTTTCAATAATACCATTGGCAGTATTGATACTTGTGAAGGCATTGCCCCAAAGTACATCAGCACGGCTACTGGTTGAAGTAAGAGATCCGGCTCCTGAAAGATCCATATCTTTAAAGTTACCATCGGCACTTTGAGCATAAGTCACTTCATCGGTTCCAGTCAAACAGGCATTGTAAAAATAGCCTTGTCCATACACATATCTAAGTTGGGCATACAGAGCAGTAATACCACTTTCCACACCTCTCTCCGTTTTAAAGAAAGATGGCTCATAAATGCTTCGGGGTTTTTCCTCCAGAACATCAGAACATCCCATTAGAAGAAATGCAAAAAACGCAGTCCCCAAAAGACCTTTTATAAACTTATATTTCATTGTAATTATATTTTAGAATGTCAGATTAATACCAAATAAGAAGTTTCTTGTAGAGGGTGTGTTGGTACCAATTGTAAGCAGTCGTTCCTGCATTTGATCAGTAACCGCCACATTCTCATCTGCATAAGAGTTTGTTTCAGGATCCATGCCTGACTCATCATAATATGGTGAGAAGAGCACAAAAGGATTCTGAACAGTAAAATATACTCTCAGATTGTTCAGACCAGTTCTATCCAGCCATCCGTCACGATCGAAGTTATATCCCAAAGTCATTGCACGCACTTTAAGATAAGAAGCATTAAAATAACCAAGGGTATTACCGTATTTAGGGTTATCACCACTGGTAAGCCCACCTGGTTTAGGATAACGGGCGCCGGTATTTTGGGGAGTCCAATAATCGACATCCACATTTCCCCTGCGACCACTCAACATATTAAGGTAACCATTGGCAGAATAGAGAGTACTAATAAGAGTTCCTCCGTTTTGGAAGGCCCCGATAGCTGTAAAATCAAAGTTTTTGTAGGCAACTCTTGTGTTAAATCCTCCCTGGAAGTTTGGATCAACTTCAATAATCTGGCGATCATCAGAGCCAATACGGCGAACGGGAGTTCCATCTTCATTATACTCCCCATCATATTTTACTTTAATCATGCCCGCATTTCCACCGGGCTCCAGTATATCGAGATAGGGATCATCCTCCTGCCAAAGTCCGATACGCTCATAATCATAAATAACATTAATGGGATGTCCTACAAACCACCAGTTACTTTCATCGATCTCACGACCTGATGATAGAGCTACGAGTTCGTTATTGTTAGAATAAAGGTTTATTCCGGCTTCCCATGTCCAACCGTTCCTGTCATCAATAATTACCCCGTTAAGAGATACCTCAAAACCTTTATTCCGGGTTTCTCCCACATTTGCCATGTAACTGCCAACACCTGAAGTACCCGGCATATTTACACTCAACAACAGGTCTTTAGTATTTTGAACATAATACTCAAAACTACCGGAGAGACGATGCCTTAACAGAGAAAAATCGATACCATAGTTCCAGGTCTCGGAAAATTCCCAGCCCAGCTCATCGTTAGGCAATTCGCTAACATACATGCCGGTAGCATACTCACTTCCAAAATTGTAAGGACGCATATTTAAGCGGCCAAGTGTTTTATATGGATCCACAGCCTGGTTAGAAGTTTGTCCATATCCAACACGAAGCTTCAGACGGTTAACAAAATCAACATTATCCATAAAGGACTCTTCAGATATATTCCAACCGGCAGAAACTGCAGGATAAGAGTGCCATTTTTTCCCTTCAGCCAAACGGGAAGAAGCATCAGACCTAAATGTGGCCATCAACATATACTTACTTTGGAAGGAATACATCACACGTCCCATCCATGACATCAAACCACTAACGCTATAATCCTGATTGTCCGGATTAATAGTTTTCTCCCCCTGAGCATGTCCAAGGTTGTAAAATTGAAATTTATCCGAAGGAATATCTTTAGCAGACATATGTGATCTGTTGTAGCGTGTTTCCTCTGCTGAGTATAGTGCGACAACATTCAGATTATGCTTCCCGTTAAAAGTGCGATCATAGGTAAGCAAATTCTCAATAGCCCAATTAGTGGTCAACGAATTAGCTACCATTGCTGTTGACTCAGTCGTTGGATTGGAACTAAATACTCCCTCACCGGTATATTCACCCTCATTCTTTGTACGGAAGTTTAATCCGAGGTTCGCTCTGTACTTCAACCCTTCAATCCCGGGAATACCAACCTCTGCAAACAGGGTATTGTAAGAACCAAAAGCTTTGTCCTGATCAATCCAGGCATCACCAAGGTCATTCACAACATCCTCGGTATAAACCCACTGCTCATCAAGTGGCATATTAACGGTTCTTTTGGTGGTCCCATCCTCGTTGAACGGATCTGCAATCGGTGACATACTCAATACACCATAGAGCCCCATGTTATTGCCATTAGAAACTGAGTAGTTATTATTCGAGGTAAACCCAACACGAACATAATCACCTATTTCCTGATCAAGAGTGCCTCTAAAGGATATCCTTTCATAATTCTGACCGGGAATAACAGCTTCATCCTTGTAATACCCAACTCCAAAGTTGTAACTGGCCTTATCTGCCCCCCCTGAAACACTTAGGTCATGACTTGTGACCATGGCAGAAGAATAAAACAAATCCTGCCAGTTTGTATTCACATCATCAAATTCGTCAACGGTATTTGTAAATTGCCCGGCTGCCTGGCGTAAAGCCACAAAGTCAGGGCCATCCATCATTGGATATTCGGCAAAAAGACTCTTGACACCATAATAACCATGATAGTTAACTGTGGCAGTTTGACCTTTTTGGCCTTTCTCTGTAGTAATCAGGATAACACCATTTGCTCCTCTGGAACCATAGATAGCAGTCGAGGAAGCATCCTTCAGAATGTCAATGCTTTTGATATCATTGGGATTGATGTCCCCAATAGAACCCGCAAAAGGAATACCATCCAGCACCACCAACGGATCATTGCTGGCATTGAGAGAACGAGTTCCCCGGATTCTGATTTGCATCTCGGATCCTGGTTTGGTGGAAGTTCTGCTCATCTGAACCCCGGCAACCCTGCCCTGAAGTGCTTCTGACACATTGGAGGAAGGAACCTCACTCAATTCATCGCCCCTCATTGAAGCCACAGAACCCGTAACCGCCTCCTGACGCTGTGTACCGTAACCGACAACCACAACCTCATCCAGAGACATTAGTTCCTCCTGAAGTACTACATCAATAGTTTGGCGCCCCTCAACAGGAATGATTTCAGACTGAAATCCGATAAAGTTAAAGACCAGACTTGCATCGGCAGGTACTTCAATAGAATAAACACCATCCACATTGGTAATGGTTCCTGTAGTAGTACCCTGTACAATAATGTTAACCCCGGGTAAAGGTCCCCCTGCGGGATCTGTTACTGTACCTGTCACTTTCACCTCCTGGGAGAGAGCGACAAAAGATACCGATAGAAAAAGAAACAATGCGAGCATCATTCCCTTTTTAAAAACACTAGTTTTTCTCATGGAAATAAAATTTGTTGATTAGTAGATTAAAATTTTGACAATTAATTAATAACTATTTTGAGACGTATTATGAATTTTTGAGAAATCGGACTTATTAATAAATCATTTATATATGAATAATCATGCTAAGACATTTTACACTTCTTCAAGCATCCATCAATAAAAACGATCTTCTAAACATTCCTAAACAAAGATTCATCAAAAAATTGTAAAATTCCTTGCACGAAGTTAACAGTATGTAGTAAGCCCTGGGAGGAGAAAATTATTTTTAAGGCGTACTTTTATTCCAAAAGGTAAAATTTTAAGCACAAAATGGTGGATATTTTTAAAACCCCCTTCTTTATTGACTGATTTCTGTTAAAAAGTTTTAACAAAAACGAAAGCCAATACAATACACTTCAATATATTTTAAAACAATTCTTAAATCTCAAACAATTTCCGGAAGAAGGATTAGCCAGTAGATCGGCACACGAAAAAAAGGCCTGCCGGAAAAGTCCGACAGGCCTTCGCTTAAAAAGAACCTAAAGAATCATCAAAATCTATTCTTCCAATTCACCGGTAAAATCCTCACTTACATCACGTCCGGCAAGGCCGTCGGCAAAATACTTGTAAGCAACTTTACGCTCGTAATCGGCATCCCACAAACAGGGAGCATCGTCGGGCAACCAATTTTCATGCTCCGCAGGGGCATCGCTGATTCCCCAAACGGTGATTCCATACTGCTGAGCCTCCGGGATAATCTCACGATATTTATCGGCCACAAACTGATACATTTCAGCCTGCTGCTCAAACTGCTCTGCAGAAGGAGCGTCCGTTAATACCTGAACGTCAAGTTCGGAAACTTTGATCATTTTTCCGGTAGCTGCCAACAATTCAAACATTTGTACAATATTGTCCTTATTGGTATTGATACTGATGTGCATCTGAGTGCCTATGCCATCAACGGTAGCACCCTGGTTCTCGATGTATTCCACATAATCGATCAAACCTTCACATTTGGCAATGCTGCTTTCCAAACCATAATCGTTAATGAAAAGAATATCACCCTGGTTGCCATGCTCACGTGCCAGGTTAAATGCGGTAACTGCAAAGTCTTTACCCAGATACTTTTGCCAATAGAATTCATCACTGGCAGGATCAGAAACATTTCCATCACGCAGAGTTCCGTCATTGTTCATGGGCTCGTTTACCACATCCCAGGCAGTAATGTCGTTCTTGTAATGACTGACCATTTGGGTAATAAAATCCTCCATGGCAGCACCAATCAACTGAGCTTTTTCTTCATCGGTTTTTTCGATGTAAGTCGGTGCTTTGGCTACTTTCAGTTCAGGGGCTCCGGACGGAGCTTGCGGTGCTTTACCCAGCACAACATTATCAATATGAAATGTTGCCGCTGTTGCACCGAAATCAAAAACAAACTTATTTTTATCTGCTGTAGAAGGGGTAGCCGTAAATTCTACAGGTGTCCATGTTGTTCCAACAGAGAGACCGCCGTAGTAGTCACCGCCATAATCAGGATTTTGCAATTGAACCTGAATTGTGGTAGCAACCGAAGATTTGATCATAAATGAAACACTATAATCAACTCCCTCTTCCAGCGGTTGATCGAAGGTATAAACCTGTTGTGCACTATAGGAATCCGCAGCTGTAGGATTGGTCAACACCATCGAATAACCGGTGTCTCCATACCCCTCTCCCTCGGCAGAAACAGCCCTGGTCGATTCATTTCCCCATCCGTTCCATGGGTCTAATGTTCCATTTTCGAAATCTCCGTTAGAGATCATATTAACAACAGTTGGTTCGGCATCCAGATCCACCACTTTAATAGTATTCACATCAATGTAGTACGTAACATCGGGGACTGATCCCAGATCAAAAGACAAAGAAAATCCTGTAGAACCTTCGGCAAACTCGCTCACCGAATATTGGACCTGCTGCCAGGTGGAAGTTGTTTCAAAAGCCTCCGTTCCAGAACCTGTTCCCATCCAGTCGATCCAGGGATATTCATTTGCTGCACCTGGCATGGAGATACGTCCGGCCCCGGGCTGATCACTCTTGATAAAGAAAGTTACCTGATATTCATGGCCTGCAATCACGGGAACCTCAGGACTTACAATCTGTAAGTCCCAGTAATTAGCTGAACTGGAAGAAGCAATCAGTTTCATTGCATCTGTTCCGGCACCCATTCCTGCACCTCCTTCAATGGTAATACCATCACCCTGGTTATTACGAGCCCAGCCGGTAAAGCTACCATCTTCCAAACCTGAAATATCTAACAGATTGCTACCTGCCGGTTCCGGTATAACTTCAGGAGCAATGAGCCCATTGAGATAGCTGGCATCCTGATTCTGGTGCCAAACCAATGTGTGTCCAAACACGCTTAAACCGGCATTTTTGGCTTTCTCAACAAAAGCATCAGCGGTAGTAAAATCAATGGTACCGTCACTCTGAACCATGGGGCCATGCTTCATAATATAACCGGCCACCACTTCATCAAAATTCTGATGAACCACGCTGTCCATCAGCCCGGGCTCCATATATAGCCCCACACCTACACCTACACCGAGTTTAAAATCGGTGTAAGTATTGAGTGCATCATACCGTGAAATTTTCTCCTCCATTTTCAACGGAATCTCGGCAACCGTGATTTCAGAAGCAGGGTCTCTCTCTTCCCACTCCATCATCTGATCGTCACAGGAGGTAGCAAATAGTGCTGCCAATGCCACCACCGGGATAAACTTTTTATATTTCATAATCGTCATTTCTTAATTTATGAGACAAAATGCATTACTATTCCACCACTTCTTCAGTCTGCTCTCCTCCTTCAGGGAAGTCAGTATAAGTGGGTTTCTCCAGAGAAACCACTCTCCAGTTGTCCGTATAAACATCCACTGATGTTTCCGAAGACGGGAACTCCGTCGCATCTGAATCATTTCCGGTAATATCGGACAGCGCAAAGTCGGTATTCTCAAAGTAGATTCCGAAATTCTTGTAGCTGGACTCTTCACGAGCCACTAATACATCCTCGAAGGTATATTCCTCGTCGGTTCCTGAGAATGCATAGAAGTCACTGAAAGGAACAGTAACTGTTATCCAGCCATCGGTTTCAAAAGGCACAATCTCGCCATCTTCCACCCAGGGAACATAGTTGTATGCATCACCAGCCCATTCACCACCGTTAAAGCTGTTGTGAAGACAGAGCTTTAAGAAACCTGACTCACTCCACGCTTCCGGCACGAAAATGTCGAACTGGAACGCCACCTGGTTTACCGGAGTATTTGCAGGGATGTACGGAGTAAGCTGACCTCTCCAGTCATCCACATCGTTTCCGGCCGTCCACACCTCCGTATTTCGACTGCTATTGATTGGGAAAGAAGCAATACGATCGGGACGATGAGGAACATAAGTGCCCTGAGAAAGATTTCCCTGACCAATAACTTCAGATTTCAAATCCTCATCATTAATCATGCTACCATCCTCAGACCAGCTCCAAAATCCCTGTTGTCCGTTTCCATCGAAATCAAGAATAACACCTTCTTTAAAATTAAAGTAGGCAGGAGAATAGGCGCCACCATTTGATCCTTCTACAAAGATGGAACCACCTTCGGTAAGACCATCAGGAACAGTCACAATAGCATACTCCCCTTCTTCATCAGAAGTAATTCCCTCTGTAACTTCCACATCTCCGGGGAAAACAACTTTATGAATCTCGGTAAGTCCACTACCATAAATTACAATGGACTCACCGGCCTGAGGTAAGGTGTGTGAGATTCTGGAAACAACAGGAGAGGAGGCACGAATATCGAAATCATAAACAAGTTCAGTTCCTGTTTTCACAAAACGTATGGTATTTCTCACCTCTTCCTCTGCTTCAATAATAGGGGTCTCTCCACTTAACTGGATGAGCATATTGTTGTCGCTCACGTAAACCGGATTAAAATAGGTATTGTACCCATTTACGAACACCCTACGGACTCCGTTAAAACCGGAACCT
The DNA here is from genome assembly GCF_003003035.1 of Marinilabilia salmonicolor. Taxonomy (GTDB): domain Bacteria; phylum Bacteroidota; class Bacteroidia; order Bacteroidales; family Marinilabiliaceae; genus Marinilabilia; species Marinilabilia salmonicolor_A. Next base: position 185,830 of record NZ_PVTS01000001.1, on the reverse strand, counting down.
TCAATACGCAGCACCTGCCCAAGCCGGGCAAAATCGACCTGACGGTCAGGCACATCTGAATCAACATCCTGAAGGTAAACTGCTTTTACCGAGATGGGGGTACTATCTGCCGGATTGTCATCATCTTCACATCCAAAGAATGCAAATGAAGAGATCAGAAATCCCAGCAAGAGCCATATATTAATTGTTTTTTTCATGTGATTATAATTTATTTGTTATGGTCACATGGAACTTGCATGCAGAATAAACATAAATAGATTTGTAATTTCCCTGCCATGCTCGTTTCATATTCTGTATTATTTAATTTTTAGACCTTCGTTTATAAAAAAGTCCGGGAATCTCAATATTTACTGGAATAAGTTTACTCTCTCTTCTGTAAACTCATAATTCACAGGCTCCTCTCTCAGCAGTGGGTTTTGCACCAGTTCTGATTCAGGATAAGGCAGTAACAAATCCTCTGCGGTGGCTGTGGCAACCTGCTGAGCAGTATTTTCATCGCCTTCAATATAAGTGCCTGTTGCTTCATCATACTCATACTGAACAGCACGATCCTGAGCATCATTCACATAATTGAGCACTTCCTGCTGACGATAGTATGAACGGCGAACCAAGTCGTACCAGTATTGGCCTTCCATAGCCAGCTCAATGCGACGTTCGTAACGAATATCCTCATAAGTAATTTCTGACTTACTTGGCATTCCGGCGCGTTCACGAACTTTATTAAAGTATTCAAGAGCGGTGGCATCCGTTGTTGATGGATTGTTGCCCAGGATTGCCTCAGCATAAATCAGGTAAACTTCTGCCAAACGAAGCATTTTTGTAGTTAACCCGGAGTTCATTCTAACAGCCACACCTTCGGTATCTTTTGTAGAACCAACCACCCCTTTTTTAATATTGGCACGATCAGTCTCTTCATACAGATATCCCCCGGCAGCCTGATTGATTTCCGGATATTCGGCACCATAAGTGGCAAATGTAGAATGAAGACGAACCGTTTCATCGGAATCATATTCTCTGATCATGTCCCAGGAGGCAAAAGTATAGTAACCCCATGCAGCATCATCACCGGTAATTTCGGAATTCCAGGCAAAATAAGCCTGCTGGGTATTGGTAATACCATATTCGGTAGTTCCTCCAACCCATTGCAACGCAAAAAGTGATTCCGGATCATTGTTTCCGTCAATGGTAAAGAGCTCGGCATAGTCATCGTTTAACTCAAGGCCGCTTTCTGTACAAACTTTCTCTGCAGCTTTTCTGGCCAACTCAAGATACTCCGGATCACGTAGTCCACCATTGCGGTCATCGATATTGTGCAAGCCGGCGTAAGAAAGATAAACCCTTGCCAGCATACCGTAGGCGCTCCATTGATTCAATCTTCCGTTCTGAGTTGCTTCCAGTGGCAAATGAGTTGCTGCAAATTCCAGATCACGGATGGCAAACTCAAATACATCATTACGCGGATTGGTAGGAATAATCGGATTATTCACTATTGCAGCATTATCAGTGATAATGGGCACATTTCCCCACAATGAGGCAAGATACCAATAGGCAGTACCTCTCATAAACCGGGCTTCAGCAATCGCTTCATTTTTTGCTTCTTCAGAAACATTGGTAGCATTGGCCTCAATATTATTAATGGTATTATTGGCCTGTCCAATTACATTATAGAATGAGCCCCATGCCGAAACCAGCGGGCCTGTAAGAGACGTCTCTGTAAAATTGGTAAATGGATAAACATAATCTGAATAGGGAGCAAAAATATTGTTTGCTCTTCCGTCTCCGAGTGCATAGTAAAATTTATCGTTAAAATCGAACCACACTTTTCCGTACAATCCGGCAGTTGCAGCTTTGAGGTCGTTTTCACTGGCAAAAAAGTTGTCCAATGTAATAGTATCATTGGGTTGTACCTCCAAAAATCCGTCATCACAAGAGGTAATCCCAAGGCCGGCAAAGGCTATTATTGTTAATATCTTTTTTATTTTCATTGTTCTTTACATTTACAGGATTAAAACGAAATATTTACACCGAATGTATAGATTCTGGGTGAAGGATAACGTCCGTTATCTATACCTGTCATCAAAGCATCCTGGTTGTAAGAACCAACCTCAGGATCATATCCGGAGTACTTTGTAAATGTGTAAGCATTCTTCACTTTGGCATACACCTTCACAACATCAACGCCAACAGAAGAAATCCAGTCTTTAGGGAGTGAGTAACTCAATGAAACATCCTGAATCCTGATAAATGAACCATCTTCCACAAAGCGGTCGCTCAAACGGTTGTTGGCATTGGATGAAGAGGCGGCCAGTCGGGGCATCATCGGATCACCACCGGTAATATGTGTATTTCGGATGTCCACCGGACCGTCGGGATCTATCTGCTCAACGCGGGCATAATCCAATGCAGAAGTATAGAGGTTGTGATTTTCCCTGGGATTTTCCAGCCAACGTTTCTGATAATTAATCACATCATTGCCATAGAATCCGTTGAGGAAGATATTCAAATCAAAACCTTTATATGAAAAGGTATTTCCAATACCAAAAGTAAATTTAGGCTCAGGATTTCCAATATAAGTACGGTCTGATTCGTTGATTACACCATCTCCGTTGATATCCTTGAAAATGTAATCGCCAATCCAAACACCGGTTTCGCTTATATCAAGTCCTTCGGGACGTGCAACTTCCTGAATATTTCCGGCACCATCTTTATAGTAAAAATCGGTAGCTTCATTGAACCGGCCAATAACCTTATATCCGTAAAACTGACCGATGGGCTGATCCACGGCGGTTCTGGTAACAATGGTTGTTTCGGAACCTTCCTGAATGGTTTTATCAATGGTACTGGACTCGGTATCCATACTCAACACTTTACTTCTGTTAAGCGTAAAAACCAGATTGGTTTTCCAGAAGAAATCCCCACGGTCGATATTTATGGTCGAGAGCGTTGCTTCCAAACCTTTATTTTCCAATGAACCAACATTGGCAAAAGGAGGTGTTACAGAACCTTGTCCTTCACTTCCCATATAGGCAGGAAGGGGAACATTCAGCAAAAGATCCTGAGTTTCCTTGTAATACACATCTCCGATAAACTGGATGCGGTTATTAAACATATTCAGGTCTAATCCAATGTTCGCGGAATAAGTGGTCTCCCATTTCAGATCGGGATTGGCCATATTTTCGCTGATTAGGCCGGTTCCAAAAACGGTAGTTACAGGTGCTAGTACCGAAGTATAAGCGTAATCGGATCCGACATTTTCGTTACCCACAGCACCGTAACCCAGTCGAAGCTTAAGATTATTGATGGAAGAAATTCCGCTCATAAAGGGTTCATTGGAAACCTTCCATCCAAAAGCAGCAGACGGGAAAAGCCCCCATTTGTTGCCTTCAGCAAATTTGGAAGATCCATCATAACGCAAGGTAGCAGTTAACTGATACTTATCGTTAAACGAATAAAAAGCACGCCCGAAGTAAGACATAATAGAGCTTCCTCCGGAACTACCACCTGCATTGGCTGTTGTTCCGTCTCCCAAATTCAGATCGTGTCCCACATTGCTCACGAAACCGCTTCGGTATCCGGACAAATACTCCCAGTGAGATTTTTGCATTTCATGTCCCAGCATCACATTAACAGCATGCACTTCTGCAAAAGTGCGATTAAAGGTTACCAGGTTGTTCCATGAATAGAACTTACTGTACGATTTGGTTCTCGTTGACTCAATAACCTCATTTGTTATGGCTCCAAAAGAGTAGGAAGGATTGAAGCGATAGGTATTGGTCATTCCGAGATCACTTGCAAATTCTGTCTTGAAAGTAAGACCATCCATAAACTTAATCTCACCGAAAACATTACTACGAATACCGGTCTTTTCGTTCTCATTTTCACGAAGCATTGCCAGCCCCACAGGGTTGGTTTGCACATACATATCTGTATCCGGACCGTCAAATGTTCCATCAGCATTGCGCACAGCCACGTTAGGCGTTTGCTTCATCGCCACTTTAATCAGATTTGCATCCTCAACAGTCACCTGCTGTTCTGAATTATTCAGTGCAAAATTGACACCGGCACGAAACCACTCATTAACATCAGACTGGAAATTACCACGCAAATTATACCTGGTAAATCCGGACCCGATGGCAATACCTTCCTGATCAAGAAATCCGGCAGCAAGTGCATAGGTGTTATTCTCTCCTCCTCCACTTACAGAAAGGTTGTGACTCTGAATGCTTGCTTGTGAAAACAACTCATCCTGCCAATCGGTTCCTTCTCCCAACAAGTCGGGACGGATAAAATAATTATCCCGGGTAACGATACCTGCATCAGCACGATTGTTTTTGTGAATAGCATACTGTTGCAGATTGAGAAGGTCAAGCTTTGTGGCCATTTCCTGAATTCCATAATGACCACTGTAAGAAACCAGACTTTTTCCTTTTTCACCTTGTCTGGTATTGATGATCACAACCCCATTGGCTGCCCGCGAACCATATATAGCTGTTGCTGAGGCATCCTTCAGAATATCCATGGAAACGATATCATTGGGGTTAATGGATGTCAAAACGTTTTCACTATTATTTCCGGTATTTCCGTCAATAATAACTCCGTCAATAACAAAGATAGGTTCAGTAGAGGATGTCAATGAATTGATACCACGAATCCGGATAGAAGAGCCACCTCCCGGAGTACCTGAGTTTTGCATCACCTGAACACCGGCTGCACGACCTTGCAATACCTGATCAACAGAGGTTGATACGGTTTCTTCAATCGATTCATTGGAAACTGACACAACAGAACCTGTAAGGTCGCTACGCTTCATCTGTCCATAACCAACAACTACAACCTCATCAAGTGCCTGCACATCTTCCTGCATCTGCACATTGATTTCAGTGCGTCCGTCAACAGGGATCACCTGTGATTCAAATCCAATAAAGTTAAATCTCAACTCTCCATCTGCAGGAACTTCTATACTGTAGTTTCCATCTACATCGGTAATGGTTCCCTGCGAAGTTCCCACAATCATTATATTCACTCCCGGAAGTGGTCCCATATTATCTGTAACCTGCCCCGTTACCCTCACATTCTGTGAAAATGCAGCAAAAGAAACAGATAATAAAAAGAACAATGCAAATAATGTCCTTTTTAAAAATAAATCAGTTTTTCTCATTTGAAATTTTTTTTCTGGTTAGGAAATTGAAAAGCAATCTCCATACTTAAGTTGAAAGAAAACGCTCTCTTGTTCTGTGCTGTTCCGCGCTCTTTGTAAAAAAACTACTCCTTTTTTAAACAATTTAAAATTTCCACATACACTAAGGGATAATTTTTCATAAGCAATAAGGTTTTTGATTTGTTTTTAAACTTTTTTTAACATTACGAATATACAGCATAAGAGGTCTATAAAAGTGGAATTTTTCATTAAAAAGGTGTAATTTTCTCTCGTTAAGTGGAAATAAAAGGCAAAAGAAGGGGATAAATTTAAAATCCGATTAGAGCATCCCATAAAAAAGCAAAAAAAAAGAAGAATTATTTTACAAAAAGGAATATCAAAATCAGACACTGGAAATGTCTCAAAGCGAAAAACAGCTTTCAGGCCACCAAACATCAAAAATATAATCGTAAAAGCCGGGGGTTTTAAGTAACAATAAGAAGTTACTCATTCAAGCCGCCCCAACATTTATAAATGATGATCCTTAATATACTCAGTTGGTTTCTTACCAATTTGTTTGGAAAAACATTTACTAAAATATTTGGGATCTGAAAACCCTACCATAAAACTCACTTCGGATACAGAAAGCTTATCCTGCCTGAATATCTGAGCAGCCCGTTTAATTCTCATTGAACGAATAAACTCAACAAGTGAAAGTCCGGTCATGGATTTAACTTTCTTAAGAATAATCGAATGGCTCATATGCATTTCATCAACCAAAACCGACACATCAAATGAAGGGTCACCCATTTTATTTTCGGTCACCTCCATCAGTTTTGTAAGGAATTTTTCATCCGCAGGAGTAATAGTCTCCTCGGAGGGTTCCAACGACAGCTTACCTGCAAAGTTTTGTTTAAACGCCATTCTTGACTTAACCAGCGAACCAACCTGGGCTTTGAGAATATTAATATTAAAAGGTTTGGTAATGTAACTGTCAGCCCCGGTTTTTAACCCCTCCAACATACTATCATCACCCGTCTTTGCGGTCAGCAGAATAACGGGAATATGGCTGGTCTCAAAGCGCTTTTTCAACGTTTCGGTGAGCTCGGTACCCAACATCCCGGGAAGCATTACATCACAAATAATGATATCCGGCATTTTAGCCAATATCCCGGGAAAAGCCTCCTTACCATCATAGAAAACAGCAACATTAAACTCCGTTTCAAATACCCGCGCCAGCCAGTTGGCAAGTTCATGGTCATCTTCCACAATACACATTCCCGGTTTTGCAGTCTCATCATCGTACAGATGCTCATTCTCAGAAAAGGTCTCCACCACAAATACGTTATCATTTCCGGGTTCAACACCATCTGAAATCGATTCTTCCATCGCGGCACCTCCAACTTTCTCGGCAAGCTCCGGCAATATCATTTCGAAACAACAACCCCCTTCTTCCCTATTGTAGGCCTTTACCTCTCCCCGATTAAGCGCCACAAACTCCTTAACGATGGAAAGTCCGATGCCTGAACCTCCCAGATGTGAATGCTTGCCTGTCTTAACCTGACTAAACCGTTCAAAGACCTTCTCTAGCAAATGCTCAGGAATTCCGGGCCCGGAATCGCAAACACGAACAATAATCTTTCGCTCCGAAGAAGATCCCCCATCATTGAAATATTCAAGTTGGAGCGAGACCTTCCCCCCGGAAGGAGTAAACTTCAGGGCATTGGATAACAAATTATATAATGCGGTGGAAATCATTTTTTCATCGGATGTTATCCAGATCTCTTCAGGTGCCTCCACACCTACTTCAATATCCTTCTGATCGGCCAGAGAATGAAAAGCAGCCAAAGTATCCTGACACAAAACCAATAAATTGAATGTAACAGGATTGACCTCAGAATGCCCGGTATCAATCTTTCGAAATTCCAGCAGCTGATTTACCATATTCAACAGCCGTTTTACATTCCGGTGCATAATGGAAAGTGTATTATAAACCTCCCGGTTCAGATCGCTACGATTCAATATTTCCTGAAGGGGAGCATGTATCAATGTCAGCGGGGTACGGATTTCATGCGATATATTGGTGAAAAAGCGCATTTTTGCATCAGTCAGTTCTTTGTCTTTTCGGTGCTGAATGCTCTCAATAATTAAATTGTTCTTTTGCTTGGCACCAATAAGAGAGTACTTTCTGAAGGTAAACAATAAGAAAACAGCCAGGGCAATGTAAATAAAATAGGCCCAGCCGGTTCGCCACAACGGAGGATTGATTGTCACAAGCATGGTTGCTGTCTCCGAAAACCACTCTCCGGAACTATCGGTGGCTTTCACTTCAAAGACGTAATCTCCCTCGTGGAGATTGGTATAGGTAGCCCGACGGTTTTCACTGGTAGTCTCCTGCCAGGATTCATTAAATCCCTGAAGACGAAAAGCATATTTTATATCTCCCGGATTGGAATAGTGAAGTGCTGAAAACTCAAAAGTGACCTCATTATTACTATGAGACAGTGTCAGATGATCAGAGTACGTTATATTTTTATCCAAAATAATTCTCCCGTTCACCTTTTCATCAGGAAAGACCGGATTGTTATGCAAACGCAAGCCGGTAAGTTGTGGTTTAGGAGGGAATGGATTGGATTGCATACTGTCCGGATGAAAAACAGTAACTCCGTCCACACCTCCGAAATACATCACTCCCGAATTCCGATCCTTGTAAGAGGCATTGGCATGAAACTCCCCAGAAGGCAATCCATTATTTACCCCGTAATTGGTAAATACCCTGCTTTGTGGCTCAAACCTGGAAATTCCTTTATTGGTCCCTAACCATAAACGCCCATTGCTGTCCTCTTCAATAAAAAGCACCAGCCCTCCGGCCAAACCGTCTCGCTCTGTGTAGGACCGGAATGACAACTGTCCGTTTTCAGCGGAGGTCTTAAGTCCTCTTGATTCATCATACAACACCTTATTCAAACCACTTCCGGAAGCCAGCCATATATCTCCGTTCTGATCTTCCAGTATATCGTAAACATCATTATAGCTCAAACTAAGTGTATCACCGGTAATATTCTTGTAGGCCACAAACTCCCCTGTTCGCGAAACCACTTTTTCTTTATTACATACGTTAATGCCTCCTCCTTTTGTACCTATCCAAAGAAGACCACGTGAATCTTCAAAAATACTCAACACTTTATCACTACTCAACCCCAAAGAGTTGGCAACGGTACCATAATAATCCTCCACCTGGTCGGTTTTCTTATCAATAAAGCCCAAACCACGTCCCCAGGTACCAAACCAAATTCTATCGTTCGAATCTTCGTACAATGAAAAAACAAATCCGTTGACCATGTAGCTTCGAAACTCTCCCGAACGATTGTAAACACTAACTCTGTTGGATGCAGAACCGATCCACAACTGGTCCTCGCTATCAATTAGCAAAGCCATAATCTCCTTAGTAAACATCTCATTATCCACATATACACGAGGAATGGTATTTAATTTGGATATCTCCACATTCCGGTTGGAAAAAACATCTATTCCTGCTGCGGCCGTCCCCACCCAGAGACGGCTATCTTTTCCTGTCAAAGCAGTGACCAGATTGTCACTAAGGCCTCTTTCCGGAGAAATTCCCGGACGAATAACGTGAAATCCACCCGAATAAAGATCCGAATAAGCCAGTCCTCTGCTTTCCGTACCAATCCAGAGAATTCCGGTTCGGTCAATCATCAAAGAGTTAATCAGATCATCGGGCAATGAAGCCTTGTTGGCTCGGGAATATTTATATTGAGCAACTACCCGGTCGTTGGAAATTTTAAAAAGCCCCCCTCCTCTGGATCCAACCCACAAATTCCCCAGATGATCAAAGGCAAGGTCCTCTACCCAGTCAACTTCAAGTCTTCGGTCGGCAGCAGATGCTCCGGAATGGAAATGGGCAAGTCCGGCTTCCTGTTCCCCAATGGAAGCAGCAGGTATTTTAAATAAACCCTCATAGGATCCGGCCCACACAGCACCTTCTTTATCGACAACAACAGATGTGAAAACCGTTACTCCGAGAGTCTGTTTAGAAATGGAGGTAAACTCATTCTTCTCAACATCATACCGAAACAATCCTTCTTCACAACCGACAAACAAAAGCCCTTTACGTATTTCTTTAATCACCGTAATGGAAATATTTTTCCTGCCCGGTTCAAATATTTTCCCCTGAGAGTTGAAGTATCTTGCAGTTTCAGAAACATTTCGAATCATATTCCTCTCACCTGTCTCATCAGCAGAGAATAACAATAGTCCTTCAGATGTGCCTGCCCACAAATTATTCAAGCTGTCAGTTTCCAAATCCTGAACAAGGTCATCATAGGTCAGCGTATTGAATCGGTCAATATCCCCGGTAGCAAAATTCAACCTGTTGATTCCACCACTTCTGGTACCGATCCACAAATACTTATTTTGATCATTTTCGAGACATATTATTTCATTATTGGAGAGCGATCCGGGGTTGCTTTGGGTGTATTTATAGGAAAGAAATTCATATCCATCATATCGATTCAGACCATCTTTGGTCCCGATCCAGATAAATCCTTTGTCATCCTGATGCATGCAATAGACAGAAGATTGAGACAAGCCCTGATCGACAGGTATATCGCGAAAATAAAGCTCTGAACTCCAATAGGAGCGTCCTTCTGTTGTGATGGGAACAATGAAGGACAACAACAAAAAATTAATAAACAACTTTTTACACCTCATCAGCGGACGATTTTTCAGCAGCGAACTGATTCTAAGTTACTATTCTTTTGCCGGATTCTGCACAAAGTTAAAAAATATTTTATTTTACGCAATCGATTGCACAAAATGAATCCTTATTCTTACATTTGCATCTCAGAGTTTTAGGAAAATGCAAAAAAAAGAAGTCACCATATACGATATAGCACAAGCACTGCAAGTTTCGCCTGCCACCGTGAGCCGGGGTTTAAAGAACCATCCTTCCATCAGCAAAAAAACCTGTAAAAAGATACAGGAAACAGCGCAAAAGATGGGTTATCGATCAAATGCACTTGCAAGCAGCCTTCGCACCAGCAGAAGCTTCACGTTAGGGGTAATCGTTCCGCGGCTGGACAGTAATTTCATGTCAACAGTCCTTGCAGGAATGGAGAAATCGGCCGTAGAATTAGGCTACCATCTTATCATAATGCAATCTTTCGAGACCGACGAAAAAGAAAAAGAGTGTGCACGTCTGCTCTTCAACCACCGCGTAGATGGTCTGTTGGTTTCCACATCTGCCGAAAGAGGTCACACGGAACATTTTGCACCCTTTCTGACAAAAAACATTCCGGTTCTCTTTTTCGACCGGGTGCCGCTGGATCCACATCCATTCAGCAGTGTAACAATCAACAATCAACGTGCAGGCTATGAATTAACCAAAATCATGCTGGAGAAAGGTGCCCGGCAATTACTCCATGTAACCGGGAACACGAACCTCAGGGTTTACAAAGAAAGACTTGATGGTTTTAGGAGTGCGCTCAAAGAGTTTAGCATTTCAATTTTACCCGACCATATCTGGCAAACAAATCTGGGGGTTGAAGACGGAATCAGGGCTGCTGAAAAAATACTTAGAATGAAAACCCTGCCCGATGGAATTTTTGTAGCCAATGACACTTGTGCCATTGCAATAATCAATCATCTGCAAAAACACGACATAGAGATTCCGGATCAAATTCAGATATCCGGTTTTAACAATGATCCCTTTGCCTCTTTGTTTACCCCACAGCTTACCACGGTCCAATATCCGGGAACAGCCATGGGCGAAAGAGCAGTAACAACCATTGTTGATTTGATTAAAAACAAGAACAAAAGCCCGAAACGAGAGGAGTTAGACTTCACCCTAATCCCGGGATCATCAACACTCTAACCCCGAATAAACTCTAACCAAACAACTAACAATCAAAGAATTAAACATTTAAAACAGCATAGTTATGACAAAACAAAAAACAGCAATCGTCACCGGCGGAACAACCGGTTTGGGAAAAGCAATCACCAAGACCTTTGTAGATGCAGGCATTTTCACCATCATCATTGATTTGAGTCAGGAAAATCTGGATGCTGCAAAAAGTGAATTTGGAGACAAATGCGGTTATGAACTATTCAACCTGGCAGAGTTGGACAAAATTCCTGCTTTGGTAAACTCTTTGGAAGAAAAATATGGACAACTGGACATTTTGGTCAACAACGCCGGCATCCATCTCAAAAAATTTGCACTGGACGTTACCGATGAAGAGTTCAAAAGAGTTATTGAAATCAACCAAAATGTAATCTTCTCTCTTTCCAGAGAGGTTGCACGTAAAATGATCAAGCATGAATCAGGAGCCATCCTGAATATCAGCTCAATGGCAGCCATCTATGGAATTCCGCAGGTTATTGCCTACACTGCTGCAAAAACTGCAGTTGAAGGAATGACCAGAGCCATGGCTGTAGAGTGGTCTCCAAAGGGAATTCGAGTAAACGCTATTGCCCCAGGGTTTATTTACTCCAAGATGTCGGGAAAAGCACTGGACAGCGACCCCGAAAGAAAGCAAAAAGTATTTTCACGAACCCCAATGGGGCGGATGGGAAACCCAGAAGAGGTTGGATCTGCAGCCCTTTTCATGGTTTCGGATGCAGCCAGCTACATCACAGGTGCAGTCCTGCCGGTTGACGGAGGAAACTCTATTGGATTTTAATCCTGTCTGCTGATGACAAACCATCAAAAACAAACGTATCATGAAAATTACTGATGCAAAAGTGATTGTTTGTTCCCCCGGAAGGAACTTCGTCACTTTAAAAATATATACAGACCAGGGGGTTTATGGTCTTGGGGATGCCACGCTCAACGGGCGGGAACTTGCAGTAGCCACCTATCTGAAAGAATACTGTATTCCGGCACTGATTGGCAAAGATCCCCGTAACATCGAGGACATCTGGCATTATTTCTACCGCGGTGTTTATTGGAAGCGTGGTGCGGTAACCATGACGGCCATTTCAGCTATCGACATGGCACTATGGGACATCAAAGGGAAAATGCTCAACACCCCCCTTTACAATCTGCTGGGAGGAAAAAGCCGCGACCGGGTAATGGTATATGCCCATGCCAATGGAGTTGACCTGGATCATGCACTGGAAAGTGTAGCCCATGAAATTGATCAGGGGTTTAAAGCCATTCGTGTTCAATCTGGTATTCCCGGATTGGATCACACCTATGGGGTAGCCAAAAAAGGCGAAAAGTATGAACCTGCAGGGAAAGGACTGGCCAAAGAAGATTTTTGGGACACCCACAAATATCTAAACTGGGCACCTAAACTGTTTAGCAAGGTAAGGGAGCATTTTGGAGAAGACCCCCTTCTACTGCATGACGTACACCACAGGCTCACACCGATCGAGGCGGGACGTTTGGGAAAAGAGTTAGAGCCCTTTCACCTCTACTGGATGGAGGATGCTGTTACCGGAGAACTACAGGAAGGATTGCAGATTGTGCGACAGCACACCACCACTCCGATAGCCATAGGAGAAGTTTTTAACTCTGTATATGATTACACAACCCTCATTTCCAAGCAGCTCATTGACTTTGTGCGAATGCCAATCGTGCATGGAGGAGGAATCACACATCTTCAAAAGGTTGCGGCCTTTGCATCCATCTATCATGTTCAGACCGGATTTCACGGAGCCACCGATTTGTCTCCGATAAACATGGCGGCAGCGTTACACTTCGATTTTGCCATCAACAACTTTGGTATCCAGGAGTACATGCCACATGAAGAGATTGTTAATGAAGTTTTCAAAACCAACTACAAGTTTGAAGACGGATTCATGTACATTGATGACACGCCCGGAATTGGAGTGGACATGGACGAAAAGGCGGCAGAAAAATTCCCATACGACCCGGCAAGTCTGCCCGTCAATCGCAAAGCCGATGGAACCCTGTTTTACTGGTAAACCATAACCAGACCAAAAAGCCAATTTCTTTAATTTAAGATGATTGTTCCTATATTTGTCAGGAACAATCATCTTTTTTATGACCTGGACACGCAAACAATTTTCCATATTGGCCATCGTTGCCATCACCTCTTTTATGGGGACTTTTTTAATCTCCTCAATAAATATTGCTTTGCCTGCCATAGAAAAAAGTTTCGGACTGGATGCCGTGACCCTCAGTTGGGTGATTACAGCTTTTCTTCTGGCAATGGCTATCATGCTGCTTCCGGTGGGACGCTGGGGAGATTTAACCGGAATCCGAAGAATCTTCAAAGCCGGGGTACTTCTTTTTACCATTTCTTCTTTGCTTTGTGCAATGGCACCATCCGGACTCTGGCTCATCATTTTCAGACTGATGCAGGGAGCCGGGGCCGCACTATCCAGCACAACCGGTCCCGCCATTTTAGTGTCAGGATTTCCGATACATCAACGCGGGCGCGTTCTGGGAATATCCACTTCAGCTGTTTATCTGGGACTGGCCTTTGGCCCGTTTGCCGGAGGACTTTTAACCCAATCGCTCGGCTGGCGGTCAATTTTCTACACATCCTTTATTATAGGAATCCTGGTTGTGTCTGTCACCTGGATTTTTTTGGGAAAAGATGATATGCCGCAAGATTCTCAACCTAAAAAAATTAATCTGAAAGGACTTATTTTTTACATCGCGGGATTGATATCATTGGTTTATGGCTCCTCCATCATCCCTGAAACCACCGGTTGGTTACTGATGACAACAGGAGTTATTGCACTAATTATTTTTTGGAGAATAGAGTCCCGCTCTGCAAACCCGGTAATTCAGACCGATCTGTTTACCAAAAACAGACTGTTTGCGTTTTCCAACCTTGCAGCACTCATCAACTACAGCGCTACTTTCGCCATTGTTTTCCTGCTCAGCCTTTATCTTCAAAAAATACAGGGATTAAGTCCCCGCGATGCAGGAACAATACTGGTAGCCCAACCCATCATGATGGCCATATTTTCTCCAATTGCAGGACGCTATTCAGATAAGATTCAACCCCGCTACCTGGCCACAGTCGGGATGACCATGTGTATGCTTGGCCTTGCAGCCTTTGCCTTCCTGAATGAAAACACACCACTATGGGGAATTATTGTACTGCTGATTTGGGTAGGACTTGGTTTTGCTCTCTTTTCCTCTCCCAACATGAATACCATCATGAGTTCGGTAGATAAAACAAAATATGGTCTGGCATCGGGGACCGCTGCAACCATGCGGGTAGTAGGACAGATTACGAGCATGACTATTGCCACATTCTTTTTTGCCCTTCTCTTCAGCGGTCAGGCCGTGGATATTATAGAAAACAAAACATTTCTAACAGCCATGCACTACGGCTTTATCACTTTTGCACTGATCGCAGTTGCAGGCATCTGGTTTTCTTTTTCCCGGGGCAGTATAAATCGATGATACTGAATACTTCGTTTCAATTCCTTTTTTACTGCTTAACGCCACCACATCACTGGTAAAAATAGTGATTTCAGGAGGACAAAATGGTATTTCTGCAACACCACCGAAAATGGCGTGTCATTTTTTTCTAATCTTGTACAAGAAACCGAAAAGAATGAACCATGAAAGCAAAACAAAAGATTAAAAACACATTCCTGATTTTAACAGCCATTTTGGGTTTTAGCTTGCATACAAGTTCGCAAAACCCTGTAATCACGGAAAAATACACTGCAGATCCTGCAGCCATCGTACACAATGACACCGTTTACCTTTATGCAGGACATGATGAAGCCGCGCACGACTTTCACTTCTATAATCTTAACGAATGGCTCATCTACTCATCCACCGATATGGTCAACTGGCGAGAAGAGGGAAATTTCCCAGTTACAGAATTTGAATGGGCCAGAGGAGATGCCTGGGCTGCAGAAGTTATTGAAAAAGACGGAAAATTTTATTGGTATGTCACTGTTCATCACAAAGATGTAGATGGAAAAGCAGGAAAGGCTATTGGGGTAGCTGTTGCTGATTCTCCCGTCGGCCCTTTCAAAGATGCCATAGGTGCTGCTCTGATCACCAATAACATGACTACTGACATTGATATTGACTGGGACGACATTGACCCGACAGTTTACATTGATGACGATGGTACGCCATGGCTTTTCTGGGGCAACTCCAAATGCTATTATGCAAAACTCAAGGACAACATGATTGAATTGGACAGCCCAATTATGGAAATTGAAGGTTTATCCAATTTTACGGAAGCACCTTTTATCCACAAAAAAGGAGATTATTACTATCTGACTTATGCCTATGAATTTCCCGAGAAAACAGCCTATGCCATGAGTAAAAGCATTGAAGGTCCCTGGGAATTCAAAGGAATCCTGAATGAGATTGCCGGCAATTGCAACACAAATCACCAGGCTATTCTGGAATACAAGGGGAAAGATTATTTCATCTATCACAATGGAGGTATTCCAACACAAGGGGGAAGTTTCAGACGTTCGGTCTGCATCGATTACCTGCACTACAATCCGGATGGAACGCTCAAAAGAGTTCAGATGACCAGCGAAGGAGTGAAACCCGCGAAATAAAAAGTGGATCTCACACAGGGTGAAGGTCTGTTTTCTATCTGTTCCCCAAAAAAGGAAAGTACCATCTCCACTGCAAAGTCATTCTAAAGTGGCATTAAAGTCATATTAAACTCAGTCGAAATTGAGTTTAATATGACTTTATTATGAGTTGTCTTTGTGTCACGAAATTGGTACCCGGCAGCCCCGTAGCTGATCAGGAACCTTATTCCTCTTCACTTCTTTCCATCTTGTTGAAATCAACAGAACCGAGATTGGTCAATTCATAGTCCCCGGGTTTAAAATGTACAGACACGTCATCATCAAACTCCGTAACCTGCATCATGCTTTTCTCACCTGTTTCCTTATCGGTGCTCTCACTTTCCATCAGCATCCCTTTGTAAATACCGTGTGAATAAAGTCCTGCCCTGAATATTGTTGAAAAAGTATCTCTGGCTTTCCAGTCTGCCTCTTTTGTAACCCAGAAAGACCCCATTTCTTCTTCGTTGTCAAAAACGTACTCTTCACACTTGTATCCGGCAATCGTCTTGGCTCTTCCTGTTTTCTTGTAATTCGGATTCTCAAAATCCATGTCATCGCCAGCCTCATCCTCATAAAGATCATCATCATCTTCAATGGCTTCATCAAAAAACTTAAGACCATAGACCACCCCCGTTTTTTCACCATCCTCATCCGACAAAATGATGGTAGCACCGTTGGCATAATCCATGATAAACACCCCTTTTTGAGGACCTTCCCTATTGGAGGGACTACCGGAAATAAACTCATAGGCAAAGTTTTTTTCTTCGGGAGACAGATAAGTCACTACATCACCTTCATCCTGCACATTCCCCTGGCTATCGAGGTTCTTAAAGTGCATACTCATTTTGGAAGAAAACTCATACTGGTCTGCTACAGGAACAGGTTCTCCCGAAACCCCCATCTTTTTCATCAAAGCACTCATGCGTCTATCAGACCGGGATTCGGATGAAATCTCCTTCTCCTTTTCCTCTTCATCCTCCATGGACGACTCAATACTGTCCAGGCCTTCATCGATCTTCTCATCGATTTTCTTTTCGGCGCGTTCTTCTGCCTTCTGCTCAATCTTGTCTGATGCTTTTTTGGCAACCCTTTCAAGGAAGCCCTGACTTGAAAGTTTAATCGGGAGCATCAACAAGAACAACAAAATAGAAAAATTCACAATATTCTTCATGGCTCAACTTTTGGTTATATTTTCTAATTCAAGCGAATATATCCCCGGTGCGTCCTTTTGTCAACCCCAAAACCACAGACGTCCGTTTTTAATTGATAAACGTATTTCCCTGAATAAGCTTCCAGCAAACTGCTACAAAAAAAAACCGCATCTTCACACGAAGTATGCGGTCTGAAATAAAAAAATTGCTCCGTCAAATCTTCTCTAATGCCTCTTTAGCCGCATCCAGCATAGGCTGGACATCGATTGGACTGCCTACTGCTTCCATCATCCATTGATCGGGTGTCAGGCGTCCCTGACGGAAAATTCGCTGAACCTCCCCGGAAAAATCACGTTCAGCCAGATGCTGCTCCAGTTGAAACTCAATGATGTTACCATAAGCATAAGCTGATAAGTACAAAGGATAACTTACCATATGACTGTAAATTGCCAAAACAGGCTCATCCTCCATCCCGTAAACCGGAGCATAATAGTTGTTCCAGATATCTTTGGCAAGAGCAATTACAGCTTCCTTCAGCTCTGTTGCTGTGGCATCAGGATGTGCATACAACCATTTCCACACTCTCATATCGAGCAAAGAAACGCCCATAATCTCATAGGTGGACCACAATACATCAAGCGTTTTTAAAGCCTCCTGCCCGGGACCTTTATCTGATCGTCCAAGCAGCTGAAGATCCCGTTTCTGAAAAATAAAGGCCAAGGCTTCAGTAAATGCTGTATTAGGAACACCATTCAGCATATAATAGTCCACATCATACAGAGATATGGTCTGCTCCACATTGTGTCCAAATTCGTGTATTGCAATATTATATCCTTTATAGTTCATGCCGCTTTCGGGTACTCTGGTTCGCAGATGTGACTGCTGCCCTTTCATTGCAGCACCCCAGGCATGTCCCGAACCCCGCGCCGGATCTACGGTAATTTTATCGCTCAGAGAACGCGCTTTGTCCGCAGAAAAACCCAGTTTAACAAGCAGGTTCGGCAAATCCTTATCCAAAGCAACTGCGTCCGGATACAACTTTTGTGTTTGGGCAGTCAACTCCTCCTCATTGATATTGCTGCGAGCCTTGAACCCGTCGTACCAGATATCAAATGGTTCCAGCGGACGTCCTAACCGCTCACGAATGAAGCCCCCCACTTCCTTCAACACATCAGACTCAAGAAATTCCACAAAAAGTGCCTCTACCTCAGGCTGCGAAATCTCCATTTCCCCCTCAAACTTTCGCTTGATGTAGGTATCCAGCGGGGTATGAACATCCATCGCCCTAAGCGCTCTAAAATTATTGATGATCTGCTGATATCGAGTATCCGGCTCGGGATCAGATTTTACCGGGGAACCATTAGCAAAAACTTCATTGGTGTAAGGGTTCCACTGGTACCCGGAATCATTGATGACATCCTCAGGAATCGACTGGGAAATGATTCGCTGCATAACCTCATAAATCATTTTCTGCTTGTCCAGTCCAACAATACCCAGAGGATAATTGGCTTTCAATTCATCCCGAAGATTCCAATGGGAAAGCAACACCATATCCTCCGAAAAAGGGCGGTTGCCTGCCTCATCCACCAGATTGCCTGCATAGATATTGTACTGACTGATATAAACATCGGAATTGGAACCAACCAGGGATACCTCCTGTTTTAGGTGAGCCGGAATTCTGGAGGTAAATACATCTCCCATCCTGGCATAAGCCCAATCCTGGCGAGTCCAGTCTTTACTATGTTTTTGTTTTTCGGCAAGCGAATAAAAGGGAAAATTAAGTGCAACCTCGAAGGCTATTTTACTGGAGTACAGATCCTCCTGAAGGTGAGCTGACGGATTAAAGCCTCCGAAAGTCTCATCAATCGGTTTAATCTCACCATATTTTAAATGTAACGGCTCCTGAAGTCCCAAGGAAATCATATTAAAATGACCGTTAAGAATTTCCAGATTCCGGCTTACCTTATCAAACAAAATCTGTCGTTCTTTTTCATCACCCACAAATCGCTCTTCACAAAATGCTTTAAAATCAGCTGGAGCCCCATCCTCTTCATGCCAAAGAGACGCAGCATGGTTCACGCCTCTTTCAATTCGCGAATCAAGAGTCGGATACATCTTTTTTAAAGCTTCAACAGTGGAACTTTTTACATCCTCACCGACACAAATCACATCCGATTCAGTGACGGTTTTGAGCGTACATGAGAATAATCCCATAACCAAAATAAACAGCAATAAATAAGTGGTTCTCATTTGTATAAAAAACTTTTAGTTACCAGTTTGTCTCATTCAAAAACAACTCAACACAAAGATAACTCCAATTTACCGGGTTCTAAATGATAAAAATCTTAAAATAAGAGAGCGTTCCCCAAAGCAATCATCAAAAACTAATAGTGTCCTAAACATTTTCCCAAAGGGATTTCATCCCTTAAACCCTGAATTACTTTTTTGTCTTGATAGAAAAACGTAATCAAAAAAATTATTAACATGATTATTGCTGCGCTCGACAATATCCAAGCAAGCTTGATATTGTTCTAACTAAACGCAATAATTCAAGACTTAGCCAGCTATCGCTCTAAAAACTAATAAACCAATCCAACGCTGGACATTATAAAAACTAATTCATAGATTTACAATCAGATAGTGCTGACAAGTTATGCCCATTTTTTATTAACCCTTAAATAAATTGTCATGTTAAAAATGATTCTGTCCGGGGCACTCGGACATGATGCCGAAATCAGAGAAGTAGGCAAAAAGAAAGCCATTAACTTTGATGTTGCCGTCTCCATGGACTACAAAGACCAACAGGGAAACAAGGTGGAACGTACCGAGTGGGTACGGGCTGTATTGTGGAAAAATGACGGACAAAGTACCAAAGTAGCAGAATTTCTTACCAAAGGAAAGAAAGTTCTGATTGAAGGCGTCCCTGCCAGCGAAGGCTACAAAGGAAAAGATGGTGACATCAAATCTGCGCTAAGTATCAACGTTAAAGACCTGGAGTTGATCAAGTAAGGAGAAAACAGCGTGATGACCTTTATTTGTAGAATTACAGGTCTTTACACGAGGATTCCTGCATTACATAACTGATCAAAAAAGGCTGTCTGTACCAGATGGCCTTTCTTTTAAACTCTTCGCAACCAGTTTACCAATGAAAACAACAGATACCCTAACACCGTAAAAGCAATTCCTCCAATTCCAAAGAAAAGCAAAGACACAGCACCTATCAGAATTAACAGATACCGCGACAGGTTTCGTTGAAAATGAAAGTCTTTAAATTTCAAAGAGAACATTGGTATTTCACTAACCAGCAAAGCACAAAACACCGCAATAACCGGAAGCACAAACCAGGGAGTCGCCAGCATCTCCCAATCTCCTCCTCTTACATAAACAAGGTAAATCAACGACACGGAAAACATTCCTGTGGCGGTCGTCGTAAGTCCCAGGAAGGATTCCGTCTGGCGTGTATCAATATTGAACTTAGCCAGCCTGAGAGCCGAAAAAACAGCCAGCACAAAAGGCGCCAGCAATAACAGCCGGGTAACAAAATCATGAGCAAAAAAGCTAAAGGTCCAACTTCCTGTCAGCCCAAAATGTAAAAGACTCATATAAGCAGCCGCAGGAGCAAGACCAAAACTAATGAGATCAGCCAGAGAGTCCAGTTCCTTGCCTATATCACTGTAAGCTTTCAGCATGCGAGCTGCAAAACCGTCGGTAAAATCAAAAAACGCGGCAATAAGGATACACCAGGCAGTAAGATCCGGACGTCCCTGAAAAGCCAGCATCATACCTGTGGCACCAAAAAACAAGTTCAAACTGGTCAACGTATTGGGAACAAACTGAAGAATTCTCATAAAACATCTATTTTAACACAAAAGTAAGGATTTTCGACGACTATGCATCTCTGTCGAAATATCCCCGACTTTAACAAACTTTCCGGGTATGTTATTTTAATGTAAATTTTGCTTGTGCCTGTAACCATCCTCTCCTTAAATTTGTATAATTGCAACATCCTCCCTTACCAATGTTTTTCAACCTAAAATTTAAGCGCATGTTAATTAAATGGACTGAAGACCTTTCGGTAGGTCATGAAACCCTGGATCAGGAACACCAGAAGTGGATCGCAATTTTGAACGATTTTTATCAGGGATTAAAAGATGGTAAGTCGAAGGAGAAATTAATTGAACTGGTAGTTGCCATGCTCGATTACACAAAATATCACTTTGCCAGTGAGGAGAAGTATATGAAATCCATCAACTTCCCGGACTTCGATGAGCATAAAGAAAAACACGACTTTTATGTAACTAAAATAACAGAATTTCATGACAAAATTAAAGAAGGAAAGATGATTTTGTCACTGGAGGTTACCAATTTTCTGAAAACATGGCTTATCAACCACATTAAAGGCACGGACCAGAATTACGCCAGATTTGCCAATAATATTTAACCAGACAAACACTTAAGTACAACCTTTATGCTACAATGGAGTGAAGAATATTTCCTTAACCAACCACAAATAGACAGTGAACACCAGAGCCTTTTTCAATTACTGAACGATTTCTACCAGGGGCTGGCAGACGGCAGCTCAAAAGAAAAGCTGGCAGGTCTGATAAAGGGACTTTTGGATTACGCAAAAGTACATTTCGCCAATGAAGAAGAGTATATGCGCTCCATACAGTTTCCGGGTCTGGAAAGACATCAAAAGGAACACAGGGAGTTCATTGAGAAAGCAACAGAATTCTATGAGAAGTTTACCACCGGAAAAATGCTCTTGTCTATTGAGGTAACAAACTTTATCAAAAACTGGATTTCCAATCACATTAAAGCTGAAGATAAACAATACGCGCGACATGCCGGACTTTAGGCTTTATCCCGTAGCAGGAAAAATTATCAGTAAAAAATTTGATTTTATCTCAAAAGCACCTATTTTTGCATCATATTATTATCAAAAAAGCGAAAAAAATATGATTTTTTCCGTACATCATCATGCTCATCATCATTTCTACCTCACGTAGCGAGGGTGGGCTGGTTGTACTATGCAATAATATAACTTTAAAAGGCTTACCTCGTTGGGTAAGCCTTTTTTGTTTTCCAACGAGGATTATTAAGCTGAAAATTAAAAACTTACAATACTATGGAAACAAGATTAAGAATTGCACTACAAAAAAAAGGACGTTTATTTGAAGACAGCCGTGACCTGCTTAAGGAAGCCGGCATAAAATTCAACCTTGGCAACGGACGCCTGGTAGCATCTGCCACCAAATTTCCAATGGAAGTTTTATTCCTCCGCGACGATGACATTCCGCAAACGGTGGCCGACGGGGTTGCAGACATTGGCATCGTGGGACAAAATGAGTTGCTGGAGAAAGGATTCAACCTGACCACCGAAAAAAAATTGGGTTTCAGCAAATGCCGACTCTCCCTTGCTATTCCTAAAGAGCAGGAATACACCGGTCTTTCGTGGTTCGAAAACAAGAAGATAGCCACCTCCTACCCCGAAATCCTCAAAAAGTTCTTTTCCGATAAGAAAATCAACGCCGAAATCCATGAAATTGCCGGTTCGGTTGAGATCGCCCCGGGAATAGGACTCGCCGATGCCATCTTTGACATTGTGAGCTCCGGAAGTACGTTGGTAGCCAATCACCTTAAAGAAGTAGAAAAAGTAATGGATTCGGAGGCAGTTCTGGTATCTAACGGTAATCTTTCTCCTGAAAAAAGGGCTATTCTGGATCAAATGATTTTCAGAATAAATGCCGTAATGGCCTCCAACAACAACAAATACATCCTGCTGAATGCGCCCAATGAGAATCTGGAAAAAATCATTGAAATTCTACCGGGAATGAAAAGCCCCACTGTCCTGCCTTTGGCACAGGAAGGCTGGAGCAGCGTTCACTCCGTTATTAAGGAAGACCATTTCTGGGATGTAATAGGCCAACTAAAAGAAAACGGTGCCCAGGGAATTTTGATTATTCCCATCGAGAAAATGATATTATAGACAATTAATTTCCCTGAATCCATGGAAATAGTAAAATATCCGGCCCGGGAACAATGGCAGCAACTGACCACCCGGGCCATCAGCAACCAACAGGAAGTTATAGAGAAAATTCGCCCTGTTCTGGCAGCTGTTCGAAAAGAGAAAGACCAGGCACTCAGAGCATACACCTCCCAATTCGATGGTGTGAACATTAAATCTTTCAGAGTTAGTGAAGAAGAGATCCGACAGGGTTGCCTGAATGTCAGCAGTCAACTCAAAGGAGCCATCAACGAGGCAGTCAGAAACATCCGAAAGTTTCATGAGAATCAGAAGCATACAGTTAAAAAAGTCGAGACAGCTCCCGGCGTTGTATGCTGGCAGCGCAGCACTGCCATAGAAAAAGTTGGTTTATACATCCCCGGTGGATCGGCTCCTCTTTTTTCTACCGTGTTAATGCTTGCCATACCCGCTTCCATTGCGGGTTGTAAAGAAATTGTGCTCTGCACGCCACCCGACAAACAGGGAAACATACACCCGGCCATTTTATTTGCGGCTCACCTTACGGGAATAACCAGCATATTTAAAGTTGGAGGAGCCCAGGCAATTGCAGCGATGGCCTATGGAACAGAAACAATTCCGGCGGTGGACAAAATTTTCGGACCGGGAAACAGCTTTGTCACAGCGGCAAAACAGCTGGTAACGCTTGATGGAACAGCCATTGATATGCCGGCCGGACCTTCGGAAGTGGAAGTAATGGCAGATGCCTCTGCCAACGCTGGTTTTGTTGCCTCAGATCTGCTTTCACAAGCCGAACACGGTCCCGACAGCCAGGCGATACTGGTCACTGACTCCGAGAAATTAATTGCGGAAGTTCAGACTCAGATTGCAAAACAACTGGAATTGTTACCCAGAGCCGAGACCACAAAAAAAGCACTGGAGCACAGCAGATTAATCCTGCTTAAAGATCAGCAAGAAATGCTTGACTTCACGAATCTTTACGCGCCGGAACACCTGATTCTTTCAGTACGAAACTATGCTGATGTGGCCGAAAAAATCAACAATGCAGGCTCTGTGTTTCTGGGTAATTACACCCCGGAAAGTGCAGGTGATTACGCCTCCGGAACCAATCACACACTCCCCACGTATGGCTACGCGCGTGCCTATAGCGGGGTTAACCTCGATAGTTTCTGCAAAAAAATCACCTTTCAGGAAATCTCAGAGGAAGGGCTGCAAAAGCTGGGCCCGGTAATCGAAGTTATGGCTGAGGCAGAAGAACTGGAAGCTCACAAAATGGCCGTATCCATGAGATTAAGCACCCTCAACAAGCAATAAACCAGTCGCCCAAACAAACATCAAGATGATCAAACATCTTACTAAACAAGTTTAATTCTGCAAAAAATGAATTCAATAAACGAGTTATTGCGCCCCAACATACGTGATCTAAAGCCCTATTCCTCCGCACGCGATGAATTCAGCGGGGAAGCTGCCGTATTTCTGGATGCCAATGAAAATCCATTCAACGCACCGTTCAACAGATACCCCGACCCCTATCAACGTGAATTAAAGAAACGAATAGCCGCGATCAAAGAGATTTCTGCAGAAAACATTTTTCTGGGGAATGGAAGTGATGAAGCCATTGATATTGCCATCAGGGCCTTTTGCGAACCCGGGAAAGACAATATAGTCTCCATCTCTCCAACTTATGGGATGTATCAGGTTGCCGCAGACATCAACAACATTGACGTCAAAAAAGTGCTGCTCACACCTGATTTCGAACTGGACGCAGAGGCACTGCTTAAAGCTGCAGATGAACACACAAAAATTATTTTTCTCTGCTCACCTAACAATCCTACCGGAAACTGTTTTTCCCCACAAGAGGTCAAAAAAATACTGGATGAATTCAATGGCATTGTGGTGCTGGATGAGGCATACATCGATTTCGCCCCTGACAAAAGCTGGCTGACCAGACTGACACAATACCCTAACCTGATCATCCTTCAAACATTTTCCAAGGCATGGGGAATGGCAGGCATCAGATTGGGCATGGCTTTTGCCAAAGACGAAATAATAAACGTGTTTAGCAAGATAAAATATCCTTACAACGTTAATATTTTAACCCAGCAAAAAGCATTGGAACTGCTCTCCGACAACGACACCATGAAAAGATGGGTAAAAGAACTACTTGAAGAGAGAACCAGGCTCATAGAGACACTAAAAACCAAAGACTTCGTAAAAAAAGTTTACCCCACCGATGCCAACTTTGTACTGATAAAGACCCCTGAACCTAAGAAAATTTATAATTATCTTGTGGCCAGAAAGATTATTGTCCGCGACCGCTCTAATGTAGCTCTCTGCGAAGGATGTCTCCGTATTACGGTAGGAACTCCGGAGGAAAACCGGGAGTTAATTGAAGCACTGGATGGTTTATCATAAACAAGCGATTATGCGCATCATTTTTTCCACACTAATTTTCATAACCGGAATGCTGAACACCATGTCACAAGATCGATCCATTCCGTTATATCAGGGCAATCCTCCGGGAAACAAGACTCAGGATACAGAAGAAACATGGACCACCTCGGCAAGCGGGTCTGCCATTGTTACCAACGTCACGGTACCGGAATTATGGTTTTTTGATTCCAAGTGCAAACAACCCGCACCGGCCATCATCATTTGTCCCGGTGGAGGTTATCAATATCAGGCATACGAACATGAAGGCAAGCAGGTTGCCAAGTGGTTATCGCAATTGGGATATCAGGCATTTGTTCTGAAGTACAGACTTCCTGATGAATTACTTTTTGATCAGGCAACCACTATTCCGCTCACCGATGCCCTGCAAGCCATTGCCTCCATCCGTAAAAATGCTTCACAACTGGGAGTTGACTCAACAAAAGTCGGCATCATGGGATTTTCAGCAGGAGGGCATCTGGCAGCTTCAGCCTCCAACCTGTTCAAGCTTGACCTCCCCTTAGGCAGCGTCACAGGGAATGCAAGACCCGACTTCTCCATTCTGATGTATCCCGTCATTTCCATGAGTGATGACCTGACCCATCAGGGATCCAGAGAAGCCCTTTTGGGGAAACAACCCGATGAGAAACAGATTGATCTTTTTTCCCTGGAAAAACAGGTTACACCTGAAACACCGCCTGCCTTCATTCTTCATGCCCAAGATGATGGCTCTGTTCCGGTAGAAAACACAAAACAATATGCCGAAGCACTACGAAAAGCCAATGTTCCCGTTCAGGAAATAATATTGCCCCGGGGAGGCCATGGCTTCGGGTTCAGAAAAGAAAGTCCTGCCTTTGAGTGGACCCGGCATCTGGAAAAATGGCTGAAGAACTTATAATTTATCCTTTTGTTTAATTTGGAATAAACCATAAAACAATGAGCACTCAACCGGCTTTAAAAAGAGTACTATTTATCGATCGCGACGGAACCATCATAAAAGAACCTCCCTCAGATTACCAGGTGGACAGTCTGGAAAAACTGGAATTTTACCCCGGAGCAATAACAGCTCTCAACAGGATTGTCAAAGACCTCGACTTTGAACTTGTAATGGTAACCAATCAGGATGGACTGGGAACCAGCTCTTTTCCGGAGGAGACCTTTTGGCCGGCACAAAACAGGATGCTCAACACATTGGAGGGAGAAAGTATAAAGTTTGCCAACATCCACATCGACAAATCTTTCCCGGAGGACAATGCTCCGACCCGAAAGCCCGGGACAGCCATGCTTAGTGAGTACATGAACGGCCATTACGACCTGCAAAATTCTTTCGTAATCGGCGACCGCATTACCGACATCGAACTGGCAAAAAACCTGGGATGTAAAGGAATCTTTTTGAAAAGCAAAGCCGAGGCTGAAGAGGAATTGAACAAGCAAAATCTTAAAGAATACTGTGCTCTTTATTCAGAAGAGTGGGAAGAGATTGTCAGCTTCCTGTTCGTAAAAGAACGTACCGCGTCTGTTGAGAGAAACACCTCCGAAACCAAGATCCGGATTAACCTGAATCTCGACGGCACAGGAAAATGCAACATACACACCGGGCTCTCCTTCTTCGACCACATGCTGGAGCAAATAGGCCGACATTCGGGCTGCGACCTGGATATTCGGGTTGATGGCGATTTACATGTGGATGAGCACCACACCATTGAAGATACTGCATTGGCCCTGGGCGAGGCGTTTAAAAAAGCACTGGGTGATAAAAGAGGTATTGAGCGGTATGGTTTTTCGCTTCCCATGGATGACTGCATGGCGCATGTTGCTCTTGATTTCGGAGGACGTCCGTGGCTGGTTTGGAAAACCAAATTTAAACGGGAAAAAGTAGGCGATTTACCCACCGAAATGTTTATGCACTTTTTCAAAAGCTTCTCTGATGCTGCAGCTGCAAACCTTTACATTAAAGCCAAAGGGAAAAATGAACACCATAAAATTGAAGCAATCTTCAAAGGCCTTGCCCGGGCATTGAAAGCGGCCATCAATAAGGATTACCTCAACAATCAACTACCCAGCACCAAAGGGAGCCTTTAGATTGTAAGCATTCACCAAAGACAAAACAAACAGCCCGACTCTTGACAAACCAGGAAGCGGGCTTTATTTTTAAAAGAAAACAACAATCATGAAAAAAAGCAACATCACACAATCTTCCTCCTTTTCTTTCCTGATGCCGTTATTCGTTGCAATGGGGCTGCTCGCCATTTCTGTCACCTCATGCAAAACCACTAAAAAGACAAATGTACCTGACCAGCAGGTTGAATTAAAAAAACAAGATCACGAAACATCTGAGGATTCCACCGAATATGAACTCATCATAATGGATTCGCGGTTTCAGTCATGGCTCGCCACCCAGCCATCGGCCAACTTCTACTCACAGTCCTATTACGAGAACTGGAACCACCGCTATGTCACTGAATGGAACCACAGGCACAGCAACCCCATTCAATACGGAGATTTTTATCAGACTCGCATTGATTATGACCAAAACACAGATTATGGTCTGGAGTTGAATTACAAGTTGTATTATTATTTCCGTTTTATCGAAAAGGAATATGGCATAGTGCTCGTTCCCCGCGGAAAATAATGGACAGTATAATATCAATAGATGGTTAGAGGTTAGATCTTGGAGGTTAGAGGCTGGAAGTTAAGACTGGAGGTTAGAGGTTAGAGAAATCGTATAACATTGAGATTCTGAATTTTATCAAAACATCCGGTTTAACTTTCAGATCTTTGAAAAAGCTTAACAGCGTATTGTAATATAATACCACATTCATAAAAATCCTTTTAAAAGTCTCCAAATATTAACTAAATTTGGAGTTTTGAGACGATTACAGTCTTACCACAACTAATTGTTAAACCTAAACCCATAAGCTTATGGCGTTTTTAGAAGCCAGTGGCATCGTAAAGCGATTTGCCAATCACCTGGCCCTTAATGATGTAAACATTTCCGTGCCTGAAAACAGCATTTATGGACTGCTGGGACCAAACGGCGCAGGAAAAACAACCTTAATCCGGATTATCAACAAAATCACAGGTCCTGATGAAGGAACACTTATGCTTGACGGAAAACCGCTTCGCAGTTCCGACATCATGAAAATAGGCTATCTGCCCGAGGAGCGGGGCCTGTACAAAAAAATGAAAGTTGGTGAACAAGCGGTCTATCTGGCCCGCCTAAAAGGACTCTCCAGAAATGACGCCCTCAAACGTCTGAAGTACTGGTTCGAGAAATTTGAGATCCAGCCCTGGTGGGATAAAAAGGTAGAGGAACTATCCAAAGGAATGGCCCAAAAAGTTCAGTTCATCGTAACCATTCTTCATGAACCTCAATTGCTAATTTTCGATGAGCCATTCAGCGGTTTCGACCCCGTGAATGCCACATTGCTCAAGGAAGAAATTCTTGAGCTCAAGCAAAAAGGGGCTACTATTATCTTTTCCACCCACAACATGGCTTCTGTTGAAGAGTTGTGCGATCACATCACGCTCATCAACAATGGCAAGGCCATGATTGAAGGACGGACAGAGCAGATTCGAAGAGGTTATCGTCAGAACCTTGTAAACATCGAATTCTCGGGACAACGTGAAGAGGTCGAAAAAATTCTGAATGACAACTTTGAGCTTCGCAACCTGAATTCCGTAAAAGACCATTTCGAAGCACAGGTAAAGATGACCGAAGGTCAATCTCTGAACAATGTTCTTTCGGGCATTATCGGACATTGCACGATCCACAGTTGTCAGGAGTTACTCCCCGGCATGAACGATGTTTTTATACAGGTAGTTAACCAAAAAGAACAACCTTCCCAAAATCAGAAATCATGAGCAAAATATCGCTAATTATAGAAAGGGAATATCTCTCCCGTGTCCGCAAGAAGAGTTTTATCATCATGTCCATTCTTGGCCCTGTTTTATTTGCGGCCATGATGGTTGTTCCGGCCTGGCTGGCATCTATGGAGGACGATGAAGTAAAGACCATTGCGGTCATTGACCACACTAATCTATACTCCGGACAAATTGAAAACACAGAATTGCTGAAGTTCGATTTTCTGGACGAAGGATCTGAAGAGGAGGTTCGAACCAACTTCAAAGAATCCGGATATTATGCCTACCTGGTTATTCAGGACAATTTGCTTGAAAACCCGGAAGCAATCCGTCTCTATTCCGACGCACAAATCACAATGGATGCAAAAGGGTACGTTCAGCGAAGCCTGCGTGATCACTTGAAAAATCAAAAGCTTCAGACCTATGAAATGGAGGGGCTGGAGAGTATTCTTTCAGAGATCAACCAAATAAACATCGAAATTCCAACCGTAAAAATCGGAGAAGACGGAAGTGAGAAGCAAAGTTCTGCAGAACTGACCATGTTTGTCAGCATGGCCTTTGCATTCCTCTCGTATATGTTTATTTTTATTTACGGAACGCAGGTAATGCGGGGAGTCATGGAAGAAAAGACCTCCCGCATTGTAGAAGTTATTGTCTCTTCGGTAAAACCATTCCAGCTGATGATGGGCAAAATCCTGGGCATAGCCATGGTGGCACTGACACAGATTCTACTCTGGGTGGTGCTTACCATACTGATTGTAACCGGTGTAAAGGCAGCATTTTTCCCCGATTCAGAGATGCCTTCAGGGACACAGGCCCAAATAGAAATGATGCAGGATCAGAACCCTGAAGCTGCGGAACAAATAGCTTCCATGGAAGATGGCTTCAACTTCAACAAGATTCTGGAGATGGTAAACAGCCTGGAACCTTTAAAAACCCTGCTGCTGTTCATATTCTATTTCTTTGGTGGATACCTTCTTTATTCGGCACTTTTTGCAGCTGTTGGAGGAGCTATTGACCATGAAAGTGATCAGCAACAATTTATGCTTCCGGTGACCATTCCCATCATCATATCCCTTTATGTGGCCATGATGACTTTCCGAAATCCCGGCAGTGATGTAGCATTCTGGTTCAGTATGATACCTTTCACTTCTCCCATAGTAATGATGGCGCGGATTCCGTTTGACGTACCACTTTGGGAGCTTTTGCTCTCCATGGCATTACTTATAGGCGGGTTTATAGCCACCACCTGGTTTGCAGGAAAAATCTACCGCGTAGGAATTCTCATGTACGGCAAAAAGGTCGATTACAAAGAGCTGTGGAAATGGTTCAGGTATTCGGGTGATTAAAAAAACAAAAACAGAAGACACGAAAGGGGGCTGTCCAAAATGTATTGGACAGCCCCTCTTCATTTTCTTAAATCCCTTTCCGAAATCAGTTATCCAAAACAAACTTCACTCCAAATGATATAATATTCGCAGAAAGTCCATCCGAGCGATCATAATGACTGAACTTACTCCAAATATTTTTCAACCCTAAGTGGCTCAAGTGCATTCGGGTAAATATATCTGAATAGCGAACTCCAATACTGTATTGACTAGAATGAAAAACGGACAGGTCATAGTCAGAAGTATAGTATTGCTGTGAAGATAAATGTTCTTCATATCCGGCAAAATAATCCACAGCCGTTTGCGAATAATATCTGAATGCCGGTGAGACAGTAAAACCACGAAATACTTTGACCGGTAATTCAACCTCAACAGTATGAGCATCCATCCCCCAGTCGTCTAAATAATATCTGTAATAAGAACGCAAAACAAAAGTATTGCTGATATAATAATTGACTCTTGCTCCGAAAGGAGTTTTTAATCTTGTACCAGGCATTTGCTCAACATCATCGGCAAGTTGGTAAACTCCCCTGTTGTCCACGGAGGTGTATTTTGAAATATCAGACGCATTCCCAATATAATAATTCTCTCTATCTGAAAAATAGATCCGGTGATAAGGAGTGGAAAGCAAACCGTCCTGCCGGATAACATCAAAGAAAACAGAAGCCTGCAATCTTTTACTCAAGATTTGGGAAAAAGACAGCGACATAGAATAGGAATTTCTGCCAGAACTTGAGAACGATCTGAAAGATGAAGGATTGTATAAGGTTGTTATAGTCCCCTCCTGATTTAATACATCAACCCCGTTAAAATATCCCTGATTCAGGAAACTGATCCCATAACGGTCATATTCATGAAGTTCGGTCGGATAAATTGGACGCCAGGTATCCAGATACACTTGTGCCTTAAGTCCAATTTCCGTGTTTTTGTCATTAAAAAGTTGTGCTATCTGCCCCCCGAAACCAATTGAAGTATAATCATATTCATTGGAAACATCTGCATTAACTCCCCAAACAAAATTCCGATTATCAGACTGATGGGCATAACTTACATGACCCGCCGCTAAAACATCACTCTGTGAAGCCCCGGAAGATGCAATCCAGGGACTTCCTGTGGGGCTTCCTTCAGAAACAGACTGGTAATAATCGTCATCATCTTCTCCTTCCGCTGAGGCTCCGGTACTATTAAACGGATTAATATTACTTGATGATGCAGAAGTATATGCAGAAATACCCACATCAAAAGTTAAAACATCATCAGCGTTCAGTGGAACCCTAACAACCAGTGTGGGAGTGCCATCAGTAAGATTTTCTGTACCTATACCTCCACCAACAGCAGAGTGCGTCCCATCCTGTGTATAATAACTCATTAGAAAATCCACTTCAGCCGATTCCAAAACTTTTCGCTTGTAGAGCAAGGTAGAGTCATTTTCCTGCGATTTCACAGGATGTAAAAAGGCTCCCAGAAATCCCAATCCAATTACGATAAATAATCTTCTCATAATATATTATTCAATTGCAACCACAACCGCCACCTGTCTTACCCCCATTAGCCCCTGCAGCTCCTTCCCGGTAAACCTGAAAATTTGTTTCAAACCGTTGAATCTCTGATGCAGAAAGCTCCATGTCAGTATCATTTATATATACCTTTTGATATTCTTTTACGGTTGTGCATCCTGTCAGCAAGACAAGAAATAAAAATAATTTAAAATACTTCATCGCAAAGAATTGGTTAAAATCCAAAAAAACACTTGATTGCATTCCATTTTATTCCTTCTGATAAGGAAGAAACAAAATCCTTAACATCTATGGTCTTTACCTCACTTACAAAAAATTACGTAACTGTTTTTCAATTAGTATTCGGAAACATCATGGCTAATTTGAATATTTCCGGATTTTAAGATCTCTCCCTCTGTTGTTACCATCACGCAATCCACTCCATCAATTTGTTGCACCAGATCAATACCAGCATCACTCCCCATCACAAAAAGAGCGGTCGAAAGAGCATCCGCCAATTCTGCCATAGGAGCAAAAACAGTAACGCTAACCAGACCATGAGTAGGATAACCGGTTCGTGGATCAATTATATGACTATACCTTTTCCCATCCAGCATTACAAACTTTTCGTAATCCCCGGAAGTCACCACAGCCCTATTTTTGATCGGAAACCAAGAAAAAACTTTATTTTTGTTCAAAGGGTTGGTAATCCCCGCCATCCACGGTTTCCCATCAGGCTGTTCTCCCCAAACAGCCAGATCTCCTGAAGCATTAATAATCCCTCCTTTAACTCCTGCATTAACCAATAACTTTTTTGCCTGATCGGCGGAATACCCTTTTCCTATAGCTCCAAAGCCTATTTTCATTCCTTTTTTCTTAAGGAATACGGACTGCTTCTCCTCGTCTAAAATAATGTTCCGGTATCCAACATTCTTTACCGATGCACTCACCTCCTCAGGGGCAGGCATTTGAATCATGGATCCATCAAATTTCCATATTCGATCCATGGCTGCGTAAGAAATATCAAAAGCTCCACTGGTGACTTTTGACAACTGCAGGCAACGTTTCAGAAAAGCGAAGAGTTCTCCACTAACCGGAACAGAATGATTGCCGGCGGCTTCATTGATTTTAGATGTCTCAGAATCCGGCCTCCATGAAGAAATAAGTTGCTCTATCCGCTCAATTTCAGCAACCGCCATATCAATATATTCAACACCTTCTTCCTCTGAAGAAGCAACCACGGAAATTTCATACCTCGACCCCATCAACTTACACACCCTTGTAAACACTTCATCATGAGAGAATACAGGAGAGGCCAAAAATAGCAGATAAAAAAGAATGAGTGCCGCTTTCAAATCTTACTCTTTTAAGGATTCTAAAATCTTAATGTATTCGGAAGGTGAAACATTTTTATAGCCAGTAGTCCCAAGCACTTGTCCACTCGAATTTAACAGCACCACCAAAGGGAAAAAACCTCTGGTATTGTATTTCTCTGCTAAAGCTTCATTTTTTTTCAATTGCTCTTTTGACAACTGGTTGCCCTTGTTTCTGGGAAAATCAGCTCTTAGCAACACATAATGGTCTTTGGAATATTCAATAAACGTTCGTGACTGCCAGATATTTCGATCAAGTTTGATACAGGGAGCACACCAATCAGAACCGGAAAAAACAAGTAATATCGGGATATCTTTTTTCTCAGAAATTACTTTTGCTTCATTAAAATCTGTCAACCAATTTTGAGCTTGAATACCATTTACGAATATTACAATAACAAAAAGGGAGAATATTATTCGCTTCATAGAATATAAAATTATTAAATAACCTTTCTTAACTCTTCGCAAAAAAGCAACGCAAACACTGCATTTCTTTAAAAACCTAATACTTAGAAAATAATGGCAATCTAATTCAGGAACTAAAAAAATCTAAGATAATTTATTGCCACATCTCCCTTATGTCTATTTCAACTAATAAAAATCAAGTAAAAAGCTCAATAAAATGAACAATTGTCTAACGGAAATTCAGTTGTTTTGTTGCCAAATTAACAGAAACTTAATATTGGACAATTTGGGAGACTCCATTGCCGTCAAAATATAGCAGCCAATCATCTCCCAACAAAATGATTATTTGTAACTTTGAACTCAGTAATAGGAGAAAAACATGAAGCACAACCGAATTGCCATAATAGACCTGGGGACCAACACATTCAATCTGTTGATAACCGAAGTTGCCGAAAACGGGACTTACAATATTCTTTTGGAATCCAAGAATCCCGCAAAATTGGGTAAAGGCGGTATCCATAAAGCCACCATAACCTCTGAGGCAATGGAAAGAGGTATAGAAGCACTTAAATCCCACCTGATTACCATTTCCGATTATCAGGTCGAGAGCATCTTTTGCTTTGCTACCTCCGCAATCCGGAGTGCAAATAACGGTCAGGAATTTGTAAAAAGGGTGAAAAATGAATTGGGCCTTACCATCCGCATCATTCAGGGAGATGAGGAAGCCCAAACGATTTTTGACGGAGTCCGACAGGTCTATCCGCTGGATGAGGAATACATTCTGATTATGGATATAGGGGGCGGCAGTATTGAGTTTATCATTGCCAATCGGTTCGGGGTTGCCTGGAAGCAAAGTTTTGAATTGGGTGTTGCCCGTTTGCTGGAACAATTTACACCATCCGATCCCATCAAAGAGGCTGAAATAAAGGTCATTCAAAAACATCTGAAGAAAGAACTGGAAATGCTTTTTGAGGCCGTCAAACAATTTCCTGTAAAGAAAATGGTTGGCTCATCCGGATCGTTTGATACGCTGGCAGCTCTGCTCTCCAGAAAATTCTACCCTTTACTGGATATTTCTAAACTTACCTCCCTGTTCCTGGAGCCCAAACGTCTGATGCTGGTACATAAAGAACTAATGGCATCAAACTCCGATGAACGAAAAGTGATGCCGGGGATGGAACCACACCGGGTGGACAGCATCGTGCCTGCCAGTATCATTGTAAAATTCATTACCGAAGAGTTAAAAATTAAAGAAATATGGCAGTGCTCATTCGCACTCAAAGAAGGGGCCATTCTTCAGATAATCTCAAGTCAACTGTAATAAACATCTCTTAAACATGTCCAAAATACTTGTCATTGACGACCAAAAAAGCATTCGAAATACACTAAAAGACATTCTGGAGTACGAAAAGCACGAAGTTGTGCTGGCCGAAAACGGAGCTGAAGGGCTGGAACAATTTTCCGGCGCAAAATTCGATGTGGTTTTGCTAGATATCAAGATGCCGGAAATGGACGGCATGGAAGTACTGGACAAAATGATGCAGACAGCACCCGACATCCCCGTCATCATGATTTCGGGACACGGAAATATTGACACTGCAGTTGAAGCAATCAAAAAAGGGGCCTACGACTTTATTGAAAAACCACTTGACCTGAACAGGCTCCTGGTTACCATTAAAAATGCCATCGACAAAAAAGAACTGGTATCAGAAACAAAAGTTTTGCGCCGAAAAGTGAGTAAAACTTTTGATATGATTGGCGAATCAGAACCCATAATGCAAATAAGGGAGATGATTGATAAGGTAGCCCCCACCGACGCCCGCGTTCTAATCACCGGTCAAAACGGAACAGGCAAAGAACTGGTTGCAAGGTGGTTGCATGAAAAAAGCAATCGTGCTGCACAACCTTTTATTGAAGTAAACTGCGCCGCCATACCATCCGAGCTCATTGAGAGCGAGTTGTTTGGACATGAAAAAGGAGCATTTACCTCAGCCCACAAACAACGAAAAGGAAAATTTGAGCAAGCCAATGGTGGCACAATATTTCTCGACGAGATAGGAGACATGAGCCTGGCTGCACAAGCCAAGGTACTCAGAGCATTGCAGGAAAATGTAATCTCCAGGGTGGGAAGCGACAAAGACATCAAAGTGGATGTCCGTATTCTCGCTGCCACCAACAAAAACCTGCAGGATGAAATAAAAGAGTCGCGGTTCAGGGAGGACCTCTATCATCGCCTGAGTGTCATCATCATACAGGTACCCACACTCAATGAGCGAAAAGACGACATCCCTTTGCTCACAGATCACTTCAACAGCTTGATATGCAAGGAGCTGGGCGTTCAACCCAAAAGTTTTGATGAATCGGCAGTGAAAGAGTTACAGAAAATAAACTGGACAGGTAATATCCGGGAATTCAGAAATGTCATTGAGCGATTAATCATTTTAGGCAATGATGGCATCTCAGCGAAAGACGTCCAGACTTATGCAATGCCACTGGCATAAGAAACCATCTCAAAACAAGTTTAGTCCTTCATTATCGTCGAAGCATCCATATACCAGATGTCTCCGGAACCGTTTCCCGGTCCCAACAACCATTTTTTTATGGTGGAGTACTTTAATTGCCGGGGAATTTTACGAGTCACAGAGCTGGAAAAAATCAACAATTTCCCATCAGCAGTAAACATCGGGCAACATTCATAGGCAGCAGTGTTCACTTTACTCCCCAGACTTAATACCTCACTCCAGGCCCCTTCTGATTTGTAGGAGACATATAAATCAGAGGTTCCCGCTCCTCCGGGACGTGGGGAACTAAAAACCAAACATTTACCATCCGGAGATATGGCCGGATCCCGCTCAGGATAACCGGAATTTACCGTCTCCGGGAGTTTTTCCACCTCCCCCCAATCTCCGTGCATATCTGACTGAACACGGAAAATATCAAGAGCATTTTCATCAAGTGTAATAGTTCCACCATCGTAGTCAGCGCTAAAATAAACCGTTCCACGATGGTCAACAGAAACCGAAACTTCATTCCGATTTTCGTCACTAAACTGCATTAGTTCAGGACTTGACCATTTACTTCCCGACTCTCTGCTGCACCTCCACACATTCCAATCCGTAACCAGATCCTCTTCATGCTCGGGACGATTGGAGGTAAAATAGAGAAAATTTCCATCAGGGGTAACAATGGGACTGGCATCCAAATATTCACCGGAAAAAGGAACCACCTCCGGATAGGTCCAGAACCCGTCATGAAATCTGGTCATTAAAATTGCGGAGAAAACGCCCTTCTCCATCAGACAGTAATAAAACTCATCTCCTCCAGGAGCAAGAGCTCCATAAGCTTCTCCCATTCCTGAAGAGATAAACCCAGGCGACATAAGCATAGGCTGGCTACCAACCTCCTTAGAAAAGAAGAAGTCGGAAGGTGCCCCGGCATAAGTCTGCGAAAAAAGAAAATTTGAGGAAAGGGAGAAAAGCAAAAGAAGATGTAAAAGTTTAATCATAAATAACGCTTTCAAATAAAGGATTGTACGACCAGGGATTAAAAAACACCCACACTCACCAACACTGTACACAGTGCTCAAAAATAGGTCTTTTTATCTGATTCCGAAAAGAGCCACCTCTAAACCATGGAACATATCTCAAAATTTTAATTACTTTACACAAAAAAAATGGGAAAAGACCGGCAACCTTTTATTGGCATCTTTGGCAGAAGAAACAACGGCAAAAGCACTCTGATCAACAGACTTGCGGGTCAGGAGATAGCAATCGTATCAGACATCCCGGGAACAACGACCGATCCTGTAAAAAAATCGTTTGAAATAACAGGCTTCGGACCTGTGGTTCTGGTTGACACCGCAGGCACCGATGACATCGGTGAGTTGGGAGCAAAAAGAATCTCCAGGGCCCTGCAAGCCATCGACCGAATTGACCTTGCTATTTTGATCACAACCAACAACCTGCTGGGAGAACCTGAAGAGAAACTCATTTCAGAATTCCGGAAACGGGATGTTCCCTTTCTAGTTATTCATAACAAAGAGGACCTCGTCCCTGCCAATCAAAACATTGAAAAAGAATACGTGAACAGAGGAAGTTCCGGATTCTTCAAACTGGAACCGGCACTCTCCACAGAGCCCATTATCGATGCCATACGACAAACCATACCCGAGTCAGCCTACACCACCCCCACCCTCCTTGGTGACCTCATCACACCCGGAGATATTATTTTACTCATTACACCCATCGACATTGAGGCTCCGGCAGGAAGAATGATTTTGCCCCAGGTGCAAACAATTCGAGATGTGCTGGACAATGATGCAATCTGTATCGTCCTTAAAGAAACGGAAGCAGAGCCCTTCCTTAAAAAAACAGGAATCAAGCCGGCCCTGGTTGTAACAGACTCTCAGGTCTTTGCCAAAGCAGACAAAATAACTCCTAAAAACATAAGACTAACAAGCTTTAGCATACTTTTAGCCAGATTAAAAGGGGACTTCAGTCAATACATGAAGGGCACCCCCAAAATAGACGAATTAAAAGACAATGACCGGGTATTGATTCTTGAATCATGTACACATCACGTAGCATGTGATGACATCGGACGTGAGAAAATACCTAATTGGCTAAAAACGCATACCCGGAAACAACTCTATTTTGATGTCATTGCCGGGTTGGACAACATCAAACGCCCAATCACAGACTATGCACTGATTATTCAATGCGGCGGATGCATGATTACCAGAAAACAACTTCACAACAGACTCAAGCCGGCCATTGATGCAGGAATTCCGGTTACCAATTACGGAATGGCCATCGCTTGGGTACACGGAATATATTCCAGGGCAATAGCCCCTTTTCAGAGAAAACCTAAATAGTTTCTGTCCATAAAGTACCATTTACTGCGTTACGCTTGTCCGAAAAGTACTCTTTTACGAAAAGTAAACTCCGTATTTTCGGACTTCGCAAGCCTTGCAACTGGCACTTTCTGACCAAACCCACGATAAAAAATAACCTTAACTTAGTTTATGGACAGAGACTAAATAGACAAAAAAAGGCTGTCTGAAAAGACAGCCCCTATATGTATATTCTTATATCTGATCAAGAAGTCACCGTAGAGGTTTGCCCAACGGCATTTTTGATAATACCTCTTTTCGATTCTTTGATAAAATTAATAATCTGTCCCATTTCCGGGCTGGGATCCAGATAAGCCTGCATGTATTCAATGGCCTGAGAGACATTTCGTCCCTGCTGGTACAGCGCCCGATAGATGTCATGAATGTTATCTATTTGCTCTCTGCTAAAGCCCCGACGACGCAACCCTACAACATTAATTCCCATATAAGCAGCAGGAAGCCCAAAAACTTTGGTAAAAGGAGCCACATCTGATAACACTCCACACATACCGGAAACCATGGCGTGGGCACCGATGCGACAAAACTGATGCACAGCACTCATTCCGCCGATAACGACCCAGTCTTCCAGCACAACTTCACCGGCCAACTGAACGCTATTGGCCACCACACAATGGCTGCCCACCTCTACATCATGTCCCAGGTGCGCATAAGCCATCAGCAAGGTATCATTACCGACCCGGGTAACGCCCTTGGCTGAAGTCCCACGGTTAATAGTAACATACTCACGAACCGTAACCCTGTCACCAACCTCAACGGTGCTGTACTCTCCTGCGAATTTAAGATCCTGTGGTTCTGCTGAAATAACTGCTCCGGGAAATACCTTACAATCCTTTCCGATTCTGGCTCCCGGATAGATGGTGGCATTGGCACCAATCCACGTCCCATCTCCAATTATTACATCTTTATCAATTTTAGCAAAAGCCTCAATCGTAACATTTTCTCCAATCTGTGCGTCCGGATGTATCTCCGCTTTCTTCGATATGAGTTGCTCCATTCTCAGTTTATCATTTCTGAAGGTCAGACAATTATCAATACAAAATGGCTTCCCTTAGTTAACATTTTTCAATTTTACCTTTATATATGACAACCGGGCACACAAACACACGTACGTCTGTTTTCTTTTTTTTCGACATTTACAAAGATGTAACTGATAATAAGCACTTTGAGCAGACACTAAAATATCTTTATTTCGAGGCTGCTGAGTAAGTCAGCAGGCCCTGTTTCAGAATAAAAAAAGCCGGTCATCGACCAGCTTTTTCAGGAAACTTAGTTGTCTGATTCCGGGCATACTCGCCCCAATTATTTTGACAGAAACTCATGAACATGTGCAGCCGCTTCACGACCTTTGGCAATAGCCGTAACCACCAGGCTGGCGCCGCTTGCAGCATCACCAGCAGCAAAAACACCGGGTTTACTTGCTCCAAAACACTCATCAATCTTCACATTCCCACGCTGGTCCAATTCCAATCCGAGTTCCTCCACCAAACCTTTGTGAACAGGATGAACAAAACCCATGGAAAGCATTACCATATCCACCTCAATTTTACGTACGGTATCTTCCTTTTCTTCCATTTTCCACCTTCCATTATCCTGCATCCATTCTACTTCTACAACTTCAACAGCCTTAAGTTGTCCTTTCTCTCCAATGAAACGCCGGGTTGAAAGACTCCACATCCTTTCACAACCTTCCTGATGCGAAGAAGAAACTTTCAGCACATTGGGCCAGAAAGGCCAGGGATTATCAGGCGTTCTGGAAGCAGGAGGCTTTGGCATAATTTCTATCTGCATTACCTTTTCGGCACGCTGACGATTGGCCGTTCCAACACAGTCACTGCCGGTGTCTCCACCACCAATGACCATCACCTTTTTCCCTTTGGCATTAATACGCTCATCTTCGGAAAAAGAGGTTCCGCGATTCACTTTATTTTGTTGTTTCAGG
Source organism: Marinilabilia salmonicolor (assembly GCF_003003035.1). Lineage (GTDB taxonomy): Bacteria > Bacteroidota > Bacteroidia > Bacteroidales > Marinilabiliaceae > Marinilabilia > Marinilabilia salmonicolor_A. The sequence continues at coordinate 145,189 of NZ_PVTS01000001.1, read as the reverse complement.
TAATCCATAGCAAAATGAATACCTTTCAGATCACGTCCTTCCACCGGCAGATCACGAGGTTGCATGGCACCTATTGCCAGCACCACAGCATCAAACTCCTGCAACAATTCCTCTCCTTTAACATCTACACCCACCGCTGTATTGATGCGAAATTCGATACCCTCCTTTTCAAAAATCCGCTGTCGTCTGTCAATAACTTTCTTATTCAACTTAAAATCCGGAATTCCATACCGAAGCAATCCACCAATGGCATCATCACGTTCAAAAACAGTCACGGTGTGGCCTTTTTGATTCAACTGATCTGCCACCGAAAGGCCGGAGGGTCCGGAGCCTATAACTGCCACTTTTTTCCCGGTTCTTTTCTTTGGAATACGCGGTTGAATAAGGCCAAGTTCAAAAGCCTTCTCCACCGTAGAGGCCTCATTTTCCCGAATGGTAACAGCCTCCTCATGAATAGCAAGCACGCAGGACTTTTCGCAGGGAGCGGGACAAACCCGACCTGTAAATTCAGGAAAACTGTTGGTTGAATGCAATACTTCGCTGGCGAGCTTATAATCGCCCCTGTACAATGCATCCTGCCATTCAGGAATTTTACTACCTACCGGACATCCCCAATGACAAAAAGGAACGCCGCAATCCATACATCGGGAAGCCTGTAATTTCCGATCCTGATCATTCAGTGTTTGCTCAACTTCCCCATAATCATCAATCCTCTCATTTACCGGTCGGTTACCGCTCAGCTTTTGCTGAACCTCTATGAATCCTCTGGGATTTCCCATAGCTAATCATTATTATTGATGACAGACGCAATAATTATTCAGAATGCTGCGCCTGTCCATATTAACAAACTGTTTTTACTCTCTCAAATGCGGAGCATCCTCTGTCTCCCTCAGCTTCTTCTCCAACTCTTCCACTTTTTGTTGCTCCAGCACTTTCTTATATTCAAAAGGAATCACCTTAACAAACTTCGGCAGGAACTTCTCCCAATTTACCAGCACCTGGCGGGCTTTTTCACTGTTGGTGTGCAACAAGTGCTTATGGAGAAGGAATTGCAGTTCCTGAACATCCCCGTAATCCTGTACAGGCATCAGGTCAACCAGTCCTTTGTTGCAATAAAAATCAAAATTGCCTGATTCATCCAGCACATATGCGATTCCGCCACTCATCCCGGCAGCAAAATTCCGTCCGGTGGGGCCGATAACCACAACCCTCCCTCCGGTCATATACTCACAGCAGTGGTCTCCTGTACCTTCAACCACTGCATTTGCACCGGAATTCCTGACAGCAAAGCGCTCTCCTGCCACTCCGTGAACATACAAATGCCCCCCGGTAGCACCATAAAGCACCGTATTGCCGATAATAATATTCTCTTCGGGCTTAAATTTATGCCCGGTTGGCGGCACCACTACAATTTTCCCGCCCGACAAACCTTTACCAAGATAGTCATTGGCATCTCCTTCCAATCTAAAGCTTACTCCGCTTACCAGAAATGCCCCAAAGCTTTGTCCGGCCGACCCGGTAAAGGAACAATTAATGGTATTCTTAGGAAGTCCTTCCTCTCCGTATGCGAGGGAAACCTCTCCCGAAAGCATTGCTCCAACAGTTCTGTCGGTATTATTAACCGGATAAGACATCCAAACACGGGAGCCATTTTGAATGGCAGGGCGAGCCTCCTCTATTAGTTTCCGATCCAGAACCTTATCAATTTTATGATCCTGATCAGTGGTCTGATGCAATGGATACTTCTGACCTTCTCTGGGGAAATGGAGCAATCCTGACAGGTCGAGACCTCCGGTTTTCCAGTTTCCAACTTCAGGATCCCTTTCCAGCAGATCGCTTCTGCCAATAATTTCATCCAATGAGCGATAGCCCATTTCAGACAGAATCTCACGCACCTCAGTGGCAATAAATGTAAAGAAGTTCACCAGATTTCGGTACTTCCCGATAAATCGTTTTCTAAGTTCCTCATCCTGGGTTGCAATACCGGCAGGACAGGTATTCAGATGACATTTACGCATCATCACGCACCCCAGTACGATGAGTCCGGAAGTAGCAAAACCATACTCCTCAGCTCCCAGAAGCGCCATCTTTATGACGTCATGGCCTGTTTTCAACTGACCGTCGGTCTGCAATTTCACCCTGCCCCTGAGATTGTTAAGCACCAATGTCTGCTGGGTTTCAGCGAGTCCCAGCTCAACCGGAAGTCCGGCGTGTTTAATCGAACTGGTAGGACTGGCACCTGTTCCTCCCTCTGTACCACTGATTACAATCAGGTCAGCATGAGCCTTGGCCACTCCTGCGGCCACTGTACCAACACCGGTTTCCGAAACCAGTTTAACACTTACTCTGGCTCGCGGATTTGCGTTTTTCAGGTCAAAAATCAACTGGGCCAGATCCTCAATAGAATAAATATCGTGGTGCGGAGGAGGAGAAATCAAGGTAATGCCGGGAGTGGAGTTTCGAAGTTTGGCAATAACCTTGTCCACTTTGTAGCCGGGCAACTGCCCGCCCTCACCGGGTTTGGCTCCCTGGGCCACCTTTATCTGAAGTTCATCGGCATTGACCAGATAATTATTGGTAACACCAAACCGACCACTGGCCACCTGCTTTATGGAACTTCGTGCCGGCGATTTGAAACGCTTGGAATCCTCGCCACCTTCCCCTGTATTGCTGCGGCCTCCAATCTCATTCATGGCCATTGCCAGAGCTTCATGGGCCTCTTTGGAGATGGAGCCGTAACTCATGGCGCCAGTAACAAACCTTTTCAGTATGGCTTCCACCGGTTCCACTTCATTAACATCAATCGCCTTCCCCTTTTTCGGGTTCAAAAACCCTCTCAGGAAAAGTGGTTTACGATTATCGCTCTCCACTTTGCGACTGTATTCTTTATATTTCTGATAATCATTGCGTGCAGTGGCCCACTGCAAAAGTCCTATAGTTTCCGGATTCCATGCATGTTTCTCACCATATTTTCTGAAAGCATAAGCCCCTGCACTGTCATAAGACCCTTTGGGCAACAATTCGTCAAAAGCCTTTTGATGAAAGGCCAGTGCTTCCCTGGCAATCTCCTCAAAACCAACACCACCGATCCGGGAAGTAGTTCCGGTAAAGTATCTTTCAATAACCTCATTGGAAATTCCTATGGCCTCAAAAATCTGAGCTCCATGATAACTTCGAAGCGTGGAAATACCCATTTTTGAAAGCACCTTCATCAGCCCTTTATCCACAGCTTTGATGTATTTTTCACGAGCCTCTCCGTAAGAACCATCAACCTTGCCGCTCTTAACCATTTCATTAATGGTGGCAAAGCAAACATAAGGGTTAATCACACTAGCCCCATACCCCAGCAACAAAGCAAAATGCATCACTTCCCGGGCTTCTCCCGTTTCAACAATCAAACCTACCTGCATTCTCTTCTTTGCTTTGATAAGGTGATGATGAACAGCGGCAGTAGCCAGCAAGGATGGAATGGCGGCATTTTCGAGGCTAACTCCCCGGTCGCTCAGAATAATGTAGTTGTTCCCTTCATCCACCGCTTTTTCAGCATCGGTGCAAATTTGCTCCAGCGCCACTTTCAGCCCTTCGCCCCCCTGTGAAGCAGGGAAAAGCATGGGTAAAGTAACATGCGAAAACTCTTCACGACGAAAATCTTTAATCTTCCCCAGGTCAGTATTGGTAATCAAAGGACTTGCAAACTTGATGGATCGGCAATGCTCATAACTCTCCACCAGAATATTTTTAGAAACAGACCCAATATAATTGGTCAACGCCATTACCAATCCTTCCCTGATGGGATCGATAGCCGGGTTGGTAACCTGAGCAAAATGCTGTCGGAAATAGCTGAACAATCGTTGCGGCTTATCAGAGAAAATAGACATGGGCGTATCATTTCCCATTGAGCCGATAGGTTCCACACCACTTTCCGACATGGGTTTTATAATAAGGTCCACATCCTCCTTGTTGTATCCAAAAGCCTTCAGATACATATCATAGTTTTCGCCCAAATCGGAAGACACCCGCTGACGTACCTCAATGTTTCTGAGGCTAATGCGGTTTTCTTTCAGCCAGTTTTCATAAGGATGACGCATGGATAACTGCGACTTAATCTCCTCATCAGGAATAATTATTCCCAAACGGGTATCCACAAGCAACAGCTTTCCGGGTTTGAGTCTGCCTTTGGAGACAATCTTTTCGGCAGGAAACGTCTGCACCCCGACCTCTGACCCCATTACAATCAAATCGTCATCGGTAATTACATATCTCGACGGACGTAACCCGTTTCGGTCAAGGGTACCCCCAATATATCTGCCATCAGAGAAAACAATAGAAGCCGGACCATCCCAGGGCTCCATAATGGTACTGTGATATTCATAATATGCTTTAAGACTTGGAGGAATCGGGTTTTTGTCATTCCACGATTCCGGAATCAACATCGTCAGCGCATGAGGTAGTGTGCGACCAGTCAGGAAGAGAAATTCCAAAACATTATCCAGCGATGCCGAATCACTTTTACCAGTTTCAATAACCGGGAATAATTTCTTCAAATCCTCCCCAAACATATCAGACTCCAAAAGGCCCTCGCGGGCTTGCATCCACAGACGGTTTCCTTTAATGGTATTGATTTCTCCGTTGTGGGCCAGAATTCTGAAAGGCTGAGCCAAGTCCCAGGTAGGAAATGTATTGGTGCTAAAGCGGGAGTGAACCAATGCTATAGCACTTGCCAGCTTTGGATCCTGAAGATCAACAAAATACTCTCCCAGCTGAGCGGGTGTAAGCATTCCCTTATAGATAAAAACCTTGGTGGATAAACTTACGATATAAAATCCTTCTTTGGAGGCAATCTTCGAATTACGAACTGCATTTTCGGTCATTTTCCTGACTAAAAACAGCTTTCGCTCCAGAGCATCCTGTTCCACAAATTTACCGGTTACAAAAACCTGACGAATAAGCGGCTCACTACTGCGGGCAATCTCCCCGATGGCATCAGAATTCACAGGAACATCGCGATATCCAATCAGTTCCAGTCCTTCATCCACAATATTCTTATTCAGAATCTCCAAACAACCACGGGCCTCTTCCGGATCACCGGGCAGGAATACCAGTCCGGTTCCATAATGCCCGGGGGCAGGCAATTCAAAATCAAATCCACTAAAGTACTCATGAGGAACCTGCATAAGAATACCGGCACCGTCACCCGATTTATTGTCAGAACTCTCGGCACCCCTGTGGGTCATATTCACAAGAACTTCCAACCCCTTTCGCACAATATCATTAGAAGGCTTTCCTTTGATGTGCGCGACAAATCCAATTCCGCAATTGTCATGTTCATTGGCCGGATCGTACAACCCCTGAACTTTGGGAAAACGTTGCTGCATACTGAAACACTTTTAAAAGGAGATAAAACAAAATATTGGAAAACTGAGATGCCTGCCGAACATCCAATATTAATACTTTCTCAACCAACAGGCACTTTTTACTTAATAACCGAAAGCAAAATTACAATTTTAATTACGTTTTTCAAATTTTTTGAGCAAAAACATAACAATTAGCACCTTCCGACTCATTTTTACCGAGGTTAATAAACAGGCAATTTTCTTTACAGGTATCTCAAAAATCGCAACTCGCGGGATTTAATCACCCATTTACCGATTAATCTCTTCTTGTCTTAAAAAATGATGTTACTTTTGAATCAGGACGAACCTGAGTAATGAAAATCAGACTACAGGGTATTTCGAAATAAAGGACCTTAAAAGAACAACAAAGACAAACTGAAAATCAAACCATTCCATCATGGAACCAAAACACGAAGCAGGAAGCGCAAAGCCTAACCACTCATTTGCCGGAGCAGGACTGATCATCATTGGAGCTCTTTTACTGGCAGGTAATCTGGGGTTTATTCCCCAGCCGGTTTGGGACATTATATTCAGATGGCCAACCATATTTCTGATTATCGCCATCATAAATCTGGTCAAAGAAAAATTCATTCCCGCTCTGATATTCACTGCCATCTGGGGATTTTTCGTTCTTCCTGATATTTTCCCGACTTTGCACACCGATGAATTGAAAAGTTACTGGCCTGTTTTACTCATCCTGGCCGGATTGCTCTTCCTTAACACGCATCGAAAAAGGAAACAAGACAGTTACCCCGGAAAAACCAGGACACACGAGGAAAATCTAATCGATGAAGTGGCCATTTTCAGCGGGAACGTCAGACGCATTGAATCTGAAAACTTTGAAGGAGGAGAGATTACCTCAATTTTTGGAGGAAGCGAACTGTATTTCAATAATTGCAAAATCGCTCCCGAAGGAGCTGTCATTGAACTGACCAATATTTTTGGAGGCACAAAAATTGTTGTTCCCCGAAACTGGAATGTAAAAATTGAGGTAACAAGCATTCTGGGCGGCTTTGCTGACAAGAGAATTTATTCCGACAACGAGAGTCCCTCAAAACAGACCCTAATTATCAAAGGAATGAGCATATTTGGGGGAGGGGAAATTACCAACTTCTAACCTGACGTAACATGCTACATCCAATACTGGCCCAAAAACGATTGTTTTATGGCTTTATGGCCGGATGGATTACCCTCTTTCTTGGGCATACACTGTTCCTGTCGTACCAGTACCTTCCATTTGCCGATGCGCTGGTGGATGCCTTCATTTACAATGGAGTTTTCATGATTTTATCAGTAGCACTCTATTTTCCTCTTGCCTACCCCGAGGACTGCACCCGCAATGCATTCAATAAAAAATCATTTTTTTACCATGCCTTTCATCACATTACAACAGGTATGGTAACCCTTGCTATCTGGCTGGGAGCCTCCTTTTTCCTGTCCACTCAATTGTTAAGCCAAAACACTGAATATATAAACTTTGCCAGATCTAGTCTGCCCATGCGGGCAGCGTTTGGAGGCATGTTGATTGTTTTGCTGATTTCAATGTATCATTTCACAAGCTTTTATAAGCATCTAGAAGAGAAAAATACGCGGGAAGAGCAACTCAAAAAAATGCTGAAAGAAGCTGAGCTAAAAGCACTCAAAGCTCAGTTGAATCCTCACTTTTTATTCAACAGCCTCAATTCCATAAGCTCACTCACAATATCGGACCCGGGAGCGGCAAGAGAGATGTTAACACTGCTTTCAGATTTCCTCAGATATGCCCTCAAACGCAAAGAAGAAACCCTGCTGCCACTCAGAGAAGAGATAAAAAACATCCAGCGCTATCTGGAAATCGAAAGAGTCAGGTTTGGTGACCGTTTAAACTGTGAATTCGATATGCATCCCGATTGTTTGAACGTGCACGTTCCGGCCATGTTGCTCCAGCCACTTTATGAAAATGCCATCAAACACGGACTTTATGAAAGCATTGATCCGGTTTGTATTCAAACACATTGCCGAAAAAGAAACCACAGACTGGAAATTTCCGTGTCCAACAATTTTGATCCGGAAAGCACTCCCATAAAAGGAGAAGGAGTGGGACTGGAAAACATCCGAAGCAAATTACTCCTTTTCTATAATCGCACAGACCTGATGAGCATACATAGAGAAAACAACAACTTTGAAGTTACCATCAGCATCCCTAAAAGTACCTAAAATGAAAGAACAATCCACCTTCACCGCTCTGATAATAGATGATGAGCCTCCTGCAAGAGCTGTTGTTCGTTCTTTTCTGGGACAACATCCATTTATAAAAGTTGCAGGTGAATGCAGCAACGGATTTGAGGCTCTCAAGGCCATTCAGGAACAAAAGCCTGACTTGATTTTTCTGGATGTTCAAATGCCAAAAGTATCCGGCCTTGAATTACTGGAAGTAATAGACGAGCCACCAGTGGTGGTTTTTTCCACCGCTTATGATCAATATGCATTAAAAGCTTTTGAGATGAGCGCCGTTGACTACCTCCTGAAGCCTTACTCCCAGGTACGCTTCAATCAGGCAATGGAAAAAGTGATGACTCAACTTCAAAAAGGAGAAAAGACAGACACAAAAAAACTGATTCAGACACACTCAGAAGAAAATCAATCCAACCTGGAAAGAGTAGTAGTAAAAACAGGCACTAAGATGCACGTCATCCCCGCAGGGAAAATTTGTTTTATAGAAGCAAGCGAGGACTACGTTATGATATACGCTGAAGGCTCACGTCACCTGAAAGCCCAAACCATGCGGTTTTATGAAACGCACCTCGACAACAATCAGTTTGTGAGAATTCACCGCTCCTATATAGTCAATGTTAATTTCGTGGAACGCATGGAACCTTATGATAAAGACACCTATGTGGCTGTCATGAACGAAGGTCAACGTTTAAAAATCAGCCGGACCGGATATAGAAAACTGAAAGAAACACTTAACTTCTAAGGCCCAACTCCTCTATGGTTCTGTGCGACCGTCCAAACGGAATTCTTCAATGTGATGATTACTTCAAATCCCTCATGGCTCAAAAAAAATTTTTACATATTTTTTTGAGATCGTTCGATTTTTAGAAGTTTGAGGTTACAAAAATCGTATAAAACTGCCATTCTGAGTCTTATAAAAACAAGGCTTAAGTTTATAGTTGCGTGTGGATGTTTAAAGATTGCTTCGGACTGAGCTCTCGCAATGAACAGATTATGATTGGAATCCGCCGCACCTGCTCAGCGAATAATTTTTCCCAGAGTTTTTACATTTAGCATCTTAGTTTGTTCATTGCGAGGGCAACGCCTGACGCAATCTCTAATTGCAAAAACGTTATTTTAAACTATAGCCCCCTCAAAAACATTGGCTGCAGTCCATAGTCGCGTATATAAATAAAATTTGTTGGGTTCCTGTATTTCGGCATTCGGGTTCTTAATTATTTGTTTATTTTAGCAAAAATTTTTGCATTCGCCCGGAACCTGGTTATCAAAAATCTGTTTACTCAACAGTCATAAGGTAGATAAAAGGGAAGCGCAGAAAATTCAAAAACAGCTTTGACTCATAGAAAAACTCAATAAGAAACACTAATTTTAAAAAGTCATTTTATTTTTCACTATCTTGGATTTTCAAGTATGGAAAAACTCAGAAAAATAGTCAATTTTTACGTCACGGGGTTTCAGAATCTGCCACCCTGGGGTAGAGCTTTATGGGCCATAATACTAATCAAACTCTTCATTATGTTTGTTGTATTGCGCCTTTTCTTTTTTCCGGATCAATTACAAAACAACTTTGAATCAGACGAAGAAAGAGCCCGGCATGTAATCGAAAACATTACCACACCGTAATCAAACAATCAGCTTAACGATAAAACCAAAACAAAATGCTTGAAAACATTGATTTCACCCTGGTCAACTGGTCAAGAGGCCAGTTTGCACTCACAGCCATGTTCCACTGGCTATTTGTGCCGCTGACGCTGGGGCTTGCCTACATCATGGCATATATGGAAACCATGTATGTCAAAACCGGTGACCCCGAATGGAAGCGCATCACAAAATTCTGGATGAAACTATTCGGAATCAATTTTGCCATAGGTGTTGCCACAGGCATCATCCTGGAGTTTGAATTCGGAACCAACTGGAGCAACTACTCCTGGTTTGTAGGTGACATATTCGGCGCTCCACTGGCCATCGAAGGAATCATGGCATTCTTTCTTGAAAGTACTTTTATAGCCGTGATGTTTTTTGGATGGGATAAAGTAAGCAAACGTTTTCATCTCACTGCCACCTGGCTAACTGCCATAGGAGCCAGCCTGAGTGCAGTCTGGATTCTGGTTGCCAATGCCTGGATGCAAAATCCGGTGGGCACTTTCTTTAATCCTGAAACTGCCCGCAATGAAATGACAAGTTTCTGGGATGTTTTTCTATCCGAAACCGCCGTCAACAAATTTGTTCACACCATCACATCGGGCTTTGTTTTTGCAGCCATCTTTGTAATTGGCGTCAGCAGCTGGTATCTGATAAAGAACCGGGAACACCTGTTGGCAAAAAGAAGTATCGTAATAGCCTCGGTCTTTGGACTTATCAGCTCCTTAGTACTGATTGGCACCGGAGACAGTTCGGCCAAGGAAATTGTAAAAACCCAGCCCATGAAGTTTGCTGCCATGGAGGCGCTTTACGAAGGGCAAACCAATGCACCATTGGTGGCATTTGGAATCCTGGGAGACGAAACAGACCACAAAAACCTGAATGCAGACAGCGAAGCAGATTTTCTTTTCAAAATAGAAATTCCCTCTATGCTATCGTGGCTGGCCTATGGTGACCCCGACAGATATGTGGCCGGAATAAAAGACCTCATTCAGGGCAACGAGGAGCAGGGGATCCTCTCCTACAAAGAAAAAATCATCAGAGGACACAAGGCGCAACAAGCCCTCAGAGCACTTAAGGAAGCTCAGAAAACTGATCCCAACGGGGAAAAAGCAGCAGCCTTGAAAGCGAAATTCAGAGATCCGGAGTTCATCGAAAACAATGTTCAATATTTTGGTTATGGTAATTTTTACCATCCCGACCCGGAACAAATTGAAAAAAATGCCTTCACCATGGTTCCCCCCATTTCCATGACCTTTTATGCATTTCACATCATGGTAATGCTGGGAGGACTGTTTATGGCATTGTTTGCCTTATTCCTGTTTTTGGTTATGCGCAACCAACTGCACAACAAAAAATGGTTGCTTTGGGCAGCTGTATGGACCATTCCACTGGCTTACATCGCCCAACAATCGGGATGGATTGTTGCAGAAGTCGGTCGCCAGCCCTGGGTAATTCAGGATTTGATGCCCACCATGAAAGCCGTCACACAAATAGACGTGGAGTCAGTAATGACCACATTCTTCCTTTTTGCCGTTGTGTTTATCGGACTGTTCATTGCTGAGGCCAGGATCATGATTAAGCAAATCAAAGTTGGACCCAAAAAGAAGGAGGACCCAAATAATGTTTGAAGCACTCTCACACTTAGCATTACAACAATACTGGTGGATCATCATCTCTGTTTTGGGTGGTGCCCTTGTCTTTCTGATGTTCGTTCAGGGAGGTCAGACGCTGATTTATCAGGTTGGAAAAGACAAAGATGAGCGCACCATGCTGATCAACGCTCTTGGAAGGAAATGGGAATTTACCTTTACCACCTTGGTAACTTTCGGCGGTGCCTTTTTTGCCTCCTTCCCGCTCTTTTACAGCACCAGTTTTGGTGGCGCTTACTGGGCCTGGATGGTATTGCTTTTTGCCTTTATCATACAGGCAGTATCTTATGAATTCCGCTCACGTCCTGGCAATGTTTTCGGAGCACGCACCTATGAGACATTCCTCTTTATCAACGGACTGGTGGGCACATTTCTACTGGGTGTAGTGGTAGCCAGTTTCTTTACCGGCTCACAATTCTCACTGAGCGATATGAATGAAATGAGCTGGCATTCACCTTTCCGGGGACTGGAACTATTGCTGAATGTTCACAACCTGACTTTAGGCATTGCCGTGTTCTTCCTTGCACGTACTTTAGGCTTGCTGTATTTTCTAAATTCCATTGAGGACGAGAACATTGAGAAAAGAATCAGAAAACAGCTTTGGTACAATGCAGTACCGTTCCTGGTATTTTTCCTCACGTTCATTATCTGGCTCATGTTCAGGGAAGGTTACGCACTCAACCCGGAAACAGGGGAGATCTTTATGCAGGACAACAAATACTTCCTGAATCTGATTCAGATGCCGGTAGTGCTCATCCTGTTTTTGGCAGCGGTGGTACTTGTTCTTTATGGTGTTTTCATCAGCCTTTTCAAGAAAAGTTCAGCCGGAATCTGGTTTACCGGCAGCGGAAGCTTCCTGGCTGTTTTCTCCCTGTTTTTGGTGGCAGGATTCAACAATACCGCTTTTTATCCTTCAACCATCGATATGCAAAGTTCGTTAACCATTATGAAGGCATCATCGAGCCATTTCACACTCACAGTTATGAGTTATGTCTCATTGATGGTCCCCTTTGTGGCGGCTTACATATGGTTTACCTGGCGGGCCATCAACAAAAAGAAAATCAGCAAAGACGAACTAAGCTCGGGAGAATCACACTTTTATTAGAAATAAGTTATTGCAGAAACAACAAAAAAAAGACCTATGAGTTATTTTGTGGCTATTTTGATGTACTTATCATGGTTGGCAACCGTTGCTGTTGGTTATTTTGCTTCGGCATCTGCCGTAAAGTACTTCGATAAAAAGTGGAAAGAAACAACTGAAGCAGAAGAGGCTGCTGAAAGTTAGTATCACATCGACATAATACACAAAAAGGGCTTTGCGCAATTGTGCAAAGCCCTTTTTGTCCTTTAAGTATTTTTTCTATTTCTCTCCTTTCGATTTCTTTATCAGATCCACAAAATCATCAAAAAGAAATTCGGTATCTGTGGGACCACTGGATGCTTCGGGGTGAAACTGCGTTGAAAAGAATGGTTTTGTTTTATGCCTTATTCCTTCATTGGTTTCGTCATTGATATTCACAAAAAGTGGTTCCCAGTCGCTGCTTAATGAATCAGTATCCAATACAAACCCATGGTTCTGACTGGTAATGTAACAGGTTCCGGTACCTACTTTAATAACCGGATGATTGTGCGCCCGGTGACCGTATTTTAGTTTATGAGTAGAACCACCTGCTGCAGTCCCCAAAAGCTGGTTACCCAGACAAATACCAAAAATGGGTTTATTACCTTTTAAAGCCTTACGAATATTTCCGATGGTGGCCTCGCACATTTGTGGATCTCCCGGACCGTTAGCCAGCATGATGCCGTCAAAATCATCATTATTAAAATCATAATCCCATGGAACCATAGTAATGGTTGTATCCCGTTTCAAAAGGCACCTGATAATATTGTATTTACCACCCGTATCAACCAACACCACCTTATGTTTTCCGTTGCCATAAGTCACCTTCTCTTTGGTGCTCACTTTGGCAACCAGGTTGTCTTTATTGGGATCATAAAAATCAATCTGCTCTTCATCGGTCTCAATCTTTCCGAGCATGGTTCCTTTCTCCCTCAGTATTTTTGTCAGCGCCCGGGTGTCAATTCCGAAAATTCCGGGGACTTTATTTTTTTTCAGCCATTCTCCAAGACTACTTTGTGCATTCCAGTGGCTGAAATCGATAGAGTAATCTGAAATTACAAACCCTGAGACATGAATACGGTCAGACTCGAAAAACTTTGGTATCCCATCCTCTTTGTCATCTTTGGGAACTCCGTAGTTACCTACCAGCGGATACGTTGAGACAAGTATTTGTCCTTCGTAAGAGGGATCTGTGAGGCTTTCGGGATACCCCGTCATTGCTGTATTGAACACCACCTCACCGGCAACCGCCTTGTGATATCCAAAAGATTTTCCTTTAAAAACAGTCCCGTCTTCCAGAACCAATCTGATAGGTTTAAATTCAGACATACTTCACTTATTCTTTAAAAGTCAAACGCTTATTTCCTTCCGTAAAAAATGCATTTACCTCATAAACAGGGCAAATGCATTTCGCAAGGGCTTGGTTGGTTACAAAATTAGCAAATATTTCGCATTAAGGCACAGCAAAATAAACATTTATGAATATTTATTGCATCCATACAGAATATATGTGTATTTTATTCATTTTTTATTGTCGATATAAACCAGTTACCCGAATAGATCAATCCGCCTATCGATCCTTCATGTATGTATATTTCAGACGTGGATAAACCGCTTTATATGCAGGTCGAATAATACGACGACTTGAGCAGGTCACCTCTTCAATACGGTGAGCACACCATCCGGCAATTCGTGCCACAGCAAAGATGGGCGTATATATTTCTTCCGGAATTTCCAGACACTGATAAACAAACCCTGAATAGAAATCCACATTGGCACAAACAGTTTTTGAACCGGAACCCTTGAAATTATAGAATACTTCCGGCGCCAGACGTTCGATCATAGCATACAAGTTAAACTCTTTCAGACGGTTTTTTTCTATGGCAAGTTCCTCAGCTTTTTCTTTAAGCAAAATGGCCCGCGGATCAGAAAGGGTATAAATCGCGTGACCAATTCCATAAATTTTACCTGTTCCGTCATAAGCTTTCTTGTTCAGGATCTTCTCCAGATAGGCAGCTACCTCTTTTTCATCCTCCCAGTTTTTAACATTTTGTTTGATGTTATCCATCATGTTAATCACTTTCAGGTTGGCCCCCCCGTGCAATCCACCTTTGAGAGAGCCAAGAGCAGCGGCAATAGCAGAGTAGGTATCCGTTTGTGCAGAACTCACCACACGGGTAGTAAAAGAAGAATTGTTACCACCACCATGCTCAGCATGCAACACCAAAGAGAGATCCAGCAAGTCGGCCTCCAGCTTGGTATATTTCTTTCCCTTAAGCATGTAAAGGAAGTTCTCTGCAGCGCTTAGCTCAGGCTGTGGGTGGCGAATAATAAGAGACTTCTGCTGATAAGAATGTCTCATCCCAAAGTAAGCATAAGCCACAATAACCGGAAATTTGGCGATCAGACTCATGGACTGTTTCAGGAGATTCTCGGGAGAATAGTTCTCTGCCTCATCGTCGGCAGTATATAATCCAAGCACCGAACGGGCCAGCATATTCATTACGCAACGACCGCGCAGGGATAAAATCATGTTTTTGGAGAAGAAATCGGGAAGCTCACGCTCCCTTGCCAGTTGATTGCTGAAGGTTCTTAACTGACTTTTATCAGGCAACTTTCCCGACAGCAACAGATAGGCGGCCTCTTCGAAGCCATGTCTTTTATCTTCCTGAAATCCTCTGCAAAGATCCTTAAGTTCAACGCCGCGATAATAAAGTTCTCCGTGAGCCGGGATGATGTTTCCCTTGTCATCCTTGTTATACCCCACCACATCACCAATATTGGTAAGTCCAACAAGAACACCCGAGAAATCAGCATTTCTCAATCCTCTTTTCACATTGTATTTCAGATACAACTCCTTGTCGATCTCGCACGACTGAACAGAGGCTTTTGCAAATTCATTCAAAAAGGCCATATTTTAAGTTTTTAGGTTAATCATGTAAGTAATTTATTCATAGCATCCTGCACACGCTCAAATTGAAAACCGGCAACTACCTGTTTCATCTTATCCTTTATCTCCGCGTTGCACAGGTTACCAATACTCCCCTCGTGAGTGTGGTTCACTACAGAGGTATCAGGCAAAAACTCACCCTTTTCTATTTCCATCCCCACCTGCTTGTAGGCATCCCGAAAAGTCATTCCCGAAAGCACACGGCGGTTTACCTCTTCCACACTAAAGGCATATTTGTAACGTTCGTCTTTCATTATATCTTTGGAAATCTCCATTTTGGAGACCGCCGTAGTCATCAGGTCAATACAACTGAGGACATCCTCAAAGGCAGGAATAAACACCTCTTTGGTAATCTGCATATCCCTGAAGTACCCTGAAGGCAAATTGCCTGTTATCATGGCAATCTGATTGGGAACATCCATAAGCTTATTGCACCTTGCCCGCAACAATTCAAAGACATCAGGGTTCTTTTTATGCGGCATAATACTGGATCCAGTGGTAAAGGCATCCGGCAATTTTACAAATCCGAAGTTCTGACTCATATACAAACAGGCATCCATGGCCAGTCGCGATAGGGTAGATGCGATCGACGACAGAGCCATGGCCACCAACCGTTCCATTTTCCCCCTTCCCATCTGAGCGTAAACCACGTTGTAACTAAGGTCATCAAACCCCAGTAAGCGAGTTGTAAGCCCCCGATCCAAAGGAAAAGAATTTCCATATCCTGCCGCGGCACCAAGAGGATTTTGATTGACAACCCGCCAGGCAGCCTGTAAAAAGTGCAAATCGTCCACCAGGCTCTCGGCATAAGCCCCAAACCAAAGACCAAAAGAAGATGGCATAGCCACCTGCAAATGGGTATATCCCGGAAGCAGATCATCTTTATGGGCATCACTACGCTTTTGCAGAACATCAAAAAGGTCTTCCACAGCCCTGGTCACTTTCATAATTCCGTCACGGGCAAACAACTTTAAATCAAGTAAAACCTGATCATTTCTGGAACGTCCGCTGTGCACCTTCTTTCCGGTATCTCCAAGCTCACGGGTAAGCAACAATTCAACCTGCGAATGCACATCTTCAATCCCCTCTTCAATCTCGAAGCCGCCTTCCTGTGCATTTTTATACATCTTCTTCAGCTCGGGGATCAACGCCTGAAGATCCTCCTCACTCAGCAATCCCACCTCCTTCAACATCATGGAATGTGCCATCGTCCCGGCAATATCAAAAGGAGCCAGAAACAAATCCAGTTCCCTGTCTTTACCAATGGTAAACGACTCTATCTTTTTATCAGTATCAATACCTTTATCCCAAAGCTTCATAAACTATAGCATTAGCAAGAAAATAAACCTTTATATAAGAAGTGAAACCCACACAACATGCATTCCTTTAGCAGGAAGAGACCCGCTTTTAGAAGGACTGCATTATTCAAAAATAAGCAAGGTCAAAGCATCTCTTAGCAAAACCCCTTGAATGCTTTCGACCGGGAACAAGAGTGCATATTATTCATTTTTAGAACAAGGGGAATACACTTACAGTTTTCACCCAATTTGCAACCAAAAAGTCGAAAGCGTCACAAAAATAAGCGAATATTTTAAAAATCATGTATTGAAAAGGAAAATAATCAACACGTTCATTTTATTTTTACTCATTTTAAATTGAATTAATATTCAATCCATCCAGTAAATGGAGATACAAATCCACCCCTTCAGCTATCTCTTTTTTGTAAATAAACTCATCAGCAGTATGCGATCTGGCAGAATCTCCGGGACCGATTTTAACAGTGGTAAACGGCAGGCGTGCCTGATCTGAAGTAGTAGGAGAACCGTATTTTTGAAGTCCCAGTTGCTCTCCACGAATCACAAAAGGATGATCAACAGGAATGGAGGAACTGTTCAACCGAAATGAACGTGCCTGCAGCCTACAGTTCACCTTCTTCTGAATCAATTGAAAAAGTTCTTCATTGCGGTAGAATTCATTAACCCTGACATCAACCATAAACTTACAAACATCGGGAACAACATTGTGTTGCGAACCGGACTCAACACCGGTAACGGTCATTTTAACAGGTCCCAAAAACTCTGACTGTTCAGGAAACTGATAGGTTCGAAACCACTCCAGCACAGGAAGTGCCTCATAAATAGCATTTAAACCCTCATCCCGTGCGGCATGCCCGCTCCGACCAGCCACTTCACCATCAATGACCATCAGCCCCTTCTCAGCTACAGCCATTTGCATTTGAGTAGGCTCACCAACGATGCCAAGATCGATTGGTCCCAATTCTTTCAGAATGGAAGCGACTCCCCCGTCCCCGGAGACTTCCTCTTCAGCGGTGGCAGAAAAAATCAGATTATAAGGTTGTGACGACTGTTCCAACTTCCTGAAAGCTGCCAGCAGAGCAACTACCGAGGCTCCGGCATCATTGCTTCCCAGTCCGATAATGCGATCGCCCGGGTCAGTAGCAACAAAAGGAGGATACTTCCATGCAGAGGAGGGTTTGACTGTATCCAAATGAGAATTAAGCAGAATGGTTGGTTTCTCCGCCGAGAAGCCGGCGGTCTTTACCCAGACATTATTCCCATTTCTTTCAGGACTGAGTCCGAACGACTTCAGATACTGCTCGAAAATATCGGCAACAGCCCCCTCTTCTCTGCTTAAAGAGGGAGTGGCTACCATTTTTTTCAACAACTCTATGGATTCGGAAACAAAGGGATCTTGTGACATATAACAGATCGTTAGATTTTTAGAAGTCAGAGGTTTAAAAAATCGGATAACATTGCCATAACAACAATTAATAAAATCTCTAAAACTATTCACCCAGGGTAGTTCCGCTACCCGGAACGGATAAACCTTCAGTATTGGTAATTACCACCTCTGCCACACCATTTCCCAGTGAGGCAAAACCATTTTCCAGTTTGGGAACCATTCCCTCAGAGATAATTCCCTCATTGCGATACATATTAAACAGCTCACGGTTAAGAAAGGGAATCACAGAAGTATCATCATCCGGATTGATAAGCACACCCGGCTTTTCAAAACAAAACATCAGGCGGGTCTCCATTACTTCAGAAAACCCCACAGCCAGTGATGAAGCAATGGTATCGGCATTGGTATTCAAAAGTGTCCCCTGCCCATCGTGTGTGAGTGGAGCAATCACAGGAACAATCCCCTGCTTCAACAAAGGAATAACGGGTGAGATATTTACCTCATCCACATCACCCACAAAACCGTAATCAACATCGGACCCGGTACGTTTATGGGCTTTAATAAGATTCAGGTCAGCACCAGTAATCCCCATCGCATTGATATCCATAGCCTGCAGTCCTGCCACTACCGTTTTATTCACCAGGCCTCCATAGACCATGGTTACCACCTCCAACATATCCTCATCAGTTATACGCCGGCCTTCCACCATTTTAGTTTCTATGCCGAGGCGTTTGGCCATGGTAGTGGCAGAGCGGCCTCCTCCATGCACCAAAACTTTTGGTCCGGGCAGGGCAGAGAAATCTTCCAAAAAATCGTGAAGCGTCTCCGGACTCTCCAGAACTTTCCCTCCGACTTTAACTATAGTAAGTTTTTGATCCATAATTCCTTATTTTTTTTACAATTAATGCCATCAAGAAAACCAGGTTTTTCCTGAGTGCCAGATTCGAAAAGTTCAAATTCAAGGCTTGTCCTATTTGAAAATCAAGGAGTTTACTTTCTTAAATAACTATTTTCAGAAATTCAAGGTGTGCAATAGATTTTAAACAATGGTATTACACACCCTAATTATCACAGAAATTGGACTTTTCGGGTAAGCACTAATTAGTCTGTCCATAAACTAAGCGTTTTTCACGTGTTTAAGATAGAAAGTTCAAATTCAAGGCGTGTGAAAAATATAAACCACAGTCCCGAAGTAGCTTTTGTAAGGTTTTTTGAACAAAAAAACAACAAAAAGCACAATCGGGATGAGGATCTATATTTTGAGCAACAACGCAGAAGTTGGACTTTATAGACAAACACTAATTACAATGATTCAAGCATACGCTTCAAAACAGTCTGAGCAGAGACCACACGATTGGCGGCTTCCTGAATAACAATGGAATCGGGACTTTCAATCACACCATCGGTAACCACCATATTCCGGCGCACCGGAAGACAGTGCATAAACTTCGCATTGTTGGTCAGTGCCATTTTTTCTTCATTCACTGTCCAGGAGCGATCGGTGGAGAGCACTTTGCCATACTCCGAAAAGCTTGCCCAGCTTTTTGCATAAATAAAATCGGCACCTTCAAAAGCTTTTTTCTGGTCGTATTCCACATGAACA
The DNA here is from genome assembly GCF_003003035.1 of Marinilabilia salmonicolor. Classification (GTDB taxonomy): domain Bacteria; phylum Bacteroidota; class Bacteroidia; order Bacteroidales; family Marinilabiliaceae; genus Marinilabilia; species Marinilabilia salmonicolor_A. The sequence goes on along the minus strand of NZ_PVTS01000001.1, from coordinate 125,913 downwards.
CCTTCCATGAACTCAGGTGCCAGCTCGTAGCCTTTCGGATGAGTAACAGTCAGGTCCACATCAGCCACTTTCATCCACTCCACAAAAGAATTGGGAACCGCCTGAGGTAACGCTTTAGGATGCGGAGCCCAGGTAAGCACTACCTTTGGGCGCTTGTCTGAACGATGCTCCTCAATAGTCACCAGATCTGCAAATGCCTGAAGCGGATGACGCGTAGCCGACTCCATACTGATAACGGGACGACCGGAGAGCTCAATAAACTGATTAAGAATCTTTTCACTGTAGTCTTCCTCTTTATTCTCGAACCGGGCAAAAGACCTTACTCCAATAATATCGCAATATTGACCAATCACCGGAACAGCCTCCCGGATATGCTCAGGTTTATCGCCGTCCATAATCACCCCTGTCTCTGTCTCCAGCTGCCATCCATCTTTATTGATATCCAAAACAATAACATTCATACCTAAATTGGTAGCTGCTTTTTGAGTACTCAAACGGGTGCGAAGACTTGAATTAAAAAAGATCAGCACTGCTGTTTTATTTTTTCCCAAATGCTGATGTGCATAAGGATTCTTTTTTACTTCTGCTGCCTCTTTCAAAGCCTGGTTCAAATCGCCGATGTCCGACGGTGTAAGAAATCTTCTCATATTTTTATTGTGTAAGTAGCTGTTTAAGAGTTGTTGGGTTTGGGGTTTGGGGTTCTGGGTTCCGTTCCGAGTTTCGGGTTGTGGAATTAAATCTGAGTGCCTCAAGGGCGAACTACGCCATCACTCTCAATCAGCCATTTGTAACTTGTAAGTTCCCTTAGTCCCATAGGTCCGCGCGCATGAAGTTTCTGGGTACTGATTCCGATTTCGGCACCTAATCCGAATTGAGCCCCATCGGTAAATGCTGTGGAGGTATTGGCATACACCGCTGCAGCGTCCACCTCATTAAAAAAGCGGGCAATTACCTGCTCATCTTCAGCCATTATTGCTTCACTATGCTTGGAACTGTAATAAGAAATATGCTTTAAAGCCTGGTCAATATCATCAACCACTTTAACAGACATCCTAAGCCCAAGAAATTCGGTGCCAAAAGAATCGTCATCAGCCTTCCGGAGGAGATTCCCGGGATAGTGAGACTCAAGGGCCTCATAAGCCCGTTCATCAGCTTCAATAGCAACATTCTTCATAGCCAGAGCAGCCACAATGCCGGGCAGGTCTGCCAGACGATCGGAATGCAGCACCAAACAGTCAAGAGCATTACAAACGCTGGGCCTCCTGGTCTTGGCATTAAAAACTACCTTTTTTGATTTCTCCAGGTCTGCGGAAGCATCCACATAAGTGTGCACAATCCCGGCACCTGTTTCAATTACGGGTATTTTCGATTCATTGCGAACAGAATTAATCAATCCCTGAGAACCTCGTGGAATCAGCATATCCACATAACCATCGGCGTGCATAAGATCCTGTGCCGCTTCCCTGTCGGGAGGCAACAACTGGATAACATCAGAGGATACAGAGTGTGAAGCCAAACACTCACGGATAATTCCCACAGCGGCCAGATTGGAATGCCAGGCATCTTGTCCGCCTTTCAGCACGGAGACATTCCCCGATTTAAAACACAACGAAAAGACATCGAAAGTAACATTGGGACGAGCCTCATAAATTACCCCGACCACCCCGATGGGAACAGTCACTTTTTTCAGTTTCAAACCGGATGGCATCTCCCGCTCATCCAGAACATCTCCAAGCGGGGTTTTCATTCCGGCAACATCACGCATATCCGATGCAATACCTTCAATTCTTTCAGCAGTCAATTGAAGTCTGTCATAACGAGGATCAGACTCTTTCATTCGCTCCAGATCTTTTTTATTGGCGCTGAGCAAAAGGGCTGTTTTTGCCACCATGCTATCAGCCAGATCCAACAAGACCTTACTTATGAGATCGTCACTCAGGCGAACCATTACACCTGCAGCCCCTTTAGCTTTCTTAAATTGATCAAGGTTTGTCATAACAAGTCATTTTCTCTTCTCCTCAGCACTAATGCACCTCAGGATAAATAAACAGATAATCATAATGCACCAATGGCTTATATCTGCGATCCTCAAGATGGCGCTCAGCAACATTTTTTTCATATTGAGCTCTTCCGATACCGATGACGCCACCATTGTGGTCACGTATTCTCAAAAGATCTCCCTTTTTAAAGTCACCCGAAAATGAGATCACCCCGGCAAGCAATAAGCTCCTGGCTTTAGCTCCGGTAAGAGCGTCTCTTGCTCCTTCATTGACCTTTACCTCCGCTTTTGCAAAACCATCAGCATAAGCCATCCATTTTTTTATGGCAGGTTTGGGACTGTCCGGTTCAAAACGGGTATGTTTCACCTCCACGGGATTTTGAGCCAGATCAAGAATTATGTTATCGCAGGTTCCATTGGCAATGTGAACTGCAACGCCGGAGTCGGCAGTTTTTTGTGCCACCCGGCATTTGGTTAGCATCCCCCCACGCCCAAAATTACTTTTGGTGGTGGAGATGTATTTCTCCAAATCATCTTCCCCCTCTTTAATCAGCGGCACCAATTCAGCACCAGGTTCTCCGGGCATCCCGGTAAAAATACCATCCACATTGCTGAGAATAAAAAGAGCTTCGGTCCCCATCATGGAGGCCACCATCCCGGCCAATTCATCATTATCGGTAAACATAAGCGCAGTTACCGATACCGCATCATTTTCATTTATTATCGGCACAATCTTGTTCTCGAGCAACACCGAAAGACAATTCTTCATATTCAGATAATGCTCCCTGGTGCTAAAATCCTGTTTGGTCACCAGCACCTGCGAGCAGGTAAGTCCACGGTTGCCAAACAACTGCGAATAGATGTTTACCAGTTTTACCTGCCCCACCGATGACAACAGCTGTCGCTCAGACACAGGATCTTTAGCATTTTTATTAGCCACAATACTCCGGCCGGCGGCCACAGCACCACTGGAGACCAGGATTACGCGAATTCCCAGCTTATGAAGCTCCGATATTTGCGCGGTAAGATGCTCAATCCTCTCCAGGTCAAGATTTCCATCGGGGCGTGTAAGCACGTTAGACCCGACTTTTATAGTAATCGATTTATAATACAAATCTTTTTTTGTCACCTCTTTTTACTTCCGTTTTCAATTTTCTCAAATGAAGTAATCAGTCCTTTGATGAGTGCGGAACTAAAACCCTGGTGTTCCATCTCATTCAACCCTGAAATGGTAATCCCCCTGGGAGTAGTCACCTTATCTATCTCCGCTTCAGGATGTGCCTCCCCGCGAATGATCAACTCTGCAGCCCCTTTTACCGTCTGGGACGCAATTTTAAGAGCCAGATCGGAACCAAATCCGATTTCAACTCCTCCCTGAGTAGCGGCACGAATAAACCTGAGCGCAAAAGCAATTCCGCAAGCGGCCAACACTGTGGCAGAAGCCATCAGTTCTTCCGGAATGAACTGAACGGTTCCGGTCGGCTCAAATAACTCACGAATTACAGCATCCTGCTCTTCGGTAGCCTCATAAGAGGAGACACAGGTCATAGATTCTCCGATGGAGATGGCAGTATTGGGCATTACCCTGAAAATGGATTTTCTTCCGGAAGCCATTTCTGAAATTCTTTGTGAATCCACTCCTGCAGCAAGAGAAATCAACAGGGCCTCATCCGAAAGGGCCGGTTGAATCTCAGAAATAATATCCTCCAGCTGGTAAGGCTTAACGGCAAGAATAACCACGTCGGCATTCTCCACTGCTTTCAGGTTATCCTGTCCCACTGATATACCTTCCTGTTCGAGAGATTTGATCAGATGTACCCGTCTTCGGGTAACGATCACCTCCCCTTTAAAAGGCTTACCTGACTTCACCAAACCCTTGGCAATAGCGGCTCCCAGGTTACCACCCCCTATAATCGCAATTTTATTAATCATTCGAAGTTTTTTTTATTTTTCTCCAACCACCGGCTTTGACTGCACATGTACGTGCGACCAGTTTTCGCCGCGTTTGATTCGGTGTAATTGTATTTCGCTGATCCCAAATTGACGGGCTATAATCTTAAGTCTGGTCTTTCGTCGGGGATCAGAAATGCGTTTTTTTAGCAACATCACCTGGGTATCGGTAAGTTTGGCCCCTTCGCATGGTTTCCGGGCTTTCATCTTCTTTCGTCCTTCCAAAACCGACGGATTGCCCTGTTGATGATCAAACATATCCTTTTTATTGGCCCAGCACAAGTTTTCCACAAAGTTATTACATTTATTGTAGTCCAGGTGAATCACAAAAGTCTGATCATCCGAATCCTTGTGGATAAACTGTTCCGCAACCAGCTTATGCACATAAAAAGTTGTGGATCTGCCGAAAGGCCTGAGAGGCAGTGTTCGGTATCCTTTAAGCAAGCCCCCTTTTACAATGGTAGCATCGTTTTGATCATTGGCAGTATAACTGATGACACGTCCGTAATTAGATACGGCATAGCGCTTCCTCAATGCTCCTTTTTCAAAAGGAATCTCTTTCCATTCTTCGTTCCAATAAGAGTCAATCATAACATAAGGGTTTAGGGTGCCAACAGGCGGCCCAAAGCCTTGGTAAAAACAGTTGCCTGTTCCACCGTCAAAGACAGTGGAGGTAGCAATCGGATGATATTGGTTGAAGAAACCCCTGTGAAGATATGCTCTTCTTTCACAAGTTTTTTCCTCAAACCGGCAACTTCGGAGTCAAACTCAAGGCCGATCATCAGACCGCGTCCCCGAACCTCTTTAATACCATCCATTTCACCAAGCTCTGACAACAGAAACTCTCCTGTTTCAGCAGCATTTCTGATCAACGCCTCAGATTCCATCACCTCAAGCACGGCAAGTCCTGCCGCACAGGCGAGATAATTTCCTCCAAACGTGGCACCAAGCATTCCATGTCTGGCTTCAATGTCAGGGTTAATCAAAACACCACCAATGGGGAATCCATTGGCCATTCCTTTGGCTGTTGTTATTATATCCGGTTTAATATCTGCATATTGGAAGGCGAAAAACATTCCACTTCGCCCATAACCCGATTGAATCTCATCTAAAATAAGTTTACAATCGTACTTTTTGCACAGTAGCTCCAGTTCTTTAAGGAACGAATCTTTCGGTATCTGGACGCCTCCAATCCCCTGAATTCCTTCGATAATTACAGCACACACATCTCCGGACTTCAGCTCTTCCTCCACCAGTCCTGCCTCATTCAAAGGCAAAAAAGAGACATCCATTCCCTTATTAATATTGGCCTGAATTCTCACATTATCGGTCACACTCACAGCTGCAGAGGTACGACCATGAAAAGCCTTGTCAAAAGCAATAACCCTCTTCTTTCCGGTGGTAAAAGAGGCCAGTTTCAAAGCATTTTCATTAGCTTCTGCTCCGCTGTTACACAGAAAAAGGTTGTAATCGTTCAAGCCGGAAAGCTCTCCAAGTTTACGCGCAAACTCCTGCTGAAGGGGGTTGATGACAGAATTGGAATAAAACCCAATCTTCTCCAGCTGATCACTGATGCGCTTTACATAGTGTGGATGCGAATGCCCGATGGATATAACAGCATGTCCACCGTACAAATCCAAATACTCTGTACCCCGTTCATCGGTCACATAACATCCCTTTCCTGATATCGGAGTCACATCCATCAGCGGGTAAACATCGAAAAGTTCCATAAAAAATATCTCCTATAGTCCCTATTCGGGGGCAATATTTCAAAAACAGAAAAGATGGTTCGGAAATGTCGCTGCATTCACCTGAATGCAGCGACAAACGAATCTTTGGGTGTGGGATTGAAAAAAATGAACACCTAAATTTAAACCGTAAAAAACAACCCTTTACTATCTCAAAAAGCCACTGGCTTCAGTCGTAGTCCCTCCGATTCGTCCAAACCAAACATTAAATTCATATTCTGAACAGCCTGACCGGAAGCTCCCTTGGTCAGATTGTCTATGACACTCACTATATGAAGCTTGCTACCATGTTTTTTCACATGTAACAAACACTTATTGGTATTAACCACCTGTTTGATATCCACCGGATTTGCCGAAATGGTCACAAAAGGATGGTCGTTGTAAAAATCTTTGTAAATATCCACAGCCTGCTCCTCGTTCAATTCAGATTCGAGGTAAACAGATGCCAGAATGCCGCGGGAAAAATTCCCTCTTACAGGAACGAAATTGAAAGGCTTGTCAAAACCGGGCATCATTTCACGCATGGTTTCGTTCATTTCGTTCAGATGCTGATGACCAAAAGCTTTATAGACCGAAACATTTCCGTTTCGCCAGCTAAAATGGGTGGTCCCTGAAGGAGCCTGCCCAGCACCCGTGGATCCGGTAATTGCATGCACATGTATTTCGTCCAGCAAGTGAGCACCTGCAAGTGGCAACAGAGCCATCTGTATAGAGGTAGCAAAGCAGCCGGGGTTGGCCAGAAACTGACAGGACTTAATCTTTTCGCGGTTCACTTCAGGCAAACCATATACAAAATCATTCTCTGCACGATTCAATCGGAAATCATTACTCAGGTCAATAACCTTCAGATGAGGAGGCAGGTGATGTTCCTGCATGAAAGTCACCGATTTTCCGTGCCCCATGCAAAGAAAAATCACCTCCACTGTTTCAAAATCCATCTTATCCGAGAAAATAAGATCGGTATCTCCCAACAGATCGGAGTGCACATCACTCAGAGACTTCCCTGAATTGCTGGTACTATGAATCCACTCAATCTCAGCACCAGGATGTCCCAATAAAATACGCACCAGTTCCCCTGCAGTATATCCGGCTCCTCCAACTATTCCAACTTTTATCATGTTCAATAATTTCTCAATAAATCAATCTCAGAAATTTCAGATCACACTCCGGTTTCCACATCAAAACCGTTTACCTTATTGAATATCTTCAGGTAATTACCCATAAGTTTGGTAAACCCTTTCACATCATCGGCATTCCACTCCTTATTCATTTCACCATAATCACCGAATCCGCTGTTCATCAGATCATGTTTCGAGCGGATTCCCACCAGTTCGAACCGATAAGGATGTAACTTCAGAATAACTTCTCCTGACACATTGGCCTGAGAATGCTCCAGAAAAGTCTCGATATCTCTCATGACAGGCTCAAGATACTGTGCCTCATGCAACAACATTCCGTACCAGTTGCCCAGTTGCTCTTTCCAGTAAAGCTGCCACTTAGTCAGCGTATGCTTCTCAAGCAGGTGATGCGCCTTAATAATCATCAGCGGACCTGCAGCTTCGAATCCGACACGCCCTTTGATTCCAATTATGGTATCGCCCACATGGGTGTCACGACCAATGGCAAAAGCATTCCCCAGGGCTTCCACTTTTCGGATTGCCTCCACAGGATTGGCATATTTCTCACCATTTACAGCGGTCAGTTCTCCCTTTTCAAAGGTCAAAACCATCTCCTCGGGTTTCTCTTTTTGCAGTTGACTCGGATAGGCTTCTTCCGGCAGGTTTTGATCGGTAGTCAGCGTTTCTTTACCACCAACACTGGTTCCCCAAAGACCTTTATTGATAGAATAAGTCATTTTGGTCCAGTCTTTTTTAACCCCGCGTTTTTTGAGATACTCAATCTCATCTTCCCTTGACAGCGTCAAATCCCTGGTGGGAGTAAGGATCTCAATTTCCGGGGCAAGAATCTGAAAAGTCAGGTCGAAACGGATCTGATCATTTCCCGCGCCCGTACTACCATGAGCAATGTATTGAGCACCAATTTTCCGGGCATAATCGACAATCGCCATCGCCTGGAAAATACGCTCGGAGGAAACCGAAAGCGGATATGTATTGTTCTTCAGCACATTGCCATACACCATATACCTGATGCAGTTTCGATAATACAAATCTGTAACATCAAGATTCACATGGTCTTCCACACCCAGTTCCCGGGCGCCATCTTCAATTCCGCGGAGTTCTTCATCAGAGAATCCGCCGGTGTTTCCTATTGCCGAATAAACTTCCAGCCCCTTTTCTTCTTTCAGGTATTTCACACAAAAAGAGGTGTCCAGGCCACCACTAAAGGCAAGTACTACTTTTTTACTCATGTCTGTCGATTATATTGTTTCAGGCAAACAATGCTGAAAAAAAGCTTTTCAACACATTGTTCTTCCCATCTTTATTACTCTTTTTACGGTTGCCTCCAAGGAAGACAAATTTCTTAAACCTCAACCATCTTTCGTAAACCCCAAGCTTTCGCGGGGGAATGGGATCCGGTTTTGCATCACGGGCAGGGTCAAACAACATACCGGTACAAAGGCAGTGTTTGCGATTGGTACGAAGCAGAATGTCGTAATTTACACAACTCTGGCATCCTTTCCAGAACTCATTATCATCTGTTAGCTCGGAGAAAGTTACCGGTTTATATCCCAGCTCGGAATTTATTTTCATCACAGCCAGGCCCGTTGTCAAACCAAAAATCTTCGCAGTTGGATAACGCTTTCTGGAAAGTTCAAAGGCTTTCCTTTTAATATTTTTAGCCAGCCCCTGCCCTCTGAATTCATCAACAACAATCAACCCCGAGTTGGCCACAAACTTATCATGGCCCCAGGATTCGATGTAGCAGAAGCCGGCAAATTCATCTCCGCTCAGGGCGATGATCGCCTTACCCTCTACAATTTTATTCTTTATATAGTCCGGATTTCTTTTGGCAATACCTGTTCCTCTGACCTTTGCTGCATCAGCAATTGTCTGAAGAATTGTATCCACATAAGCCAGATGCTCCTCTGAAGCAATCTGTATATTGATATTATTTCCCTTTTGTGCCATCAAAATAACTTCAACCTGTTCTACACCAGTTTCTTTTTCAACCCGGGCATAAACAACGACAAAGCGTTGATTACATCGGGACGAGAAACTCCTTCCTTACTGATCAACAAAATGGTATCATCTCCGGCAATGGTGCCCAGCACCTCATAAGGTCCGTGACTATCTATGACAGAAGCGATGCTATTGGCAAATCCGGGCCGGGTTTTGATAACGGCCATATTCCCCGAAAACTCAATGGACTCCAGACCACTGACGGGAAACACATCCGCTCCGTCCCCATCCTCTTTATCATCATTATCCTCAGGCAAAACGTAGGCATAACCACCTTCAATATCGGGACGCTTGGCTACCTTCAACGCTTTCAGATCACGTGAAAGCGTTGCCTGTGTAGTCGAGAATCCCTCCTGCTCAAGCAAATTCAGCAACTCTTCCTGACTCCCTACTTTGTTGTCAGAAATCAATTGTCGAATAACATTTAGTCTTTGTGTTTTTATTTTCATATCAGAAAAAAGAAAGTTGCCCCTTTTGCTATAAAATGCGGCAAAAAGAAACAAGCAGCCCGTTTTAAAATTTCAAGAATAATTATTCAAATCAATATGCAAATTTATTCATTTTAAGTAAAAACCAAAAATTTATGCGTATTTTTTTCCATTTTTATTAAAAACAACCAAACACTCCTAAAACCATTAGAACGGCAAGAAAAGGACAATATCAAACCATTTACCACAAAATAGATCCATTACATATATTCATAAAATATACAAAATTAACCTCACTACGCATTGAGGTTAATAGAGAATAATGTACCTTTGCATCCCGGATAACAGGTTTACCTACAAGCACAAAAACAATCAACCAATGAAGAAGGACATCAAAAAAGCACTCATCCTGGGTTCGGGAGCCCTGAAGATAGGCGAAGCAGGAGAATTTGACTACTCCGGCTCACAAGCACTGAAAGCTCTTCAGGAAGAGGGGATCGAGACAATCCTCATCAATCCCAATATTGCCACGGTTCAGACATCAGAGAAAGTTGCCGACAAGATCTATTTTCTGCCGGTGACTTCTTATTTTGTGGAACAGGTAATAAAAAAAGAGCAACCCGAAGGCATTCTACTGGCTTTTGGAGGACAGACAGCCCTGAACTGTGGAATTCAGCTTTTCGAACAGGGCATTTTGGAGAAATACAATCTGGAAGTTCTCGGAACCCCCATTCAATCCATCATCAACACAGAAGACCGGGAGATTTTTGCCGGCAAACTGGGTGAAATTGATGTCAAAACCCCCAAAAGCGTCGCAGTAACATCGGTACAGGATGCAGTAAAAGCGGCGGATAAAATGGGATACCCCATTATCATAAGGGCTGCTTATACGCTGGGAGGTATGGGAAGCGGTTTCTGCTCCAACGAAAAAGAGCTCATTCAGCGTGCTGACAATGCCTTCTCCTACTCCAAGCAAATATTGGTGGAAGAATCTCTAAAAGGCTGGAAAGAGGTGGAATACGAGGTGGTGCGCGACAGTTACGACAACTGTATCACTGTCTGTAACATGGAGAATTTCGACCCCCTTGGAATTCACACCGGTGAAAGTATTGTAGTAGCTCCCTCTCAGACTCTCAGCAATTCGGAATATCACAAGTTACGCGAACTTGCCATAAAAATAATACGCCATATCGGAGTTGTAGGTGAATGTAATGTTCAATATGCATTGGATCCCTACTCCGAAGATTACAGAGTAATTGAAGTAAATGCCCGTTTATCCAGATCCAGCGCCCTGGCCTCCAAAGCAACCGGTTATCCGCTGGCCTTTGTTGCGGCCAAACTGGGACTTGGATACGGCCTTTTTGAACTTAAAAACTCGGTAACCAAGACTTCTCCTGCCTTTTTTGAGCCGGCATTGGACTATATCGTCTGTAAAATCCCCAGATGGGACCTCAACAAGTTCTCCGGGGTCTCCAAACAAATTGGCTCCAGCATGAAAAGTGTGGGAGAAATCATGGCCATCGGACGTACATTCGAGGAAGCCATTCAAAAAGGGCTTCGGATGGTTGGCCAGGGCATGCACGGATTTGTAGCCAACCAGCTTCTGAAGGACATTGTGCTGGAGACAGAACTTGCCGAACCAACAGATCAACGGATCTTTGCCATTTCGGAATCGCTGCAAAACGGATCCACCGTGGAAGAAATTCATAACCTCACCAAGATTGACAAATGGTTTCTGGAGAAACTGAAAAACATCAGTGACCTGAAAATTCAGCTGGCCAAATACAATTCGTTGGAGTCTCTTCCGGATGAATTACTGTTGAAAGCCAAACAAATGGGTTATTCGGATTTCCAGATTGCCCGAATCGTCATCAATCCTGACGATATTGCAATGGAAGAGAGCCTGTTAAAGGTGAGAGCATACCGAAAAGAGCGAAACATATTACCGGTAGTAAAACAGATAGATACCATGGCAGGAGAATTTCCCGCTCAAATCAACTATCTGTACCTAACCTACAACGGAGAATACAACGACATAGAATTTGAGAAAGACGGAAGATCTGTTGTTGTACTGGGCTCCGGAGCTTACAGAATTGGCTCAAGTGTAGAATTCGACTGGTGCAGTGTCAATGCCATCGATACCATCAACAAACAGAAGTATCGGTCGGTGATGATCAACTACAACCCCGAAACGGTAAGCACAGATTACGACGTTTGCGACCGCCTGTTCTTTGATGAGCTCACACTGGAGAGAGTGCTCGACATCACTGATCTTGAGTCTCCCAAAGGAGTCATTGTTTCGGTTGGGGGCCAGATTCCCAACAACCTGGCCATGCGTTTGCATGAAAACAAAGTTCCTATACTGGGAACCTCTCCGGAAGATATCGACAGAGCGGAGAACCGCCAGAAGTTTTCGTCCCTTTTGGATACCCTGAAGATTGATCAGCCCCGCTGGAGTGAGCTGACCTCTACTGAGGATATTTACAAGTTTATTGAAGAGGTGGGTTACCCGGTTTTGGTACGCCCGTCCTATGTTCTGTCCGGTGCCGCAATGAATGTAGTATCAAACGAGGAAGAACTGGACCACTTTCTGGAACTGGCCGTAAATGTATCAAAACAATACCCGGTAGTGGTTTCCGAATTCATCGAACAAGCCAAAGAAATTGAAATTGATGCAGTGGCTAAGAATGGTGAAATGATTGCCTATGCCATTTCTGAGCACATTGAATTTGCGGGAGTCCACTCAGGAGATGCTACCATTGTGTTTCCGCCCCAAAAACTCTATATCGAGACCATCAGACGGGTAAAACGAATAGCACGACAAATTGCCAAAGCACTGAATATCTCAGGCCCGTTTAACATGCAGTTGCTGGCCAAAGACAACGACATCAAAGTAATTGAGTGTAACCTGCGGGCTTCACGGAGTTTCCCGTTTGTTTCAAAAGTGCTGAAGGTAAACCTCATCGACATTGCCACCCGTGTAATGCTTGACCTGCCGGTGGAAAGACCAAGCAAGAGCATTTTTGAGCTGGATTATGTGGGAATTAAAGCCCCGCAATTCTCATTCTCAAGATTGCTCAATGCCGACCCGGTACTGGGTGTGGACATGGCCTCAACCGGCGAGGTTGGGTGCATTGGTGACAACTATTACGATGCCGTATTACAATCAATGCTGGCCGTTGGATACACACTTCCGGAAAAGAACATTCTGATCTCCTCCGGTCCGCTTAGAAGTAAAGTTGAGATGCTGCAGAGTGCCAAGATGCTCGTGGAAAAAGGGTACAATATTTATGCAACAGCCGGAACGCACAAGTTCTTTGAAGAGAACGGCATCAAAAGCACTATGCTGCACTGGCCCGACGAACCTGACAAGCAACCCAACACCCTGGATTACATCAGGGAGAAAAAGATTGACCTGGTAGTGAACATCCCCAAAAACCTAAGTAAGGGAGAGTTGCGCAACGGATATAAAATTCGTCGGAATGCGATAGACTTTAACATTCCTCTCATTACAAATGCCCGCCTGGCAAGCGCATTTATCTATGCCTTTTGCAAGATGGATATCAGTGATATTTCTATAAAGAGCTGGAATGAATATCGTTAATTAATTTCTGTCCATAAAGTCCCGTTTACTGCGTTACGCCATTAGCGGAAATTGCTCATTTACTCAAGTAAACTCCGCATTTCCGCTAATGGCAAGCCTTGTAAACGGAACCTTCTGAACAGAAACAGCGAACTTGAGAAACTTTACTTAGCTTATAGACAGTCACTAATTAGTCTCTGTCCATAAAGTACCACTTTCTGACCAGACATTTGGCTAATAATTAACTTTGCTCTGTTTATAAACGAACACTAATCAAGATATCATACAAAAAAAAACGGGATTCGAATTTTTCGAATCCCGTTTTTTTGTTTGATAGGTTCTGATTATTCAGCGGCAGGAAACCAGCCGTCAACCATCTCCTTGTTGTTTTGGTAAAACTGCTTAGCCCCTTCCAGCGGATCGGTAGCGTTCTCTACAGCATCAACCAGTTCATAAAGCTTGGCTTCTTCCAGCTTAAAGTTTCCAAAGAAAGTCCCAAGCTTTGGGAAATCAGTGGTAAAACCTTTACGTGCAAGAATCTGCACCTCATCAGTAGGATAAACTCCTTTTGGATCCTCGAGGTATTTAATATCGAAACGAGCCCACTTAAAGTGAGGTTTCCATCCGGTAATTGCAATCCACTCTTTGCTTTGGATAGCACCTTCCAGAGCAGCAATCATTGCAGTACCTGAAGAAGTTACCTGCTTGAAATTCAGTCCGTACTCATCAATAGCTTTAAGGGTATTCTTGTGAACACCTGCTCCACTACCAATGCCAATAATCTCACCATCGAACTTGTCCACATTGTCATTCATCTCCTCAATAGAGTTGATGGTAACATAAGAAGGAACAACCAATCCGGTGGTACCATTACCAAAAGCAGTTCCGATGTGATCTATCTGATCGCCAAAACGCTCCCAATATTCGGCATGTGTGTATGGCAACCATGCATCCAGAAACACATCAGCATCACCTTTTGACAAAGAAGCATAAATAGGACCCGGTTCAATGGGCTTAATCTCTACATCATATCCGTTTTGATCCAGAAATGCTTTTGCCAGATGGGTCATAGCAATTCCCTCAGACCAGTTTGGATATGGAATAAAAACTTCTTTCTTCTGATCTTTTTTTCCTGCACAGGAAGCTACAGCTAAAAGAATGGCTGCAACAACTGTCAGATTTAGAATTTTTGCAATTTTGTTTTTCATAATCATAATCGATTTTAAGGTTCGAATGTCGAAAATTATCAACAATCCTATAGACTGCGCAATGTAATGCACAGAATATATTACATATTTTATTTTTTACCAAGACCTCCAAGGGCCTGTGTCACACGGTCAAGAATAATGGCCAGGATAACAATTCCGAGACCGGCTTCAAAACCAAGACCTACTTTTGCCTGAAGGATTCCGGAGTAAACCCGCTCTCCAAGGCCTGCAGCTCCTACCATTGATGCAATTACCACCATGGACAATGCAAGCATAATTACCTGGTTGACACCGGCGAGAATGGTTGGCATAGCCAGAGGAATCTGCACTTTGAAAAGCAACTGTCTTTTGGTACTTCCAAATGATTGCGCTGCTTCAACAACCTCCTCAGGCACCCCGCGGATTCCAAGACTGGTAAGACGTACCGCCGGAGGCAGTGAAAACACTACAGTGGCCACAACACCAGGAACATTACCAACCGAGAAAAACAGAATAGCCGGAATCAGGTAAACAAAGGCCGGCATGGTCTGCATAAAGTCCAACACGGGACGAATCACCTGATCTGCTTTTGAATTTCTGGCAGCCCATATTCCCAATGGAATACCGGTCAACAACGCCAGAAAGGCGGAAGCAAGCACCAATGCCAACGTTTGCATGGTCTCTTCCCAATAATCCATCCATAGCAACAGAAACAGACCGATAACTGTAAAAATGGCCAGTCCAAAAGCTTTTTTAAAGCCTTTTTTGGTCAGGGCAGGTTTTACACCGCCCGCCTGAACATAATAAGCGATCAGGGCCATCAATATCATAATCAGCCAGGAGGGAGCAGAGAGCAAAGCATTCTGCAATCCATCCACAATTCCTTCAATCACCAGCGCAATACCATCCAAAACAGGTCCGGCATGCTGAGTAATGGAATCAATGGCACTCTCGATGTATTTTCCAATATCTAATTTTTCCATAACTATAGGCCTCCGCTGTTTTTAATTTCAATAATCTCTTCACGATCACGTCCGGTAACTTCGGCAATCACTGAGGAATGAACTGCCACTCCCAGCAATTTACCATCGTCGTCCACCACCGGAAGTGGTAATTGCTTATCAATAAACAGCGGCAACAAATCGGCCGCAGGTGTATCTGGTGCAACCTTAGGCATGACATCCTTAATCAGGATTTTGTTCAAATCCCGGTCGTCCTTTTTCTTCAGTTCCACCACATCATTGTCACGTACAAAGCCCAGAAAAACATTCTCACGGTCAACAACCGGAAGGCGGTTCACACCCATTTCGCGCATACGACGAAGTGCCAGTGACGGCCCATCTTTTTCCAAGATGAGTTTTCCGGTGTTTTTAAACATCAGGCTTGATGCGGTAACAATCATGCTTCGGTCAACATTCTCAACAAATGCCCGAACATAATCGTCTGCCGGATTCACCAAAATTTCTTCCGGAGTACCAATCTGAACAATCTCGCCATCTTTAAGAATGGCAATACGGTCACCCAGTTTAAGCGCCTCATCCAGGTCGTGCGTAATAAACACGATGGTCTTTTTGAGTTTTCGCTGAAGCTCAATCAGCTCATCCTGCATATTGGTGCGAATCAGCGGATCGAGTGCACTAAAAGCCTCGTCCATCAGCAAAACTTCGGGATTGGTTGTAAGGGCACGAGCCAGGCCGACACGCTGCTGCATACCTCCACTCAGCTCACCGGTCATCATGTCCTCATAGCCATCCAGCCCCACGGTTTTTATCATTTCGCGGGCTTTCTCATAACTTTCAGCTTCAGAAATCCCCTGAATCTCAAGGCCAAAAGCTGTATTGGCCAATACGGTACGGTGGGGCAGAAGTCCGAAATGCTGGAAAACCATTGACAATTCGGTACGTCGCAACCTGCGAAGTTGCTCATCGTTCATTTTCAGAACATCCTCCCCATTCACCAGAATAGAGCCGGAAGTTGGTTCGTTCAAGCGGTTAAAACAGCGGATAAGTGAGGACTTTCCGCTACCGGAAAGTCCCATCACTACGAATATCTCACCTTGCTCAATTGAAAAATTGGCATTTTTAACCGCCACTGTACATTTGGTTTTCTCAAGCACTTTGTCTTTGCTTACCCCCTTTTTTACCAGTTCGAGCGCCTGCTTATGCTTGGAACCAAATATAAGGTACAGGTCTTTAACTTCAATTTTGCTCATTCGCTTAGGATTATATTTTTAGAAATAGTAACCAATGTTGATGTTGAAGCGACGATCCCAGCCACTTTGATCTTTTCCTTTAGCTAAACCATTCGTCCACTGGTCTCCTACCCAGGCATTGTTTTTACCAAAGGCCCAGTCAACATAGGTATAAATGCTTCCGGCAGTAACCAAAAATCCGGGTACAAAATGCTCACTGTTATGAAAACCCTCTTCAGCTTTTGTGATTACAGAATAATCAATATACGGTTGAATATTTGAGATCGGGCCCCACTCTACAGGAATAGAATAAGCCAGACCTGCTACCCAGATATCGGCTTTTGCAGCAACGTTATAGTTAGAACCATAAGCTCCCATTTGAACAGCAGCCAAATCATTTCCGGCATTATCCTTTGCTCCATAATCATAAGAAATGTACTCTCCTTTAAAGTTAAAGCCATTTCCAAAATTACCCACTACGTGAGCCGCAAAAGCATTTGAAGCCACTGATTCATCAAGAACACTATTGTAATTACTTCCAAATTGTCCTGAAAGTCCAATCTCCCAATCATCTGACAAATTGTATGCAGCGCGAATGTTAAACTGCCTTGTCTCCTTAATGGCAGCCCCTGTTCCTGGAATCTCTTTCCCTTCATCATCTACACTGGGGGCAATAGATGTAATATCATATGAGTAACGAGAAGCATTAGGATCTAAACCTGCACTAACACCACCGTTTGGCTCCGGCTGATGAAAATAAGCAAAGTTCAGCGTAAGATTCTCAATACCGGTATAATCAAACTTAATACCCATATCATAATCGTCTTCCAGACCTACATAATAAGGAATCTGGAACCACCATGAGTGAGAAGCAAATTTAGTGATTCCAAAAGGCACCTGGGTAACCCCCAATTTCATGTAAAGATCTTCGTTGAAGCCATACCCCAACCATCCGTGATGCAAGAAATGCGAATTCCCTGAAGTTGGATAAAAACGATACTCAAAACTGAGATCAACTCCGGCAGTACGGGCATCCACATTCAAGCGCCAGGTATCCCAGGTGAACTGGGGATCAGTTTTATCGTCATTCCAACTCTTATCATGAATATTGTAACGAACTGCCCCTCCAAACTTCACATAATCTTCCTGAGCTTCCTGGGCTTGCAACGCCCCATGGGTTAGAAGTCCTCCTACGGCAAAAATCGTAAATAATAATTTCTTCATAATTTTCAATCGTTTAAATTTTTAGATTAAACTCTTTTCTAATTATTAATAAAAACAGGCTTTGTTACCTGTGTAAAAAATTAAACTTTATCTGTCTCCCACCATTATTGAGTAACAGCAACACTTTAAAGCAATCCGGGAATTTCTTCCCAAATACCAAAAGCCTTTTAAATTAACCATTTAAATTCACAATAGTCAAGTTTTATTTTTGGGAAAGGGCAAAACAAATCTGTTTTGACAAACAATTATTTATCAAAACCAATAATTCTGTTTTATTCATTTTAAAACATGATTATTTCTATACCAACAAAACTTAAAGGGACTATATAAACAGAAACGGTATATAAAAACAGCTGCAAATATACAGGTTTATCCATACATCTCCAAATAGTTTCTATAGAACCTGTTTTTGTTCCTGACTCAATAACCATACAAAGAGTGGGTTTACCCCTGATAAGACGTGACAGATTCCTGTCCGCCACTATAGACTGACCAGTGGTTCAGTGCCAGGCATCATACTGTTAAGTGTATAAAAAATTCCGAAGCCATCAAAAAAAGAAAAAAGAGACCACAAAGAGTGTATAATTCACTGAACTTGCTATTTTTGAACTTCCAAACAAACGCACAAACCAACCCCGATGAGAACAAAAACATCCCAACAAAGGAACGAGTCACTCCCGGGACGCATCAGTTTATATCTCCGGAGCCACCAGGACATTCTGCTCATAGGCGCAGGAATCATATACCTGTTGCTCAGTTTCCTGACCTTTAACCTGAGAATCAGCGAAGGAGGTGACGACAGTGCCTATATCATCCGCGCACTCCGCCTCATAGAAGAAGGTCGGTTCCCAAAGTTTCAGGGCCCTGTGTATCCCACGGTTCTTTCGCTGCTGGTAGGCCTCACCGGACTTAATATTGTTGCACTCAAAATATCGTCCTGGCTTTTCCTGACCTTCTCACTACTACTACTTTTGAAGTCCTATTCAAAGGAAGTATCGCTCATCACTATAACCGCCACGGGCTTTTTACTGATAGTCAACCATCACTTTCTCTATTTTGGCAGCCAGACCTATTCCGAAGCCTTTTTCATGTGCCTGCAAGCCGGCTTTTTATTTTTTCTGTTCCACACCATAGAATGGCAAAAACAACACCGCATAAAAATCACACAAGCTGCAGTTCTCGCTTTTCTGCTTGTTACTTTGTACTTAACCCGAACGGTAGCCTTGGTAGCCACTCCGGCCCTGATCATCTACTTTATTACCCGGAAACAATGGCGTGGATTGTTCTTCACAACCCTTTTCGTAACGATCTTTCTATCGGCCTATTTCCTGATGTTAAACACATTCACCAACATCGAACCAACAGGAAACGACCAACTCACCTCACTGTTGCAGAAACATCCCTACGAAAAGAGTCAGGGCATGGAAACTCTTTCGGGATTTTTTATCAGGTTTTGGGAAAATTCAAAAATCTATTTGTCAAAACATTTCTTCATCCTCACCGGATTTAAACCGGCCATGTCACTTTCAAAACCGGCACTTCCGGCCATTATATTGTATCTGCTCTTCATTTGGGGAGTCATCCGTTTTTATAAAGCAGGCCGCCATTTCCTGTTTTTTACCGGAATCTACGTGGCCTTCACAGTAGGACTTACTTTTTTTGCACTTCAGCCGCTTTGGGACCAGGTTCGGTTAATCATCCCCTTCTTCCCCCTGATTCTTATTTTAATTATAGAAAACATCATCAGTCTGGTAAGGCAAAATAATCAAAAATGGATTCAAAAAATCTCACTCCTGGTGATAGGAATCTCGATCATCCTGACCGGGGTTCAGACCATTAAGCAAACTGATTTCTCCTCGGTTTTTAAAAATATTAAAGGAGAAAAACTTTACGGTTATACCCCCGACTGGCAGAACTACCTAAAAATGTCGAAGTATGTTGCCAGGGAATTGCCTGAAGAAAGCTATGTCGCCTGCAGAAAGCCAAACATGGCCCGTCTTTATTCCGGAGGTAAAAAATTCTACGGAATTTATTCATTCAACTCTGACAATCCGGACACTTTACTGATGAGCCTGTATGAACGAAAAGTTTCACACATCATGGTTGCTTCGCTAAGAAAAAATCCCAGAAGCAATACCGGCCAGGTAATCAATACGATTCACCGATACATGTCTTTTATTGCCAAAAAATATCCAAACTCCTTCATCCTCAGAAAACAGATTGGAGAAGAAGAAAAAGCATGGCTTTTTGAAATAGACTATACCCGGTTTCTTGAAAACAACCCTGAACTAAAACATTCAGCAGAAACAAAATGAATCAAATACTCAACTATTACAATAAAGCAGCAAAAACATGGCCGGCCTACCGGAAAAAGAAATCTTATTACTGGGATAGCATTACCCGTTTTTGCAATTATTTTATTCCCAAACAGCACAACATACTGGAAATAGGCTGTGCAACAGGAGAACTACTGAGCAAGCTGGAGGCACAAGATAAAACCGGCATTGATTTCAGCCCTGAAATGATCAAAATAGCCCGGGAGCGGAATCCGGACATCCGGTTTCACACCATGGCTGCTGAAGAGATTACACTAAATGCAAAATACGATACGATCGTTCTTTCCAATCTGGTCGGAGTTTTGCCTGATGTGGAGAAAGCATTTCATGAACTGACCAAAATAAGTCACCCGGGTACCCGCATCATTGTAACCTACTACAATCGGCTGTGGGAACCGGTTCTGCGACTGGCCGAGACTCTTGGACTAAAACGGAAAACCCCACTTCAGAACTGGCTGTCCACCAATGACCTGAAAAACCTCCTCTACCTTTCGGGTTTCGAGACCTACAGGGTAAATAAAAATATGCTGATTCCTTTTTACATACCCCTCATATCCTGGTTTTTCAACAGAATAGTCTCACGCCTTCCCATAATCAGGCATTTGTCGCTCAACAATTTCCTTTTTGCCCGACCTTTTCCAAACAAAAAACCTGGTCCAAATACATTATCCACCAGTGTTGTAATTCCTGCCCGCAACGAAGCCGGCAATATAGAGGCTGCCATACAACGCATTCCCCAATTCGGAGGAAAAGTCGAAATCATCTTTGTAGAAGGCAATTCAACAGACAATACCTGGGAGATCATTCAGGAAGTACAAAGGAAATATGCTGAAACACATGAGATAAAAATACTGCAACAACCCGGCAAAGGAAAAGGAGATGCCGTAAGAGCCGGTTTCAAAGAGGCATCCGGAGATGTGCTCATGATTCTGGATGCCGATCTCACCGTGCCACCCGAAGACCTGCCCCGATTCTTTAATGCCCTGACATTCAGAAAAGGAGATTTCATCAACGGGGTGCGACTGGTTTATCCCATGGAAAAAAATGCCATGCGTCCGTTAAACACCGTAGGCAATTATTTTTTCAGCATGCTTTTCTCGTGGCTTCTGGAACAACCGGTAAAAGACACGCTCTGCGGAACAAAAGTCATGTACCGTTCAGACTACCTCAAGCTATCCGCCAACCGCCCTTTCTTTGGGGAATTTGACCCTTTTGGAGATTTTGACCTGCTGTTTGGCGCCTACAAATTAAATTTAAAGATCATCGACCTTCCCATTCGATACCAGGAACGAAAATACGGAGACACCAACATCAGTCGTTTCTCCCACGGATTAATACTCCTGAAAATGGCCGCCTTTGCGGCAGCAAAGATCAAATTCTGGTAATCAGAGCACTAACGAAACACAAAATTAAACAATACGCGGGAATTGGTGGTCTGACTTATTTTTAGGATTTTTACACTCTAATCCTCTCAGGAAGCAGGTGATTTTTAATTTTGTCAGAAAAAACAGGAAACATGCAAAAAACAGCACTTTTTCCCGGGTCGTTCGATCCTTTCACCGTTGGCCATGAAAACATTGTGCGACGCGCCTTATCACTATTCGATAAAGTTTATATCGCCATAGGATTCAATGCCAACAAGAAAGATTTCTTTCCCGTAAAACAAAGAGTTGAATGGATTGAATCGGTTTTTCAGGATATCCCGGCCATCGAAGTGGTAACTTACGACGGGTTAACAGTCGATTTTGCTAAGGAATTGGGCTGTGGCTTCATACTCAGAGGTATTCGAACCTCTGCCGATTTTGAATATGAACGTGCCATTGCGCAGGTCAACAAATCCATGTCGGGCATCGACACCGTATTTCTACTGACATCGCCCGAACACACACCGGTAAACTCTTCCATTGTAAGAGACATTCTCAAACACGGCGGAGATGCATCCAAGTTCATTCCCGAAAAAATAAAAATTCAGGTAGCCCGGGTGAGCCGTGAACAATAACCAAACTGGCATGATTCATGCTTTAATATCCGGAAAACAGCTAATGATTCTGCAGAAAAAACTCACATTACTCATAGGTCTTTTGCTTTGTTTACTCCCACTTGGGGAGGCTGTTGCACAAACAAAGACAACAAGTATCTCGGGGCATGCTCCGGAATACAGAAATATGGGTCTGGTTTTTCAGCGTTATCAAAACTTCCTGAATTTTGAGACAGAGGAATTATTCTCTTTGCAGGTAGATTCCACAGGACATTTCTCTTTTTCCATTGATTTACCCGAAACAACCTATGCATTTGCAGATTTAGGAAGTTACCGCGGATTTATTTATCTCCGGCCCGGTCAACATTACGAGCTCAAATTGCCCCCCTTCAGGCCCGTACCGCAACCTCAACGGCTGAATCCGTTTTATACTCCTGAAGCCATTTCGTTGGGAATTGTGAACCAGGACAGTAATGATTTGAATGCCCGGATACGAAACTTCGACGATGCCTTCTATTACGAATTAGATACCCGGGCCATCAAGTTAATGGCTTCCAGAAACAAATCGGCAGTCGCAGCGATTATAGACACCCTTGAAACCCGATTCCCGGACAATTCAGATACCTATTTCAAAAACCATAAAAGGTACAGGTATGCCAGACTGGAAATGCTTACATCACGCAATCCGGAGAAAGACATCATTCAGAAATACTTTGCCGGTCAACCGGTGCCGTTTAATCTGCCGGCATATTGGGAAACATTCAGGGATGTTTTTAGAGGATTTGCCCGTAAAACCCTGAACAAAGACTTTACCGCTCCGCTAACATTTTCAAAAACAGTTTCACTGATAAGGACAGACAGCATTTTTCAAAAAAAGGACATTTCTGAATTATTGGCCTTCTGGACCATCTACCAAAGCTATCACGAGAAACTATTGTCACAGCAAAGAGCCCTTCAATTAATAAGCGAGGCATCTGACAGCTCCTCGGTCAGGGAGATAAAAGAGCTTGCACATGTAATTCACAGGAAGCTCTCTGCCTTGCAGCCCGGTTCAGTGGCTCCAGCCTTTACGCTGATGGATTTTGACCGGGAAGAACACAGCCTGAAGGATTTCCAGGGCAAATTTGTCTATCTCAACTTCATGCATACAGAAAACTACACCTGTCGCCAGGAGTTAAGATTACTGCCACGACTTCATGAAACATTTAACAGAGATCTGGAGATTATCACTGTTCTGACCGATGACAACTACGAGAAAGCGCAAAGCTTTGTGGAGAGCAGCGACTACCCCTGGACTTTTCTCCATTTTGGGATGAATGCCAACATTTTAAGCAAGTATAATATCAAAGCCGTTCCGCAATATTTCCTCATCAATCCCGAAGGAACATTGGTTCTTTCTCCGGCTCCGGCTCCGGGCGAAAACTTTCATGATCATTTCATCAAACAATACCGCCAGTATCAACAGGAACAACAGCGGAAAAACCCGGAAAAAAGAGAATCCATTTTTGGCCCGTAAAACAGGAGGGTTTCTTTCAATTTCGATTAACAAAGCACCTTTTGGGCTCTTCTTTTTGATGAATGCACTGATTCTATTTGTAAAAACAGTCCATACAGCACTAAATAATTGCGTTTTACACCAACTTTTTTATTAGGTTTGTAAAGAAGTGTATTTTTTACTTAAAACGCATTTGAATTTAGGGTTTCAACAAGATGGACAAACTTAAAATACTTATTGCATCATTCATTTTTTTAAGCCTTTCACCCGGCGCCTATTCTCAAACCGAAATAGATGCAAGAATCATCAGTGGAAACATTGATGTTTGCGACAACGAATCAGCCACAATAGAACTGGCCATTCAATTTACCGGAGTGACACCGTTTAAGTACAAAATACGGCTTTCTCCAAACGCAATCACCACTTCTGAAGATTATGTTTACACTACGGACATAGATGAGAACAACATTTTATACCTTACCAAAACTATCTCTCTATCCATTCCTGAAGGTCAGGCCAGCGAATCCTTTCAAATCCAGGTCACCGAAATGTCAAAAGATGACATTACCTGGACGGATACAACCGATCCGGGCGTAACCTTCACCAACTGGAAACTTCCGGTTCCCGGTGCAGGAGACGATATTGATTCCTGTGGACTCACCGCGGTACTGAGTGGAGTACCCGATCCGATTTCTTCTGATTACTATTGGGAAACTCCGGCACAGGGAACCCTTTCGGATCCTGCTGCCACCAACAGCCATTACAGTCTTTCATCACCGGGAACATATTCGCTTACCTTCACACAAAATAACGGAGCCTGTATGGCACAGGACGAAGTGCAGGTAATTTTCAGAGGATCGCCATCTGCATCCATTTCCACCAGCTCGGAAGTTTGTGGCACAGCACCACAAGAAGCTACACTCCAGCTTTCGTTCACGGGAGAAGAGAATCCGTCAGCCTCAACACCATGGTCTTTTGCAGTTACTGATGATGAAAGCCAAACAATAGAAGGTACCGCAACAACTGTGGAACACAACGAGCAGGTGAGTGTTCAGGGTGAAACCACCTACTCGTTGCTATGGGTAAAAGACTACAACGGTTGCCTCGCCAAACCGGAAGATATCGCAGGAACAGCCACCATCGAGAACCTGAAGCCGACAACCAATGCAGGAGACGATTTTCTTGCCTGCGGTCTTTCTTCAGAGTTGGCTGCCATCAGCGACAAAGGCACCGGCACCTGGACATCTGAACATCCGGAAGTCTCCTTATCAGCAATAAATGACCCAAACAGTGGGGTTAATGTTACCGAACAAGGAACATACACGCTCACCTGGACAGAAAACAACAATGGCTGCGAAAACTCGGATCAGGTCGAAATCCAATTCAAAGAGCTTCCCTCCATCTCCTTTGAAGAGGAAAATGCACACATTTGCCAGGGTGACGAAGTCAGTTTCGCATTCACAATAACCGGGAACAATGGCCCCTGGACGCTTAATTATAGTTTGGACGAAGAACCACAAACCATCGATTATCAGGATGCCTCGTTCTCTTTCTCCGCATCTCCCAATCAATCCACCACCATCCAAATGACTTCGCTTACCGACCAGTTTGGATGTGAGACAATTCTGACTTCAGAGCTTTCTGTTTTGGTGGATCAGATGCCTGCGCCCAATGCGGGTAACGACAAGGCTGTCTGTGGAAAGGAAGTGCAATTGGAAGCCCAAATGTCGCCCGTGGCACAGTTTGGCGAATGGCAAGTTCCGACAGGTGACATTCTGAATAATGAAACCAGTGAGCCCAAGGCAACTTATCAAAGTACCGACTTTGGCTCCGTGACGCTAACATGGCTCGAAACCAACGGACTCTGTACAGCAACCGATGAAGTAACCATCAGGTTTGATGAAGAACCCGATGCCTATGCCGGTGAAGATATAACCCTTTACAATCAATACGAAACCATTCTCCATGCAGGACAACCGGTATCATCCACCGATGAGTGGACCGGTGAATGGTATATTTCATCCGGCCCCGGAAGCATTGCCAATCCGGGAGCGAAAGATGCCACCATCTCAGGATTGAAACACGGAGAGGTGGAAATCCTATGGACGGTAACCAACGGAGCCTGCCCTCCGGCATCGGACGCCATTGCCATTACCGTCAAAGGGCTTACCTACCACACCGGGATTTCTCCCAACGGCGACGGGGTAAACGATTCGTTTTATATTAAAGGCGCACACACGATTCCCCGAAACGAATTGTTGATATTCGACCAAAGTGGGAAAGTAGTATTTCAACAAAATGACCTGGAAGAGGGCAATCTTTGGGACGGGCGAGACAGCGATGGGAATCCACTCGAAAACGGAATATACTATTTCATCTTCAGAGGAGACGGCATCGATCCGGTAAAAGATTATATAGTCATCAAACGCAATTAAAACTAAACCCCTGACAAATGAGAACAAAGGGCCTCATTCTATCCATTTTTCTTCTTTTGACCATATCTGTGTCGGCACAAAAAGCCATGACACTGAGTCAATATATGCACAACAGGTTTGCCATCAACAGTGCCTTTGCAGGCTCACGGGAAGTTCTGAGTGTTTTCGGCTCGTTCCGCAAACAGTGGGCAGGGCTGCCACAGTCGCCACAAGCTCAGTATTTCACGGCTCACACGCCAATGAAAAACCCCAACATGGCACTTGGGTTGCAGGTTTTTAACGAACAATTCACGATTAAAAACAACATGGGATTTTCCCTGGCTTATACATACAGAGTAAGGGTTAATCCATATACCTGGATGGCCTTTAGCCTTTCGGGTGGTTTTTCCAGCTACCAAATCAACTGGAATGAGATAAGCCTTGAGGATGACAGTGATCCTGCTTTTGCCGGCAATGACGCATCCAACGGGCCACAGGCAGGGTTTGGCTGGAGCATCTACAACAATCGCTTCTTTGGAGGCATCTCCATCCCCGAATTTTTTTCTCACGATTTTGAGAAGATGGATGGAACAGCCCTGGATATTCAAAAAGCTGATATTCTTGTCACCGGTGGTTACCTGTTCGATGTATCATCCAGCCTGATGCTTCAACCCTCCTTTCTGTTAAAGGCAAACCAGGAGACGGGCAGTTGGGCAGATCTCTCGGCATCTGTCATTTATGACAAAATGATTTGGGGAGGCGTTACTTACCGCACCCGTGAAGAGTTGATTTTCCATACCGGCTGGCAGATCCTCCCGCAACTGCGTATGGCCTATTCGTTTGATTACTCTTTGGGAGATATTGGTGATTTCAACAATGGAAGCCATGAAATCTCCATTCAATATGATTTTGGCTATAAAATAAACACACCCAGTCCCAAGTTCTTCTAAACCCCTGAGTTATGACTCCAAAGAAGATATTATCTGCATTTCTGATTGTTACCTCTTTTGCCATATCCGGAAAAACCGCTGCACAGGATATAGAAGTGCGGCCTGTAAAAATCAATACCATTAATAACAGCGAACTGGCTCCGGTTATTGAGGATTCCGTTTTGTATTTCATTTCCAACAGACGCACCAACCTGCTGGTCACCTATTTGAACCAGGATGACGAATTGCTCTTCCGTGTTTTCAAAGCTCCGCTGAAAGCAGACAGCACCATTGGCCATGCAACACTCTTTGCTCCCCCCGATCAACCAAGGTACAATGCCGGCTCTCTCACTTTTTCCTCCAATGGAAATAAGATGATTGCCACCCACAATAAAAGTAACAGAAACACCACCCGCAAAAACAGAGATCGAAACAATCCGCTGGCCCTTTACTCAGCAGAAAAAAAAGGTAACGGGTGGTACGATTACCAAAGGTTACATACAGACCTACCCCCGGGAAGTTCATTTGCACAACCCTCCCTCTCCCCGGATGGCAACTATCTCTTCTTCGTGTCTGACATGGAAAGCGACGATGGCTCCACAAATATTTTCATCTCGGAGAAACGAGGAGATGGTTGGGGAATCCCCATTAAGTTAGGTTCACATATTAACACTTCCGGAAAAGAACTCTTCCCGTTCATCCATCGCTCAGGAAAACTCTATTTCACCTCCAACGGTCATGAGGGGCCCGGAGGATACAATATTTATTACATCGACTGGCAAAACAAAAATGCCAGCCCCGTTTTGATGCCTTCCCCCATCAACACCATCGCCAATGATTTCTCGTGTTACATCAGCGACGATGAGAAATGGGGATACTTTGCTTCTGACAGAAACGGAGATGATGATATTTTCCGTTTTTCCATGCCGCAGATGACCTGTAACAATCCTCAGGAGGTGGTAGAAGACAATTATTGCTTCACTTTTTTTGAAAACGGCCCTTTCAAATCGGATACTTTACCCTATATTTATAGATGGGATTTCGGCGATGGAACACAGGCCAAAGGCCTTGAAGCAGACCATTGCTTCCCCGGCCCCGGAAATTACCACATCAACCTCAGCGTTGTTGACACCCTGCTCAACGAGGAGCTCTTTTCGGTGGCGTCATATGACCTGAAGCTGGAGAAGACCCCTCAGATTTGGTTCGAAATTCCTGATACCATTCAAACCAACCAACCCATCAATCTTAATGCCGAGCCCCATGAAATGGGCAATCTGACTTCCGACCCGGTTTTTTGGTGGAACTTTGGGGACGGGGAAACAAGAATTGGCAGGAATATTGATTATCAATACAAACAAACCGGAAATTACCGGATAATCTGTTCCACCACGCTGGCAGACGGCAGTACGGTTTGCTTTTTCAGAAACATTACAGTTATTGATTCACAAGAAGACTAAGAACCATGAGCACTAAAAAGTTCCTTTTTTATATCCTTTTTTCATTTTTCATCCTTTCCACCTCATCTTTTGCACAACCCGTACCGGCATTGGATGAAAACATTCCCCATCTGGTCACATTCGGAGGAGACGGGGAGACAGGATGGGGTGATGATGACTTTGTTCAAATCATCTTTTTCTCCATCCCTGAAACATTTGACGCACCGGTCTTTATCCGGGTTTATGATCCGGACACCGGAGGTGAAATTGATGAACAGAAAGGGGAATGGGATACGATGATGCGTTATTCTGTTTACGGAGGTGACGGAGCCGCATCAGAAGAGGATGCACGAAGGTCAAATCTTGAAGGAAACTATCTTAGCGGAAACCTGCTGGCAACCCGCTCATTTACAGAAAACCCGCGATACGACAATAACTGGTACACTTTTGGCCCTTTTAATCCCACCGAAGGAGAATTGCTCCCCGAATACGGCGGATACATTTTCAAGCTGGTCATTGAAGGTGCCAAGGGCGACGATGGCAACCTGTACAAGCTCTTTCTGACAACCGAAGGAAAGGAGAACCGGCCGGTGGAAGGCGCGTTTGCTTTCTATTTCAAATACAAATTCAGGCTGCACAATGATGTGAATGAAGTTTCACACATATATCCATACATGACATCTGAAGTTATCGCCATTAAGCAAAGTAATTTCGACTGGGACAACGACGGTTTCATCAGAATTATCAGTCCCACAAAAAACGGGGAAATTGTACGTGCATCGGGCGATGACAACTGGACTGACAGCAGGCATGCAATAAGCGAAGGTGACCACAACAGCTCACTGGATATTCAAATGATAAAGAAAAAATCAAACCTTGTTAAAGACAACAACGTAGTTATATTTTTGGAAAACCAATATGGAGAACTGATGCCATTCTACAGTATCCCCATTGGAGGAATTCCGGAATACAAATACAGCATAGGAATAAAACCAAAAAAATAGCAATATGCGTCTTAATGCCCGTTGGCTGTCTGTTACCCTGATACTTTTTCATGCAGTTTTTTCATGCATTTCGCCCCTTCAGGCTCAGTCATTTCGTTTTAAAACATATGACTCCAATGTGGGGCTGCCCCAAAATTTTGTCTATTCGCTGAGTCAGGATCAAAACGGATACCTGTGGATGGGAACAGGGGAAGGGCTGGTTAAGTACAACGGGCTGGAGTTTGCAGGTTTTAACCATGCCGATTCTTTGGCTGAAGATTTCATAACGGTCATGCATGTTTCCAAAGACGGCACACTCTGGATTGGGCACAACAATGGTGACATTACCCTTTATGAGAACGAAGAGTTTATTCCGCTCCGCATATCTGAGACAAAAAGTCCCATTGCTGCAATCATATCCAACGGTAATGGACATGCATGGGCTGTCAGTCAAAATGAAGGATTGATCAGCATTGATCAGAAGGCAAAAAGTTACCGACTTGTTACCCATAAAAAACTCCGGAGAAAGTTGTTTTATACACTCGCTTCAGATGAAGACCAACTTTTGGCAGGAACTTCGGAAGGAATGGTAAGAATAACCCCTGCGGGAACAGACTCAATAGCAGAGGTTTCGGGAATTTCAAAGATTCCGATGACCAATATTAACTGCATTGTGCCGCGAAAAGGGATCAACGGAGATTTCTGGGTTGGCACAGAGGACAATGGTTTTTTTCTGTACTCCAAAGCATCAGACAGAAGCAGGCATATTGTGGACAACAGCCTATGCCTGAAATTTGATATTCAATGGGAGAACATCAGGGATATTGAGGAAGAACCCAATGGTAACCTGCTGTTGGCCACCTGGGGAAACGGAGTTATCAAACTTTTTTATGCTCCGGAGAGCCAGTCCTTTGTTGATTCATACAATTTCACCACCGAGAATGGGCTCAGCAATAATTATGTTCGGGATATCTTATGCGATCGTGAATCGAATTACTGGTTTGCTACTTATGGCGGGGGAACATCAGTTTTGACAGGTGAGGAATTTGTCTTTTACAATCTGGAAACCATCGGCTTTGAAAAATCCAAGGTGCTTTCCACCTTGCTTAACGACAGCACTTTATGGTTCGGCTTGGAAACAGGTCTAATAAAAACCGATCCCTACTGTTTTACTGACTTTGAGTATTACGATGCAGCTTTTGGACTTCCGGAAGATGACATCACGGGAATACACAAGATGCAGGATGGAACACTATTCCTGGGAACTGCCAATAACGGCCTCTATTACAAACTTCCGGGAAGCACAACTTTTACCCCCTGGTACTACAGTCATCAGGTACCGGATAAAAAGATTCGTGATCTTGCCGGCAAAGACCGGATGATTTATCTGGCCACCTACGGAGGATTCTTTACCATAGACACAGAAACACGAAAGGCCGAACATCTGACCACCGGTAAAGGATTGCCGCACAACAACATCAATTTTGTGGAAGTGGACAAAGACAATCAGGTATGGATCGGTCCACGAAACAGTGGTATTTGCAAAGTGAACAACGGCAGCATTGAAATGCACAAGATTTCAGATTCGCCCATAGATGTTTACGATATGGCTCAAACCTCTGATTCAGCGTTTTGGCTGGCCACACAAGGTCAGGGAATCATTAAATACAGCAGCGACTCCATAGAGCACTATTCCATTGCACAGGGACTGGCAAAGAATTTCTGCTACAGCATCGAGTCTGATATCAATGACAGACTTTGGATTGCGCATCATCCGGGACTGAGCATGTTTAACACAAAGACCGGTGAAATAGAAACTTATGGCCATGAAGAAAATATGGGTGCAGACTTTTATCAGATTCTGAAGGACAGTGACCAGACACTTTGGTTCTCCTCAGCCAATGGAACCGTTCATTACTTCCCTGAAAAACACAAAAAAAATGACATTGCTCCCGCACTTCATTTTACCAAAATCCTAATCTCAGGCGAACAATACTCTTCCAATCAGGAGATCAATCTTCCTTATCCATACGGAGAAAACTACAAATTCCGTTTTAACTTCATGGGCATAAGCTTCAGAAACCCCGATGAAGTAACCTATCGGTACCGTCTTATAAAAAATGGGGAACAATCAGAAAGCGAGTGGATAGATTTGGGAAACACAAATTTCAGAGAGTATGATTTTCTTCCCAGCGGCAGCTATGAATTAAAAATCGAAGCCGTTAATGCCGACGGTTACACAGCAGATCCCATTTCCGTATCCTTCACCATAGCTACTCCTTTCTGGAAAAAGCCCTGGTTTTTCCTGCTTTTGGCAGCTGTTTTGATTTACACGGTGTATCTGATCATTGTTGCCCGCGAACGCAAGCTGAAGAGACAAAAAGAGCTGCTCCAAAAAGAGGTTGATCTGCAAACCATCCAATTAAGAGAGCAAAAAGCCGAGATTGAACGAAAAAACAGAGACATTACCGACAGCATCAACTATGCAAAAACAATACAATCATCGATTCTGCCTCCTTTGGATGTGCTGAAGACAAGATTTCCTGAATCGTATGTCTTTTTTGCTCCGCGCGACATTGTGAGCGGTGATTTCTATTGGTTTTACAAAACAAAAAATCATTTCATCGTTACCTGTGCCGATTGCACAGGCCATGGGGTTCCAGGGGCTTTTATGTCCATGATTGGAAGCACCCTGCTCAATGATATAGTGAAACGAAAGGATGTAAATTCACCGGCCGACCTTTTGGAAAGACTGGATTTTGAAATTAAAGTATTGCTTCAGAACAGTAAAAACAAAGACAACACCAAAGACGGAATGGACATATCTGTGGTTGAAGTGGAAAACACAGGAACCCGGGTTCGGGTAGCGTCCGCCAAACGGCCTGTATATCTGTATCTGAACAACGAACTTACCATTTACAAAGGCAATCGAAGGAGCATTGGAGATTCACTGGTTGACGACGACACACCATTTGTCAACATAGAATACAATGCCACTGAAGGCGACTTAATATATCTGTTTTCGGATGGTTATACTGATCAGTTTGGTGGTCCCAGAGAAAAGAAATTCATGAAAGTAGGGGTGAAAAATATGCTGGAAGAGATTCATGACCTGCCTATGGATCGGCAGTACGAATCCGTTCGCAGCCGCTTTCATGAGTGGAAAGGCGATCTGGAACAGGTTGATGATGTAATATTTATGGGATTGAAACTGTAAATCAGCAGTTTTATTGAAGCCAGCCCAAAATGGTCTGTTTGCCTTTAACTTTCTGACCGGGCTTTACATCAATGCGGCTACCCAGCGGAAAAAATACGTCAACACGAGAACCGAATTTTATAAAACCCATCTGTTTCCCCTGTTTGCTTTCGGTTCCCACTTCGGCATAACAGACAATACGACGTGCTAGAGCTCCGGCAATCTGACGCACAACAATGGTTTTTCCTTTGGGTGACTCAAGGACAACGGTAGTTCTTTCGTTTTCAAAAGAAGCTTTTGGAAGATAAGCAGCCTGAAACCTGCCACTATGATGCTTGAAATACTTAATAACCCCATTAATGGGATACCAGTTAATATGTACATTAAAAACAGACATAAAAACAGAAACCTGAATACATTTCTCTTTCAAAATTTCATTCTCCTCGGTTTCTTCAACCACAACGATCTTGCCATCAGCAGGTGAGATAACGGCATCATCCTGCAGATACCCCTCTCTTTTGGGACTCCGGAAAAATGCAAGAAAAAAGAAAAACAGAATTACGGAAATACTCACACTCCACTCTAAAACAGCAGCAGGAGACTCTGTAAGAAAATAAATTCCGGTATTAATGACGGCCAGAGTTAAAAAAACAACAGCCAGGGTTGCAAAACCTTCCTTATGAATAGTCATGATTGTAATGTGGTGTTTGGATATTTTTTCAGAACACAAAGGTACAATAGTTCGATAACATTTTGCCTATTTATACCTCAAAAAAATAGCCAATCGGGGGCAAGACAGAGAAATAGAAGGGGGAAAATCCGGATTTAAGGACAAAAAAACAAAACCCCTTAGCAAAAAAGAAGATAGCAACTAACAGCGGGGGCCGAGAAAAACACTGCATCAAAACGATCCAGTACACCCCCGTGTCCCGGTAACACGCGGCCGGAATCTTTAATATTGACACTGCGTTTCAGCATCGACTCTATCAGGTCGCCATAAGTTCCCAGAACAGAAACCAACGCACCGATAACCAACCAGTCTATCAGGCCGAGTGTTCCCATCAGGTAAAAATTGAAAACAGAAATACCCGCTGCAAATAAAAATCCGCCAATCGCGCCTTCCCATGACTTAGCCGGGGAAACACTGGGAAAAAGCTTGCGACGACCAATCAACGAACCAACCAGATATGCTCCGGAGTCATTGCCCCAGATGAGCAGGAAAAATCCCAGTAAAATTTCATAACCGTAATCGCCCTGAAAAAAAGCCAGATGGTGCAAAAAAGCAAAAGGCAAGGCCACATAAAGAGGCACAATTAGGGTTGTGGCAATATTCAGGAGAGAATTTTTATTCTTCAGATACAATTCAGTAAGAAAAACACCTCCAACCAGGGGCACCAT
Organism: Marinilabilia salmonicolor; assembly: GCF_003003035.1. Taxonomy (GTDB): domain Bacteria; phylum Bacteroidota; class Bacteroidia; order Bacteroidales; family Marinilabiliaceae; genus Marinilabilia; species Marinilabilia salmonicolor_A. The sequence continues at coordinate 92,298 of NZ_PVTS01000001.1, read as the reverse complement.
AACCACAAGCCATCGTGGCTGCAACCCGGCATAAAAGATAAAAAAGGAACTCAGATACAGAAACAAGCCTATGGTTAAAGCCCACAACACCCGCACTTTAGCATCCAGCCCCTCAATCATCCGAATAAACTCGTACATACCAAGCATGATAACAATTGCAAAGATGGTCATATAAGCCAATGGATGCCACCATAATCCGGCCACAATGGCGATAACAAAAAATAAACCTGTAATTGTTCTTTGCAAAAAATTATTCATGCCTTGCATTTTCAGTTTTCAGCACTGTGTAAAAGTCACAGAACCATCAAATCTTTGTCCCCGCAGGTGGGTGGTAAAAGATCCTTTCACAATTAGACTCCACTCCACACCCCGAAAAGACTCATCCTAAAGCTATTGTCCCGGAATGTTTATTCTTTATTCTCGGAGTCATTCTTATCTTTTGGTTCAGAACTACCTTCTGATTTAGCGTCATCCGGCTTGTCGTTCTTCGAAAGGGTATCATTGTTTTTCTCTGCAGAATCATCCCCCTCATTGCTACCGCCGTTTGAAGGGATTACGTGCTGAGGACCTTTTCTTTTACCGAAGATTCCCTCCAGATCTTCGCTAAATATCACCTCTTTTTCAAGCAACAGTTCAGCCAGCTTAGAGTGTTTCTCCTTATTCTCTGTTAGAATCTTTTTAGCCCGGTTGTACTGTTCTTCAACGATGGCAGAAGCTTCATGATCGATCAGCTCGGCTGTTTTTTCACTGTAAGGCTTGTGAAAAGAATACTCACTCTGCCCTGATGAATCGAAAAAGCTGATATTTCCCACTTTCGAACTCATACCAAAATAGGAAACCATGGCATACGCCTGACGTGTTACTTTCTCGAGATCGTTGAGCGCCCCTGTTGAGATCTGATTAAAAATCAACTCCTCGGCAGCACGACCACCAAGAGCAGAACACATCTCATCAAGAATCTGAGCAGAAGTCGTCAGTTGTCGTTCTTCGGGCAAATACCAGGCAGCTCCAAGAGCTTTTCCCCTGGGAACAATAGTTACTTTTACCAGAGGATGAGCGTACTCCAGCAACCAGCTGATTACAGCATGCCCTGCTTCGTGATAAGCGATGGCACGCTTCTCATCTTTGCTGATGATTTTATTTTTCTTTTCCAGACCACCCACAATCCGGTCAACCGCATCCAGAAAATCATCTTTCTCAACAAGCTTCTTATTCCGACGGGCGGCAATAAGTGCTGCTTCATTACACACATTGGCAATATCTGCACCGGAAAATCCGGGCGTTTGCTTAGCCAGGAAATCAGGATCCACATCATCTTTAAGCCGAAGTGGACGTAAGTGAACTTTAAATATTTGTTCACGTTCATTCATGTCGGGCAACTCAACCGCTATCTGCCTGTCAAAACGTCCTGCACGCATTAGGGCGCGGTCCAGAACATCGGCACGGTTGGTGGCCGCCAAAATAATTACACCACTATTGGATCCAAAACCATCCATCTCCGTCAGCAACTGGTTGAGGGTGTTTTCGCGCTCATCATTGCTGCTAAAACCGGCATTTTTACCTCTGGCACGACCGATGGCATCAATCTCATCAATAAAAACAATACAAGGTGCTTTTTCCTTGGCTTTACGGAACAAGTCACGTACACGTGAAGCACCCACACCCACAAACATCTCAACAAAATCGGAACCGGACATGCTGAAGAACGGCACATTTGCCTCACCGGCAACTGCTTTGGCAAGCAAAGTCTTACCGGTTCCCGGAGGGCCAATCAGCAAGGCACCCTTTGGGATCTTACCCCCAAGTTCGGTAAACTTCTCGGGTTTCTTCAGAAATTCAACAATCTCCTCAACTTCCTGTTTGGCTTCCGATAAGCCGGCAACATCTCCAAAATTGACATTAATGTTGTCCTCTTTGTCGAACATCTTTGCTTTAGACTTTCCAACACTAAATATATTACCGGCACCGCCGCCACCTCCCTGAGAACTCATTCTGCGGAAGATAAAAATCCAGATAATGATGATGAGCAACAGGGGCCACATCATCGACAGGAAGTCTTTAAAAAAGTTCACCCGCTCTTCGTACTCCACGGGGATACTAATATTGTTGGTCTCTTCAGCAGCTTTGCGCGCCTCCTCAAAACTATCAAGTGTGGGAATTTTAACGTTAAAATGCGGTCCTGCTGCAGGGGGAGCATAATCTCCCTTAAAAAGCTCACGATACTTATCAATGGCATCAGGAGCAATGGTAACCTCGGCAGCCCCTTCGTTCTTAATCACGACCACACGCTTAATATCTCCACTGGGCAGCAAATCACTCACAAATACACTGTAGGAAAGATTTTGTGGCCCTTGTCCCAGGTTAAAGGTACTTACCACAATCAGAGCAATTAAAATCAGCCCGTAAATCCAGTAAGCATTAAACTTAGGCATTTTAGGACCCTGAGCTTTAGGATCCCCTCCTTCAGTTTTTTTACCTGTATTTTTGGACTCCTTCCGGGGTCCTGATGCATTTCTTGCCGGTTCTTTGGGTGAATCGGCACCAACTTTGGGATCTTTTTGTTCCTTTTCTGTCATATAATAGTATAGCTATTGTCTGTTCGTATAAAAATCATTTTATTCATTTTTTCCACAGGGAAAAGATCCCTGAAAGCAAATCCTAATCAATTACTCAATTCAATCATAAATAATTAAGATTAAAAAAGATCCTCGATGTCCTTACGACCCGCATCGGCCCATAGGTCCTCAAGGCTGTAGTAATTTCGTACCTGTTTTTGAAAAACATGTACCACCACATTCATATAATCAATCAACACCCACTCGGCGTTTTGTTTTCCTTCCACATGCAGAGGTTTTTCGCCGGCATCACGTCTTACAATTTCTTCTACGGAATCGGATACAGCATCCACATGTACGTTACTTTCCCCTTCACAGATTACGAAAAACTCAGCAATCATATTCTCTATGTTGCGCAAATCCAACACAGTTATTTTCGATCCTTTCTTCTCCTGTATCCCGTTGATAACTGCTTCTACTAACTTTTCAGTTGAGACAACTTCAGAAATGTTTTCGCCCATTCAAAAAACCTTTTCAATTAAATTTCCGGAAATAACACCCCGGATATTTTACATTTTCTACTATTTACATGGTCATTGCCACAAACCTATTGAAAAAACAATGCCACAATTAAATTTGTGCTCAAAGATAACATTTTAAAAGAACATATATACCTATTTTTGTTGCTCCCGGCAACAGGGTCTGCCAAAATGACCTCTTTTTAGATAATCTGAAAAACCAACTATGCAAGAAACACCGGAAATAATACAGCCTGCAAAAACAACCTCTACCAGCACCTACCTGAAAGAGTTATTGAAACAACGCAAATTGCCGGAATGTTCGGTGGTCATAACCAACAATCAGACAGAGGGGAAAGGCCAACCAGGGAACAGATGGGAAACAGAATCTGGCAAAAACCTGACATTTTCAATGATTCTCTATCCTTATGAAATAAAAGCATCCGAACAGTTCATCATTTCAAAGGCAGTTAGTGCAGCCATTGTAAAAACCCTGAAAAAATTCAACATCAACACTACCATAAAATGGCCAAACGACATCTATATCGGGGACAAAAAACTTGGTGGAATACTAATTGAAAACACCCTGAGTGGCCAAACCATTGACCAATGCATCGTTGGCATAGGACTGAACATCAATCAGGAAAACTTCCCCGATTATTTGCCCAATCCGGTCTCCATAAAAAACATTACAGGTAAAGAAACTGATTTACTGACCATTTTCAGCACCCTGCATGAAACCATCTCTGGTTACTATGACAGGATTATGGACAAAAAACATCAGAAAATTGACCGGGATTACACGGAGCACCTATACCGAAAAAGTGGAAGCCATCTTTACAGGGATAAAACCGGAATATTCAAAGCTGAATTTCAAAGCATCGGACCGGCCGGACATCTGTTTTTAAAACGTGAGGATGGCTCTGTGACGGGTTACGCCTTTAAAGAGGTAGCTCACGTTCTTTAATAATCGTGTCCGGCAATACCATCTGCCAGCATTCCGATAAACTTCTCTATCGGCCCTTTGGCCACCATTTTAATCATTGGATTCATATCGGCATCCAGGGTGATTTTCAATTTACTTTCCCCTTCCACAACTTCCTTAAGCTGAATCCAGAGAAAAAAAGTAAACGGCACTTTCCCGTCTGCGGTATATTTTATCGTTTTATTCTCTTCGCGATCCACAATTTTAAGCCCCACTTGTCCTACTCCATCCACTTCAAAACGGCAGGAGTCGCCAAGACTCTCCCAGTTTTTTATCTTATCCCGTGGAATAACTTCGGCGAAATTGTCAAAATCAGACAACTTGCCATACACTTTCGATGCAGGATGCGGAATGGTTTTTATTTGGCTTTCAAATCTTGTCATAGCAGCTTATTTCTTCCAATTGGCAGGATCCTCTCTCCATTGCGACAAGGTACTCAATTCGTCGGAAGAGACGTATCCTGTTTCAACAGCAACCCGAAGCAAAGCCTGGTAATCACTAAGCGTTTCATATTTCACGGAGGCTTCTGCAAAGTTATCCTCTGCCACCTTAAAACCATAAGAGAAAATGGCCAGCATTCCCAGCACTTCAGCACCGTTGTTTCTCAATGCTTCAACGGCCTTCAGACTGCTCCCTCCCGTAGAAATCAGGTCTTCGATAACGACCACTTTCTGTCCGGGTTTCAAATCACCTTCAATCAGGTTTTCCAGCCCATGCCCTTTAGGACTGGACCGCACATAAACAAATGGTTTGCCAATCAGATCGGCAACCAACGCTCCCTGAGCAATGGCTCCGGTAGCCACTCCGGCAATCACATCCACTTCGGGCCAGATTTCCAGCACTCTGCGGGCAAACTGAATTTTAATAAAATCACGCACCTCCGGATAAGAGAGCGTTTTACGGTTGTCGCAATAGATGGGCGATGTCCACCCCGATGCCCATGAAAAGGGGTTTGCAGGTTGCAGTTTTATTGCTTTTATTTGCAATAGCTGCCTGGCTATATTTTCCTGTAAATTTTTCATACCGCAAATGTACAAGATATTTTTCAAAGATAGAGTTGTAATACTAACCGACAATATTGATTTGGCGATAACAGATGACGTTCTTGGTATTCACAAACTGGGGAGTGACGGAGAACTTAAAAAATTCTTGTTTGATTTTGAAAACACTCCCGAAAGAAAAGAAGCAGTTATCTATCACCACAACAAACGCGACTTGTTGCAACGATTTCGCAATTGTTACAAAAACCTGCTTGCTGCCGGAGGGCTGGTTTGGAATAGTGAGCAAACCCACTTTCTGGGGATGACCAGACTGGGACGTCTTGATTTGCCAAAAGGGAAGGTCGAAAAAGAGGAAACATTTGAAATGGCCGCTGTACGCGAAGTCGAGGAGGAATGTGGCATTGGAGGCCCTGAGATAACGGGAAAAATTGGCTCCTCTTTTCACATCTATCAAATCAATCAACAATCCATTCTGAAAGAGACCAAATGGTTTGAAATGATTTATCACGGAAATGAAACGCCGGTTCCTCAGCAGGAAGAGAACATCAGCGAAATAAAATGGATTCCGAAAAACGAGATCAAAGACTTTGCAGGCAAGACCTATCCTTCAATAAATGAAATACTACTAAAAGGAGGATACCTTGTAACCTGATTGAAAGCAACAATCACATTTACACCACAAAAGAATTTATCCAAGACCAAAAAAAGAGACCATGGATCCAGTTACCCGGAATGAACTTGAATTAAAAAAATGGAAAGAAAAAACACGGCGGGAAGCACTTGAGTCGGAAGTGGAACGGCTGAAATCACTGACCGCTCATCAATCGGAGAAAATCAAGAAAGTAACCATTGCGCTTATCTCCACCCTTGCGCTGCTGGTTTTATCCCTAATTGGTGTTTTTATCCTTCAGAACTCAGAAAAGAAAAATCAGGCAAATATTAAGACTCCGGCAGCAAAAGAAGAAATCGCCACTCAGAATGCCATCCCGCCAGTCCCTAAAGGACTAAACATCATCTCTCCGGCATCAGACACCATCAAGTTGAATCTGAATGAAAACGGGATTCTCTTCAGTGTCCAGATTGGTGCATATTCGGGACAGAACCTCGATGAATACAAAGACAATATGCTCTCGTTGCATCAGTACAAATCGGAAAATATAAACCAATTTACATTGGGGCTCTTTACCGGCTATGAGAAAGCCCTCGCGTTTAAAGAGGCCATCAAAAAAATCGGAATCAAAGACTCCTATATTACAGCCATAAGAGACGGCCGGAGAATTAAAATAGAGGAGGCATTGAGCGAAAAAGAAACACCCTGATTTTCCGACTACATCCGATCAGTCAATTTTTGCACCAACTCATATTTATCAAAAAATTCTCTGGCTATAACCCTGATGATGGTATAAACCGGGATTGCCAGAAACATCCCCAGAATTCCGGAAAGATATCCGGCTGCCAAAATCACAATGAAAATCTCCAGCGGATGAGCTTTTACGCTGTTGGAGAAAATAAGGGGCTGAAAAACCACGTTATCCATAAGCTGAACCGTAACATAAATCACCAGCATTCCACCCAGAAAAGAGAGGTAAGTTATTTCCATCGGTAGTTGCAGAAATACCAACGTTCCGACACTGATTCCGAAAATTGCCCCGATAAGCGGCCCCAAATAAGGGATGATATTCATCAATCCACTGAAGATCCCAATAATGACTGCATGGCTGAAACCTACTCCCAGCAAAGAAAAACCGAGCGTCACAATAGTTCCCATCAGGGTAGTCTGAATAAGAATGCCAAGAAAATAGCGTCTCAACAAATACCTTATGGAAATCAATGCATGTCTGATTCCGGCTTCATGCTTTTGAGGAATAAACAGTAAGATGCCACTTATCAGCAGGCCCTCCTCTTTCAGGAAAAAGAAAGTAATAAAAGAGATGGAGAAGGCAGCAATAAAAACCCCGCCAAAAAAGCCTGCAATGGAAGTAAAGAACTGGCGAACCTGCTCAAAATCCAGGAAGGCCAAAAGGGCCGCTTCAAACTGATCCTCAAAACTTTGCATCAAAGCACGACCAACCTCCGAGCCTCTTAGCGGCGCCAAAGTATTGGTAAGTAAACCTCCGGCTTTCTGAAGCGCAGAGGGAATATCGACATTGGAAAAGAACTGAATTTCAGAAGCCAAAAGAGGAACCGTAAAACGAAAGAATAAAACAATGATTACCCACAATGACAGAACTGTTAACAAAGCAGCCCCACTCTTTCCGATGGTAATCCGCCAGACTTTGACCCTGTGAAAAACATCAAAAATAGGGCGTGTAACCAACGACAAGATGGCACCAACACTAACAAACAGCACAATGGAGCTAAAATACCACAAGAGAAAAAAGCCTCCAAAGATGGCCAGTGTCAGAAATAAATACTTAAAAAACTGCTTCATATCAGAATTTGCCTTACAACATTTAAAAATAAGAAAAATTATATGGTCTTTCGACAAAATGAAAATCTTAATGTCTTTTTTCTCTTCCACGGAACATTATTATAATCCGAAAAGTTTGATATTTAATGAAAACTTATCATATTAGCCGACTCATTTTGTTCACGTTTTTTCCAAATCCACAACTATGAAAGGTGCAATTATCGGCGACATTATTGGTTCAACATTTAAAAATATCGATTTAGGAGATACCGATTTTCAGCTTTTTAAGCCCGACTCTGCATACACCGATGACACCATTCTAACCATTGCCACCGCAGATTCCATTCTGAATAAAAAGGATTATGAACAAACACTGAAAGAGTGGGTAAGAGCATTTCCCAGAGCGGGATATCGACCAAAGTTTCTGGAGTGGGCGCTTTCGGATCAATCAACCCCATACATCAGCAAAGGTGAAGGAGCAGCCCGCCGCATTAGTCCGATAGGTTTTGCAGCCCAAAGTGTGGAAGAGGCCCTGAGCGAAGCGGAAAAAAGCACCCGTGTCACGCACAACATACCAGAGCGAATCAAGGCAGCCAAAGCCGTTGCCACCACCATTTATATGTGCAAACACGCCGGTACAAAAAAAGAGATAAAAACATTTATAGGGCAGGCATTCGACTATGATTTCTCCCTAAAAGTGGAAGACTGGAAACAACGAAAAATCACACCTGACAGCGAGACATCACCGGTAGAGCCCGCTTTTGCGGCTTTCATGGAAGCATCGGATTATGAAGAAGCCATCAGGCTGGCCATTGTAATCGGTGGTCCGAGCAACACCATTGCTTCCATTGCAGGAGCATTGGCAGAGGCTTACTTCAAGCACATACCCAAGTCTATCACAAAAAGAGCGCTGTCACGCATTACACCTGAGATGCAGGAAATACTCTCAGTGTTTGAAGACAAATATTTAAAATTCTCTGAGCAGGAAGCTTAGTATAAAAACAAAAACAACAAACGCCGGACTCAGAAAAATCTGAGCCCGGCGTTTTTGTTATCTGTCAATCGGCATTAGCTTTTATGCTTCTGCCTTTTCGTCTGTAAGTGCAATATTCAGCACATCCTGAATATCATCCACATAGTTAAATTTCAGTTCGGAAATGTATTCTGCATTAATCTCCTCCACATCTTTCCTGTTTTCTTTACAAAGGATAAGTTCATGAATACCAGCCCTGCGGGCAGCAAGAATTTTCTCCTTAATACCTCCCACGGGTAAAACTTTTCCACGTAAGGTGATTTCCCCGGTCATGGCCAGCCTAGATTTTACCTTTCGTCCCGTAAAAGAAGATGCCAAAGAGGTAACCATAGTAATTCCAGCTGATGGTCCGTCCTTAGGGATAGCACCTTCCGGAACATGAACATGAACATTTCGCTCATCGAAAATATCTTCATCCAGACCAAGCACCTGGGCGTGTGACTTGAGATATTCGAGTGCCAGCATAGCAGATTCCTTCATTACCTCTCCCAGATTTCCGGTGAGCGTAAGCCTTCCCTTGCCTTTACTCAGACTGCTTTCCACAAACAAGATCTCACCACCTGCCGCAGTCCAGGCCAGGCCTGTAACCACACCTGCAAACCGGTTATCCTGCCAGGTATCTTTCGAGAATTTTTCGACACCCAGAAATTCTTTAACCTCCGAAACACCGATTGATTTTTTCACATCCTCATCAGAGGCCAGCTTCAAGGCAATCTTGCGAAGCAGCCGGGCAATGGTCTTATTCAGATCACGGACGCCGGATTCTCGGGTATAATGATCAATAATATATCCGATGGTCCGTTTTGGAAGTGTAACGGTTCCCTTCGGGATACCATGATTTTCCAATTGCTGGGGAATAAGATGGCGCCGGGCAATCTCTACCTTTTCCTCCAGCACATAACCGCTCACATTAATCAACTCCATACGGTCGAGCAACGGAGGAGAAATGGTATTTAAAGTATTGGCGGTTGCAATAAACATCACCTTGGAAAGGTCGAAATCAACCTCCAGGAAGTTATCATGAAAAGTACTGTTTTGCTCAGGATCTAACACTTCCAGCAACGCAGAACCGGGGTCGCCGTGGAAACTGTTACTTATTTTATCAATCTCATCAAGGATAAAAACCGGATTGGAAGATCCTGATTTGTTGATATTCTGAATAATCCGGCCCGGCATTGCGCCAATGTATGTTTTTCTGTGACCTCTGATTTCAGCCTCATCGTGCACACCCCCCAGCGACATTCTGACATACTGGCGTCCGAGAGCTTCAGCCACCGATTTGCCAAGAGAAGTTTTGCCCACTCCTGGAGGTCCGTAAAGACAGAGAATAGGGGATTTCAAATCTCCTTTCAACTTCAGGACCGCCAAATGCTCCAGTATGCGCTCCTTCACATTTTCAAGCCCGAAATGATCACGATTCAGAATTTTGCGGGCTCTTTTCAGATCAAAGTTATCTTTGGTATATTCATTCCAGGGAAGATCCAGAAGTGTTTGAACATAGTTGTACTGGATAGAATATTCTCCCGAAGCAGGATTCAGACGACGCAATTTCTCCAGTTCTTTACCAAACAGCTCCTTCACGGACTCATTCCACTTTTTATCGGAAGCCGTTTTCTCCATCTCCTTAATCTCCTGCTCAACAGGACTGGAACCAAGCTCGTCCTGAATGGTCTTCATTTGCTGATGCAACAGGTATTCACGCTGCTGCTGATCCATATCCTGCTTTACCTTCGATTGAATATCGTTCTTGATTTCCATCAACTGAACTTCACGAACCAGATACTCAACCAGCCGCATTCCGCGCTCCTTCAGATCATGTGTCTCAAGGAGCTTTTGTTTTTCCTTAACCGGAATGTCAGAACTGGAAGCCACATAATTGATAAGAAAGGCAGGACTTTCAATATTCCTGATGGCAAAAGAGGCTTCCGGAGGCACATTGGGCGACTGCTTTATCAGACTCAGGGACAAATCCTTGAGCGAAGAGACCACCGCTTCAAACTCACGTGTCTTATCCCCTTCCGGCCCTATATCATCCAGGACACTAATGCGCCCCATAAAATAAGGCTCCTCCCCGGTCATCTCCTCAAGCTTAAACCGTTTTTTACCCTGAATGATTACAGAAGTAGAATTATCAGGCATCTGCAGTATTTTGATAATACGAGCAACGGTACCTGTTTTGTAAAGATCATTAACTCCAGGGTCATCAATTTTGTAATCCATCTGAGTAAGAGCACCAAAATAGCCTTTGGACTTTTCAACATCCTTAATAAGCTGATGTGATTTCTCCCTTCCGATGGCAATTGGTATAATCACCCCGGGAAAAAGAATGGTGTTACGCAAGGGCAGAATTGGTAACTCCTCCGGTATTGGCTGATCGTCATTATCCTGCTCCATATCATCACCGATGATGGGAATAAATTCAGAATCATTCTCGGAATTATCACTTAACCCAAACGGATCTATCGAAATTTTAAAATCATTATCCATAATATCTGATATCACTATTCAGTAACAAATGTGCCACATTGACAGCCGTCATCGTTCAAAGAAACAAAACCTCTGTCAGGTAAAAAACCGGAAATTGTCAGCCGGCCTGCATTTGTAGTATTTAACGGCCCATTGTTTCCAAAAAACTTATTTATCCATTAACAATGCAGCCATCAGAAACAATCCCTGTACCAAAACCATGTTTACCCATAAAGATAATGCTTTTCAGAAAGGTTGTCAGCCATTACCGGAAAATCGTCACACATCCAGTCAAAGAGACACAATTTTCCTGCCGATTTATTAACAAGACAGGGTAGGGAGAAAAAAGCCTGAAAGGCTCAGGGCAATAGTCCTTGCAATGTTTCGTGACTGGAAGTGTACCCCAGCCCCTCCTCCTGACTCTCCTCCATGCAATCAATTAAGAAGGAATACAAACAGGGTAAAAATAAAAAAGCTTCGGAATCAGACCGAAGCTTTATCAAAATATTGTGTAACAGACAAGCAATTACTTCTTGTCTTCGTAATGTTTCTTGTAACGATTACGGAATTTATCCACACGACCTGCGGTATCCACAAGCTTCATTTTACCGGTATAAAACGGATGTGAAGAACTTGAAATTTCAAGTTTCACCAATGGATATTCAGTCCCGTCGATCTCGATGTTTTCGCGGGTGTTTACAGTAGAACGGGTGATAAAAGTATCGCCGTTGGACATATCTTTAAACGCAACCATGCGATAATTGTCCGGATGAATTCCCTTTTTCATTTCTCTAGTATTTTATTTTCTAACCTCTGTTTTTTCACTCTTTACCTGTGAGTGCCTGATGATTAACCAAAACACTCACACCAAACGGACTGCAAAATTAATTATTCCGCTGACAAACACCAAAATTTTTCTCAGAAAAAAACTCAAACAATCTCTTATGTCTGTTTTTAGAACTATTAAAAGCCATAAAACAAAAGAGGAAGAGCCCCCATTCAGGATTTTATTTTTTCCTTGGTGTCGTTCGGAATTGCAGCGGCATGCTGTGCCTCTTTTCGTTTTTCTTCATCAAAAACAAAGCGATAGGTAATGTGTTTCTTACCAAAATCTGCACCTACAGACTCATGCAATGCTCTCATCTTAGGATTAAAATCACCAACCCAGGAAAGCTCCATCTCTTTGAGCCACGGCTTTTTGGATACAGCATTTCTCAGGTGCCAGAAAATACCTGACTCAATACCATTCCGTTGCCAGCGCGGACGAATTCCCATAATAACAACACGTGTACGGGTCATCACTTTGCGCCATTTCAAATAAACAAACTTCAGCTTGTTCCAGAAATTCATTTTACCATGGAAATGTTTAATAATTTGATTCACATCCGGAAATTGAACAAAAAACCCGATGGGGGTTTCTTCATGATAAGCAAACCAAATCAACTCTTCATCCATAAAATCTTTAGCCTCCTTTAGTGAATTCCGAAGAGTCTCGGCCTTCATGGGTGTAAAGTTTTCATGAAACTGCCAGGCATCATTGTAAACCTCTATAAAGTCTTTAATAAACTCCTCACTTTTATCCCATTGAAAATGCTTGAATTGATAGCCGGGTTTTCGTCCTACCCAACCGGCAATCTTCCAAAATCGCTCAGGGAAAGGTTTTTGCAGATCAAGATGATTGGTTACCTGCTCAAAATAATTGGCAAAACCGTATTCTTCAAAAAAATCCTTGTAATAAGGCGGGTTATACTGCACACCGAAAGCAGGCGAGGTAAATCCCTCTACCAGGAGTCCCCAGAATGTATCATTCTCACCAAAATTTATAGGTCCGTCCATCGCTTCCATACCTCTCTCTGCCAGCCAATCACGGGCAGCATCAAAAAGCATAAATGCGGCAGCTTTGTCATTCACACATTCAAAAAAGCCCATCCCCCCGGTGGGCTGGGTATAGCCATAAGCTTTTTTCTCATTGATAAACGCCCCTGTCCTGCCAATAACCTTGTCGTCATCCGAAAGGAGTAAAAACCGAACTGCGTCGCCATGAGCAAAAAAATCATTGGATGCCGGATCAAAAATCTCCTCTATCATCACATCCAACGGACGCACGTAATTATCGTCGTTTTTATATATCGCATCCACGACATCCAAAAACTGTCGCTTTTGCTTGTTCGTATTTACCTCAACAATACGCATAAGAGAATATTAAAAAAATTTGTAATCAGTGGTATAAGCAGGGGGCAAAGTTAATTATTTTGATTTAACCTGCATCAAAACTGAAACCATGAAAGATAATCATCCATCTGTTTTTCCGGTTTATCTTTATGGCTAAACTCATTTTCCCAGGGGTGGTACTCATAATCTTTGGCCCACTCATCGGACTTTTCCGCCACCTGAGCAACAGCATCTATGATGTATTCAATATCCTCTTCACTCATCACCGGATGAACGGACAACCGAACCCAGCCGGGCTTTTCAGATAAGTCGCCCATATCGATTCTGCGGGTAATATTACTGGAGGTATAATAATCCACATGCAACAAGTAATGACCGTAGGTCCCTGCACAGGAACAGCCGCCTCTGACCTGAATGCCGAAGCGATCATTAAGCAACCGAACTACCAGATTAAAATGAACATTGGAAATATAAAACGAGATGGCCCCCAACCGCTCCTGCTGGCCGTCTGCAAGAATGGTCAGTCCCGGAATTTTTCTAAAACCGTCAAAAATCCGTTTAATCATGGCTTCTTCCCGCTCAGCCATCTTCTCACAACTCATCTGTTCTTTCAGTCTGATGCTCAGTGCGGCACGAATAGACTGAAGAAAGCCCGGCGTCCCCCCGTCTTCACGGGCTTCGATATCAGCGATATACTGATACTTGCCCCATCTGTTGGTCCAATTTACTGTTCCGCCACCCGAATTATCAGGAGCGGTATTGTGATAAAGAGCGGAGTTAAAAACAACAACGCCACTGCTACCCGGACCTCCAAGGAATTTATGTGGAGAAAAAAATACGGCATCCAGCCGTTCCAAAGGATCCTCCGGATGCATATTTACAGGGGCATACGGGGCAGAAGCCGCAAAATCCACAAAACAAAATCCCCCATGCTCGTGCATTATCCGTGCCAGCTGATGGTAGGGTGTTTCAATGCCGGTAACATTGGAACAGGCAGTGAAGCTCCCAATCTTCAACACACGGTTTTTGTATTTCTCTATTTCGGCTTTCAGGGAATCGGGGTTTACCAGCATATCTGCATCGGGCTCTAAAACAACCACATCGGCATTGGTCTCCAGCCAGGAGGTGTGATTAGAATGATGCTCCATATGTGTCAGAAAAACCACCGGGCGCTCCTTTTCAGGCAAATGACAATATCTCTGAGCCTGTTCAGGAACCCGCATTCCCAGTATTCGCTGCAGTTTATTCACCACCGAGGTCATTCCATACCCTGCAGTTATTATGAGGTCCCCTTCAAAGGCATTTACATGCTCTTTTATTAGTTTATGCGACAAACGATAAACGTTGGTCATCACTTTTCCTGTATCACTGGATTCGGAATGCGTATTGGCGACCATGGGGCCTATCACATTTACTATTTGCTCCTCCAAAGGCCGGTATAACCTTCCTGATGCAATCCAGTCGGCATAAACCAATGGCTTTGAACCATAGGGTGTTTCAATGGTGGCATCAAAACCAACAATATTCTCCCTGAATTTCCTAAAATGATCTTCGTGAGGTAACATAAAACAATACAGTCAATAATTTCAACAAATACCGCTACCCCTTTCTTTTCAAGGATTAACGGCCGGCAACACGTTGCAGGTCTGACAAAAATAAGGGCTCTGTTTAATAAAAAAGCTGATAAATGACACTACATTGTGTTTGTCCATAAAGTCCCGTTTACTGCGTTACGCCATTAGCGGAAATTAGATTTTTCGGGCAGGCACTACATAAAAGCTTCCAGTTCAAAAACAACATCTTTACCCGTCTCTGAAATACAAACATTATCATCCTTCGTCCACTCTTTAACGCTGTTAAAGATAAGCTCCTTAAATGAAGAGTACCTTCCGGCCATCTTTAGAGCAAATCCTGCAGCCCTCATCATTTGTGGGTCAGAAGCCATTGCTCTGAACTCGTCCATTAGATCCGGCAATTCACTGAAACTATCCCCTCCCACCAAACGAAGTCTCCAACCAATGCCCATGGCAGCCGCATATTTGGCATAAACTTGCTCACTTCTGAGCCAGTCAATGAGAAACTGAGGAGAGACCTTTTCTCCTGACAGCAGGTTGCGACCTATCTGCTCCGATAATTCAATGGTATGAAGCATCTGCCCCCACTCGTTCAATGACTCTTCAGGCAATGACTCAAAGTCAACCAGCATGGTGGCAAGAATCATTGTCTCCCGGATTTCACGGGCCCACAAACGAGAAGCCAACGCTTCACTTTTAGGAAAATCCCCGGCAATTTTTCTGAGATAAACCACAGACACACCGTAATTTTGGCGATACCTGGCTCCCGATTCCTTCATCAGATCCGCTGTCTCCCCATCCTTCAGGTTACGAATCCGGCGCATCACAGATTCTATTTGCCGGTCAATCTCCGGCTGCACAGTGAAAAACTTCATTTTCAATATTTTTAATGACCACGCTATCCAAAGAAAGCAATTATGGTGGCATTTTTTAGAAAAACATTTGCAAAACTAATGGAAAAAATTTTACCTTTGCACCCACATTAAAACGGTGATTGTAGCTCAGTCGGTTAGAGCGCCAGATTGTGGCTCTGGAGGCCGCCGGTTCGAATCCGGTCTTTCACCCTTTAAAGCGGACAACCATTTTGTTGCCCGCTTTTTTTTAACCAAACCTAATTAAAGAAATAAATCATTAATTGCCCGATCTGAATAAAAATTCGGACATCTTAAAAATAAGCATCAGAAGCTCAACCATCTAACATCAACCCTTTAAACCAAAACCCGTCTTGGTGATATATTTATTACCTTTGTAAAAACAAACCAAAACATTAAGGAAATGGTAACATCTGAAATGATGAAAGACCTTTCGGGACGCGAGATCGCGTTGAGGAGGTATCTTTGACATCGATAGAAAAAAGATAGAAATAGAAGAAGAAGAACTGCGTACCCAGGCACCGGACTTTTGGAATGACCCGAAAAAGGCGGAGCTCAAAATGAAAAAAATAAAAGAGCTTAAAAGCTGGGTAACAGGTTACGACAAAATTAAAAATGCCATAGAAGAGACTTCTGTTCTACTGGAATTTTTAAAAGAAGGAGAAGCTGAAGAGGCCGATGTGGATGCGCAATATCAGAAAGCCATTGAGATGCTGGAAGATCTGGAGTTGCGCAATATGCTTCAGAAAGAAGAAGACCGCATGGGTGCCATCCTCAAGATAAATGCAGGAGCCGGAGGAACAGAGAGCCAGGACTGGGCAGAAATGCTCATGCGAATGTATGTGAGATGGGGCGAAAAAAACGGGTATAAAGTCACTGAGACCAACTTTCAGGAAGGTGATGAAGCCGGAATAAAATCTGTCACCCTCCAGTTTGAAGGGGACTTTGCCTATGGCTACCTGAAAAGCGAAAACGGAGTGCACCGGTTGGTAAGACTGTCTCCTTTCAACTCGGCCAACAAACGAATGACCTCATTCACCTCGGTATTTGTAATTCCTCTTATCGACGAAACCATTGAGGTGGAAATCAATCCGGCCGATATTACCTGGGAGACTTTCCGTTCCAGCGGTGCCGGAGGACAAAATGTCAACAAAGTGGAGACAGGTGTTCGACTCCGTCACGGACCATCCGGCATTGTCATTGAAAACACGGAATCCCGATCACAGGGAGGAAACAAAGAAAACGCCTTACGGATGCTGAAGTCTCAACTCTATGAAATTGAATTGAGAAAGAAGCTGGAAGAGCAGAACAAAATAGAATCACAGAAAAAGAAGATCGAATGGGGATCACAAATCCGCTCCTATGTTCTGCAACCCTACAAACTCGTCAAGGATGTTCGCACCAATCATGAAACCAGCAATGTGCAGGCAGTTCTGGACGGCGAAATCGACGGATTTATAAAGGCCTTCCTGATGGAATATGGAGCCGAAGATGTCTTCAAAAAAGACTAAATAGTTTCTGTCCATAAAGTACCACTTGTGTCGTTACGTTTGCCGCCAAAATACTCATTTACGATTAGTAAACTCCGTTTTTTGGCTGCTTCGCAAGCCTGGCAATTGGCACTTTCTGACCAGAAACAGCTCTAAAAACAAAATTTGCTTAGTTTATGGACAGGCACTAAATAGTGTTTGCCTACAAAGTTAAACTCATACATTGTTTATCTAAACACGGTTTAGCAATCGAAACAACATTCATTAACACTCATAAAAAACTACAGAAAAATGGAATATCGGATTGAGAAAGACACCATGGGTGAGGTAAAAGTGCCCGCAGACAAATATTGGGCAGCCCAAACGCAGCGTTCGGTAATGAATTTCCCCATTGGTCCTTCTGGCTCAATGCCCATTGAAATTGTACATGCCTTTGGGTATTTGAAAAAAGCTGCGGCCTATGCCAACGAAGAGTTGGGTGTGCTGCCTGCAGAAAAAAGAGACCTTATAGCTGCTGCCTGTGATGAAATCATTGCCGGCAAACTCAACGATCAGTTTCCTTTGGTGGTATGGCAAACCGGGAGCGGAACGCAGTCCAACATGAATTGCAACGAAGTAGTAGCCAACCGCGCCCATGTTATAAACGGAGGCAAACTCGGTGAAGGAGAAAGGCCCATCCACCCCAATGATGACGTAAACAAGTCGCAATCCTCTAACGATACTTTCCCCACAGCAATGCACATCGCTGCATACAAGATACTGATGGAGAAAACCATTCCGGGAATTGAGAAACTCAGAGACACCCTTCAGAAAAAATCGGAAGAGATGAAAGAAGTGGTAAAAATCGGTCGTACGCACCTGATGGATGCGACTCCGCTCACCCTGGGTCAGGAATTTTCCGGCTATGCCGCGCAATTAACACATGGCCTTAAGGCCATTAAATCCACTCTCGAACACCTTTCAGAACTTGCTTTGGGAGGAACAGCTGTGGGCACCGGACTGAATACTCCAAACGGATATGATGTAACAGTGGCCAAATACATTGCCAAATTTACCGGAATGCCATTCAAAACTGCTGCTAATAAGTTTGAATCTCTGGCTGCTCACGATGCCATCGTGGAAAGTCATGGAGCACTCAAGCAGGTGGCTGTGAGCCTGATGAAAATTGCCAACGACATCCGACTGCTTGCATCAGGTCCCCGCTCAGGCATTGGCGAAATCCTGATTCCCGAAAACGAGCCCGGATCTTCCATCATGCCTGGAAAAGTTAATCCCACACAAGCCGAAGCAATGACAATGGTGTGTGCTCAGGTAATGGGTAATGACGTCACCGTATCGGTAGGCGGTTCCAATGGGCATTTCGAACTCAACGTTTTCAAGCCGGTAATGATTTACAACTTCCTGCAAAGTGCAGAGTTGCTGGGAGACGCATGTGTGGCCTTTAATGACAACTGTGCTGCAGGCATTAAGCCCAATCACGACCGCATTAAAATGCACCTCGACAACTCACTGATGCTGGTTACAGCACTCAATACACACATCGGGTACTACAAAGCTGCCGAGATTGCAAAGAAAGCTCATAAAGAAGGAACAACCCTCAAAGAGGCAGCATTAGAGCTTGGTTATCTGACTGCTGAAGAATTCGATAAGTGGGTAGATCCATCCAAGATGATTGGATCACTGGACTAATCTACTTAGTTTCTGTCCATAAAGTACCACTTGCGTCGTTACGCTTGCCGCCAAAATACTCATTTACGTTTTAGTTTATGGACAGACACTATTTAATCGAATCCGAAAGGAAAAAAGTTGTTTTTTTAAATTATTGCTTGCGGATTTTGGGTAAAAATCTTTTTCTTCAAATATTTTTACAACCGCCTCTCTTTCAGGGGCGGTTTTTTTGTAACTTTGAATTTGCAAACACCCAAGATCCGACCAGCAAACAATTTATCCCTGTCCGTCACGTTATGTTAGGAGGTCTCAGGTTAATAACCGGATTCCGCTTTTTCAGAAAAACATTATACGAAAACCGAATAATATCAAGGCCATGATCAAAAACAAGATTGCTAAAATTCTTTTTATTGCACTTATTACAGGTACACCAATCAATGCGCAAAACGAGCAAAACGAAGCCACGCTGGACCAGGGGCCGGTAGCAGGTCAGTTTGACTATACCATAGAAAAATCCAGCAAGTATGAGGAATACCGCGTGGTCCGCACCAACTGGTTGTACAAGTTGAAATCCAATGTTCTGGACTCCCTTTCTTCGTTGGAGACAACCATCGCTGAAAAAGAGACAGCCATTGATTCTCTGAAAAGTGAAATAAAATCCATCAACAGCAACCTGGAAAACACACAAGAGAAGCTCGACAAAGCAATTACCCAGAAAGACAGCATCCCTTTCCTGGGCGCTGAACTGCCCAAAGGCCAATACAACTCGATTATGTGGGGGCTGGTATTAATCCTTGCCGTTGGTGCCGCGTTCCTGTTTTTACTTTTCAAACGCAGCCACCACCTTACGGGCGAAATGAGAGAAAAATACAGCGATCTGGAGAAAGAATATGACGCTCACAGAAAACGAGCACTGGAGAAAGAAAAAACAATGGCACGTCAGCATCTCAATGAACTGAACAAGCTACGCGGACGAGACTAATCAATCAATCTCCGCACCGGTAAGAATGTTCATTTATTCTTCCCGGTGCGGAACCCTGTAAACACCCTCTTCAACTCACTTCCAAGCGCCGCACCGCCAGCTTCTGTGCGAAACCCAGATATTTACTTACCTTTGTATTTCAATCCGCTACACTTTTGGAAGGATTGATTTATGGCAAAACAAATCATTAATTACCCGCGACAGGCTTATCATGCTGCTTCAAGCTGAAAAAAAGTCCGTTGCCTGTGGCGTGGTTGCATTTGAAATATTATGAGCAAAACAGCATTATTAAAAGACCTTGTCAAGAACCGGGTTCTGCTTCTTGACGGAGCGATGGGTAGTCTTATTCAGCAATACAAACTTACTGAAGAAGATTTCAGAGGAGAAGAGTTAAAAAATCATACGCACTCACAGCGTGGAAACAACGATTTGCTGTCACTGACCCGACCCGATATTATCACAACCATACACGAGAAATATCTGGAAGCCGGAGCCGATATCATAGAGACCAATACCTTCAACTCCACCCGAATATCGCAATCGGATTATGCACTGGAGGATTACGTTTACGAGCTCAACAAACAGTCCGCTCTTCTGGCATCCAAAGCGGCGGCAAAGTATTCGACTCCCGAAAAGCCTCGTTTTGTAGCGGGTTCCATGGGACCTACCAATAAAACTGCATCGCTGAGTCCGGATGTTAACAATCCCGGATACAGAGCTGTAACCTTTGACGATCTGGCCTCGGTTTATGCCGAACAGGCCGAAGGTTTGCTTGATGGCGGTGCCGATATCCTATTATTGGAAACCATTTTTGACACCCTCAATGCCAAAGCTGCATTGTTTGGAATCGGAGAAGTACTGAAAAAACGGGGACTCAATGACTTTCCGGTAATGGTATCTGTAACCGTTGCCGATGCCAGCGGACGAACACTTTCGGGGCAGACGCTCGAAGCCTTCCTGATCTCCATCTCACACTTCCCGCTCTTTTCTATCGGTCTCAACTGTTCATTCGGAGCAGAAGATCTTCGTTCCTATGTAAAAACTTTAGGTGAGAAAACGCCACATTTCATCAGTGCCTATCCAAATGCCGGACTGCCCAATCAATTCGGCGAGTACGACGAGACACCTCAGGAAATGGCTCCGAAAATTTTCCAATACCTGAATCAGGGACTGGTAAACATTGTGGGCGGTTGTTGCGGAACCACTCCGGAACACATCAAGGCTTTTGCGGAATACATCAAAGATGCCAAGCCACATGTTCCCTCTACCCCGGATGTAAAAACGAAACTGAGTGGGCTCAACCCTCTCATCATGGATCAAACCACCAATTTTGTAAACATTGGTGAACGGACCAATGTGGCAGGATCCAAAAAATTTGCACGTCTCATAAGGGAAGAAAAATACGAAGAAGCACTATCCGTTGCCCAGGATCAGGTTGAAGGAGGAGCCCAGATTATTGATGTCAACATGGACGATGCCATGCTTGACGCAAAAAAAGAGATGGTCACCTTTCTCAACCTTATGGCTGCAGAACCGGACATCGCAGCCCTTCCCGTCATGGTGGATTCCTCAAAGTGGGAAGTACTTGAAGCAGGATTAAAATGCCTCCAGGGAAAATCTATTGTCAACTCCATCAGCCTTAAAGAAGGGGAAGAAATATTTGTAAAGCAGGCCAGTGCCATCAAGGAGTATGGAGCAGCAGTGGTAGTAATGGCCTTTGACGAGAAAGGTCAGGCCGATACCCTTGAACGACGAAAAGAAATCTGCCAGCGCGCCTACAACCTGTTGACTGCTAAAGTCGGATTCCCTCCGCAGGACATCATTTTTGATCCTAATATTCTGGCCATTGGAACCGGGATTGAGGAGCACAACAATTATGCGATAGACTACATCAATGTCACCAAATGGATCAAGGAAAATCTACCCCACGCAAAGGTGAGTGGCGGGGTCAGCAACCTTTCCTTTTCATTCCGTGGGAACAATCAGGTCAGGGAAGCCATGCATGCCGTATTCCTCTACCACGCCATACAAGCCGGAATGGATATGGGCATCGTAAATCCCGGAATGCTCCAGATTTATGACGAAATACCCGCCGACCTGCTGGAACTGGTCGAAGATGTGGTACTCAACCGACGCCCTGATGCCACCGAACGTTTGATTGACAAGGCAGAAGAGATAAAAGACCAAAAAGAAGCCGGTACCGCTGTAAAAAAAGACAGCTGGCGCGACAAGCCACTGGAGGAACGGCTGCATCACTGCCTCATCAAAGGAATTCCAGACTTTCTGGAAGAAGACCTGGTGGAAGCCAGAGAAAAATATGAGTTTGCCCTCGACATCATAGAGCAACCGCTGATGGATGGGATGAACATTGTGGGAGATTTGTTTGGATCAGGAAAAATGTTCCTGCCCCAGGTCGTAAAAACAGCACGGGTCATGAAAAAAGCCGTAGCCTGGCTGGAGCCATTCATCGAAGAAGAAAAAAGAGCGTCGGGCAACGCCAATACAAAAAAAGGAAAAATCCTGATGGCCACGGTAAAAGGAGACGTACACGATATTGGGAAAAATATTGTAGGAGTTATCCTGGCATGCAACAACTATGATGTGGTAGATCTTGGGGTCATGGTTCCTGCCGAAAAGATTCTTAGTGAAGCCGTAAAACAGGAGGCAGACATTGTAGGCCTGAGCGGTTTGATAACCCCGTCTTTGGAAGAGATGAGCAATGTGGCCCGGGAGATGGAACTTAGGGGAATGAAACAACCACTGCTCATTGGTGGTGCAACAACCTCGAAAGTACATACTGCCGTAAAAATTGATCCCTTTTACTCCGGACCGGTTGTATATGTGAAGGATGCCTCCATGAGCGCCCAGGTGGTGGGAGCATTGCTTTCACCAAAAGAACATGAGCGTTTTAACAAACAAACCGGCGAAGAATACCAAAAACTGAGGGAAGCCAATAAAAACAAAAAGGCCAAGGAATATCTCCCCATAAGCGAAGCCCGGGAGAAAAAGTGGCAAACCAACTGGCAGGATGCCCCTGTCAAAAAGCCCAATTTCACAGGGATAAAGACCTTTACGGATTATCCGGTAGAGGAGATTGTTCCGTTCATCGACTGGACATTCTTTTTCCATGCCTGGAGACTTACCGGGAATTACAGAGGGATAGAAAATGTAAGCGACGAAGAATCGAAGCTACAATGGCTGGACAACTTCACCTCCGACATGGCAAAGGAGAAAGCCTCCGAAGCATTGAAACTGTGGAAAGATGCCCAGCAGATGTTGCAGAAAATAAAAGAGGAAAAAATGCTCCGGGCAAACGGAATAATCGGGTTATTTCCCGCCAACAGCGTGGGAGATGATGTGGAAGTCTATACCGGAGAAGATCGCTCAGAGATTCAAACCACTTTCCATTTTCTGCGGGAGCAACAAAAAAAACAGGGTAAAGAAATTTATTACTCATTGGCAGATTTTATTGCACCTAAAGATTCAGGCATCAACGATTACATTGGTGGATTTGCCGTGAGTGCAGGTGAGGGAATAGAAAAATGGATCAGCGAGTTTGAAGCAAAACACGACGATTACAACGCCATCCTTTTGAAATCTCTGGCAGACCGGCTGGCCGAAGCCTTTGCAGAGTTGATGCACTTCAGAGTAAGAAAAGAATTCTGGGGCTACAACCCCGATGAAGCCTTTAACTACGATGACCTTGTACGCGAACGTTACCGGGGAATCCGGCCGGCCCTGGGCTACCCTGCCTGCCCCGACCACAGTGAAAAACGCTTACTCTTCGACCTCATGGAAGTAGAGAAAAATGCAGGAATTACACTCACTGAACACTTCAGTATGTACCCCAATGCCTCTGTCAGCGGATTATATCTGGCTCACCCCGACGCAATCTATTTTGGCGTGGGAAAAATCAAGTCGGACCAGGTTGCTGATGTGGCCGACAGAAAAGGAATGACACCTGAAGAACTGGAAAAATGGATCCCCACCAACCTGGCAGATAAATAGCCCCAAATGCTTTATCCGGGATCATGAAAACTGACAGTTGCAACACCACCAAAATAAAGATCGGGGATGTTTTCACCCCCTTTCGCTGGGGGCGTTTTGCCATTGAGCAGTTTGGCATCTTTGAAAGATGGATGAACGGATCTACTGTTTTTGATCCCACCATGGGCCAGGGCAATCTGCTGATTACCCTGGTTCAGCATGGGGTTGAAAAAGGCTTTAAACCAAAGGAACTCCCAATTCTAAACCTGTTTGGCAACGAGCTAAACACGGACTACTATCAAAAGGCGCTTCAGTTCTTTCAGGATGAATTCAACACAGATATGTCCAAAAATTTCAGCAATCTGGACATACTGGAATTGCCATGTGAACCTTTCGACATTATTTTTGGTAACCCTCCCTGGCAAAATTTCAACGACCTCCCGGAGGCTTACAAAAAGAAAATCAAACCGCACTTCGAGAAATACCAGCTAACAGGAAACAAACGAAAGCTGTTGCTTGGACATTCCCGAATCGACATTGCTGCTCTAATCATAAAAGCAACGATCCGGGATTTCCTTATCCCCGGGGGCGATGCATACTTCTTCATGCCCTTGTCATTGCTTCTCAACGATGGAGCACACGAAGCTTTTCGCAATTACATCTCAGCAGAAGCACCCTTTGCTCCCATGGAGATATTTGATTTCAACAAAGAAGATGTTTTCAATAAAATAGCCACCCGCTACGGGCTTGTTCATTTTCAGCGAAACAGGCAACCTGAATTTCCCATCCGCTACAAAGTTTTGAAGAATCAAACATGGGAACTATTGTATGCAGCACCACTAACCTCCCTTTCAGCCGGATTCAGCATTTTCGAGGATCTCAACAACTCCCTACTAAATTCGTTTAGCAAAATACCTTTAAACAAAAAAAATCAACCCAGACAAGGCCTTAACACCTGCGGCGCCAACAAACTTTTTTTCTTTAATGAGTGTAGCAAACTGGATGAAGAGACTTATCTGCTCAACAATACAACAGAGCTACCATCAGCATTTATATTCCCACTTTTAACGGCAGCCAATTTTAGAAACGAGAAAAACCCAACCTTATGGGTATTGCTTCCATATACAAAAGATGGACGTCCTCTTTCAGCAGCGGAGATTAAACGCTGGCCACAACTTAACAATTACCTGTGTAGCGCAGCAGACCTTCTCAAGGCACGCAAAGGCACACTCATCAGGAGTTGGATTAATAAAGGAATTTGGTGGGCACTCCTTGGAGTGGGGCCGTATAACTATGCTCCGTACAAAATTGTATGGGAAGCCTACGGTCGAAAGAAATTTTCTCCACAGATTTTCGAAGGCAAATGGCAGGCCAATCAGGCATTACAGGCATTTATCCCGTGTTACTCACAAAATGAAGCAAAAAGCATCCTAAAAAAACTGCAAAATCCGGTGGTGGAGAAAATTCTGCTTTCGCATAGAATGGAAGGTACCATGAACTGGGCCCAGCCAGGGAAAATTAAGAAACTAATTGAATTCATCTAACCTGATTAATTCATGAATTTTTGTGATGAGATGGTCAAACAGCAAGAAATATGGACAACCGCAGATGAAATTGATGAAGGAAATAGTGAACTATTTTCAAATCGATTTTATAGAGGACGTTCATATTTCGCAGTTGGTTAATCATCGTAATAAATTATTTATGAATTATTCAGGCTAAATAGTGTTTGTCCATAAAGTACCATTTACTGCGTTGCGCTTGCCCGAAAATTACTCATTTACTCAAGTAAACTGCGTGATTTAGGGCTTGCGCCACCGCTAAAGCTTTAGGCGGCACGCGGTCGCAAGCCTTGTAACTGGCACTTTCTTAACAAACACATGACCAGAACCAAATTTTGCTTAGTTCATGGACGGGCTAAATAATCATCAAATAGTAAGCAAAATTCCCTTTTTGGGATTATAATTTTAATTTTGCATCCCTAAAACCTGAAATTATGTCAACAGTTGCAGAGTTAATCAGAAATAGCAATACGCCCTCATTCTCGTTTGAATTGCTTCCCCCGCTCAAAGGGAACAGCATCAGCAAAGTATTTAACACCATTGATAAACTCAAAGAGTTCAACCCCCTATACATCAACATTACCTCACACCGCGATGAAGTAGTTTACAAACCAAACGCCGATGGGGTCAACATTCCCCACGTTTACCGAAAAAGACCCGGAACAGTTGCTGTAGCTGCCTCTATTCAACATCAATACAAAATTCCTGTTGTTCCTCACATGATTTGCAGTGGTTTTACCCAAAGTGAAACAGAGTATGCCCTGATCGATCTGAATTTTCTGGGCATTCATGATTTGTTACTGCTGAGGGGCGATAACTCAGACAGGCACAACTTTGTTAAGCCCGATGAACCCGGAAACAAATATGCCATTGATTTGATCCATCAGGTCAATAATCTCAACAAAGGGCAGTTCCTGGACGGCACTTTCATGGAGCCCTTCGAAACCCCCTTTAGCTATGGCGTGGCAGGATACCCGGAGAAACATGAAGAAGCTGCCAGCCTGGAGGAAGACATTTTAAGGCTCAAACAAAAAGCAGATGCCGGAGCAGAATACATCATAACCCAAATGTTTTTTGACAATTCAAAATTCTTTGATTTTGTCAAAAAATGCCGTGAAGCAGGCATTACCATTCCCATAGTACCCGGATTAAAGCCCATCAATTACCTAAGTCAGATAAAAGTATTGCCGGATATTTTCAAAACTGAATTTCCGGAAGCACTTACAACTGAACTTCAAAAATGCACCAGCAATGCAGAGGTCGCCAAAGTGGGTACTGAATGGGCGGCCCACCAGGCCAAAGAATTAATGAATCATGGCTTCAACCTCATTCACTTTTACACGATGATGGCCACCAATTGCGTGTACGATATTGCCAAAAAAATCTATTAAAAACTAAAGGAAAGACGAACGCCAAGATATTCGGCCACTTTCCCATGTGCTTTCAGCCCCACTCCCACTTCCATAAGGTCACTCAATCCATAGTCGAGAGTATAATACTGAAACCAGGGGGAGTGAGTTGAATGCCCGCGCAGCAAATAGACTCCCGCAATCTGCCCAAAATCGAAACGGCCCAGAATAAAGTGATGTCCGGCAACAGCACTTAACCTCCCCTTTTTAAAAGATAAAGAACCCGGACGGCTGGTGTCCAGCTCCCCCATAACACCCGCCGACCATCCGTTAATACGGGCAAACTGATCATGATATTCTGCCATCAGCCCCAGAACAGAAGCTTTATCTTCAATCCCCTCAGGCTCTTTCAGTCCTGCAATAAATCTATACCTGAACCCTCTCTCACCCACTGAGGCATCAAACGAATCTAACTCCGGATGAAAGGGGATACGCTCATCATCGATTTTATAGGAAACCCCAAAACCAAGAGTGGTGTAATTAATTCCCAGATTGGGCTGATTCACGCCTCCATTTGAGATATGCTGAAACATGGCAGATAACCGAACCGCCCAACGATCAGCCACAGGATAGTCCAGCGAAAGACCGGCCATCAACGGGAAAGCGACAGGTGTACTGTAAACAATATTTTCAGGATTGGTCTCCTCATCATGTGGGTTGTCCATATAACTAACTCCCAAACCTGTCTTGAGAGAAAGGTCAGCTCCCCAGGGAGAGAAAAGAACCGGCTCTACATAAAAAAGGGCTGAAACAGCACTTCCCAGGGCATCATGACCAAAATCCCAGTAATTGAGTGAAACGCCTAACAATGGATAGCATCGACACAACTCATAAGCGCCGGAAGAGGTAAACTTCCAGGAAAAATCCAACCCAAAACCGACAGGCATGACACCCCTGAAATGTTCAATTTTCGAGGAATGGATCTGTAATTGACCGGCATGCAAAGCCCCTGACATATAGCGAATCGAATTCCGCTCGTCTGCCTGCTGACCCGCTGAACTCTGCCAGAACAATAACAAAAAACAGATGATTCCAATGTACTTTACCATACCTAATAACCAACCTTTGCCACATTCAACAATCAATCAACCTTTCACCCAAAAAAAGTCCGGACTCCCTGATTTTTCAGCAATATATAGCTTTTCAAGTTACACCCGGTCTCCGTGAGGAAGCTCTCAAAAAAACATTACTTTAGTATTTAAATTCCTCCCGGGGTTAACATTTTTCTTTGAACAACTCTGGCTGAATTTGGGTAATACTGATTATCTAAACAAAGGATACAAGCCAATGGATTACAAAAAAGCACTACATAAAGCATCATCTCTTTGCTCCCGGCAGGAGTATTGCCGCTCCGACATCCAAAAAAAACTGGAAAAATGGGACCTTTCCGACTCTGACACCGAAAAGATAATTCAAAAACTGGTAGAAGAAAAATTCATCGATGAAGAGCGCTTTACCTCCTTTTATGTGCGCGACAAATTTCGTTTCAACAAATGGGGACGCAGGAAAATAATGTGGCAACTCAAACAAAAAGGAATTGACAGGGAAACCATCAATCTGGCATTGGATCAGATTGATCCGGATGAATACAATGAAAAGCTTCAGGAGGTTATCCGGGAAAAAATCAGACAGGTAAAAAACAAAGAACCCCTCAAGCAAAAAGCCGCTGTTATTCGCAATGCTGTATCAAAGGGATATGAATATGAAGAAATCATGCCTCTTGTGGAACAATTATTGTTAAAGAAATAAAAAAACCAAAACATACAGTCATGGCCCGTAAAGCACTGCTCATTTCTCTGATTCTTTTCCTCTTAACAGCATCCGCCTCCCAGGCTGCCAAGCCCAAATGGGTAAAAAAGCGTCCTTCTGAGAAAGAATACTACATCGGCATTGGCATGACCTACAAAAACGGGCATACAGGCCTCGATTATGCAAAAAAAGCACGTGCAGAAGCCCTCCGGGAAATGACTTCCGAAATTGAAGTAAATGTTTCGGCCAACTCTCTGCTGCGGCAGTTTGAAGACAACTATCATTTTCGGGAAACTTTCGAATCAGAAATAAGCACCTCAGCAGAAGAAAGCCTGTCCGGCTATGAGGTACAAACCTGGGAAAACAAACGGGAATACTGGGTGTTGATGCGATTAAACAAAAACGAATTTAAAAGAAGAAAAGAGCTGGACCTGAATATGGCAAAAAAACGAGCTGCCTCTTATCTTCTGGAAGGTCGCCGACTCAGAGAACAGCAGGAAATTACAGCATCGCTGGCTGCTTATTTCAAAGCCATCGAGTCGCTCGAAAACCACATAAGCGACGACTTATCTTACCGGAGCATCGACGGGAACCTCAATTTTGGCACCGATATCATGCAGGATTTGAGAGACTTATTTGGAAGAATTGTCATCACCTCTGAAAATCCTGACTACAGCATTTCATTCTCCAAGAGCATGGAGCGGCCTCTAAAAGCCAAAGTTACCTACTTCACAAACAATGGAAGAAAGATTCCTATTCACAACTTCCCGTTGAACTTTGGGTTCACGGAAGGCAGCGGAATTCTGCAAGAAAAAATAACAACCGACCGTGGTGGAGAAGCTTCCAGTTATATTCAAAAGCTTGAATCATCCAGAAAAAAACAGCAGGTAACCGTGGAATTTGACCACACTGCACTGCTGCAAAAAGAAAATATTAAAAGTCCGCTGGTAGCCTTTTTTCTGCCTGCCGAGACCGTTCCACGTTTCACATTCAACATTGAACTTCAAAAAACCAAAGCCACTTTTAATGCCAATGAAATGGTTTTCGGAACCCCCTCTGCCTCGGAAATATTCTCAAACCGGCTCAAAGCACAGCTCAACGAAACTTTTTTTAATTTCACATCATCTGCAGAGGAAGCCGGCTACCTTCTGGTAGCGAATATCAACTTCAGAAAAGGAGAAATCAAAAAAGGAGACGGCTATGAGGTTTACCTTGTTTTTGCAGACCTTCATTTTTCTGTTTCGTCTGCCAAATCGCAAACAGAAATATACAGTAACACCATCTCCGGAATCAAAGGAATGCGGCCGGGGAACTACAATTATGCACTTGAGGAAGCCGAAAATAAATTGATGGAGGAATTTCAAAAAGAGATCTATCCTCAATTGGAAGCATTGAATTTCTGATCTTCGCTAAAATGATTCAACACTCTTCGGGGGAAAACAGAATACCAGATTCCCGGAAGTGCTGAAATTGCCGACACCAGAAAAAACAACAAACTGAGAGCCACAGCCAGATCCTGTTGCAGATGAAGATATTCGGCCCCCATCAGGAAAGTAAACTCCCGGGCACCGATGCCCCCAAGAGTTACCGGCACTGAGGCCATAATGGCCGACAAAAAGAAAAGAAACAAGTAATCGTCATAGTTGGCTGAATCCTCAACCCCCAAAGCATATAAAATCCCTACAGCAGCAAGCATTTGAATTCCCTGAACCAGCACCGACCACAAACTGATTGCTGCAAAAGCTTTAATGAATAAAGGCAAAACCAACCTCATCAACAAATAAAGAACCAGAAGAGGGATGGGGATGGCCACTAAAAACAACGTTTTAAAGGGTATATTATAATCGATAAAATGAACCAGAACCAGCAAAAAAGTCACAATAATGGTTAACCCCGATAAACGGTCAGCAAAGATGGCCCCCAATGAGCGTTTCACGGGAACTTTCAGATAGTGGTTCAGTATATAGACTTTAAACCCATCACCTCCTACCCCTCCGGGAAGAAAAAGATTGTAAAAAAGCCCCAGCCAGTATAGTTTAAGGTTGGAAATCTGTGAAATACGAATCGGGATTAATCGAAATAAGGTGTTCAATCGGAAGGATGCTGCAACCTGAGAAAAAGTATATATCAACAATGCTGCAACCAACCACTCCGGTTTGGCCCGTCGCATGGCAGAACCAATCTGAGTCAGATCAATTTTAGTGGAGATATACCACAAAATAGCAGCACTCAATGTAATTTTTGCAGCAAGCTTTAAATACTTTATGGACTTCTTCTCTTTTTTCATATTCGGGCAGGTCGCCTTTCGTTAACTCTAAGAAGTTTCTGTCCATAAAGTACCACTTGCGTCGTTACGCTTACCTCCAAAATACTCATTTACGATTAGTAAACTCCGTTTGTGACGGCTTCGCAAGCCTAGCAATTGGCACTTTCTGACCAGAAACAGCTCTAAAAACAGAATTTGCTTAGTTTATGGACAGTCACTAAGAAAAGCCAAAAATACAACAAAACATAAAAAAACCCGCATCAACAAGCCATTGATGCAGGTTAAATATGTTATTTATGGTTTTAGAGCATCATCCGGGCGAGATCTTCCTCAAAAAAGAACTCCTCCTGACCGAAGGCTGGCTTAAGATCATCCATCCATAAGGCACGGGGATCATACTTTGCAAAGAAAGGCTGACCTACCCAGTCGCTGTTTCGTCCCTGAATGAATTCACAAACAAAAACTTTTTCTCCTTTGATTTCACTCACACCCACAATACGAACCTTTCCGGGGGTGCAGGACATGCTTGGTCCCCTCACAGTTCGCGAAATTCCGCTGACTTTGGTATAAGCGCCCCGGAAAATCTCCCAGGCTTTTGTCAGCGACACACCAAAATATTCCTGAGCACCCGTATCTCTGGCGATAAACATATAGTAAGGAATCATGCCAAGCTTCACCTGCTTTCGCCACATAGTACTCCACACATCACTGTCGGCATTGATGTGATTCAGCAGGGGGGACTGGGTGCGGATCTGAGCCCCGGTAGCACGGATTCTGGCCACAGCTTTTTCCAATGCGGGAGTCTCCAGTTCACGGTAATGATTGAAGTGCGCCATAAAGGCCAGTGACTTCCCGGCTTTGGTAACTTTTTCAAACACCCGAAGTACATCATCAGCATCACTATCGGTAAGGTATCTGTAAGGCCAAAAAGAAAGAGACTTACTTCCAATTCTGATGGTTTGCAGATTGGGCAAATCAGCATCCAGTAATTTGGTGATATATGCATCCAAAATGGAAGCCTTCATAACCATTGGATCACCTCCCGTGAAAAGAATATCAGTAATTTCAGGATGCGCCTTAAGGTAGGCAATCACATAATCGATCTGATTCATTGCAAATTTCAGGTCATCCATACCTGTAAACTGGGGCCAGCGAAAGCAAAAGGTACAGTAGGCGTGGCATGTCTGTCCCTGAGTCGGAAAAAACAGCATGGTTTCATCATACTTATGCTGAATACCGGGAAGCTTTTGTCCGTTTAATTCCGGAACGTTATGTGCCTGTCCGGCAGGATGAGGATTCATTTTATGACGGATGACATTGGCAGCTTTTTTCAACTCAACCTTATCCGTCTCTCGTTCCAAAACTGAAGCCATGGACTTAAAATCTTCAGGCTGTAACATTCCCCTTTGAGGAAAATTTAAAATAAATATGGGATCTTCGTGAAAATTATCCCAGTCGATGAGTTCATCAACAACATAATTGTTGGTTTTAAAGGGTAAAACATGACCAACAACATCGATATTTTTCAAATCCTGTTCACTAAACTTATCGATTTGAGGAATCTTTCGATAATTATGCAATGAATAGATCTGGTATTTCATAGGCATCCAAAGTTTTTATTTTTTTAAACACTAATCTTTCGAACCACCAACACATCTTTCAGAAAAACAAGACATGCTTCGGTTGCCAAACTATTTTCATCTAAAATACAAGAGGCAAAAAGCCAACTGAAGCAGAAATTCTCAACGGGCGGGGACTATCCATAATTTACTGCAAATATACAAATAAAAAGAGAAATCGGCAAATCAAAACCCGCACCAATACTGGCATACAGACAGTTACGCCAAATCCAATAAAGAATCAAAAAGAATTCCACTTTCAGTTTCATTCTTTTTGATTCTTTGAAAAACCTCACGAACTACATCAATCTGATACAAAACAAAAAAGCCTGCTATCAATCTGACAGCAGGCCTTCCGGATTTTTCTCTCTCCGGCAAAGTTTCTCCGATAGTGTAAACACCCATAATTTCCCAAACTAATTTTTGTTTTATTTTATTTTTCTGCGTTAAGCTTTTTCACCGTAGTTCACTATGCTGTAAATCTTGCCTTGAAAAAACAAAAATATTTTCAAAAATTATAATTCAATAAATAAAGGTTCTTTACACTAGCTCAAAATCTCTTTAAAAGCGATATCGTGAGAGGCAACCACAAACAACTTTCTTGGAATAGTGGCAGTTTTTTGTTTTAAGTCCTCAAAATATTCGGCAAATTCATTATCCGGTTTTTTTAACCCGCAGAGTACCAGATCTGCATCTTGAGAATCTACGGACAAAGTTTTAAAAAAATCACCCTTTTCACTTACTAGTATTTTTCGTCTGAACTCTACACGAATGGAGGCAAGCAGGTTATCAATATTTTTACGGGCCTCTGCAGCAGCCTTTTCCGAAGAAACCACCATCTTAATGGTTACCGACACCTGTTGCCAATGCGGACTGTTCTGCATCATATATGCCAACACCATCATCAGACCACCATTACCCTGCAAGCCTCCCCACCACAAATCCACGTTGATTTTATTGCGACTTTGAAGAGGCTGATCATCCTTAAGAATAATCACGTTCTTGCGTGACTGATAGAAGTGGGTAATCATACCTGCATAACTTTCATGATGGGATACATCAGTGGTGTCTCCCAGCAATATGGTATTAGGCACCAATGGGCCAAGACCGTAAGCATTGCTCAGATACCGGGCTCCGGAGAACGGATCCCGAGCTCTGACAACACGAACAAGCGACCGAATATTTTTATCAAACAAATAGTCACGAATCTGTTTTTCATATTGATAAATCTTATCCTGTGCAACTTTCTCTTCAGGAAGGATGGTAGCCACAGTAAACAACCCTTTTTCCTGAGCCAGCCCGCTTGCAAAATCAATCAGGTGCCAGCGCTTCATGGGGGCTCCACTGAATACGAGGATATTGGGACGCCAGCTTTTTGCATCATCCATGGGCTTCACCTTTAGCAAAACAAAACGTGCTATTTGCAACAACATCCCATTGCGCACATCCCCCCAGGTGGTTTTCAACCGGCGACGACGAAGCCAGACCAACACCCCTACAATAAACACTATGGCCAAAACAGTAGCTACTGCATGTATTAAAAACATTACAGAAATACATCCGATGGCACCAATAACCGAGAACCCCCAATGGACTTTAAACTTTGGACGAAAAGAGGGACTCTTTAAAAAACGTTCAATTCCGGCCGTGACATTCAAAATTCCATAAGTAGCCAGAAAAAACATGGTCAGAACAGGAGCAATGGCATTCAGGTCTCCAAGAATAACACTAACAAGGGTAATGATAATGGTCACAATGGTACCGCCACGTGGTATTCCTTCCTCCCCATAACCACTTGCCAGGAAGGAGAATTTCCGTGGCACCACATTATCGCGTGTCAGAGCCTGAAGAACACGGGGTGCTCCGAGCAGACTGCCTACTGCGCTGGAAAGCGAAGCGCCCCAAACACCCAGGAGTATGGCTCCGCCCCATAAAGCAATCCTACGCATGATAAGCGGATCAGATACCAGGGTTGATGCATCGGCGCGTGAAGCAAGGATAATAGGCAGAGCCATATAAATCAAATATCCGGTACCCACAGCCAAAAACGTCCCCTTTGGAATAGAACGAGAAGCATTCTTTAAATCGCCCGACATATTCACCCCGGCCATTATACCTGTCACGGCAGGAAAGAATACCGCAAAAACCTGCCAAAAGCCGACCGACTTAGCTGCAGGAACTCCCCACATTTCAATACTTGAATTCTCAATGGCACCGCCAAACAGAAGAGACAAAAGCGACAAGGCAATAACAGAAAGGATGACATACTGAGCTTTTATGGTCGCTTTGGTGGAAAAAAGTGCCAATCCGCCAAGAGCCAGCGTAGAGACTATTCCAACAACTTTAATATTCAACGCCGGGAAAATAGCCACCAGGCTTTCTGCAAAACCCATAATATATAAAGCTACAGAAAGTGTTTGTGCCAAATAAAGCGGAATCCCCAGAGCTCCCCCAATTTCCACCCCCAGCGAACGGCTGATCATATAATAAGCTCCACCGGCTTTAACCTGAGTGTTGGTTGAGATGGATGCAATAGATAACGAAGTAAGAAAAGTAATAGCGGTGGAGAGGGTAACAATAAGTAAAGTGCCGATAAGCCCTACATTGCCAACCACCCATCCAAACCTCAGGTACATAATAACACCGAGAATAGTCAAGATTGAGGGCGTAAAGACACCTCCGAAGGTCCCAAGTTTTTTGTTATTCATTTTTCAAATCTAATATAACAACGACCCCGTATCATTATTGGTTGCGATGCGACCAACAAATAAAATACAGATAAAACCTTTTCAAAGATAAAAAAAGCCGTGACAACAGGTTGTCACGGCTCAACAAATTTCAAAATCCCGGATTAATCAGCATATGTATTTCGTACAAATTCAGCATTTTCCAAAAACTCCAGACTTTTTTCCACACTCACCAGCGGGTCAAAATCATACTTCTCAACCTCCACAATCAGATAATCAACTCCTGCTTTGTCAGCCAGGGCAAAAGAAGATTCGAAATCCATCTCCCCACTTGCTCCCAGTTCTTTTTCATCTTTCACATGGAGGTGCTTAAAGCGGCCGGGATATTTATTGAAATAATCCACCGCATTCTTCCCGCCTTCTTTTATCCAATATAAATCTAACTGAAAAAACACATTTTCTGGATTGGTATTCCGCAGCATAAAGTCATAAATAGTCTCTCCTTCGAGTTCCGCAAACTCTCCGTCATGATTGTGGTAACCAAAAACAATCCCCTTCTCACGACATTTTTTCCCAACTTCGTTAAAGTAATCACAATATTGCTTTAGTCCGGCAAGAGAGTTGTAGCCTTTCTCACCCATCCATGGCTGAACAATGTATTTTACCCCTGCAGCAACGTGCGCGTCGATACATTGATCCCACCAGGCCATGGTCGATTCCCAGTTGGAAGAATCGGGAACTGCCTGCCCTGTATGCGAACTCAGAAAAGTCATTCCGCTTTCTTCCACCAGTGACTGAAATTCGGCCGGTTCCATTCCGTAAAATTTACCATCGGCGTATCCGGCTGCCTCCACAAAAGTATAGCCCATTTCGCCTACACTCTTAACGGTCTCCACAGGAGCCTCTTTCATTGCATCACGCACAGAATAAAGCTGCAGCCCGATTTCTTTTTTTTCTTTGGTTGTACACATAGCAAATGTTGTTGCGATGAAAACCACCACCAACGGGATAATTGTTTTCTTCATGATTTTATAGTTTTAAGTGTGTGTTTTTACTTCCGATATTAAGAAAACATTGTTAAAAATAATAAAACCAATGAGATAAAAACATTCAAAATGAACATTTTCTTCCAAAAAAGTGTGCAAAAGTCCGGGAATGTTCTTTTATTTGTATCATAATTGAACCTCATGAAGGAATTTGATAGTCAAGGAGGTAAAAGAACCCCATGAGTATCTTACTTCTCATGAAATGAATAACAAATTAATTTTTTTTAAAATGAAAACAGGAAAAGTAAAATTCTTTAATGAAACCAAGGGTTTCGGATTCATTAAAGAAGATGAGTCAGAAAAAGAGTACTTTGTTCATGCTTCAGGTCTTATCGACAAAATCAAAGAAGATGACGACGTTACTTTCGAACTCGTAGAGGGTCGTAAGGGCCTCAATGCCGTTGATGTTAAATTGGTTTAGAATATATATATTTCAACACCAGATTACATTAAGCTTAAAAAAACGGGCGTTCCTTTAACCGGAATGCCCGTTTTCTTTATATAATAGCGCCTGCAAAAAAACGACAATTGCTGCGTTGAGCTTGCCTTAAAAACAGTCATTTACGAAAAGTAAACTCCTGTTTTTCAGTCATCGCCCGCCTTGCATTTGACGCTTTATTATCAGGAACAGGACTAAAAACAAACTTTGCTTTATTTATAGACGGACTCTATATAATTCATTGTCCCTCAACCTACTTCATCAGGTTCCGAGTTTCTGTAAACGACGATTCAGACGACGGAGCTTAAAGGTCTCGAAGTAGCGAATTACACGACGCAATACATCCAGATAAAGCGTTACATACAACACTCCAACACCCATCCAGACAACCAACATATTAAACCAGGGGGTTGAAATATTCAGATTACCCAGCTTTTTGGAGGGAGCATAGAAATGAGCCCGTCCCCAGTCACCTTCAGGCACCATATATCCCGGATGTTTTTTTCTTACCATTTTACCATCTGAGAAGACAAATTGCTCAACATTCTTCTTGTTCAATACAACATCCGACAACGCCTCGTTATGATAATCCTCCTTATAAGCAAGTACGGCTTCCGAACTTCCATATTCCTCAATTAAGTCCTCCATAATTGCATTTCGCTGACGACTGT
Source organism: Marinilabilia salmonicolor (assembly GCF_003003035.1). Taxonomy (GTDB): domain Bacteria; phylum Bacteroidota; class Bacteroidia; order Bacteroidales; family Marinilabiliaceae; genus Marinilabilia; species Marinilabilia salmonicolor_A. Next base: position 55,137 of record NZ_PVTS01000001.1, on the reverse strand, counting down.
ACCGTTGATATTCCCGGTTAAAAAAGTCTCTTGCATCAACCAAAACTTTCTCTGCCCGATGCAAAATCTCTTCAGACCACGGTTCGTCTGCAGCAGGAACCGCTTCTGAAGGCAGCAGGTCAGGAAAAGACTCATGCAATTGCTGAATAGCTATGTAAACCTTCTGCTGATAGACCATCTGTTGTTCATCATCATTACGCCGTGCCGACCATTTAGCTGCCTCCAGACTTGTAAGCAACTCAGGTATCAAAGTCGTGGCATAGTAGGAATTATTGCTCATCTCCTGTTCGGCATCAAAAAACAGTGCATCAAAGTCGTTATTTTTAAACTGGTTTACCGCCAGTGCTTCATACGACCACCTCGACACCATCACATCCCCAATACGAGGGACAAATCGCTCATTGGCAATGGATTTATGCAGTTTGTCGAAATTGACAATCACACCACTGAAAAGGAGGTGGGGTACCAGGATCAGGGGTATCAGCACATAAATGGCAACCACCGAGTTTAGCCCGCTGCTGATGTTCAGTCCAAGCATATTGGCAAAACAAGCCGTGGAAAAAAGTATCAGCCAGTAACTCCAGGTAAGCCCCTGTATTTCAAGAATACTGTTACCGACCAACACAAACATCAGGGTTTGAAGAGCTGAAATCGCAAAAAGTATGAGAATCTTACTGTTTAAAAAACTGAAACGGCTCAGATTCAAAAATGACTCCCGCTGCAACAATTTCCGGTCTTTAATTATTTCTTCAGCACTAACATTCATACCAATGAAGAGGGATACCACCACCGCCATAAACAGGTAAGCAGGAATATTTACATTCCCCGCAAATACATATGCTGATGTATCACCTCCGGTTCCGACAAGATACTTGGTGAAAAAGGACAATATAAGTGCCAGCACCGGAACCTCCAGGAAATTAATGAGCATATACTGACGGTCCTTAAGTTTGGAGAGACCATCGCGGAGGGTATAAATCCAGAACTGCCGCCTTCGGTTAGGAATGTTATAGAGGTTGTCGGGCAATGGTTCCTTTCGGTCCATTTTTCGTTTGGACTTCCACTGAAACTTACTCTCAAAATTTTCTAGATAGTAACGGTACCACTCTTCCGGTTTTACCTTCCGTTTACGAATCAGCTTACCATAGGGGTTCACCATTCTTGCTTCCACAATGCGCAACACCTGCTCCGACTTCACATTGCCGCACACATAACACTCGCGTTCTTCCGGATTGACATAATTGGCCATCTTCTTAAAATAGACGATGGCATCCATCGGGTTGCCGTTAAAGATGATGTAACCGCCTTTGTCAATCATCAGCAATTTATCCAACATCTTATATAAATCAGATGATGGCTGATGAATATTGATGATCACCAGTTTTCCCTTCAGGACCTGCCGTTTAAGCAACGACATCACTTTCTCCGAGTCCATGGATGAAAGGCCGGAAGTAGGCTCATCCACAAATAGGACAGAAGGTTCACGAATAAGCTCCAGAGCAATATTCAATCGCTTCCGCTGACCGCCGCTGAGAATCTTGTTAAGCGGATTTCCAACCACCAGATCGCGGGCCTCCACAAGGTCAAAATCCTGGAGAGCATTGTCCACCCTCCTCAAAATCTCTTCTCTGCTTTGATCGCTAAAGCACAGTCTGGCATTAAAATAGAGGTTCTCAAAAACAGTCAGTTCCTCTTTCAATAAATCGTCCTGTGGCACATAACCAATCACCCCTTCCAGATGTTCCTTATCCGCATGAAGGTCGTAGCCATTCAGGGAAATCTTACCGTTGCTCAGTTTATAGTTTCCATTGAGCACATTGAGTAAAGTGGATTTTCCTGTTCCACTCCCCCCCATAATACCAACCAACTGGCCTGATCGTCCGGTAAAACTGAAACGATGGATCCCAATCTGGTTGTTGTTAAACTTATAAGAGACATCCACTGCCCTGTAGATAATACGGGCTTTGTCGATGCGGTGGATAAACTTTTCAGCCACCCTGCCGTAGTAAACCGGAGGCATCCGGGAGGTTTTAATCACGGCTCCAACGGCAAGAATATAGGTTCTGTTCTGCTCAACTTTATGGCCGTTGAGGTAGAGGTTTCGCGAACCGGAATACCGGAAAATAAACGTTTTGGTACTTCGCACGCGCAGCACCCAGACAATTACCTGCTGTTTAGGATTGTAGATGTTTTTAACCCGGGGATCGGGCGCATCCTTGTCTCCGCTGATATACAACAAAGAACCTTTATCTTCAACGGCTTCAGGGGATTCGAGAATAAAGGTTTTCAGGTTGTCATAATCCTGAGCATCAATTTTCAGATTTTCGGCCAACAGGTCAACAAAATAATGCTCCTCTTCACTGATGGTATCCTCTTTTTTGAGGAAATCCAGCAACTGGACAAACAAAATAATCTTTGGCTCCTGTTCCAGTTCCTGGTTGATCTGGTTGCAAATATTAAGAATCCGCGTTTGATTATCCGACGACTGCTTTTCAAGAAGTTCCTGATTACCACTATCTATATGTGCATGATATCTGGACAGAAATTCATCAAATTTCTCCAGATATTGCTGCACGTACTCGGTATTAAAATGCCTCCCCAGAAAATCCTCCACCAAAAACCGGGCTCTTCCGGTTTTACTCTCGGTTTTAATATCGGTAAGCAGCGCAAAAAGCTTCATCAATGACTCCAGCAGAGCTTCACTTATTGTTTGTTCCATTGCAGGCATACTTTATTCATGTGAAGATACAAAAAAATTTTCGCCAACCCAGAGATTCCCGAAAGACACAGGCGATATCAAAAAAAAGCCATTCCGTTTTTTCAGAATGGCCATTTTTTATTTTCGGAAGTAGAACAGACTATTCCACAAAATCATTTCTGACCATGGTCACTTCCTGAATAATCATATTCATTTGCTTTTCAGAAATGGCATTGTCTTCCACCATATTGTAGATTTCAGCCAGAGGTGTCAACTGCTCAATTACAGCAGCCACTGCAGGGTCTGACTCATATTTTTTCATGATCTCCAAAAGCTTATTCAATGAAGATTTCTGCTCCATTACTATTTTCACCATCTCCTTATTCTGATAGGTATCTTCAGAAATATTGGTTGTGATGTAAAGAGCCTCAACCCAGCTTCCTGCCAGCACCAGCATACTCACCGAACCACGCTGGTTAACATTCAGGAACTCATAGGTATCGTAAAAGGTATTGGTAATAATTTCTACCAATTCATCCTTATTGTCTTCATTCTGCTCAATCTTATCCAGAATGTCGGTGGGCAGTGCACCGGTAATATTTAAAACATCAATCAACTTCTTGGATGCTTCCATATAAGTTACAATCTGCTGCTTCTGGTTATAGGTACTGGCATAACTCAAATCGGCACCATACACTCCAAGATTCAGAGCCTGTTTTGTTTCCGTAAGATATTTGTCCACATTCTCGGCAGAGTTCGACAAAGTAAGAATGTAAGAAGCTCCGATTCTGTTGAGCATCTCAGTTACTTCAAAAGAAGTGGGAAGCGGATATACAAACTCCCGCACATCCTGCTCAATCTCCTCTTTATCAATTTTCTGAGTTCTAACAGATTTATTTTCTCCTTTATCATCCTTTTTCTGACCCGACTGACAGGCAGAAAACACCAGTGCTAAAGACAAAACAATGGCAATCAATGGTTGGCTAAGCAAATTTCTCATAGTTAATCGCTTTATTTTTGTTTTGTACAAATATACAACACATCGTTAGATTTTTGAATGCTTAAGATGAGATAATTATTAAGCTTTTTGCGTTTTGTTAAACAGAATCACTTTATCTGTTAAATCTATCCATTCACATCTTATTCAACCTGCTTCATCAAGAACTAAAACAAAACCATAAAATACAGCATGTCATTCACACACAACACTTGTTCTTTTCCGTCCTGTTCTGTATTTTTGTTAAAATTACTTAACGCACCTTTATCAAACTTTAATACGAATTGTTATGAAGAAAATCTACACTTTGATTGCATTTTTATTTTGTCTTGGATTACTATCCGCTCAGATTACAGAAGACTTTGAGGACATGAGCATCAATACTCAACTTAGCGGCATTGGGTGGAGCCCCGATCATATCACTGCAGAAATTGTTGCCAATCCATTTAGTGGAAGCCAGGGCAATGTGCTACAAGTAACAACAGCAAACTACAATGCTGCTCCTGTCCTGGAAATAACACTTGAAGCGGGAACCACATTGTCTGATTACAATTCATTACAATTTCAAGGCTATTTTGCCTCAGGCGACATTGGGTGGAAGACCATTTATGTGGAAGCTTACCCCTCCGTGCCAACCGGTCAATTTGCAAATGACGAAAATGTGAGACTGGGAGAGTGGGAAAGAGCAAAAGGGGAATCCTCAGGCTGGGAGGCAATTGATATTCCCATAAATCAGAACGACACTTATTCTGAAACATTATCAGGTACTATTTACATTGCGTTCGGGATTAGTGCCAACGGAACAATGTCAGATAATCCAGCAGCTGAAGATGCAGTCTGGTATGCAGATGACATAACTTTAAGTCCGGATGTATCCACTTTTACCAAAACAATAAAAGCAGACGCTGAAATTTCTACAGCTCCAGGAAATGTAACTATTGCATCAAAATCAGGCAGCAATATTGCCATTTACTCTCTTTCAGGTGCTAAAGTGTTCAACCAGGACAATGCAGGAGGAAATATCTCAGTAAATGTAGCCCCGGGCTTATACATAGTAGTTGTGGACAATACAACCACCAAGGTAGTGGTTCAATAACTCACCGAAGTACAACCTTACCCAAAACAAAGATGCACCCGCCCCCCGGCCGGGTGCTCTTTTTTTGTATATAATTTAGTGTTTGTCCATAAAGAACCATTTACTGTGTTACGCTTGCCCGAAAATACTCATTTACGATTAATTGGTCTGATGACACTCGCATGAATGCGGATTATTAGATGCTTATTTGAGACATGCCTTGCCGATTTCATTTTTTTTATTCTTCTCTGAAATTAATGTCCTTCACCATCAGCTGAAAGGGCTGATGATTATCGTAAAGACTTTCCTCAATAGTATAGCAGATATTGAATGGTTGAGATTGTTTTATTTTCTCCAGCAGATGGCCCTTACCAAACGCAATGCCTTTGATTATTTTGGGCGAAGTACTCTCTATCATTTCCAGTTTCAGATGCTCTTTTTCCTTTCCGACCACTTTGCTGGTGCCAAAATCATAAACATTTCGGGTTACAAACACAGGCTTCAGATTCCCGGGGCCATAGGGGCGAAACCGCTTCAGGTTTTGGAAAAATTCAACAGTGATGTCTCCCAATCCGATCTCCGCATCCACCTCTATCTGGGGCACCAACTGTTCCGGTCGAATGGTTTCTGAAACAATTTTCTCGAATTTTTCGATAAAAGCATTGATATTCTCAGGCCTGAGTGTTAATCCTGCTGCATAGGTATGTCCGCCAAAGTTTTCGAGTAAATCCTGACAGGCTTCAATGGCATGATAAAGATCGTAGCCATCCACCGAACGCGCTGAACCGGTAATCATCCCTTTCGACTCGGTCAGCACCACCGTGGGACGATAATAATTCTCGGTAAGCCTGGATGCAACAATGCCAATAACCCCCTTATGCCACTCAGGATGAAAGAGAACCGTGGTTTTCTTCTCCCTTTGGGCCACATTATCCTCCAGCAAAGCCAGTGCCTCACGGGTAATATTTCGATCCAGATCCTTACGGGTTTCATTGCACTCATTGATGGTGCAACTCATGCCGTAAGCTTTATTCTCATCTTCACTTACCAGAAGGGCTACGGCATCCTTGCCGGATTCAATGCGTCCGGCAGCATTGATTCTTGGACCGATCTTGAAAATAATGTCACTAATGGTCAGTTCCCTGCCTGCCATTCCTGACACTCTGATGATGCTTTTAAGACCAACTCCGGGATTTCTGTTCAGTTTCATGAGTCCCATATCTGCCAGAATCCGGTTTTCACCAATAATAGGCACCACATCAGAAGCGATACTGACCACAACAAGGTCGAGATACTGAAAAAGAGACTCATTATCAATATCTTGCTGCTGACAAAGGGCCTGAAGCATTTTAAAACCTACACCACAACCAGACAGGTTCTTTTCGGGATAAGAACAATCCGGTCGTTTGGGATCCAGACAGGCAGCAGCCTTAGGTAAAACATCACCCGGAGTGTGGTGATCGCAGATAATAAAATCCACCCCTTTTCCACAGGCATATTCAATCTTCTCCACCGCTTTAATGCCACAATCAAGAGCTATGATCAGTCCGGTATTCTCCTCCACTGCCATATCAATGGCTTTGTAAGAAATACCATATCCCTCCTCATACCTGTCGGGGATGTAGTAGCTGATTTCGGGAACAAATTGTCTCAGAAAAGAATAGACAAGCGCCACACTGGTGGTTCCGTCCACATCGTAGTCGCCATATACAAGAATTTTCTCTTTTGCAGAAATAGCTTTTTGGATACGATCCACCGCCTCCTGCATATCTTTCATCAGGAAAGGATCGTGGAGATCTGAAAGGCTGGGGTTGAAAAAAGTCCGTGCTTCCTCACTGTTTCTCACACCGCGTAAAGCAAGCAATCGCCCTAAAGCAGGTCCTATATCCTCAAAAGCAGATAGCTCTGCTTCAATTTCACTTTCGGGGTTCTCTTTTATGCTCCATCTTTTTTCCATTTCAGCACACTCACTTTTGAGACAGTAAATTTTCTCAAAAAATACATTTTTTCAAACTATTCCGGCTTTTATAATCCGAAAAATTATCAACAAACAACAGAGAATAAAAGCTAATCCATTACTACAATGCAACAAAACTTAAGCCAAAGACCTTTTGAAGATGACCTTTTAATTTTGTCTTCACTTCTGCCATATCCACCTCCCGGCCCAACTCTTTCTGAAGTGATGTTACCCCTTTATCCACAAACCCACAAGGATTTATATGGTTGAAATACTCAAGATTGGTGTTCACATTAAGGGCAAAACCATGCATGGATACATAACGGCTGGCCCGCACTCCGATGGCACATACTTTTCGAGCCCCGGGCGTATTGACATCCAGCCACACTCCGGTAGCCCCATCCAGCCGGGCAGCCTCAATTCCGTATTCCGCCACGGTAAGAATAATGGCCTCCTCAAGTCTGTGGATATATTCCTTGATTCCAAGGTCCATTTGCTCCAGGTCAAAAATCGGATAGCCCACAAGCTGACCGGGACCATGGTAAGTTATATCCCCTCCACGGTTAATTTTATAGAACCGGGCGTCAATTTTCTCCAAAAAATCGTCCTGAATCAGCAGGTTATTGGCCTGCCCGCTTTTTCCCAGGGTATAAACATGCGGATGCTCACAGAAAATCAAATGGTGTTCAATTGTTTTCCGGCTTTCAGGATTTTCCCGGTTAAAAAGCTTACTGTCAACAACCCTGGCAAACTGCTCTTCCTGGTAATCCCAGGCTTTCTTATAGTCAATCTTTCCAAGATCTTCAAATATGGTCAACGACTCCCCCATTATTTTAATGCATTAATATGTTTTTCGGCATGATAGGAAGAACGAACCAGCGGACCGCTTTCCACATATTTGAACCCTCTCTTCAGGCCTTCCTCTTCGTAAATTGCAAACTGTTCCGGTGTCACATACTCCACCACCTCCAGGTGTTTGGGCGAAGGCTGAAGATATTGCCCAATGGTCAGCACCTTCACTCCGGCAGCAATCAGATCATCCATGGTTTCCAGTACTTCTTCGGGTTTTTCTCCGAGCCCGACCATAATCCCCGATTTGGGCACCACCCCTGTAGATGCAATGTATTCCAGCACCTTCAGACTCAAATCGTATTTGGCTTTACTTCTGATCTGAGGTGTCAGCCGGCGTACGGTTTCCAGGTTGTGACTCACCACTTCCGGTTTGGCGTCAATAACCTGTTGAATAAGATGTTTGAGCCCGTTAAAATCAGGAATCAACACTTCCTGTGTGATGCCCGGATTCATCTCTTTAACCTTACGAATGGTTTCTGCCCAAACACCGGCACCACCATCCTCCAAATCATCACGATCAACAGAAGTAATAACGGCGTGCTTCAATTTCATTATCTGGATAGAGCGGGCAATGCGGAACGGCTCTTTAAAATCCACCGCATCGGGTTTTCCGGTTTTTACGTTGCAGAACTTACACGAACGGGTACAAATATCTCCCAGAATCATAAACGTGGCAGTGCCATTGCCCCAGCACTCTGCTGAATTGGGGCATTTTCCGCTGGTACAAATGGTATGCAATTTATGATCCCGGATGGTCTTATTCATCCAGTTATAGTCGCTTGTATTGGGTAATTGAATTTTCAGCCACGCAGGCTTCCTTTTTCGTTCAGATACTATATTCATACTTAATATATGTTATTGGTCTGATGAAACTCGTCCCGGACAATGAGGACAAATCCTTTATACTTAAACAAAAGTTTTAGATAAAATTCAGTATGTCAATATTATAAAAATTTTCTAATCGCTAACTTCTAAAAATCTAACGATCTAATATAACCTGCAAGTTTAATTAAAATGATTTTAAATAACAATGAGTTTTTCACAGTCCATTTACCAGGGGCTGAATGTCAAAGAATTGGAGCAAATTAAACAGTTTGAAAACCATTGGTGTCCGGTTTAAAATTTGAGATTGCTTCACTACGTTCGCAATGACGGGGCTTTGCAGAGGATTAAGACGGTGTCATTGCGAGCAGAGCGAAGCAATCTACTTTCATAATAATAGTTTTTTCCGGACAATAGTGTTTGAAAACAGAAAAGTTTCATCCGTATAAAATTTATTAATTAAGGTCGGATGGAACTCGCATGCAAGAATTTATTCATGTTCTTTTGAGGCAATCATTGCCATGCTCGTTTCATTCGTGTTAAAAAGTCATTTTTAACTCCCAATTAAGACAAATTCTAAGAAGTTAACAGGCCGGGAATTGGTTTTCACAGGTAATCACTATCTTTGTGCTGTTTTTTTCATTCACCAGGGTTCATCCCCTGTGTTAAAAAACAGGCTATTAGCGGCAATGGGCAACACCATCAAAAACCCGTGCCGGATGAATCGATAAAAAAGGAAATTTTCCGAAGGACAAACAATACGCGAATTTATGAACCAACTGGAACTGAGCGAACAGGAAATTATCAGACGGGAAAGTCTGAAAGAATTGGAAAAACTGGGAATTAATCCTTTCCCTGCGGAAGAATTTCCGGTAACCCATTACAGCGAAGACATCAAAAAGGGATTTGAAGAAAATCCTGATGATTTCAAAGAAGTGAGTCTTGCAGGTCGCATCATGGGCCGACGCATCATGGGAAGTGCCTCTTTTGCAGAACTAAAGGATAAGAAGGGGCGGATTCAGATATATCTTCGTCGTGATGACATTTGTCCGGAGGAAGATAAAACATTATACAACACCGTATTTAAGAAATTACTCGACATCGGAGACATCATCGGCATCAAAGGGTTTGTTTTTAAAACCCAGATGGGCGAGATTTCGGTTCATGTAACCTCACTGACTGTTTTGGCCAAATCTCTGCGGCCATTGCCGGTGGTTAAGGAAAAAGACGGAAAAGTTTACGATGCTTTCTCGGATCCTGAGCAACGCTATCGCCAGAGGTATGTGGACCTCATCGTTAATGACCAGGTGCGTGACACTTTCAGAAAAAGGACCCGCATCATCAACTCCATGCGTGAGTTCTTTAATGCAAAAGATTACCTCGAGGTGGAGACCCCCATCCTTCAATCCATTCCGGGTGGTGCTGCGGCACGTCCGTTCATTACCCATCACAACACGCTGGACATGCCACTTTACCTGCGCATCGCCAATGAGCTATACCTCAAAAGGCTGATTGTAGGCGGTTACGAAGGAGTTTACGAGTTCGGAAAAGATTTCCGCAACGAGGGTATGGATCGCACCCACAACCCGGAGTTCACCGTGATGGAAATCTATGTTGCCTACAAAGATTACAAATGGATGATGGACTTCACCGAGGAGATGATCGAAAAGGTGGCAGTTGACCTCCATGGCACTACCAAAGTGCAGGTAGGAGACAAAACAATCGACTTCAAACGTCCCTACAAGCGCATCAGTATGCTCGACGCCATCAAAGAACATACAGGTTACGACATTACCGGAATGGATATCGCCGGGTTACGCAAGGTTTGCGATGAACTGGAGATCGAATATGATGAATCGATGGGTAAAGGAAAGCTGATTGACGAAATCTTCGGTGAAAAATGTGAGGCCTCTTACATTCAGCCGACATTCATTACCGATTATCCGGTGGAGATGTCCCCATTGTGCAAAAAACACAGAGATAATCCGGAGTTGACTGAGCGTTTCGAGCTGATGGTTAACGGTAAAGAGCTGGCCAACGCTTACTCGGAGTTGAACGACCCCATCGACCAGCTGGCCCGATTCCAGGATCAGTTAAAACTTTCGGAAAAAGGAGACGACGAGGCTATGTTTATAGACATGGACTTTGTACGTGCGCTGGAATATGGAATGCCTCCCACTTCAGGAATGGGAATTGGCATTGATCGACTGACAATGTTGATGACCGGTCAGAGCACCATCCAGGAAGTACTGTTTTTCCCTCAGATGCGTCCCGAAAAGAAAAAGGAGCGCGACGGAGAGGAGAAATTTACTGCCATTGGGGTACCTGCAGAATGGGTGCCCGTCATTCACAAAGCCGGATATCTCAAGGTTGAAAATTTAAAAGAGAGCAATCCCAATAAGTTGCACCAGGAATTATGTGGGCTCAACAAAAAGCACAAACTGGGCCTTCAAAATCCCAAACCTGATGAAGTCAAAAACTGGGTAGAGCATTAATAGATCCCAGTCCGTTAAACTGATTAATTCAGACAAAACAAACCAAAGGAACCAAATCAATGACATTTGTCGTTGCTTTCGGTTCCTGTCTATCAATAAATTTGCAGAAACCAAAACAGACAGGCATGGATGAAGAATCGACCATTGGTATTATAGGAAGTGGTAGTTGGGCCACCGCTATTGCCAAGATGGTACTGAATAATTCAGACAGACTGAACTGGTACTTCCGTGAGCAAGAGCACATCGACCGGTTTCGTAAGATGGATCACAATCCAAATTACCTCACATCAGTGGATTTTGACACCGACCAGATATTCTTTTCCACTGACATCAATGAGATTGTAGAGAATTCGGATGTGCTCATCTTTGCTGTACCTTCGGCTTTTCTTAAAGAGTCGTTGGAATCGCTTCGGACCCCACTGAAAGACAAATTTATTGTTTCTGCCATTAAAGGGCTTGTCCCCGATGAGAACCTGATCATCGGCAGTTTTTTCAACAAACACTATGAGGTTCCTATTGATTCTATTGCAGTTATTTCGGGCCCCTGTCACGCAGAAGAGGTAGCTCTGGAAAGACTTTCTTATCTGACCATTGCCTGCCAGGACATTAAAAAAGCCCGGGTGTTTGCATCCCGTCTGGCGTGCTCCTACATCAAGACAACCGTAATTGATGACATATACGGCACTGAGTACTCAGCCGTACTAAAAAACGTGATGGCCATTGCCGCTGGTATCTGCCACGGCCTGGGATATGGAGACAACTTCCAGGCAGTACTTATTTCCAACGGCATACAGGAAATAAAGCGATTTGTGGATACAGTTCATCCCATCACACGCGACATCAAAAGTTCTGCATATCTGGGTGACTTGTTGGTGACTGCCTACTCTCAGTTTTCAAGAAACCGTACTTTCGGGAATATGCTGGGAAAAGGCTATTCGGTAAAAAGTGCGCAACTGGAGATGCTGATGATTGCCGAAGGTTATTATGCAGTAAAAAGCATTGTGGAGATAAATAAGAAATATAAAGTGAACATGCCCATTACCGAAGCTGTTCACAATATAATTTATGAAAAAATCTCACCCGCCATTGAGATTAAACTACTGACGGATCAGTTGAGATAAAAAGAACAGGGTTGAGAGATGAGGGTTGAGTTTTAAAAAGATAAAAACAGAAAGATAAATACATAACGCTATGAAGAACCTTACCATTGATGTGTCACAGGTTGCGCCGGAAGTAACCCAGGACATGATAAACAAAGAACAGGACAACATCCTGAAACAACTTAAAACCCTTACCGACAAGAGCGGGAAAGGTAATGACTTTCTCGGATGGCTTGACCTTCCCGATAACATTGACGGCGATCAGGTGATGTCCATCGAAAAGACAGCCGCAAGACTCCGCGGAAAAGCCGACTATGTAGTAGTAGTGGGTATCGGCGGAAGCTATCTGGGAGCAAGAGCGGTTATCGATGCTCTGAACGACTCGTTTGATCAACTGAAAGATGACCGGAAAAACCCTGCCATTCTTTATGCAGGTCAGAACATTGGAGAAGATTACACCTACGAAATGCTGGATCTGCTCAAAGACAAATCCTTTGGTGTGATTGTCATTTCCAAATCTGGAACCACCACCGAACCGGCCATTGCCTTCCGCGTGCTAAAGGAACTGTTGGAGACCAAATACGATAAAGAAGAAGTAAAAGAACGCATTGTGGCAGTTACCGATGCCAGCAAAGGAGCATTGCGCACCCTGGCGGAGCAGGAAGGTTACGAAACATACGTTATCCCCGACGATGTGGGCGGACGGTTCTCTGTTCTTACACCTGTAGGATTGCTTCCCATTGCCGTTGCCGGATACAGCATCAGTGAACTGGTAAGAGGTGCCAAAGAGATGAAGGCACTCACAGGTACCGATATTCCTTTCGATAAAAACCCTGCAGCTGTTTATGCCGCAGCCCGAAACCTGTTATACCAAAAAGGGAAGAAAATTGAGATCATGGTCAATTATCAGCCCAAATTGCACTATGTATCCGAATGGTGGAAGCAGCTTTATGGCGAAAGCGAAGGAAAAGAGCACAAAGGAATTTTCCCTGCTGCAGTTGACTTCACTACCGACCTGCACAGCATGGGACAATGGATTCAGGAAGGAGAGCGTTCAATTTTTGAAACGGTGGTTTCTGTCGCCGCTGCCAAACACCGGGTCCTGATTCCACGTGATGAAGCCGACCTGGACAAGCTCAACTACCTGGCCGGAAAACGCATTGATGAAGTGAACAAAATGGCCGAATTGGGTACCCGCATTGCTCACACCGACGGAGGAGTCCCCAACATCAGGGTTGAAATCCCCGAACTCAACGAGTATTACCTGGGACAACTGCTCTACTTCTTCGAGAAGGCGTGTGGCATCAGCGGTTACGTGTTAGGAGTCAACCCCTTTGATCAGCCGGGTGTGGAAGCCTACAAGAAAAACATGTTTGCCTTGCTGGGTAAACCGGGATTTGAGCAGGAAACCGAAGCCATAAAAAAAAGGCTGTAACCTTTAAACATAAAGCTGTCTGACATTCAGGCAGCTTTTTTTATTTTAACGCTCCTCATCATCTCCAATAATTATTAAATTCACACCGCGGTACACAAATTAAAGATCAGGTGTTGTTAAATGTTCTCTTTTTCTTAATTTTGCGTCAATTCCCGAATAAAATTGTTAAAATAATGACAGCCACAAAAAAGATAAAATCTGCCTTAATTTCAGTTTTTCATAAAGACGGTCTTGATGACATTGTAAAACAGCTGGACAAACTAGGTGTTACCATCTATTCCACAGGGGGAACACAGTCTTTCATCGAAGGGTTGGGAGTAAAAGTACAATCCGTGGAGTCACTCACCAGTTATCCTTCCATTCTCGGAGGCCGTGTAAAAACACTACATCCCAAAATATTCGGTGGGATCCTGGGACGAAGAGATGATGAAGACCACCGGAAACAGATGTCAGAATATGAAATTCCTGAAATAGATCTTATCATTGTGGATCTGTACCCATTTGAAGACACTGTTGCATCAGGAGCGTCACACCCAGACATCATTGAAAAAATTGACATTGGCGGAATTTCTTTAATCAGAGCCGCCGCCAAGAACTACAAAGATGTAGTGATTGTTCCTTCCAAAGACCAGTATGCACAACTGCACGATGTACTGGTCAACAAAAACGGAGAAACAAATACCGAAGATCGAAAATCCTTTGCTACAGCAGCTTTTGCCGTTTCTTCGGGCTACGATGCCGCCATCTTCAATTATTTCAACAGCGATGAATCTTTCCCCGCTTTCCGAAAGGCTGTCAACGAAAGCAAACCCTTGAGATACGGGGAGAACCCGCATCAAAAAGGAACATTCTTCGGAAAATTTGAGGATTTATTTGAACAGTTGCATGGCAAAGAGATATCGTACAACAACCTGTTGGATATTGATGCCGCCATTTCACTTATCTCAGAATTTGATGAGACCACAGTTGCAATCCTGAAACACAACAATGCCTGCGGACTGGCATCCAGAGATCAGCTTTCCGAAGCCTGGAAAGAAGCTCTCGCCGGAGATCCGGTATCTGCCTTTGGCGGAATCATCATAACCAACAAAGAAGTTACAGCCGATGTGGCCGGCGAAATCAACAAAATATTCTTCGAAGTAATCATTGCACCCGCATACGACCGGGAAGCATTGGACATCCTGCAGCAAAAGAAAAACCGGATCATTCTGATTCAAAAACCATCCTCACTCAACACTTTCAATGCCAGAACGCTTCTAAACGGTGTACTTGTGCAGGATAAAGACAATAAAACTGAGACTCATGAAGATCTGACTACTGTAACTTCCAAGGCACCATCCGATAGAGAAATTGAGGACTTATTATTTGCCAATAAAATAGTAAAGCATTCCAAGTCGAACGCCATCGTGTTGGCAAAAAACAAACAACTCATAGGCAGCGGCATAGGCCAAACCTCCAGGGTTGATGCGCTCAGACAGGCCATTGCCAAAGCACAGGCTTTTGAATTTGACATGGAAGAAGCTGTAATGGCCTCTGATGCCTTCTTCCCTTTTGCCGACTCGGTGGAAATAGCCCGGGAAGCAGGAATAAGCTCCGTAATACAACCGGGAGGCTCCGTGCGTGACAAAGACTCCGTAGATTTCTGTGATGCACACAATATGTCCATGGTGTTTTCGGGCACCCGTCATTTTAAACATTAACAAAACCAAATACAATGGGATTATTTTCATTCTTGTCACAAGAGTTGGCCATGGACCTGGGAACCGCCAACACCATCATTATACAAAACGACAAAATAGTTGTGGATGAGCCCAGTATTGTTGCATTAAACCGGCGTACCGATAAGCTGGAAGCTATTGGTGAGAAAGCACGCCAGATGCATGGGAAAACACACGACAATATATACACCATTCGTCCTCTTCGCGATGGCGTTATCGCCGACTTTAATGCTGCCGAACAAATGATTCGGGGCATGATCAAAATGATCAACAAAAAGGGACAGCTTTTCACTCCGTCACTGACTATGGTAATCTGTATTCCATCGGGTAGTACGGAGGTGGAAATTCGTGCTGTACGCGACTCCGGGGAACATGCCGGTGGACGGGAAGTTTATATGATTTATGAACCCATGGCAGCAGCTCTGGGAATCGGGCTTGATGTGGAGGCCCCCGAAGGCAACATGGTGGTGGACATAGGTGGAGGTACCACCGAGATCGCCGTGATCTCGCTGGGCGGAATTGTAACCAACAAATCAATCCGCATTGCCGGGGATGACCTTACGGCAGACATTATGGAATACATGCGTCGTCAGCACAACATAAAAATCGGAGAACGAACTGCCGAAGAGATTAAAATCAGAGTAGGATCGGCACTTCCCGAATTGGATGAGCCTCCGGCAGATTATATTGTTCAGGGGCCCAACCAGATGACTGCATTACCCATCGAGGTTCCTGTTTCCTATCAGGAAATATCGCACTGTCTGGAAAAATCGATCTCCAAGATGGAGACCGCCATCCTGAATGCGCTGGAACAAACACCTCCGGAATTGTATGCCGACATCGTAAACAATGGTATTTACCTGGCAGGTGGAGGTGCATTGCTCAGAGGATTGGACAAGCGATTGACCGACAAAATCAACATTCCTTTCCACATTGCAGAGGACCCGTTGCATGCAGTGGCCCGCGGAACCGGCATTGCCCTTAAAAACCGTCACAAGTTCTCGTTCCTGATGAGATAGACCCGAATTAAAAACACAAGATGAGAAACTTCATCCGTTTCATCATTCGAAACCATTTTTTGCTGCTGTTTCTGTTATTGGAGATAGTCAGCTTCTATTTCATATTTAATTACAATCAGTATCACAGAAAGGTATATCTGAGTTCATCCAATCAGGTATCAGGCTATTTGTACGAAAGATTCAGTTCAGTAATACAATACTTTGAACTGAAAAGGACCAACGAAGAGCTGGCCAGAGAAAATGCAGAATTACGCAATCAACTGGATAAGAATTCTTTTTATGCCCCAATGCTTCCGGAGATTGAAGTGGACACAGTGGCAGCTCAGCAATACCGATACTCTGCTGCCCGGGTAATCAACAACTCAGTAAACAAACACTTTAATTATCTCACACTAAACAAAGGCCGGAAGGATGGCATCGCCCCTGACATGGGAGTCATCTCATCGAGAGGTCTGGTGGGGGTAGTGCTCAACACATCGGAAAACTACTCCACTGTTATTTCGGTCCTCAACACGCGGCTCAGAATCTCGGCCCGGTTGCGTGAGACCGGCTTCTTTGGATCACTCTACTGGGATGCAGGTTCCTACAGGTATGCCACGCTGAGCGGAATTCCTGCTCATGCCACCCCGCTTGTGGGAGACGCAGTAGTATCCAGTGGTTATTCCTCGATTTTCCCTGAGAACGTGCTGATTGGAACCATCGACAAGGTAACCATTGACCAGGGAGAGGGATTTTACGAGATACGCGTATTGTTATCTGTTGATTTTAAGAATCTGGAATATGTTCACATCGTTGAAAAACTGGAAGCTCAGGAGCGATTGGAACTGGAAAAACTAAGTGAAGATGATTAATCTGCTGCCAAGATATCTGTTTAACTTTGTAATACTGATATTACTCCAGGTATTGTTGCTAAACAACCTGCAGTTTAGCGGCTATGTAAATCCGTATCTATACATCTTATTCATCATCACACTTCCCTTCAGCACCCCAAAGTGGTTGCTGCTGGTGCTTGGTTTTATCACAGGACTCATCATCGACATTTTCATGAATACGCTGGGGCTTCATGCATCAGCCACGGTTTTCATGGCCTTTCTGAGGCCTTTCATACTCAGCTCCTTTTCTCCCAGGGACGGCTATGAAGTAGGAACCAGACCTGTACCTTCGGACTACGGATTTGGATGGTTTTTCAAATATATGGGCATAATGGTGGCCACGCATCATCTGTTTTATTTCTTTGTTGAAGCTTTTGATAAAGAATTGTTTATGGCCACCTTGTCAAAAAGCATTGTAAGTACCCTGGTTACGGTATTGTTTGTTTTAATTGCCATGCTTTTTGCCAAACGAGATTCCAACACATTGTAACCTCTTAAAAACAGAGCGTAAGTGGGAAACACCAATAACAGAACAATCGTCATCGGTTTGATAGTTTTGCTGTTAAGTCTTATATACATTGTAAGGCTTTTCATGCTGCAGGTGTATGACCCGTCTTACAAGTTTTCGGCGGAGAGCAATGCCCGTCGTAAAATCACGGAATTCCCCTCCCGGGGATTGATTTACGACAGAAACGGAGCCTTGATGGTTTCCAATCAGGCAGTTTATGACATCATGGTTGTTCCCCGCGAAACGGAAGCTCTGGACACCCTGGAGCTGGCTCGCAGCATGGGGATTGAGCTGAGCGAAGTTCGCAATCTGTTTAGTGAAATGCGCAACCGGCTCAGACAACGTCAGATTTCATCCTTTCAGCCATCCGTGTTTTACAAGCAGATGCCAGCAGAGAAGTTCGGAGCTTTTCAGGAAAAACTCTTCAAGTTCAAAGGATTCTACGGACAGCGAAGGATTGTCCGAAAATACGAACATGAAACAGCAGCCAATGTTTTGGGCTATGTGGGTGAAATAAATGAATCGCAATTAAAGAAAGACCCCTATTACACCCAGGGTGACTACTGGGGCATCAGCGGCGTTGAAAAAACATACGAAGCAGCACTTCGCGGAGAAAAAGGGGCCAGTTATGTATTGGTGGATGTTCATGGCCGGCAAAAAGGCGCTTTTCGCGACGGAGACCATGATGAACCGGCAGTATCCGGTAAAGATCTGACTCTGACACTGGATCATGAACTACAATTGTACGGAGAAAAACTCATGCAGAATAAGGTGGGAAGCATTGTTGCCATAGAGCCATCCACCGGTGAAATTTTAGCAATGGTTTCTTCACCATCTTACAATCCCTCACTGCTTATTGGACGGGAGCGAAACGAAAACTTTCCAAAACTGGCAACCGACACACTCTACCCCTTGTTTAACAGACCTTTGCAATCGGGTTACCCTCCGGGATCCACCTTTAAAACCATTATGGCCCTCATTGGCCTGCAGGAAGGAGTAATAACCCCGGCATCCCGCTTTGGCTGCCAAATGGGCTATCATACCCGTGCCCTTTCGGTAGGTTGTCACTCACACCCCAGTCCCCTGGATCTTGAGGCCTCCATCCAGATGTCCTGTAATGCCTATTATTGTCATGTTTTCAGAAATGTACTGGACAATCCCGAATATGGCTCTCCCAAAACTGGTCTTGACAAATGGAAAGATTATCTGGTAAATTTTGGATTTGGCTACCGTTTAGGGACCGATCTGAGCAATGAAGGAAGAGGGTTTGTGCCCAACAGCAACTATTACGATCAGATTTACTCAGGCAGTTGGGCTTCACTTACAGTTATTTCGTTGGCCATTGGTCAGGGTGAGCTGCTTACTACACCTATCCAAATGGCCAATATGACAGCTGCCATTGCCAACCGGGGGTACTGGCACATCCCCCATGTAGCCCGGGAAATTGAAAACGATACCATTCCCACAAAATTCAAAAAGCCCCATTATGTGGGAATTGATTCAGCGCATTTTGTTCCGGTAGTTGACGGAATGGAACAAGCCATCTGGGGCGGAGCAGGGAGTACAGCACGCATAGCCCAGATACCGGGAGTTACCATTTGCGGAAAAACAGGAACAGCCGAAAACCCTCATGGAGACGACCACAGTATCTTCATTGCTTTTGCTCCCAAAGACAATCCCAAAATCGCTGTGGCCACCTATGTGGAAAACGGCACATTTGGAGCCACCTACGGAGCGCCCATTTCCAGCCTGATTATTGAAAAATACTTAAACAAAGAGATACACCGCTCACGAAAATGGATAGAACAACGAATGTTGGATGCAGACCTGATAAATAAGGATGAGAGCAACGATTAGATCATACAAGAACATTGACTGGATGACAGTGGTCATTTATGCCCTGCTGGTAACTTTTGGTTGGGTAAACATCTATGCCGCCAATTTTGACCCTGAGGATATTTCCGGAATTACACTTGCCTCCGAGCCCGGCAAACAATTAATCTGGATTGGTCTGTCGATAATAATGATTGGTGTTCTTTTTCTTATTGACAGTAAGTTTTTTGTGGAGTTTGCTTATATATTCTTTGGCATCTCTATCCTGTTATTAATTATGGCACTGTTATTTGGAGTCGAGATCAACGGAGCCAAGGCATGGTTTAAAATAGGCTCCATCCGGTTGCAGCCGGCCGAGATGACAAAGGTGGCCGCCGGCCTCGCTCTGGCAAGAGTGATGAGCAGATACAATTTCAATATGTCAAAACTGCGCTATATCCTGAAAATGGGCGTAATCGTTTTTCTTCCGGCCATCATCATTTTGTTGCAAAACGACACCGGTTCCGCTCTGGTTTATGCAGCCTTTTTCCTGGTCTTCTTCCGGGAAGGAATGTCGCCGGTTTTTCTTTTTCTCATCGCACTCGCAGCAGTAATCCTTATTGCATCATTGCTCTACCCCATCATTTACCTCATTTTAGGAATCTTCCTGCTTTTTGCCGGTTACATCTATTTATCCAAACAAAAACGACTGGCAGTAATTACATCAGCCATAACAGCCGGAGGTTTTCTGATTGTTTACAGTGCCGGAAAACTTACTGGATGGGACACAGGGCTGGTTATTCCTCTGATTGCAGGAATCGCCGCATCAAGCTTGTTTTTGGGATTCAAAGTATTAATCAGGAGACTTCCCCAGATTGGTGTTGCCTTAATCATACTTTGGGGTTTGACCGCCTATACCTACTCGACGAATTATTTTTTCGATTCTGTTTTATCGGAATATCAAAGGAACAGGATACTGGTAATGCTGGGGTTGGAAAATGACCCACAGGGAATCGGTTATAATGTTAATCAGTCAAAAATAGCCATCGGCTCGGGAGGGTTTTACGGGAAAGGATTCCTCCAGGGCACCCAAACGAAATTTGATTTTGTCCCGGAACAAACCACCGACTTTATATTCTGTACCGTAGGAGAAGAGTGGGGATTCATCGGAACCACCTTTGTAATTCTTCTGTTTCTGACTCTTTTGCTAAGAATCATTTTTCTTGCCGAGCGACAGCATTCGGCCTTTAGCAGGATTTATGGTTACGGAGTCGCTGCCATTTTTTTCATGCACATAGCCATTAACATTGGTATGACCATTGGTCTGGCCCCTGTAATCGGGATTCCCCTACCATTTTTCAGCTATGGAGGTTCTTCATTCTGGGGCTTTACCATCCTGTTATTCATCTTCCTGAAACTGGATACCAACAGAGCTGAATTAATTCGATAGAATGATTTTATTTTGAATCGGCAACCCGCTGATTTGCATCAAAAGAAAATTTTATCGAAAAATCAGATTACGAAAGATTTTTCCTTTTCGTTATATTTGGATGATTTTTTAGAAAACATCCGCTTAACCCAACACACAAAACATTAATGCACACAAACGAGAGGTAACAAACAATGTTGCAAAACTATTCTGAAGATACCATACGCACACTTGACTGGAAAGAACACATCAGGCGTCGTCCGGGTATGTACATCGGAAAACTCGGTGACGGTAACTTTGCCGATGATGGAATTTATGTACTGATCAAAGAGGTCATGGACAATTCCATTGACGAATACATGATGGGTTTCGGCAAAAAAATCAAAATTGATTTGGACGAAAAACGCCTGGCTATTCGTGACTATGGCCGGGGCGTTCCGTTGGGAAAAGTGATTGATGTAGCCAGTAAAATGAATACCGGTGCCAAGTATGATAGTAAGGTATTTAAGAAGTCGGTAGGACTCAACGGGGTTGGTATCAAAGCAGTCAACGCACTCTCTTCCAGGTTTGTCATACAAGCGTTTCGGGACGGTCAGACCAAAAAAGTTGTCTTTAGCGAAGGAGAATTGGTGGAAGAATCTCCCGTAGAGCCCACCAAAGAAAGCAACGGCACGTTTGTGGAGTTTCTTCCCGACGAATCAATCTTCGGGGAATATGCATTCAAAGAAGAATACATTAGTTCTTTACTGAGGAATTACACCTATCTCAATGCCGGACTGGCCATTCACTTCAACGGAGAGGTCTATCGTTCTGAAAACGGATTATTGGACTTGTTGGACGAGCAGATGACCGAAACCGGCCTGTATAAGATTATCTCTCTCAAAGACGACGATCTGGAAGTGGCTGTAACCCATTGTGACCAGTATGGCGAGGAATATTACACTTTTGTTAATGGCCAGCACACTACCCAGGGCGGAACTCACCTGATCGCATTCCGCGAAGCATATGTAAAGACCATTCGGGAATTTTTCAACAAAAATTTTGATGTAGCCGATATTCGCTCCGGAATTGTGGCAGCGGTGAGTATCAAAATTGAAGAACCGGTTTTTGAATCACAGACAAAAACCAAATTAGGTTCCAAGGACATGTCCCCGGGCGGGACATCGGTTCGCAATTATGTTCTGGATTTTGTAAAGGGAAAACTGGACAACTTCCTGCACAAAAATCAGGAAATAGCCGAAATCATCCACAAAAAAATTCTCGAATCGGAAAAAGAACGCAAGGCCATTTCCGGCATCCAGAAGCTGGCACGTGAAAGGGCAAAGAAAGTGAGCCTGCACAACAAAAAGCTGCGCGACTGCCGCATCCATTTCGACTCTAACCATGAGCGAAAAATGGAAACTTCCATTTTCCTTACCGAGGGCGATTCGGCGTCCGGGTCAATTACCAAAGCCCGGGACGTTGGTACACAAGCAGTTTTCAGTCTTAAAGGTAAACCTCTGAACACCTACGGCCTCACGCGAAAAGTGGTTTACGAAAATGAAGAATTCAACCTGCTGCAGGCAGCCTTGAATATAGAGGAGGGACTTGAAACCCTGCGATACAATAAGGTCATCATCGCTACTGATGCCGACGTGGACGGAATGCACATCCGCCTTCTGCTGCTGACCTTTTTCCTGCAGTTCTTCCCCGAGCTGGTAAAAAACGGTCACCTCTACATCTTGCAGACCCCGTTGTTCAGAGTTCGGAATAAAAAAGAGAGCTTTTATTGCTACAATGACCAGGAGCGTTATGAAGCCATGAAAAAGCTGGGTAAGAATGCCGAGATTACCCGATTCAAAGGTTTGGGAGAAATTTCTCCGGATGAATTTACTCATTTCATTAACAGAGACATTCGCCTGGAGCCCGTAAAAATGAAGAAAGAAGATGCTTTTAAGGATGTTCTGGATTTTTACATGGGAAAAAACACTCCCGACAGACAAAATTTCATCATTGACAATCTTGTGGTTGACGAAGAAATGCTATAAAAATGACTGACGAAAACGATAAATATCCTGAAGTACCAGGAGAGCCCGAAGAGGAAAACAAAGAAGAAGTCAACAATTCCGATAATCCCGTTTCACCGGCAGAAACAGAACCTGAAGTAAAAGTCACTGCCCTTCAGGGAATGTATCGCACATGGTTTCTGGATTACGCCTCCTATGTGATTCTGGAACGGGCTGTACCTCATCTCAATGACGGTTTAAAGCCTGTGCAACGACGTATTCTGCACGCCATGCGCAGAATGGAGGACGGCAGATACAATAAAGTGGCCAATATCATTGGTTTTACCATGCAGTTTCACCCGCACGGTGATGCCTCCATTGGCGATGCGCTGGTTCAGCTGGGTCAGAAAAATCTGCTGATTGACATGCAGGGAAACTGGGGTAACGTCTTTACCGGGGACCGTGCTGCAGCCCCCCGTTACATAGAAGCCCGACTGACCAAATTTGCCCAGGAAGTGGTATTTAATCCAAAAACCACCGAATGGAAACCCTCATACGATGGCCGTAACCAGGAACCGGTAACGCTTCCGGTTAAGTTTCCCCTTTTGCTGGCTCAAGGGGTGGAAGGAATTGCCGTAGGTCTGGCCTCCAAAATCCTTCCACACAACATCGCCGAACTCATTGATGCCTCCATTGCACATCTTAAAGGGCAATCCTTTGAGTTATACCCCGATTTCCCGACAGGCGGAATGATGGATGTATCGCGCTATAACGACGGTCTGCGTGGTGGAGCAGTAAGAGTACGTGCCAAAATCAGTAAACTGGATAACCGTACCCTGGTTATTTCAGATATTCCTTTTGGAAGAAATACCTCTTCCCTCATTGAGTCAATATTGAAAGCCAATGAGAAAGGTAAGATAAAAATCAAAAAAATTGATGACAACACAGCCCAAAAGGTAGAGATTCAGGTGCACCTTCCGGCCAATACCTCGCCCGATAAAACCATTGATGCGCTATACGCTTTCACCGATTGCGAATTGTCTATTTCGCCCAACTCCTGTGTAATTCGTGATGAGAAACCCGCATTTCTCGGAGTTAGTGAAATCCTGAAACACAACACCAACCACACCGTTCACTTGCTGACCCGGGAACTGGAAATCAGAAAAGGAGAACTGGAAGAGGCATGGCACATGTCATCGCTGGAAAAAATATTCATTGAAAATAAGATTTACCAGCGCATTGAAGATTGTGAGACCTATGAGGCCATCATCAAAACCATTGATCACGGACTGGATCCCTTCAAATCCCTTCTGCGACGCAAGGTTACCCGCGATGACATTCTCAAACTAATGGAAATTCGAATTAAAAGAATTTCAAAATACGACTCGAAAAAAGCCGACGAATACATCGCTTCGCTGGAAGAAGAACTGGAACAGGTGGAGTACAACCTCAACAACATTATACCTTTTGCCATTGAATATTACAAAGGGCTGAAGAAAAGATACAGTTCGCATTATCCGAGAATGACGGAAATCAGAAGTTTTGAAAACATCGAAGCTTCCAAGGTCGTGGTGAAAAACGAAAAGCTCTTCATCAACCGTGAGGATGGATTTGTGGGAACAGCATTGAAGAAAGATGAATTTGTCTGCAACTGTTCCGACATTGACGATATAATAATTTTCTATAAGGACGGCCGATACCTGATAACAAAGGTACAGGACAAAGCATTTGTGGGAAAAAACATCATTCACATCGCTGTTTTCAAACGCAACGATTCCCGTACCATTTACAACGTGGTTTACCGCGATGGCAAACAAGGTAACACATACATAAAACGATTTGCTGTAACGGGAGTTACCCGCGACAAGGAGTACAACCTTACCAAAGGAAAGGATGGCTCAGAAGTAATCTACTTCAGCGCAAACCCCAACGGCGAAGCGGAAGTATTGAAAGTCACCCTGAAGCCGCGTGCACGTTTGCGCAATCAGATATTTGAATTCGACATGGCCGAACAGGCCATTAAAGGACGTGGTGCACAGGGAAATATCCTGACCAAATATGCCATTCACAAGATTGTGCTGAAAAAGAAAGGCGAAAGTACCCTGGGAGGCCGAAAAATATGGTTTGAACCGGAAATCCTTCGTCTCAATGTGGATGGAAGAGGCAAGTATCTGGGCGAATTCCACGGCGGTGACCAGATTTTGGTAATGACCAAAGACGGCCAATTCTTCCAGACCTCTTATGACCTTGCCAATCATTATGAGGACAATATCCTGTATATCGAGAAATTTGATACTGAAGTTGTATGGTCGGCAGTTTACTACGATGCAGATCAGGACTTTTACTACCTGAAGCGCTTCCAGGCAGAACAGGTTAGTAAACCTCAGCGATTTATCGGAGACAACCCGAAATCACATCTGGTTCGGTTGACTCATGTGGATTACCCCCGACTGGAGATAAAATTTGGCGGAGAAGATAAAGACCGCGAGAAAGTCATCGTCGAAGTTGCTGAATTTATCAACATAAAAGGATACAAAGCTAAAGGGAAGAGGCTTACAACCTATCAGATTCATAAAATAATGGAACTGGAGCCCATCATTAAAGATGAACCAAAGCCTGAGGATCCTGAAGACGAGGAACCCGATAGCGATGAGGAGGAAGAGGACAACAGCCAGATGTCAATTTTTTAATATGCGATACCCGATATACCTTACCGGATTCATGGGCAGCGGCAAAAGCACTTTTGGTCGCCTGCTGGCCCGTGAACTGGATTTTAAATTTATCGACCTGGACAAATACATCGAAACACAAGAGGGGAAGAGCATTTCAGAGATATTTGCCAGATATGGGGAAGAAACATTCCGCGAAGTTGAGCGACTGGCCGTTCATGAAAGCACAAAATCCGGGAAGGCCGTTATTGCCACCGGAGGAGGTGTTCCCTGCCACTTCGACAATATGGAAGTTATGAACAAATACGGGCTGACCATCTATCTCAAAGTGTCGCCCGAAGCCCTCACCGACCGTCTGATGCCTGCCAGGGAACATCGCCCGCTAATTGCTGGCAAAACCAGAGATGAGCTTTTGGCCTTTATCAAAACCACCCTGCAACAAAGAACTCCCTTTTACGAAATGGCTACACTGACTGCAGACACCACCAGTCTCTCGCCCGAAGACTCTGTCAGAATCGTTCTTCAGGCGGTACAATCGAACCACACCTGAATCTTGTCGGTTCAGATGCTCAGGATTCAGTTTAATCAATTATTCACCTGTAAACCAAGCACCGTAACCGGGAATCTTTTACTTTTGTATAAAATCCCGTTGTAAAGATGCAAAAATCCTTACTTTTAATCATACTGATACTCCTGTCAACAGGAGTTCTGCTTCAGGCTCAGGAGGAGCGCCCTAAAATAGGGCTGGTGCTGAGCGGGGGCGGTGCAAAAGGACTGGCCCATATCGGAGCATTAAGAGTATTGGAAGAGGAAGGAATTGTTCCGGACTACATCACCGGAACCAGCATGGGCAGTATCATAGGCGGACTCTATGCCATCGGATATACGGCCGAAGAGCTGGACTCAATTGTAAATAGCGTATCCTGGACCAGTCTGCTTTCAGATCAGATTCCGCTCTCATCGGTGTCGCCTCAGGAAAAAGAAGACTACAACCGATATCAGGTAGAATTCAACATTACAAGGGAGGGACTCGAAATACCATCAGGTCTGGTTCGCGGACAAAAAATCAGTGAACTGATATCCCGGTTAAGCTGGCATATGGCAGACATCCGATCGTTCGATGACTTTCCCATTCCGTTTCGATGTGTAGCAGCCGACCTTATCAGCGGCAATCAGTATGTATTCGATCAGGGAAACCTCACCACGGCACTCAGAGCCAGTATGTCTATTCCTTCGGTATTTTCCCCTGTACGATTAGACTCTATGTTACTTGTGGACGGGGGAATTCTTAACAATTATCCGGTTCATTTGTGCAAAAGAATGGGGGCAGACATTATTATTGGTATCAACGTTGGCTTCGAAGACAAACCGAACGATGAAGGCCCTGAGACGCTTCCCGAAATACTAATGGCATCGGCCACAATAGGGGGAAACCTGGCCATGCGCAGAGCCATCAGAAGAACAGATTTACTGATCTCGCCGCAACTGGAAAAATACAATACCGCCAGCTTTTCAAATGCCAAAGAAATCATCCTCCTGGGAGAAGAAGCTGCCAGAGAACAGACAGACTCCCTCAGAAAACTCATGGCGGAACACCATATCGCACCACGGACTTTTCCGAAAGTGAATAAAAAGAAGGCAAAGAATAAGATCGTCTCCAGAATTCAGATTCATGGTCAGGAAAGTACGACCCAACAATTTTTGCTGGGTAATATGCGGGTGCAACCCGGAGATACCATTACCAGTGAACTGCTCCGTACAGGCATCCAAAGAGCCATGGGAACCCGTCATTTCGAAAACATCACCTATCACCTCGACCCTTTGGATAAGGGCTATGTCCTGGTTTTAACAGTGGAAGAAAGTAATCCGGCCAAAACCAAGTTTTCAGTTCATTACGACAATGAATACAAAGCAGGACTGCTGGCCAACCTGACCGTAAGAAACCTGTTTGGGAACTCTTCGCGCACCTCACTGACCACCGACATATCTGAAACACCCCGCTTTAATGTATATCAGCTTAATTACCTGGGCGAAAAACAAATCGCTGCAGCCAAAACAGGCTTTACCTACGAAAACAACAACCTGCCGGTTTACCTGGATGACGGCTCAAAATATGGAACGTTCAAACAACAATATTCATCCGTATATGCCGGTTTCCTGACAAATCTGGGCACCTACTGGCAAATGGAAACTTCGGTACGATACACACACTCAACGCTGCAGAACAGAAGTGGCTTTTCAGACATCTTTTATGCAGGAGTGGAGCGGTTCGGAAACACATTTCTCTCTACCCGGTTCGATTTCAATTACAGTTCATTAAACCGACGATATTTCCCGGTCAGAGGTTCCAAAATCAATCTTTTTTACCGATTCAACATTGACGGCAAAGAGCTTTACAAAGGCAGCAGCAACGGAAAGGAATTGGTAGCACCCCTTACCAACATTCCCAACCGGCAATATTTTTCTCTGGGGGGCCATTGGCAAAAATATTTCCCGGTAAGTCGTAAATTCACCCCAGGCATCAGATTATCCGGGCAATTTACAAACAAAGCAGCTCCGTTGCTCGACTTAACATTTATCGGAGGACTTCCATTCAACAACCGCAGTAACGAAGTACACTTTATCGGTTACTCATTCAGGGAAAAGCTGGTGGAAGATTTTGCCCTGGGGGAAATCGATCTTCGATACCGCCTCCTTCAACAAATCCATCTGAACATCCAGGGAGGAGTGCTGTTTTCCACCATAAATCTTCCCAAGCAAATTGAGCCCATTGGTCTGGACAAAACAGAAACCGTTTACGGATATGGCTTAATGCTGGCATACGATAGTTTTTTGGGTCCCTTACAATTAGGAGCCGGAAGCAATAACACCGACCACAGGTTACGATGGTACTTCAATTTTGGATTTAATTTCTAAACTTAACCATATAAAAATGGTCGCGTATATATATTCTCAGATTGCTTCGGGCTGAGTCCTCCCAATGACAGATTTTTGTAATAAACAAAAACCTACCCCGGGTCGAGAACCCGGGGTTATTCTAGTTTGCCCTTCGGGGACGATCCTGTTCTATCATAGACCCATTATTCCTCAATTTTTTTGAGGTAGTCACTCGCAATGCCCACCGCAGGGAGGAGGAAAAAGTGGACGGTTCCCGAAGCAAACTCTAAAAATACGACCATTCACTCAATTTTTTGTTCCATTCACTCATTCTTTTCGGAATCACATAATACTGCCACTATATTCACATTGGATTAACCTCCCAAGCCTTTTTAGACCATAAAAAAACCGAATATCCCCGGCCTTTGGTTAAACAATTAAAACCAGGCAAAATGAGCAATGTGATTGGAATGATGGTATTGGTGGATTCTGCAGCCCTGCTGAAAGACTCCCGGATTAAGGCCCTAGTTAACACCGATTTAACAACCAGCGAGCCCCCTGTTTTCACCATTAACGAAGATGATCAATTCTCTCCATTCATTTATATGATGGCAGATCGTCGTCATGTGGTAAATGGCCAGGGAACCAACAGCCTTACCATAAAGGCGGCTCCCGGCGATGAATTGCGATGGTGGGAAACCAACATCTCAAAGCATTCACCCTTCGAAGTAATGATTAAAGAAGTTTCTCCTGCACCCCATTCAAATCCCGAATGGCGGGATATTTTCCATCACACCCCCGGCATCCATCCGGTTGGCAATGAGGAAAACCGGGCCATCGGTCTTAAAGGCACAGATCTGTTTTGGGCTGCTGCATTTGCCGATTACAAATATCACGCACAAATAAAAGCAGACACACACCTCAATGCATCCAACATAAATCTGGATTATCACATAGATCTGCAAATAATAGATAAGTCGCATCCTGAAGGAAAGCCTGTCTGCATTTTCAGGTGGTTCCCAAAAATACAACTTCAGGAGGCATCTTAACCGTTAATCCTAACTTCTCTCTCTATCTCAGTTTGTCTGGAAGAAAGACCTGTCAGCTGCTCTGGTCAAGCGCTGGCAGGTCACTTCTAATACTTCTATATTACTCTGAAGTGCTTAAAAACCTTCTCCTGGGCGGCTCGTGTTACAGGAATCCGCGTTTTGTCAATAAAAAGTGTATTGCCTTCAAAGCCCGTTACATTGGAGAGGTTGACAATAAAGGAACGGTGCACCCGCATGAAATCTTTGGGCAAAAGCTTTTCTTCGAAACTTTTCAACACCACGGAGTAGGTGTATTTCTCGGTTTTGGTATGGATGGTTGTGTAGTTGCTTTCTGCTTCGAGCCAAAGAATGTCGCTGAAATTCACTTTGTGATAGCTGGTGCTTTTTCTGAGAAAGAGGCAGCCGGGCATTTTCAACACGTACTCCTCTTTTTCATCATTTACTTCATTGGGTTCGCCACTTTGCCGGCCACTGTCGCCATAAAAATTCTGAAGCGCCATATCGACTGACACTTTTACCTGACGGTCGTTGAACGGTTTGAGCAGATAGGCTGCAGGATTTACCTGGCGGGCCATCTCCACCACTTCATGATTGGCAAGCGATGTGAGGAAAACAAAAGGGATGTGAAACCGTTCGTTGACAATCCTTCCAAGGTCGATGCCGGTTTTAGTTCCCCGCAGGTTCACATCCACCAACATAATATCCACCTTGTTTTCGTCAAGCCAGGCGATGGCTTCATCTACGTTGTCGATTTTTTCGGCTACCTCATAGCCCATGTCCTCCAGGCGCATGGCTATGTCTTCGGCAATCATAAATTCATCTTCAACAATAAGAATACTAATCTTGTTGCTCATGCATTAATTCTGTAGTTTGTCTGAACTCATCGATAACTCCCATCGGCAACCATGGTCATTGGTTTGGGTCAGTTCGCCCTGCAACTGCCTGATGAGAGAGTGAACCAGTTTCATTCCCAGAGAGCGACTCTTCCTGAAATCGAACCCTTCGGGAATTCCCGGCCCGTTATCGGCAATAATCAATCGCAATTTATCATTTTCTTCTTTAAGTGCCACGTCAATGCGCAATTTGCTTTCGCCCGATGCATATTTCAATGAGTTGGTCAGTAGCTCATTGATGATGATTCCCAGCGGAATGGCAAGATCGATGTACAATTTGGCCGTAGAAAGGTCTAAATGTAAGTCCACTTCTTTGCCGAAACCATACACCAGATTGTCCACCAGTTCTTTGATGTAATCGGCCAGTCGAATGTGGGTATCCACATCTTCGCGATATAGTTTCTGATGTATGAGCATCAGTGCATCGATGCGGCGGCGGGAAGCCACCAGTGCATCGGCAGCCGGTTCGCCCTTAAACTGGGCGGCCTGCAATGAGAACATGCTCGATACCATCTGAAGGTTGTTCTTTACCCGGTGGTTCAACTCTTTCAGCAGCAGGGCTTTCTCTTTTTCACGCTTTTCTATAATGTCTTTTTGTTCGGCCACTTTTTTGTAGGCCCGCTTGCGCAAAATCTGCAGGCGATAAAGAATGGAAAGCAGAATCAACAAAACAGCAGCCCCAAAAGACAAAATGATAACTGTCCGCCGCTTACTCTGATTCTCCACTTCCAGAATACGAATATCGGCATCTTTACGGTCGAGCCAGTACTGACTCTCCAGTTGTTCCGTTTTGCGGACATTTTCGATATTTACCAGACTGTCGTGGTAAACTTCGTACTGCTTTCGCAGTTCCAGTGCATCCTGATAGCGTCCGGTTTGCTCGTAAAACAGGGACAAATCTTTGCTGATGTCCCGGATTTGTTCTTTCAGTTTCTCCCGCTCCGCCGTTTGCAGGGCATCATGCAACAGTCCCTCTCCCCTCGCCTTTTGCCCCTGCCGGATGTAAATTTGGGCCAATTCCGACTGATACACTGAGGTGGAGTAATAGTCGCCCATTTCACCCAGAATCTCCATGGCAGACTTCAGCAGTTCGATGGCTTCTTCCTCTTTATTCTGAGTAGCATATACCATCCCCAGGTTTCCCCGGGCATAGCCTTTAACGATTTCAATATTATCATTATCTAACTTTTGATTTAGCTCCAGGCACTCCTGAAACAAAATGGCAGCACTGTCAGCATTGCCAGCCAAACGGTAAGTCTCCCCAAGATTGATCATGGCCAACACTACGTTAGCGGTATCTTTGCGTTGTTGAAAGGTATTCAGGGCTTGGGAGATGTAGGTTATGGCTTTAGGATAATTATTTTCAGCAGTAAAATGGCTGCCTATTTGTAGTTCTAATGAAGCAGTTTTCTCTGGAAGATTTAATTCATCATAAATTCTTAAAGCTCTAAATGAGGATTCTATTGCTTCAGAATAGTTTCCAAGATCTCTATAAGCAAGGCTGATATTTTCCCAAATTAGGCCCTCAAGCAAACCTAACTCTTTTCCCCGAGCTATGTTCAAAGCATTTCTGCATGCGTTTAACGCTTCGACAGGTTCACCCCTATGCAATGACGAAATCTTTAAAAATAATCGAATCCTGATACTATCATTTTTTGTTGAACTTAGAAGATTTCTCAAACTATCAACTTCTTTCTTTTTCACCTCCTCCTGGGCTTCCAACGGAAGTTGAAGAAAAAAAAGATAAACGCACAATAGTACCAGGATTTGTCTCATTTCAAAAGTTTTTCTCTTTGTCTTAATCACCAGGATCTGAAGTATTCTTAATCAACGGATCAATCACCGCCATTTTATCAGCCCCTCCAATCCTGAAAAAAATCAGATAAAAAATATTTTCTTTCAGTTTTACTTTTTCGGGGGTAAAAACAGAAAAATTGTCATCCTTCGTAGGCTTAACAATCAAATGGCCATCGAGAGTAGCCTCGCATGAGGTGCGATCCAGGTCGAATATTTCGGCCCATTCCTTCTTTTTCGTAATGGTAGGCGTAATCAAATCCATGTTGATTTCCCCATTAATTTCGCCGGTCGATTTGTCGTAAAGGGTAACAGGGTGCTTTTTAGAATTGGAAACAAGCGTAACCAAATACTCGGTATCGGCTTCCAACGGTAAAATTTTATTGCCTTCCCATTTAATGTCGGGGGCATCAATTTTACAAAAATCATCTGCTACCAATGGCTTGGAAGCTGTTCCCCAGGTGGGATCTTTTCCAAAAAAATCAATCAAACTGTCGGTGTCAACGGTGATTTTAATTGTCTTTTTTTTCATCGCAAATAATTTTAAGTTAGGAATAGAGCGTTAATCGATTGTGAATTTATCAAATAAAATGGTAAAATGAAATTTCCGGGCGGATTAATCGAATGGACTGGAAGGGGGAGAAAGCGGTGGAAAGGTGAAAGGGTGGAAAGGTTGGACGGTGGAGGCTATAGGTTGGAGATTCTTCGCAAGCTCAGAATGACACCCGACTGATTGTCATTCTGAGGAGGTACGACGAAGAATCTGTCTTGTGTTTCATAAGCGGGTGTATCTTTCAATCTTGAAAAACCCCAAACCTCACAGATTAGGGATGAAAGCTGAATCCGGGAGAAGATAAAAACATCCACATCTGTCACCACTGCCGCTTCTACCATACTGTCGCCCGCCTCCGGGGGCTGGAAAATATAGATCGGGAGGGCTAATTACCAAAGAAAATCTTCTTTACCATTAGTAAAAATGAGAAAACATTTACATCCACTAATCAAAATGGAACAGCCACGGCAGTGGCGGAAGTATGGTAAAAAGGAACCTTATGAATATAGAGACTGAGCCACGGCAGTGGTGACACCTTTTCTTTGTTTAGCCGCCATAGAGCGTGGGGCACAGGTCGCTGGCTGGATCGTTTGTCGTCAGAGACGACGGGTTACGGCCCCCTCGTGCGGAAAGGAGGGGGAGTTTCTTTCAAGCTTGAAAAACCTCTCGTTCGGTTGGATTTCCCGTGAAACACTACTGTCGGACCGGAACGTCCATGTGGATTTGCAATCCACACGGTTTCTTATTTGCGGATTTGTAATCCGCTACCAAACACAGAACATGGATTAATTAACACAGAAATTGGAATAGCCGAATAATAATTTATGGCTAAAATCAAATATCTACCCAACTCACAAATAACTAAATAACAGACAATTGCTTTTGCTGGATTGCAAATCCAGGGAAGATAAACGGGGGGAACGACGAAGAATATGTTTCTGTTTAAAAAAGATCTGAATGTGTTCCGGTATTCATCATTAGTAAGGTAAGGCTGCTGTTATCTTGGTGCCAAATCAGCAACCAATCTGGCTTTATATGGCACTCCCATAGGCCGGTGTATTTTCCTTTAAGCAAATGTGGCTTATACATAGCAGGTAGTTCTCCGGTTCGCTGTAATAGGTCAATAACTTTTATAAGCTCACCAAGGTTATACCCTCTTTTATTACAACGTTTCAGGTCTTTCTTAAATCGATTGGTATATTCAAGAGCGTACACTATTTAAGACACTCTTTTAACAGGTTATTGGCATCTTTTGCTTTATGTACTTTCCCGGTTCGTAAATCGTGTAACGACTCTTCAATGCCACTTGCCGAACTGATAGTAACAATGTCTTTAAGCGACTTTAAAAACTCAATCAGGTTTCTGCCTGTTTTTGTGCGCTCGTTGATGTGTATTGTATAGGTTGCCATAATGTTTGGTATAAAAGCTTTGTTACAAAGTTACTAAAACAATATTGCAATTTAAAGAGGAAATAATTCTTCAGACGGAGTTAGCTTGTGGCTGTTAGCTCTTTGGTTTGTTCTAAGTAGAATGTCATTCTGAGTGACTACTCTCGTCCGGTTGGATTTCCCGTGAAACACTACTGTCGGACCGGAACGTCCGTGTGGATTTGCAATCCACACGGTTTTTTATTTGCGGATTTGTAATCCGCTACCAAACACAGAACATGGATAAATTAACATAGAAATTGGAATAGCCAAATAATGATTTATGGCTAAAAACAAATATTTATCCAACTTACAAATAACTTAATAACAGGCAATTGACTTTGCTGGATTACAAATTCAGCAAAAGAAAACGGAGTGGATTACCGCTCGGCTCTGCCGCTTTGCTTGCAAAGAAATCCACCCCGACGGGGGGCTATGAGCTAACAGCTACTCCCTTTCCACCTTGCTTTGCTCCATTCCCATTCAATAAAGAAACCCAAAAAGCCAAAGGGGAATTTTATTCCCAAAACCAATTTCTATGTTATCGGCGGCAATATAGGCCTCACTAATATTCTTAATCTGTTTGTTCGATTTATTCCTTCCACCCACTTCGAAAAGATATTTTCCATTTACAAGAAAATCACTCTTTGGTGGATACGAAACACGATTAATAAAACCAACCTGATTGTAAAAAAAAGTCTCCCGGATAGTACCCGACTGCAAATTTTCAGCATCGATAGCAAACATCAGGTTCGTATTATTCAGATAAATTTTAGCAGGCTTATTCAAAATTTTGTTTCCTACCGCATGTGCGCCTATGGTTTTTATTAAATCGCCCTTTTCAAGCAAATTAATGTACTTAATAAGTGTACGTTGATCAGCCACAAAGAGCTCTGAAGTGAGTTTTGACAAATTTGGAGTATAAGGAACGGTCGTTGCCAACACACCCAATAATTGCTTTATTTTATGAAGCGATTCATAAGAAACATAGCTTACTGTCGGGATATCCACATCAACAACCACTCCGATAATTTCAGAAAGCCGGCTATAATAATTCTCAGGACTCTCCGCAAAAAAAGGGTAATAACCAATCTTTAAATATTTCTCAAAGGCCGGAAGAACCTTTATTTTATCCATTACATCCTTACAAATTTCCGGATGAGAGTTCAGCATAAGATCCAGCTCAATAACAGGAAACTCAAAGTGGTGATAGAACTGAATATACTCACGAAAAGAAAGTCCCTGTAATAAATAACTGACCTTCCGGCGGCTTAAATCGCCCTGCCCCTGATGCAATTCCAATACAGACGAGCCGGTATAAAAAATCTGTAGTGATGGGAAGGAATCATAAACTGCCTTCATCTCCCTTGACCAGTCACTATCCTTATGCTTTAAGGGATACTTATGAACTTCATCCACAAAAAGAACTTCCCCACCGTACTTATAGAAATTTTCGGCCAGATCGAACAAGCTGTTTCTGAAAAAGAAAGGCACATCCAAAGAAACATAAAGCACTTTTCGTCCCGTGGTTGCAAGCTTTTTTGCAATCTGAAGCAACAAAGTAGTCTTTCCTGTACCTCGTGCTCCAGTAATTTCTGTTAAGCGATTATCTTCATTAATTTTATAAAAAAGACTTCGCTTAAAGTCTTCTTTCACCGAATTAACCATTCGATTGCTAATTTCATAAAGTTGCTCCATTGCAATTATGTTTTATCTGTAAAATAGCATATTATGTTTTGAATTACAATTTTTCTTTGCTTTTCCTGTATTTCATTACAATATTTATTTATTTTTTTTGTAATTCATTACATAATATGAGATCAAGACAGGCCAACAAATTAATGCTTAGGGAATCCCACTGAAGCAGGATTAGCATGCGGGTTTTAGCCGAAGTAGATATTCTGAGGAGGTACGAGGAAGAATCTGCTCAAAGTTTCCAGGAGACGGGGAGTTTACAAAAACATAGTGCTAATCTCACAAAAAACTTTAAATTGCAACTCTCCACCCGACATTTGGAATTAATTGTAACAAAACGACAATCTCATTCCAACATATTCTCACAATTAAACCCGATAAACTACCTTTAGAACCGAACAATATTTCTATTTTTGTGGCTTCCCGAAATCAATAATTGAAAAAAAATTAGAACAATTTACAATGAGCGGTTTTTTTGGAACAACATCAAAAGTTGACTGTGTAGCAGATGTATTTTATGGCACAGATTATCATTCTCACTTGGGTACCAAGCGTGCCGGAATGGCTTTCTACAATCCTACCGATGGCTACCAAAGGGCAATTCACAGTCTGGAAGATGGTTATTTCCGCAACAAATTTGAGGGCGACATTGTCAACTTTGCAGGAAAATCGGGCATTGGCATCATCAGCGATTTTGAAGCGCAGCCCCTGGTCACTTTTTCCCACCTAGGGCGCTTTGGTTTGTGTACGGTATCCAAAATCAACAATCTGGAGGAACTGGCCGACCGGTTTCTGTCGCAACACAAAATGTTTTCGGAAACCAGCCAGGGAGGTTTCAACCCCACAGAACTGGTGGCCATGCTGATTTGCGAAAAATCGAGTTTTAAAGAAGGCATTGAGCATGTTTATGCAACCATCAAAGGTTCCTGCTCCATGCTAATTTTGCACGAAGACCGCATCATTGCTGCCCGTGATAAAATGGGGCGTACGCCCATCGTAATCGGAAAAAGAGATAACGCCTACTGTGCCGTAAGTGAAACCAGCTCCTTTCAAAACCTGGGTTATCAGATTGACAAATATCTTGGACCCGGAGAGATAGTGGAAATTACCGCCAATGGGCATTCTGTATTGCGTGAACCCTCGGAAAAGATGCAGATTTGCTCGTTTCTGTGGGTTTATTACGGTTATCCGCCATCGTTTTACGAAGGCATCAATGTGGATGAATGCCGCTACCGGTGCGGAAAGAAACTGGCCGAAAATGACAATCAGGAAGCCGATTTTGTGGCTGGAATTCCTGACTCGGGCATTGGTCATGCCATGGGTTACAGCAACCAGGCAGGTATTCCGCTTATG
This sequence comes from Marinilabilia salmonicolor, assembly GCF_003003035.1. Taxonomy (GTDB): domain Bacteria; phylum Bacteroidota; class Bacteroidia; order Bacteroidales; family Marinilabiliaceae; genus Marinilabilia; species Marinilabilia salmonicolor_A. The sequence continues at coordinate 18,053 of NZ_PVTS01000001.1, read as the reverse complement.
CGTCCTTATGCCAAATATACGCCTACCTGGCCGCGCAGTTTTATGCCCCAAAACCAAAATATGCGTGAATTGGTGGCAAAGATGAAACTGATCCCCAACACGGCGCTGCTCAAGGACAAATCGGGGATATTTCTTGACGACTCCATTGTTCGCGGCACCCAGCTGACTGACAATGTGAAAGACCTGCACAATGAAGGCATCAAAGAAATTCACATGCGCATAGCCTGTCCCCCACTCATTTACCCCTGTGAATACCTGAACTTCAGCCAGTCGCGCACCAAACTGGAACTGGCTACCCGCAAAGCCATCTTTAAACTGGAAGGAACGGAAGATACCGATTTCGAAAAATACACCGATCCGGAAAGCGAGGACTACCATAAAATGGTAGATCAAATCCGAAAAGATCTGGGCTTAACCACCCTGAAATTCCAGAAGCTGGACGATCTGGTGGAAGCCATCGGATTGCCAAAAGAGCAGTTGTGTACCCATTGTTGGGACGGGTCCGGGGAAGGGTAATTATCCTGAGAATAGCCCCCGGATTTAGCCGGATGATTATGTGTGAACTTGAGGATCTTCTGTGGCCGGTTAATTTGTCGTAAGAGACGACAGGAAATTGCCCGCTCGTGCGGAAACGAGGGGTAGTCCGGATGTAGGGAGAATGCAATAATTACATTTATTTCCAAAAAGGGATTTCATCCCTTTAACCCTGACCTACTTTCTTGTCTTGATACAAGAAAGTAGGCAAAAAAGATCAAGACTGAGCCAGCTTTCGCTCTAAAAAACTACGGTTCTTCCATCGAAATCGTCTAAACTCATCTCACTTGCTGTGCGCGTGAGATTCAAACAAAGACGATTTTTCGATGAAACAACCTTGTTTTTAGGCTTACCTGCCAAGGTCGGGGTTGCCTTCAAGATTGGAAAACCCAAATCTCACATATTGGGGACAGAAACAGGAGAAATGACACCCATGAGAATAGCCCCCGGGTTTAGCCGGGTGTTTGTGTGTGAGCTTGAGGGTCTTCTGTAGCCGGCTTCAAGCCGGCTTTTCTGAACAACCCAACAAATCGTAGCATAGGGAAGCTTTTCCAGGTATGTAGCGGTGGTGCAGAAGATAATTTGTCGTGAGAGACGACGGGAAACAGCCCCCTCGTGCGGAAACGAGGGGTAGTCCGGAAAACTTCTGAAAACTCCCACTTACACCATCAAACCTTTAAAAAACTCCCCCCGATAGAACCTTCGCGTCAAAACCCAGAACACAAAACCCAAAACTCTCGACCCGAAACCATTTAAATAAGTCCACGTGCTTTAAACTCCAGATACTTGTTCATGGTAGCAACGGTAAGCTTCCCGGGGGAACTGAGAATGGCATGAATGCCATTGCGTTCGAGTTCTTTAACGATTATTTTCTTGTCGAACATAAACTTTTCGGCAATCGTCTGACGATAGATATCTTCGAGGTCGTTGGCCTCATTCAAAATCAATTTGCCGACTTCAGAATTTTCAAAAAACACGACCAGCAACAAATGACTCGCAGCAAGGCGGCGCAGGAAAGGCAATTCCCGTCGGGCCGATTTCAGACTTTCGAAATTGGTGTATAAGATCAGCAGACTTCGTTGAGGAATTTTCTTCCTCACAATGGCATAGAGTGCCTCCATATTGTGCTCCATAAAGCCGGTTTGCTGATTGTACAGCATCTCCATAATCAGCTGGAGATGGTTGGGTTCGCGCCGGGCCGGCAACATACATTTTATCTTTTCATTGAAAGTAACGAGCCCGGCCTTATCGTGCTTAAGCATGGCAATATTGGAAAGCACCAACGAAGTATTAATGGCATAATCGAGCAATGTAAGACCGTTGAAGGGCATCTGCATGGTGCGTCCCATGTCGATTAGAGAAAAAATCTGCTGCGATTTTTCATCCTGATACTGATTCACCATCAACTGATTCCTGCGGGCAGTAGCTTTCCAGTTGATGGTACGAATGTCGTCTCCTTTGATATACTCCCTTATCTGATCAAACTCCATTTGATGACCAAACTTGCGGACTTTTTTAATGCCCACCTCACTCAATCGATCCGATATGGCCATTATCTCAAACTTACGCATCTGAATAAATGAGGGATAAACCTTCACTTTGGCAGGGTGTGCAAGGCGAATCCGGCGACCAAGAAAACCCTGGCGTGTATGGATAAAAGCATTGAGATAGCCAAAGTGATATTCGCCACGTTCAACGGGAGTCAGCGTGTAAGTAAAAGACCATGCCTCACCGGGATTTAGCTGTTTATGCCGATAAAAATCCCGAATTTGAAACTGATCAGGCAACTCTTCAATCACCTCAAGTCCGCATTTGAAAGGATAGAAGTTTTCAATATCCACCGAAACCTGATTGGCATCACCATTGCTAAATCTTTCAGGAAGCTTTCGACTTCCCGTAAGAATTCTTTTGCGTCGGGGAAACAACATCATCAGGTCTATGACAATCAATGACAAGAACACAGCAAACCCCACCCATCCAAGCACAAAAAAAAGGTGCCAGAAATGTCCCAGCAAAAACAAAACAATCAGCAATGCAAGACCGTAATAGAAACGGTTTCGAAGATATATAGCTTTAAAGGTCATCCACAGACTTATTTATCGGGGCACATCCACTGAATCCACAATCCTCTTAATCACATTTTCGGGTTTCAGCCCCTCCATCTCTTTCTCCGGAGTAAGAATAACCCTGTGATTCAACACGGGAACCACCATCTCTTTAACATCCTCGGGGGTAACAAAATCACGACCTTCCAATGCTGCAAACGCCTTGGCCGATTTCAATATAGCAATTGAAGCTCTGGGGCTGGCCCCAAGGAAAAGGCTACTGTTGTTCCGGGTCTTCTCAACGATATTGGCAATATAACTCAGAATATCATGTTCCACTTTCACCTGTGTCACCAATTGTTGAAAATCCACAATCTCTTCAGCTGAGATAACCGGGGAGACCTGATCCATTTCCATGGCGACACCCCTTTCCTGAGTATTTTGGAGAATGGTTACCTCCTGATCCACCGACGGGTAATCAATTTTAATTTTGAAAAGGAACCGGTCCAGCTGGGCTTCCGGCAGCCGATAGGTACCTTCATGCTCCACCGGGTTTTGGGTTGCCAGCACAATAAAAGGACGCTCCATCGGATGTGTTTGTCCATCAATGGTTACCTGACGCTCCTCCATCACCTCAAACAATGCCGCCTGTGTTTTGGCAGGGGCCCGGTTAACCTCATCGATCAGCACAAAATTGGAAAAAACAGGGCCTTTATTGAATTCAAAATCGGAACGGGCCGAATGAAAAACCATGGTACCCAGCACGTCTGATGGCATCAGGTCGGGGGTAAACTGAATTCGCGAAAAACCGGTATCCACGCATTTGGAAAGCAATTTGGCAATCATTGTTTTGGCAATACCGGGAACCCCTTCAAGCAAAACATGCCCGTTGGCCAGCAGAGCTGTAAGCAGATAGTCCAGCACCCGTTCCTGGCCCACAATTACTTTCCCGATTTCGTTGCGGATCTTAAACGCTGCGTGGTTTAGCTCCTCTACGTTGAGACGGTTCTCGAACAGAGATTTACCGTCGTCATTGGTTTGATTGTTTAACTCCATAATTATCGGCAGTTATTGTAAAAAAATTCTATTTGTCTGTTAAATTGTTCCAGATCTTCCTGGGATATTTGTCGCAAATGCTCGAGCCGGTTGCCCATTTTAAACAAGGCAGCCACCGAACGCTCGGACACCCCTGATTTTCGTGACACTTCAGCAATCACTCTGCTTTCATCTCCGGCAGTATCCAGATAGTAACGATTTCTCAAGAATTCCTGAAAATAGGTATATCGTTTACGAGCAATATCCAGATGATCACGTCGGCTGAAATAGAGTCTCGCTACGGTAGCCACAAAGCTAAGGGAGGTATTCTCCGGCCTTTTAAGTAACGGAATGGCTCGTTGCTTTCGCCGGGCTCCAAAAACAAACATCACCAAAACACCAAAAAACAAGAGGTACCAAGCTATCCGTAAAGACCGGTTGCTAAGTACAAAATCGAACAATCCCTCCTGATGCATTGAAGAGGGTTTGTAATGTTCATCCCATACGGTAGCCTGTTCCGGAAGATATGAAAGAGCTTTGAAAATATATTCACTATTGTCGCGCGAAAGCAAATGATAATTGGTAAAGGCCAACGGATTGCTGTTAAAGTAAAAGAAACCATTACCCTGCTTAACCCTGATAAAATTGGTCTTACCCATGTGATCATGACCAAGAACGGTAGTGCGGGTCGAGTCATAATCGGTAATGTAAAAACGGGTCATCCATCTGGGATACCAGTAACCAAACTGCTTTTTCAACCGGGGATTGGCAAAATGGAAACCCACAGAATCACGGTTAAAAAAGTCCATCCCGGGAACAATTTCGGGTTTGAAATCAAGCTCAAAAGTGTCCGCCAAAACTCCGTAAACTTGCTCAGCGGCAATAAAAACGTGATTTCCTTCCGAGACAACTTTTATCAGCGCCCGCGCATCCGTATCCTCCATTCTTATCCGGCCGTTAATAAATATGAAATTGGTATTTACCGGTATTTTACTATCGAAAAATGAGGTTGGATTCAACCAGGCAGTTACCAATTCCTGCTCGGGAAAAAGTGAAGGCAAAGATTCGTGTACCAGACGAGTACCAAAAGGAATGTCATCGTTTTTGGAAAAACTGTAACTCCAGTCGATGGGTCGCGGAGCAAATATGGCTGCAATAACCAAAAGCAAAAGGAGCAACCCTATAATCCAGGTAAGGATGGTGTGTTTACTGGATGATTTTTTCATGCCGAAACCTCCTTCCCTGCTTTATTGGCAAAAAGGCGCTCCACCTCCACAAACTGGCCGGAATCCAAATCAACATGACCGTACCACACTACATCAAAGAGTCGTTTGCGTTTTCTGAATTCTTCCTTAATCTTCGAATCCGAAATCTCCCGATAATATTCCTGATTGGTTTTAAATGGTTTTATAGTGATTTCACCTTTGTCATCAAGTTCCCTGAGATAAAGCAGAAACATCGTTCTCACAGCTTCCCTCCATGCCTTATTGTTTCGAAACATGCGCAGCATCTCCATGAGTTTGGTGGTAGTATAGTCATGGGCATCATCAGAAAACCTGAGATTTGACTGGGTGCCCTGTCGCGATACCACAAAAAGGCCTGCCACAGGAACATCCAGGATGCGTAACAACAGATAAAGCACCAGTAAACCTGCCAAGACCAGAATAACATAAAAAAACCAGGGACGATTTCCAACAAACGAACCCAACCAATAGAAAATTCGGGTAATCAGATAATTCAAAATATTTGGACCTTCCCCCCTGTCATAGAGATAATCAGGATCTGCTTTCCACTGCTTAATTTGCTCGTAGGGAGGAGTACGGTAATTCACCGGTCCCTCGTCCCAAGCTGCCACCGGGCTAACAGCCAAAGAATCAGGTAGCGTTTGTGCCCGGGCATCCGGACCTGCTATACCCAACAAACAAATAAAAAAAAGCAGTAGAAACCTATACATTACTTCTCTTCTGTTATAGATGAGATTCGATCCATCAAACTTGACCTGTCCTTTTGCTCCCGGAGTGTGTAATACTGAAATGCAATAATGATATAAAGCACCGGATACAAAATGTATTGCCCCAGACCTGCAAAAACAGTACTCAGAATGATACCCAAAGAGCTTCCATCCACTGCTTCTCCTCCCGACACAGCAGTAAAACCTTCTATCCCGGCAACAATCAAAGTGGGAATGGAAAACAACCAACCGACAACACTGATAATCAGATAGGCAAGAATAATAATCCCAAAAGTAGCCCACCATCTGCTTTTAACCAATTGAAAACAACGACTAAGCGTATCTCCCAAGTCCTTATCTTCAATAACTTTCACATAAAGCACAAACGTAAATGGTACCATCAGGTAAATACCCGGAATGATCAGGAATAGAAACCCTATAAACATGAGTAATCCGGTAATAATGCTATACCCGATAATGGCACCAAAATGGCGTGCAAAACGATTCCAAACATCAGCCGCTGTAAAACCGTCGCGGCCTTTATCTTCGTACTCACCCAGATAAGCCGGCACAAGACCCATTATAAATACCTGTGCTACAAAACTTACGATGATGGTAAGAAATATCAACACCGGATTAGGCATGGCCTCCACACCACTATTACTCATTTCAAGGATAACGGAAAAAGCGTCTTGTAAATAGAGTGCATTCAAAATAACAGCAATAATTACAGGCACTCCGGCATACAAGCCAAAGACACGGATTAATTGTTTCAACTCCTGGGACATAAAAGCAAAGGAGCCATTAAAGACATCACTGAAATCACGATATTTCACCAATTCAATTTCCTGCTTGTTCATCGTTCAATTCTTTTTGGGTTAATTGTTTATGAATATAAAAAGGATAATAGACAAAGTATCCTAAAATCAAGGCCAGAGACAAGATAATAATGAGTAAATTTACTGTCAGCGGCATTTGATTGTAGTAACGCGTCACAAAACTCTCAATAAAGCCGGCTATTATAAAAAACGGCACCAGTCCAAGCATGATTTTTGTGCCTTTCTTTACTCCGTTCATGAATGCGGTCTTTCGATGAAGTGTTCCTGGGAAAAGCAGACTTTTGCCCAACACAATACCGGCACCTCCGGCAAGAACAATTGCCGACAACTCAAGTGTTCCGTGGAGGTAAATACCCAACGACGAAACAGAAAGCAACGAATGCTGAAAAAAGAAAGTCTGAAAAACACCCACCATCAGTCCATTCCGAAATAAATGAAAGGCAGTGCCCAGAGGGGTAAGCAACCCAAAAAGGAAAACCACAAAAGAAACATAGATATTGTTTCCGGTAATCATCAAAAACATAGGAACCTCATCCATCGAACCATAAATAGCCAGCGGATCCCCCCGTTCAATATTATCCAGTGTCCGGTTAATGTATTCATCCCCCATTACCAACCGGGCAAAATCGTTGTTTTCCATGGCCGAAGCCATCCCGATTAACATGGAAACCACAAAAATAATCAGAGACAACAAAAAACTGGAACGTGCATCATACAAAGCCAATGGAAGTTCCCGGGTCCAAAAAGTCCCCAAACGGGTGGATTTCTCCCGCTTATTCTGATAGATCAAATGATAAGCCTTGCTGCTTAGTGAATTGAGATACTGAACAACCGATGATCCCGGGTAAAAAGTGCGTGCATAGGAAAGATCATCCGTGAGCTGAATATAGTGGTCAGCCAGTTCATCGGGTTTCATTCGCCGCGGATCAGAAATTCGTTTCTCAAAATCCTGCCAGCGGTTTCGGTTTCGGTTTATAAAGGTTACTTCTCTCACGCAGGGTTTTTGTTATTTTTGTGCCCAAAATAATTAAAAATTTACAAGTAATCAGTCATTTCTTTATGGTTTTTGACAGGAGGAGTAAAATAATTTAACAAGAGCCTGATGACAATTGACAATAAGACAACCGATTCTCAAAACAAGAGAAATAAAAGTATCAAGCCGGGAAAATTATTATATTTGCTTACTTGTTGAACCAACTTTGCCCTTTTTCCATATGGAAACAATTCAATTGAACACCACCCAAAATGTATCACTGGAGTTTCCTGTTGCCAGTGTCGCCGATCGTATTCTTGCCTATGCATTGGATTTAATAATCATGGGGGTTTACGCTTTGGCGATTGTATTGACTTTCGTGGTATGGCTACAGATGGATGCAGATATAATGCTATTTCTGTTTTTTCTTCCTCTCCCTTTTTATCATTTCCTCTTTGAGCTCCTTTTTCAGGGGCAGAGTCCGGGTAAAAAGATGATGAAAATAAAAGTTTTTAAAGCCGACGGCTCCCAACTAACCCCGGGGAGTTGTTTTGTCCGTTGGATCTTCCGTTTATTTGATGTTACGGCCACCTCCGGAGCGCTTGCCACCATCTTCATCATTGTTAATGGAAAAGGACAGCGACTGGGTGACATTGCCGCCGGAACCACCATTCTGAAAACCTCCCGAAAACATACCTTTCAGCAAACCTTATGGACCGAAGTTGAAGAAAACTATGAGCCATTTTACCCTGAAGCAGAAGTTTTGTCGGATCAGGATGTTCAACTCATACAGGAAGTAATCTATACCACCACAAGCAATGACCGGCCGGATACCTACATGAAACTGTTGACAAATACCCGTGAAGCCATCGAAAAAAAGACCAACACCATGGCAAAGCAAACAGACATTGAATATTTGCAGACAATGGTGAAGGATTACAATGCTTGTCACAGAGGTTAGGGGTTGCTCTCAGCAATAGTGGCCATTGACTGCCTACGGATTATCCTGACTCATAAGAAAAATAGTTCTGCTCATTAGACGTCTCGTAAACTTCTGATAAAAAGATGATCAAAAATTACTGATCAGGTGGAATTGCTTTGCTCTGGCCTAATATTTTTTTACACATTTTCGGTGATGATATTTATGCTTAAAAAAATATTATGCTCTTTTCATTCATCAGTAAATAATTCATCTAAGTTATTGGTCTGATGGAACTCGCATGGTTGATTGTTAACAATCTCTTTTGAGGCAATCGTTGCCATGCTCGTTTCGTTTAAGATTTGTTTATTAAGTTCGGATAGAACTCGCATGCAACAACTTATACACATTCTACTTTGGCAATCGTTTCCTTTCTCTTTTCATCCGTATAAAATTAATTTTTCAAGGTCGGATGGAACTCGCATGTAAGAACTTATACATATTCTTTTGAGGCAATCATTGCCATGCTCTTTTCATTCACATAAAATTTAGCTAAATTATAGGTTTGATAGAACTCGCATTTGAGGAATTTATACGCTGCCTTTTGTGGTATCCCTTGCCATGCTCGTTTAATTTAAATTTCACCTAAGTTATTGGACATGTGAAACTCATTCCGGAAAAGCAGGGAGTCATCTCATCAGGTCGCTAACATTTTTTTACAATAACTGCCATTTAATTAGGAGGATACATGATTCCCTGCATGAGGACAAATGATTTTTCCACAAACAACCCTTTAGTAAACAACTGAGTAACAACCCTTTCTGATTTTATTTCTATTTTTAATTTTATTTCACATTTTACCCCTGCATCCACCTCTTAAAACCATTAATCCACCTTATAAAAAGAGGACAGAAGTAATTTAGCAGAAGAAAATTTTGCCAATTCTATATCAAATAGAAAATGAAAAACGAATTCAATTACAATTAAATCTAAATTTATGAAAACAACAAAACTGATTAGAGGAGCTTTATTCGCAACAGTTTTGGCAATTTTTGCCTTAACAGGGTGCGAAGAGCTGGATACCTATTCGATTAGTGCCCCCTCTGACCTGCAGAGTGAAATAGATTCTATAGCTGCAGCTAAAGCAGCGGTGGACACAGGTGATACTACTTACATCGACATAGCAACAGCAAGTGTTGGTGCTGAAGACTACAGCTCTGCCTGGTGGACTGCATTTTCTGATTACTTCACCATTCCTGCCAATAAACGATTGGTGCTGGAGTTTGTAAACCACAACGGAGGAAGTGCAAACAACTGGAACAACTGGAACCTTGCCATTGCCAATGTAGCGGATCGCGATGCAGATAATTATGCAGAATACTTTGTACTTCGCTCAGATGCTTATGGATGGGGAAACGATGATTTTGATCTCGGATTGATATCACAGAATTACCCAGACACCGATGGTGATGAAGATATCTGGAACGACTTTCGCACCACCATGGATGGTGCCTATGTCACACTCGAAATTGACCACTCGGTTACCGGAAATGCATTTATAACAGCTACTGCAGTTGGAACCAACGGTACAGAACTGATAATGACTTATCAACATCCGGTGCCTGCAACTGGAGATATTGTAGCTTTCTTAATTTCAGACGCCAGCTACATGGAGATGAAAAAGGCTTACCTTTTACCATCTGAGATAACTGTTGTAGAAGATGTGGAGCCAACCTCAATTGCAGTTGAAGGAACACCCGATTTTGTGGAAATAGGAAGCGAAGACTTCTGGGGTGAAGGAATCGCTACTGTTACTTTCGCTGACGGTTCTTCCGAACAGGTGGATACTGCAGATATTTCATTCAGCGTTATTCCTGACATGACCACTCTTGGAGAAAAGACCGTCATTTTAGCGTATAGCAAAACCAAACAAGGCGAATACACCAAAGCGGTATCAACATACTACAACCTGGAGGTTATCAATGCAGTAGCAAGTCTTGAGGTTACAACTATGCCGGATGTAACTACCTACACATTCCCGGGGCCATCAGCACCAGTATTTAATCCTGCAGGTATGGTTGTAACAGCAACCTATTCTGATGGAACAACAGGAAGTATAACAAATAAGAATCTTCAATTTGAAATTCCGGCAGCAGACGGCGATCAAGAGGCTGTTATTTCTTATGTGGGTGCAGCAAGCACTGTAACAACAACAGTTCCAATCACCAATGTAATGGGAGGAACAAATCAAGTAGGAGCTACTGACTTATCGTCCGCATTCTGGTCAGCCTTTTCAAATGAGTACAATGTTGCTTCAGGTTCATCAAAGACATTCAAAATGGACCTATACTCAACGGAGGCCAATAACTGGAATTCTCCAATAATAGTTCTTCGCAAAGCCGACCTGACAGAGTATGCAGTTGTTCGGATGGACAATTTCGGATGGGGTGACGGTTACAGTACAGCAACGGCGACCAATGACTGGAATTTCGACGTGTTTGCTGAAAACCTGGATGGTTCTTACATAGAGGTTACAGTGACCAACGCAGGAGACGGAACCGCAAATGTTCGTTACGATGTTACTTATGCTAATGGCGATACACATTTCCAATTGTACGAGGGGATAACCATAGACAGTTCAAATTTGAATTGTGCAATCACAATTGATGGATGTTATATCGATATAGCATCAGTTGAATAATCATTACGAAAAGAAAAACAAAACATAAACAAAATTATATACTGATGAAATATATTTTTTTAATCCTTTTAGGAATGCTGGCCTTCTCAACAGCCACTTTCGCAGAAAGGAACAGCGATAGCGAGCAGACTGCTATGCTGCAGGCAGACAATATAACTGTAACGGGCAAAGTCATTGATGAGGAAGGCGAACCCCTTACCGGCGCCACCGTACAACAAACTGGTACCACCAATGGTACGATTACCGACATTGATGGAAACTTCTCACTATCTGTTCCTGCTGATGCTACACTTAAAATTTCCTTTATTGGATTTGAAAGTACTGAGATCAGCGTAAACGGGACCACTAACATGGGAACCATCACATTGGTTTCAGATATAAGACAACTCGATCAGGTGGTAGTAGTAGGATACGGAACACAGCGTAAAGCTGACCTCACAGGTTCTGTAGCCGTTGTGGATACCGAAGAGATGAAAAAAGTATCCAAATCAAACATTTCCACCATGCTACAGGGAAAAGTGGCCGGTGTTCGCATCACTTCTGACGGGCAACCGGGTGCAGACCCCTCAGTGCGTGTTCGAGGTATCGGCACCTTTGGTAATTCCAATCCGCTTTATGTTGTTGATGGAGTACCCATGGGAACTACCATCCGCGACTTCTCACCAAATGACATCGAAAGCCTTCAGGTTTTAAAAGATGCCTCTGCAGCTGCTATTTACGGTTCACGTGCGGCCAACGGTGTAATCATTATCACCACTAAGCAAGGTAAAAAAGAGCAACCACTAAGAATAGACTACAGCGGCTACTATGGTATCGACCAGGTAGAAGACGGAGTCTATGAAGTTATGGACTCCAAACAATATGGAGAATACGTAACCATGGCTTATGGGAACAGCAATATGGATGTTCCGGCAGGATATGACCCGAATAGCTCCAAATACATTGACCCCAACGTAGTTAACACCGATTGGCAGGACGAGGCCTTCAAAACAGGGATTCGCCAGAACCACAACGTTAACTTCTCGGGAGGTGGCGCTAACAACACCTACAACATAGCCCTTGATTACTACAGTCAGGAAGGAACCATTGAAGGAGCAGGACCTAACTTCGAGCGTTACACTGCCCGCGCCAACAATACTATGAGCGTTAAATTCCTCGAAATCAAGACCAGTTTAGTTTATAGTCACAGTAACCAGGACAATATGGCCCTGAGTAACGCCAATGAGTACGTAGAAGGCCTCTATGGTCAACAATTTCCCGTGATGGCCTCAGCGCTGATTACCCCCCCAACCATCAAAGCTTACGATCAATCAACATGGGTGCTGGACGACAAATTATCGGCAGCTTCACAATACCGATACGACTCTTTTGGTTATGGTACCTACTACGACGATGTACATGGAGACCTGCGGGTTACCAACGTTCTGCTTACTAATGGTCTTTTGGAGAGGAACTCGGTAGTTGACCGTTTCGTTGCTTCCGGATCTGCAAAAGTTGACCTGATTGACATGTTGGGGCGTCAAAGTGACAACCACAAATTTAACTACAACCTGAATGTGTCGTACAGCAAAACCACTGCAAAGGATTTTACTTTTGTACCTGCATTTATTCAGAGTACTACAAACTATCTGTCAAAAAGCAATGAAGTTCTGACACAAGGATATCGTAGCTATAGCGCAGCACTTATCGAAAACTATATCAATTACGATGCTTCCTTTGGACGTCATCAGATAAATACTGTTCTTGGTCAGACTTTTGAGCGCAACACCGAACACACGCTCACAGGAATAGGCAACAATATGCCTGAACCATACTTCCTGCAGGTAGGAAACGCTGCAGACACCCAGGCTTCAACCTACGAAAGAGAAGACTTACTGGCTTCCTATATCGGCCGTGTGAATTACAATTTCGACGGCAAATACCTTATCTCATTAACCGGTCGTCGCGATGGATCAAGCCGTCTGTCGGTAGATCGTTCGGAATTTTTCAAGTCGGCATCTGCCGGATGGCGCATTGAGCGTGAAAATTTCTTCCCTGTTGATGAATCAATCATCAACATGTTTAAAGTTCGCGGTAGTTATGGTGAACTCGGTAATGACACAAACTTAGGTCCCTACGAATACGCAACTACGATGCAAAGAGGGGATTATACCTATAGTTTTGCCAACAATAAAGTTACCGGTTCTGCAGTATCCTACTATGTTAATCCGACGCTGCGCTGGGAAAAGAAGAAAACCATTGACGTAGGTCTTGATCTGGGCATGTTTAACAATAAACTGGAATTTACTTTCGACTGGTATAAATCAACTTCAGAAGACCTGCATTATGATGTAAGAGTTCCATTCAGTGCCGGTGTAACCAATGAATTTGTAAAGATGAACGCGGCGACGATGGAAAACTCAGGACTTGAATTCCTTATTTCATATCGCAATCGTCAACATGCTGTAAAGTATGAGATTACTGCAAACGCGTCAACCCTTCAAAACAAAGTAACAAACCTGGGCGTTTCAGGCGAATCCCGAATTGATGGCTACACCCGAACAGAGGTTGGTCGCGAAGTAGGTGAATTCTACGGCTATGTTTATGAAGGAATCTATCAATCTCAAGCCGAGATAGATAACTATACTAATTCAGAAGGCCAACTCGTCAATCGGCCAGACGCCAAACCTGGTGATGTCATATACGCTGATATTGCATCAGAGGATGGCACCGTAGATGAGAACGGTAACCCGGTTCCCGACGGTAAAATCACTGATGCCGACCGTAAGATTCTTGGCAGTGGCTTACCGGACGTCAATTTCGGGCTGGATGCACGCGTTGAATGGAAAAATTTCGATTTGAGCATCTCCACATTTGGTGCTGCAGGGTTTAAAGCTGTGGACTTTGTTGACATGACGTTGCGTGGATCCTACCGAACACTGAACAAAAGTGTTGACCTGTTGAATGCCTGGACACCGGATAACACCAATACCGATGTGCCCCGTGTCGCATACAATGCCGATGCTGCCATCACCAATGATATGTTCAGCGAACGTTTCATCCAGGATGCATCATACCTGAAAATTGCTAACGTCACTTTAGGATATAACTTCCCGGACAGGTGGTTTAATGGTTATATCAGCAATGTCCGTGTATATGCAACCGGACAAAACCTGGCTACCATAACTAAATACAAAGGATATAACGTTGATTTCGCCGGAGGAACATTTACGCCCGGTTACAACTATGCTTCTTATCCAACACCACGAACCGTTATGTTTGGGGTTAACTTGTCCTTCTAAAAACAATCTAAAATAAGATCAACATGAAAAATTTAAATATATTCATTCTAATATTGGCACTCATCGGAGGACTGACAGCCTGCGATGACCAGCTCGATGTTACGAACCCGAACGAACAGACAACTGTCGATTTTGGCGATTCTGAATCAGAACTGCAGGAAGTTGTTATCGCTGCCTATAACCGAATTCGTCTTGAAGGCTCATTTGCCCGTGTCGGTTACACACTGGATGCAGTGCGTGGAGACGAAGTTTGGAATTCCTCTCAACAATGGTATATCGACTACGACCGGCTGAATTCTCCCGGCACTAACGAAATTGGTGACATGTGGCCCTATCGCGACTGGTACCATGTAGTGAATCGTACAAACTATATATTGTCAAAGGTTGATGATGTTGAAATGTCTGAAGATTCGTATAATCAGATAGCCGGACAGGCACTTTTCCTCAGAGCTTTGGCCTACTATCATTTGTCCACCTACTACCAGACTGTGCCATTGATTACGGACTATGAATCTTATTCAGACATGAATACCATGTTTGCATCCAACAGCACTCAGGATGAGATCTTTGACCAAATAGAAGCCGACCTTTCAAAGGCAATGGACATGCTGCCATCACGCGATGAAGGTGGCGAATGGGCTCAAGGACGTGCCACCTCCGGTGCCGCTGCAGGATATATGGCCCGTGCTCTCATGTTCCGTCACAAATTCACTGAAGCATATCCCATACTACAAGACATCATTGCCGGAGTATATGGACATTATGAGCTGATGAACAACTATGGTGACAACTTCAAGGAAGATACGGAAAACAATGCTGAGAGCCTTTTCGAAGTTCAGTTTATGGATTTCGGGACAGGAGGTACCGACGAAGAATGGACTCCGGTAAATATCAGTTCAGAAGCAACTCAGGGGCATGCTGTGGAAAGCAACTACGCTTCTCAGGAGCTGGGTAGCTGGGGTGACCTGGCAGGATCTCCCTGGTTGTACAATCTGTTTAAAGAAGAAACCTCCACTGATGGCCGACTCGATCCTCGATTATACTGGACTTTGGTTACCTACGAAGACGAGTACAGCAATTATACCGACCAGGCGACCGATGCCTATCCCAACGGAGATCCCCGCAGTAATATTGTTTATCAGGAAGAGATCACCAAAACGCCATTGTCCAACAGTGCCCAGGGCGGTATCTCCATCGCAAAATGGACCAATGCAAGGAACAATATCTATCCAAACATTACCAACGGGTTGCAGTGCGGAGTCAACCTGCGTCTGATGCGTTACAGTGATGTTCTGTTGCGGGCAGCAGAATGCGAAAACGAAATCAATGGCCCCACACAGACAGCCATCGATTATATTAATCAGGTTCGTCGCCGCGTAGCTTTACCGGATCTTGAACTGTCAGATTTTCCATCTGCCGATCATCTGTTCGAACAAATAGCCAACGTAGAACGACCGAAAGAATTCGGTTGCGAAAACGGCCGGGGAATCGATTTGATCCGCTGGGGCTTCTTTTACGATCAATCAAGACTGAATCAACTAATTGAACATGGATATTACATGCTGGCTCCAAAGAATGAAGCAGGCGACATCATCGCAAACACAGATGTTGTTACAGCTGAAACAGCCAGTGGTTCATCATTCCAGTCTTACAACCCGGGACATGAATATTTCCCGCTTTTCCAAAACATACTCAATGCCAATCCAAATCTTGAAGGAAACTCAGCAAACAAGAGCGTAGATAATGCACCTGCCTTCAAAGAGAAATACAACATCCGACCGGTTGTTGAGTTAGAGTAGAAAATATCTGCTTAATTTAGAAACTTCCTTATCAACTTACCAGTAAACGTTGATAAGGAAGTTTTTTTCCAAAAACATTTTATCATGAGATTGAAGTATTTACTGTTTTTGTCTGCCATCCTAACGACACTGTTATTTGCAGGGTGCGAAGACGACGAAGTGGACCCCAGAGATGATGAAAACGGGACTGAGACTGAAACCGAATGGTCCATCCCCACTTACGCCGACGACTATTCACCAATAGCATCATGGGCGAACAGAAGTGAGTGGAATCTGGCCAATGTTCATGACCCCTCCGTTGCCTATTACGACGGTTACTACTATATGTATGGCACTGATGCCTCATATGGCAA
This sequence comes from Marinilabilia salmonicolor, assembly GCF_003003035.1. Classification (GTDB taxonomy): domain Bacteria; phylum Bacteroidota; class Bacteroidia; order Bacteroidales; family Marinilabiliaceae; genus Marinilabilia; species Marinilabilia salmonicolor_A. The sequence continues at coordinate 1,623 of NZ_PVTS01000001.1, read as the reverse complement.
TGAACATGAAGGGCATGGTCATTTTCAGGGAAAACGTTCCAAAGATTTGGTAAACTGGCAATGGGTAGGCGGACCATTCTATGATCCCCCTTCCTGGGTAGCCGATTCCCTCAATTCTATACGCTCAGGAATGGGATTGGATGCCATCCCCGAAGAAGAAATCCAATACGGTTACTGGGCACCGGTTGTCCGGCGAGTCAATGTAGGTGGTCAGGAAAAATTACGCATGTACTACAGCATCGTTATTCATAATTACATTAAAACCGGAAATCCCACAACATCCGCTTTTGATGGAAGCTGGACAGAACGGGCCTTTATTGGAATGTGCGAATCAACCGACCCGGCCGGTGCAGTATGGGAAGACAAAGGGTTTGTTACAACGTCCTCTTCTGACCTTGGTCTGGACTACAGTCGCTCCAGCACAAATGACTGGAGTGCTTATTTTTACTACAACGCCATTGATCCAACGTACATTGTGTCCCCCGAAGGAAAACATTACCTGATACACGGCTCCTGGCACAGTGGTTTTGCACTATTGGAAGTAGATGCAACAACTGGAAAACCCTTGAACACTTTGGGTGCACCTTATGCAAACAGTGTAAGTGAGTTGACAGCCCGATATGGACAAAGAATTGGCACGCGTACAGCCTCTTCGCGCTGGCAGGCCAGCGAAGCACCTGAAGTGATTTACAAGGATGGCTATTACTATTTGTTTATGGCTTATGATGGTCTTGATGTACCTTACAATACACGCGTGGTCAGAAGCGAAAACATAGAAGGCCCGTATTACGACATTACAGGGCGCAACTTTACCAACGGACGGGGAGACAGTTACCCCATTGTAACCCACCCCTACAAATTCAATCTCAGCCCAGGATGGGTAGGAATCTCACATTGCGCCATTTTTCAACATGAAGATACGGATGAATGGTTCTATATGTCGCAGGGAAGACTGCCAAAAGATGTCCCGGGCATTCCTGCATCCAACGCGCTAATGATGGGACACGTCCGCAAGATTGTATGGTGTCCGGCCTCTGCAAGTGAGCCCGATAACCTGTGGCCCCTGGCTCTGCCTCAGCGTTATGCTGCAGTACCTGATTACGGTACCATAACCAGAGATTCACTAATTGGGAAATGGGAACACATCAAACTTGAATACAAATACGCCCAACAAAACACTGCCTCATCACTCACCCTTAATGCCGATGGCACAATGTCCGGCGCCCTAACAGGAAATTGGAGTTACGATGAAGAAAAAAAGCAACTCACACTGGGCAATGTCATTGTCTGTGTTGAACGCGAAGTGGATTGGGAAGCTACCCCAAGACGAGTAACTTTCGTTTATGCAGGAACAGAGAAAAACCTGAACGCAACTTTCTGGGGTAAAAAGTCCAGGTAATGTTGAATACAAAGTAAAGGTTACCTCAAAAGAAAGAGGGGAGTAGTTTTCAGTTGAACGAAAACCACTCCCCACTTTTATTATATAGATTGTCTCCTGAGTTCCGCACTGGGACACCCAAATTAAAATCCAAAGAGATCTGCAAGTCTTTTTTGTTCCTCGTTTAAGAGTAAAGTTTCTGTGTAAGTATTGCCAGTTAAGGGATCTGTAATTTCTACTGCATA